>NZ_JAOWFN010000012.1:0-427202 GCF_030333595.1 Citrobacter sp. CK181 | reverse complement strand
GGCGCGAGCCGCCATCAGGCAATATGTCCCTGGTTTTTTACTCCTGCTTAGTTAACGTGTCGTAGCTGGTCATCAGATTGCGATAATCAGGAATGTGATTAGAGAACAGCGTCGCCAGACCTTCGATATCATTACGCCAGTCGCGGTGTAACTCACACGCCACGCCAAACCATGTCATTAATTGTGCGCCAGCCTGCGACATGCGATCCCAGGCGGAGTGACGGGTAATTTCATTAAAGGTGCCTGACGCATCGGTCACGACAAACACATCGAACCCTTCTTCAATCGCAGAGAGGGCGGGGAAGGCCACGCACACTTCCGTGACAACCCCCGCAATGATGAGCTGCTTCTTACCTGTCGCCTTAACAGCTTTCACGAAATCTTCATTGTCCCACGCGTTGATGTTTCCGGGGCGTGCAATGTAGGGGGCATCGGGGAACTGTGCTTTCAATTCCGGCACCAACGGCCCGTTTGGCCCCGTTTCGAAACTGGTGGTAAGGATAGTGGGGAGGTTGAAGTATTTGGCTAAATCGCCAAGTGCGAGAACGTTATTTTTGAATTTGTCAGGATCGATGTCTCGTACAAGAGACAGCAGCCCCGCCTGGTGATCAACTAAAAGAACCGCAGCATCATTTTTATCGAGACGAACGTAAGGCTTAGTCATTATCTTCTCCTGATGAGAGTTAGCGTTACATCAAAAGCCATTCCGGTGTGTTGTCTTCCCCAAAAGCATAGACCGGAAAAATGATGTTGCAGGAACCATGAAATTTTTCGACTGAACGAAACGCGGCAGTTTTGTTTTAGGTCAATTAAAACAATAACATGATGTTTATCGGATGCTGCTCTTTCATGCCATGAATCAGTATTTCAAATCGAAGGGCGGGAAAGCGCGTAATGCCGCGATTCGGGTAGATTGACAATGTTTTTGTTGGTGGCATGATGCGCATGAAATTTGAACTTCCTCACGGTTTTTATCCATGTCCATCTATACCCGGCCCGTCATGCTTTTGCTGTGCGGCCTGCTTTTGTTGACTCTGGCGATCGCAGTATTAAACACGCTCGTCCCCTTGTGGCTTGCCCAGGAAAGCCTGGCAACCTGGCAGGTCGGTATGGTCAGTTCGTCCTACTTTACCGGGAATCTGGTTGGGACGTTGCTTACCGGGTATTTAATCAAGCGCCTGGGATTTAACCGCAGCTACTATATTGCCTCGCTCATTTTTGCGGCGGGTTGCGTAGGGCTGGGCATGATGATTGGTTTCTGGAGCTGGCTGGCCTGGCGCTTTGTTGCCGGCGTGGGCTGCGCCATGATTTGGGTCGTGGTGGAAAGCGCTTTGATGTGCAGCGGAACATCCCGTAATCGTGGGCGGTTACTGGCTGCGTACATGATGGTCTATTACGTGGGAACGTTTTTGGGGCAACTGCTGGTCAGTAAAGTTCCGACAGAATTAATGAGCGTTCTGCCGTGGGTAACCGGCATGATTCTGGCGGGCATTTTGCCGCTGCTCTTTACCCGTATCCTGAACCAGCAGTCGGAAGAACACGATACGACGCCGATTACGTCAATGCTGAGACTGCGTCAGGCGCGGTTAGGTGTAAACGGATGCATTATTTCCGGGATTGTACTGGGATCGCTGTATGGCCTGATGCCGCTGTACCTTAATCATCAGGGGATTAGCAATGCGAGCATCGGTTTCTGGATGGCCGTGCTGGTGAGCGCCGGTATTTTAGGCCAATGGCCGATTGGTCGTCTGGCCGATAAGTTTGGCCGTCTTCTGGTGCTGCGTGTACAGGTCTTTGTGGTGATCCTCGGCAGTATTGCCATGCTGACTCAGGCTGCGATGGCGCCCGCCTTATTCATTCTGGGGGCGGCAGGCTTTACGCTCTATCCCGTCGCGATGGCCTGGGCTTGTGAAAAGGTAGAACGTCATCAGCTTGTGGCAATGAACCAGGCGTTGCTGCTCAGCTATACCGTAGGCAGCCTGCTGGGGCCGTCATTTACCGCGATGCTGATGCAGAATTACTCTGATAATCTGTTGTTTATTATGATTGCCAGCGTCTCGTTTGTTTATTTGCTTATGCTGCTGCGCAACGCAGGACATACGCCGACCCCTGTGGCGCACGTTTAATTTATGTGATCAGGTATGAAGTCTGTAGGCCGGATAAGACGTTTTCGCGTCACCATCCGGCGATACCGACAAAATAACTCAGTACATCACTTTATGACCGTACTGCTCAAGAATACCTTTTACGCGCTCCATGGTTTCTTTCTTCGGCGGTTTAACGCCATCAAGCTTGTATTCTTCGCCCATTGCGACCCATTTGTGTTTGCCTAACTCGTGATAGGGCAGCAGTTCGATTTTTTCAACGTTGCCCATATCGCGGGTGAATTCGCCCAGACGGTGTGCTGAGTCGTCATCGTCAGACCAGCCCGGCACCACAACGTAGCGAATCCAGGTCTTAATGCCCTTTGCGGAGATGTATTTGGCGAACTCCAGCGTGCGATGGTTGGATACGCCAACCAGATTCTGATGAATCTCGTCATTCATCTGCTTCAGGTCAAGCATCACCAGGTCGGTGACTTCCAGCAGTTCATCGATGACCGGATCGTAGCGGCGAACAAAGCCGTTGGTATCAAGACAGGTATGGATGCTTTCTTTCTTACAGGCGCGGAACCAGTCGCGAACAAACTCTGCCTGTAAGATCGCTTCGCCGCCGGAAGCCGTTACGCCGCCGCCGGATGCGTTCATAAAGTGGCGGTAGGTGACGACCTCTTTCATCAGATCTTCAACGGTAACTTCTTTGCCGCCATGCGTATCCCAGGTGTCGCGGTTATGGCAATACAGGCATCGCATCAGACAGCCCTGGAAGAACGTAATAAAGCGGATGCCCGGGCCGTCAACGGTACCACAGGATTCAAAGGAGTGAATGCGACCAATAACTGACATTGCGGTGTTTCTCCAGATGTGGCCCATCCGGGGCCGTGTTAGTGCACAGTTATTAACTGTGTCGAGTCTGTTTTGGCAGTCATCCATTGAGTATAGATAGCTGGCGAAAGAGACTTAGTTGTTAAAAAGGCCCCACTTACGTGGAGCCTTTATTGTACGCTTTTTACAGTACGATTTCAGTCAAAACCCAATTACATGGTCTGAGTGAAGGTACGAGTAATAACGTCCTGCTGTTGTTCTTTAGTCAGGGAGTTAAAACGTACTGCGTAACCTGATACACGGATGGTCAGCTGCGGATATTTTTCCGGGTGTTCCATCGCGTCCAGCAGCATTTCACGGTTCATCACGTTCACGTTCAGGTGCTGACCACCTTCGATGGACGCTTCGTGGTGGAAGTAACCATCCATCAGACCCGCCAGGTTGGTTTTACGTACTTCGTCGTCTTTACCCAGTGCATTCGGAACGATAGAGAAGGTGTAAGAGATACCATCTTTAGCGTAAGCAAACGGCAGTTTTGCAACGGAGGTCAGAGAGGCAACAGCACCTTTCTGGTCACGGCCGTGCATTGGGTTAGCACCCGGTCCGAACGGCGCGCCAGCACGACGACCGTCTGGGGTGTTACCGGTTTTCTTACCATACACAACGTTAGAAGTGATGGTCAGAACAGACTGAGTCGGGATAGCGCCACGGTAAGTGGTCAGTTTCTGAATTTTCTTCATGAAACGTTCTACCAGGTCAACCGCCATGTCATCAACGCGAGAGTCGTTGTTACCAAACTGCGGGTATTCGCCTTCGATTTCGAAGTCTACAGCCAGGCCGTCTTCGTCACGAATCGGTTTAACTTTCGCATATTTGATTGCAGACAGGGAGTCAGCAGCAACGGACAGACCTGCGATACCACACGCCATAGTGCGGATAACGTCACGGTCGTGCAGCGCCATCAGAGAGGCTTCGTAGCTGTACTTGTCGTGCATGTAGTGGATCACGTTCAGCGCGGTGACATACTGTTTAGCCAGCCAGTCCATGAAGTGATCCATGCGGTCCATCACTTCGTCGAAGTTCAGAACGTCGCCTTTGATCGGTTCAGATTTAGGACCAACCTGCATTTTCAGTTTTTCATCAACGCCGCCGTTGATTGCGTACAGCATGGTTTTCGCCAGGTTTGCACGCGCACCGAAGAACTGCATTTGTTTACCAACAACCATCGGGCTTACGCAGCAAGCAATAGCGTAGTCATCGTTGTTGAAGTCTGGACGCATCAGGTCATCGTTCTCGTATTGCAGAGAAGAGGTGTCGATGGACACTTTAGCGGCGAATTTCTTGAAGTTCAGCGGCAGTTTTTCAGACCACAGAACGGTGATGTTCGGCTCAGGAGACGGACCCATGGTGTACAGGGTGTTCAGGAAGCGGAAGCTGTTTTTGGTAACCAGAGTACGGCCGTCAACGCCCATACCGCCGATAGATTCAGTTGCCCAAATCGGGTCGCCAGAGAACAGTTCATCGTATTCCGGCGTACGCAGGAAGCGAACCATACGCAGTTTCATGACCAGGTGGTCAATCATTTCCTGTGCGTCTTGTTCGGTGATTTTGCCTGCTTTGATATCACGTTCGATGTACGCATCCAGGAAGGTGGATACGCGACCGAAGGACATTGCTGCGCCGTTCTGAGACTTAACAGCGGCCAGGTAGCCGAAGTAGGTCCACTGGATAGCTTCCTGAGCGTTGGTAGCCGGACCAGAGATATCGCAGCCGTATTTAGCCGCCATCTCTTTGATCTGACCCAGCGCGCGGTGCTGTTCAGCAATTTCTTCACGCAGACGGATAGTCGCTTCCAGGTTTACGCCGTTTTCCAGGTCAGACTGCAAAGAGACGAACTGGGCGTATTTGTCTTTCATCAGGAAGTCGATACCGTACAGCGCAACGCGACGGTAGTCACCGATGATACGGCCACGGCCATACGCATCTGGCAGACCAGTCAGAACACCGGATTTACGGCAGTTCAGAATGTCTTTGGTATAAACATCGAATACGCCCTGGTTGTGGGTTTTGCGGTATTCGGTGAAGATTTTTTTCAGCATCGGGTCCAGCTCGCGATTGTACGCTTTGCAGGAACCTTCAACCATTTTGATACCACCGAACGGGATGATCGCACGTTTCAGCGGAGCTTCAGTTTGCAGACCAACGATTTTCTCAAGCGCTTTATTGATGTAGCCAGCGTCGTGAGAAGTGATGGTAGAAGCAACGGAGGTGTCAAAGTCAACAGGCGCGTGAGTGCGGTTTTCCTGTTTAACGCCTTCCATTACGCTGTCCCACAGTGCAGTGGTCGCATTCGTCGCGCCAGCCAGGAAGGACTCATCACCCTCGTACGGAGTGTAGTTTTTCTGAATGAAGTCACGGACGTTTACTTCATTCTGCCAGTCACCTTTGGTAAAACCTTCCCAGGCTGTGGCTAACTTTTCATTAAGCTCGGACATGTAACACCTACCTTCTTAAGTGGATTTTTTATTTACTGCGTATAACGCTCATCAGCAATGATGATCGTCGCCACGCAGGTAAATGACCCAGTATGTCAACCCGACCAATAAACCGCCGCCGATAATGTTACCGATTGTGACCGGAATCAGGTTATCGGTGATGAAATTCATCACGGTCAGGTGAGAAAAACTTTCCGGACTGGAGCCCACTGCGGCCCAGAATTCCGGTGTGGCGAAGTCACGGATTACAATCCCCATCGGAATCATAAACATGTTTGCGATGCTGTGCTCAAAACCGCTGGCAACAAACATGGCGACGGGCAATACCATGATAAACGCTTTGTCCATCAGGCTACGACCCGAGTAGCTCATCCACACGGCCAGGCAAACCATCAGGTTAGCCAGGATACCCAGGCAGACAGCTTCAATAAAAGTATGATGCATCTTGTGGTCGGCGGTTTGCAGGACGTTAAGCCCCCATCCGCCGTTGGCGGTCATATACTCGCCGGAAAGCCACATCAACAACACAAAGAGCAGACAACCGATCAGGTTACCAAAATAAACGTTGAGCCAGTTTTTTGCCAGTTGGCCCCATGTGATTCGGCCGCTCGCTTTCGCGACAACAATCAGCACTGTTGATGTGAAAAGATCTGCGCCGCAGATAACACAGAGAATCAGCCCCAGCGAGAAGCAGATGCCTCCAACCAGTTTCGCCATACCAAAAGGCATTGTGCCTGTACCGGTTGTGGCGGTGATATAGAAAACAAAGGCAATGGAAATGAACACACCCGCGGTAATCGCCAGATAGAAAGTCTTCAGCGGATGTTTCGTTGCTTTATAGACACCTGCCTCTTCGGCCACTTTGGCCATTGCAGCAGGGAGTAATAGATCAAAAGGGTTGTCAGCTTTCACACTAACTCTCTCTTTATTAAGTCGGCGACGAGATACTAACAAAGCATTATAGATGAGAATTTGATATAGATCATATCTCGCCTGGCTTATAGGCCCGCAAGATGCGTGGTTTTTACGCGATTGCGGTGTAAATATTTGATTATCCAAATAAAAATAAATTTTAAAAATTATAAAGTGAGTTGAATTTTTTCGCTGAGCCTCCCCGGTGGCAGTTAATTAAAATGGAGTAATTGGCAAATAAAGTAACACCAGCACATTAATATCTGTAATATCAACTACCAATATTTAACCTTGTTATTACATTTATTTTCGTTTGCCAAAAAAATAAAAAAACAGGGCGCATAAAGCGCCCCGTAATATAGCTCAGTCGATTGTTTAAACCTACCTATAGTGGGTTATTCGCTTCTATTTTGACCAGTGAGCGGCCTTGGCGCGCTGCAATTTCTCATAGGCTTTCAGCAGGGACTGATGTGATGCGAAAGCATGCAGATCGCTATCAACCGCTTGCAGCCCATAAAATGCCGCTTCGCCGCTCAGTGCCGCGCTGGCCGCTTCAACAGCTTCGGCGCCATACATCCGAACGAAAGCATTCAGGTATTGCAGCGGTTCGCGGTCTTCTTCCTGCGCCAGAAGCAGCAGCGTTTGCAGACAGCGGTAGTAGTTCGCA
The DNA here is from genome assembly GCF_030333595.1 of Citrobacter sp. CK181. Taxonomy (NCBI): domain Bacteria; kingdom Pseudomonadati; phylum Pseudomonadota; class Gammaproteobacteria; order Enterobacterales; family Enterobacteriaceae; genus Citrobacter; species Citrobacter sp. CK181. Next base: position 420,204 of record NZ_JAOWFN010000012.1, on the reverse strand, counting down.
CGTTCAGCGCTAAAGATGGAGGCGTTGAATTCCATCGTCCACTCTGTCCAGATCAGCGCCTGCTCCAGATCGCCGCCAGCCAGCGCCAGCATTGCTTTAAGCTCACCGATGCGCAGGGTATACCAGCCATTATCCGGGCCTGTCGCCAGGCCAAGTAACTCGCGCACGCGGGTAAAGTCATCAAAGCCTTCTTCATCTAATTGTTCAATCAGATTGAGGTAAGCCTCTTTCTCCCATGCGCTGCCCGGCAGGGCAAGGAGGGTTTCGCGCAGATGGCTTCCCATGCTGTTGTTGGCGAGCCACAGATCTTCTGCCGGATAAATATCAGACATGCCCGGTACAATAATGCGGCAGGCATAAACGCCGAGGTGCTCATAGTCGGCAATATAGACCTCTTTATCTTCCGCATTGAAGATTGCCATCAGCGTGGCGAACTCTTCTTCCGTGGTGCCGGAGAAACTCCAGTCAGCAAACGGATAGTCGGCATCCTGCTTGAACAGATCCCAGGAGATCAAACCGCTGGAGTCAATGAAGTGCGTCTCAAGGTTAGTATGTTCAGCCACTTCTTCGTCGTCGAACGTTGGCGGGGTAAAGACATCAAGATCTTTCAGTCCACGGCCCTGCAACAGCTCGGTGACGGTACGCTCCAGCGCAACGCCGAAATCAGGATGCGCGCCGAAGGAGGCGAAGCAGGTGCCGTTGGCCGGGTTGAACAGGACGACGCAGATAACCGGATACTGACCGCCCAGCGAGCCGTCATAAGCGAAGATTGGGAAACCTTCCGCCTCCAGCTTAGCGATGGCCTCTACCACTGCCGGGTAGCGTGCCAGCACATCGGCTGGAATTTCCGGCAGGCTAATGCTTTCGGCGATGATGCGGTTTTTAACATGACGTTCGAACACTTCAGACAAACCCTGCACACGCGCTTCGTTGCGGGTGTTACCGGCCGACATCCCGTTGGAAACGTACAGGTTGCCGATAATGTTCATCGGAATATACACGGTGTGATTATCAGACTGGCGGGTAAACGGCAGGCCGCAGATACCGCGATCTTCGTTACCGGATTGCAGGTCTATAAGCATGCTTCCGGCCAGCTCGTTTTCCGGGTCGTAGAACGCGCGCAGACGGTCATCCAGTAACCCTTCCGGCAGGGCGTCGTCATCGGTTAGCGGGAACCATTTTTCATTCGGATAATGCACGAACGGGCCATTGGCGATGGTTTCACCCAGCCAGAAATCGGCGAAGAAATAGTTGGTGGACAGACGCTCAAAATATTCACCCAGCGCGGAAGCCAGTGCGGCTTTTTTGGTTGCGCCTTTGCCGTTGGTAAAGCACAACGCGCACTCTTTGTCGCGAATATGCACAGACCAGACGTTAGGCACCGGATTCAGCCAGGAGGCCTCTTCAATATGAAAACCGAGGTCGAGCAGTTTTTGCTGGAAGCGAGCGATGGAATCTTCCAGGGCGGCGTCTTTGCCGGGGATAAATGTTTGCGTCATGAAAATCACTTTTGTCGTACGGAAAGCGCGCAATGATACGGGTTTTATGTTGACGGCGCTATCGCCGCCGCCCCGGCAGCGTAAATAAAAGTGCGTAGTAGCGTCGTTCCTGTGAATGCCGGGGATCGTCAATGACGCCCGCGCGGCGCAAATCCAGAATGGTCGAAGGCCAGCCGGGTAAAACGGGCTACCTGACAGCGAATCTATCGGTTTTATGTCGTCAATCCGATAGATTCTGTTGTGTGACGTAGCGCGCATTTTTGGCCTGATGAGTTTTACCCATTGCGGCGCGTGTCACTGAATGATAAAACCGATATCCACAGGAATAACTTATACCCAATATCCGTCGTCCTGCCTTGCGCAGACGTCCGGGTGCTGAGGCGATAATAACGCAACGTGGTGAGGGGAAATGGCTCAGGTCTTCAATTTTAGTTCAGGTCCGGCAATGCTACCGGCGGAAGTGCTTAAACTGGCTCAACAGGATCTGCGTGACTGGCACGGTCTTGGCACGTCAGTAATGGAAATTAGCCACCGCGGCAAAGAATTTATCCAGGTCGCAGAGGAAGCGGAACAGGATTTTCGCGATCTCCTTAGCATCCCCTCCAACTACAAAGTATTGTTCTGCCACGGCGGCGGCCGTGGGCAGTTTGCGGCAATTCCGTTAAATATTCTGGGCGATAAAACGTCGGCGGATTACGTTGATGCCGGTTACTGGGCGGCCAGCGCCATCAAAGAAGCGAAAAAATACTGTTCGCCAAACGTGATTGACGCCAAAGTCACGGTTGACGGTCTGCGTGCGGTCAAACCGATGAGCGAGTGGCAGCTTTCTGATAACGCCGCTTACGTTCATTATTGCCCGAACGAGACTATCGACGGCATCGCAATTGATGAAACGCCGAATTTTGGTTCGGATGTCGTTGTGGCTGCGGATTTCTCATCCACAATTCTTTCCGCGCCGCTGGATGTGTCGCGTTATGGCGTGATCTACGCCGGGGCGCAGAAAAACATCGGCCCGGCGGGGCTGACAATTGTGATCGTGCGTGAAGATCTGTTAGGTAAAGCGAACATCGCTTGCCCGTCTATCCTTGATTACACCGTGCTGAACGACAACGACTCGATGTTCAATACCCCGCCGACCTTTGCCTGGTATCTTTCTGGCCTGGTGTTCAAATGGCTGAAAGCGCAGGGCGGCGTTGCGGCGATGAACAAAATCAATCAGCAAAAAGCGGAACTGCTGTATGGCGTGATTGATAACAGTGATTTCTACCGTAACGATGTGGCGAAATCGAATCGTTCACGTATGAACGTGCCTTTCCAGCTAGCGGACAGCGCGCTTGATAAAGTCTTCCTGGGGGAATCTTTCGCTGCGGGTCTGCATGCGCTGAAAGGTCATCGCGTGGTGGGCGGAATGCGCGCCTCTATCTATAACGCAATGCCGCTTGAAGGCGTGAAGGCGTTGACGGATTTCATGGTCGATTTCGAGCGTCGCCACGGCTAATTCGTTTTCTTTTTTCATCCCCACAGCCAGCCTGTGGGGTTTTTATTTCTGTTTTTGAGAGTTGAGTTTCATGGAATCCCTGACGTTACAACCCATCGCGCGGGTCGATGGCACCATCAATCTGCCTGGCTCCAAGAGTGTTTCGAATCGCGCTTTGTTACTGGCGGCATTAGCAAGCGGCACCACTGTTCTGACAAACCTGCTGGACAGCGATGATGTTCGCCATATGCTGAACGCGCTGAGTGCGTTGGGGGTCAGTTATACCCTTTCCGCCGACCGTACCCGTTGTGAAATTACCGGGCTGGGCGGCGTATTACATGCCGAAGGCGCGCTGGAACTGTTCCTGGGCAATGCGGGAACGGCGATGCGTCCGCTTGCCGCCGCGCTGTGCCTGGGGGCAAATGATATCGTGCTGACCGGTGAGCCTCGCATGAAAGAGCGCCCGATCGGTCATCTGGTCGATGCGCTGCGTCAGGGCGGTGCGAAGATTGATTATCTGGAGCAGGAAAACTATCCGCCTCTGCGTCTGCGCGGCGGTTTTAGCGGCGGTCACGTTGAGGTTGATGGCAGCGTCTCCAGTCAGTTCCTCACCGCGCTGCTGATGACCGCGCCGCTTGCGCCGCAGGATACGACGATCGTAATTAAAGGCGATCTGGTGTCCAAACCGTATATCGACATCACGCTGAACCTGATGAAAACATTCGGCGTTGAGGTTGAGAACCAGAATTACCAGCGTTTTGTGGTGAAAGGGGAGCAGCAGTATCGTTCACCGGGTCAATATCTGGTGGAAGGCGACGCGTCATCCGCTTCTTATTTCCTTGCCGCTGGCGCCATTAAAGGCGGAACGGTAAAAGTGACGGGGATTGGGCGCAACAGTATGCAGGGCGATATCCGCTTTGCCGACGTACTGGAGAAGATGGGCGCCACTATCACCTGGGGCGATGACTTCATTGCCTGTACGCGCGGTGAACTGAACGCTGTGGATATGGACATGAACCATATCCCGGATGCGGCGATGACCATCGCCACGGCGGCGTTGTTTGCTAAAGGCACCACCACGCTGCGTAATATCTATAACTGGCGTGTGAAAGAGACTGACCGCCTGTTTGCGATGGCGACGGAACTGCGTAAAGTCGGCGCTGAAGTGGAAGAGGGGCATGATTTCATTCGTATCACGCCACCGGCTCAGTTGCAGTTTGCCGAAATCGGCACCTATAACGATCACCGTATGGCGATGTGTTTCTCGCTGGTCGCGTTGTCGGATACGCCGGTGACGATTCTCGATCCGAAATGTACCGCTAAAACCTTCCCGGATTACTTCGAACAACTGGCGCGTATTAGTACGCCTGCCTGATAAAAGTAAAACATTGTCATCTTTTGGGCTGGCTCTTCGCCAGCCCGCTATAATTGCGCAAATCTTCCTCATCTGATGACAGACAAAATGGGTTTTTGCATACAAAGATAACGATTGTGAGCGTTGGCGCGTATAATGCGCGGCGTTCACGTTAACGGTATGCCTGTTTAAGGAGAAAAAGATGACGGCAATTGCCCCGGTAATTACCATTGATGGCCCAAGCGGTGCAGGTAAAGGCACCTTGTGCAAGGCAATGGCGGAAGCATTGCAATGGCATCTGCTGGACTCGGGCGCGATTTATCGTGTACTGGCGCTGGCGGCCTTACATCATCATGTTGATGTCACCTCTGAAGACGCTCTTGTACCGCTTGCGTCTCATCTGGATGTTCGTTTTGTCTCAACCAATGGCAATCTGGAAGTCATTCTGGAAGGGGAAGATGTGAGCGGGGAAATCCGCACGCAAGAAGTCGCGAACGCGGCATCTCAGGTCGCTGCGTTCCCGCGCGTGCGCGAAGCGCTTTTGCGCCGCCAGCGTGCGTTTCGCGATGCGCCAGGGTTGATTGCCGATGGCCGCGACATGGGAACGGTGGTATTCCCTGATGCGCCAGTAAAAATTTTCCTGGATGCGTCTTCTGAAGAACGCGCTCACCGCCGTATGCTACAGTTGCAGGAGAAGGGCTTTAGTGTTAACTTTGAACGCCTTTTGGCCGAGATAAAGGAACGTGACGACCGCGATCGTAATCGCGCTGTCGCGCCACTGGTTCCTGCTGCCGATGCTTTAGTTCTGGATTCTACCCGATTAAGCATTGAGCAAGTGATTGAAAAAGCGTTACAATACGCGCGCCAAAAACTGGCACTCGCTTAAGTGCGACCGAATTTGTAGTACCCCCGCTGCAATGGATTGACAGTGGGTATGTGAAACAACCCCATCCGGCATGGAGCCAGGTGGACGTTAAATATGAAACCTGAAGATTAAACATGACTGAATCTTTTGCTCAACTCTTTGAAGAGTCCTTAAAAGAAATCGAAACCCGCCCGGGTTCCATCGTTCGCGGCGTTGTTGTTGCTATTGATAAAGATATCGTACTGGTTGACGCTGGTCTGAAATCTGAATCCGCCATTCCGGCTGAGCAGTTCAAAAACGCCCAGGGCGAACTGGAAATCCAGGTTGGCGACGAAGTTGACGTTGCTCTGGATGCAGTAGAAGACGGCTTCGGCGAAACCCTGCTGTCCCGTGAAAAAGCGAAACGTCACGAAGCCTGGATCACGCTGGAAAAAGCTTACGAAGATGCTGAAACTGTTACCGGTGTTATCAACGGCAAAGTTAAGGGCGGCTTCACTGTTGAGCTGAACGGTATTCGTGCGTTCCTGCCAGGTTCCCTGGTAGACGTTCGTCCGGTGCGCGACACGCTGCACCTGGAAGGCAAAGAGCTTGAATTCAAAGTCATCAAGCTGGATCAGAAGCGCAACAACGTTGTGGTTTCCCGTCGTGCCGTTATCGAATCCGAAAACAGCGCAGAACGCGATCAGCTGCTGGAAAACCTGCAAGAAGGCATGGAAGTTAAAGGTATCGTTAAGAACCTCACTGACTACGGTGCATTCGTTGATCTGGGTGGCGTTGACGGCCTGCTGCACATCACCGACATGGCATGGAAACGCGTTAAGCATCCGAGCGAAATCGTAAACGTTGGCGACGAAATCACTGTTAAAGTGCTGAAGTTCGACCGCGAGCGTACTCGTGTATCTCTGGGCCTGAAACAGCTGGGCGAAGATCCGTGGGTAGCTATCGCTAAGCGTTATCCAGAAGGTACCAAACTGACTGGTCGCGTGACCAACCTGACCGACTACGGCTGCTTCGTTGAAATCGAAGAAGGCGTTGAAGGCCTGGTTCACGTTTCCGAAATGGATTGGACCAACAAAAACATCCACCCGTCCAAAGTTGTTAACGTTGGCGATGTAGTGGAAGTTATGGTTCTGGATATCGACGAAGAACGTCGTCGTATCTCCCTGGGTCTGAAACAGTGCAAATCCAACCCGTGGCAGCAGTTTGCGGAAACCCACAACAAGGGCGACCGTGTTGAAGGTAAAATCAAGTCTATCACTGACTTCGGTATCTTCATCGGCCTGGACGGCGGCATCGACGGCCTGGTTCACCTGTCTGACATCTCCTGGAACGTTGCAGGCGAAGAAGCAGTTCGTGAATACAAAAAAGGCGACGAAATCGCAGCAGTTGTTCTGCAAGTTGACGCAGAGCGTGAGCGTATCTCCCTGGGCGTTAAACAGCTCGCAGAAGATCCGTTCAACAACTGGGTTGCTCTGAACAAGAAAGGCGCTATCGTAACCGGTAAAGTCACTGCTGTTGACGCTAAAGGCGCAACCGTAGAACTGGCTGACGGCGTTGAAGGTTACCTGCGTGCTTCTGAAGCATCCCGTGACCGCGTTGAGGATGCGACTCTGGTTCTGAGCGTTGGCGACGAAGTTGAAGCTAAATTCACTGGCGTTGATCGTAAAAACCGCGCAATCAGCCTGTCTGTTCGTGCGAAAGACGAAGCTGACGAGAAAGATGCAATCGCAACTGTTAACAAACAGGAAGATGCAAACTTCTCCAACAACGCAATGGCTGAAGCTTTCAAAGCAGCTAAAGGCGAGTAATTCTCTGAAACTTCGGGTGTTTTATCCCGAAGTTTGATGAGTTTACTTGACAGATTACAAGATTCGTCCTGTAATCAAGCACTAAGGGCGGCTACGGCCGCCCTTAATCAATGCAATAACAGCAGCAGCCAATTTGCTTACAGGAACCGGAGGAATCATGACCAAGTCAGAATTGATTGAAAGACTTGCAACCCAGCAATCTCACATTCCCGCGAAAGCGGTTGAAGATGCAGTAAAAGAGATGCTGGAACATATGGCCTCGACTCTTGCGCAGGGCGAGCGTATTGAAATCCGCGGTTTCGGCAGCTTTTCTTTGCACTACCGCGCACCTCGTACCGGACGTAACCCGAAGACTGGCGATAAAGTAGAACTGGAAGGAAAGTATGTTCCGCACTTTAAGCCGGGTAAAGAACTGCGCGATCGCGCCAATATTTACGGTTAAGTTTTAACGAAAAACTTGATCCAGAAAAAAGCACCTGAACGGTGCTTTTTTCATTTCTGAGTTCCGACCGGAAAAGAGACTTTAACGCCGCCATCAGGCATAAACCTATGCCTGATGGCGCTACGCTTATCAGGCCTACAGATATGCTCCCGTGACTCCCGTAGGCCGGATAAGACGCTTTGCGTCGCCATCCGGCACAAAGCAGCGCCTGATGGCGCTACACTCATCAGATCTACAGATGCGTTCTCGTAGGCGTAACTGGAAAGCCTCTCGCATTTTTATGTGCATCTTGCATTCCCAACGCGAAAACCACGGAATTTGCGCTGAATAACCACAAATTGTCGCCAGACAAACGTTAGCTAAATCTGCACACTTCCTGTAACAGGGAGGTGTCTATGAAAATAACAACGGTCAGCGTGTGTGCATTATGCGGAATTCTTCCGCTAATATTCTTACCTGTACTTCCCGGTTCGTTGTGTCTCATTGGCATATTTTGTTTTGCCTGCGCGCTGTCCTTTGTTCCATATAAATATACGCAGTACGCCAGCTTGACCCTGCTGTTTTTTCTCTGGGGAATACTTGCTGCAAAGCAAGCTGTCTGGCCGGGTAATACCTTGCCTGGCGCAACACAAGAAGCCGTGGTGCAAATTACGGCGACCGATCATGCCACCACACATTACGGGCAAATTACCCATGTACAGGGGAAACGCCTGTTTCCCTCGGTGGGCGTTGTTCTTTATGGGCAATATTTGCCCGGCGAACTGTGTGCAGGTCAACGTTGGGCGATGAAACTAAAAGTCCGTGCCGTGCATGGTCAGCTTAATGAGGGGGGATTTGATAGCCAGCGTTATGCGCTCGCGCAACATCAGCCTCTGAGCGGCCGGTTTCTGCATGCGACGGTCATCGAATCGTCATGTAGTTTACGCGCGCGTTATCTTGCTTCCCTCAATACCACGCTGGCGCACTACCCCTGGCAGCAGGTTATCCTGGCATTAGGCATGGGCGAGCGTTTATCAGTATCGCAAGAAGTCAAAAATATTATGCGTGATACTGGTACGGCGCACCTGATGGCCATTTCAGGGTTGCATATCGCCTTTGCCGCACTGCTGGCGGGAGGATTGATTCGTGGCGCGCAATTTTTACTTCCCACCCGCTGGATTCACTGGCAAACGCCGTTAGTGGGAGGGATTGTGTGCGCGACGTTTTACGCCTGGCTCACGGGGTTACAACCACCCGCGTTACGTACGGTTATGGCGCTGGTAGTGTGGGGGTTACTGAAGCTGAGCGGTCGACAATGGAGCGGTTGGGAGGTCTGGTTCTGCTGTCTGGCGGCAATAGTGATTGCCGATCCGATTGCTGTTCTGTCGCAAAGTCTGTGGCTTTCGGCCTTTGCTGTCGCTGCGCTTATTTTCTGGTATCAGTGGTTTCCTGTACCGGCCTGGGCGTTGCCTCGGGCAGGGAAAGTCGTGTTGGATCTCGTTCACTTACAGTTGGGCATTACGCTTCTGCTCTTACCTGTGCAAATAGCGCTTTTTCATGGCGTAAGTGTGACCTCTTTTCTGGCGAATCTGTTTGCTGTTCCTTTGGTTACATTTATCTCTGTACCACTGATACTGGCGGGAATGATCGGCCATTTGACCGGTCCGCTGATGGCTGAAGAAGGCCTCTGGGCGCTGGCTGACGCCTCTCTGGACGTGTTGTTCCGGGCGCTGAAAAGTCTGCCGGAAGGGTGGATTAATATTGATTATCGCTGGCAATACCTGTCTTTGGCTCCCTGGTTAACGCTTATGGCATGGCGATTGAATGCCTGGCGAACTTACCCGGTGATCTGTTTGTCTGGCGTGTTGCTGTTGAGCTGGCCGTTATGGCGTACGCCGCGCACGGAGGCGTGGCAGGTTCATATGCTGGATGTCGGACAGGGGCTGGCGATGGTTATCGCGCATAATGGGAAAGCGATACTTTATGATACGGGACGCGCCTGGCCGGATGGCGATAGCGCACAGCAGCTCATCATTCCCTGGCTACGCTGGCACAATCTGGAACCTGAGGGGATTATCCTGAGCCATGAACATCTGGATCATCGGGGTGGCCTGTCATCATTACAGAAGACGTGGCCTTCGCTCTGGATACGAAGCCCATTAGGCTGGAAGGGCCATCTGCCGTGCTTTCGTGCGGAGCAGTGGACGTGGCAGGGGCTATCCTTCAGCGCACACTGGCCGATTAAAGGAAACAGGGAAAAGGGCAACAACCATTCCTGCGTGGTTAAAGTGGATGACGGAAAGCAGAGTATTTTGCTGACGGGCGATATTGAATCTCCGGCTGAACAAAAAATGCTAAGTCGTTATTGGCGTCATTTGCAGGCGACAATCATTCAGGTTCCGCATCATGGCAGTAATACATCGTCGTCATTAGCGTTAATTCAACGGGTTGAGGGCCTGGCCGCGCTGGCGTCGGCATCGCGCTACAACGCCTGGCGTCTGCCTTCCTGGAAGGTAAAACAGCGCTATCAACAGCAAGGTTATCAGTGGCTGGATACCCCGCATCAGGGGCAAATTTCGGTGGATTTTTCCCCGCAAGGCTGGCGCATACGAGGTTTACGGGAGCAAATTTTACCTCGTTGGTATCATCAGTGGTTTGGCGTGTCAGAGGATAACGGGTAGAATATGCGGCTATTTCAACAAATGCTGGTTTTTTGAATGCATAACGATAAAGATCTCTCTACGTGGCAGACGTTCCGCCGACTGTGGCCTACCATTGCGCCTTTCAAAACTGGGCTGATCGTGGCGGGTGTCGCGTTGATCCTCAATGCGGCCAGCGATGCTTTTATGTTATCGCTCCTCAAACCATTGCTGGACGATGGTTTTGGTAAAACAGATCGATCGGTGCTGCTTTGGATGCCGCTGGTGGTTATTGGCCTGATGATATTACGTGGTATCACCAGCTATATTTCCAGCTACTGTATTTCATGGGTATCGGGCAAAGTGGTGATGACCATGCGCCGTCGTCTGTTTGGTCATATGATGGGGATGCCTGTTGCATTCTTTGATAAACAATCAACGGGGACACTGCTTTCTCGTATTACCTATGACTCAGAACAGGTTGCGTCATCGTCTTCCGGGGCGTTGATTACGGTCGTGCGTGAAGGTGCATCGATCATCGCTTTGTTTATCATGATGTTCTATAACAGCTGGCAACTGTCGATCATTCTGGTCATTTTGGCGCCTGTTGTGTCTATTGCGATTCGCGTGGTATCGAAGCGTTTTCGTAGCATCAGTAAAAACATGCAGAACACGATGGGGCAGGTGACCACCAGTGCAGAGCAGATGCTGAAAGGCCACAAAGAAGTGCTTATCTTTGGCGGTCAGGAAGTTGAAACGAAGCGTTTTGACAAAGTCAGCAATAAAATGCGTCTGCAAGGGATGAAAATGGTGTCTGCATCATCCATCTCTGATCCGATCATTCAGCTGATCGCGTCTCTGGCGCTGGCCTTTGTTCTCTATGCGGCTAGCTTCCCGAGCGTAATGGACAGCCTGACTGCGGGTACGATTACCGTCGTATTCTCATCAATGATTGCCCTGATGCGTCCTCTGAAATCGCTGACCAACGTCAATGCGCAGTTCCAGCGTGGTATGGCGGCATGCCAGACGCTGTTTGCTATTCTGGATAGCGAGCAAGAGAAAGACGAAGGCAAACGCGTAATTGAACGTTCGACGGGCGATCTGGAATTCCGCAATGTGACCTTTACCTATCCGGGGCGTGAAACGCCTGCGCTGCGCAATATCAATCTGCATATTCCGGCGGGTAAGACGGTTGCACTGGTCGGGCGTTCCGGTTCAGGTAAATCAACCATTGCCAGTCTGATCACGCGCTTCTACGACATCAATGAAGGGAATATCCTGATGGATGGACACGATCTGCGTGAATATACCCTGTCTTCATTGCGTAATCAGGTCGCGCTGGTTTCGCAGAATGTGCACCTGTTTAACGATACGGTTGCGAACAACATCGCCTATGCGCGTACTGAAGAGTACAGCCGCGAGCAAATTGAAGAAGCGGCGCGTATGGCGTATGCCATGGACTTTATCAGCAAGATGGATGACGGTCTGGATACGGTTATCGGCGAGAACGGCGTACTGCTTTCCGGTGGTCAGCGTCAGCGTATCGCGATTGCCCGTGCGTTGCTGCGTGACAGCCCAATCCTGATTCTGGATGAAGCCACTTCTGCGCTGGACACCGAATCCGAACGCGCGATTCAGTCCGCGCTGGATGAGTTGCAGAAAAACCGTACTTCGCTGGTTATCGCGCACCGCCTCTCAACGATTGAACAAGCTGATGAAATTGTCGTGGTGGAAGACGGGATTATTGTTGAGCGTGGAACCCATCGCGAATTGCTGGAGCAGCGCGGTGTGTATTCGCAACTGCATAAAATGCAATTTGGCCAATGATCGCCCGCATCTGGTCTGGTGAATCGCCCCTGTGGCGTCTGTTGCTCCCACTCTCCTGGCTGTATGGCCTGGTGAGTGGGGGGATTCGCTTGTGCTACCGGCTGGGAATTAAACGCGCCTGGCGTGCGCCGGTGCCAGTTGTTGTCGTCGGTAACCTTACGGCGGGGGGCAACGGAAAAACGCCGGTCGTTATCTGGCTGGTCGAGCAACTGCAACAGCGCGGCATTCGCGTAGGGGTTGTTTCGCGGGGGTATGGCGGTAAAGCGGCGTCTTATCCGCTGTTGCTTACTCCACAAACGTCCTCTGCGGAAGCGGGCGATGAGCCGGTACTGATCTATCAACGAACCGGCGCGCCTGTTGCTGTCTCGCCGGTTCGCTCAGACGCAGTAAAAGCGATTCTCGCGCGTCACGATGTACAAATTATCGTAACGGATGACGGGCTACAGCATTATCGTCTGGCGCGCGATATTGAAATCGTTGTCATCGACGGCGTGCGCCGGTTTGGCAATGGCTGGTGGCTGCCCGCAGGGCCGATGCGTGAGCGCGCCAGCCGACTTAAATCGGTAGATGCGGTGATCGTCAACGGCGGCGTTGCCAGACCAGGAGAAATTCCGATGCAGCTGGCGCCAGGGCTGGCGGTCAATTTATGCACCGGTGAGCGCCGTCATGTCGCGGAGTTAAGCAACATTGTCGCGATGGCGGGGATTGGCCATCCTCCACGTTTCTTTGCTACGCTCGAAGCGTGTGGGGCATCGCTACAGAAATGCGTTCCGTTGGCCGATCATCAGTCTCTCGCCTTTAACGATGTGAAGGCGTTAGTAACCGACGGGCAAACGCTGGTCATGACGGAAAAAGATGCCGTTAAATGCCGGGGATTTGCCGAGGACAACTGGTGGTATTTACCTGTAGACGCGCGTTTGTCGGGTGAACAACCTGACGCACTGCTTGAACAACTCATCTCGCTGGCTCGCTAGCACAAATTGATGTGGCGGCAGCGAACGATTCCCGGAGTTATACATGTCGTTGCCGCATCTCTCTCTTACGGATGTTCGTCATCTCCATCTTGCTGCGCAAGGTTTGCTGAAAAAGCCCCGCCGTCAGGCATTGCCTGCGGATATTCTCGCGACGATTTCGCGCATGTCTTTATTGCAAATCGATACGATCAACGTTGTGGCGCGCAGCCCCTATCTGGTGCTGTTTAGCCGTCTGGGCCACTACCCGCAACAGTGGCTGGACGACTCGTTGTCGCGTGGCGAACTCATGGAATACTGGGCGCATGAGGCCTGTTTCTTACCGCGTAGCGACTTTACGCTAATTCGTCACCGTATGCTGGCGCCTGAGAAGATGGGCTGGAAGTACAAAGCATCGTGGATGCAGGAACATGCCGATGAGATCGCGCAGTTGATCCAGCATATTCATCATAACGGCCCTGTGCGCTCAGCGGATTTTGCGCATCCACGCAAAGGCGCCAGTGGATGGTGGGAATGGAAGCCGCATAAGCGCCATCTTGAAGGATTGTTCACTGCCGGGAAAGTCATGGTTGTAGAACGGCGCAACTTTCAGCGCGTGTATGACCTGACGCAACGCGTGATGCCGCACTGGGACGATAAACGCGATTTACTGTCGCAGGCAGAAGCAGAAATCGCCATGCTGGATAATAGCGCGCGCAGTCTGGGGATTTTTCGCGAGCAGTGGCTGGCGGATTACTATCGCCTGCGGCGACCTGAAGTGAAAACGTGGCGTGATATCCGCGTTGAACAAGGGCAACTGGTTCCCGTTCAGGCCGACAGGCTGGGGGCAATGTGGCTACACGCCGATCTGTTGCCGCTACTGGAGCAGGCGCTGAACAATAAGCTCACCGCTACGCATAGCGCGGTTTTATCCCCTTTTGATCCCGTCGTCTGGGACCGGAAACGGGCAGAGCAGTTGTTCGATTTTAGCTACCGCCTGGAGTGCTATACCCCGGCGCCTAAACGCCAGTACGGCTATTTTGTTTTGCCGCTGCTGTATCGGGGGCAGTTGGTTGGGCGCATGGATGCCAAAATGCATCGCAAAACGGGCGTACTGGAAGTCATATCGCTCTGGTTGCAGGAGGGGGTTAAACCGGGCCCGACGCTGCAAAAAGGGTTGTTACAGGCGATTAATGCGTTCGCTCGCTGGCAACAGGCCAGTCGCGTCACGCTAGGGAGCTGCCCATCCGGCTTGTTTGCAGAAAATCGTCATGGCTGGGAAATAGACGCGGTCTCATAAACGATTATGTTAATATTGATGGATTCACAATCCGGTCCATCTGGAGGAACTATGGATCATCGTCTACTTGAAATCATTGCCTGCCCGGTATGCAACGGCAAACTCTGGTATAACCAGGAAAAACAAGAACTGATTTGCAAACTGGATAACCTGGCTTTCCCATTGCGCGATGGCATTCCGGTATTGCTGGAAACGGAAGCGCGTTCCATTACTGCTGATGAGAGTAAATCATGAGTTTTGTGGTCATTATTCCCGCTCGTTTTTCGTCCACGCGTCTGCCCGGTAAGCCTTTACTGGATATCAACGGCAAACCGATGATCGTGCATGTTCTGGAACGCGCGCGCGAATCTGGCGCTGAACGCATTATTGTCGCGACGGACCATGAAGATGTCGCTCGCGCGGTAGAAGCGGCGGGTGGAGAAGTTTGCATGACGCGCGCTGACCATCAGTCCGGGACGGAGCGTCTGGCGGAAGTCGTTGAAAAATGCGGTTTTAGCGACGATACCGTTATTGTGAACGTACAGGGTGATGAGCCGATGATCCCGGCGGTGATTATTCGTCAGGTGGCGGAAAACCTGGCGCAGCGCCAGGTTGGTATGGCGACGCTGGCGGCGCCGATTCACGGTGCTGAAGAAGCCTTTAATCCTAATGCAGTGAAAGTTGTGCTGGACGCTGAAGGCTATGCGCTTTATTTCTCGCGTGCGACGATCCCCTGGGATCGCGATCGTTTTGCGAAAAGCCTTGAGACCGTGGGCGACACGTTCCTGCGCCATCTGGGAATTTACGGCTATCGCGCCGGGTTTATTCGCCGCTACGTGAACTGGCAGCCCAGCCCGCTTGAGCATATTGAGATGCTGGAGCAGCTTCGTGTGCTGTGGTATGGCGAAAAAATCCATGTTGCCGTCGCCAAAGAAGTCCCGGGAACGGGCGTTGATACAGCCGAAGATCTTGAGCGCGTTCGCGCCGAAATGCGCTGATATCCGCTATCGCACTCCTCTCACAAATGGGAGGAGTGTCGTATCGTTACGATTTTCCCTTCATTTTTCTTTTCATCAATTGATCTCATCCGGGTGACATCTGTCCATACGGCGCTCATTATAAAAGCAGTGGCGTTTATGAGGGCAATCTGAAATGGAACAGCTGCGAGCCGAACTGAGTCATCTGCTGGGCGAAAAACTCAGCCGTATAGAGTGCGTGAGTGAAAAGGCGGATACGGCCTTGTGGTCGCTGTACGACAGTCAGGGAAACCCGATGCCGCTAATGGCGAGAAGTTTTACGACCCCTGGCGTGGCGCAGCAACTGGCATGGAAAACGACCATGCTGGCGCGTAGCGGCACGGTACGCATGCCGGTTGTCTATGGCGTGATGACGCATGAGGAACACCCCGGGCCTGATGTCCTGCTGCTGGAGCGTCTGCGTGGCGTCTCTGTGGAAGCGCCCGCCCGCACGCCTGAGCGCTGGGAGCAGTTGAAGGATCAGATTGTAGAAGGGTTGTTAGCCTGGCATCGGCAGGACAGCCGGGGTTGCGTGGGCGCGGTGGATCATACGCAGGAAAATATCTGGCCGTCCTGGTATCGCCAGCGTGTTGAAGTGCTATGGACGACGTTAAACCAGTTCAACAACACCGGGTTAACCATGCAGGATAAACGCATTCTGTTTCGTACCCGGGAGTGCCTGCCTGCGCTGTTTGAAGGATTTAATGATAATTGCGTGCTCATCCACGGCAATTTTAGCCTGCGCAGTATGCTGAAAGACGCCCGCAGCGATCAGCTTCTGGCGATGGTGGGGCCTGGCGTTATGCTGTGGGCGCCACGAGAGTATGAACTGTTCCGGCTGATGGACAATGCGCTGGCGGAAGGGTTGCTCTGGCATTATCTGCAACACGCGCCAGTGGCGGAATCGTTCATCTGGCGGCGTTGGCTTTATGTGTTATGGGACGAAGTCGCGCAGCTGGTCAATACCGGGCGTTTTAGCCGCTCCAACTTTGACCTCGCGACAAAATCACTGCTGCCCTGGCTCGCCTGACGCGCCTTTCAGCCACTGCCAGATGCGCCCCAGCGTTTCATAACCGACGCGATCGCTATGCATCAACCATACCGGGGAGGGAATTGCTCGCTCCCACGGATTTAACGGTGAATCTATCGCCAGTTGATTGGCTGGCGCAGGCAGCGGATGTAACCCAACATGCTGGAAGAAGATCATGGCGCGCGGTAAGTGGGAGGCGGAAGTGACCAGCAGGAAAGGGGCATCGCCGATGGCCTGTTTCACCGCTTCCGCCTCTTCTTCGGTATCTTTTGGCTGATCCAGCGTGATGATATCGCTGCGCGGCACACCCAGCGATTGTGCCACTCTTGCGCCCGCTTCTGCCGTACTCACGCGATTGGTTTTTGCCGCCGCGCCCGTAAAGATCAGTTTCGATCCCGGATTGGCCAGCCAGAGGCGTACGCCTTCGTTCAGACGTGGGAGGCTGTTATTGATCAGATTCGAACTGGGCGCCCACTGGGGGTTCCAGGTGTAGCCGCCGCCCAGCACCACGATATAGTCTACTTTTTGCGTTCCCTGCCAGGTGGGGTAACTGTCTTCAATCGGTTTGAGTAAACGGTCAGCAACAGGTTGCAGGCTTAACAGAAATATTGCCAGCCATCCCAGGCTGATAAACGCCTTCCCGGTTTTCTGAAAGTGGCTAAACCATACCAGCGCCAGCCCCACGCCCATGATGAGCAGCATAAAGGGAAGCGGCAGCAACAGACCGCCAGTCACTTTCTTCAGAGTAAAAAGCATCCTTTTTGGTTCCTTTTTTGACCATACAGCAGGGGATCAGCAGGGATATTACACCAGACAGGTTAAATATCGCCGCGACTATGACAAAATAGCTTCTTTTTAAAAGCACACCTGAGCCAGCCTGTGGAGAGTCCGATGCGGGACCGCAATTTTGATGACATTGCTGAAAAGTTTTCCCGTAACATCTACGGAACCACCAAAGGACAGCTGCGACAGGCGATTCTGTGGCAGGATCTTGATCGGTTGCTGGCGGAATTCGGCGAGCAAAAACTGCACATCCTGGATGCTGGCGGCGGAGAGGGGCAAACGGCCATCAAAATGGCGGAGCGTGGGCATCAGGTTACATTGTGCGATCTGTCCGGCGAGATGATCGCGCGTGCGCAGCAGGCGGCAGAAGCAAAAGGTGTGAGCGGAAACATGCATTTTATACAATGCGCCGTTCAGGATGTCGCTTCGCATTTGGAAACCTCCGCTGATCTGATATTGTTTCATGCTGTGCTGGAGTGGGTGGCGGAACCGGTCGGCGTGTTAGAGGCGCTTTGGTCAGTTTTGCGCCCCGGCGGAGCACTGTCGTTAATGTTCTACAATGCTAACGGCCTGTTGATGCATAACATGGTGGCAGGGAACTTTGACTATGTGCAGGTGGGGATGCCAAAACGCAAAAAGCGTACGCTTTCGCCAGACTATCCACGTAAACCCGAGCAGGTTTATCAGTGGCTGGAAGATATTGGCTGGCAGATTACCGGTAAGACCGGCGTACGCGTATTTCATGATTATCTGCGTGAGAAGCATCAACAGCGTGACTGCTATGAGATGTTAGTTGAATTAGAAACGCGTTATTGCCGCCAGGAGCCGTATATTAGCCTCGGCCGCTACATTCATGTCACCGCGCGCAAACCGCAGATGCAAGGATAACTTATGAGTGAATTTTCCCAGACAGTCCCCGAACTGGTTGCCTGGGCCAGAAAAAATGACTTTTCCATCTCTCTGCCGGTAGACCGACTTTCGTTCCTGCTGGCGGTAGCCACGCTGAACGGCGAGCGCCTGGACGGGGAGATGAGTGAAGGCGAACTGGTGGATGCGTTCCGCCATGTCAGTGATGCGTTTGAGCAAACCAGCGAAACCATCGGCGTGCGCGCCAACAACGCGATCAACGATATGGTACGTCAACGTCTGCTGAACCGCTTTACCAGCGAGCAAGCGGAAGGCAACGCCATTTATCGCCTGACGCCGCTCGGGATTGGCATTACCGATTACTACATCCGCCAGCGTGAGTTTTCCACGCTGCGCCTCTCCATGCAGCTATCCATTGTCGCGGGTGAACTGAAGCGGGCGGCGGATGCGGCAGATGAGGGCGGCGACGAGTTTCACTGGCATCGCAACGTTTATGCGCCGCTGAAATATTCGGTCGCGGAAATTTTCGACAGCATCGACCTGACCCAGCGCATCATGGATGAGCAGCAGCAGCAGGTAAAAGACGACATTGCGCAGTTGCTGAACAAAGACTGGCGCGCGGCGATTTCGAGTTGCGAACTGCTGCTTTCTGAAACATCCGGCACGCTGCGTGAGTTGCAGGATACGCTTGAAGCGGCTGGCGATAAATTACAGGCTAATCTGTTACGCATCCAGGACGCCACGATGGCGCATGACGACCTGCATTTTGTGGATCGTCTGGTGTTCGATCTGCAAAGCAAACTCGACCGCATTATTAGCTGGGGTCAGCAATCCATCGACCTGTGGATTGGCTATGACCGACACGTACACAAATTTATCCGTACCGCGATTGATATGGATAAAAACCGCGTCTTTGCCCAGCGACTGCGCCAGTCCATCCAGAGCTATTTTGATGAGCCGTGGGCGCTGACCTATGCCAACGCCGATCGTCTGCTGGATATGCGCGATGAAGAGATGGCGCTGCGCGATGAAGAGGTGACCGGCGAACTGCCGCCGGACCTGGAATATGAAGAATTTAACGAGATCCGCGAACAACTGGCGGCGATCATCGAAGAACAGCTGGCTATCTATAAATCCAGACAAGCCCCACTGGATCTCGGCCTGGTAGTGCGCGAATATCTGGCGCAATACCCACGAGCGCGTCACTTCGACGTGGCGCGTATTGTTATCGATCAGGCGGTACGTCTTGGCGTAGCGCAAGCAGACTTCACCGGACTGCCAGCCAAATGGCAGCCGATTAATGATTACGGAGCCAAGGTACAGGCGCATGTCATTGACAAATATTGAACAAGTGATGCCGGTTAAGCTGGCGCAGGCGCTGGCAAACCCGTTATTTCCGGCGCTGGATAGCGCATTACGCTCCGGCAGACATATCGGTCTGGATGAGCTGGATAATCATGCCTTCCTGATGGATTTCCAGGAGTATCTGGAAGAGTTTTACAGTCGCTATAACGTCGAACTGATTCGCGCGCCGGAGGGTTTTTTCTACCTGCGCCCGCGTTCCACGACGATTATCCCGCGCTCCGTCTTGTCTGAACTGGACATGATGGTGGGTAAAATCCTCTGTTACCTCTATCTCAGCCCGGAGCGGTTGGCAAATGAGGGGATTTTTACCCAGCAGGAACTGTACGATGAGCTGCTCGCCCTGACAGACGAAGCCAAATTGCTGAAACTGGTCAACAACCGCTCAACGGGGTCTGACGTGGATCGTCAGAAACTACAGGAGAAGGTGCGCTCGTCGTTAAACCGTCTGCGTCGCTTAGGGATGGTGTGGTTTATGGGCCATGACAGCAGCAAATTCCGCATCACGGAATCGGTGTTCCGCTTTGGCGCGGATGTGCGTACCGGTGACGATCCGCGTGAAGCGCAGCGTCGCTTAATCCGCGATGGGGAAGCCATGCCGGTTGAAAATCACCTGCAACTCAACGATGAGACCGAAGAGAATCAGCCGGACAGTGGAGAGGAAGAATAATGATTGAACGCGGTAAATTTCGCTCACTAACGCTGATTAACTGGAACGGCTTTTTTGCCCGCACCTTTGACCTCGATGAGCTGGTCACCACGCTGTCCGGCGGGAACGGCGCCGGTAAATCCACCACGATGGCGGCGTTCGTCACGGCGCTGATCCCGGACTTAACCTTACTGCATTTCCGTAACACCACGGAAGCCGGGGCCACCAGCGGATCGCGCGATAAAGGCCTGCACGGTAAGCTGAAAGCGGGCGTCTGTTATTCCATGCTCGACGTCCTCAATTCCCGCCATCAGCGTGTTGTGGTGGGCGTACGTTTGCAGCAGGTCGCCGGACGCGATCGCAAAGTTGATATCAAACCGTTTGCCATTCAGGGCTTGCCGATGTCGGTGCAGCCGACGCAGCTGGTGACCGAAACGCTGAACGAGCGCCAGGCGCGCGTGTTGACCCTCGCGGAGCTGAAAGAGAAGCTCGATGCGATGGAAGGCGTGCAGTTTAAGCAGTTTAACTCGATCACCGATTATCACTCGCTGATGTTCGATCTGGGCATCATTGCCCGCCGTCTGCGTTCTGCGTCCGATCGCAGCAAGTTCTATCGTCTGATTGAAGCCTCGCTGTACGGCGGGATCTCCAGCGCGATTACCCGTTCCCTGCGTGACTACCTGCTGCCGGAAAATAGCGGCGTGCGTAAAGCGTTCCAGGATATGGAAGCCGCGCTGCGTGAAAACCGTATGACGCTGGAAGCGATCCGCGTAACCCAGTCGGATCGTGACCTGTTCAAGCATTTGATTAGCGAAGCCACTAACTACGTGGCGGCGGACTACATGCGCCACGCCAACGAACGCCGGGTTCATCTGGATAAAGCGCTGGAGTTTCGTCGCGAGCTGTACACATCGCGTAAGCAACTGGCGGCGGAACAGTACAAACACGTCGACATGGCGCGTGAACTGGGCGAGCACAACGGTGCGGAAGGGGATCTGGAAGCGGATTACCAGGCCGCCAGCGACCACCTGAACCTTGTGCAGACCGCGCTGCGCCAGCAGGAGAAGATCGAGCGCTACGAAGCGGATCTCGATGAGCTGCAAATTCGTCTCGAAGAGCAAAATGAAGTGGTGGCTGAAGCCGCCGACATGCAGGAAGAGAACGAAGCCCGTGCGGAAGCCGCCGAGCTGGAAGTGGATGAAC
Organism: Citrobacter sp. CK181; assembly: GCF_030333595.1. Classification (NCBI taxonomy): domain Bacteria; kingdom Pseudomonadati; phylum Pseudomonadota; class Gammaproteobacteria; order Enterobacterales; family Enterobacteriaceae; genus Citrobacter; species Citrobacter sp. CK181. The sequence goes on along the minus strand of NZ_JAOWFN010000012.1, from coordinate 399,175 downwards.
TGAAAAGCCAACTGGCGGACTATCAGCAGGCGCTGGATGTGCAGCAGACGCGCGCGATTCAGTACAACCAGGCGATCCAGGCGCTCGACCGCGCCAAAGCGCTTTGTCATCTGCCTGACCTGACGGCGGACAGCGCCGCAGAATGGCTGGAAACGTTCCAGGCGAAAGAGCAGGAAGCAACGGAAAAACTGCTTTCGCTGGAACAGAAAATGAGCGTGGCGCAAACCGCGCACAGTCAGTTTGAACAGGCATATCAGCTGGTGGCCGCCATTAATGGCCCGCTGGCGCGTAATGAAGCCTGGAGTGTGGCGCGCGACCTGCTGCGCGAAGGTGTGGAACAGCGTCACCTGGCGGAGCAGGTTCAGCCGCTGCGTATGCGTCTGAGTGAACTGGAACAGCGCTTGCGCGAACAGCAGGAAGCTGAACGCCTGCTGGCGGAATTCTGTAAACGTCAGGGCAAACATTTCGACATTGATGAGCTGGAAGCGCTGCACCAGGAGCTGGAAGCCCGCATCGCCGCCCTGTCGGATAGCGTTTCTAACGCCCATGAACAGCGTATGACGCTGCGTCAGGAGCAGGAGCAACTCCAGTCCCGCATTCAGCACTTAATGCAGCGCGCCCCGATCTGGCTGGCGGCGCAAAACAGTCTGAATCAGCTGTGCGAACAGAGCGGCGAAGAGTTTACCTCCAGCCAGGAGGTAACCGAGTATCTGCAACAGTTGCTGGAGCGCGAGCGTGAAGCGATTGTAGAGCGTGACGAAGTTGGCGCGCGTAAGAACGCGGTTGACGAAGAGATTGAACGCTTAAGCCAGCCGGGTGGCTCGGAAGACTCGCGTCTGAACGCGCTGGCGGAGCGTTTTGGCGGCGTGTTGCTGTCGGAAATCTATGATGACGTCAGCTTCGAAGACGCGCCGTACTTCTCCGCGCTGTACGGCCCGTCCCGTCATGCTATCGTGGTGCCGGATCTGTCGCTGATCGCCGAACAGCTTGAAGGGCTGACGGATTGCCCGGAAGATCTCTATTTCATCGAAGGGGACCCGCAGTCGTTCGATGACAGCGTCTTCAGCGTTGATGAGCTGGAAAACGCGGTGGTGGTGAAAACCGCCGAGCGTCAGTGGCGTTATTCCCGTTTCCCGACGGTGCCGATCTTTGGTCGCGCCGCGCGTGAAAACCGTATTGAAAGTCTGCATGCTGAGCGCGAAGGGCTGTCTGAACGCTTTGCGACGTTGTCCTTCGACGTGCAGAAAACTCAGCGTCTGCATCAGGCGTTCAGTCGTTTTATCGGCAGCCATCTGGCGGTCGCGTTTGAGGCCGACCCGGAAGCGGAAATTCGCCAATTGAATGGCCGTCGCGTTGAACTGGAACGCGCGCTGGCTACGCATGAAAACGACAACCAGCAGCAGCGTATTCAGTTTGAACAGGCGAAAGAGGGCGTCTCCGCTCTGAACCGCTTACTGCCGCGCCTGAACCTGCTGGCGGACGACACGCTGGCTGACCGCGTGGATGAAATTCAGGAACGTCTGGATGATGCGCAGGAAGCGGCGCGTTTTATACAGCAACACGGTAATCAGTTAGCCAAACTGGAGCCGATCGTCTCGGTTCTGCAAAACGATCCCGAACAGTTTGAGCAACTGAAAGAAGATTACGCATACTCCCAGCAAACGCAGCGGGATGCGCGTCAGCAGGCTTTTGCGCTGACCGAGGTCGTACAGCGTCGGGCGCACTTCAGCTATTCCGACTCGGCCGAAATGCTGAGCGGCAACAGCGATCTGAACGAAAAACTGCGTCAGCGTCTGGAACAGGCGGAAGCCGAGCGTACCCGTGCCCGTGAAGCGTTACGCGGTCATGCCGCGCAACTCAGCCAGTACAATCAGGTTCTGGCCTCACTGAAAAGCTCGTATGACACCAAGAAAGAGCTGCTGGGCGACCTGCAACGTGAATTACAGGATATCGGCGTGCGTGCCGACAGCGGTTCGGAAGAGCGCGCGCGTATCCGCCGTGACGAACTGCATACGCAACTGAGCAATAACCGCTCACGTCGTAACCAGCTGGAAAAAGCGCTGACCTTCTGTGAAGCGGAGATGGATAACCTGACCCGCAGACTGCGCAAACTGGAACGCGATTATCATGAAATGCGCGAGCAGGTGGTCACCGCGAAAGCCGGGTGGTGCGCGGTGATGCGGATGGTGAAAGATAACGGGGTAGAGCGCCGTTTACATCGTCGCGAGTTGGCTTATCTGTCGGCAGATGAACTTCGCTCCATGTCGGATAAGGCGTTGGGTGCGTTGCGTCTGGCGGTGGCGGATAACGAACACCTGCGTGATGTATTACGTATGTCGGAAGATCCAAAACGACCGGAACGTAAGATCCAGTTCTTCGTGGCGGTTTACCAGCATCTGCGGGAGCGTATTCGCCAGGATATCATCCGTACCGATGACCCGGTTGAGGCCATCGAACAGATGGAAATTGAGTTGAGTCGCCTGACGGAAGAGTTGACCTCCCGCGAACAGAAGCTGGCGATCAGCTCGCGCAGCGTGGCGAACATTATTCGTAAGACGATTCAGCGCGAACAAAATCGTATTCGTATGCTGAACCAGGGACTGCAAAACGTCTCATTTGGTCAGGTGAACAGCGTGCGTCTCAACGTCAACGTGCGGGAAACGCATGCGACCTTGCTGGATGTTCTTTCCGAACAGCATGAGCAGCATCAGGATCTGTTTAACAGCAACCGCCTGACCTTCTCTGAAGCGCTGGCGAAGCTGTATCAGCGCCTGAATCCGCAGATTGATATGGGGCAGCGTACGCCGCAGACCATTGGCGAGGAGCTGCTGGATTACCGTAACTATCTGGAGATGGAAGTCGAGGTCAACCGCGGTTCAGACGGCTGGCTGCGTGCGGAGTCCGGCGCGCTGTCTACCGGTGAAGCGATTGGTACCGGGATGTCCATTCTGGTGATGGTAGTGCAAAGCTGGGAAGACGAAGGCCGCCGCTTGCGCGGAAAAGATATCTCCCCATGCCGCCTGCTGTTCCTTGATGAGGCTGCGCGTCTGGATGCGCGTTCCATCGCGACGCTGTTCGAACTGTGCGAACGTCTGCAAATGCAGCTTATCATCGCAGCGCCGGAAAACATCAGCCCTGAGAAAGGCACCACCTATAAGCTGGTGCGTAAGGTTTTCCACAATACCGAACACGTTCATGTGGTCGGACTGCGTGGCTTCGCCCCACAACTGCCGGAGACCCTACCTGGCACTGGCACCGAAGATGCCTCGTCGCAGGCCGCCGGGTAAGTAAGATGAAGACGGCCTTCGCGCCGTCTTTTTTCATCATAAAATCGATCAATAGAAGTCTGAAAAGCACCTTACACCAGGTGCTTTTTCTTTAAACTTCTTTACATTAGGTTAGGCAAAACCTTTTTGATGTTTATATACTGAAGGTAAGCCTGACGAGTAAGCAGGCTTGCTCGTCATACTTCAGAAGGTATTGGCGTTTTCAGGTTTTTACCCAATGTGAGCGGGCAACCTGGCTATTCAAAGTATGATAAAGAAACAGGGGGCAAGGGATGTTGCTTAACAAAATTTGTAGTCGTCGGCTGTCGGCAATCAGTTTATGCCTGGCCGTAACATTTGCTCCACTGTTCAGTGTGCAGGCCGATGAGCCTGAAATGATTCCTGGCGACAGCTCAGCGACCGTCAGCGAACAGCCTACCGCGTTGTCACAGCCGCAAGCGCAATCGCCTGCGACAGCGGTAATGGCGGGGATTCAGCCGCTGCCGGAGGGGATCTCTGCGGAGAAAGCCCGGGCTGAATTACAATCGCAACTTCCTTCTGGTTATACGCCGGTTTATCTGAATCAACTGGAACTGCTGTATGCCGCCCGCGATATGCAACCAATGTGGGAAAATCGCGATGCGGTGAAAGCGTTTCAGCAGCAGCTGGCGGAAGTGGCCATCGCCGGGTTCCAGCCGCAATTCACCACCTGGGTCGCGCTGCTGACCGACCCGTCAGTCACCGGTCTGGCGCGAGATGCTGTTTTATCCGACGCCATGATGGGCTATCTCCATTTCATCGCCAATATTCCCGTAAAAGGGACGCGCTGGCTGTACAGCGACAAACCTTATGCGCTGGCAACACCGCCGCTTTCGGTGATCAACCAGTGGCAGGTTGCGCTGGACAACGGTCAACTGATGACGTTTGTCGCCAGCCTTGCGCCACAGCATCCGCAATACGCCGCGCTGCATGATTCACTGAAAAAGCTGGTTAGCGACGCTCGTCCCTGGCCGCAGTTGACCAGTACCGCGACGTTGCGTCCTGGTCAGTGGAGCAATGATGTGCCTGCGCTGCGTGAGATTTTACAGCGCACCGGTATGCTGGAAGGCGGGCCTAAGATAGCGCTCCCGGGGGATGACGTGGCGGCCGATGTGGTTGTCAGCCCTTCCGCCGTCGCAGTGGAGCCTGCCGCCGTGAAACCTGTCGCCCGGCAATCCACTCAGCGCAGCCAACCCGCTCCGGCAGTCCGTGCGGCTTATGATCGTGAGCTTGTTGATGCGGTGAAACGTTTTCAGACCTGGCAAGGACTGGGAGCGGATGGCGCTGTCGGCCCGGCGACGCGCGAATGGTTGAATGTGACGCCTGCGCAACGTGCGGGGGTGCTGGCGCTGAATATTCAGCGTTTGCGTTTACTGCCAGGAGAATTATCAACGGGCATTATGGTCAATATTCCGGCCTATTCGCTGGTTTATTACCAGAACGGCAACCAGGTGTTGGCTTCCCGGGTGATTGTTGGCCGCCCCGATCGGAAAACGCCAATGATGAGCAGCGCGCTTAATAACGTGGTGGTGAATCCGCCCTGGAATGTGCCGCCAACGCTGGCCCGAAAAGATATTCTGCCCAAAGTCTGGAATGATCCGGGGTATCTGGAACGCCACGGTTATACCGTTATGCGCGGCTGGAACAGCAAAGAGACGATTAACCCGTGGCAGGTGGACTGGTCGACCATTACGCCATCGAACCTGCCGTTCCGCTTCCAGCAGGCGCCGGGCGCGCACAACTCTCTGGGGCGTTACAAATTTAATATGCCAAGTTCAGACGCGATTTATCTGCACGATACGCCGAATCACAATCTGTTCCAGAAAGATACGCGAGCGCTCAGCTCCGGCTGCGTGCGTGTGAATAAGGCCTCTGAGCTGGCAAATATGCTGCTTCAGGATGCAGGCTGGAACGATACGCGGATTTCGGATGCGCTGAAGCAAGGTGATACCCGGTACGTCAACATCCGTCAGAATATTCCGGTGAATCTTTATTACCTGACGGCGTTTGTGGGAGCAGACGGACGCACTCAGTATCGTACAGATATTTACAATTATGATCTGACTGCGCGATCCAGCGCACAAATTGTGTCAAAAGCAGAACAATTAATCAGGTAAATGAAGAAGTTCTGATAAATCTGTTGTCGTAATATTGGTCATCGGCAGGGCTGATTCGCTGCAAGCCCCGCCGTTGCTGGGGATGGGCCACCTTGACGTCGGCTTTTTTGCCAGTTAAGGTGCCCCTCGTGCGCCAGAAGTGCATATTAACGAAAACATTTACCTGTAGACCTGATTATCATGGACAAATTTGACGCTAATCGCCGCAAGTTGCTGGCGTTTGGTGGCGTTGCTCTCGGAGCCGCCATCTTGCCTACGCCAGCATTTGCCACACTCTCCACCCCACGTCCGCGTATTTTGACACTGAACAACCTCCATACCGGAGAGTCAATTAAAGCGGAGTTTTTCGACGGAAGAGCCTATATTCAGGATGAATTAGCAAAACTAAACCATTTTTTCCGTGATTTTCGCGCGAATAAAGTGAAAGCCATCGACCCAGGATTGTTCGACCAGCTCTTCCGCCTGCAAGGCCTTTTAGGCACCCGTAAGCCCGTACAGCTCATCTCGGGTTACCGCTCACTGGATACCAATAACGAACTGCGTGCGCACAGTCGTGGAGTGGCGAAAAAAAGCTACCACACGAAAGGGCAGGCGATGGATTTCCATATTGAAGGCGTTTCGTTAAGTAATATTCGCAAAGCTGCGTTATCTATGCGCGCAGGTGGTGTAGGATACTACCCACGCAGTAACTTTGTGCATATTGACACCGGGCCGGCACGGCACTGGTGATCCGCAGACTTAACGAAACAGGAGCAGTATGAACTATCGTATTATTCCGGTCACCGCATTCTCCCAGAACTGTTCATTGATCTGGTGTGAGCAAACCCGTCTGGCCGCGCTGGTCGATCCCGGCGGCGACGCACAGACCATCAAACAGGAAGTGGACGCCAGCGGCGTGACGTTGATGCAGATCCTGCTTACGCACGGTCATCTCGATCATGTTGGCGCGGCGGCGGAACTGGCGAAGCATTATGGCGTGCCAGTGATCGGCCCGGAAAAAGAAGATGAGTTCTGGCTACAGGGTTTACCGGCGCAAAGTCGCATGTTTGGTCTGGAAGAGTGTCAGCCGCTGACGCCTGACCGTTGGCTGAATGAGGGAGATCGTATTAGCGTGGGGAATGTGACTTTACAGGTGTTGCATTGTCCTGGGCATACGCCGGGCCATATCGTCTTCTTTGATGAGTCTTCACGGCTACTGATTTCCGGTGACGTGATCTTCAAAGGCGGCGTTGGGCGCAGCGATTTCCCGCGTGGCGATCACGCTCAGCTGATTGATTCGATCAAGCGTAAATTATTGCCGTTGGGCGATGATGTGACGTTTATTTCGGGTCATGGGCCGATGTCGACGCTTGGCCATGAGCGGCTGCATAACCCGTTCCTGCAAGATGAAATGCCGGTCTGGTAATTCTTGTCCGGTCTGCAATGGGAAACCACTGTAGGCCGGGTAAGCGCCAGGCACTACCTGGCGCTATGATACTTACAGTACGGCGACAATGGCTTCGCACAGCGGAGCCATGTTATCCGGCGTCATTCCAGCCACGTTGACGCGACCAGAAGCCACCGCATATACGCCAAACTCTTCACGCAGACGCAGTACCTGCTCTTTCGTCAGGCCGCTGAATGAGAACATGCCATTCTGTTTGGTGATAAAGCTGAAATCGCGATCTGCGCCTTTTTCCTGCAACGTATTGACGAACAACAGACGCATGCGCTGAATACGCTGGCGCATATCGGTCAGTTCCTGTTCCCAGATAGCACGCAGGGCATCGTTGCTCAGGATAGTCGCTACAACGGATGCGCCGTGTGCCGGAGGGTTAGAGTAGTTGGCGCGAATGGCGGATTTCATCTGGCTGAATGCGCGGTCAACGGTTTCCGCATCTGCGGCAACCAGCGTACAGGCACCGACACGCTCGTTATACAGGCCAAAGTTTTTAGAGTAGGAACTGGCGACGATCAGCTCTTTATGCAGCGCTGCGAACGCACGCAGACCTTCCGCGTCCTCTTCCAGACCGCGAGCAAAACCCTGATAGGCGAAGTCAAACAGCGGCAGCCAGCCCTTTTCGACAGAAAGCTGAGCCAGCGTTTGCCACTGTTCCAGCGTAGGATCGATACCGGTTGGGTTATGGCAGCAGCCATGGAACAGAACGACGTCACCAGCCTGCGCGTTATTGAGGCTTGCCAGCAAGGCATCGAAATCAAGCGCGTGATTTTCTGCATCGTAATAAGCGTATTCGCACACTTCCAGACCGGCGGAATTAAATACGCCCTTATGGTTTGGCCAGCTTGGATTACTTACCCACACGCGTTTTACCGCCGTATTTTTTGCCAGGAAGTCCGCGGCAACACGGAGCGCGCCAGTACCGCCTGGCGTTTGCGCGGTGCGAGCGCGTTTGTCATTGATCAGCGCGCTACCTTTGCCAAACAGTAATTCCTGCGTGCAACGGCCGAATTCTGGAATACCATCAATACCGAGATAGTTTTTGGTGGTTTCATTTTCCAGTAAATACTGTTCGGCTTTTTTAACGCTGGTTAACACCGGCGTTTTGCCTGTCTCATCTTTATAAACGCCGATACCAAGGTTAATTTTTCCGGGACGGTCATCGACACGAAACAGATCGGCCAGGCCCAGAATAGGGTCGGCAGGGGCGGCGGTAATGTTCTCAAACATGACGAGGTTCCATTGTGGTTACAGAAGGGAAATCCGTAATCAGGTTAACGGCAGATTTACAAAATGCCAACTGTTAGTGACAAAAAGGCTGAGTGTTTTTTTAAGACGCCAGATTTTGCTGGCAGACATAAAAAAACAGGACCGAAGTCCTGTTTTTTAGGCATTTAACAAAGAGGTCTGCTGATTAGAACTGGTAAACGATACCTACAGCAACCGTGTCGTCAGAGCCTACGCCCAGTTTGTTGTCAGAATCAATCTGGTTGATGATGTAGTCAACATAGGTGGACATGTTTTTGTTGAAGTAGTAAGTCGCGCCAACTTCTACGTAGTTGACCAGATCTTCGCTACCCACGCCTTCAACGTTTTTGGCTTTGGACTTGGTGTAAGCGATGGACGGACGCAGACCGAAGTCGAACTGATACTGAGCAACTAACAGGATGTCCTGAGTTTTGTTGGCGAAGCCGCCGTCGATAGCCGTGGCGTTACGGGTTTCACCGTAGTTGGCTGCCAGGTAGATATTGTTGGCGTCGTATTTCAGACCAGTAGCCCACTGCTCAGCGGTTTTACCACGACCAGCAAGGCGAGAATCTTGCTGAGCGTTGGTGCGGTCAGCGGCACCGTAAGCACCAACGATACCAAAGCCTTCGAATTCATAGCTCAGAGATGCACCCCAGCCGTCGCCGTTAGAGCGCTGTACGTCGCTGAAGTTACTGGAATCGTCTGCGTTAACAACGTAGTTGCTTGCGCGCTCGTTTTTGCCCAGATACTGAACGCCGAAGTTCAGGCCGTCAACCAGACCGAAGAAGTTGGAGTTACGGTAGGTTGCCACACCGCCAACACGGCCAACGAAGAAGTTATCGCTGTATGCGGTGTCACCACCAAATTCTGGCAGCATATCGGTGTAGCCCAGTGCATCGTAAACGATACCGTAGTTACGACCGTAGTCCAGAGAACCCGCATCGCCGAGTTTCAGACCTGCGAATGCCAGACGGGTTTTGTTGCCTTTCTGAGAGTCAGAACCACCTTCGGATCTGTTACCGCTGAACTGGTATTCCCACTGGCCGTAACCGGTCAGTTGATCGTTGATCTGGGTTTCACCTTTAAAACCCAGACGTGCATAGGTCTGGTCGCCATCACCGCCGTAGCTGTTTTTGCCGTTGTCTTTAGAGAAGTAGTGCAGACCTACCGCTTTACCGTAGAGGTCCAGTTTATTGCCATCTTTATTGTACACTTCGGCTGCGTTTGCGGCGCCAGCTGCCAGCAGGGCAGGGATTACCACTGCCAGGATATTACGCTTCATCATTATTTATTACCCTCATTGGTTTTTATATGACACCTGCCACTGCCGCCAATAAATTCTGTCAATAAAAATTTACGGAACTATTGATGAGAGTTTGGTGTCTTTATGTGTCTGACAAGCATCTTTCCATTCAAACCACCGTTTCGCTACCGTGAAAGTGCTACAAAGATAAAGAATTGGTTTCAAAAAGAAAAAATGTGTAACTAAATGTTTTATTTTTGGCGCTTTGTGAACGACTTCAAATTTCGGGCCAATTTCAGCCACCATTTCCCATTTTTATTTCTATTTATATGATTTCCTTATGTTTAATTTTTCTAAACATAGCACTTACTGCAAATGTGATTGAACGAGGGTGTGATTGATAACTTTTTTCAGACGTCTGGAATGCCGTGCGATTGATTAAAAATTATGCTATCAGGTGAGGAAAAACTAATCCGCAATAACCGGAGGGATTATTTTTTGTACTGAGATGTTGCAATGAAATATCAGGTAACAGGAAGGGAGAACTGAGGGTCTTGTTTTTAGATTTGTTTACTTCTTATCCATAAAACTTGACATTCTGAGAGAGAAAAAGGCCAGCAAAGCTGGCCTTTTAAAATCAGAAACTGGCGTTACGTGGAGTACGCGGGAACGGAATCACATCACGAACGTTTTGCACGCCGGTGACATAAGCGATCAGACGTTCGAAGCCGAGACCGAAACCTGAATGCGGAACAGTACCGTAGCGGCGCAGATCGCGATACCACCAGTAATCTTCTTTATTCAGGCCCATTTCCGCCATACGGGCATCCAGTACCTCCAGACGCTCTTCACGCTGGGAACCCCCAATGATTTCACCAATGCCCGGCGCCAGAACATCCATTGCCGCCACGGTTTTACCGTCTTCGTTAAGGCGCATATAAAACGCTTTAATGTCTTTCGGGTAGTTTTTCACTACCACTGGCGCTTTAAAGTGCTCTTCTGCCAGATAGCGTTCGTGCTCAGAGGAGAGATCCACACCCCAGTAAACCGGGTTTTCGAATTTCCTACCGCAGTTTTCCAGAATTGTGACCGCATCGGTGTAATCAACCTGGGCGAAGTCTGCATCAATAAAATGTTCCAGACGAGAAATCGCATCTTTATCGACACGCTCGGCGAAGAATTTCATATCATCCGCGCGTTCATCCAGTACGGCTTTGAAGACGTATTTCAGCATCGCTTCGGCAAGGCCAGCTACGTCATTCAGGTTGGCAAAGGCGACTTCCGGCTCCAGCATCCAGAACTCAGCCAGGTGGCGGCTGGTGTTGGAGTTTTCTGCACGGAATGTAGGGCCAAAGGTATAGATTTTGGACAGGGCGCACGCATAGGTTTCGCCGTTCAACTGGCCGGATACGGTCAGGAAAGATTCTTTACCAAAGAAGTCTTTATCAAAATCGACTTTGCCCTGGTCGTTACGCGGCAGGTTTTCCAGATCCAATGTTGATACACGGAACATTTCACCCGCGCCTTCGGTATCGGAGGCGGTAATCAGCGGCGTCGAAACCCAGAAGAAACCCTGCTCGTCAAAGAAACGGTGCAGCGCTTGCGCCAGCGTATGGCGCACGCGCGCGACTGCGCCAATCATATTGGTGCGCGGACGCAGGTGCGCGACTTCACGCAGATATTCGATACTGTGGCGTTTCGCCGCCATCGGATAGGTATCAGGATCTTCAACCCAACCGGTTACTTCAACCGTGGTGGCCTGAATTTCAAAACTTTGCCCTTGTCCTGGAGACGCAACGACTTTACCCGTGACGATAACTGAGCAGCCGGTTGTCAGACGCAATACGTCTTCATTGTAATTGGGCAGAGAATTATTAATGACAGCCTGTACAGGATCAAAGCAGGAACCGTCATAAACGGCGAGGAAGGAGATGCCAGCTTTTGAATCTCGGCGGGTACGCACCCATCCGCGCACGGTGACTTCGCTGTCAACGGCTACGCGGCCCTGGAGTACGTCGGCTACAGGCACAACGCTCATAATATTCTCTCTGTTAATAGTCGGAAAAAATAAACACTTGTCCACCCTGCTTGGGGGGATACCTATGTTACCTGGCATCTGCAATCAGACAAGCAGAATTCGCAGCTGGAGCGAAAGATTTCGGAAATAAACATGAAAAGGGAAGCAAAGTCGCGATAAGACGCACTTTCTGTAGACCGGATAGCGGCGCAAGCGCGTTATCCGGCCAACAATGATTAACTGGCTTTCTTTATATGAGGAAGGTCAAAAGCTTTACGTAATGCACGCACAAAAGCTTTGTCATGACAGATTGTTTTCCCCGGGCTGTCTGACAATTTGGCGACCGGTTTGCCGTTACATTCCACCAGCTTGATGACAATATTGAGCGGCTTCACCTGCGGGATATCGCAGGTCAGACGGGTGCCAATACCAAAGCTCAACTGCACGCGTGAAGAGAAGTGACGATAGAGATCGACTGCTTTCTTCAGATCGAGGTTATCTGAGAAGACCAGCGTCTTACTCAGCGGGTCAATGCCCAGCTTCTGGTAATGGGCGATGGCTTTTTCACCCCATTCAACCGGATCGCCAGAATCGTGGCGTAAACCCTGATAACGCGTGGCAAATTCGGTGCCGAAGTCGCGTAAGAAAGCATCCATCGTGATGCAGTCCGTCAGCGCGATACCGAGCTGGTTAGGGTATTCATTCAGCCAGGCGGCGAGAGCTGCGCGCTGACTGGTTGCCAGATCCGGGCTGATTTGCTGATGTGCCTGGAACCATTCATGCGCCTGTGTGCCCATAGGCGTAAGCGACAGCCGACGGGCGAGATCGTAGTTACTGGTGCCGACAAACCATGGTTCCTGCTGAAGGCGTTTGACGATGGCCTGCTGCACTTCGCGAGAGAAACGGCGACGGGTGCCGAAATCCATCAGATGGAAGCGGGACATATCGAGATCGGCGGTTAATGCAGAGAAATCGACGAGTTTACTTTCCAGCGCATCAAGCGCCTGCGCCACACCCATTTCCGGCGAGCGGTAACGGTGCACCAGTTCGCTGATCACCGCCAACAGCGGGACTTCCCACATGATGACTTCGCGCCACGGACCGGTTAAGCGGATGTTTAGCTTCCCGTTATCGTTGGTCACGCAGACCTGTTCCGGGTTATAGCGGAAGTCACGTAACCAGTTGAGATAATCAGCTTTAAAGAAGGGCAGGCCGGAGAGCCACTGGAACTCGTCCTCCTGAAGTTGCAGGTGTTGCATTGCATTCACCTGCTCGCGAATAGCGTCGGCGTAAATACCGAGCAGGTCGTCACCACGGCAACGAAATTCAGCCGCTACATGCACATCATAGTAGTGGTGAAAAACGGCTTGCTGCATATGCAACTTATAAGCGTCTGTATCCAGCAACGAGTGCAGAACAGGAGAAGCGAATTGTGTCATAGGTGCGCAGTAGCATCCTCTCACGGGAGCGTTTAGTACAATAAACAACTAAGAAAACCGCTGGAGTATACCTTGTTTAGCGATTTATTGAACCCCGATCACAACATAAGCTGTCTTTGCGGTCGAGTGCATTTCGTGCCGCGTGTTATGAAAATGTAGAACGTATGCTATTAACTCTTTGAATTTAATCACTGTTAGCCCCCGATGCCGCGCCCCGAGGGGCTGGTGGAGACAATGTTCATCCCGCCCCCAATAATCAAATTGATCAGATCGTGAAATATCGACGCGTAAGAATCATCTTATCGTTTATTTTTTCTTCAAAAATCATTCTGCATTACCGGATAACAGGGCGATTCTATGACTTCTGTCCTTGATTTCATCTGAATCCGTCATGTATCATTTTCGCGATAAAGTATCGCAGAGCCTGTTCGAACCCAGGAAAACCCTCTATTACCTGGGCTTATCAATATTGAATCTTTATTCTCAAAGGCTTAAAGGGTATGAAAACGTGCCCGGCTGATGCTTTTATTACCTGATTATTTATGCGCGACTCACCGCTCCGGCGGGTTCATCGTCAGGCAATTTAACCATGCTCATCTTGTTTGCCTTTGCCTTGATGGGGTTAAAAATAGCCTTTCGGACTTGTTATATTTTATGAGCGCAATGATTATTTGAGATAAAAACGATGAGTGATATTGATTTTGTTGTTTTATGGGTTGATTCAACCGATGTAGCCTGGCAAGAAAAGTTTACTGAGTTCAAAGGAAAAGGTAGCCACGGTGAGAGAGCCGTCCACCCTGCGCGGTTCAGGGATATGGGTATCTTTAAATATTGGTTCAGATGTGTCGAAAAATATGCGCCATGGGTAAGAAAAGTACATTTGGTTACCTGTGGACAAATTCCGTCATGGATCAATGTAGAACATGAAAAATTAAATATTGTCTTTCATGATGAGTTTATTCCGTCGGAATATTTACCAACGTTCAACTCTAATACGATAGAGCTAAATCTTCATCGGATAAAAGATCTCAGTAATAAATTCGTTTTATTTAATGACGATACGTTCATTACCTCTCCTTTGCGGGAAGATTTTTATTTTGATAATGGCTATCCTAATGACTTCCTCATCATAAAAAAACAATCACCTAAAAATAAAGACGAGATCATAATGAGGTCGTCAGAATTTCTTAATGTCAGTGTTTTAAATACGCATATTAATAAAAAAACAATAATCAAAGAAAACAGACGTAAATACTATAGCTTACGTTATAAAAAAGGTCTGTTGAAAAATTTTATGAACCGCCGTGCAAGTTATTTTGAAGGCTTCTACGGTAAGCATCTTCCGCAGCCATTCCTGAAAAGTACATTCACTGAGATATGGCAGGCCGAAGAGGAGTTGTTGAAAAAATCATCAAGCAAAAGGTTCAGAGAGCCATTATGTTTAACGCAGTATTTATTCAGGTACTGGCAACTGGCCCACGGTAACTTTAATCCTAAGAACCCGGAAGGGCGTGGAGTATATTTCAATTTGTCGTCCAGTAACATAAACGAGGCCATCAAGACGCTGTCAAATGGCACCGCGCAGGCCTGTTTTAATGACACTGAAAAGTTACACGATTTTGAAAAGGTAACGACTACGCTAAGAAATGCCTTTGAAATGAGGCTTGGTCATAAATCAAGTTTTGAGATTTAAGCCTGTGGTTCTCATTGTACTGGCGATGTGACGTTTTCATTTGGCTGGCGGGCGCCTGAACGGCCTCCGTGATTTTAAACGTGATGCCTTTATGTTATAAAAATGTAGCAAAAAGAGTGTTTGTGTCTGAAAAGATGAACATTCTGCATAGCGCGATTTCGACAACAGGAATAGACTGGAGTCGGGACTCTACAAAAGATGCTAAAGGTTTTTTATGACACAACAGCCACAAGCCAAATACCGTCACGACTACCGTGCCCCGGATTACCAAATTACTGACATTGATTTGACCTTTGACCTGGATGCTGAGAAAACCGTCGTTACAGCACTGAGTCAGGCTGTCCGTCATGGCGCATCTGACGCGCCCCTTCGCCTGAACGGTGAAGATCTGCGACTGGTATCCCTCCATGTAAACGATGCGCCGTGGACCAACTACAAAGAAGAAGAGGGCGAGCTGGTGATCGGCAGCCTGCCCGAGCGCTTTACTCTGCGCATTGTGAATGAGATCAGCCCGGCGGCGAACACGGCGCTGGAAGGCCTGTACCAGTCAGGCGACGCGCTGTGTACGCAGTGTGAAGCGGAAGGTTTCCGCCACATAACCTGGTATCTCGACCGCCCGGATGTGCTGGCGCGTTTTACCACCAAAATCATCGCCGATAAATCCAGATATCCGTTCCTGCTTTCCAACGGCAACCGTATTGCGCAGGATGAACTGGATAATGGCCGTCACTGGGTGCAGTGGCAGGACCCGTTCCCGAAACCCTGCTACCTGTTTGCGCTGGTGGCGGGCGATTTCGATGTACTGCGCGATACCTTCATCACGCGTTCTGGCCGGGAGGTGGCGCTGGAACTGTACGTTGATCGCGGCAATCTGGACCGTGCGCCGTGGGCGATGACTTCGCTGAAAAACTCCATGAAATGGGATGAAGAGCGTTTCGGCCTGGAGTATGACCTCGACATCTACATGATCGTGGCGGTGGACTTCTTCAATATGGGCGCGATGGAGAATAAAGGTTTGAACGTCTTTAACTCCAAATATGTGCTGGCCCGCACCGATACGGCGACCGACAAAGATTATCTCGACATTGAGCGCGTTATTGGTCACGAATATTTCCACAACTGGACGGGTAACCGCGTTACCTGCCGCGACTGGTTCCAGTTGAGTCTGAAAGAAGGCCTGACCGTTTTCCGCGACCAGGAATTCAGTTCCGATCTCGGCTCCCGCGCGGTGAACCGCATCAGCAACGTGCGCACCATGCGCGGTCTGCAATTTGCTGAGGACGCCAGCCCAATGGCGCATCCTATCCGCCCGGATAAGGTCATTGAGATGAACAACTTCTACACCCTGACCGTCTACGAGAAGGGCGCGGAAGTGATTCGCATGATCCACACGCTGCTGGGCGAAACGAATTTCCAGAAAGGGATGCAGCTTTATTTTGAGCGTCATGACGGCAGCGCCGCTACCTGTGATGACTTTGTGCAGGCAA
Organism: Citrobacter sp. CK181; assembly: GCF_030333595.1. Lineage (NCBI taxonomy): Bacteria > Pseudomonadati > Pseudomonadota > Gammaproteobacteria > Enterobacterales > Enterobacteriaceae > Citrobacter > Citrobacter sp. CK181. The sequence continues at coordinate 383,188 of NZ_JAOWFN010000012.1, read as the reverse complement.
TGGAGGATGCGTCGAATGTCGATTTGTCTCACTTCCGCCGCTGGTACAGCCAGTCCGGCACGCCGGTTGTCAGCGTACGGGACGACTATAACCCGGAAACGGAACAGTACACGTTGACCATTAGTCAGCGTACGCCTGCGACGGCGGATCAGGCAGAAAAGCAAGCGCTGCATATTCCGTTCGCGATTGAGCTGTACGACAACGAAGGCAACGTTATTCCGTTGCAGAAGGGCGGTCATCCGGTCAATTCCGTGTTGAACGTGACCCAGGCGGATCAAACCTTTGTCTTTGACAATGTGTATTTCCAGCCGGTGCCAGCACTGCTGTGCGAATTCTCCGCGCCGGTGAAACTGGAGTACAAATGGAGCGATCAACAACTGACGTTCCTGATGCGTCATTCGCGCAATGACTTCTCACGTTGGGACGCGGCGCAAAGCCTGTTGGCGACGTATATTAAGCTGAACGTTGCGCGCCACCAGCAGGGGCAGCCGCTGTCGCTGCCGGTACATGTGGCGGATGCCTTCCGGGCGGTTCTGCTGGATGAGAAAATCGATCCGGCGCTGGCGGCGGAAATTCTGACGTTGCCTTCGGTGAATGAGATCGCGGAACTGTTCGAGATCATCGATCCGCTGGCGATTGCCGAAGTCCGCGAAGCGTTGACCCGCACGCTGGCGGCGGAACTGGCAGACGAGTTCCTGGCAATCTATAACGCGAATCATCTTGATGAGTACCGCGTTGAACACACCGACATTGGCAAGCGTACGCTACGCAATGCCTGCCTGCGCTTCCTGGCCTTTGGTGAAACCCACCTGGCGGATACGCTGGTGAGCAAGCAGTACCATGAAGCCAATAATATGACCGATGCGCTGGCGGCGCTGTCGGCGGCGGTCGCGGCGCAATTGCCGTGCCGTGACGCGTTGATGCAGGAGTATGATGATAAGTGGCATCAGGACGGACTGGTCATGGATAAATGGTTTATCCTGCAATCCACCAGCCCGGCGGATAACGTGCTGGAAACGGTGCGTGGCCTCCTGAAGCATCGTTCTTTCAGTATGAGCAACCCGAACCGTATTCGTTCGTTGATTGGCGCATTTGCCGGGAGCAATCCGGCGGCGTTTCATGCTGAAGACGGCAGCGGCTATCAGTTCCTGGTCGAAATGCTGACGGACCTCAACAGCCGTAACCCACAGGTGGCATCACGCCTGATTGAACCGCTGATTCGTCTGAAACGTTACGATGCGAAGCGCCAGGAAAAAATGCGCGCCGCGCTGGAGCAACTGAAAGGGCTGGAAAACCTCTCTGGCGATCTGTTCGAGAAGATTACCAAAGCGTTAGCCTGATAATATTGCCGGATGCGTCCGGCCTACCATTTACGTGTAGGCCGGATAAGCAACAGCGCCATCCGGCATTTTTTAACCGTGCTTGCGTAGCGGAGCCTCATTTTCGCCACGTTGCATCACCCGACCCAACACTTCTGCTTCCAGTTCCGCTAAACGTACCGTCCCCAGACGGCGCGGCCTCGCGATATCCACCGTCAAGTCCAGACCAATTTTCCCGTCCTCGATCAACAGAACCCGATCGGCCATTGCCACGGCCTCGCTGACGTCATGCGTGACCAGCAGCACTGTAAAACCGTGCTCTTGCCATAACGAGACGATCAAATCCTGCATCTCCAGCCGGGTCAGGGCATCCAGCGCGCCGAGAGGTTCATCCAGCAGCAATAATCCAGGCCGGTGGATCAGCGCGCGGGCCAGCGCGACACGCTGTTTCTGCCCGCCGGACAGCGCCGCAGGCCACTCCGTCGCCCGGTTTTCGAGACCGACCGCCGCCAGCGCCTGACGCGCCGCATCCCGCCAGCCGCCTTTCAGACCCAATCCAACATTATCGATCACCGACTTCCACGGCAGCAGGCGCGCATCCTGGAACATCATACGCGTGTCGTCCTGGATCTCGGCCAGCGGCGTTGTTCCGGCAAGCAATTCGCCAGCTGTAGGGGATTCCAGACCGGCCAGCAGACGCAGCAGTGTACTTTTCCCGCCACCGCTGCGTCCAACCACCGCCACAAATTGCCCGGCGGGAATATGCAGATCCAACTGGTTCAGCACCGTGTTGTCAGCATATTGTTTGGTTACCGCGTTGAGCAGTAGCGGCGTTCCCTGATTAAGACGAGCGGTATTCATACGGTTGCCTCTTTCGTGTAATAAGCAGGATTCCAGCGCAGCCAGACGCGCTCTAACAGCTGCGCGCTGACGTCGGCGAGTTTACCGAGCAGGGCATACAAAATAATCGCGACCACGACGATGTCCGTTTGCAGGAATTCCCTGGCGTTCATCGCCAGATAGCCGATCCCGGCGTTCGCCGAAATGGTTTCCGCCACAATCAGCGTCAGCCACATCAACCCGAGCGCAAAACGGACGCCAACCATAATAGAGGGCAGGGCGCCGGGGAGGATCACATGCACAAACAGCGGGAAGCCGGATAAGCCATAGCTGCGAGCCATCTCCACCAGACCCCGATCGATATTACGAATCCCATGCCAGGTATTGATATAAATCGGAAACAGCGTTCCCAGCGCCACGAGAAAAATCTTCGCGCTTTCATCAATCCCGAACCATAAAATCACCAACGGGATCAGCGCCAGGTGCGGCACGTTACGCAGCATTTGTACTGAAGTATCCAGCAGACGTTCTCCCCACCGCGACAAACCGCTGATCAGCCCCAGCGTCAGACCGATAGAACCGCCAATTGAAAAGCCGATGAAAGCGCGCCACGAACTAATGGCCAGATGCTGCCAGAGTTCGCCGCTGGCGGAGAGTGTCCAGAATGCCGCGATCACCCCTTCAGGAGAGGGTAGTATGCGGGTTGATAACCAGCCCATCGAAGAGGCTATTTGCCAGACCGCCACGATGCCCACCGGTAAAAACCAGGGGGCAACGCGCAATAACCATTTGTTTGTGGGCGTTGCCATTGGCGTACTCCTTAACTCTGCGCGGCTTTACGGGGGATAAATTCATTGGCAACCGCTTCGCCTTGCTGATGCAGAGGCTGCGGCTGTGGAATTTCCGGGATGGCGACGTCCAGATGCGGGAACAGCAGTTCGCCTACGTTGTAGGCCTCTTCCAGATGCGGATAACCGGAGAGCACAAAACTGTCGATACCCAGCGCCGCGTACTCATTAATACGTGCGGCGACGGTCGGGCCATCACCCACCAGGGCGGTTCCCGCGCCGCCGCGCACCAGCCCGACGCCAGCCCACAAGTTAGGGCTGATCTCCAGTTGATCACGCTTACCGTTATGCAGCGCGGCCATCCGGTGCTGACCGACAGAATCCGTTCTGGCGAATGCGGCTTGTGCCTTGGCGATCGTATCGTCATCCAGGTGAGCAATCAGGCGATCGGCCGCACGCCAGGCCTCTTCATTGGTTTCACGCACAATGACGTGCAGGCGGATGCCGAAACGGATTTTACGCCCGCGAGCCGCCGCTTTGGCGCGTACCTGTTCAATTTTCTCTTTTACCTGCGCAGGCGGTTCGCCCCAGGTGAGATAGAGATCGACCTGCTCAGCGGCGAGATCCTGTGCGACATCCGATGAACCGCCAAAATAGAGCGGTGGATACGGTTGCTGAATGGCAGGGAAGAACAATTTTGCGCCACGAACATGAATATGTTTACCGTTGAAGTCCACCGTCTCGCCTTGCAGCAGGCGTCGCCATACCTGCGTAAACTCGGATGAGGCTTCATAGCGTTCGGTGTGGTCAAGGAAGACGCCGTCACCGGCCAGCTCCTGCGGATCGCTACCGGTAACCAGATTAAACAGCGCGCGGCCATTGGAGAGTCTGTCCAGCGTTGCAGCCTGACGGGCGGCAACCGTTGGCGACGTGACGCTTGGGCGCAGGGCGACCAGGAATTTCAGTCGCTGTGTGACCGGAATCATTGAGGCGGCAACCAGCCAGGCGTCTTCGCAGGAACGCCCGGTTGGGATCAATACGCCCGTAAAGCCCAGGCGGTCCGCCGTTTGCGCGATTTGTTGCAGGTAACCGTGATCGACCGGGCGCGAGCCTGCTTCGGTTCCCAGATAATGCCCGTCACCGTGGGTAGGTAAAAACCAGAACATATTCAGGCTCATAATTTTGCTCCTTCTTGTTGAGTGGGCTGCCAGATACGCTGGCGAATATCAATTTTTTTCGGCACCAGACGGTTGTCGTAAAACAGATCGGCGGTTTGCTGCTGCAAGGTAGCGACAGAGGCGCTCACCGGCGTAATGGTGGTTGGCGGGCGGTGATCCAGATAGGTGGCAATCACCGGTTCAGGCAATCCCATCGTTTTCGCCAGCAGGGTGATACTTTGTTCACGCTGGCTTATCGTTAACGCATCGGCCTGGCTGAAGGTGTCCAGAACGCCCTGAATGAAGCTGCCGTTCTTTTCGGCATAAGGGCGCGCCGCCAGATAGAACGAACCGGTTTGTTTCAGGTCGGTCCCGTCTTTCAGGACGCGAACGCCACCCTGTAACAGCGCAGCGGAATAGTAAGGATCCCAGATTGCCCACGCATCGACATTCCCCTGCTGGAACGCGGCGCGGGCGTCTGCTGGCGTCAGGTATGTGGCCTGGATATCGGTAAATTTAAGTCCGGCCTGTTGCAGTGCGCGCAACAGCAGATTGTGCGAACTGGAACCTTTCTGGAAGGCGACTTTGTGTCCTTTCAGATCTGCGACGGTTTTTATCGGACTGTTTTCAGGGACGAGAATGACCTCGGCTTTTGGTTTGGGAGGCTCAACGCCAACATAAACCAGGTCCGCCCCGGCAGCCTGCGCAAAAATAGGGGGGATATCTCCGGTACTGCCGAGATCGATACTGCCGACATTCAATGCCTCCAGCATTTGCGGGCCCGCCGGGAACTCAACCCAGGAGATTTTGGTTTGCGGGTAACGCTTCTCCAGCAGTTGGTGGCTTTTCGCCAGCACCATACTGATGCTGCCTTTCTGATAGCCGATACGCAGTGCGTCAGGCGCTGACTCTGCCGCGTGTGACCAGGCAGAAAGCGAGAGCAATCCGGCCAGCGCCAGCCATTGAGGACGATGTCTGAAAAATTTAAACATGGGCAACGCCTCGTGGTGAATGAATGACGGGAACCGGCACATCGCGGCGGTGCAACGCTTGCCAGAATGTTTCAAGCGCGCTGTCAAGGCGATGTTGTAAATTGGGGGTGAACTGCGGTTTATGCTGGTAATCAATCACCTGGGAATCGTCGGCAAACACGCCGTGCAGGATCTCTTGTGATTTCAGCGCGCTCAGCACCGGCTTGAGCGCGTAGTCAACGGCCAGTAAATGGGCGACAGTACCGCCGGTTGCCAGCGGTAATACGGCTTTGCCTTCCAGCGCTCGTTCAGGAAGCAGGTCGAGCAGCGTTTTTAACGCCCCGGAATAGGCGGCTTTATAAACCGGCGTTGCGACGATCAGCCCGTCTGCATCCTGCAATTGTTCAATAAATGTTTTTAACGCCGGGCTGTCGAAACGCGCATATAGCAAGTCTTCGGGGTCAAAGTTATGCAAATTCCAGTGGCTGACTTCGACATCCAGACTGTTCAGTTTTTCCCGGGAATATTCCAGTAACGCACTGGAACGAGAGGGAAAGCGTGGGCTTCCCGCCAGAGTGATGACGCGCATAATCTCAATCTCCCCTTATAACTAATTATTCGATTTTCATTAACATTGATAACAATTTGTGCAGTCTGACAGAGAGATTTTGTTTACCGAAATGATTTATGCGGGATAGAAAAGTTGGAAATTGAATAAAAAGAGGACAACAAGGAAAACGATTGCTATTTATTGCCGCAAGTCAATTCCCTTTTCGCTGGATATCGCACATAATACGCCCCCGGTCTGCACACCGGGAATCCAGGAGAGTTCATGTACTACCCCTTCGTTCGTAAAGCCCTTTTTCAGCTCGATCCAGAGCGCGCTCATGAATTTACGTTTCAGCAATTACGCCGTGTAACAGGCACGCCGCTGGAAGCGCTTGTCCGACAGAAAGTCCCTGCGAAGCCAGTAAGCTGCATGGGGCTGACATTTAAGAATCCGCTCGGCCTTGCTGCGGGTCTGGATAAGGACGGAGAGTGCATCGACGCTCTGGGCGCAATGGGATTCGGATCGATTGAGATCGGAACCGTGACGCCGCGCCCTCAGCCTGGTAACGATAAGCCGCGCCTTTTCCGCCTGGTTGATGCCGAAGGGTTGATCAACCGGATGGGCTTTAATAATTTGGGCGTTGATAACCTGGTAGAGAATGTCAAAAAAGCGCATTTCGACGGTATCCTCGGAATTAATATCGGCAAAAATAAAGATACGCCGGTAGAGAATGGCAAAGATGACTATCTGATTTGTATGGAAAAAATCTATGCATATGCCGGTTATATCGCCATTAATATCTCTTCGCCAAATACCCCAGGGTTACGTACGCTACAATATGGCGAGGCGCTGGATGATTTGCTGACGGCAATTAAAAATAAGCAAAATGATCTCCAGACGATCCACCATAAATATGTTCCGATCGCGGTAAAGATCGCCCCGGATCTTTCTGAGGACGAATTGATCCAGGTGGCCGACAGTTTAGTTCGCCATAATATTGATGGTGTGATTGCGACAAATACGACGCTCGATCGTTCTCTGGTTCAGGGAATGAAAAATTGCGATGAAACGGGTGGTTTAAGCGGTCGACCATTACAGTTAAAAAGTACAGAAATTATTCGCAGACTGTCCCAGGAATTGAAAGGACAGTTACCGATTATTGGCGTCGGCGGGATAGATTCTGTCATCGCGGCGCGTGAGAAGATGGCTGCTGGCGCTACGCTGGTACAAATTTATTCCGGCTTTATTTTTAAAGGCCCGCAACTGATTAAAGAAATCGTTACCCATATTTGATTCTTTTCTCTCATTATCAGACAACCAGGGCTTTATTTCCGGCCCTGGTTGTTTTATATTCCTTCATTGTTGCTTATTTAAACATTTTAGGCTTTGCTTATTAAGGTAATAAACGAAGCGGTGAAAAAGGACATTTTTGCAACAGGGTGATAGAAACGGGAGAGAGTACAATGCGAATTAAACCTGACGATAACTGGCGCTGGTATTATGATGAAGAGCATGACCGAATGATGCTCGATTTAGCCAATGGCATGTTATTTCGCTCGCGCTTTGCTCGCAAAATGCTCACGCCGGATGCATTTTCGCCGTCTGGTTTTTGTGTCGATGATGCCGCGCTCTATTTCTCTTTTGAAGAAAAATGTCGCGATCTCGAATTATCGAAAGAACAAAAAGCGGAACTGGTGCTCAATGCGCTGGTGGCGATCCGTTATCTGAAACCACAGATGCCAAAAAGCTGGCATTTTGTCGCACACGGCGAGATCTGGACGCCAACGGTGGGTGATGCCGCCTGCGTGTGGCTTAGCGATACCGAAGAGCAGGTGAATTTACTGGTGGTTGAGCCGGGTGAAAACGCGGCGCTGTGCCTGCTGGCCCAGCCCGGTGTCGTCGTGGCTGGACGCACTATGCAGCTTGGCGATGCGATTAAGATCATGAACGACAGACTGAAGCCGCAACAGCGACTCGCCAGCTTCAGCCTTGAACAAGCGGTTTAATTTCCCAGCCTGAGCGCGGTTTTTGGCACGCAGCTACAGCTAAGAATCGTTCCGTCATCGTTAATCGCTGATTTTTTCAGCGGACTCACTTCGCCTTCCAGCAGCGTTATCCGGCAACTGCCGCAGATCCCGGCCCGACATGAATAAGGGATGCGGATACCCTGATTCTCCAGTTGTTCAAGCAGCACCTGTTGGTTATTCCCACGAAAGGTTTGCCCCTGCCAGTCGATAGTGACTGTTGTATCAGGCTGTTTTTCCGGCGCCACCGCATCATCAGAATTTGCGGCGCCATAAGGTTTGGCGGGGGCGGTTGCGAGAATGTCAACCTCATCGCCTACGCGAATGACGCCGCTGTTACGCGCAATCAGGTTCTGCCCGAAATCAACATCGCCGTTGTCCTGCGCCGTGCGAAAGGTTTGCAAGGTTGCCAGCGGCTCACCCGTTGGGTGCTTTTGCCCTTTCTCAGGGCTGACGGTGGTGAAAATACAACGGCTGCACGGTTTTGCGACATCAAAGATGACGTCGCCGATACGAATGACTTTCCAGGTGTCTTCTTCCCAGGGCGCCGCGCCGGAAACGACCAGATTGGGACGAAACTGTTCTATTTTCACGCCAGCCGGGCAACGCTGCTGTAAGTCGCGCAGTGAGGCTTCGTTGGCCAGCAGAAAGGGATAACCATCGGCAAATGACAACGGCACGTCGTCGCGGCGTTTGACTCTACGCGTAAGTTGGGGGCCGACCCAGCGTAATTGCACGTCACGGGAAAAGAATCCGCTTAACCACTGATTTATCGCGTCCGGGGCGATACGGGCAGTAAAATGGTTTCCCCAGACTTCGGTTGGCGCATCCTGCGCGGCGAAATCAGCAAAGCGCACCACCACGCTGCTGCCATCCGGGGCGCTAAGATGTAATCCGTCGTGTAGCGGAGAAGGCGTAAAGCGCACCATTTGCGGAAACTGGCGGGCGGTAATAAAGGTGCCATCAGGTTCAGTAACCATAAAGATACGATCGAAAGCCAGGCCACTGATGTCTGCCAGCGCATGCGTCAGGCCGATGCCGCGCATCGATTTGACCGGATGAATAAAAAGCCGGGTTAACGTCACCACTGTACAGCCCTCGAACGGAAATAAGCCTTCAATCTTATGACATGAGCGCCAGATTAGCTATATAAGCCCCATCCTTCACGCTTGTCGCTGCGAGGCAACGCGAAAGATTTTGTGTATAATGCGCAGCAATTTTCTTAGAGTAAAAGTGACAATATGAATTCTCTGTTTGCCAGTACGGCCCGCGGGCTGGAAGAGCTGTTAAAAACTGAACTTGAAAACCTGGGCGCTGCGGATTGCCAGGTGGTTCAGGGTGGTGTCCATTTTCAGGGCGACACGCGGCTTGTGTACCAGAGTTTAATGTGGAGCCGCCTGGCCTCGCGCATTATGCTGCCGATGGGAGAGTGCAAAGTCTACAGCGATTTAGACCTGTACCTCGGCGTGCAGGCAATCAACTGGACAGAGATTTTTAATCCAGATGCCACCTTTGCCGTGCATTTTAGTGGGCTGAACGACACCATTCGCAACAGCCAGTATGGTGCAATGAAAGTAAAGGATGCGATTGTTGATGCGTTCACGCGTAAAAACCTGCCGCGTCCTAATGTCGATCGTGAATCTCCAGATATTCGCGTTAACGTCTGGCTGAACAAAGACACTGCCAGCATTGCCCTCGATCTGAGCGGCGATGGTCTGCACCTGCGCGGCTATCGCGATCGTACCGGTCTGGCACCAATTAAAGAGACGCTGGCGGCGGCCATCGTGATGCGTTCCGGCTGGCAGCCGGGAACGCCGCTGCTCGACCCGATGTGTGGTTCCGGTACGCTGCTGATCGAGGCCGCAATGTGGGCGACCGATCGCGCGCCGGGTCTACATCGTGGTCACTGGGGCTTCAGCGGCTGGGCGCAGCATGATGAGGCTATCTGGCAGGAAGTCAAAGCAGAAGCGCAAACCCGCGCCCGTAAAGGGCTTGCGGAATATAGCTCGCATTTTTATGGTTCTGACAGCGATGCCCGCGTGATTGAACGTGCGCGTAGCAACGCCCGTCGCGCAGGCATCGGTGAGTTGATTACCTTCGAGGTAAAAGATGTCGCTCAACTGAGCAACCCGCTGCCGAAAGGGCCGTACGGTACGGTAATCAGCAACCCGCCGTATGGTGAGCGTCTGGACAGCGAACCGGCGCTGATTGCGCTGCACAGCCTGCTGGGGCGCACCATGAAAAATCAGTTCGGCGGCTGGAGCCTGTCGCTGTTCAGCGCCTCGCCGGATCTGCTGAACTGCCTGCAACTGCGCGCGGATAAGCAATTCAAAGCCAAAAACGGCCCGCTGGACTGCGTGCAGAAAAACTATCATCTGGCGGAAAAAACGCCAGACAGCAAGCCTGCGACGGTGGCGGAAGATTACGCCAACCGCCTGCGCAAAAATATTAAGAAGCTGGAGAAATGGGCGCGCCAGGAAGGGATCGAATGCTATCGCCTGTATGATGCCGATCTGCCGGAATACAATGTGGCGGTCGATCGCTACGGCGAGTGGGTGGTGATTCAGGAATATGCGCCGCCGAAAACGGTTGATGCGCAGAAAGCGCGTCAGCGTCTGTTCGACATCATCGCCGCCACGCTGTTGGTACTGGAGATTGCGCCGAATAAACTGGTGTTAAAAACCCGTGAGCGCCAGAAAGGCAAAAGCCAGTATCAAAAGATGAACGAGAAAGGTGAGTTCATTGAAGTCAGCGAATATAACGCGCGTTTATGGGTTAACCTGACCGACTATCTTGATACCGGTCTGTTCCTCGATCACCGTATTGCGCGCCGGATGCTGGGTCAGATGAGCAAAGGCAAAGATTTCCTTAACCTGTTCTCCTATACCGGTAGCGCCAGCGTACATGCTGGGCTGGGCGGCGCACGCAGCACCACTACGGTGGACATGTCGCGTACCTATCTGGAGTGGGCTGAACGCAACCTGCGTCTGAACGGGCTGAGCGGCCGTGCGCACCGCCTGATTCAGGCCGATTGCCTGGGCTGGCTGCGTGAGGCGAATGAACAGTTCGATCTGATTTTTATCGATCCGCCGACGTTCTCCAACTCAAAACGGATGGACGAGTCGTTTGATGTGCAGCGCGATCACCTGGTGTTAATGAAAGATCTGAAACGTCTGCTGCGCAAAGGGGGCACGATCATGTTCTCCAACAACAAACGCGGATTCCGTATGGATCTGGACGGCCTGGCGGCGCTGGGACTGAAAGCACAAGAAATTACGCAAAAAACGCTTTCTCAGGACTTTGCCCGTAATCGTCAGATCCACAACTGCTGGCTGATTACCGCAGCCTGAAAGGAAAAGTAAATGTCATTAATCAGTATGCATGGCGCATGGCTGTCGTTTAGCGACGCGCCGCTTCTCGATAACGCAGAGCTGCATATCGAGGATAACGAACGCGTGTGCCTGGTGGGCCGTAATGGCGCCGGGAAGTCAACGCTGATGAAGATCCTCAACCGCGAACAGGGACTGGATGACGGACGCATCATTTACGAGCAGGATTTGATCGTCGCGCGTCTGCAACAGGATCCGCCGCGTAATGTCGAAGGCAGCGTTTATGATTTCGTTGCGGAAGGGATCGAGGAGCAGGCTGAATACCTGAAACGTTACCACGATATTTCCCGCCTGGTGATGACCGACCCCAGCGATAAAAATCTCAATGAGATGGCGCGAGTGCAGGAACAGCTCGACCACCACAACCTGTGGCAACTGGAAAACCGTATTAATGAAGTGCTGGCGCAGCTTGGGCTCGATCCTAACGCGGCGCTCTCTTCGCTTTCCGGCGGCTGGCTGCGTAAAGCGGCGCTGGGCAGGGCGTTGGTCAGCAACCCTCGCGTATTGTTGCTGGATGAGCCGACCAACCACCTGGATATTGAAACGATCGACTGGCTGGAAACGTTCCTGAAATCTTTCAACGGGACGATTATTTTCATTTCCCACGACCGTTCGTTTATCCGCAATATGGCTACCCGCATCGTCGATCTCGATCGCGGGAAACTGGTTTCTTATCCGGGAGATTACGATCAGTATCTGCTGGAGAAAGAAGAAGCCCTGCGCGTGGAAGAGTTACAGAATGCCGAGTTCGATCGCAAACTGGCGCAGGAAGAAGTCTGGATCCGCCAGGGTATTAAAGCGCGCCGTACCCGCAATGAAGGTCGCGTACGTGCCCTGAAAGCGATGCGCCGCGAGCGTAGCGAACGCCGTGAAGTGATGGGGACGGCGAAGATGCAGGTCGAAGAAGCGGCCCGCTCCGGCAAGATTGTTTTCGAAATGGAAAACGTCAGCTATCAGGTTGACGGCAAGCAGCTGGTAAACGATTTCTCCGCGCAGGTGCAGCGTGCCGACAAGATTGCTTTAATTGGCCCTAACGGCTGCGGGAAAACCACGTTGCTGAAACTGATGCTGGGCCAGCTTCAGGCGGACAGCGGACGTATTCATGTCGGCACGAAGTTGGAAGTGGCTTATTTCGATCAGCATCGCGCGGAACTGGATCCCGATAAAACCGTGATGGATAACCTTGCTGAAGGTAAGCAAGAGGTGCTGGTTAACGGTAAGCCGCGTCATGTGCTGGGCTATCTTCAGGACTTCCTGTTCCATCCCAAGCGCGCCATGACGCCGGTTCGCGCCCTGTCTGGCGGAGAACGTAACCGCCTCTTACTGGCGCGTTTGTTCCTGAAACCCAGCAATTTGCTGATTCTCGATGAACCGACCAACGATCTGGACGTTGAAACGCTGGAACTGCTGGAAGAGTTGATTGACGGCTATCAGGGAACTGTCCTGCTGGTGAGCCATGACCGTCAGTTTGTGGATAACACCGTGACCGAGTGCTGGATCTTCGAAGGCGGCGGTAAGATTGGTCGCTATGTCGGCGGATATCATGATGCGCGTGGTCAGCAGGAACAGCATCTGGCGTTTAAACAACCCGTCGTCAAGAAAACTGAGGAAGTGGTTGCCCCGAAAGCAGAAATTGTAAAGCGCGGCAGTAACAAACTAAGCTATAAACTGCAACGCGAACTGGAACAGCTCCCCCAGTTACTGGAAGAGCTGGAGGCCAAACTGGAAGCGTTGCAGGCGCAGGTGGCGGATGCCGCCTTTTTCAGCCAACCGCATGATCATACGCAAAAAGTTCTGACCGATTTGAGTCACGCAGAGCAGGAACTTGAACAAGCCTTTGAGCGCTGGGAGTATCTTGAAGCCTTGAAGAATGGCGCATAATTAAAGGAGCGCATATGTGCGAACATCATCATGCTGCGAAGCACATTTTATGCTCGCAATGTGACATGCTGGTGGCGTTGCCCCACCTTGAGCATGGGCAGAAAGCGGCATGTCCAAGATGTGGCACAACGCTGACGACCGAGTGGGACGCGCCAAGGCAGCGTCCTACCGCCTATTCGTTAGTGGCGTTGTTTATGCTGCTGCTTTCCAATCTTTTCCCTTTCGTAAATATGAACGTCGCGGGTGTGAGGAGCGAAGTTACGCTGCTTGAAATCCCCGGCGTCATGTTTTCGGAAAATTACGCCAGCCTTGGCACCTTCTTTTTGCTGTTTGTCCAGCTGGTTCCGGCTTTTTGTCTGGTAACGATATTATTGCTTGTGAATCGCGTCGAATTGCCGCTACGTGTGAAAAAGGTTCTGGCGCGCGTGCTGTTTCAGCTAAAAACCTGGGGGATGGCGGAGATCTTCCTCGCAGGCGTGCTGGTCAGTTTTGTTAAGCTGATGGCTTACGGGGATATCGGGGTTGGAAGCAGTTTTATTCCGTGGTGCTTCTTCTGCATCCTGCAATTGCGCGCGTTTCAGTGCGTCGATCGCCGTTGGTTATGGGACGATATTACGCCGATGCCTGTGCTGGCGCAGCCGCTGAAACCTGGCGTTACCGGCATCCGCCAGGGACTGCGTTCCTGCTCCTGCTGTACGGCCATTCTCCCGGAGAATGAATTAGTGTGTCCGCGCTGTCATGCAAAGGGTCATGTGCGACGCAAAAACAGCCTGCAATGGACGCTGGCCCTGTTATTTACGTCGATCATGCTTTATCTGCCCGCGAATATCATGCCGATCATGATTACCGATTTATTGGGATCGAAGATGCCTTCTACGATCCTCGCCGGGGTCGTTTTGCTCTGGAGTGAAGGGTCTTATCCGGTGGCGGCGGTTATTTTTATTGCCAGTATTATGGTGCCAACGCTAAAAATGATTGCGATTGCCTGGCTGTGCTGGGATGCGAAAGGGCATGGCACACGCGACAGTGAAAGAATGCACCTGATTTATGAGGTGGTGGAATTTGTTGGTCGTTGGTCAATGATTGATGTGTTTGTAATTGCCGTACTCTCTGCGCTGGTGCGCATGGGGGGGTTAATGAATATTTATCCAGCGATGGGTGCATTGATGTTTGCTTTAGTCGTCATTATGACAATGTTTTCTGCGATGACCTTTGATCCGCGTCTGTCGTGGGATCGTGAACCTGAACCAGGCCATGAGGAGTCCTGACAGTATGGAATCTAAAAATGGGGAAGCCAAAGTGCAGAAGGTAAAAAACTGGTCTCCCGTGTGGATATTCCCTATCGTCACTGCGCTGATTGGGGCATGGGTGCTGTTTTATCACTACAGCCATCAGGGGCCTGAAGTCACCTTGATCACCACGAATGCCGAAGGTATTGAAGGCGGTAAGACCACCATCAAGAGCCGTAGCGTGGATGTGGGGGTGGTGGAAAGCGCGACGCTGACCGACGATCTTACGCATGTAGAGATCAAGGCCAGATTGCATTCCGGTATGGAAAAACTGCTGCACAAAGATTCGGTCTTTTGGGTGGTGAAACCGCAGGTCGGGCGTGAAGGGATCAGCGGCTTAGGCACGTTGCTGTCCGGGGCTTATATTGAGTTGCAGCCGGGGACGAAAGGTAACAGGCTGGAGGATTACCAGTTGCTGGATTCCCCACCTCTGGCGCCGCCAGATGCGAAAGGCATCCGCGTTATTCTTGACAGCAAAAAAGCCGGGCAGCTCAGTCCGGGCGATCCGGTGCTTTTCCGTGGCTACCGCGTTGGCTCGGTTGAAACCAGCACCTTCGATCCGCAAAAACGCTCCATCAGCTATCAACTCTTCATTAATGCGCCAAACGATCGGCTGGTGACCAGCAACGTCCGTTTCTGGAAGGATAGCGGTATTGCGGTGGATCTGACTTCCGCCGGTATGCGGGTTGAAATGGGATCGCTAAGCACGCTGTTTGGCGGTGGCGTGAGCTTTGACGTGCCGGAAGGGCTTGAACTGGGGCAGCCGGTTGCGGAAAAAACCGCTTTCAGCCTGTATGACGATCAGCGAAGCATTCAGGATTCGCTGTATACCGACCACATCGACTATCTGATGTTCTTTAAAGATTCGATTCGCGGCCTGCAACCGGGCGCACCGCTGGAGTTTCGCGGGATTCGCCTGGGGACGGTCAGCAAAGTGCCTTTCTTTGCGCCGAATATGCGTCAGGTGTTTAACACTGACTACCGTATTCCGGTGCTGGTACGCATTGAACCGGAACGCCTGAAAGCACAATTGGGCGAAGAGACGGATGTCGGCGCGCATTTGGCCGAACTGCTCAAACGCGGCCTGCGCGGTTCACTGAAAACGGGCAATCTGGTGACCGGCGCGCTGTATGTTGATCTGGACTTCTATCCGAAAGAGCCGCCAATTACGGGCATTCATGAGTTTAATGGTTATCAGATCATCCCGACGGTAAGCGGTGGTCTGGCGCAAATCCAGCAGCGTCTGATGGAAGCGCTGGATAAAATTAATAACCTGCCGCTGAATCCGATGATTCAACAGGCGACCAATACGCTGTCGGAAAGCCAGCGGACGATGAAGCATCTGCAAACCACGCTGGATAATATGAACAAGATTACCTCCAGCCAGTCGATGCAGCAGCTTCCGGCGGATATGCAGAACACCTTGCGCGAACTGAACCGCAGCATGCAGGGCTTCCAGCCAGGCTCCGCGGCGTATAACAAGATGGTGGCGGATATGCAGCGTCTTGATCAGGTTCTCCGTGAACTGCAACCGGTATTGAAAACGCTGAACGAAAAGAGCAACGCGCTGGTATTTGAAGCGAAGGACAAGAAAGATCCAGAGCCGAAGAGGGCGAAACAATGAAAAAGTGGCTAGTGGTGATGATGGCGTTCTGGTTAACGTCATGTAGCAGTAGCGGAGAAAACAAGAGCTACTACCAGCTACCCGTCGCGCAAGGGGGCGTACAGAGTACGGCAAGCCAGGGAAACCGCTTATTGTGGGTGGAACAGGTTTCGGTGCCGGACTACCTGGCGGGCAACGGCGTGGTGTATCAAACCAGTGATGTGCAGTACGTGATTGCGAGTAACAATCTTTGGGCCAGCCCGCTGGACCAGCAGTTGCGCAATACGCTGGTGGCGAATCTGAGCGCCCAGCTTCCGGGCTGGGTGGTTGCCTCACAGCCGCTGGGCAGCGTGCAGGATACGCTTAACGTGACGGTGACGGGATTTCATGGCCGTTACGATGGCAAAGTTATCGTAAGTGGGGAGTGGCTACTGAACCATCAGGGGCAGTTGATTAAGCGCCCATTCCACATCGAAACCGCGCAGCAGCAGGACGGGTATGACGAAATGGTCAAGGTGCTGGCAGCCGCCTGGAATCAGGAAGCCGCCGCTATCGCTCAGGCGCTGAAGCAAATACCATAAGTTAAAAATATTGTAAATTTAACCGCTTTCGGCACGTCGCCGGGGGCGGTTTTTTTGTTTTTCTGCCCGGTGAAAATAGCTGTTCTGGCTCACAATTTTTGTACAAATGATTTATTGAGTAGCTCACAAATATGACAATGGCGTGAATTTTGCGCATTGACGGGACAACTTTTTCGCGGTATTCGTTTACTGTGATTGCACATTTCGTAATCACTGTTTTCTTTTCCACCAGACATGAAGATGAGGGAAACGAGGCATGAAGAGACAAAAACGAGATCGCCTGGAACGGGCACATCAACGTGGATATCAGGCCGGCATTGCCGGACGCTCAAAAGAAATGTGTCCCTATCAGACGCTGAATCAGAGGTCGCACTGGCTGGGAGGTTGGCGAGAAGCCATGGCGGACAGGGTAGTAATGGCCTGATTCTGTCTCTTTAGAAAAAAGAAACCTCCGCAGTGCGGAGGTTTCGCCTTTTTACAGGCAGGTCAGATAACGTGGTTATGCTGCCATCCGGCAATGACGCCGCGCTTGTGGCAACGCTTATCAGACCTGGAGATGTCCGCGATCAGAACGCTGACGTGTCCTGGAACAGACCTACTTTCAGGTCGTTGGCGGTGTAGATCAGACGGCCATCAACCAGAACTTCGCCATCCGCCAGACCCATGATCAGACGACGGTTAACGATACGTTTGAAGTGAATACGGTAGGTCACTTTCTTCGCGCTTGGCAGAACCTGACCGGTAAATTTCACTTCACCTACGCCCAGCGCACGGCCTTTACCTTCGCCGCCCAGCCAGCCGAGATAGAATCCAACCAACTGCCACATTGCGTCCAGACCCAGGCAGCCCGGCATAACCGGATCGCCGATAAAGTGGCATCCGAAGAACCAGAGATCTGGATTGATATCCAGCTCAGCTTCAACATAACCTTTGTCGAAGTTACCGCCAGTCTCTGTCATTTTGATGACACGGTCCATCATCAGCATGTTTGGTGCCGGCAGTTGTGGGCCTTTAGCGCCAAACAGTTCACCGCGACCAGAGGCAAGAAGGTCTTCTTTTGTATAGGATTCGCGTTTATCTACCATGTTCTCTGTAAGCCTTATTTTATTGAAGCACGCAGGATAGCTAACACGTGTACGCTGAACAAGTCCGATCAGTTCGGTATAAACCAGTTTAGCCAACGTAGCGGCCAGGGAAAACGATGACGTCCTTCCTGTTGTGTAGCCTGGGCAATACGTTCCTGGATGGTCTGCATCAATGTTGTCTGACCTTCGCCATCCCACACCAGATTAAGCAGAAGCGGCAGTGCGTCTGTTACGTCGTCTACCGCCCAGATGCTGAATTTCTCTTCTTCCACGGCCTGCAACAGCGCAGGCTGGAGGCTGAGGTGTCTCACGTTAGCCGCCGGAATAATAACGCCTTGTTTACCCGTCAGTTCACGCTGCTGACAAATTGTGAAAAAGCCTTCAATTTTTTCGTTCAGGCCGCCAACAGGCTGGGCGCGTCCAAACTGATCGACGGAGCCGGTAATTGCGATATTTTGATTAACCGGCACATTGGACAGAGCGCTGATCAATGCGCACAGTTCTGCCATTGAGGCGCTGTCGCCATCCACTTCACTATAGGACTGTTCAAAGGTCAGCGAGGCGGAGAATGGAATTTGCTGTTCAAGCTGTAGTTCCGACATCAGGAAAGCCTGCATGATCATCATCCCCTTGGCATGAATGTTACCGCCAAGCTCGGCTTTTCGCTCGATGTCCGTGAATTCACCGTCGCCAATATGAACGACGCAGCTGATGCGTGAAGGCTCGCCAAACGCGCGCGGATGGCCGGGAAATTCAATGACGGAAAGGGCGTTAATCTGACCAATGCGCTCGCCTTCCGTTTCAATCAGGATCTGCTCTTGCAGGATTTCGTCCTGCATGCGCTCTGCAAGATAGCCTTCACGCCATTCGCGTTGGGCAAGCATCAGGGCGAGCTGTTCGGCGCTGCATGTCCTGTCCTGGCACAGCGGCGCGGCTTCTCTGAACTGGCGGGAAATCCATAGCGGACACAGTGGAAGCGTGTCCTGTTCTCCCGTGTAGCGAACGGCTTCGCGTACCAGCACTTGCCAGGCATCAGGCGTTGGCGAGGGCAGATTATTGCGTTTAAGCGTGTGCTGAACCCACTGACACCACTGGGTCATGGTTTCGGCATCCACTATTTGCAGATTGTCTTCAAATTCGCTGTAAATCGCCTGTTCAGCCAGTTCCGGCTCCATTTCCTGGAAGTCAGCTAACGATTCACGCTCGCCGACCAACACGACTTTCAGCTTGAGCGGCATAGACGGCACAGAGACCGGCAACGGACGCGACTCGTCAAACGCGACCCAGTCGAATCGGTTATGGCTGACAATTGCCTTCAGACGCATCCACAGCAACGGCTGCGCCAGAAGGGTGCGTAAGGAAATCACCAGAACGCCGCCGTTAGCCTGATGCACCAGACCCGGTTGCAGCGTAATTTCGCCGTTAAACTGGCGCAGACAGCCAAACAGCTGTTCGGCTTCAACCCAGTCAGCGCTAACAACCTGCGCCGACGTGGCAAAATTGTCTTCTGCTTTTTCTGCTGCGCGATAACGGATGGTATGGCCCGAAATTTCGTAATGGCCCCCGGTCAACTGACCGGCATCGGCTTGTAACGTTCTGGCCGCATCAGAAAGGAGAGTGAGATACTCGGGCTCTTCCGGCGCTTTCGCCAGCATAAAAGAGGACGACGCCCAGGGCTGGAGAAGTTGTTCCAGCGCAAATTGCAGTCGTGGTTGAGTATCGCTGAGTAGGGTGGCGCTTTCGTCAGTAAAGTGTGGCTGTGCAAATATTTCCTGATAACTGTCGGTATCAGGAACCAGATCACGCCATGCAAGTTTCGTAATGGTCAAAGTTGAGGTTTTTTAGTCTGTTGTAAAAAACGCGATTATACCGTAACAGGCAACGCTGCACACGCGGAAAGCGAATGTAAACGTGCGGGATGACGCGTGAGAGTTCACAGGCTGGATATTCTTTTCTTCAGATGCCCAAAAAACTGATATTCTGATAGGAGTTACACGGTAACGTTGAGAGCGCAATGAAATATCAACAACTTGAAAACCTTGAAAGCGGCTGGAAATGGAAGTATCTGGTGAAGAAGCACCGCGAAGGGGAGTTGATTACCCGGTACGTGGAAGCCAGTGCTGCCAAAGAAGCCGTTGATTTGTTGCTAACCCTCGAAAATGAACCGGTTCGGGTAAATGCCTGGATTGAAGAGCATATGAATCCTGCGCTGTTAAACCGTATGAAGCAGACCATACGAGCACGGCGTAAACGACACTTTAATGCCGAGCATCAACATACGCGCAAGAAGTCTATCGATCTGGAGTTTATTGTCTGGCAGCGTCTGGCGGGACTCGCGCAGCGACGTGGCAAAACGCTTTCAGAAACGATTGTGCAGTTGATTGAAGATGCGGAACATAAAGAGAAATACGCCAGCAAGATGTCGACCCTGAAGCAGGATTTGCAGGCATTACTGGGGAAAGAGTAGCGGTTCGTTTCTTCTTTCTTCTGGTTCCAAACGAAAAAAACCCCGCAGCGCGGGGTTTTTTATTAGACGGGAACTTAAGCCTGCGGCTGAGTTACAACGTCTTTAACGCCTTTAACTTCGATCTCAACGCGACGATCCGGGGCCAGGCAGTCGATCAGTGCAGCGCGAGCTTTCACGTTGTCACAGGTGTTGCCAGTAACCGGGTTGGATTCGCCCATACCGCGTGCGGAGATTTTGTCAGCCGGGATACCTTTGGAGATCAGGTAATCAACAACAGACTGAGCACGTTTTTCGGACAGACCCTGGTTGTAAGCGTCGGAACCGATACGGTCAGTGAAGCCCAGAACCACGACGGAACCGTCTTTCGGGTCCAGGTTGCTCAGCTGGCTGTACATCTGATCCAGAGCCTGCTGGCCTTCTGGTTTCAGCGTTGCTTTGTTGAAGTTGAACAGAACGTCAGACTTCAGAGTGAAGTGCTTGGTCTGTACTTCTGGAGCCGGTGCCGGAGCTGGAGCAACCGGAGCTGCTTCTTCCTGCTGGCCGAAACGGTAGGAAACACCAACGCTCAGCAGGCCGTTATCTGGACGACCGCCAACGGTGTTTGCGTCGCCGATGTTGTTAGTCCACTGGTATTCCAGACGGGTAGCGATGTCACGCGTTACAGCGTACTCTACGCCACCAGCGAATACTGGGGAAACACCGGTATCGTGATCTTTGAAGCCAGTGTTGTTCTGAGCGTCTGCGCGCCAAACCATACCACCCAGACGGGTGTAGACATCCAGATCGTCAGTGATCGGATAACCCAGTTTAGCAGTCAGCTGAACGCCCTGAGCTTTGAATGCACCGTTTTGAGTGTTGCCTTTGTATGGCATACGACCTAACCAGTCGTAACCCATTTCAAAACCAACGTACGGGTTTACCTGATAACCACCGAACGCACCGGCACCCAGTTGGCTTTCATGGGTCGGGCCGTTGTTGTCGATCTGGTTGTTGCCAACATCATGGAACTGAGACCAGCCCAGTTTGGCACCAGTGTACCAGGTGTTATCTTTCGGAGCGGCCTGCGCTACGGTAGCGAAACCAGCCAGTGCCACTGCAATCGCGATAGCTGTCTTTTTCATTTTTTGCGCCTCGTTATCATCCAAAATACGCCATGAATATCTCCAACGAGATAACACGGTTAAATCCTTCACCGGGGGATCAGCTCAATAGTTACTCTACCGATATCTGCGGCTTATGCCGAGCACCCCTGGCGATGTAAAGTCTACAACGTAGTTGAAAACTTACAAGTGTGAACTCCGTCAGGCATATGAAAAAAAAAGGCTTGTATACATAATATTTAACATTTCCTGCTGAGAAATCGCTCAGCGAAAATCGCGGAAACCGCTTCTGACAAGCATTCACACACAAAAAGTATTAAGCTTCAGAGCAGATGAAAGAGCAGAAAAAAAATTCCAGGATAAATCCTAATTTCACTCAATGATATAAATTTGAGTGAATTTTTAGCCCGGAATGGTGTCTCGTGGCATGAGCGTGTGCGCTCACAGGACGCATGATAAATCCCATCGCATTTCCCTCATCTGCCGCTTGCGCAAGCCGGGTGTGTTCTTCTTCGCTGAGCTCATCCGCCAGCCAACCGATAACGACGCTGTAGTTGCCCGTCCGCAATGCGCGAATCATCGACTCCAGCGTATGGCATGGAGAAAGTTGGCTAATCTGCATCACTTTTGTTAAAGGCAGCCCCGCAGATTGAACCCATTCCCGGCTCAGCTTTTGTTGCGGCGTCAGCCAGAGTTGCCAGCGTGATTGCTGACCTAACTGTTGCAGCAGCGGTAAAAGCAGTAATTGCGTCATCATGGGCTGGTCCTCGCGATAGACCACTTCGCTAATAAGCCCGGCGGTGGTGTTCTCTGAAGAGACGCGCGCAATGCTGCCCGCAGTGGAAGAGAACAACGAAGAACGATTTGCATAGCCTGAAGTGTACATAATCAATCCAGCCCTGTGAGTTACTGTA
Organism: Citrobacter sp. CK181; assembly: GCF_030333595.1. NCBI lineage: Bacteria > Pseudomonadati > Pseudomonadota > Gammaproteobacteria > Enterobacterales > Enterobacteriaceae > Citrobacter > Citrobacter sp. CK181. The sequence continues at coordinate 361,230 of NZ_JAOWFN010000012.1, read as the reverse complement.
TGGATATACAGTAACCCTGCCGCCAATAAAGATCAACCCTATTTTCGGAAACAGACTCGCAATTTTTATCTGTTGTCGCCGTAAAAATGAAATTCATCTTGCTCACTGAGAATAAGTTGCCTATTTTCGTCATTAACGGATCTGTTACTGCAAATCATTCTTTTACTTTATGATTTAAAAGGGATTTTATGAAATTACGTTCCTATGACAAGATCTATAAATCACAAGAATATTTAGCCTCTCTGGGCACGGTTCACTATCGTTCGCTGTTTGGTAGCTACAGCCTGACAATCGAGGATACGGTGTTTGCGATGGTGGCTGAGGGAGAGCTATACCTGCGCGCCTGTGAGCAAAGCGTCGCGTACTGCGTGAAGCATTCCCCTGTCTGGTTAACATTTATGAAACGTGGCCGTCCCGTTATGTTGAATTATTACCGGGTGGATGAAAGCTTATGGCGCGATCAACAACAGCTGGTGCTTTTATCGCAGTATTCGCTGGATGCAGCCATAAAAGAAAAACGTACCCGTTTTTCACAACGTCGATTGAAGAATCTGCCAAACGTAACGTTTCATCTGGAGAACCTTCTGCATGAGGCCGGAATTAATGATGAAAACACATTGCGAATACTCGGCGCAAAAATGTGTTGGCTGCGGCTAAGAGAGAGCAATAAGCTGCTGACGGTGAAAACTCTCTATGCGTTAGAAGGGGCGATTGCTGGCGTACATGAAGCGGCGCTCCCGGCGGTGCGCCGCCAGGAGCTTGCTGAGTGGGCGCAGTCGCTTACGCCGGAGCACCAGAAGGCGACGGCGTGATTTGCCGCTGTAAACGACCAATCTCAGGCAGTAATGCAATGAGCAGGCCGACTTGTTGCACCACCAGGGGTTCTTTACTGTCTGGTTTTGGCTCCAGGTGCTGAATCCGCTCTTTCAGGCTTGCCAGCTCCTGGTGAACGCGCTGTTCATCGGCGGGTTGATGGTGAAGCGCATCATCGACATAACACACTGCATCATCCAGCAGCGCCAGGACATCCGGGTTGGTGAGCTGTTCGCGATGCGCGCCCAGAGCAGAGATATAGCTGGTAAAGGTATGATTGAGGCAGAGTAACCGGAACGCAGCCTCACGAGTTTCGGCAGTGACGTCGGGTTCGCTGGACATATTCGACACCACCGAGGCCAGCTCGGCATCGCGGTTGTGGGCGTCACGGCGGGCAATGCGGTAGGCCAGCCGGTTATCCCGCCCCTGATGATACTGCTCAAGGATCGCGTCCAGGTAGCGGCAGTTCGCATCCGTGGCCCGTTGCAGGACGCACGGCAGGTTACGAAAGCGCCAGTCGGGCCAGATAAAGCTGACGGCGGCCCACGCGATCGCACAGCCGATCAGCGTATCGATCACGCGCGGCAAGGCAACTTCGAAGCCTTCACCCAGCAGGTTAAAACAGAGTAGCACCAGCAGGGTGATGAACATCGTCGCATGGGCATACTGTACGTTTCGAAAAGCAAAAAACAGTACGCCGGTGATAACCAGCAGTATCAACTGGCCTTCAAGCGAGGGGACAAACCACAAGATTGGTATACCAATGGCGACGCCGACCAGCGTCCCGATGACCCTCAGCGCCAGCCGGTGCCGCGTGGCGTTATAGTTCGGCTGGCAGACGAACAGGCTGGTGAGCAGGATCCAGTAACCGTGAGTCATGCCGGTAATCTGGATCAGCGCGTAACCGACGCAGAGCACCAGCGACATACGCACCGCGTGGCGAAATAGCGCTGAATCGGGAGTGAAGTTACGGCTCAGGCGTAGCCAGATATCACTGAATCCGTGAGGGCTGTCGTCGGCAAGCAGGTTTTCTGATTCGCTACGCGGCATTGCCTGCGCCTGCTCGGATTCAATCGTCGCCAGTTGCGCATCAATCGCCCGCAGATTGGACAACAAAAAGCCCAGTGTTTTGAGTAAGTCAGCGGATGCTCCAGCGGCGCGCATACGTTCGAGCGCCGCATCAATATGGGTAAACGCGCGCTCAAAGTGTGGATCATGCTGATAAGGCGTACGCAGTAATATACAGCGTGAGAGCTGCATACAGGCTTGCCCCTGCATCGACATCAGGCGCTGGAAACGGAACATCACGTCGCTGTGGCGGAAATGATCGCGCAACGTCTGATACTGAATATGCGATGAGCTTGCACGCTCGTGAATATCCTGCGCGACAAAATAGTAGTGCAGCGTGCGACGGGTTCCCCGTTGCCCCCGGTCGCCGCGTAAGCGGGTAAGAAGAGAGACTTTCGTCTGATTCAGCGTCGCCATCAGTTGTCCGTTGGCCAGCGCTAAATCATACAGCGGCGCCTGGCTTTCATCCTCGATATCCGGGTCAAACAAGCGCGACTTTAACTCCAGGTAGCGTGCAAGCTGTTCGTAGCTGCGCGCCAGATTATCCTGTAGGGGGCGAATCGGGAAGAGCAGATGCCCGGTCAGCGTCAGCAGATTGTACCATACGGCGCCAGCAAGGAGCAGAATGGGCTGTTGATACCACTGGTCGTAAAGCGAGGTGCCCAGCATCGTGTAAATAGCGATAAGCAGCGCCCCGAAAGCAATGGTGGCGTAACGCTGCCCTAAACCGCCGAGCAGAATGAATCCGCTGGTAGAGAGCGTTAATCCAATCGCGAACAGCCACGGCCAGGGAAAGAGCAGTTCCACGGAAGCGGAGGCGATAAAAAAACAGATTAATGTGATGATTAAATTGCGCAGACGTCCGGTGAGACGATCATCCAGATCGGTCAGGGCGGCGGCGACCATACCGAGCGTTAACGGTATGGTGAGTTTGACATCGCCCAACCACCAGGGCAGGGCCGTTGTGCCGCATAGCGCGATAAAAATGCGAACGTAATACAGCCAGGTGCTGTTCCAGGTATAGCGTTTGAGCAAGGGACTTAACATAAAGGCCATCAGTCCTGATTACTCAAAGCGGCGACGCGCACTGGCTTCACGCGCCGCGCGAGCTGTCTCTACGGAAACCACGCGACGCCCTACCGGCCAGAGCGCAATGGCGGCGATTTTAAAATTCGCGATGCCGACGGGAATGCCGATGATCGTAATGCATTGCGCAATGCCGGAGGCGATGTGCATCAGGCAGAGCCACCAGCCAAAGACGATCAGCCAGAAAACGTTGAGTACCGTACCGCCGGTATTCAACAGCGTGCTTTTCCCTGCCGGGTTCAGCTCGTCAACATGAACGGCCTCATTGCCGTAGGGAAGCAGCGAAAGTTTTGTAATCTCCCAGCATGAGCGGGTTAACGGTAATGTGAAAATGAGCACGATGCTGACGAGCGTCGCCAGCAGCCAGGCCAGAGTGGTGGCAAAACCACCCAATACAAAATTTAAAATATTCAGAACAGTACGCATAAACCCTCGGCTAACTCTGGTTTTCTGTGATTGCAGGCAATTGTAACGTTTTTTTGGGCTGGAGCACGTTTTCTCTGGCGGTTACACTGACAAGAAATACTCTTCGTCTGGATTCGCTGAGTCATGGAACTGAAAGCAACTTCTCTTGGAAAACGTCTGGCGCAACACCCGTACGATCGGGCCGTTATTCTCAATGCCGGTATTAAAGTCTCGGGCGATCGCCACGAGTATCTTATTCCATTCAATCAGTTACTGGCTATTCATTGTAAACGGGGACTGGTGTGGGGGGAGCTTGAGTTTGTCCTCCCGGATGACAAAGTGGTGCGTCTGCACGGTACTGAATGGGCAGAGACGCAGCGTTTTCATCACTACCTGGATGCGCACTGGCAGCGCTGGAGCCAGGAGATGAGCGAGGTGGCGGCCCGGGTTTTACAGGAACAACGGGATCTTATTGCCGAGCGAACCGGAGAAAAACGGTGGTTAACGCGCGAGCAAACGTCAGGATTACAGCAACACATTCGCCGCGCTTTTGCTGCATTACCGCTGCCGGTTAATCGCCTGGAGGAGTTTGAGAACTGCCGCGATGCCTGGCGTAGCTGTCTGGCATGGTTGAACGATATCGAGGGATGCCGCCAGCAGCATAATCAGGCCTATACCGAGGTGATGCTGACGGAATATGCCGACTTCTTCCAGAACATTGAGTCCTCGCCGCTGAATCCGGCGCAGGCCAGAGCCGTGGTCAATGGTGAACATTCTTTGCTGGTGCTTGCGGGAGCCGGGAGCGGTAAGACGTCTGTGCTGGTCGCGCGCGCAGGCTGGCTGTTAGCCAGGGGAGAAGCGGCGGCTGAGCAAATTCTGCTGCTGGCCTTTGGCCGCAAGGCCGCAGAAGAGATGGACGAACGCATTCGTGAAAGATTGCATACGGACGCGATCGCCGCCCGTACGTTCCACGCCCTGGCGCTGCATATCATTCAGCAGGGGAGTAAGAAAGTCCCGACCATCAGCAAACTGGAAAACGACGCTGCCGCGAGACATAAACTGTTTATCAAAACCTGGCGTCAGCAGTGCAGCGAGAAAAAAGCGCAGGCGAAAGGGTGGCGGCAGTGGCTGGAAGAGGAAATGCAATGGCCGCTGCCTGAGGGCAATTTCTGGGATGATGAAAAGCTACAGCGCCGTCTGGCCTCCCGGCTGGACCGTTGGGTGAGCCTGATGCGAATGCATGGCGGCGCTCAGTCTGAGATGATCGCCAGTGCGCCTGAGGAGATTCGCGATCTGTTCAGTAAGCGCATCAAATTGATGGCGCCGTTGCTGAAAGCGTGGAAAGGCGCGCTGAAAGAGGAGAACGCCGTCGATTTCTCCGGGCTTATCCACCAGGCGATCGTTATCCTGGAAAAGGGGCGTTTTATCAGTCCCTGGAAACATATTCTGGTGGACGAATTTCAGGATATCTCCCCGCAGCGTGCGGCGTTGCTGGCGGCGCTGCGCAAACAAAATTCGCATACCACGCTGTTTGCCGTTGGCGATGACTGGCAGGCGATTTACCGTTTCAGTGGGGCGCAGCTCTCTTTAACGACCGCGTTTCATCACTCTTTTGGCGAGGGCGATCGCTGTGACCTCGATACAACCTACCGTTTTAACGGGCGCATTGGCGAAATCGCCAATCGTTTTATCCAACAAAATCCGCATCAGCTCAAAAAGCCGCTTAACAGTCTGACGGCGGGCGATAAGAAAGCGGTAACGTTACTGGATGAAAACCAGCTGGATGCCTTGCTGGATAAGCTTTCAGGATATGCGAAAGAGGATGAGCGCATTCTGGTGCTGGCGCGCTACCACCATCTGAAGCCAGCCAGTCTTGAAAAAGCGGCGACCCGCTGGCCTAAGCTGCAACTGGATTTTATGACCATCCATGCCAGTAAGGGCCAGCAGGCTGACTATGTGATTATTGTCGGGCTACAGGAAGGCAGTGATGGTTTCCCGGCGCCTGCGCGCGAGTCGATTATGGAAGAAGCATTACTGCCGCAGGTGGAGGATTTCCCGGATGCGGAAGAGCGGCGACTGCTGTATGTGGCGCTGACGCGCGCCCGGCATCGGGTCTGGTTGTTATTTAACAAAGAGAATCCGTCGCGCTTTGTGGACGATCTTAAGCATCTGGATGTGCCGGTGGCGAGGAAGCCTTAAGAGCAGGCGGCTTGTGCCGCCTGTGGGAGCGTTATTTCAGGCGTTCAGCCAGGTAACGTTGATAATCCGGGATCAGGATATCCACGGCATCGTTAAAATGGGGAGACTGGACAATAAAGTCAGCCGTAGACGCGTTGGTGGCGACCGGAATGTTCCACACCGTAGCCAGACGCAGGAGCGCCTTCACATCTGGATCGTGCGGAACGGCATTGAGCGGGTCCCAGAAGAAAATCAGCACATCAATCTTCCCTTCAGAGATCAGGGCGCCGACCTGCTGATCGCCGCCCATCGGGCCGCTCAGCATCGCGTTAACGTTCATACCCGTGGCGCGTTGAATTAAGTTTCCGGTTGTGCCTGTGGCATAAAGCTCGTGCTTTTCCAGCAGCGGCTGGTGGCGTTCCACCCAGCTCATTAACATCTGTTTGCAGTGGTCGTGCGCCACCAGAGCAATGTGTTTGCGCGCAGGCAAGGTGCGAGTCGTCAGTTCCATAGTTCAATTCCGTAGTTAACCTTGCTACAGAGTACTGGAAGCGCTTGACGCTGCAAGAGAAAGACGAAAAAAATGCGCGCCGACTCGTCATACTCGCCAGCGTCGACATAAAATGTCAGGAGGGCGGTTGTTTTTCCGCCCATTGCAGGAAGTTATTACGCGTTTGCGGATCGGCTTGTTTGAACCAGTATTTGAGTCGTTGCTCCGTGAGCGCCTGAGACTGTGGCGGAACGGCGTCCAGCTCAGAGATCCCGGAAAGCAGCGTGCTGTCATCGGCCATCATCGTGGCGAACTGCGGCAAGGAGGCGCGTTTATCGGCTTTGTTGTAGCGCTCGGTTTCGGTTTCGTAATCAATGATTTTGGCGGTCGAGGTGATTGCCAGAATATCCAGTTTGACCGGAATAGGCATTGCGTCGCCGTCCAGCAGTTCCAGACGCGGCGTGGTGGAAAAATGCGCGGCTTCTCGTTCGGTTTCCAGATGCGGAAGATGAAAATTGACCTGGCTGATGAGTTGCGTGTTAAAGCTGATCACCAGCGGGGGAGAAATGTAGAGTCGTTCCTCGTGGCTGGACAGGCGAATGGTTTTCTCAACGCGAAACACAAGCTGATGCGGGCCATTGTCCAGTTCGATGCTGTCCGCGCCGCGCAGCAATGAACTGGAGACTTTTTTGCCGTCTAACACTAAAAGGTCAATGTCATTTGAAAGACGAAGGGTCGTGGCAAAGGCGGTTACCGGCAAATACAGAACGAATAACATGGTTATAATGCCGGTTTTCATAGGGTTCTCCTGTCCAAAAACCGCCCGGTTAATAATGTATCAAAATTTTTCGCTAATCATGTTTACTAACATATAGACATATTTTTAGCTTTTGCTCTCATACGTCCGTATGGGATGAATGGTTGCAATGTCAGGTTTGTCGTACACTTTGCAAAACAGCCTGGAGAAAGATGATGAAAGAGACCGATATCGCTGGCATTTTGACGTCCACGCGTACCATCGCGCTGGTGGGGGCAAGTGATAAGCCCGAGCGCCCAAGTTACCGTGTGATGAAATATTTACTCGACCAGGGCTACCACGTTATTCCTGTCTCGCCGAAGGTGGCCGGAACCACGTTGTTGGGGCAGAAAGGCTATGCGAAGCTGACGGACATACCGGAAAGGGTCGATATGGTTGATGTCTTCCGTAATTCAGAAGCCGCATGGGGCGTCGCGCAGGAAGCTATCGCCATTGGCGCGAGGACCTTATGGATGCAACTGGGCGTAATTAATGAGCAGGCCGCCGTGCTGGCGCGAAATGCGGGATTGAAAGTCGTGATGGATCGCTGTCCGGCAATAGAGATTCCGCGTTTAGGGCTGGCGAAATAAGGGCTCAGACATAGCGTGTAAGCCCGATAAGCGTCGCGCTATCGGGCATTTTACGTTGAATCAGTTGCGCAGACGCGGCGCTTGCAGCTGTTTGCGAATAGTGCGCGCCAGTTCATCCATCGAGGGTTGCTCGGGATGCTCATCTTGCGTTTCACTGCTTAACTGGGCTTCAGCCAGATAGGTATGTACAGGCTGGCCTTCATCATCTTCCATCACCACGTGATACCAGGGAGCGGCGCGAAGTTCGTCGTTAACCGCCAGCTCATCAGGTGACGGTTCATCAAGCGAATATTCCGGGTCGATATCCACGACCACTCCGAGGTAACCTAACAGGGAATGGCGGACCTGCTGGCCGATACCGAATTTGCTGGCAATCATAGTCACCTCCCGGGAAATAGATACTCTCAATATGAGGGTAACATTCCACTTTTCAAGTTACATGACGCGACAGGCAAACCCTTTCAGATACAGCCCTTCCGGGTAGGTAGCGATCACCGGATGATCGGCGGCCTGACGGAACTGCTCTATAAATTGTACATCACGACCGGCATCTATTGCGGCATCTGCAATGATTTTCTGAAATAAATCTGTGGTCATCAGGCCGGAACAGGAGAACGTCAACAGCACGCCGCCCGGATTCAACAACTGGATAGCCAGCATGTTGATATCTTTATAGCCGCGACAGGCCCCCATCAACTGGCTTTTATTTTCGACGAACTTCGGCGGGTCCATCACGATGACGTCGAATTTCTCTCCACGATCGCGATAGGCGCGCAGCAGTTTGAACACATCGTCACGCACAAACTCGGCTTTGCTCAGATCCAGTTTGTTCAGCTCAACGTTTTGCTTCGCGATATCCAGCGCTTCCTGCGATGTATCAACGCTCACCACCTGACGGCAACCGCCCATCAGTGCCGACACGGCAAATCCGCCGGTATAGGAGAAGCAGTTCAGCACGCGCTGGTTTTCCACATAGCGACGCGTCGCCAGGCGGCTGTCACGCTGATCGAGGTAATAGCCTGTCTTATGACCCCCCTGAATATCTACCAGCAGCTTCATGCCATGCTCTTCAATGGGCAGCAGGGCCGGCGGCAGTTCGCCGGTGACGGACCCCTGGGTGAGTTCCATTCCCTCTTTTTTACGCACGGCGACGTCGCTGCGGTCGTAGATCGCACATTCGGGATACTGCGTTTGCAACGCGCTGATCAGCGCGGCGCGTTGATATTCCGCACCTGCGCTCAATAGTTGCAGAACCAGGAAGTTACCGAAGCGGTCGATAGTGATGCCCGGCAAGCCATCGGATTCACCGGCGATCAGACGGTAGCTGTCCAGCCCGTCTTTTTTCGCCAGCCAGTCGCGCCACTGTTGCGCCTGGTGCAGACGACGAGTGAAGAACGCAATGTCGATGGATTCCGCCTGATCAAATGTCCAGACGCGTGCACGAATTTGCGAGGCGGGAGAATAGGCGCCGCGCGCTAACCATTTACCCTGATGGTCAACAATATCGATGGTTTCACCGAGGCTGGCTTTACCTTCCATTCGGGCTACGGCACCGGAAAAGACCCACGGATGGCGACGAAGTAAAGATTTTTCGCGCCCTTTGGCTAACACTAAACGTACACTCATAATTTGCTATTCTGTCGAATCAAAGAAATGGGCGCCATTGTCCTGAGTTTTGCGAGGATTTGCAACGCGCCCCGCGATGATAAGGAGCACAACAATGTCGAAAGTTTGCATAATCGCCTGGGTACACGGTCGGGTTCAGGGCGTTGGTTTTCGCTATACCACGCAGCATGAAGCGCAGCGCCTGGGGCTGACGGGCTATGCGCGCAATCTGGATGATGGAAGCGTGGAGGTGGTGGCCTGTGGCGAAAGTGAACAGGTGGACAAACTGATGAAGTGGCTGAAGGATGGCGGGCCACGTAGCGCCAGGGTAGAAAGGGTTCTGAGTGAGCCACATCGCCCTGGCGAGGAGTTAACAGGTTTCCGTATCCGCTATTAAATACATTTCACCGGTTTAGGCAGGCCAGCAATCTTCGTTGCCTGCTTTGCCGGGCCTTTCGGAAACAGGCGATACAGGTAGCGGCTGTTGCCTTTTTCTTCGCCAAACTTATTCGCCATTGCTTTCACCAGCATACGGATGGCCGGAGACGTATTAAACTCCAGGTAGAAATCACGCACAAAACGTACCACTTCCCAGTGTTCAGGAGAGAGGGTAATACCTTCCTTTTCAGCAATCGTGACTGCCAGAGGCTCGCTCCATTCCGCAGTTTCTTTTAAATAGCCTTCGCTATCCGTACTGATTTCTTTGCCTTCAAAGATCAACATAAATTCTTCACAGCGTTAGTCAAACTGGCGCCAGTTTACCAAAAAACAAAGCCCCGCATAAGCGGGGCCTGGTTAATGCGTTCTTATATCTTAATCGCGGCTGGCGAAGCCCAGAATGCTCAGCAGGCTGACGAAGATATTGTACAGCGAGACATACAGGCTGACCGTTGCGCGAATGTAGTTCGTCTCACCGCCACGGATGATGTTGCTGGTCTCGAACAGGATTGCCCCGGAAGAGATCAGGATAAACACCGCGCTGATGGCCAGATGCAGCGCAGGCAGTTGCAGGAAGATATTCGCAACCATGCCAATCAGCACCACAACGATACCCGCCATCAGCATACCGCCCAGGAAGGACATGTCTTTACGCGTTGTCAGTACATAAGCGGAGCAGCAGAAGAAGACCAGTGCCGTACCGCCCAGCGCCATGCCGATAACATCGCCCATACCCGCTGAGAGGTAGGCGTTGAGAATCGGGCCAAGAATGTAGCCCAGGAAGCCGGTAAAGGCGAACGCCGACAGGATACCGGTGGGTTTATTCGCCGTTTTATAGGTCAGGAACATCAGACCGTACATGCCTACCAGCGTCAGAATGAGACCCGGAGACGGCAGCATCAGTACCGTACTGGCGGTGGCGGTGATCGCAGAGAACGCCAGCGTCAGGCTCAGCAGGAAATAGGTATTGCGCAGCACTTTATGGGTGCTGAGTAGCGATGTGCGGTCGCGTGAAGAAGTAATAATACGATCCATGAGTCACTCTCTTATGACAGATGTAATTAGCGAAAGAGGATAATAAAACCGCTGATAATCACACAGCGGTTTTACCCATCTTTACGCATTTGATCTCTAACAGGTTAAGCATGTTATTTCAGGCGTTGTCGCGAAACTCACCCGACATAAAACGTGACGGGGGAGAAGAGGCGGCAGTAAAGGTTGATGATGAGCGCATAATAAAAGAGGCGCAACGGAACATTTGCCGCCGGGCCTCTTTTTATGCTGAATAAATGGTCAATCTGCTGTTATTTCAGGCTATTAACAGCTTTTTGCCTGTTTTTCAGGCAAACGAACACATTCGGGCTTTACACGGCGCATCGGGATGTTTATAGTGCGCCTCATTCAGGAAGTGTGGCCGAGCGGTTGAAGGCACCGGTCTTGAAAACCGGCGACCCGAAAGGGTTCCAGAGTTCGAATCTCTGCGCTTCCGCCAGATTAAACAAGGGGTTACCGAAAGGTAGCCCCTTTGTTTTTATGGCGAAGAATATCGTATCCCGCTTCTTTCAGATCATGCCGAACCCCGGATAACAAAAGCTATCCGGGGTTTTCTTTTCCCTGGTGTGGGCGATTATTGTGCGTCGGCCAGTGTTAAAGAGGCGTCTTCCTGCTGAGTGTTCTTACGCTGTTGCTCAAGTTCCAGCGCGCCGCGATGAGAGAGATAGCAGAACAGAATGCAGCAGACGATCCCGCCCATCAGCAGATAGAAACCGCCGTGCCAGCCCATTTTATCCACCATCACGCCAAACAGGCTGGTGCCTAACGAGGCGCCAAAGATGTAGCTCATAAATCCGCGTAAGCCAACGGCTGAACCTACGGCAAAGCTGGGAACAATTTCCATCGTCTGGACAGAGGCCAGAAACTGCGGGACGTAAATCAGGCAGCCAACAATCGCCGCGAAAACCGTCACCATCAGCAGAGATTCACTTTTCCAGTAACCGATCAGGCAGACGAAGATCAGCGCCATACAGATCATGGCTAACGGCATCCGACGACCTTTGAACAGTTTGTCGGAGAGCCAGCCGGCCAGCAGGGTAGAAGGAATGGCCGCCCATTCAAAAAACAGGAAGGCGACGCTCATCTGTTCCTTGGAAAAATGTTTCACCGTCAGCAGGTAGATAGGCAACCAGCTGATCATGCCGAAGCGCACCATATAGACGAACACGTCCACAAGGGAGACATACCAGGCGTTTTTGTTACGCAGCACGTACGTGCAGAAGATCTGGAATGCGCTCATGTTCTCCGGCGCTTTTACGGCGTGTCTGGTCTTCAGCACCACTTTCTCTTCCGGCATCATCTCTTCCAGCGCAGGCAGGCCCTCCTCACGCGGCGAGCCTTTACCAAGCAGCAGTACAATCAGGGCGAAAACCACCGCCACGCAGGCCGGAACAATGTAGCTGGCGCTCTGCCAGTGTTCACTGCCGAGGATTGCAAATGCGGCACCTACGATCGGGGCGACAATCCCGCCGCCAACGTTATGCGAAATGTTCCAGAACGCCCCCACACGTCCACGCTCCCGACGCGGGAACCAGTTAGCGATAGTGATAAAAGAGGGGCCGACACCCATCCCCTGAAACAGGCCGTTCAGGACAACCAGCGCAGCGAAGATCCAGAATGCGGTACTGAACCCCAATCCGACGTTTACGATAGCGCACAGCACCAGGCCGCAGGCCATAAAGACTTTCGGGCTGGCTTTATCTGCGAGGCTGCTCATGACACCTTTGCTGATTCCATACGCAATGAGCATACAGCTACTGAGCAAACCGATCTGCGTGGCGCTCAGGTCTAACTGTTCTTTCAGGTAAGGCGTGGATAATGTGAAGTTATTGCGCACAATATAGTACGCCAGATAGCCCAGAAATACGCTAAGCAGCGCCTGCATACGGTATCGACCATAAGTTGCCTGAATTTTCTCAGCAGGAACTTTATTCGCCGATGGCCCTGTTTTAAATATTGATAACATGTCGTCACCTGTATTTTATATTGGTATGAACATCAGGAGTATTCGGCATGAAGAGTGAAATAAGCGGCCATGAAACTCAAGTCGATGAAATGTGTCAAAATTGACTCAAAATGATGAATTGAAAGGTTATTTTTGACACGTTTTGAATGAGTGAAATGCGGCGTAATTAATCAGGCGCTGATTTTATGCCTGGCTTGTGCGGATATTAACAAATTCCACATTCATTATCTGGTAATCTTTGCTGGTATTTTCGGATGCCAGCACGAATATTTTTACGATAGTGGTTATTCATCCGCTAATCGTCATAAACGGGTAAGTTTTGTCTCAACGCTATTTTTTCGATATCTCAATATTTATGAACGGGATCACAAACATGTTTCTTCGTCGGGGCGGGATGGTTCGCAAAACGTTCGCGTTGCTGCTGCTGACCGCGTTGTTCAGACCCTGTGCGGCGCAAAGCAATGAACTGGTGATGGCGACAACATTTTCCCCCAGCGCCACCGCGTGGATTATCCAGCGCTGGCAGACGGAGTCGGGGTCGGTGATGATTCGCACGCTCAATCGCACCAGCGCCTCGCTGGAACAGTTGCTTGATACGGCAAATGCGGAAAACGTTGATCTGATTCTGACCTCGTCGCCGATGTTGCTTCAGCATCTTCAGGAACATCAAAAACTGGCGCCGTTCAACGGTGCGCCGTCAGTCAGTCAACATCTGGTGCCGGAATCGATCCGTTCAACCTCCGTTGCTGTGGCTATCTCGGGATTCGGTTTGCTGATTAATCGCTCGGCGCTGACTGCACGGCATCTGCCTTCGCCAACGGGCTGGGACGACCTGACCGACCCCAGATATCAGGGGGCGCTGCTGATGAGCAGCCCATCGCGCTCGGATACCAACCACCTGATGGTGGAGGCGCTGTTGCAACAAAAAGGCTGGGCGCAGGGATGGGAAACGTTGTTGGCGAGTGCGGGAAACCTCGTGACGATTTCATCACGCAGCTTTGGCGTGGCGGATAAAATAAAAAGCGGGCTGGGCGTGGCTGGCCCGGTGATTGATAACTATGCCAATCTGTTGCTGAACGATCCTCATCTGGCCTTTACCTACTTTCCGCAGTCGGCCGTTTCGCCCACCTATGTCGCGGTACTCAAAAACAGCCAGCATGCCAGCGAAGCGCGACGTTTTATTCGCTATCTGCTAAGCCTGGAAGGGCAGCGGATCCTCGCTGACGCCAATACGGGGAAATATCCGGTTACGCCGCTGGCGGCAGGAAACCCACGGGCAGCGCAACAGGCGGTGCTGATGAATCAACCGCCGTTAAATTATCGGTTGATCCTGAAACGTCAGCGTCTGGTTCAGCGTATGTTTGATACGGCAATCAGCTTTCGTCTCGCCCAGTTGAAAGATGCCTGGCGAGCGCTGCACAGCGCGGAAGCCCGTCTTAAGCGTCCGTTGCCTGAAATACGCGCGCTGTTAACCCGAGTGCCGGTCGATCCGGCAAGCAGTGAAGATGAAGCCTGGCTGGCGCAGTTCGACAATAAGAGCTTTGCTGAGCAGCAAATGATGGAGTGGCAGATCTGGTTTCTCAACAACCAGCGTCAGGCTATCAATAAACTGGAAGAACTGAAATGAAGGGCGGGTCAATGCTGCAACGTCTGCGGCAAATCAGCATCAGCAGCAGTTTACGGGGCGCTTTCCTGATGGGCGCGCTGCTGACGCTGATAGTCAGCAGCGTCAGCCTCTATTCATGGCATGAGCAAAGCTCGCAAATACGCTATTCGCTGGATGAGTATTTTCCCCGCATCCATTCTGCTTTTCTGATTGAAGGGAATCTCAATCTGGTGGTGGATCAGTTGAATGAGTTTTTGCTGGCGCCCAACACTACGGTGCGCCTGCAACTGCGCAACCAGATTATTCAGCATCTGGATAAAATCGAGCGGCTGAGCCAGGGGCTGTCACCCGCAGAACGCCAGCAGCTGGCGGTGATTTTGCAGGACAGCCGCGCGCTGCTGTCGGAACTGGATCGCGTGCTCTACAACATGTTTCTGGTACGTGAAAAGGTGGGTGAGCTGTCTGCGCGTATTGACTGGCTTCACGACGATTTCACCACCGAACTGAATTCTCTGGTGCAGGATTTCACCTGGCAACAGGGAACGCTGCTGGATCAGATTGAAGCCCGGCAAGGCGATGCGGCGCAGTATCTGAAACGCTCCCGTGAAGTACAGAACGAGCAGCAGCAGGTCTATACGCTGGCGCGCATCGAGAATCAAATTGTTGACGACCTGCGCGACAGGCTCAATGAACTGAAGTCTGGAAATGATGATGGCATGCTGGTTGAGACGCATATCCGCTATCTCGAAAACCTGAAAAAAACGGCGGATGAAAATATTCGTGCGCTGAATGACTGGCCGAGTACGATCACCCTGCGGCAAACCATTGATGAGCTGCTGGAAATTGGCATGGTGAAAAATAAAATGCCGGACACCATGCGCGACTATGTCGCCGCGCAAAAAGCGTTAGTGGATGCCAGCCGCGCCAGAGAAGCGACGCTGGGGCGCTTCAGGACGCTGCTTGAGGCCCAGCTTGGCAGCAGTCACCAGCAAATGCAGATGTTTAATCAGCGTATGGAGCAGATTGTCCGCGTTAGCGGCGGGTTGATTCTGGTGGCGACGCTGCTGGCGCTGCTGCTGGCGTGGGTGTTGAACCATTATTTTATCCGTTCGCGGCTGGTGAAACGCTTTACCGCGCTGAATCAGGCGGTGGTGCAGATTGGTTTAGGGCGGACGGATGCCACGATTCCGGTGTATGGGCGGGATGAGCTGGGGCGTATTGCGGGTTTGCTTCGCCACACGCTGGGTCAGCTTAACGCGCAAAAACAGCAACTTGAGCAGGAGATCGCCGAACGAAAAGCGATTGAGGCCGATCTGCGCGCCACCCAGGACGAGCTGATCCAGACGGCAAAACTGGCGGTGGTCGGGCAGACGATGACCACGCTGGCGCATGAGATCAACCAGCCGCTGAATGCGCTGTCGATGTATCTGTTTACGGCAGGGCGGGCGATTGAACAGGGGCAGACGGAACAGGCGCGAACGACGTTAAGCAAAGCGGAAGGGCTGATTAACCGCATTGACGCGATTATCCGCTCGCTGCGCCAGTTTACCCGTCGTGCTGAACTGGAAACGCCGCTGCATCCGGTTGATTTACGCCAGACGTTTACGGCGGCGTGGGAACTGCTGGCGATGCGCCATAAGCCTCAGCAGGGGGCGCTCGCGATACCGGATGAAACCGTTTGGGTCAGCGGTGATGAAGTACGCATCCAGCAGGTGCTGGTGAACGTGCTGGCGAATGCGCTCGACGCCTGCCCGAACGCGGCGGCAATTACGGTGAGCTGGCAAATTCAGGGCGACACGCTGTGCGTGTTGATTGCCGACAATGGCCCCGGCTGGCCTGCGGCCTTGCTACCCTCATTACTGAAGCCGTTTACGACCAGTAAAGATGTGGGGCTGGGCATTGGGCTTTCGATTTGTGTTTCGCTGATGACGCAAATGGAAGGCGCGTTGCGCCTGGCGTCCACGTTGACGCGAAATGCCTGCGTGGTGCTGCAATTCAATGTGACGGATGTAAAAGATGTTGAGTAATGAATGTTCGATTCTGCTGATTGATGATGATGCCGATGTGCTTGATGCCTATACACAGCTGCTTGAGCAGGCAGGTTATCACGTCTGTGTCTGCAATAATCCCTTTGATGCGCGGGAGTGGGTGCAGAAGGACTGGCCCGGTATCGTGTTGAGTGATGTCTGCATGCCTGGCTGCTCCGGCATCGATTTGATGACGTTGTTTCATCAGGATGACGAGCAACTGCCGATTCTGCTTATCACCGGACATGGCGACGTGCCTATGGCGGTGGATGCGGTGAAAAAAGGGGCCTGGGATTTCCTGCAAAAGCCGGTAGACCCGGGCAAGTTACTCTCGCTGGTTGAGGCGGCGTTACGCCATAGGCAATCGGTGATAGCGCGTCGCCAGTACTGCCAGCAGAAGTTGCAGGTTGAGCTAATTGGGCGCAGCCAATGGACGCATCAGTATCGTCAGCGCTTACAGCAACTGGCAGAAACGGATATTGCGGTCTGGCTTTACGGCGAACCGGGAACCGGCCGCATGACCGGCGCGCGCTATTTGCACCAACTGGGGCGTAACGCCGGGGGCCCTTTTATTTACTGCGAACTGACCCCTGACAGTGCCCAAAAACTTAATGAGCTTATCGCGCAGGTTCAGGGCGGGACGCTGGTATTAAGTCACCCGGAGAATCTGACCCGTGAACAGCAGCATCAACTGGTGCAGTTGCAGAGTCTGGAGCGGCGGCCTTTTCGCCTGATCGGTATCGGCAACGCTTCGCTGGTGGAGCTGGCGGCCAGCAACCAGATTGTAGCGGAGCTTTATTACTGTTTTGCCATGACGCAAATCGCCTGTCAGCCCCTGTCACAGCGACCTGATGATATCGGGCCGTTGTTCCATCACTATTTGCAGAAAGCCTGTCAACGGCTGAATCATCCGGTGCCGGAGGTGGATAACGACCTGCTGAAGGGGATGATGCGCCGGGTGTGGCCGAACAACGTCCGTGAACTGGCGAACGCCGCCGAACTGTTTGCCGTGGGGGTATTGCCGCTCGCGGAAACGGCGAATCCACAGATGCACGTCGGTGAGCCGACGCCGCTTGACCAGCGGGTCGAAGACGTTGAACGGCAGATCATCACCGAAGCGCTGAATATCCATCAGG
Organism: Citrobacter sp. CK181; assembly: GCF_030333595.1. Classification (NCBI taxonomy): domain Bacteria; kingdom Pseudomonadati; phylum Pseudomonadota; class Gammaproteobacteria; order Enterobacterales; family Enterobacteriaceae; genus Citrobacter; species Citrobacter sp. CK181. The sequence continues at coordinate 343,973 of NZ_JAOWFN010000012.1, read as the reverse complement.
GGCGCATTAACGAAGTGGCAGAGTACCTGCAAATTCCCCGTAAAAAGCTCTATCTCAGAATGAAGAAATATGGCCTGAGTAAAGAGCACTATAAGTTTTAGCGCAGGTCAGGGAAGCGAGATGTGATGTGTGGGGCTATGAATCAGCTGTTCCCCTGTAATTAGTTGTGATATTGCGAATGTAAATCAGTTACAATCTGACAAACACCTCAACTCCGGGTAACGTTTTGCACGGGCGAACGCGAATCAACCGAATAACAGCATGGCTGGCATTATTTGCCGTCGCCATGTTGTTTATTGCGCCCGTTATTTCAAAATCAATTGCCCGCCAGGCCGACTGTGAGCACTCGTCGCACTCAATGGTGATGATGTCGTCAGACTCGCACCATGACATGGCGGCTTCTGCGCCGTGTGAGCCTTCTCTTTCGGTCGCTCACCAGATGATGTCCGGCAAAGCGATGTCGCCCGTGGAAGAGATCGTCTGCGGGTACTGCCAGTTGCTGGTACATCTGCCGTTTGTCCAGTTTGCGCTGGTGTTCTTGCTCTGGCTGTTGCTGCTGTTTGTTATCTGTTGTTCGGTACGGCCATTACACCTTTCCGTTATCTTCCGCCCGTGGGCGCCTCAGCGCGCTCGCGCGCCGCCTGCTGTATTTCCGTTTTCGTTTTAAACAATAAAAAAACAGACATTGCGTAGCGTTTTGCCCTTTTGACGGGCAATGCGTCGTTGCGCCTGAAAAACAGTAAGGAATGTTATGAAACGGCAATACTTCGGGCTTACTCCTCTGGCCTCTCTGATTCTGATCGCGTTGACCGCAAAGGCAGCGTGGGCAAGCGAACAGCACGATCATGCAAAAATGGCGGATGATTCGGTAATGATTGTGACCGCGCCGGTCGCTTCTCCGCTGGAAATCGTCACGTCGCCAAAAACGCCTCGTCAGCCCGTTCCCGCCAGCGATGGCTCTGATTATCTGAAAACGATCCCTGGGTTCTCGCAAATTCGCAATGGCGGGACAAACGGCGATCCGGTCTTTCGCGGGATGTTTGGCTCTCGTCTGCGAATTTTGACCGATAACGGCGAAATGCCGGGAGCCTGCCCGGCACGTATGGATGCGCCGAGTTCTTATATCTCCCCGGAAAGTTTTGATGTGCTAACCCTGATAAAGGGGCCGGAAACCGTGCTCTGGGGGCCGGGCAACTCTGCGGGAACCCTCCGCTTTGACCGGGAACAGCCGCGTTTTGATAAACCCGGTATTCAGGGGACGGCCAGCGTCCTTGCCGCCTCGAATAACCGCTGGGATGAAAATGCGGACATCAGCCTGGGAAGTGAGGACGGCTATTTGCGGCTTATCGGCAACAAATCCCGGGCGGGTGACTACAAAGATGGCAATGGCGACCGCGTGCCGTCGAAATGGGATAAATGGAACGGCGATATGGCGCTGGGCTGGACGCCAGACAAAGACACGCTGCTGGAAATGACGGCGGGTAAAGGCGACGGTGAAGCCCGCTATGCCGGGCGCAGTATGGACGGCTCCCGGTTCAGGCGTGAAAGCCTGGGGATGCGGTTTGAGAAATCCGGCATCGGCGAGGTATTTGATAAGTTAGAAGCGAATATCTACTACAACTATGCGAATCACGTTATGGATAACTACTCGCTGCGCGCTCCCGGCATGAATATGTCAGGAAGCATGGGTTCGGCGATGGAACACAGTTCTGCCATGCATTCGATGAGTATGCCAATGGCAATGCAGCTGGATCGCCGTACCGTTGGCGGACGGATGATGGGAACGTGGTTGTGGTCAGACTATGAGTTACGCAGCGGCGTTGATACGCAACTGAGCACGCATCGCAGTAAAGACGATGACCGCTGGGACAAAGACGCCCGTTTTCACGACTATGGTTTATTCAGTGAATTGACCTGGCTTGCGACGGAGCAAAGCAAAGTGACAGGCGGCGCGCGTCTTGATCGCGTGCTGGTGGACAATTTCACTGACACCGGCTCCTCGCAGCGCACGGATCTACTACCGGCCGGGTTTGTGCGCGTTGAGCATAACCTGACGGAGATGCCCGTGATGTTTTACGCGGGGATCGGCTATACCGAGCGTTTCCCCGACTACTGGGAGCTTTTTTCTCCCACCTATGGCCCTGACGGGTCGGCAGATGTTTTCGATAACGTCAAAACGGAAAAGACGACTCAGCTTGATATTGGCGCGCAGTATACCGGTAAGCGTCTTAACGGCTGGGTTTCTGCCTATATTGGCCGGGTTAATGATTTTATTCTGTTCCGTTACGACCCTCATCATCCCCGTATAAGTCAGGTTGATAACGTCAATGCGACCATCATGGGGGGAGAAGCGGGCATCGGCTATCAATTGACCGAAACATGGAAAACCGATGCCAGCGTTGCTTATTCCTGGGGGCGAAATACCGACGACCATCAGCCATTGCCGCAGATTCCGCCGCTTGAAGCGCGCCTGGGTCTGACATGGGAACGCGGCGACTGGAGCAGTACCGGTCTGCTGCGTCTGGTCAGCAGCCAGCATCGCGTCGCGATTAACGAAGGGAACGTCGTGGGTAAAGATTTTGATAGCAGCGCGGGGTTCGCCATATTCTCCGCGAATGCGGCCTACCGGCTGAACAAGTCTGTGAAACTCAGCGCGGGCGTTGATAACCTGTTTGATAAAGCCTACAGCGAACATCTGAACCTTGCCGGTAACAGCAGCTTTGGTTACTCCGCGAATACGTCGGTGAATGAACCGGGAAGAACATTCTGGGGAAAAGTGAACGTGACGTTTTGATAGCCTTCCGGCGGACGTGAACCGTCCGCCGACTTCATGACTCATTGACCTGCCGTTTAGGTTATTAACATTAAACTGTCTCGGCTGTAACCAGGATATGACGTAACGCCATTTCTTCGTTTGCATGGGCCAGTCTGTTTTTTTCTTTTATGAGTCAACACTGTATGAAAAAGCTTACCTTGACCGAAAATGATTTACTGGCCAGAGGGAACGATCGTTACGTCTTTCAGCATCCGCACAATCATCAACTACTGATCAAAGTCGTCATCCCGAGCATTCCCAAATATAAAAGTAAACTTCGTGAAGTCTATCGGGACGTCAAAGAGTGCAAGCCGCGCGACGAAACCGACTCGCTCTTCATCCAGAAAATTGAAGGGCTAGTGGAGACAGATAAAGGGATTGGGCAGGTTATCGTCAAAGAGCATGACCAACAGGGCAACATTGCCAGAACATTGTATGACCTTGCAAAGCACAACGAACTGGACGCGGAGAAATTCAGTAAGCTCAACGCTTTTTTAGCGTGGTTTATTCATACAGACGTCATTATCAACTCGCTGCATTGCAAAAATATTGTTTATGCCTGGGATGATGCTCGTCAGGAGTACCGCTTCAAAGTTATTGACGGCTTTGGGGATAAGACGCTCTTTCAGTTGAGCAAGTTCTGGAGCGTTATACGGGATAAAAACAAACTTAAGTGCCTCAGAAGGATGCTGAGGGATCTGCAAAGTATCACGCAAGCGTAATCTACACGTTATCCTTGAACAGGCCTGGTCATTTTCCCAGTATGCAACCGGACCTTTGTCATGTTGTCTGCTGGCTTGTTAACAAGAAAGAGTATGCAAACAACACGTAATTATTTTTTTGATATTCTCCGCATTCTGGCTGTACTGCTGGTTGTTACTTCGCATTACAGCTACATGTTCGATACCAGTACCGTGTTGACGTTCCCGCGCGAATACCTGACCGGAGGAATAGGGCGGCTGGGCGTCTCTTTCTTCTTCATGATATCCGGCGCGCTGGCTTACCTGTCGCTGCGTAAATACTCTGTACAGGAGTATTACCTGAAACGCGTCTATTCGATCCTGCTTCCCTACAACATCGCTTATTTCTCAATGGCGATCCTGTTCCTCATCCTGAGCGTGTTTTTCCTCTATCCAGGCAATCCGCTGGCTGACGTGCTCGCCGGGAAGCGTGCATTTCACTCGCTGCTGCCTTCCGTTCTCGGGTTTGACCATTATCTGCACGGTGTCTACGACATCAATACCGCGTACTTCACCGGAGAGTGGTTTATTGGCTGTATTATCCTGCTGTACGCCGTTTCTCCGGTGATCTACTGGGCCATTGTCCGTTTTCCTGTCTGTACGATGCTGGCGGCGGTCGTCGTTACGCTACTGGCATATGATAAAAGCATCGTGAACCCTTACTGGTCAGCACAGGTTCGGGTGAGTGATTTTACCTTCGGGATGCTGTTCATACACTTTCAGCCGTGGTTCACGCGCTACCGTCTTCAGGCGGCGTCAGTCAGCCTGCTGCTGGTGGTGACCGGGGTGATTGTGGCGCATATCGATCAGCTACCGGTTCGGGAAGTGCTGTTTCCTCTGAAACCCTCAAGCCTGCTGTTTGCTGCGGCCTTCCTCTTCATTCTGCTGGCGGGATACCCGCTGATTCATCCCCTGTTTAATCTGGATCGCTTCCGGCAGGGGTTATCCAGCCTGGCGTCGCGGGCCTACATTATTATGCTGTTGCAGCATGTGGTGGTGATATTTGTCAGCGCCAATATCGATATGTCGGTACTGAATGCGACCCAGGCGGTGATGCTGTATTTTGGGATTCTGATTTGCATCGAAAGGCTGTCGTCTTTCATGAAACCGCTATCGGTAAAGTGTGAGCAGGTCTTGATCGCCAGAACGCCGTGGCTACGTGAAAAGCAAAAAGGGAACTAAGACCATTTCGCGCTAAGCCGGACAACGTCCGGCTGCAAAGAACGCGGGGAGGGGTTAACGCTGCATCCCCCAGCGTTTCACCGTGATCTTTTCCAGACTGGCGAATACCACGCCTTCCACCAGCAGGCCAATCGCGATTACCGTTAACAGTCCTGCAAATACCCGGTCGGTGAACAGCTCATTGCGATTCTGGAAGATATACCAGCCCAGGCCTCCTTCGCCGCTGGACGCGCCAAATACCAGTTCGGCGGCAATCAACGTGCGCCAGGCGAACGCCCAGCCGATCTTGAGCCCGGACAGGATAGCGGGCAACGATGCCGGAATAAGAATCGTGATCACATAGCGTGGCCCGCTGAGGCCGTAGTTGCGCCCCGCCATGCGTAGCGTTTCCGGTACGCTGCTAAAGCCGGACCAGGTATTCAGCGCGATTGGCCACATCACTGAATGTATCAGCACAAATATCAGGCTGGCATTCCCCAGACCAAACCACAGCAAAGCCAGCGGCAGCAGCGCAATTGCCGGCAGCGGATTTAGCATCGCGGTTAATGTGCTGAGCAGATCGCGGCCAAACTGGGTGGTCACGGCCAGCGCGCTGGCAATCAGCGCCAGCGCACTGCCTGCCAGATACCCTTTCAACAGGGTACTGAGTGAGTTGACGATTTTTTCCGGCAGTTCGCCATTGCGCATGTCTTCGCTAAACGCCTGTAACGTCTGAAGTACTCCGGGCAACATCAGATCGTTTTGCTGGATTCGCGCGGCGATCTCCCATAGCGCCAGCACCAGGGCGACAATCAGACACTTGCGCAGCCACGTCTGATTCCACAGGCGCTGGCTTAAAGGTAGCGGCGTTTCCACCGGCAGATTGCGCAGCGGCGGTAATTCGCGTTCGAATTCAGGACGAATGTACGGTGGCTGGGACATACTCTGGCTCCTCGCCGGATGAGTGAGACGGACTGTTCCCGATTGTCGGGAATAACAGACGGTGAATATGACGCGCAGCGTGCTGAAACGCCTCGCTGCCGAAATCATTAAGCGTGAACTGATGACAGTTAAGCTCCGCCCTGACGCGCCCTGGATGCGGCGAAAGCACCAGGATACGGCTGCCCACCACCAGCGCTTCTTCAATCGAATGGGTGACGAACAGCAGGGTAAAGCGCTCTTCTTCCCAGAGCGCAAGCAGTTCCTCCTGCATTGTGCGTCGGGTCAGCGCATCCAGCGCGGCAAAGGGCTCGTCCATCAGCAGGATGCGTGGTTTCATCGCCAGCGCCCGCGCAATGGCGACGCGCTGCTTCATCCCGCCGGAGAGCATATGGGGCATAGCGTCGGCAAATTCTGCCAGCCCGACTTTGTGGAGAAAATGCAGCGCCGTCTCTTTTGCTTGTGAACGACTGGCTTTCCGGCTGGCCAGCAGAGGAAACATGACGTTTTCCAGCACGGTTTTCCACGGCGGCAGTTGGTCGAACTCCTGGAATACCATCATGCGTTCCGGGCCGGGAGCGCTAACCGGCGTTCCCGCAAGCGAAATGTGGCCGCTGCGCGGGGCGAGAAAACCGCCTGTGGCTTTCAGCAGGCTTGATTTCCCGCAGCCTGACGGCCCAAGCAAAATAAAGCGGTCGCCAGGCCAGACATCAAAACTGACATCATGCGTCGCGCGCACTTGCCGTTCACGGGTACGGTATTCAATATCAACATTGCTGACCTGTAGCAGCGGGCCGTCGATTTGCTGAGTGACCATCAGAGCCTCCGGTGTCGCGGTTTAACTGCCTGGGTTTTCCCATGCTTCGTTAAAGAAATAGTCTTTCCAGGAGTCGGCCTTATTTTTCAGTACGCCAAGCTCATGGAGTTTTTCGGCATATACGCCAGTACGCTCAGGGAAAACCGTAAAGCTGATTTCTGGATCGTTAACAATTTTTTGTACCAGCGGTAAGGGCAGCCGTGATTTCTCGACGCGAATATACGTTTCGGCAGCCGCATTTTTGTCACGGTTAATGATATTTGCGGCTTCACTGAGGGCGCGATAAAACGCTTTATAGGTTTTTGGATTTTCATCATGGAATTTCTGGGTGGTATAGAGAACATTAAATGTCGCCTGCCCACCCAGCACATCATAGGAACTGAGCACTTTATGCACGTTGCTGTGCTCCAGCGCCTGATACTGAAACGGCGGGCTGGAAAAATGCGTGGTAATTTCCGAGCCACCAGCAATTAAGGCCGCGCTGGCGTCCGGGTGCGGTAAACTGACGCTAATCTTATCGAAGCGTTTGAAGTCCTGGTCGCCATATAATTTCGCCGTCTCGATTTGTAATGTACGAGACTGAAAACCGACCCCAGCCGCCGGAACGGCAATACGGTCTTTTTCGGTCAGATCTTTAATGCTTTTTACCGCCGGGTTATTACTCAATAAATAATTGGGCATCGATCCCAGCGAGGCTATCGCTTTCACATTTTGCTTACCTTTGGTGCGATCCCATAGGGTGAGTACCGGGGGAACTCCTGCTGACGCAACGTCCAGAGCGCCAGAGAGCAACGCTTCATTCATCCCGGTTGCGCCTGAAATCGTGCGCCACTCTACCTTGATATCCAGCCCCTCTTTTTGCCCCTCTTTTTCGATAAGCTGCTGGTCTCGCACCACATCAAGAATTAAATAACCGATGCCAAATTGCTGCGCGATACTAATGTTCCCTTCCGCAAATGCCGACTGGCTGACTCCGCCAAGGGCGGAAAACGCCAGCGTCCAGGCAAATACCCTGTTTCTTTTATTCATATCTGTTCCCCAGAAAGGTGTTTCTCAGCAAAAAATCATGGGCAGAGGCGAGAGGGAAAGGAAATGATTTAAATGGCAATGAATATCAGGAAAATGAATAACGATATTCATGGCGTGTTAGTTAATAAGCGGAAAAGCTTAGTTATTATTCATGGTTATGTAACAAATACATCCTCGCTATAGTCGGACTCACCTCTTTAATAGCCCTTGCCATTGCAGGGGCAATGTCCGTGAGTAGAATCATGCCATTATTTTCACATCATCACTTACGTTCGCTTTTAAAACGCCATCTGGTACGGGCGGGTACGGGATCTGATATCGCGCAAAAAGTAGCGGATAACCTGGTCGAATCCTCATTAAAAGGCCACGACTCGCATGGTGTGACCCTGTTGCCTCGCTATATTCGGGCCATTCTGGCGGGAGATTTGAACCCTGGCGCCACGCTGACCACCTTGTCTGATGCCGGGCCGATTGTCTCTTTTGATGGGGGACATGGCTTCGGCCAGGCGTTGGGCGAACAGGCCATGAGCGTGGGTATTGAGCGTGTGCGCCAGTTTGGGGTGGCAATAATTGGCTTGTCTAATACCCACCATCTCGGGCGGATCGGCGCATGGGCAGAGCAGGTGGCGAGCGCCGGGCTGGTCTCGATCCATTTTGCTAACGTGGCGGCGCCGTCGGCCGTGTTGCCGTTCGATGGGCTGCGCGCCAGGCTTGGTACAAACCCCTTTTGCGTGGGTGTACCGATACAGAACCGCCCTCCGGTTATCCTTGATTTCGCGACCAGCGCCATTGCGGGCAATAAAGCGCGCATCGCCTGGAATGAAGGGCGCGCCATCCCGGCAGGATGCGCGGTAGATGCGAACGGGCAACCCACGACCGACCCTGCCGTATTAATGACTGAGCCGCTCGGCGCTTTGCTGCCTTTTGGCGGCCATAAAGGCGCGGGATTGTCGCTAATATGTAGCTTACTTGGCGCTGCGCTGACCGGCGGCGAGACCGAAAGCCAGCAAATTCCGCCGCGTGCCGGAATCATCAACAATATGTTGTCGATTCTATTTGACCCCGCGCGGCTGGGCGCGGAGGAGCGTTACTCACAGGCGCTGTTAGCGCAGGTGGACTGGGTTCGTAGCGGGCAGGAAGGGCGCGATGTGCAGATCCCCGGAGAACCGGAATTGCGCGCGTATGCCCGGCGCCAGGAAGAGGGCATCTGGATTGATGACGTCAACTGGCAGGCGTTTGTCGCCCTGGAAGCATTAAATACCTGAGCGTGCCTGTGCACCAAAAGACATATTTGGTTATTTGTTTAAACGGATCGGCATGATGGTCAGTTAATGAATGCTGGCGAATAAATAAAGCGATCGTTTTTTGTTTTATCTTTTTTCCTCATATCCATAGCTGAAAAACTTGGTAAGCCGTGAGTGAGAAAATCAATATAGTCATTCTTATATTCCACGAACCTTTCTTACTCTCGCTGCCGAATTTTAATGTGCAGCGTCGTTATTCTTTACAGGAGTTATTATGCATCTGGCGCGTTTTCCCCGGCTTCATTTTGGCCATTTCCCGACTCCACTGGAGCCCCTCACTCAACTTTCACGCTTGCTGGGGGGGCCAAATATCTGGATAAAACGAGACGATTGCACCGGCCTTGCCACTGGCGGCAATAAAACCCGCAAACTTGAGTTTTTGCTCGGCGACGCCCAGGCAAAACAGGCGGATATTATCATTACCCAGGGCGCCACGCAGTCTAACCATGTGCGTCAGACCGTCGCGGCGGCGGCCAGACTGGGTCTGGAAGCGCATATTTTTCTCGAACAACGCGTCACGACGCTGGGTGATGAGTATCAGCAATCCGGCAATGTGCTGCTGGACGGTTTGCTCGGCGGCAAAGTTATTGCCCATTTGCCTGGCGGTACGGATATGCAGCAGGCAATGGAGCATCATGCGGAAAGCCTGCGTGCGCAGGGCCATACCCCTTATGTCATCCCCGGTGGCGGTTCGAACGCAATCGGGGCGCTGGGTTACGTATCCTGCGCGGAAGAGTTGCTTTGGCAGTCCAGCCAGTTACGGCTGCGTATCGATCATATCGTCCATGCCACCGGCAGCGCAGGCACGCAGGCTGGCCTGATTGCGGGTTTAACCGCCACGCACAGCGGCATTCCTCTCCTCGGGATTAGCGTACGCGCCCCGCGTGATAAACAGGAACACAACGTCTGGCGTCTGGCGCAGCAGACCCGGGAACTGCTCGGCGTGCCGGGTGAATTGCCGCGTGAGGCGGTGGTCGCCAACAGTGATTATGTGGGCGAAGGCTATGGTCTGCCCACCGAGGGGATGCTTGAAGCGCTGCAACTGCTGGCGCAGCACGAGGGGATTCTGCTCGACCCTGTCTATTCCGGTAAAGGTATGGCCGGATTGATTGATCTGATCCGTCAAGGCCATTTCCGCAAGGATGAGAATGTGGTGTTTATCCATACGGGAGGAAGCGCAGGTCTGTTTGGCTATCGTCAGGTCATCGCAGATTCTTTGTCATCATGAGCACACCTTTTCTGCTGGGGATTCTTGGCGGCATGGGGCCGCTGGCGACGCTTGATTTGATGCATAAATTGCTGCGCGCAACGCCCGCCAGCAGCGATCAACAGCAAATTCCCCATGTGGTGTGGAATGTGCCGCAAATTGCGGATCGCCAACAGGCGCTGGCGGGAACAGGGCCTTCGCCGTTGCCGCAGCTCTTGCACGGTGTGGAACAGCTGAACCGCGCGGGCGCCAGCCACATTGTGATCGCCTGTAATACGGCGCACCACTGGTATGAGGCGCTGGCGCAGCACAGCGACGCGCCGTTGCTGCATATTGTGGACGCCACGCTGGCGGTATTTGAAGGGAAAGAGAAGCCCCGCCGGGTCGGGCTTATCGCCACGCAGGGCACGCTGGATGCCGGTTGGTTCCAGCACGGTTTCGCCTCTATGGGGATTGAAAGCGTGCAGCCGACGCCAGAGGAGCTACGGCAGTGGTTTGTGCCGGGGTGCTATGCGGTAAAACGCGGCGAACTGCGTACCGGCGGTGAGCTGCTGAGTTTACAGGCTCAGGCATTGTGCGATCGCGGCGCAGAGAGGCTGGTGCTGGCCTGCACGGAAGTGCCGGTTGCGCTGGCGGAGGTGACATCCCCGCATTTAGCCGTGTCGATTGATCCCGCAGAAGCGCTGGCGCAGCAGTGTGCCCGGTTATGGCTAACGCAGCGCGAAGCATGGCATTAATAACGTTATTATTTAAAGGATAAATTAAATGAAAAAAAGTCTCTGCGTATTACTTGCAGCGGGTGGCCTGTGGGTCAATACCAGCGTTGCCGAAACACCCGCAGAAGTCCGCGTGGCATACAGCGGTGGTTCTCAGGTGCTGATGCTGGCAAAAGCCGATGGTTCTCTGGATAACGCTTTACACAGCAAGGTCAAATGGGTGCAATTTGCGTCCGGTGCGGATGCGTTAAATTATTTTGCCAGCAACGCGATTGATATTGCCAATTTCGGCTCCAGCCCGGCAACGGCAGGCATTGTCAGAAAACTGCCGGTGGAGATTGTCGGTGTCTCCGGGGTGATTGCCAGCTACGAGCGTTTAATTGGTAAAGACGGCATTACCCGTATTAACGATATTGAAGGTAAACGCGTAGCCTATCCGCCAAACTCGACGGCGCAATATGCGCTTGAAGCCGCCATCAGCGTTAACCATCTCGATCGCAGCAAAATAACCTTATTGCCGCTGCGTCCGGCGGAAATGGTCGCGGCCTGGAAACGCGGCGATATCGACGCGGGCTATGTCTGGGCGCCGTTTGCTCAGGAACTTGAAGCCTCCGGCGGGCATCAGGTATTCGCGACCAAAGATCTGCAAAAGGACGGCTACCTGATTTACAACAACTACGTCGTGCGTAAAGCCTTTGCCGAGCAGTATCCGCAAACCGTCAGCGCGTTCCTGCGCGTTCATCAGGAAAAAGTTGATGAGTTTAAGAAAGACCCGGAACGCGCGGCGGCGATTGTGGCGAAAGAGGTGGGCGCGCCGGTGACGACTGCCGTGAATACGTTGGGTGGGCTGGAATACCCAACCCTGACGCAGCAGGGTACGGCGGACTGGCTTGGCAATGGAACCCAGACGACTGACAGCGGTATTGGCAAAGCGCTGACCAAGACCTCTGACTTCCTGGCGGGGATTGGCGAGATCCGCAAACGTGATATCCCGGCGAACTGGGACAGCGCCATTAACTCCCGCTACATCCGTGACGCGGCGGTAGCAGCGCAATGAGATTGAGTTATCACATCGCCATCAGCGTCGTTTCGGTGGCTATTTTCTTTATCGTCTGGCAAGTGGCGACGATGCGGCAATGGGTGGACCCGCTGCTGCTGCCGTCGCTACAGGATATCGGTCTGACCACCGAAGAGCTGTTGGCTGATGGTTATCGTCAGGTGCCGTTGTGGGAGCATGTCGCAGTCAGCCTGGCCCGGGCCTTAAGCGCTTTTTCTGTGGCAATTATCATCGGCATCCCCCTGGGGTTGCTGATGGGGTTGTCGGAAGGTCTGGCGGCGGTACTGAATCCGTTCGTGCAGTTTTTGCGCCCGCTACCCAAGATTGCGCTTATTCCGCTGGCGGTCGTCTGGCTGGGGATCGGTGAGGCGTCGAAGTTCTTTCTGATCTTCATCGCCACCTTCCTGAGCGTGGTCGTGGGGGCATCTGCTGCGGTCGATCGTATTGGCCGCTCGCGCATTCGTGTGGCGCAAACGCTCGGCGCGTCGCGCAAACAGATTTTTCTGCGCGTGGTGTTGCCGGATGCGCTGCCGGAACTGTTTACCACGGTCAGGCTGTCGATAGGGATCGGCTGGACATCGCTCATCGCGGCGGAAATGGTGGCGGCCAGTTCGGGTCTCGGCTGGATGGTGATTAACGCCAGCTCGTATCTGCGAACCGATATCGTGATGCTGGGGATTCTGCTGCTCGGCGGTATCGGCTATTTACTGGATTTATTGCTGCTGGGGCTGCAACGCTTTTTTGTGCCCTGGGCGGGGAAAGAGTAATGAGTGCCATCACACTGGAAAACGTATCGCTCTCTTTTGCGGCAAAACCGCAGCCGTTCACGGTGCTGGACGATATCAGCTTGTCTCTGGAGAAAGGGGAGTTTGTTGTTCTGTTGGGGCCGTCCGGCTGCGGGAAGTCCACGATCCTGAATCTGGTCGCCGGATTCAACAAGCCGGATCGCGGGCGCGTAGCGGCAGGCGGAAAGACAGTGAAGCTGCCAGGGCCAGACCGGGGAATGATCTTCCAGCAGCCAAATTTGTTTCCCTGGCTGTCGGTTCTGGAAAACGTCACCTTTGGCCCACGGCTGGGGAAATACCACAAAGATGAGGTCAACGCCCAGGCGCTGGACTGGCTGACGCGGGTAGGGCTGAAAGGCTTTGAACATCATGCGCCCTGGCAACTCTCCGGCGGGATGAAACAACGCGTGGCGCTGGCCCGCGCCTGGCTGCCGGAGCCGGAGGTGTTGCTACTCGATGAACCGTTCGGCGCGCTGGATGCGCAAACGCGTCTGATGATGCAGGAACTCCTGCGCGATGCCTGGCTTGCCACCGGCACCACGCTGCTGTTTGTGACTCACGACGTAGAAGAGGCGCTGTTCCTGGCCGATCGTATTCTGATTATGTCGGCGAAGCCTGGAAAAATCGTTGAGGAGGTCATACTGCCTTTTGGCCGCGAACGCGATATCGAAACCCTGGCTGAACACCCGGCTTACAGTGGGATCAAACATCACGTACTGCACCGGGTGCGCCAGGAGGCAAAGCGCCATTTAGGATGAAAACACCGCCAGCGTGGGCGCGTTATTTCTTAACTAATGCCCAATCATCCTCGCCTGGGGAATTAAGCGGAAGTAAAGATGCTCCGGCACCGGGCTATCCCAGGCGCCGGCATACATCGCAATCGCGACAGCGGCAAAAAGTATCCCGAGTATCAATATTGTCATGGCGACGCCCGAAAGCGCGGCCTGTCGCCATAACGGTTTTATCGCCTCGCGTTTTCCTTCCGGCGCGCCAGAAGGCGTGCGTAGTGAAAAGTTGAGCGTTGAGGCAACCGGGCAGGACTCCACGCAGGTCATGCAGCCTGTGCATTCAACGGTTCTGACCTGAATCAGCGTGTCTACCGGGATACGGGAGGGACAATTTTGAGCGCACTTTCCACAATCAATACAGCTGTCGGCATTGCGGCGGATTTTAAAGGGAGAAAAAAACGAAAACAGACCAAGCAGAGCGCCGTAAGGGCACAGATAACGACACCAGAAATGACGAATAAATAAGCTGGCGACGGCGAAAAATATGACGCAGATAAGCGTGGTTGTTCCAATATTGCGGAAAAAATCGAGCATTTTAACGTCGATAATAATGCCATAAGCTGACATCAGGAACATCTGAATACCCTGTGCAGGCATGGATAACGCGATATAAAGAAAAAAGCTCAATAACAGATATTTCAGACCGCGCAGGGGAATATCGAGCCAGCGGGGCAGGGCAATCGACGGCCCAAAGAGCGTTTCTCCGAGTTTGCCGATCAGCTCTGACAACGCGCCAACAGGACACAGCCATGAGCAAAAAGATTTTTTTAGCAGCAGGCTGATGACGATAAATGCAACCAGAAGCAGCATGGAGGCGGCGTGAACAGGAGGGAGCAGACCGGTTTCCCAGGTGTATCGGATGTTCATCAAACCGGCGACAGGAAGCCAGCCTTCAATACCACCGGGTCTGGGGACGTAAACGCTGGCGGCGGCAGTTTCGTAATACCGGACCCAAAAATAGAATGTGATGCCAATATAAATATTGATCAGCAGGAGCAGAAATTGTGTCGCCCTGCGCCAGGTCGATGCATTTCGCCAGTCATTCCACGGCAATTTACCGCCGATGGTGCCTGGTCGACGCTGCCAGCGCGTTCTTTTCATCCCACCCATGATCTTTATTTCCCTGTGAACATGTATTCAGAATGCCACTATGCTACGGCGGTTCCCGGGGGCAGGATTTGATTTATATCGGATTAACGGCTTTTGCCACGGAATAATAATGACGATGGATGTCGAAGTACCTATAAAGGATTATATTAAGGAGCGTGAAGGTGAAATGTTTTTTACCGTATCGCGGTGATAAAAATAAGGGGACGGGCAGTGTGCCAACCCCCGTTTATTATTTTATGGGTGTTTGATAAAGCGGGAAAGACGCTGTATCAGCAAGCGGTTTTCCTGGCGTAGTCGGTCATTTTCTTCCAGCAAGGTCAGCGTCATTGCGATGCCCGGCCAGTCCAGCGCCAGCTCCTGGCGCAAACGTAAAGCACGCTGCACGACGATCGCCGCATGATCGTCAAATAACCAGGATGCGGTTTCGTTCTCGCAGGGCTCGATCACCCCAAGCCCGACAATTTCGTTAAGCTCTTCCTCCGAAACCCCGGTATGCAGGCAAAATTCGGTAATTGTAAAGGTGACGGTTACGTTAGCCATTATGCTTTCCCCCACTCTTTGCGTGGATCAAAGGAGGACTGCGCGTCCGCCAGTTGCTGCCACAGGGCTGTGGCACTGTCGTCGGGTTTCGGCGGCATCACGATTTTGATCACAGCGTACAGATCGCCCGTGTGTTTTTTGCTGACCAGGCCTTTGCCTCTGATGCGCAGGCGCTGCCCGGCCTGACTGCCTGGCGGGATGGTCAGCAGAATCTTCTCTTTTAGCGTTGGTACGGCGACCTTCGCGCCCAGCGCGGCCTCCCACGGGGCGAGAGGAACCACAATCTCCAGATCCTGATTGACGATATCAAACAGAGGATGCGGCGCGATATGAATCACTAACCACAGATCGCCATTCGGCCCGCCGTTTTCCCCCGGCGTTCCCTGGCCTTTCAGACGAATACGCTGTCCGTTGCCAACGCCTGCGGGAATTTTCACATTCAGCGTTTTAGGGATCTCACGCTCCACAAGACCGAACGCGTTATACACCGGCAAGTTATAGCTGATTGTACGGCTGTGTTCGGCAAGGGTTTCCTCCAGGAACACCGCCACTTCAATCTCAATATCGTGGCCGCGCGTCGCCTGACGCTGGCGGGATTGTCGGCCGTGTTGCCCAAAGATGGACGAGAAAATGTCGTCAAAATCTTCGGCGTTATAACTCTGGCCTTCGCCCTGCTGGAACTGTCGGTTGAACTGCGGATCGTTGCGGTGTTGCCACAACTGGTCGTATTCGGCGCGGCGCTGTTCATCACTCAGCACTTCCCATGCTTCCGCCACTTCTTTAAAGCGGGCTTCGGCATCAGGCTCTTTGCTGACATCAGGATGGTATTTGCGGGCCAATCGGCGGTAGGCGGTCTTGATAGTCTTGAGATCGTCCGTCGGTTTCACGCCCATAATGGCGTAATAATCCTTTAATTCCATAGCGTTATCTCGCGTAAATCAATACATACGGCAGGGAATCCCCGGAAAAGTCATCGTTGTTAAGTGTAGGGTAAACCCGAAAGATGCGTATGAAAACAGCAAAATCATTATTAAAACTAATGCGTTTCGCCTGTAATGAGCGGGGCGACGCCGACATAACTTTACAGCGCAAAGGTTGCTAAAACCTTGTCAGTGGCTAAGATAACTCGCGTCAATCAGTGAGGATGTCATGGCGAAACGTCAACAACTGGGATGGTGGTTCCTCTGCCTGGCATGTGTTGTGGTGATAGTTTGCACCGCGCAGCGCATGGCGGGTCTGCACGCCTTGCAGATGGCGCCAGCCGCGACGGCGGTCGTCACTCAGGCGGATAGCTCGTCTGCTGATGATGCCTCGCCCGTGACGCCATGCGAACTCAGCGCGAAATCATTGCTTGCCGCGCCGCCCGTGTTGTTTGAAGGGGCGATTCTCGCGCTGTGTCTGTTGTTGTCCCTGCTGGCGCCCGTACGCGCCGTACGCCTGCCATTCTTTCCACCGCGAGCAATCTCGCCTCCCACACTCAGAGTCCATCTACGCTTCTGCGTATTCCGTGAATGACAGTCTGGCCGTTGCTGACTGTTAATTACCTGTTCACGGAGAAAAAATATGATCACTGTTTTCAGGCAGACTTTGTGCTGTCTGTTATTGCTATGGCTGCCCGTCTCGTGGGCGGCAGAAAGCGGCTGGCTGCGCTCGCCGGATAACGACCATGCCAGCGTCCGCCTGCGCGCGGACACGTCCCCGGAAGGCGAAACCCGGCTACTGTTGGATGTAAAACTGGAAAACGGCTGGAAAACCTACTGGCGTTCGCCGGGGGAAGGGGGCGTGGCGCCCGCCATTGCCTGGAAAGAAAATATACCTGCGGTTGACTGGTTCTGGCCGACGCCGTCGCGCTTTGACGTCGCCGGTATGACCACTCAGGGTTATCACCACCGCGTGACCTTCCCGATGGCGGTTCGCGGTCCGTCACCCGCGATGCTCAGCGGCGTGCTGACCTTGTCTACTTGCAGCAATGTCTGCCTGTTGACCGATTACCCCTTTACCCTCAAACCTTCGGCGCATGACCCGGCGTTCGCGCATGACTATGCCCAGGCGATGGGGCAGATCCCGCTCTCCCGGGGGCTGACGCAGACGCTCAGCGTGGGCGCTCGTCCTGGTGCGCTGGTGGTTGAAGCCACGCGTGTCGGAGGCTGGTCATCGCCAGCATTGTTTCTCGACGCCGTTGATAACGCTGATTTTGGCAAGCCGCAACTGCGTGTTGAGGGCGAAAAACTGCTGGTGACGGTTCCTGTCAGCGATGGCTGGGGAGAAGGGGCGCCCGATTTGCGTGGTCAAACGGTCACGCTGGTACTGGCGAATGACGGCGTGGCTCAGGAAAGTACCCTGGCGATCGGCAGTACGACGGCAAAAATGGCCGATAGCGCCGAACTGCCGCTCTGGCAGGTGATGTTGATGGCGCTGGCGGGTGGGTTAATTCTCAACCTGATGCCCTGCGTGCTGCCCGTGCTGGGGATGAAGCTCGGCTCGATTCTGCTCGTCGAAGAGAAAAGTCGTCAGCGGATACGGCGGCAGTTTCTGGCGTCGGTTGCCGGGATTATTGCCTCTTTTATGGCGCTGGCGATGCTAATGACCGTTCTGCGGCTGACCCATCAGGCGCTCGGGTGGGGCATTCAGTTCCAGAGCCCGTGGTTTATCGGGTTTATGGTGCTGGTGATGTTGATCTTCAGCGCCAGCCTGTTCGGGCTGTTTGAATTCCGTCTGCCTTCCGCGATGACGACCCGACTTGCCACCCACGGCGGCAACGGGATGGCCGGTCATTTCTGGCAGGGCGCGTTTGCCACGCTGCTGGCGACGCCGTGCAGCGCGCCGTTTCTCGGGACGGCCGTTGCGGTGGCGTTGACGGCCTCCTTCCCGGTGTTATGGGGGCTGTTTCTGGCGCTCGGGGTGGGGATGAGCCTGCCGTGGCTGTTTGTCGCGCTACGCCCTGGTCTGGCGCTGCGCCTGCCGCGTCCCGGACGCTGGATGAACGGATTGCGGCGCGTACTGGGCGTTATGATGCTCGGTTCGGCAATCTGGCTGGCGACGCTCCTGCTGCCGCATCTGGGATACGCGACAAGCAGCCCGGCGAAAGAGCGCGTCGTCTGGCAGCCGTTGAGCGAACAGGCGATCCAGGATGCGCTTGCGCAGCACAAACGCGTATTCATTGACGTTACCGCTGAGTGGTGCATTACCTGCAAGGTCAATAAGTACAACGTGTTACAGCGAGAAGAGATACAGGATGCGCTGCAACAGCCGGATGTTGTCGCATTGCGCGGCGACTGGACGCTACCTGCGGATGACATCACCAACTTTTTGAAAAAACGCGGCCAGGTGGCTGTGCCGTTTAACCAGATTTATGGCCCCGGTTTACCGCAGGGTCAGTCATTGCCCACGCTGCTGACGCGCGATGCGGTGCTGCAAACGTTGCGCGATGCGAAAGGAGTTACGCCATGAAATATCTGATGATTATGCTGTTAGCGCTGTTTACCGGTCTGAGCATGGCGAAAGAACCCGCGCCGTTTACGCCGGAGCAGGAAAAGCAAATTGAAGCGCTGATCCAGGAAGCGCTGTTTAACGATCCTGCCAGCCCACGGATAGGCGCGGAGAAGGCGACGCTGACGCTCGTCAACTTTACGGACTACAACTGCCCGTACTGCAAGCAGCTCGATCCGTTGCTGGAGAAGATCGTGCAAAAGTATCCGCAGGTCGCGGTAGTGATTAAGCCGCTGCCGTTTAAGGGCGAAAGCTCGGTACTGTCGGCGTGTACCGCGTTAACCACCTGGCGTGAGCACCCGCAGCAGTTTTTAGCGCTGCATGAGAAACTGATGCAGAAAAAGGGCTACCACACCGCCGCCAGTATTAAACAGGCGCAGGAAAAGTCCGCCGCCACGCCGGTTACGCTGGATGAGAAAAGCATGGAGACGTTGAGCACCAATCTGCAACTCGCCCGGCTGGTTGGCGTTCAGGGGACGCCGGCAACCATCATTGGCGACGAGATGATCCCCGGCGCGGTATCGTGGGAGACCCTTGAGGCGGTGGTGAAAGAAAAACTGGCGGTGGCTCATGCTCAGTAAACTGCGCCGCTGGCTGCGTGAAGGCGCGATCTTACTGGTTCTGCTGGCAGGCGTGATAATCCTGCTGGATGTCTGGCGTTCTCCGCAGATGCCGGCCATGTTTGACAGCACGCCGCTGCATACGCTGGACGGGGAAACTGTAACGCTGGCGTCGATCAGTGAAGAACGCCCGGTGCTGCTCTACTTCTGGGCGAGCTGGTGCGGTATCTGCCGTTTCACTACGCCGGATGTCGCCCGTTTGCAGTCGGAAGGAGAGAACGTCATGACCATCGCGCTGCGTTCCGGTAATGACGGGGAGGTTTCTCGCTGGTTATCGCGTAAAGGGGTGACGTTCCCCGTCGTGAATGATAGCGGCGGTGAGATATCACGAAACTGGGAAATCAGCGTCACGCCAACGTTGGTAGTGGTGTCGAAGGGGCAGGTGGTAACCACGACCAGCGGCTGGACCAGCTACTGGGGCATGAAGTTACGTCTGTGGCGGGCAGCCATGTTTTGATAGTGTGCCGGGGAAACCCGGCATTTTTTAACCCATTGTCAGGATGTGTAAAACGAGCGGAGAGCGTGTTTTTTGTTATTTTTACTGCTTTTTTACTGATGCCAGTTATTATTTTTTACCGCTGCCTGACGTTGCAAACCTGAATTGATAATGGCATATCTGTTTTAATTGAATGAAAGTCTGTGATACGTTCAGGCGATTTTTTCGATTTCCATTTTGACAGGGATAACAATTCAATGCGCAAGGGTAAAATTATTGTTGCATCAATGATGGTGCTTTGTGTCCTTATTTTTGTTGCGGCGGCAGCATGGTTTATGCTGTTCCAGGGAGAAATGACGGAGCCGACAGGGGAGGAAAAACAGGCGGCGATTTTACACGCTGCGGGCCTGATGAAATCAGAGGCCCAGGATAAAAAATCAGTCGAAACGCTCTATCATCGTTATATTATTCAACGCCATGTTAATTTAGATTCCGGCGAGCTGGTGGCTGAAAGCAGCACGGACGCCGCGCGCCAGAAGTGTGAAAAACTCGCCCCTGAACGCGACCCAGCGCAGGTTCGTCAGCGCTGTACGGTGGCGGATGTGTTCTTCGTGAAAGATAAAAATAATGAAATTCAGCAGGTTATCATTCCAGTTACCGGTAAGGGCGCGAAATCCATGATGCATGCGTTTCTTGCTCTGGGGCTGGACGGTCGTACGGTGAGAAATCTGTATTATTATCAGCAACGGGAAACGCCGTTTCTGGGGGCTAGGGTGGAAGACGCCAGCTGGCGCAAACAGTGGCCAGGGAAACGATTATTAGATAACAGCGGACATCCTGCATTGAAAATAGTACAGGATAAACCTGAACATGCCGATGAATATACCGTTGACGGTATTTCCGGTGCGACGTTGACATCAACCGGCGTTGAGAAAAGTATTAACTACTGGATGGGGCCGCAGGGATATGGTCAATTCTTACAGCGCCTTGCCAGCGATCGAAATAACCTTAATCTTTGAATATTGCTGTACGCAATAACGCGTTTTATTTCTGCCTGCCGACAATGAATAACATCACTGTCGGCAGGGGGATTTATTCCTCTGTTACCGCGCCTGCCTTGCCGTTAATTCCATGAGAAAAACAGGGAGATAACGTCCCTTTTATCAACGCATAATGTGTGTGTTCATCACGATTTGATGAAATAAGTTTACATAACTTGTCGTCTGCTGACATTTTTATGATCCAGGTCATGTACAACGCGACAAAAAGATATAATGATAATAATTATCATTTGTATTCTTTGGCGGTGTGCACGTGCGTAACTTCCGTAACTCTTTGTTGGTTACTCTCTTTGGCTTGTTTATAAGCATGAGTGTCTGGGCGTCGACGAATTATGCGCCTTTGATTGAAGATATCGAGCAACGTCTTGATAAAACAGCGGAACTTTATCAGCAACAGCATACCGACGAGGCGCGCCGCACGGTACAAATGGCCTATTTCGAGGTGTTCGAGAACCTGGAAGGGCCGATCCGCATCAACATTTCCGCGCGCAAAAGTTACGAGATGGAGAGCGCATTCGGCGAGATCCGTCGAATGATTGGCGAGAAAAAACCGCTCGCTGACGTTCAGGCGCGCATTGACTGGCTGAAAGCCGCACTGCGCGAAGTGGAACCGGTGCTGGATGGCGGACATCGTCTGGTGGCCGAAGAGCAGCACAACGCGCTGTCCAGGGACGACATTGCCGTTCACTGGCAGGAGAGTTTCAGGACGATCGACGATCTGCTGGCGCAGGCGGTCACTGAATATCAGGCCGGGAACTACAGCGTTGCCAGTCAGCACGTTCAACAGGCGCACTATCAGGGCTTTAAGAACTCTGAGATGGAGATGTCCCTCAGACAAAACCGTTCTGCAAAAGATGCCGCCGCCATTAACCAACAATTCTCATCCCTGATTGCGCTGACCGCGCAACCTGACCATCTCAACGATGTCTCTTATCAGGTCACTACGCTGCTACAGGATATCGAGGATATCTTACCCGGCTTGCCAACCACCCGTGACGATCAGCAGGTTGCCGCAGCGCAAAGCGCAGACAACATTCCGGCGGCGGACGAGGGAAATAACCGTACCGACTGGGCTGAGGTGACGACGGGAATTAACCAGAGCATTCAGGACGCGATAGCGCGCTATCAGGGCGGCGATGCGAAGAATGCGATTCTGGATATCCAGGATACCTACTTCGACCGCTTCGAAGCCAGCGGCATGGAAAACAAAATCGGCTCTCGCGATTCGGCATTTAAAACCACGCTGGAGGCGTATTTTACCCGCCTGGTCAGTCTGATGAAGGCCGGTCAGCCGGTTGAGCGCCTGAATGCGGAGGCCAGCGCGCTGGCGCAGGATCTGCAAAAAGCCGTGACGATGCTGGGCGAAGGCGAAGAAACCCAGTGGAGTCTGCTACTCTATAGTCTGATGATCATCGTGCGCGAGGGGCTGGAAGCGCTGCTGATTGTGGCGGCAATCGTGGCTTACATGGTGAAAAACAACCATCAGGATAAGCTGCCGCTTATTCGTCAGTCGGTAATTGTGGCGCTGATCGCCAGCGTCATCACCGCCGCTATCTTCCAGATGCTGTTTACTAACTCCGGCGCCAGCCGTGAACTGCTGGAAGGCATAACGATGCTGATTGCCGTTGTGATGCTGTTCTTTATGAGTTACTGGCTGCTGTCCAAAGTGGAAGCGCGCCACTGGAAAGCCTGGCTGGAAGGCAAGCTGTCTCATTCCCTGTCGCGAGGCTCCCTGGTCGGACTATGGCTGACCAGCTTCCTGGCGGTGTACCGCGAAGGGGCGGAAACGGTGCTGTTCTATTACGCTCTGATTGGCGATGCAAACACGGTATCCGGCCATATGGCGATTGGCGCCGGTTTTGTGATTGGCTGCGTGGTGCTGCTGCTCGCCTGGCTGGTGATGCGTTACTCAGTGGTGCGCCTGCCGCTGAAACCCTTCTTTATGTTTACCGGCAGTTTCATGTATCTGATGGCCTTCGTCTTTGCGGGCAAAGGCGTTCTGGAACTGGTGGAAGGCAAACTGTTCCAGCCTACGTTGATTAACGGCTTCCCTGAAATCAGCTGGCTGGGGATTTATCCCTACGTGGAAACGTTGTTACCGCAGGTCGTATTGCTGCTCGCGGCGCTGGTGGCGCTGTGGGTGATGCGGCGCAAAAGCGCGGTTCCCGGGGAGACGATAAAAAATAACCCATAATCGTTGTATAGCCGTTGTTTTAGACGAGAGGATACGTTTGATGACCATGAAGAAAACCCTGATTGCCAGCGCAGTGATGGCCGGCATTTTCACTGCGCCAGCCGCGTTTGCTTTTAAAGAGTACCCGGCAGGCGAGCCTGTCACCATGAATGAAATGGAGCTGGCGGCCGTTTACCTGCAACCGATTGATATGGAACCGCGCGGCATGGGCTTACCGGCAGCAAAAGCCGATGTTCACCTTGAAGCGGATATCCACGCTGTAGAAGGCAATAAAAACGGCTTTGGCGCAGGGGAATGGATCCCGTACCTGACCATCAGCTACACCCTAGTCAACAACGACACGGGCGAAAAACAGGAAGGCACCTTCATGCCGATGGTTGCCAGCGATGGCCCGCACTATGGCGCGAACATCAAAATGATGGGCGTGGGCAACTATAAAGTGACCTACCACATTGAACCGCCGTCAAAAGCCGGGATGCATCGCCATACTGACAGCGAAACAGGCGTAGGCCGCTGGTGGAAACCGTTTGATGTGAGCTACGAGTTTAAATATGTCGGTCTGAACTAAAACCGACTAACCAACGCGCCAGGAGGATTCCCCCTTCTGGCGCGTTGGTCAGACCGATCATATGCCCGTCGCTTAATTCAACCCGCCGTACAGAGTCGAAGTTATGAGTTACTTTTTCGTCACGACGCTACAGGTCTTTTTCTGCATTGCGCTTCTTTCCGGTGTTCTCTGGAGTCGAAACGATCCTCCCTCTTTACGTCCACTGACCTGGACGCTGCTGACCGGGCTGATTGCCGGCGTACTGGCGGGACTGTTTATTCACGGCAGCCAACCGGTACAACTGCTACTGGTTGGGGCGGAGGTCATGGTATCGCTGCTGTTTGTCCTCAGTTTCTGGTGGGCTTCAACGCGTATCCGCTATCTGTGGCAGGGGATTCTGATTTTCGGCGCTGCCCGCCATTGGGCGTTGGACCCTAATCTGGGCGGGCTGACCAGTACGCATGTGCTGAATACTGACCTGCTGTTAAACCTGACGGCCGTCGTTCTCGCTTTTGCGATCCTCTGTCTGGCGGGCGTACTCTGCGCGATGCTGCTGCGGCGTATTCGCGGCCTGTACTGGCCGTTAACGCTGATTCTGCTGGTGATGATCTGGCTGCCGCTGAGCGGCAACCTGCTGTTGTTGCTGATGAAATTACAGGTTGTTCCGCTGGGAAAATCACTGCTGAGCTTCGTGGCGAAAGTCACAAATAACACGGCGCTGTATAACTGGGCGGGAGCCGCGCTGCTGCTGGCCCTGGCGCTGTGCTGGCTTCCTGCGCTGTTGCGGGCTTTTCGACAGACGCGGGAAACCGAAGAACCGATCGCTCACCGTCTGGCGCTGGCGCAGCGTCGCAACGCTTTGCGGCTGTGGCTGGTCACAATCGGCTGCGCGGTGGTCGTTATCGCGGGCCAGCTGTGGTGGGATAAAGTGGCCTCGCAGCCGCCGCAACTCTCTGAAGCCGTGCCCGTAACGCTGGGGAGCGATGGCATGGTGCGCCTGCCGGTCGAACAGCTTCGTGACGGTAAACTGCATCGTTTCGTCTGGGTGGCGGACGATGGCAAAGCGGTGCGCTTCTTCGTGATTAACCGCTATCCCGACAAGCTGCGTTTTGGCGTGGTGTTCGACGCCTGCCTGCTGTGCGGCGATCAGGGTTATGTCATGGAGGGCAATCAGGTCATCTGCGTCGCCTGCGGAGTGCATATTTTTATTCCGTCTATCGGCAAGGCCGGTGGCTGTAACCCGGTGCCGATTGAAAACTGGCACAATGATGAAAAAGAGCTGGTGATCCCCGGTAAAGAACTGGCGACAGGGGTGAACTACTTCTCGACGGTCATGACCATTAAAGTGACCGATCCGGTCGATGGTTCAACGTTGACCAATACCTCAGCCGATTACAAATACAGCTATGGCGGCAAGACCTGGTTCTTCTCGTCAGAGGCTAACTATGAACGCTTCCGTGAAACGCCGGAGCAGTTTGTTCCTGCCGACATGAGGGAGGAATAATCATGCTGTGGCGGATGTTACGACAATCCTGGGGGCGCAATTTACGCCGCAAAGTGCTGGCGATAATCACCGTTTTTCTGGCCTCCAGCCTGATCTCGGCGCTGCTGGCGGTGTCCATTGATATCGGCGACAAAATGTCCAGAGAGCTGAAGTCTTATGGCGCGAACATTTTGATAGAACCCGCCGGACAGGCTGCGCTGCCCGCGCTGTTTAGTGAGAGCAGTAATCCGCTTTCCGGTCAGGATTTTCTTGATGAAGCCGAACTGCCGAACATCAAAGATATCTTCTGGCGAAACAACATTGTCGGGTTTGCGCCGATGCTCGGCGGCGAAGCCAGCGTGGAGGGAGAACCGGTGCGGATTCTGGGCACCTTCTTCAGTCAGTCAGTGGATATTCCTGATGAAGAGGGATATGAGACGGGGCAGAAAACGGTCAGCCCTTACTGGCAGGTGACCGGCGACTGGCCGCAGGAACCCGCAGGCGCAGAGCCGCAGACCTTAGTCGGGCACGCGCTGGCGCGGCAAATGGGCTGGAAACCCGGTGATAAGCTGACATTACGTACCGAAGGCGAAGCGGTGCAGGTTACCGTCAGCGGTATCCTCTCCAGCGGCGGCGATGAAGATAACCAACTGGTGATGCCGCTAAGTACGGTACAGCACCTGCTGGGGTTACCCGGAAAAGTGCAGGCGATTCGCGTCTCGGCGCTGACGGTGCCGGAAAACGAGCTGTCCCGCCGCGCGCGGGAAAACCTGGACGCGCTCAATGCCGAAGAGTACGACCTCTGGTATTGCACGGCCTATGTGTCGTCGATCGCGCATCAGCTGGAAGAGGCGATTTCCGGCGCGGAAGTGCGCCCGGTATGGCAGGTCGCGGCGTCCGAAGGGGTGGTGATCGATAAAATTCAGCTGCTGATGGCGGTCGTTACCGTCGCGGCGCTGGCGGCTTCCTCAATGGGGATCGCCTCGCTGATGACCAGCACCATTATGGAACGCGCCAAAGAGATCGGTTTGATGAAGGCGCTGGGTGCGCGACAGTGGCAAATCATGCTGCTGTTCTACCTGGAAGCGGCGTCCAGCGGGCTGGCTGGCGGCGCGCTGGGATGTATTGCCGGGTGGGGGCTGGCGAAAGCGATTGGCGTCATGCTCTTCGACGCGCCGCTTAATTTTGCCTGGATTGTGGTGCCGTGCGTACTGGTGATTGCGGTACTGATTGCGTTGATCGGCACCTGGTTCCCGGCCCGGCGGATCGCCCGACTGTATCCTGTGGAGGTGCTGTATGGTCGCTAAACGTACCATGCTCTGGCTGCTGGTGTGGCGGGCGCTGCGTCTGCGTTTTCAACGGGTCAGCGTGGTGTTTGCCGCGCTGATGGTGGGGGCGACCATCGTGACGGCGCTTTCTGCCGTCTGGTTCGACATTAACACCAAAATGAGCGAAGAACTGCGCACCTTCGGCGCGAATTTTTACATCGGGCCGGGGCACGGTTCCAGTATGCCGCAGCAGGAGTTGCAGAGCATTCTCGATCAGGCGCCGCAGGGGCTGGTGCATGGCGCCAGTCCGTGGTTGTACGGCATGGCGCGCACCGAGCTGGAAAAAGTGGTGATGGTTGGCGTGTGGTTTGAGTCGCTACAAAAACTGGTGCCGTACTGGCAGGTCACCGGTAGCTGGATTGGCGTTAGTTTTGACGACCGTAATGCAATGATCGGCGTCAAACTGGCGGAGCGCCTTAACGTGCAGCCGGGCGACAGCATCACGCTGGTGGATCACAATCAGCGTAAGAATTTGCAGATTAAAGGCATTGTGGAGTCTGGCGATGCGACGGACAACATGCTGATCGTCAGCCTCGACGTGGCGCAGGCCTGGCTGCATCAGCCGGGCAAAATCAGCCACGGTTTGCTGAGCGTCAGTAATGACGTCGGCCAGGTGGAGAACTACGCCAGCCGGTTGCAGGCGCAGTATCCTGACCTGGAGATTCGTCCGGTGCGTAAGGTCTCTGCTTCCGAAGGGCAGGTGCTGGATAAAATTAAAGGTCTGATGGGGCTGGTCTCGATCGTGATTCTGGCGCTCTCTTCGCTGTGTGTGAATACCACGCTGATGGCGATTGTTGGCGAGCGGGCGCGCGAGTTTGCGCTGCAAAAAGCGCTTGGTTCCAGCAACGGCGATATTGTGCGGCAAATTCTGCTGGAAACCAGCATCATCGCGCTGGCGGCGGTGGCGTGCGGCTGGGTGCTGGGATATTTGCTGGCGCAACTGTTGGGATTAACGGTGTTTAATGCCGCCATTTCGCTGCGTCTGCCGGTATTGCCCATAACTCTGGTGTTGTCTTTACTGGTCGCCATTCTGGCGGCGATTGTTCCGGTGCGACGCGCGGTAAGCGTCGAGCCTGCTAAAGTGCTGAAAGGAGAGTAGCGCCATGTCCGTTACGCATATCCCTCAGGTGGCGATCGAAACCCGCCACTTATACAAACGGTTCGGTGACGTTACCGCCCTGGATGACATTAATCTGCGCATTGCGCAGGGTGAATTTGTCGCCATTATGGGCGCTTCTGGTTCTGGTAAAACCACGCTGATGAATATTCTGACGTGCCTTGATACGGCGACGGAAGGGCAGGTGTTTCTTGACGGCACCGATGCCGCCGCGCTGGATGAAGAGGGGCGCCGTCGCTTTCGCGCCGAGAAAATCGGCCTGGTATTTCAGCAGTTCCATTTGATCCCGTTCTTAACTGCGCTGGAAAACATCATGCTCGCCCAGCATTACCACAGCGTGGTGGATGAAGCGGCGGCGAGGAGGGTGCTGGAGCAGGTAGGGCTAGGGCATCGTGTGACGCACCTGCCGAGCCAGCTTTCCGGTGGTGAGCAGCAGCGTGTGTGTATCGCCCGGGCGCTGGTCAACGAACCGCCGGTTATTTTCGCGGATGAACCGACGGGCAACCTGGATGAAGAGAATGAGCAGCGGGTGCTGGATCTGCTCACCGATCTGCATCGTCAGGGGCGCACGATTGTGATGGTGACGCACAACCCTGCGCTTGGGCAGTTTGCCGATCGTATTCTGCGGCTGCAACACGGTAAATATCTGGGTGAGGAGGCCAATCAACATGCGCTGGCATAATGTGCTGCTACTCGCGGCGGCGATCCTGATAAGCGGGTGTAAAGAAGAAAAGCTGGCGGTCGGGGCACCGGCCCCGACGCTGGCGGCGTTTGATCTGCAAGGCCAGGAGTCAGGCCTTGAACGCTGGCAAGGAAAGGCGGTGTACCTGAATTTTTGGTCTGCGGGATGCGGGGGGTGTCTGGCGGAAATGGACACGCTGGAAGCGCTGAGCAAAAAATGGGGCGATAAAGTGGTGGTTGTGGCGGTCAATACCGACCCTGAAACGGTCAGGATTAACGATCTGCTGGCAAAGCATCAGATAACCTATCCGGTGGTGCGCGATCAGCTCAACATTACCCAGGAACGTTATCAGGTGATCGGCACGCCGACCTCCGTACTGATTGACCCCGAAGGACGCGTTCTGGAGCTACACCAGGGTATGCGTAAGCCGCCTGAGTTAGAGGCCACGTTTGCGCGCCTGGCGACGCGATGAACGACGCGTACGGAGAGATACCCAATGGCATTTATCTGGAACGACGAAAGCCTTGCGATTCTGCGGGAAAACGCGGGCATCCTCACGACAGAGCAGATAGCGCAACTGCTTCACACTAATATTACCGCCGTGCGGAATATGGCCTATCGGCTGAAACTGAGCCTTCGGGTGACGGCGTATAATCACCGACGCATAGCGCAGGTTCAGGCGCTTTATGCCTCTGAGACGTTGAGTCTCAAAGAGATCGCGGCGAAAACGGGGCTGACGGCCAGTACCGTGCAATATATCGTGTACGTGAAATCAAAAAATAAGCCCTACGCCACCACGGAATATGTCTCTTTTGAAACGGAGAACGCCGTTCATTACCGCGTGCAAAAAGAATTTGTCGATACGGAGCGTTCCCTGCTGGACAACATCTCTGATAACACGCGATTTCGTGAACTGTATCTGACGGACGGCACTTTTTATTGCGCCCGCAATATTAAGTATGAGGTTTTTATCTCGGAATAACCGGAACATGCTGACCTGCCGGTTATCTTCTGGAATCTCCCGTTTTGCGAAACCGTTCCCGGAAAAATGTCATATTTCTGTCACACTCTATGAGGATTGATAACAACAAGAGGTTGTAGGGATGAAAAAATCGATACTCGCCGCCGCTGTGGCAGGGGCTGTTTTATTGTCGTCCGCCGCGCAAGCGCAGACAACGCCGGAAGGTTATCAACTGCAACAAGTGTTGATGATGAGCCGACACAACTTGCGCGCGCCGTTGGCCAATAATGGCAGCGTGCTGGAGCAGTCCACGCCGAATCAGTGGCCGGAGTGGGATGTGCCCGGCGGGCAGCTCACCACGAAAGGCGGTGTGCTGGAAATTTATATGGGCCACTACATGCGAGAATGGCTGGCGGAGCAGGGGATGGTCACGTCAGGCGAATGCCCGACGCCGGACACGGTATATACCTATGCCAACAGTCTGCAACGCACCGTCGCGACGGCACAATTCTTTATCACCGGCGCTTTCCCTGGGTGCGATATTCCGGTACATCATCAGGAAAAAATGGGCACGATGGACCCAACGTTTAATCCGGTGATCACCGATGACTCTGCGGCGTTTAGTCAGAAAGCGGTGCAGGCGATGGAAAAAGAGCGCAGCCAGATGCAGCTTGACGACAGCTATCAACTGCTGGCGCAGATGACGGACTACAAAGATTCACCGTCCTGCAAAGAAAAACAGCAGTGTTCGCTGACCGAAGCCAAAGACGCCTTTAGCGCGAAGTATCAGGAGGAGCCTGGCGTTTCGGGGCCGCTGAAAGTCGGCAACTCGCTGGTGGATGCGTTTACGCTGCAATACTACGAAGGCTTCCCGATGGATCAGGTCGCCTGGGGCGAGATTAAATCCGATCAGCAGTGGAAAGTTCTGTCAAAGCTGAAGAACGGGTATCAGGACAGCCTGTTTACCTCGGGTGAAGTGGCGCGCAACGTCGCCAAACCGTTGGTCAAATATATTGATAAAGCGCTGGTGACTGACCGTAGCAGCGCGCCGAAAATTACCGTTCTGGTGGGGCATGACTCGAATATTGCTTCGCTGCTGACGGCGCTGGATTTCAAACCTTACCAGCTGCACGATCAGTACGAACGCACCCCGATTGGCGGCAAGATTGTGTTCCAGCGCTGGCATGACAGCAAAGGCAATCGCGACCTGATGAAAATCGAATATGTGTATCAGAGCTCGCAGCAGTTGCGTAACGCGGACGTCCTGACGCTGAAATCACCGGCGCAGCGCGTCACGCTGGAACTGGCGGGATGCCCGATAGACGCAAACGGCTTCTGTCCTCTTGATAAGTTCGATAACGTGTTGAACAGCGCGGCAAAATAGCAGAGGTTCTCCCCCGCGCAGGCGGGGGAGAAAAGGTCAGACATTTTTACGTTCGATGGTTTGTTCGCCCCAAAATAGCGAATCTTTATCCGTCTTCTCAAAGGCTTTAAGCAACACTTCGTCGCTGCCTTCCTCCCAAATTTTTTCAGCCAGTTTCTCGTCATACTTCGCGACTTCAAAAATGGCTTCGGCTATTTCTGGTGATGTATTACGCAGACTTGCCCATTCGCCGACGTGATGAGCCTTCGCTTCTTGAGTTGGCATTCGAATCCTCCTGTTGAAGATTAGCCGTTGAGTTTTACTGCCAGACCTGCAACATATTCACCCTGATAGCGAGCGATAGAAAGTTCTTCCTGGCTTGGCTGGCGTGAACCATCGCCCCCGGCAATTGTGGTGGCGCCGTATGGCGTACCGCCGCGAACCTGCGAGACGTCAAACAGTTCCTGCGCGGCGTAACCGATAGGGACAATCACCATGCCGTGGTGAGCCAGCGTGGTCCAGGTTGAGGTAATGGTTTGTTCCTGACCGCCGCCGGTGCCTGTCGAGCTGAATACGCTGGCGAGTTTTCCATACAGCGCGCCGGATGCCCACAAACCGCCCGTCTGGTCCAGGAAGGTGCGCATCTGGCCTGACATATTGCCAAAGCGCGTCGGCGTACCAAAAATGATGGCGTCGTAATCAGGCAGTTCCTGTGGGGTTGCGACTGGTGCGTTTTGTGTTTTACCTCCGGCCTTTGCGAAGATTTCAGGCTGCATCGTTTCCGGTACGCGTTTGATAATGACTTCTGCGCCGTCCACTTTGTTTGCCCCTTCCGCCACCGCATGCGCCATAGTTTCGATGTGTCCGTACATGGAATAATAAAGCACCAGAATTTTTGCCATTTTGCACTACTCCTCGAGTTAACCGTGTCCGTAGCGATTCGCTACCTCTATTTAAAGATATGACGTCCTGGAGAGAGTGCAAATATCACAACCATTTCTTTGATTTATAACAAGATTTATCAGCGTCGTTTTTGTTGCAAAATGATACATTTTTCGCCGTTCGGATTTCTTTAACCATAAGAGAGGCTTATTGATTTCCTGGGGGGATTATTCCTGTCCCCCTGACGAACCTGTTGCAGAATATTACGATTTACTGGTCAGCCGGGGTAACTTCGCTAAGCTTAGTTCCGCGTGGCAATAATTGTGGCGTCTGCCATATGCCGCGTGAGGAGATCTTCCTCAACACCGATGCAATATGATGTCTAATCTATGACGGAGGTCAGTAATGGCAAACCATCGGGGCGGTTCCGGTAATTTTGCGGAAGACCGCGAAAGAGCATCAGAAGCAGGTCGTAAAGGTGGCCAGCACAGCGGGGGCAACTTTAAGAATGACCCGCAGCGTGCATCAGAAGCAGGCAAAAAAGGGGGCAAAAGCAGTCACGGTAACCGTAACAGCTAGCCTGTAAGTTAACGCCATAATGTTTAGCGCATACCGCTGGTAAACGTTATGATGCCACCGCCGCCGGTTCCTCCGGCGGTTTTTTTGTCCGTAAGATTGAAGTGTCGCCGCAGGCGACGCAAACTAAGCGTCCTGACGTTCAAAAAGAAAAAAGCGCCGTTGCCACGGTATCCTGGCGGCAATAAAACAAGGAGAGGGCGCATGGTTCAACGCGCAGAGAAAAAAACAGGTAAACGTTCACAGGCCGTCAGCGCCAAGCGCCAGGCGATTTTAACCGCTGCATTAAACACGTTTTCCCAGTACGGTATTCATGGTTCACGTCTGGAGCAGGTGGCTGAGCAGGCGGGAGTGTCCAAAACCAATTTGCTCTATTATTACCCGTCGAAAGAGGCGCTTTATGTCGCCGTACTGCGGCAAATCCTTGATATCTGGCTGGCGCCGTTAAAGGCTTTTCGCGAGGATTTCGCGCCGCTGGTAGCGATCAAAGAGTACATTCGTCTTAAACTGGAGGTCTCCCGTGATTATCCGCAGGCTTCCCGGCTTTTTTGCATGGAGATGCTGGCGGGCGCGCCGTTGCTGATGGAAGAACTGACCGGGGATTTGAAGGCGCTGATTGACGAAAAATCGGCATTGATTGCCGGATGGGTAAACAGTGGAAAACTGGCGCCCGTCGATCCGCATCACCTGATCTTTATGATTTGGGCTTCAACGCAGCATTACGCCGATTTTGCGCCTCAGGTCGAAGCGGTAACGGGCGCAACGCTGCGTGATGAAGCCTTTTTCAATCAAACGGTCGAAAGCGTACAGCGGATGATTATTGAAGGCATTCGCGTACGTTAACCGGCAGGCGGCAACGGACAGCTCAAATCACCTTCCTCACATTGCAGCAGCGAAGCTAAAAACGCTTCGCGTTCGTCCGTTTTGTCCGTCATGCACTGGCTGGCGATCATCGGCTGTATACTGCCGCCTTCCGTGCCGGAACTGACCAGCGCACAGTCGGCGTCCCGCAGGGCAATCCAGGCGATTTGCGCTTTTTTCAGCAAGTCACGCTGCGGCGGTTCGGCGCGTTTTAGCGCATTCTGGTACGTCTCATTGAGTTTTTTATCGGCGGTTTGAAATTGCGCGGCGGCGCAGGTGTTCATCTCCATTTGCGTGCTGGCGTTGGCGCAGTCATCGGCCAGTGCCGGAGCGCTGAGTAGCAGCGCAGCGCATGTGAATATAATTCGCTTCATACTTCCCTCTGGCTCTAAAACATTGCCGGATGGCGGCTTTGCCTGATCCGGCCTACAAATGTGTTTTGTAGGCCCGGTGAGCCGTAGCGCCACCGGGCATTTTCCAAAGCCTTAATTAACCACAGCCTTAACCAATTGTCATCAGGCTGGCGTTACCACCTGCCGCAGCGGTGTTAACGCTGAGCGAGCGTTCGATATACAGACGCTCCAGCAGGATATTGGTTTCACCACGGGCAAAGCCCTGTACCGACACGATCGCGCCGTCACGGGCGGCTACCGCCTCGCACAGCGCCCGTAGCTGATCGGAATCGCCGTGGAAGATCACCGCATCGAACGGCTGCGAAGTCAGCGTGTCCGCTTTCGCAAACTGAATACGTTCACAAACCGCAGCAGGCAGGCGCTTCGCCAGTTCGCGATGGAAGGCATCGTCCGGCCACAAAATCAGACTCCCGACCGCTGTCACGGCGGCGACCTGCACCAGAGCGTCCTGCTCGTCATCAGCCAGACACAATACGCGTTCACGCGGCAGTAACGTCCAGGTATTGCGCTCACCGGTAGGGCCAGGCAGCAAACGCTGGGTTCCGGCCTGCGCCAGCTCGCTAAACTGCTGACAGAGCGTATGCAAAGCCGGGCGATCCGCCGCCCACCCGGTCAGCGCGTCAAGCGGCTGAGTCAGTGCGGCTTTAAGCTGGGCATCTACCGGGTAGTCCGCATCCTGACGGGCAAGCGTAATGCCCAGCGCGTTTTCCGGGCGATTTGCCAACAGACGGTAGAGATAGAGCGGACCGCCCGCTTTCGGCCCGGTGCCGGACAAGCCTTCGCCGCCGAATGGCTGGACGCCCACGACCGCGCCGACCATATTACGGTTGACGTACAGGTTGCCTGCGTGCGCTGAACCGGTGACCTGCGCAATGGTCTCGTCAATTCGGGTATGTACGCCCAGCGTCAGACCGTAGCCGGAGGCGTTGATCTGCGCAATCAGTTCGGGAAGGTGGTTGCGTGTGTAACGCACCACATGCAGCACCGGCCCGAAGATCTCTTTTTGCAGCTCATCAAAACTTTCCAGCTCAATCAGCGTTGGCGGAACAAAGGTGCCGGTTTGCCATTCGCGCGCATCATCGCTGTTCTCACGTACGGCCTGGAATACCGGACGACCTTTCGTACGCATCGCCTGAATATGGCGCTCGATATTGGTTTTGGCTTCGTTATCGATAACCGGGCCAATGTCGGTGGTCAGACGGCCCGGATTACCCATGCGGCATTCCGCCATTGCCCCGCGCAGCATTTTCAGGGTGTGGTCGGCGATATCATCCTGCAAGCACAGTATGCGCAGCGCCGAGCAGCGCTGCCCGGCACTGTCAAACGCAGATGCCAGCACATCCACAACCACCTGTTCGGTAAGGGCGGAGGAGTCCACGATCATGGCGTTCATCCCGCCGGTTTCCGCAATCAGCGGAATCGGGCGACCCTGCGCATCCAGACGGGTGGCGATGTTACGCTGCAATAAGCTGGCGACTTCGGTCGAGCCGGTAAACATCACGCCGCGTACGCGCTCATCGGAGGTTAACTGCGCCCCAACGGTTTCCCCCTGGCCGGGCAGCAACTGCACTACGCCCGGCGGAACACCGGCTTCCAGTAAGATGGCGATGCCCTGGGCGGCAATCAGCGGCGTTTGTTCCGCCGGTTTCGCCAGGACGCTGTTGCCCGCCGCCAGCGCAGCGGCAATTTGTCCGGTGAAGATGGCCAGCGGGAAGTTCCACGGGCTGATACAGACGACCGGGCCTAAAGGACGATGCGTTTCGTTATCAAAGTCATCGCGTACCTGCCCGGCGTAGTAGTGGAGGAAATCCACCGCTTCGCGTACTTCTGCAATGGCATTACTGAAGGTTTTCCCGGCTTCGCGTACCAGAATGCCAATCAGCTGCTGCATTTGGCCTTCCATTAATACTGCCGCGCGTTGCAGGATGGCGGCGCGTTCCTGCGGTGGCGTGGCGAACCAGATAGGGGCGTTGTTAACCGCGTTTTGCAGCGCTTGTTCAACGTCCGCAGCGCTGGCTTCGCGCACGTAGCCGACGATGTCTTTCGGCTCTGCCGGGTTGATCACCGGCGTCATCTCTCCGTCAGCGACCGGCTGTTCCAGCATCGGTTTGGCCTGCCATTTTTGCAGCGCATTGTTCAACAGGGCGGAGGAGAGGGAAGCCAGACGGTGTTCGTTCGCCAGATCCAACCCGCCGGAGTTTTCCCGGCCTTGTCCGTAGAGGTCGCGAGGCAGCGGGATTTTCGGATGCGGTAAGCCGGTTTGCCCTTCTTGCTGCGCCAGTTTTTCCACGGCTTCCACCGGGTCAGCGACCAGTTCATCCAGCGGCAGCGTGGCGTCGGCAATACGGTTAACGAAGGAGGTGTTGGCGCCGTTTTCCAGCAGGCGGCGCACCAGATATGCCAGCAGCGTTTCATGTGTGCCGACCGGGGCATAAATACGACACGGACGGTTGAGTTTGCCATCCGCCACTTTACCGGTGACCTGCTCGTACAGCGGTTCGCCCATGCCGTGCAGACACTGGAATTCATACTGGCCCGGATAGTAGTTCTGCCCCGCCAGTTGATAAATCGCCGCCAGAGTATGGGCGTTATGGGTCGCAAACTGCGGGTAAATCAGATTCGGTACGGCGAGCAGTTTTTTCGCGCAGGCCAGATAAGACACGTCGGTATAGACCTTGCGGGTGTAAACCGGGTATCCCTCCAGTCCGTCCATTTGGGCGCGTTTGATTTCACTGTCCCAGTATGCGCCTTTCACCAGGCGGATCATCAGGCGGCGACGGCTGCGCGTGGCGAGATCAATCAGATAATCAATCACAAACGGGCAGCGTTTCTGATAAGCCTGAATCACGAAACCGATGCCGTTCCAGCCAGCCAGTTCCGGCTCAAAACAAAGTTTTTCCAGCAGGTCGAGGGAGATTTCCAGACGGTCGGCTTCTTCGGCGTCGATGTTGATGCCGATATCGTACTGACGCGCCAGCAGCGTCAGGGATTTCAGGCGCGGATACAGCTCCTCCATCACGCGGTCATACTGCGCGCGGCTGTAGCGTGGGTGCAGGGCGGAAAGCTTGATGGAGATCCCCGGTCCTTCATAAATTCCGCGTCCGTTAGACGCTTTGCCAATGGCGTGAATAGCCTGCTGATACGAGACCATATAAGCCTGCGCATCGGCAGCGGTCAGCGCCGCTTCGCCTAACATATCGTAGGAGTAGCGAAAGCCCTTGTCTTCCAGCTTACGCGCATTTGCCAGCGCTTCGGCGATGGTTTCGCCGGTGACGAACTGCTCGCCCATCAGGCGCATTGCCATGTCCACGCCTTTGCGGATCAGCGGCTCGCCGCTCTTACCGATAATCCGGTTCAGCGAGCGAGAGAGACTGGCTTCGTTATGGGTAGAGACCAGCTTGCCGGTAAACAACAGACCCCAGGTGGCGGCATTAACAAACAGCGACGGGCTGCGGCCAATATGCGACTGCCAGTTGCCGTTGCTGATTTTGTCGCGGATGAGCGCGTCACGCGTCGCTTTATCCGGGATACGCAGCAGCGCTTCCGCAAGGCACATCAGCGCGACGCCTTCCTGCGAGGAGAGGGAGAACTCCTGCAACAGCCCCTGCACCATCCCGGCGCGGCCGCTGGCCGTTTTCTGGTTACGCAGTTTCTCCGCCAGTTGATAGGCCAGCTTGTGGGCCTGTTCGGCCACCGGTTGCGGCAGACGCGCCTGCTCCATTAACATCGGCACCGCATCGGTTTCGGCGCGACGGTAAGCTGCGGTAATCGCGGCGCGGGAGACCGACTGAGGCAGGATCTGCTCGGCAAACTCAAGGAAAGGCTGGTGGTTTTCTTCCTGCTGTGCGGTTGACTCATCGCCTTCATTGGCGGCGCCAGCCAGCAGGGCGGGCAACTCCGGTAACGCCTCGTCGCTTTCCAGTTTTTCCAGATAATTAAAGATTGCCTGTTTGATCAGCCAGTGTGGGGTGCGATCAATTCGTGTTGCTGCTGTTTTAATACGCTCGCGCGTCGCGTCGTCCAGCTTAACCCCCATCGTGGTGGTTCCCATGCCGTCTACTCCTGTTGTTCTGATATGTGCTGCTGATAGTTATCGAGAAATATCCACCATGTTGCAACTTTGTGCAACCTCGTTAAATGTGACCTGCCTTGCAAGCTTAAAAATGAATGAAATGTTAAAAGAAGAGACGCTTCTGGATGGGATAAAAACAATAACCAAATCTTTTTCTCTGCGGCAGTTAACACTTTTGAAAGGTGCAACCTTAAAAAATGTGAGAGAGTGCAACCTGGAGAAAAATAGTATCCCACCCGAATAAAATTTGATGTAAATGATGTGTTAAATCGATTGTGAATGACCACCGCTTCCGGCAGGATACGGTCGCCCTGGTAAACATAAACACCATTGCCACGTTCCGGCAGGGTATAAAACGGCAGCTTTTATTATTGTCGGCACATAAAATCTGGAGACTTTTGATGGCTATTAGCACACCGATGTTGGTGACGTTTTGTGTCTATATCTTTGGCATGATATTGATAGGGTTTATTGCATGGCGTTCGACCAAAAACTTTGATGACTATATTCTCGGCGGCCGCAGCCTTGGGCCGTTTGTGACGGCATTATCCGCTGGCGCATCTGATATGAGCGGCTGGCTGCTGATGGGTCTGCCGGGGGCGATTTTCCTGTCGGGGATTTCTGAAAGCTGGATCGCGATTGGTCTGACGTTAGGGGCATGGATTAACTGGAAACTGGTGGCGGGACGTTTACGCGTCCACACTGAATTCAATGATAACGCCCTGACTCTGCCGGATTATTTTACCGGGCGTTTTGAAGATAAAAGTCGCGTTCTGCGCATTATCTCTGCCCTGGTTATCCTGCTGTTTTTCACCATTTATTGCGCATCGGGGATTGTGGCAGGGGCGCGTCTGTTTGAAAGCACCTTTGGCATGAGCTATGAAACCGCGCTGTGGGCGGGAGCGGCAGCCACCATTATCTACACCTTTATTGGCGGCTTTCTGGCCGTGAGCTGGACCGACACCGTCCAGGCCAGCCTGATGATTTTCGCCCTGATTCTGACGCCTGTTATGGTGATCATCAGCGTTGGCGGTTTTGGTGACTCCCTGGAAGTGATTAAACAAAAGAGTATTGAGAATGTGGATATGCTCAAGGGACTGAACTTTGTCGCCATTATCTCCCTGATGGGCTGGGGGCTGGGCTACTTTGGTCAACCGCATATTCTGGCGCGCTTTATGGCGGCGGATTCTCACCACAGCATCGTGCACGCGCGTCGCATCAGTATGAGCTGGATGATCCTGTGTCTGGCGGGGGCGGTGGCTGTCGGCTTCTTCGGTATTGCTTACTTTAACAATAACCCGGCACTGGCCGGAGCGGTGAACCAGAACTCGGAGCGCGTGTTCATTGAACTGGCGCAAATCCTGTTCAACCCGTGGATTGCCGGTATTCTGCTGTCCGCTATTCTCGCGGCGGTGATGTCGACGTTAAGCTGCCAGCTGCTGGTGTGCTCCAGCGCGATTACCGAAGATTTGTACAAAGCCTTCTTGCGTAAAGGCGCGAGCCAGAAAGAGCTGGTATGGGTAGGGCGCATTATGGTGCTGGTGGTTGCGCTGGTGTCTATCGCGCTGGCTGCTAACCCTGAAAACCGCGTGCTCGGTCTGGTGAGCTATGCGTGGGCGGGCTTCGGCGCGGCGTTTGGCCCGGTCGTGCTGTTCTCGGTGATGTGGTCGCGTATGACCCGTAACGGCGCGCTGGCCGGAATGGTTATCGGGGCGCTGACGGTTATTGTCTGGAAGCAGTTTGGCTGGCTGGATCTGTACGAAATCATCCCTGGCTTCATCTTCGGCAGCATCGGGATTGTGGTCTTTAGCCTGCTGGGCAAAGCGCCGTCGTCAGCTATGCAAGAACGTTTTGCGAAAGCGGATGCGTATTACCACTCCGCACCGCCGTCGCGTTTACAGGCAGAGTAATCTGACCGCTGCCCGTTTACTTTCATCGCCCGCCATGCGCGGGCTTTTTATTCAGAATTGTGGCGTGTTTCTCTGTATGTCGATGAATGAAAGTATTAATTTTTACTATGAGCGTTCGGGTGAAATAATTTTGTAATATCTCTGTAAGAGACTATTGCCAGTGCAAAGGGGAACTTTAGTTAATGCATGGTAAATATGTTGTTGCATTAATGATAAATTATGTTGTACTAATACGTAATAGCGGTAGTTCCCGGCAGTGATGACACTTTTCACTATGGAGATCGCGAATGGTAAGGTCCTGTACTGGACACGTTTTTCACAGTAACAGCAATAACTTATGCGGATGCCTCTCCTCCGGTAGCCCTGTCGTCACCGCTAAATTCCTCTCACTTCCTCTTTTTATCCCTGTTACTGACGCCGTATTCGGTGCGCGTAGCCGTGTAGGGCGTCTTTTCAAAAAGCAAGCAATGGCTTACAAGGAAGCCAACCCTCAGATGTTTGTGCGCATAATCGTGCCGCCAACGGCGCGTGTGATGTATACCAACAACTCAAGGTGCTATCCATGGGAAGACAAAAAGCAGTGATCAAAGCTCGTCGTGAAGCAAAACGTGTGCTGAGACGGGATTCGCGTAGCCACAAACAACGTGAAGAAGAATCGGTCACCTCGCTTGTGCAGATGAGCGGCGTAGAAGCGATAGGCATGGCGCGTGATAGCCGTGACGCCACACCAATCGTAGCGCGAAATGAGGCTCAGGAGCACTACCTGAATGCTATCGAGAGTAAACAACTGATCTTCGCCACTGGCGAAGCCGGGTGTGGAAAAACCTGGATCAGTGCGGCAAAAGCAGCAGAGGCCCTGATACATAAAGATGTAGACAGGATTATTGTTACCCGTCCGGTTTTGCAGGCCGATGAAGATCTCGGCTTCTTACCAGGCGATATATCCGAGAAGTTCGCGCCTTATTTCCGGCCCGTCTATGACGTGCTGGTGAAACGCCTGGGCGCGTCTTTTATGCAATACTGCCTGCGGCCTGAGATTGGTAAGGTGGAAATCGCGCCGTTCGCCTATATGCGCGGACGTACATTTGAAAATGCAGTCGTCATTCTTGACGAGGCTCAGAATGTGACTGCTGCGCAAATGAAGATGTTCTTAACGCGCCTCGGGGAGAACGTGACGGTTATCGTAAATGGCGACATTACCCAGTGCGATTTACCGGCTCATGTTCAATCGGGGTTAAGTGATGCGTTAGCTCGCTTTGAAGAAGATGAGATGATAGGTATTGTCCGTTTCCATAAAGACGACTGCGTGCGTTCGGCATTGTGCCAACGAACCCTTCATGCCTACAACTGAAGCGTCGTCAGATCTCATAGCCCGGGAAACCGGGCTTTGTTTTTTGTAGGCCGGATAAGGCGCTTGCGCTGCCATCCGGCGATGTGCAGGCGCCCGGTGGCGCTAACGCTTACCGGTCCTGGGGTGTCCTTGTAGGCCGGATAAGGCGCTTGCGCCGCCATCCGGCGATGTGCGAGCGCCCGGTGGCGCTAACGCTTACCGGTCCTGGGATGTTTTTGTAGGCCGGATAAGGCGCTTGCGCTGCCATCCGGCGATGTGCGAGCGCCCGGTGGCGCTAACGCTTACCGGTCCTGGGGTGTTCTTGTAGGCCGGATAAGGCGCTTGCGCCGCCATCCGGCGATGTGCGGGTGCCCGATGGTGTTAACGCATATCGGTCCTGGGATGTTTTTGTAGGCCGGATAAGGCGCTTGCGCTGCCATCCGGCGATGTGCGAGCGCCCGGTGGCGCTAACGCTTACCGGGCCTACGGTGTTCTTGTCAGCCGGATAGCGCGTGTAATAGGCGAAAAAAAATCCCGTACTTTTGTACGCGCTCTTTTTCTGAATATGGCGGTGAGGGGGGGATTGACTCGCTTCGCTCGCCCTGCGGGCAGCCCGCTCTCTGCGTTCGCGGTCTGTCCAACTGGCTGCCGCCAGTTGTCGAACCCCGGTCGTGGGTTCTCATCCCCCCACAGCGCGTGCAACATGCAAAAAAAAGCCCGTACTTTCGTACGAGCTCTTTCTTGAATATGGCGGTGAGGGGGGGATTCGAACCCCCGATACGTTGCCGTATACACACTTTCCAGGCGTGCTCCTTCAGCCACTCGGACACCTCACCATATTGTCGTTCCAGTGTTGCTGGAACGGGCGCTAATTTAGGGAAATACGCCCCCGGCGTCAATCACCTTTTCTAAAAAATCGTGCAATTACACAAACTTCAATCAACATGCAGTTTAAATAAGCGGAAACTGCTTTTTTTGCCAGCATCTCTAAATTTGTTATGCTGATGATCCCTATGAAAATGATGATAATAAGTGCGAGTAAATTCCGCACAACAACACTCAGGAGTCAACATGGAGATAATGTTCTATCACCCGACCTTCGATACGGACTGGTGGCTTAACGCTTTGGCAAAGGCGATTCCCGGCGCGAATATTCGTGAATGGAAACCCGGTGATAACGAACCTGCGGATTATGCGCTCGTGTGGCATCCGCCGGTGGAGATGCTCGAAGGACGGAAGCTAAAAGCCGTATTTGCGCTTGGCGCAGGTGTGGATTCCATTCTGAGTAAGCTCAAAGCGCACCCGGAAATGCTGGATGCCTCTATCCCGCTGTTCCGCCTGGAAGATACCGGCATGGGCCTGCAAATGCAGGAGTATGCCGTGAGCCAGGTGCTGCATTGGTTCCGCCGTTTCGATGATTATCAGGCGCTGAAAAACCAGTCAACATGGCAGCCGCTGCCGGAATATGATCGCGATGAGTTCACCGTCGGTATTATGGGGGCAGGGGTGCTGGGCGCCAAAGTCGCTGAAGCGCTCCAGGCATGGGGATTCCCGCTTCGCTGCTGGAGCCGTAGCCGTAAATCCTGGCCTGGCGTAGAGAGTTTTGCGGGAGCTGAGGAGTTAGGCGCATTCCTGAATCAAACAAGGGTGCTGATCAACCTGCTGCCAAATACGGCGGAGACGGTGGGCATTATTAATTCCGGCTTGCTCAATCAGTTACGGGATGGCGCTTACCTGCTTAACCTGGCGCGTGGCGTGCATGTTAATGAGGACGATCTGCTTGCCGCGTTGAATAGCGAAAAACTCAAAGGGGCGATGCTGGATGTTTTCAGCCGCGAGCCGTTGCCAAAAGAGAGTCCGCTCTGGCAACACCCTCGCGTGGCGATGACGCCGCACATTGCCGCCGTCACCCGCCCGGCGGAAGCCGTGGACTATATTTCGCGCACCATTACGCATCTGGAACGCGGCGAATCCGTGACGGGTCAGGTCGATCGCGTTCGCGGCTACTGATGACAACCCGGTTAGCGCCGGGTTTCGACTAATAAATGGCGACGATACCTGCTATCCTTGTCGGAAAACGACTACAGGAGTGAGTTATGTATCCCGTTGACTTGCATATGCATACCGTCGCCAGCACCCACGCATACAGTACCTTGCACGATTATATTGCCGAAGCGAAACGCAAAGGTATTAAGCTCTTTGCCATTACCGATCACGGCCCGGATATGGCCGATGCTCCGCATCACTGGCACTTTATCAACATGCGTATCTGGCCGCGTCTGGTTGACGGGGTGGGCATTCTTCGCGGTATTGAAGCCAACATCAAGAATATCGATGGCGAGATTGACTGCACGGGCCCGATGCTGAACTCGCTGGATGTGATTATCGCCGGTTTCCATGAACCGGTTTTCGCGCCGCACGATAAAGAGACCAATACCCAGGCGATGATTGCCGCGATGGCCAGCGGAAATGTGCATATTATCAGCCATCCGGGCAACCCAAAGTATCCTGTCGATATCACCGCGATTGCGCAGGCGGCGGCTAAATACCAGGTGGCGCTGGAAATCAATAACTCGTCATTCCTGCATTCGCGCAAAGGCAGTGAAGATAATTGCCGCGCGGTGGCCGCGGCCGTGCGTGACGCTGGCGGATGGGTAGCGTTAGGGTCAGATTCCCATACTGCGTTTACACTCGGTGAATTTGCCGAATGCCGGAAGATCCTGGATGAAGTGGATTTCCCGGAAGAACGCGTTTTAAACGTTTCGCCAGGACGCTTACTGAGATTTCTGGAATCGCGCGGTATGGCGCCGATCCCGGAGTTTGCTGAACTTTAATTGCTGATAACTGGAATATATCAATGAATGAGTTTTCTATCCTGTGTCGTGTGCTGGGATCGCTGTATTACCGCCAACCGCAGGACCCTCTGCTGGTTCCTCTGTTTACGCTGATCCGCGAGGGTAAATTGTCGGCAAGCTGGCCGTTGGAGCAGGATGAGCTTCTGGCGCGGTTGCAGAAAAGTTGCGACATGACCCAACTGGCGGCGGACTACAATGCGCTGTTTGTCGGCGACGAGTGCGCCGTGTCGCCTTATCGCAGCGCTTGGGTGGAAGGGGCGAAGGAGTCCGATGTTCGCGCGTTTCTTTCCGCTCGCGGTATGCCGTTGGCGGATACCCCTGCCGACCATATCGGTACGCTGCTGCTGGCCGCCTCCTGGCTGGAGGATCAGTCTGCTGAAGATGAGAGCGAAGCGCTGGAAACGCTGTTTATTGAATACCTGCTTCCCTGGTGCGGTACTTTCCTTGGCAAAGTGGAAGCCCATGCCGCGACGCCATTCTGGCGTACGATGGCGCCGTTGACGCGCGATGCGATCGGCGCAATGTGGGATGAGTTACAGGAAGGCGCTGAAGAGTAAATGTGATCATGGTCACTTTGTTATGCAACGTGATTAATTGTCTTGCATAAAATGTGTGCGCGATCTCATTCGTATGCCGCTTTTCTGCTATGATGCGCGGCATGAACATACTTATCTCCATTGCAATCACAACGGGCATTCTCTCCGGTATCTGGGGATGGGTGGCCGTTTCCTTTGGCCTGCTCAGCTGGGCGGGTTTTCTGGGCTGTACGGCCTATTTCGCCTGCCCGCAGGGCGGCCTGAAAGGGTTATTGATTTCTGCATGTACGCTCCTGAGCGGCGTGGTGTGGGCGCTGGTGATTATTCACGGCAGCGCGCTGGCTCCGCATCTGGAGATCGTCAGTTACGTCATGACGGGAATCGTCGCGTTTTTGATGTGCGTTCAGGCGAAGCAGCTGTTGCTTTCTTTTGTGCCTGGCACCTTTATCGGCGCATGCGCGACGTTTGCAGGGCAGGGGGACTGGCGACTGGTTCTGCCTTCGCTGGCGCTGGGACTCGTGTTTGGCTATGCGATGAAAAATAGCGGGCTGTGGCTGGCGTCTCGTCGGGTAAGAGATTCTTCGCCGACGGCGGTCAGCAAATAAAAAAACGTGAGGTTTCCCCCACGTTCATATGATGTCAATCCTGATGGCGCAAACTTATCCTGCCTGCTGTAGGCCCGATAAGCCTGCGCCATCGGGCATTCTACGGTTGGTGAAATATCAGGATTCCGGCGGTACGGACATGTGGCGGTATTTCACCAGAATGTCGTTCTGACGCTCCGCTTTGTTCTGCAAATCCCACAGGCCGCGATCGATCCCGTCGTTAATCAGGAAGATAACGCCCGTTTCAATCGCTGACATCAGACACAGCATCACCGGTTCATTAGAGGTGTAGCCGATTTCACCTTCCAGCAGTCGCTGGTAATCAATAAAGCGG
Source organism: Citrobacter sp. CK181 (assembly GCF_030333595.1). Classification (NCBI taxonomy): domain Bacteria; kingdom Pseudomonadati; phylum Pseudomonadota; class Gammaproteobacteria; order Enterobacterales; family Enterobacteriaceae; genus Citrobacter; species Citrobacter sp. CK181. The sequence goes on along the minus strand of NZ_JAOWFN010000012.1, from coordinate 299,310 downwards.
AACACCCCGGCCTGCACTTCATAGGAAAGGATGGTCTTGCTGGTATTGACCGAAGAGAGGATCTCGCCGGTGCTGACGTTAACCACGCGCAGGTTTACCGCAATCTGGTCAAGCTGATACTGCGTATCCGCACCGATACCGAAGTACCGCGCACCGACCCCGCCTGACTTCACGTTGCTTTCGTAACCGATAATCGACCCTTCCACCATGATATTCGCGGCGGTGAGGGACTGAAGCGGGATTCGGTTATTGATAGCCACCGTGCCGTTTTCCTGCGCTGCACGAATAATTTTGCGTTCGTTCAGCAGGTTTTGCAGTCCCTGACGCTCCAGCGGGATAAACCAGCGGGAGTCTTTCAGCGCGGTCACCAGCATCGCGGTGGCGCTCTGCGGAACAGCAGTCGAGAAGTTACTCGCCGGATAAGGCTTAAACTGGCCCGTTTCATCCTGAATATTATAAACCGAGACAAAAATCTTACCCGTTGGCATCGGCAGGTGCGTCAAATCTTTATAGCTTTGCGCACGAGGCATTAATGTCGGTTTCGCGGCTTCTTTAGGCGGGGCGGTTAAGCATCCGCTCAGTAAACATACTGCAACCAAAATAAGTAAGCGCTGCATGATTATTGTCCTTTGGTAGCTGGGGCTTAGAAATCGGTTGACTGTGTTTGCAAACCTGACACTTCAATCGTCGAGGTTTTCCCGGTTTTCCTGTCCGTGACATTAAGTCGCAGTTGCCCATCCCGGTTGGCGATATCAATGATAAAATCATTGGTCACCATTCTGCCTGGTTTGCCGGTGTTAATATTCGTCAGCAATCCGCCAAGGATTTGCGATTGAATAGCCTGCGTAAAGTTATCCAGGGCAGACGGGGTTTCAATCCCGAAGTCGTCGTAATAACTTGGGTCCTTATAAGAGTTTTGTGCCTGAGCGCTATTTAATAAAAATGCGCCGTTATTTGGGTTTCCACCAAAATTAGGATTTCGGAACTGGAATGTCATATTTCCGGCCCAACTTAATGGTGAAATAAGCATGAGCATAACTACTGCATGTTTGACACGCATGGCAGCCTCCAGACTAAATCATATTTTAGAATTCATCGCGCGCTAAATCACTCGTGCTTAATAGCGTTTGATCTATTTGCCGACGATTTAATGCTTCTTCAGTTTGCGCCAGCGCGAAGTCAACGGTTCGCTCGAAGTCTCTTTTCGTTGGGAATAAAAAAGTCTGGAATATAACGTCCTGATTTACCGTTATCGTGATCCAACTTCCCCAACGCGCACTGGGTCTTTCATTGATGGTCAAATTGCCTGTGTACTCACTTTCCCATTTGTCGCTGAAGGCGCGATAAAAATTGTGGCCGACTGATGAGACGGTATGGTCAGTTAAGAGTCCGGGAACTTCCACTTCAACTTCCGCAGCGTAAAGATTCCCTGCGGCAAGCAGTAATTCTGCTGCCACAATCCAGGTCAGATAGCGTTTCATGGCTTTATCGCCTGAGGTTATCGTTTGCCCACGAGACCGCCTGAGTACGGTTTTTAACAGCTATCTTTTTGAAAAGATTATAAAGATGTGTTTTTACCGTATTCTCGCTGATAAAAAGCGAGCGGGCGATTTCAATGTTTGAGGCGCCGATTCGCAGTTTATTGAGGATCTCTTTTTCACGATGAGTGAGAAGCGCTGATTCCGTGCTGTTGTAACGGTAGTTCCCTGAATGAGTGATCAGGTAACTGGCCAGCTTTTGCGAAAAATAGCATTCGCCTCGCAGGATCCCCTGCAAGCCGTTAACGACACGTTCTTCATCCTCCGTTGCGTAAAACACGCCATTGATATGTGGCCAGTTTTCAATATCACGGAAGGGATAGTCGTCGGGAGTATTCAACAATAACGTCTTGATATTGTTGTTTTTCCGACTCAAATTGTCTTGCCAGTAATGGATAATTTTTTTATCCGCTTCCATCATATCCAGTAAAACAATGCAGCTGGCGGATATATCATCCAGAGAACGTTGAATATTATGTAGTTTTCCGGTAACAGCCAGTGATTGCTTTAAATGCTGCAATAATGCAGTGGCCTGCAAAGATGGTTTTGTGATCAACAATAATGTATGACCATGAATACTATGGACTTCATTAAACATGATGAAACCCCACTTTTTTTAGTCGCACATCTGACAGCTGCCTCAGCTAAAATACGAGGCACCAGAAGTACTGACAGATGTTGCACTGCTGTGTGTAGAAATAAAACATCGACCCAAAAAGGGTAAAAATATTAAAACAGATGGACTACAACTGATTTCAATCTAGTCATTACAAACCTTAAAGCAAGTGTTAAACTTGTAACAAAATGTAAAATTATATATTCATATGTTAATGTGTGGATTTTTTAGAGATTAGATTTGATAGAAAAGTTGTACATGTTGCTGTTATTGCATAGATTTAAAAAATCATACAAATTATAATAACTTATTGATTTTAAATAATAATTTAAAATTATTTTTGAGTTTGTCTGACAAGTTAATTTTAAAACGTTCGACTCAGGGCGGCCTGGACATTTTTAGTGAGAAAAAAATGATGTTTGTCACGAGTTGTGACGGCGATGCAGTGTGATGCCCGGAGAAACGCATAATGATATGCAGAAAACGGTTTTTCCCTCTCACTGGCAGAAATGTTTAGCCCGCTACAGATAAGAAAATAAATTTTTCGTAAATAACAGTGGAGTCAACAGTGAATTAGCACTTTGGTGTGACGCTGAATATCAAAATACCACTCGCGGGTGAGTTATTTAAAATGTTTCCACGGACATACTCTTCATCGTAACGCGGCGTTAACAAAAAACGAATCGCGTTAACAGTCAAATTGAAATGCTTTTAAATTAACGTAATGTACGACCAGGTCCAGGGTGACAACATGAAAAACAAATTGTTATTTATGATGTTAACAATACTGGGTGCGCCTGGGATTGCAGCCGCGACAAGTTATGATCTGGCAAATGCGGAATATAATTTTGCGGTAAATGAATTAAGCAAGTCTTCATTTAATCAGGCAGCCATTATTGGTCAAAAGGGCACTTATAATAGTGCAAAAACACGCCAGGACGGCTCAAAACTTTTATCTGTTATTTCACAAGAAGGCGGAAATAACCGAGCGAAGATTGACCAGTCAGGAGCTTATAACCTTGCATATATTGATCAGGCGGGTTACGCCAATGATGCAAGTATATCACAAGGCTCTTATGGTAATACTGCAATGATTATTCAGAAAGGTTCTGGTAATAAAGCAGATATTACGCAGTACGGTACGCAAAAAACAGCAGTTGTAGTGCAGAGACAGTCGCGCATGGCTATTCGCGTTACGCAACGTTAATACCATGACGACTTTTAAATCAATCCGATGGGGGTTTACCATGAAACTTTTAAAAGTGGCAGCATTCGCAGCAATCGTAGTTTCTGGCAGTGCTCTGGCAGGTGTTGTTCCGCAGTGGGGCGGTGGCGGCGGTCATAATAATGGCGGTAATAATTCCGGCCCTGAATCCACCCTGAGTATTTTCCAGTACGGTAGCGCAAACTCTGCTCTTGCTCTGCAAAGCGATGCTCGTAAATCAGATCTGTCCATCAAACAATATGGTCATGGTAACGGCGCAGACGTAGGCCAGGGCGCTGACAACAGCGGCATTGACCTGACCCAGAATGGGTACAGAAACAGCGCGACTATCGATCAGTGGAATGCCAAAAACTCTGATATCGTTGTGAGCCAGTTTGGTGGCCGCAACGGCGCGCTGGTTAACCAGACTGCGTCCGACTCCCAGGTATCGGTTACTCAGGTCGGCTTCGGCAACAACGCCACGGCTAACCAGTACTGATTCAGGTCGGGTACTCATAATAAACAGGGCGAAAGCCCTGTTTTTTTTCGTGAGGATATGATGAATACGCTATTACTCCTTGCCGCACTCTCCAGCCAGATTACATTTAATACCACGCAACAAGGTGAAATTTACACCATTGTCCCCCAGGTTACGCTCAGTAAACCCTGCGTGTGCGAAGTCCAAATTTTTGCCGTTCGTGATGGGAAGGGAGGGCAAAGCCGTACACAGCAGAAAACAACCCTTTCTTTGCCCGCTAATCAACCCATTGATTTAACGAAACTCAGTTTAAATATTTCCCCGGAGGACTCGGTAAAAATTATCGTTACCGTTTCCGACGGGCAGTCGTTGCATTTGTCGCAGCAATGGCCATCTCCTGAGAAGTCATCTTAATCATTTGATTTATTTAGTGATTGTTTGTGGCAGGGGATGGATTACTGTTCTATGAATTATAGAGAGGCAACAACGTCGTTTCCGTTCACCGCGAGCGTCGCAGTGGAAGGAAAACTCCGATCCTTCAAGTATGATTGATCATTGAGGAGCTATTGTATGTTTGCGTTGTGTTCGAAAAATATCCTCGGAGCAGGCCTTGGCGTCTGCATTCTCTTTTCTTCCTCTGTTACAGCTCAACAAATCACTACCGGCGGCGTTATTCATTTTCGTGGTCAGATTGTCGAACCTCCCTGTGAGGTCAGTGCCCGGCAGCAAAATATTGACATGACATGCGTGAATAATGGCCAGATGAAAACTAACCGTTTTACCCTGCAACAGGTTACAACCGCCCCGCAAAGCCTTCGACAAATTGCATCCGTGAGAGTCAACTATCTCGATCCGCAACAACGTCTGGCAATTATGAGTATTGAATACCAATAAACGCATCTGTCAGAGATAAAATCGTTCGATTAAAAAACGCGATTTCATTGAAAGCCCTGCTGTACACTTAGGCTATAGGTTAAGGTAAGGGGGATCTATGAAATCGCGTATTCATGTACAACATGGCGACATAACCCAACTCACGGTAGATGTGATTGTTAATGCCGCCAACGCTTCATTACTGGGGGGCGGTGGCGTTGACGGCGCGATTCATCGTGCAGCGGGTCCGGCGCTACTGGAAGCCTGCAAAAAAGTCAGGCAGCAGCAGGGCGAGTGCCCGGCAGGACACGCGGTCATTACTCTGGCAGGCAATCTGCCGGCGAAAGCGGTGATCCATACGGTGGGGCCCGTCTGGCGTGGCGGCGATCACAACGAATCCCAGCTCCTGGAAGATGCCTATTTCAACAGTTTGCAACTGGTGCTGGCCAATGGCTACCGGTCTGTCGCGTTTCCGGCGATCAGCACCGGCGCTTACGGCTACCCACGCCCCGCCGCAGCAGAGATCGCGGTCAATACGGTTGCGGATTTTCTTGCCCGCCACGCGCTACCTGAGCAGGTATACTTTGTCTGTTATGATGAAGAAACTGCCCGACTTTACGAGCGATTACTGACCCAACAAGGTGATGAGTGAGTTGACCCGACTTGAGCGCGCTGTTACCCCGCTGTGTGAACGTCATCCCGGCGAATGCGGCATTCTCGCCCTGGATGACAGCCTGGATGCCTTTGCCGCACGCTATCGATTAACGGAAATGGCTGAGCGCACCCTGGATGTGCAGTATTACATCTGGGAGGACGACATGTCCGGGCGTCTGCTGTTTTCGATATTATTGGCGGCGGCAAAACGCGGCGTTCATGTTCGCCTGCTGCTGGATGATAACAACACGCCGGGGCTTGATGATACGTTGCAACTGCTGGATAGCCACCCCAATATCGAAGTGCGCCTGTTTAATCCTTTCTCTTTTCGTATGCTGCGTGCGCTGGGGTATTTAACCGACTTTGCCCGGCTTAATCGGCGTATGCATAATAAAAGCTATACGGCAGATGGCGCAGTCACCATTGTCGGCGGGCGGAATATTGGCGATGCCTATTTTGGCGCAGGTGAAGAGCCGCTGTTTTCCGATCTCGACGTGATGGCGATTGGCCCTGTCGTAAAAGACGTGGCGGATGATTTTGAACGTTACTGGCATTGCAAATCGGTTTCAACGCTGCAAAAAGTGTTGTCGCTGTCTGAGCAGGAAATCACCCGACGCATTGACTTACCGGATTCCTGGTACAACGACGACATTACGCGCCGCTATTTGCATAAGCTGAAAACCAGCCACTTTATGTCCCATCTTGATCGCGGCGCTTTACCGCTGATATGGGCGAAAACCCGTCTGCTCAGCGACGATCCTTTAAAAGGCGAGGGGAAAGCGCAGCGTCATTCGCTTCTGCCGCAACGCCTGTTCGATGTGATGGGGTCGCCAACGGAACGTATCGACATTATTTCCGCCTATTTTGTTCCCACCCGGGCGGGCGTCGCGCAACTGCTGCAACTGGTGAGAAAAGGGGTCAGGATCGCGATTCTTACCAATTCACTGGCGGCGAACGATGTGGCGGTCGTCCATGCGGGCTATGCGCGGTGGCGTAAAAAACTTCTGCGCTACGGCATTGAGCTCTATGAGCTTAAACCCACTAACGGGCATGCGGCTGAACTTCACGATCGTGGTTTAACCGGTAACTCAGGCTCCAGCCTGCATGCGAAGACCTTCAGCATTGACGGGAATAAGGTTTTTATCGGTTCGCTCAATTTCGATCCCCGATCGACGTTACTCAATACCGAAATGGGGTTTGTGATTGAAAGCGAAACGCTGGCAACGCTGATTCATAACCGTTTTATGCAGAGCCAGCGTGATGACGCCTGGCAACTGCGGCTGGATCGTTGGGGAAGGATTAACTGGGTTGATCGCCACCTGCGTGACGAGGTGGTACTGAAAAAAGAACCCGCCACAGGATTCTGGAAGCGGGTTCTGGTGCGACTGGCGTCTGTCTTGCCCGTCGAATGGCTGCTTTAACGCCCTTCAGCGGGTAGCTTAACTGGCGACAGCCTTGCTGTTATCACGTTTAACCGCGGGTTTGCCCGAAAATAAGAATTTCAGTACGGGAATCCGTAAATGCAGTTCATACAGGACCAGCGCAATACCGATAACAAAGACCAGCCCGCATAAAAAGCCCAGCAGATTCGACGTAATATGCGGCGTAATATACGCGCCGAAAAACAGCGTTAGTGGATGATGCACCAGATAGATGAAAAGCGATGCATTCACAAAATAGGTGACGCGAGCGGACTGGAAATTAAGTAAACGATGGCCCAGCGAAAAGACCACGTTAACCATCCACAATCCCATTAGCATAGTAATGACGTATTCTGTCTCATACATCCAGGCATCGCCGCTGCCATAACGCTGGTTCAGCAGGTAGGCAACGAAGGCGAGCGCCGCAGCCAGCGTGCATCCGCGTGACGGTACGGTAAACAGCGCTTTCAGCGCCGGGTTGATGAATGCCAGCGCGCCCAGGATAAAGAAAGGGAGATAAAACAGCGTTTGCATGACGACAAAATTGAACATGCCATCGCTAAGAATAGAGGGATAAATGATAAAAATGGCGCGTCTCAGCGCGGCGTAACCGACGCCAAGGATAAAGAAGATAAGCGTCAATTTGGTCATCGAAACGGCGGCGAATAACGGCTTTGTTGTGCGTTCCGCGCTTTTTTTGATTTGGCTGAATGCCCACATGCTCAGGGTTGTTAATACAACAAGCACTAATAAAAACCACAGATGAGAAATTAATTCCCAGGCCAGCGTATTGTATTTCTCATACAAAGAAAGCGTGTGCCAGTTCTCGGTTTTTCCTTTGACAAATTGCAGCATGATAAATTGCGGCAAGGTGAGTAAAGGAATGGCCGTCAGCATAGGAATACCTACGCGTTCAACACGCACTTTCCACCAGCGTTTTAATGGATAACGCAGGAATAACATGTACGAAAAATAACCGGAAATAACAAAAAAGACCTGCATGCGAAATGCGTGGACAAAATCGTTAAACAGGGTCAGCCACCATGAGGGCTCTGCGCTGTTGATATGCCAGGTATGGCTTGAATAGATCAACGAGATATGAAAGGGGATCCCCAACAACATCAGCCAGGCGCGGATGGAGTCAAGAAAATATTCACGCTGTGGAGGTACTGGATTCATAGATAGATACATATTCTCAGACTTTTCGTCTTATCCCTGGGACGAATAATGTTTACATTCGGGGGCAACCCTACACGAAGTCCAACAACCTGTCTCCAGGATAAGCACGCAAAGTGAAAACAGGAGCAAAACCTGCTTAATCCATGAGCCAGCGCGCTGAACAAAGCCGGGATTCAGTTGTCGGATTGCCTGATTATCCATTAAAATGGATCGGATCGATATAAGCACACAAAGGGGGAAGTGCTTACTTATTATGAAACATAAACGACAAATGATGAAAATGCGTTGGTTGGGCGCGGCGGTAATGTTAACGCTGTACACATCGTCGAGTTGGGCGTTCACCATCGATGATGTTGCAAAACAAGCTCAATCCTTAGCCGGTAAAGGCTATGAGGCGCCGAAAAGTAACTTGCCCTCCGTTTTCCGCGACATGAAATATGCGGACTATCAGCAGATCCAGTTTAACCGTGATAAAGCGTACTGGAGCAATATCAAGACCCCATTCAAACTCGAGTTCTACCACCAGGGTATGTACTTCGACACACCGGTCAGGATCAACGAAGTTACCGCGACGACGGTAAAAAGAATCAAATACAACCCGGACTATTTCAATTTTGGCGATGTTCAGCATGATAAAGACACCGTCAAAGACCTCGGCTTCGCCGGGTTCAAAGTGCTGTACCCGATCAACAGCAAAGACAAAAATGATGAAATCGTCAGCATGCTCGGTGCCAGCTATTTCCGCGTCATTGGCGCAGGCCAGGTCTATGGTCTTTCCGCGCGTGGTCTGGCGATTGATACCGCGCTGCCTTCCGGTGAGGAATTTCCCCGCTTTCGCGAGTTCTGGATTGAGCGTCCAAAACCGACTGACAAACGTTTGACCATCTATGCGTTGCTCGATTCCCCGCGTGCGACCGGGGCATACCGCTTCGTCATCATCCCTGGGCGTGACACCGTGGTGGACGTTCAGTCGAAAGTCTACCTGCGTGATAAAGTCGGTAAACTGGGCGTTGCGCCGTTAACCAGCATGTTCCTGTTTGGGCCGAACCAGCCGTCTCCGGCAACCAACTATCGCCCGGAATTGCACGACTCTAACGGGTTGTCTATCCATGCGGGCAACGGTGAATGGATCTGGCGCCCGCTGAATAACCCGAAACATCTTGCGGTGAGCAGCTATGCGATGGAAAACCCACAAGGGTTCGGTTTGCTGCAACGCGGCCGCCAGTTTTCGCGCTTTGAAGATTTAGACGATCGCTACGACCTGCGCCCAAGCGCCTGGATCACGCCGAAAGGCGAGTGGGGCAAAGGGAAAATCGAACTGGTGGAAATTCCGACCAACGATGAAACTAACGATAACATCGTGGCCTACTGGACGCCGGATCAACTGCCTGAAGCAGGCAAAGAGATGAACTTCAAGTACACCATGACGTTTACCCGCGATGAAGAGAAACTTCATGCGCCGGAGAATGCCTGGGTTCAGCAGACGCGTCGCTCTACGGGCGATGTCAAACAGTCTAACCTGATTCGCCAGCCTGACGGCACCATCGCCTTCGTCGTGGATTTTGTCGGCACAGATATGAAAAAACTGCCGCAGGATACCCCTGTCACGGCGCAAACCAGTATTGGCGATAACGGTGAAATCGTTGAGAACTCAGTGCGTTATAACCCGGTGACGAAAGGCTGGCGTTTGACGCTGCGCGTAAAAGTGAAAGACGCGAAGAAAACCACTGAAATGCGTGCTGCGTTGGTGAATGCCGATCAGCCGTTGAGTGAAACCTGGAGCTACCAGTTACCTGCCAATGAATAAGACAACTGAGTATATTGACGCAATGCCGCTTTCAGACATTGAGAAAGCGGCGCTGCCGAAAACGGACATCCGCGCCGTCCATGAGGCGCTGGATGTTGAGCATCGAGCTTACTCGCGAGAAGACGATTCACCGCAGGGATCTGTTAAAGCGCGCCTTGAGCAGGCCTGGCCGGATTCGCTGGCCGAAGGGCAACTGATTAAGGATGATGAGGGACGCGATCAGTTGCAGGCAATGCCGAAAGCGACGCGTTCTTCTATGTTCCCCGATCCCTGGCGCACCAACCCGCTGGGTCGTTTCTGGGACCGCTTGCGCGGCCGGGACGTGACGCCGCGTTATCTCTCCCGCCTGACGAAAGAAGAGCAGGAGAACGAGCAAAAATGGCGTACCGTCGGGACAATCCGCCGTTACATCCTGTTGCTGCTGACGCTGGCGCAGACGGTGGTTGCGACCTGGTATATGAAGACCATTCTTCCTTACCAGGGCTGGGCGCTCATCAATCCCGCCGACATGATCGGGCAGGATCTGTGGGTCTCCTTTATGCAACTGCTGCCGTATGTGCTGCAAACCGGCATCCTGATCCTGTTCGCCGTGCTGTTCTGCTGGGTGTCTGCGGGGTTCTGGACCGCGCTTATGGGCTTCCTGCAACTGCTGATTGGCCGCGATAAATACAGTATTTCAGCGTCAACGGTGGGAAATGAGCCGCTGAATCCAGAGCACCGTACCGCGTTGATTATGCCTATCTGCAACGAGGACGTTGACCGCGTGTTCGCGGGGCTACGCGCTACGTGGGAATCGGTTAAAGCCACCGGCAACGCAGCACATTTCGACGTCTATATCCTGAGCGATAGCTACAACCCCGATATCTGCGTGGCGGAACAAAAAGCGTGGATGGAGCTGATTGCTGAAGTGCAGGGCGAAGGACAGATTTTCTATCGCCGTCGCCGCCGTCGTGTGAAGCGCAAAAGCGGCAATATCGATGACTTCTGCCGTCGCTGGGGCAACCAGTACAGCTACATGGTGGTGCTGGACGCTGACTCGGTGATGACCGGCGAGTGTCTGAGCGGCCTGGTGCGTCTGATGGAAGCGAACCCGAATGCCGGGATCATTCAGTCGTCGCCGAAAGCGTCCGGTATGGATACGCTGTATGCGCGTTGCCAGCAGTTTGCTACCCGCGTGTACGGCCCGCTGTTTACCGCCGGGCTGCACTTCTGGCAGCTAGGCGAGTCGCATTACTGGGGCCACAACGCGATTATTCGCGTGAAGCCATTCATCGAACACTGTGCGCTTGCGCCGCTGCCGGGCGAAGGATCGTTCGCGGGTTCCATCCTCTCGCATGACTTCGTGGAAGCGGCGTTAATGCGTCGTGCAGGGTGGGGCGTCTGGATTGCCTACGACCTGCCGGGTTCGTATGAAGAACTGCCGCCGAACCTGCTGGATGAACTTAAGCGTGACCGCCGCTGGTGTCATGGCAACCTGATGAACTTCCGCCTGTTCCTGGTGAAAGGGATGCACCCGGTTCACCGTGCGGTGTTCCTGACGGGGGTCATGTCTTACCTGTCGGCACCGCTGTGGTTCATGTTCCTGGCGCTTTCCACCGCCTTGCAGGTGGTTCATGCGTTGACCGAACCGCAATACTTCCTGCAACCGCGCCAGCTGTTCCCGGTCTGGCCGCAGTGGCGCCCCGAGCTGGCGATTGCGCTGTTTGCATCCACGATGGTGCTGCTGTTCCTGCCGAAGCTGCTGAGTATTATGCTCATCTGGTGTAAGGGCACAAAAGAGTATGGCGGATTTGTGCGCGTAACGCTGTCGCTGCTGTTGGAAGTGCTGTTCTCTGTGCTGCTGGCGCCGGTACGCATGTTGTTCCACACGGTGTTTGTGGTGAGCGCATTCCTCGGCTGGGAAGTGGTCTGGAATTCACCGCAGCGTGACGATGACTCTACCCCGTGGGGTGAAGCCTTCATGCGTCACGGTTCCCAGCTGCTGCTCGGCCTGGTATGGGCGGTTGGCATGGCCTGGCTGGATTTACGTTTCCTGTTCTGGCTGGCGCCGATTGTCTTCTCGCTGATCCTGTCGCCGTTTGTGTCCGTGGTTTCCAGCCGTTCAACGGTAGGCTTGCGCACCAAACGCTGGAAGCTGTTCCTCATCCCGGAAGAGTATTCCCCGCCGCAGGTGCTGGTGGATACTGACAAATACCTGGCGATGAACCGCAATCGCACGCTGGATGATGGTTTTATGCACGCGGTGTTTAATCCGTCGTTTAACGCGCTGGCTACGGCGATGGCTACGGCCCGTCACCGCGCCAGTAAGGTGCTGGAGATTGCGCGCGACCGCCATGTGGAGCAGGCGCTGAATGAAACGCCGGAAAAACTGAATCGCGACCGCCGTCTGGTGTTGTTGAGCGATCCGGTGACGATGGCGCGTTTACACTATCGCGTCTGGAATTCACCGGAAAGATACTCATCGTGGGTTAACTACTATCAGGGTATCAATCTGAACCCACTGGCGTTACAGAAGAAGTAAGCCGTAGCGGCCTGATAAACGTGGCGTTTATCAGGCCGACAAATATGCGCTGACAATTATCTGAAAATACCGGCCTGCTGCCGGTATTTTTTTATACTGAACAAAACGACGAATGAGGTATCCGGTGCGAATAATCGTGGTTGGCGTAATGGCACTACTTCTGAGCGGGTGCGGCAGCATCATTAGCAGGACGATCCCCGGACAAGGGCACGGCAATCAATACTATCCCGGCGTGCAGTGGGATGTCCGGGATTCCGCGTGGCGCTATGTCACGGTTCTCGATCTGCCGTTTTCACTGGTTTTTGATACGCTGCTGCTGCCGCTGGATATACACCACGGCCCTTATGAGTAGTTAACGCTCATCCCACTCATCCGCCGCAGTCTGGCCTTCTTCGGTATCCAGAGGCGGCTCGAGCTGAAATTCACCGTCATCCCACTCATGCAGAGTGTTCTCTTCCAGCCACTCCTGACGAATCTCTATCTCATCATAATCGCCGTCAAAGACGCTTTGCGCCGCTTCGCCACTCAGCATTGGCAGACATTCGCCTTCTTCGCCCTCATCGGCAAAAAACTCGGCTTGCCACATGATGTCGCCATCCTGTAGCACGTATTTCTGGATATTGAGTTGTTGAACATTGGCTTCATCTTGTTCGAGTTCCGGGTTGTCAGCCAGAAACTCTTCACGGGCTGCATCAATGGCTTCTTCCAGCGTGGCGTACATAGTCATCACTGTCTCCCTTTGATTTGATGAGGTATTCAGGGAAAGAATAGCTGATTCTCCGGTTTTGCAAGTATGAAAGCGCAAAAATCATTTTGCCGCGAGGGTCTCTCTGCGCCGCCGCAGGCTGTTCCACGAATAAATTGCGTTGAACAACACGACGCCTGCGGTGACGCAAAACACGGCGCGAAAACCGTAGCTGGCAGAAATAGCCGCCCCCATTAACGGGCCTGTGACGTTGCCAATATCGCGAAATGACTGGTTGTAACTGAAGATGCGCCCGGCGATCTGATTGCTGGCGTTATAGACCAGCAGAGTCTGTACGGCAGGGAGCAGGGCGCCGTCCGCCGCGCCAAGTAAAAAGCGCAGCACGCCAAGCTGCCAGGGCGTTTGTACGAATGACATCGGGATCAGCAGCAGGACAGAGATAATCAGGGCGGTAATCAGGATCTTTTCGGGGCCAATGCGATCGCCCAGTTTGCCGAGCCGGGGCGCGCTGAGCAACGCCGCAACGCCGGGCACCGAGGCGATCATTCCGCTGATAAATGCGATATTGCTGACGTTACCGGCTAGCTCTCTCACATATAACGTCAGAATAGGCGCGATCGATCCGGTTGCAACCTGAATGATCAGCGTGGTGACGAACAGACTCAAAACCAGCTTTGGGTTTTTTAGTGAGCCAACGACCTCCCGGACGTGCAACATCTCCTTTTTGCTGACAGGCTGAAAACGCTCGCGAATAAAAAAGAGCGTCAGTAAGAAACAGACCAACAGCACGCTGGCGGTGATGAAAAAGACAGGGCGTAATCCGTACTGGTCGGCAAGTAATCCGCCCGCCAGAGGGCCGAGCAATGCGCCGCTGACGCCGCCAGTAGAAAGCGTTCCTAACGCCCAGCCGCTCTTATTACGCGGCACCTGAGTGGCGATAAGCGCATTTGCGTTTGGCACAAATCCGCCGAGCAGACCTAACAATGCGCGCAGGATCAGAAACTGCCAGATGTTCTGCGCCAGCCCCATCAGCAGCATAACCATCGCCATGCCGAGGGCTGAGCGCAGCAGCATGATCTTTCGCCCTTTGCGATCGGCCAGCCCGCCCCAAAAAGGCGAGGCAATAGCGGAAAACAGGAAGGTGATACTGAAAACCAGCCCCGACCACATATTCAGCGCGCTGTGGCCCGTTACGCCGAGCTGCTCAACGTAGAGGGGTAAAAATGGCATCACCAGGCTAAACGCCGCGCCGGTCAAAAAACAGCCCAGCCAGGCTACGGTGAGATTGCGTTTCCAGTTTATGGGGACATCAGAGGGTGACATAGCGATCCGCAGTGTGATGCGCTGTTTGCGCTATCATCAGAATAAAAATAAGGCAATACTCTCTTATTATGCGCCTGCCTGCTGAGGGCGGCAATGTGAGTAGCTTTTAAAGCTAAAAGAGGCGATTGAGAAGGTGCAACCGTCGCCCGGCTGCACCTGATGAATCAGTAACGGGAAGGCATACCTTCAGGACGCGTTTTGAAACGGCGGTGCAACCACATGTATTGCTCGGGCGCCATCATGATGCATTTCTCTACGATCGTGTTCATCCAGGCTGCGGTGGTTTCGGCGTCATCCAGCGGTGGTGAGCATTCCGGCGGCAGGAGAATCAGCTCATAGCCTTTGCCATCGGGTTTACGACGCGGAACAAACGGCACCAGACAGGCGTTGGACATTCGGGAGAGCATCCAGGTTCCTGACGTGGTGGCGGCCTGTTCCACGGCAAACAGCGGGACAAACACGCTGGCGCGCGGGCCATAGTCATGATCCGGCGCATACCAGACCACTTCACCTTTTTTCAGCGCTTTGATCATGCCTTTCAGGTCTTTGCGATCGAGCATCGATTTGTTGGAGCGCATACGTCCCCAGGTCTGTAGCCAGTCGAGCAACGGATTGTCATTCGGACGATAAACGCCAATGCCAGGCTGTTGCAAACCAAACTGGCGCGCGCCCAGCTCCAGCGTCAGAAAGTGCAGGCCAACCAGCAGAATCCCTCGCTCCCGGGCCTGAACGTCGCGGATATGCTCAACGCCGCTGACATCTGTCCAGCGTGAAATACGGCGGTCGGACCAGAACCAGGCCATGCCGGTTTCCATCACGCCCATCCCGACAGACTCGAAGTTCTTCACCACCATCTGGTGGCGTTCTTGCTCGCTCATCTGCGGAAAACACAATTCAAGATTACGATAGGCGATGCGGGCGCGGCGCTTCATAAAACGCAACGCCAGGCGTCCCATTGCACAACCCAGTTTGTAAATCACCGGGTAGGGCAATTGCACGACCAACCAAAGAGCACCAATACCCAGCCAGGTTAACCAATAACGTGGATGCAGTAGCGCAACGGAGAACTTAGGTAAATTCGTCATCTCTATCCTGTCTGTAAACGAGCAATTCCCTGTATTGTCGCATTTTTTCGTGTACAGCAAAAATTTGTGGTTGGAGAACGACGATAAAAGCGGCAATTGTTGTTAATTTCTTAGTATGAAGAATGAAATGTAGCGCAAAATGTGTGGATGTAAATTGGCGATGTTTGCTTTATGATGCCGCCCGATTTCATTTTTACTGATTGCAGGATACGTACACCATGCCAGTGTTACACAACCGCATTTCGAACGATGCGCTTAAAGCCCGGATGTTAGCTGAAACGGAGCCGCGCACGACCATCTCTTTTTATAAATATTTCACGATCGTCGATCCGCAGAGCACGCGCGACGCGTTGTACCAGATGTTTACCTCGCTGAATGTTTTTGGTCGCGTTTATCTGGCGCGTGAAGGCATTAACGCACAGATCAGCGTGCCGCAAAGTCAGGTCGCGACGTTTCGTGAGCAGCTGTATGCGTTTGATCCCGCATTAAACGGCTTGCGTCTGAATATTGCGCTGGACGATGACGGTAAGTCCTTCTGGGTGCTGCGTATGAAAGTACGCGAGCGGATTGTGGCCGATGGTATCGACGATCCG
The DNA here is from genome assembly GCF_030333595.1 of Citrobacter sp. CK181. Lineage (NCBI taxonomy): Bacteria > Pseudomonadati > Pseudomonadota > Gammaproteobacteria > Enterobacterales > Enterobacteriaceae > Citrobacter > Citrobacter sp. CK181. The sequence continues at coordinate 283,312 of NZ_JAOWFN010000012.1, read as the reverse complement.
AATTTTGATGCCAGCGACGTTGGCGAGTACCTGAAAGCGGCGGAAGTGAACGCCATGCTGGACGATCCTGATGCCGTGTTTATCGACATGCGTAACCACTACGAATATGAAGTGGGGCATTTCGAAAATGCGCTGGAAATTCCGGCTGACACGTTCCGCGAACAGTTGCCGAAAGCTGTTGAAATGATGCAGGAGCATAGAGACAAGAAAATCGTCATGTACTGTACGGGCGGTATTCGTTGTGAAAAAGCCAGCGCCTGGATGAAGCATAACGGTTTTAACAAAGTGTGGCACATTGAGGGCGGCATCATTGAGTACGCGCGTAAGGCGCGCGAGCAGGGACTGCCGGTGCGTTTCATTGGTAAGAACTTTGTGTTTGATGAGCGCATGGGAGAGCGGATCTCTGATGAGGTTATCGCGCATTGTCACCAGTGCGGCGCTCCGTGCGACAGCCATACCAACTGTAAAAATGATGGTTGCCATCTGCTGTTTATTCAGTGCCCGGCTTGCGCCGAGAAGTTTAAAGGCTGCTGTAGCGAGCTGTGCTGTGAAGAGAGCAGTTTGCCGGAAGAGGAACAGCGCCGTCGCCGCGCTGGCCGTGAGAATGGCAATAAAATCTTCAATAAATCGCGTGGCCGTCTGAATACCCAACTGGGCATTCCCGACCCGACGGAATAACGTAGCGCCATCCGGCATTACGCCCGGTGGCGCTCCGCTTACCGGGCCTACAATATGTGCTGCTGTAGGCCGGATAAGGCGATGCCGCTATCCGCCATTGTGCCCGGTGGCGCTCCGCTTACCGGGCCTACAATACAATATGTGTTGCTGTAGGCCGGATAAGGCGAAGCCGTCATCCGGCATTCGTTACTTCTGCTGTACGCCTTCCACCGAGATAATCAGATCGACTTCCTGCGATGCAGGGCCGAGGTCGGTGGTGATGTTGAAGTCTTTCAGCTTAATTTTACCTTCCGCTTCAAAGCCCGCGCGCTTCCCGCCCCACGGATCGTCACCCTGGCCGATCAGCTTCGCTTCCAGCGTGACCGGTTTGGTGACGCCATTGAGCGTCAGGTCGCCGGTGATATCCAGCTCGTCGCCATCTTTTTTCACGCTGGTCGAGGTAAACGTCGCCTGCGGGAATTTCGCCACGTTCAGGAAATCAGCGCTACGCAGGTGCTTATCACGCTCCGCATGGTTGGTATCAACACTGTTGGTGTTAATGGTGACGTTCACTTTATCCGCTGCCGGATTTTTTTCATCGAAGGTAAATGTCCCGTCGAAATCTTTGAACGTCCCGTACAGCCAGCTGTAACCCAGGTGCTGGATACGGAAGTTAACGAAGGCGTGTTGTCCCTCTTTATCAATTTTATAGTCTGCCGCGATTGCAGAACCAGTGGTGAATAACAGGGAAGCAAAAGTCAGTCCCAGCAGGCTTTTTTTCATTTTTCAACTCCATAGTCAGGTGACGATCTCCCCAGCATACGCTTCAGGGTGTCGTCTTTATCGATGAAATGGTGCTTCAGGGCCATTAGCCCATGCAGAACAGACAAAATCACAACGCTCCAGGCCAGCCACAGGTGCAGGCTACCGGCAAGATCGGCCTGAGCGCCCGCGTCGGCCAGCGTGGCGGGCACGTCAAACCACCCAAACACGCTGATCGGTTTGCCGTCGGCGGTTGAGATCAGATAGCCGCTGATCACAATGGCGAAGAGCAGAAGATACAGCGCAAGGTGGCCCACCGCCGCACCCAGACGGGTCAGGCGTGAATAGCTTTTCAGCGCCTTTGGCGGTGGTGAGACGAAACGCCAGAAAACACGTATAACCAGCCCCATCATTAGCAGGATGCCGATACTTTTATGCAATTCCGGCGCCTGGTGATACCAGCCATCGTAATAGCTGAGCGTCACCATCCATAAACCCAGGGCAAACATGCCGTATACAACAATGGCGACCAGCCAGTGAAGCAATACAGAAATGGCGCCATAGCGCTGAGGAGTATTTTTGAATTGCATAAACACACCAATGGATATTTCAGGAGAGAATGAAAATGACCTGTTAGAGACATTAATGCAACTAATAAATAACAATCCTGGCGATATTTGTTTTTATTTCAATAAAATTGATTGAATTTGTCATTCTGCGTCAGAAGATTCGAGGTGATTAGCGGTTTTATCTATATAGGGCAGGAGGGCGGGAGGTTTCTTATTGGTCAAATTATTACAATGAAAGTTAGAGTAATCTCAGGTTTTGTCAATTTTTGTCAGCTGAAATAAATTAAAAGAACATGATATAAATAATGTCCATGATGGCCAGCAGCGACCATAAAATAACGTAGAGCATAAAATGCTCACGAATATTATTGATCAGATAGTGAAAAATACGACGCACAGCCTGACTCCTCAAAAAGAAACGGCCCCGTTTGCGAGGCCATTGGGTCATTATTGCGTAAAGCGGTTCAGTTTGAATGGCGTCAGGTCAAAAGCCGGCGATTTACCCTGTGCGAAATCGGCGGCAATCTCGCCCAATACCGAGGCGAACTTAAAGCCGTGGCCGCTCAGACCGGTGACGATCAGCGTATTATCATGTCCAGGTAATGTATCGATAATAAAATCTTCATCCGGGGAATTATCATAGGTACAGGCGGCGCCGTTCAGGCAGCAGCCAATGCCGGGCAGGATAGTGCGCAGGAAGGGGAACGCTTCGGAACCATCGCTGGCGACGGCGGCAAACGGCTTGCGCTCTTCCGGTGAGTGAATCAACTGACCACCGTTGTGTTTTCCTATTTTTAATGCGTCGTTTTCGGCGGGAAAACCGTAATACTGATCGCCGTTCGGGAGTTCTCCAGTGAACGCCGGGAAGTTATTTTTCATGCTGTAGCGCCCGTCAGCCTGATACCAGGCAAAAACTTTACGAACGGGTTGGATGGGGAGTTCCGGCACCAGCGCCTGTACCCATGTACCGGCACTGATCAGCACTTTCTTCGCGCGGTATTCGCCGTCAGCGGTTTCAACGGTAACGCCGTCGTTATCGTGGTGAAGGGCGGTGACGGGGCAGTTAAAGAGCTGCGCGCAGCCAGCCTCTTCGGCAAGGCGAACCCAGGTTTTGATCGCCAGTTCACTGCGCAGAAAACCGGAGTCCGTTTCGAACAGGCCAATGTAGTTGTCAGGGACGCGAATTTCAGGCCAGCGCGCCATGATGGCGGCGGCATCCAGTTGCTCAACGTTCAACTGCCATTGCTGTGCGCTATGCACCACGTTCGCCAGAAATGGCGAGTCCGCCGGGCCGAGGTTTATGACGCCGGAGCGGACGAAGATGGGATCTTCATTATGCGTTGAAAGCTCTTCCCATAACGTTTGCGCACGCAGCACCAGAGGAACGTATTTCTCACCCTCGCCATAAGCGTGACGGATTAACCGGGTATCGCCGTGATGGCTGCCCTGTTGATGTGGCGGCATATGGGCATCTGTCATCAGAACCTTCAGTCCGGCGCGAGTGGCATAATATCCGGCTGCGGCGCCGACGGAACCGCTGCCAATAATGATTAAGTCGTATTTCATCAGCTTCTCTCTGCTATCGCGATTATTGCAGGGTAAATAAGTGAATTGAGATATACAAGTTATACTCGTCATGCTTTCGGATTGCCGTCGCGTCGGCGCGTTTGTCGGCCGACTTTCTGTCAGTGGAATTATTGAGAGTATGAAACGATAAAGGCACCTTTTAAGGTGCCTTTGGGTGGAGGGGTCGCGTCACGTTAATGACGGCGATACTCATTTTCCTGGTAATCGCCAGATTCAATTTTGGCGATGCCTGCTTCTAATATCGAAATAAATTGTCTGGCAACATCGGTGGTTAACCAGAGCGTCTGACCAACTTCAGTCCCATCAGGGTCAGGGCGATTCGGGGTCTGGTAGTGCAAACGCAACATCAGCGCATCATAGCTGTCAACGGTGCTGATGTCCCATCCTACAAGCGGATGAGTCTGAATGACTTCATTATTCTTTTCCATTATGCCCCCTAATACGTGTTACAAGACAACGGTTTTCGAGGTTCAATGCGTGTTTTTTTCTGAAGCAACTTCAGTATATCAATAAATAAGGCTATTCACTGGAAATTTAAAGGGTGACAGAATAAATTTCTTCTTTTTAAGAATTATGTGCACAATAAAACAGCATGTTATTCATATTTTTTTGGCATGTTGTGCAGTTATTTTGAGTAATGGATTAAAAAGCGACCAGTTGCGCAAATAAAAAAGCCGGGGCGACCCGGCAAAAACGAACATTACTGCATATCATTTTTTATTCATTGACGAACCAGTCATCCGCGCTTTCCCAGGTTTCCTGTAGGATTTCGCTGATGCGTTCTTTATCCTCTTTTGTCGCGCCAATGACCGACAGATTGTTGGCTGCGGCATAACGGACGACAACATTGCCCGCGTTATCTGGAAAAGAGTGATGGATACGGCGGGAGAGTTCACCGGCCAGCGCGTCAATCGCGCCAGCAGGCAAAGGTGACGTTTTCGCTATAGTGACTTCAATACGCATAATGGCCCCCTGTTGAATATACTGTGTATTTATACAGTTAACCTTTCCGGCTTACAACAGTTGGCCACATTTTTTTTATTATTTTACTGACCAGCGTACGCGCTCGCCGCCCAGGAAGGGCACCAGTGAGTCATCGGCAAGCGTAATGCTTTCCGGGACGAGCTGCTCTTCGCGTACCAGTTCAACGTAGGTTTCATTGACCGGCAGGCCGTAGAACCGTGGCCCATTGAGTGAGCAGAACGCTTCAAAATGCGCGAGGGCGTTCATCTCTTCAAAGACCGTAGCGTAGCTGCCAAGCGCCGTCGGGGCATTAAAGCAGCCTGCGCAGCCGCAGCTGGTTTCTTTCCGATGACGGGCGTGCGGCGCGGAGTCGGTACCGAGGAAGGCACGGCTAAATCCGCTGGCGACCAGTTCACGCAAGGCCTGCTGGTGGACGTTACGTTTGAGGATCGGCAGGCAATACAGATGCGGGCGAATGCCGCCGACCAGCATATGGTTGCGATTAAACAGCAGATGCTGTGGCGTGATGGTGGCGGCTAACAGCTCGTTGCCGTCGCGAACGTACTCTGCGGCATCTTTGGTGGTAATGTGCTCAAACACAACCTTCAACGCCGTCAGACGCTGGCGCAGCGGCTCCATCACCGTTTCAATAAACCGTGCTTCGCGGTCAAAAATATCGATATCAGCATGGGTAACTTCGCCGTGTACCAGCAACGGCATGCCGAGTTTTTCCATGCGTTCCAGTACCGGCATGATCGTATCGACAGAGGTGACGCCGTGGCTGGAGTTGGTGGTCGCGTTGGCCGGATAGAGTTTTGCTGCGGTAAAGACGCCTTCGCGGAATCCGCGCTCAAGCTCATCAGGATCAAGCGTATCCGTTAAGTAGCAGGTCATCAGTGGGGTAAAGTCATGCCCGGCAGGAACGGCATCAAGAATGCGCTGGCGGTATGCGATGGCCGCATCGACCGTCGTAACAGGCGGCGCCAGGTTCGGCATCACTATCGCGCGGCCATAAATTTCACTGGTGTAAGGCACGACAGTTTTTAACATGTCGCCATCGCGAAGGTGAACGTGCCAGTCGTCTGGGCGGCGGATCTTTAAAACCTGGGATGGTGCAGTCATTAATATGCTCCGGCTGGGGGATAGTCATTTTTGCCGGAAACCAAGGATAAGCGGAAACGTTTTCGTTTGCACGAAAAAAAAGGGCGCAAATGCGCCCTGGTGCGTTAGTCGGTGAACGGGATGATGATTTCGCCCGGTTTAACCTCTATGCCTTTGGCATATTTTTTCGCCAGCGCTTCGCCTTTGCTGCTGTCTTCACGCAAAACGTAGGCCGGTTGTTGATTAAAATAATTACGCAACGACTGATTCAGGTAAGGCATCAGCGTTTGCAGCACCGATTGCATTTTTTCCGGCGTTACGGTTGCATCCACCACTTCCATTTCTTGCAGATAAATCGCGCCTTTTTCTTTGTTAAAGACCGGTAGCGCTTTCAGCTTCAGTTTCATGGTGGCTTTCTGGCTGCCAAACAGGGAGCTCATATCCAGGTTCGCATCACCGGTTAGCGTGACTTTGTTGGGCTCTTCCCGGCCAATCTGGCTGCTGAGATTCGTCAGTACAATATGCGCATCCGCGATGCCCGGTAAGCCAATGTCTTTGGAAAAATTATTCCGTTTTTCAAGCGCCTGATTAATTTCTTGCTCGCTTACCGTGTACTGCGTGAGTTGGTTGCAGCCAACCAACAGGCCGCTAACCAACAATGCAGCGGCAAAGACAATCTTTTTCATGGGGTTCCTCAACATGATGCCCGTGTCGTAATCCTGACACAAAGCAGCATGTGGCACCAGCACGCCGCGCACCAGCAGAAAAAACTGAAAGGGTGGCGGCATGGCGCCTCCACCCACAAGCATTAGAGGGCCATAGACGATAACAGGTTGATTTGCGTCTGTTTTGCCATGTTATCACGGTAATCAGCGACCCGGGTTGGCCAGTTTATGCCTGCGACCAGCGTCAGGTTACGTAATAACGGGAACAAATGAATATCGTCTTCAGACAGTTCACCGTTCACGGCATTGGGCTGCACAATCAATTTATCCAGCGCGCGCAGATCGTCGCTGATGTTTTTGATGAGCCCACTGGAATGCGCCAGATTTTCGCCAAAATCGCCAATCATGGCCTCTTTTTTCTCGGTGAAGTATTTCCGCGCCGACGGCGTGGAGAACTCATCAAATGCCGATTTTGCGAAACGCGGAAGGAGCAGGCGATTGGCGTAACCGTTAACTTTGCGTAGCCACTCATCAATCGCGGGGTTCTGTTTTCCGATCAGCAAGGGTTTGCCGTCAAGGTTGTCCACATAATGGACGATATCCATACTTTCGGGCAGATAACGGCTGTCGTCCTTTTGCAGAATGGGCGCCATTTTTTTGCCGATCATGCGGGTGGGCGTTGCGTCGTCGTCGTTTGCCAGGACGTTTAGCTCAACGGGAATATTTTTCAGGCCGAAGATCATGCGGGCTTTGATGCAGAAAGGGCAGTGATCGTAAATATAAAGCTTCACGTTTCTCCTCCATTTAACTGTCGGTTCTCTTTCAGTATGGAGGAGATGAAAGCAGGTATCAAATCAGGCGCCTGGCTCCAGCATGCCGCGTGGCGTCCGTTTGTGGCTGAATTGCCAGCCGAGCGCAAGAAAGGTCATGATTCCGATTACCCCAAGCATCATCCAGGGCAGTTCAGGCTGTTGCAGCGCTTTCCCCATATCGAACAACCATCCTCCGCCGATATACCCTATCGCGCCGCCAATGGCTAAACCCAGTCGACTGAAGCCCATATAGCTGCCGCGCGCCCGCGCATCGGACAGCGAGGCGCTGAGCGTTTCACGCGCCGGTTCTGCAATGACCGAACCGATATAGAACGTGCAAATGAGCGTGAAGAGCTGCTGTAAATTACCGACCAGCCCGACAGGCAACATACTGAGCGACATCAGCAGCAGTCCGGCCATCAGGCGGTGCTCCAGGCGAAAACGTTTCTCGCTCCAGCGGGCGATCGGGTAGAGCAGCGTCAGCGAGAGGCAGGCTTCGATCGCATACATCCACTTGACGGCGGCCGGTGAGCCCGCGATGTCATTGACCATGATGGGCAGCATCAGCATTACCTGTACGGCCAGCATGTAGTATCCCGCCAGGGTCAGTACGTAAGTCACGAACCGTTTGTCCGCCATGACGCGCCCCATGCCCTCGCGTACCGGGATTTTCACCGTTGACAGCTTCCACGCCGGAAGCAGCCAGGCGTTAAACGCGGCGCACAAAACGAACAGTACCGCCCCCGTCGCGCATACCAGACGAAAGTCATACTGCAACAACCAGCTACCCAATAGCGCGCCAGTCACGGCGCCCGCGCTGTCCTGCATCATCAACAGCGAAAAGAAACGACCGCGTTGTTCAGGGCGAATCAGCTTGACGACCAGCGCAGAGCGCGGCGGATCGAAAAGGGTGCCGCCAAGCCCGGAAAGAAAGCAGGAAAACCAGAGCAGCCAGGGCTCATGGGCGATCCCCATCGTCGCAAATCCGGCTGCGCGCATAAGCATCCCGGTAACAATCATTGGCTTCGCGCCAAAACGGTCGGCAATCGCGCCGCCAAAAATGCCCAGCCCTTGCTGGATGAACTGGCGCAGGCCGAGCGCAATGCCGACCATCAATGCCGCCCAGCCCATCTGGTCGACAAAGCGAATGGAGATCAGTGGAAACACCACGAAAAAGCCTAATACGACCAGCATATTATCGATGAGCAGGAAATATTTACCCAGGTTCCTGGCCTGCGAGACACGCGACATTTCCCCTCCCGGGAAAGACACTCGTCATCCTTCACGTCGCAGGCGCGTCGGCGGCGTTCGCGCTCCCCGGCCACGTATTTCTGTGCGCTTTCAGGGAGTGACTCGCTTGCCGCCGTCCTGCAACTCGAATTCTGTTGAGTTTAAAAGGTGAGCACCTTCTATTCTGCGGTGTCGGCGCGTTTTTTCCCACCTTTGCCGGGACAATATTTTTTTATCAAAAGTCCATCTTGATAGAGAGTTTTCATCAAAATGTGTGAATAAGCCAAAAAATGACGATTTGCACTTTTCACAGAGCGTACAGGCGCAGGTATAGTAACGTTATCAGGGTGTGAAGACGTTACGGGAAGGAGTAGGTATAGAATGTTTGGCTATCGCAGTAACGTGCCAAAAGTACGCTTAACAACCGACCGTCTGGTTGTGCGTTTAGTACATGAGCGTGATGCCTGGCGTCTGGCCGATTATTACGCGGAAAATCGTCATTTTTTAAAACCCTGGGAACCCGTTCGTGATGAAAGCCACTGCTATCCTTCGGGCTGGCAGGCGCGTCTGAGCATGATCGCCGAGTTTCATAAACAGGGTTCAGCGTTCTATTTCGCGCTGCTCGACCCGGAAGAAAAAGAGATCATCGGCGTGGCCAATTTTTCTAACGTGGTGCGTGGCTCATTCCACGCCTGTTATCTGGGATACTCCATCGCACAAAAGTGGCAGGGGCAGGGGCTGATGTATGAGGCCTTAACCTCGGCGATTCGCTATATGCAGCGTACGCAACATATTCACCGTATTATGGCGAACTATATGCCGCATAATAAGCGCAGCGGCGACTTACTGGCGCGACTCGGCTTTGAAAAAGAAGGGTATGCGAAAGATTACCTGTTGATTGACGGACAGTGGCGCGATCATGTGCTGACGGCGTTGACGACGACTGAATGGACCCCCGGTCGCTAAGGAGAGGACGATGAAATACGAACTAACCGCCACTGAAGCGCGAGTGATTGGCTGCCTGCTGGAAAAACAGGTGACAACGCCGGAGCAGTACCCGCTCTCGGTTAACGGCGTGGTTACCGCCTGCAATCAAAAAACCAACCGTGAACCGGTAATGAACTTATCGGAACATGAGGTGCAGGAACAGCTTGATAACTTAGTGAAACGCCATTTTCTGCGAACGGTGAGCGGCTTCGGCAATCGCGTCACCAAATATGAACAGCGCTTCTGCAACTCCGAGTTTGGCAATCTTAAACTGAGTCCGGCGGAGGTGGCGCTGATCGCTACGCTGCTGCTGCGCGGCGCCCAGACGCCAGGTGAACTGCGCAGCCGTGCATCCCGCATGTATGAATTCAGCGATATGGCGGAAGTGGAATCGACGCTGGAACAGCTTGCCGCCCGTGACGATGGCCCTTACGTAGTGCGCCTGGCGCGCGAAGCGGGTAAGCGTGAAAGCCGGTATATGCACCTGTTTTGCGGCGAAGTCGATGAGCCGGTGAGTTCAGATGACGCGCCGCAGGCGGCGTCGGGCGATCTGCATGCGCGCGTTGAGGCGCTGGAAGGCGAAGTCGCGGAGCTGAAACAGCGCCTTGATTCGCTCCTGGCGCACCTGGGAGACTAACGTGAAAAAATTACGTATCGGTGTTGTTGGGTTAGGGGGGATCGCCCAAAAAGCCTGGTTGCCCGTGCTGGGCGCATCCGGCGACTGGACGCTACAGGGGGCCTGGTCTCCTTCGCGGGATAAGGCGCTGCGCATTTGTGAAAGCTGGCGGATGCCGTACGTTGAGTCGTTGCCAGCGCTGGCGTCAACCTGTGACGCCATTTTCGTCCACTCCAGTACGGCGACGCATTATGAGGTGGTGAGCGAACTGCTCAATGCCGGGATTCATGTCTGCGTCGATAAACCACTGGCGGAAAACCTGCGCGATGCGGAACGGCTGGTGGCGTTGGCCGCGCGCAAAAATTTGACGCTAATGGTCGGGTTTAACCGACGCTTCGCTCCGCTCTACCGTGATCTGAAAGCGCAACTGGGCGCCGCCGCTTCTGTCCGTATGGATAAACACCGGACGGACAGCGTCGGGCCGCATGATTTGCGTTTCACGCTGCTGGATGACTACCTGCACGTTGTGGACACCGCGCTGTGGCTGACGGACGGCAAGGCGCAACTGAACGGCGGCACGTTGCAGACCAACGATCTTGGCGAGATGCTGTATGCCGAACACCATTTTTCGACGGATCAGTTGCAAATCACCACCAGTATGCACCGTCGCGCCGGGAGTCAGCGTGAATGTGTGCGGGCGGTGACGGACGGCGGCCTGTTTGATGTAACGGATATGCGCGAATGGCGCGAGGAACGCGGCCAGGGCGTGGTGCATAAACCCATTCCGGGCTGGCAGACAACCCAGGAACAACGTGGATTTGCCGGATGCGCCCGTCATTTTATTGAATGCGTGCAAAATCAGACGGTTCCTGAAACGGCGGGCGAACAGGCGATTCTGGCGCAGCGCGTCGTAGAGAAACTCTGGCGCGAGGCAATGAGCGAATAACGCCCTGTAACATCTGGCTGTAGTAATTCATCATAATCCAGGTACTATATGCCAACTCAAAATAACACCTCTTTCTGACAGAGAATGATGGCAAACCGTGGATCGTTCTGTCGGCCTGATAAGACGTTTTTACGTGGTTATCAGGCACAACGATATTGCCGGATGGCGGCGTAAACGCCTTTATCCGGCCTGCGGTCGGCCATGCAAGGGTTTTGCTCCAGGGTCTGGAATACAACACTGATGAATTTATTAAAATCGCTGGCTGCCGTCAGCTCGATGACCATGTTTTCGCGCGTGCTTGGTTTTGCGCGTGACGCGATTGTCGCCAGAATTTTTGGCGCAGGGATGGCGACCGACGCCTTTTTCGTGGCATTCAAGTTACCGAATCTGTTGCGGCGCATTTTTGCCGAAGGGGCATTTTCCCAGGCGTTTGTGCCGATCCTTGCAGAATACAAGAGCAAGCAGGGCGAAGAGGCGACCCGGGTTTTTGTCGCCTATGTCTCCGGCCTGCTGACCTTGGCGTTAGCCGTGGTGACGGTGGCCGGTATGCTCGCCGCGCCGTGGGTGATCATGGTAACCGCGCCGGGTTTTGCCGATACCGCCGATAAATTCGCCCTGACCACCAAACTGCTGCAAATTACCTTTCCGTATATTCTGCTGATTTCGCTGGCCTCGCTGGCGGGCGCGATCCTCAACACCTGGAACCGTTTCTCGATTCCTGCGTTTGCGCCCACATTTCTGAACATCAGTATGATCGGCTTTGCGCTGTTTGCCGCGCCGTATTTTAATCCTCCCGTACTGGCGCTGGCCTGGGCGGTGACGGTGGGCGGCGTGCTGCAACTGGTTTACCAGCTTCCTCATCTGAAGAAAATTGGGATGCTGGTATTGCCGCGCATCAATTTTCGTGACGCAGGCGCGATGCGCGTTGTGAAGCAAATGGGCCCGGCGATCCTCGGCGTTTCGGTAAGCCAGATATCTCTGATCATCAACACCATTTTCGCCTCGTTTCTGGCTTCCGGTTCGGTCTCCTGGATGTATTATGCTGACCGACTGATGGAGTTTCCGTCAGGGGTTCTGGGCGTGGCGCTGGGCACCATTTTGCTGCCTTCGCTGTCTAAAAGTTTTGCCAGCGGCAATCATGATGAGTATTGCCGTCTGATGGACTGGGGGCTGCGTCTGTGTTTTCTGCTGGCGTTGCCGAGCGCCGTCGCGCTGGGCATTCTGGCCAAACCGCTGACGGTATCGCTGTTCCAGTACGGCAAATTCACCGCCTTTGATGCGTCGATGACCCAGCGCGCGCTGGTGGCCTATTCCGTTGGTCTGATCGGCTTAATCGTGGTGAAAGTTTTGGCTCCGGGATTTTACTCGCGCCAGGATATCAAAACGCCGGTCAGAATCGCCATTGTGACGCTGATCATGACTCAGTTGATGAACCTGGCGTTTATCGGGCCGTTGAAGCATGCCGGTCTGTCGCTGTCTATTGGTCTGGCGGCGTGTCTGAATGCGTCGCTGCTGTACTGGCAACTGCGCAAACAGAAAATCTTTACTCCGCAGCCGGGCTGGACGTGGTTCCTGACCCGCCTGGTGATTTCCGTGCTGGTGATGTCCGCCGCGCTGGTTGGCATGTTGCATATTATGCCTGAGTGGTCAGAAGGGACGATGCTGTGGCGTCTGGCCCGGCTGATGGCGGTTGTGGTTGTGGGGATTGCCGCCTATTTCGCCGCGCTGGCGGTGTTGGGCTTTAAAGTGAAGGAATTTACTCGCCGGACGGCATAGAGCCTCTATCCGGCCAATCGCCCGGTGGCGCTGCCGCTTACCGGGCCTACGAGTTGTTCTGTGATTGTGTCGGCCGGATTACGGCCAATCGCCCGGTGGCGCTGTCGCTTACCGGGCCTACAGGGTTGTTCTGTGATTGTGTCGGCCGGATTACGGTCAATCGCCCGGTGGCGCTGTCGCTTACCGGGCCTACAGAGTTGTTCTGTGATTGTGTCGGCCGGATTACGGCAATTGCCCGGTGGTGCTGCCGCTTACCGGGCCTACAGGGTTGTTCTGTGATTGTGTCGGCTGGATTACGGCCAATCGCCCGGTGGCGCTGCCGCTTACCGGGCCTACAGAGTTGTTCTGTGATTGTGTCGGCCGGATTACGGCCAATTGCCCGGTGGCGCTGTCGCTTACCGGGCCTACAAGTTGTTCTGTAATCGTGTAGGCCGGATAAGGCGTAGCCGCCATCCGGCAATCAGATAGAGATTTTTTTCCCGCCACGGTGGGGAGAGGCGGTTTGACCGTTCGCGCCATACAGCGTCGGTTCCTGATGCGGTTTCAGCATGTCGAGCGCCTGATGATTCCGTTCAATCTGCCCTTCCAGCAGCCAACCATTATGTTGGTTGAGATCGCGTAAATGCTGCGTTTTTTCCGTAATTGCCTGCCAGCGTCTGGCGACATCATCATTAACGTTACGCTGCGCATCTTGTTCAAGACGGCGCTGCTGCTCCAGATAATCCAGCGTCGCCAGTAAAGAGCTTTTTTCTTCTGTAATACGCTGTAACTGGCTACCGTTAATGTGACCTACGGAGAGCTGCTGCTGCTCGGCATCCATCACCTTTTTCAGGTCATTGAGGACAGCCGTCATATGATCCAGAATTTCTGACAGACGAGTCATACGCTTATTTACTCTGTAAGTAGCTCTGCGCCTCGCGGATCAGCGAGTCTGCAATTTTACCGGTGTCCATCTTCAACTCACCGTTACGAATCGCCGTTTTCAGGGTTTCCACGCGCTCCATATTGATGTCGCTGGTGCCGGGTTGCATCAGTTTCGCCTGAGCATCGCTTAACTTCACACTGGTACTGGTCGTGGTTGACGCTTTTTCCTGACGCGCTTTTTGTACCGGCGCATCGCTGGTTTCGCGCGGTTGGACAGTGCTAACGGGCTTCAAAGGTGAGGTACGGTCAATGCTCATTTATTTATCCTCATCGAGGGGTTACGCTGTAGCAGCCAGCTATCATCATTGGTTGATTATTTATCGGCAGCCACTACAAAATCTTTAACTCATTATAGATTAATAAGAATATTCCCATCAGGATCGACGGTTCCACTCACGACCTGGCCTGACAACATGCGTACGCGCGCGTTTTGCGCGACGGCGGCATTGTTCAATGCCTGGCCTTCCGCATTGACGCTAAATCCGTCGCCGCTCGCCACCACCAGAACGCGCTGACCAGCTTTTATCCGCCATGCCTGGCGCAACATACTGAGCTGTATTGGCTGCCCGGGAACGAGGTCGCGCAAGCTGACGGCGTCCTGAATCTGGTTGATGTCCAGGACGGTTCGCGGGGGAAGCTGATCCAGCCGTCCGCGTTTTAGTGTGATGTTAGCCGGGCCAAGCGTACCGCCACGGGCGACGGGGGCCGCGGCAACAACGTAATTCCCCGTTGCCTGTACATTTACCTGTAGGTAGCGCTTTTCGTTCGCGCAGCGCGCCAGTACGTTCACATGCCCCCATAACTTCGCACTTCCGGTTACGCTCAGCGCGGGCTGTTCGCAATTCGGCAACAGATTGGGCGACGTGCGGATCGTGACGACGACGTCATCGCTGAACCCTGCCAGACGCTGAGAAAACCAGTCCGTTAACTGGGCATTCAGATCCTGAGCCATCGTCAGGGGGCTGAACAGCAGCGCCAGCAGCGCTATTCCACGTTTTAACGTTTGCATCGTCACTTCCCGCCAGTTTAAGCAATGACAGGATTCTACCTGCGTACCACAAGCATCAACGCAACAAATAGCGACGCATTTTGCGTTTATTCCGGCGATAACGCGCGCGTGATGAGATTTAAGCTGTCGGCTGAATTTTGTCATTTGCGGAGGAGATATGCTCGATAAGCTCGATGCCGCCTTACGTTTTCAACAGGAAGCGCTGAATCTGCGCGCTCAACGCCAGGAGGTGTTGGCCGCCAATATCGCTAACGCCGACACCCCTGGGTATCAGGCGCGTGATATGGATTTCGCCAGCGAACTCAAAAAAGTCATGGTGCGTGGCCGGGAAGAAACCGGCGGAATCGCGTTGAAGCTCACCTCTGCACAACACATTCCGGCCCAGACCGTCGCGTCTCCTTCGGTGGATCTGCTCTACCGTATTCCTGACCAGCCGTCCCTTGATGGCAATACCGTCGATATGGACCGCGAGCGTACGCAGTTTGCGGATAACAGTCTGAAATACCAGACGGGCCTCACCGTGTTGGGTGGACAAATCAAAGGCATGATGAATGTGCTACAGGGAGGAAACTAATTCGTGGCGCTGTTAAACATTTTTGATATTGCCGGGTCGGCGCTCACCGCGCAGTCCAAACGTCTTAACGTGGCGGCCAGTAACCTGGCGAACGCCGATAGCGTCACCGGGCCGGACGGTCAACCGTATCGCGCTAAACAGGTGGTCTTTCAGGTAGACGCGGCGCCAGGGGCGGCAACCGGTGGGGTAAAAGTGGCGGACGTCATTGAAAGTCAGGCGCCGGATAAACTGGTGTATGAGCCTGGCAACCCGCTGGCGGACGCCAATGGGTACGTAAAAATGCCTAATGTGGACGTGGTCGGTGAAATGGTCAACACCATGTCAGCCTCGCGCAGCTATCAGGCAAACGTCGAAGTTCTTAATACCGTGAAAAGCATGATGCTTAAAACGCTGACATTAGGCCAGTAAAGGAGGCGCGTATGTCTATTGCCGTAAATATGAATGACTCGACCAACTCGGGAGTCGCATCCACCAGCAGTGGCAGTTCGCTGACGGGAAGCAGCGCGAGTGATTTGCAAAGCAGCTTCCTGACATTGCTGGTCGCGCAGTTGAAAAATCAGGACCCGACCAACCCACTGCAAAATAACGAGCTGACCACGCAACTGGCGCAGATCAGCACCGTTAGCGGAATTGAAAAACTGAACACCACGCTGGGCGCGATTTCCGGGCAGATTGACAACAGCCAGTCGCTACAGGCCAGCACCCTGATTGGTCATGGCGTCATGATCCCCGGCACCACCATTCTGGCCGGTACGGGCACCGAAGAGGGCGCGACCATCACCACGACGCCGTTTGGCGTGGAGTTGCAGCAGGCAGCGGATAAAGTCACCGCCACCATTACCGACAAAGACGGCAAGGTGGTGCGCACGATCAATATCGGCGAGCTGAAGGCTGGCGTTCATACCTTTACCTGGGACGGTACGTTGGAGGATGGCACAAGCGCGCCAAACGGTTCCTATAACGTCGCGATCGCCGCCAGCAACGGCAGTACGCAGCTTGTGGCGCAACCGCTTCAGTTTGCGCTGGTTCAGGGGGTTATCCGCAACAGTAGCGGTAATACCCTGGATTTAGGGACCTACGGAACCACCACACTCGACGAAGTACGGCAGATCATTTAAGCCTTTACACTTATCAGGAGTAAGTCATGGCCTTTTCTCAAGCGGTCAGCGGTCTGAACGCAGCAGCGACCAACCTCGATGTTATTGGTAATAACATCGCCAACTCCGCCACCTACGGGTTTAAATCCGGTACGGCGTCTTTTGCTGATATGTTCGCGGGCTCCAAAGTGGGCCTGGGCGTTAAAGTCGCCGGGATTACCCAGGACTTTACCGACGGCACTACCACCAACACCGGGCGTGGTCTGGATGTTGCGATTAGCCAGAACGGTTTCTTCCGTCTGGTTGACAGCAACGGCTCCGTTTTCTACAGCCGTAACGGCCAGTTCAAACTGGATGAGAACCGCAATCTGGTTAACATGCAGGGGCTGCAACTGACCGGCTATCCGGCAACCGGAAC
Source organism: Citrobacter sp. CK181 (assembly GCF_030333595.1). NCBI lineage: Bacteria > Pseudomonadati > Pseudomonadota > Gammaproteobacteria > Enterobacterales > Enterobacteriaceae > Citrobacter > Citrobacter sp. CK181. The sequence goes on along the minus strand of NZ_JAOWFN010000012.1, from coordinate 266,619 downwards.
GCCGCCGACGATCCAGCAGGGGGCGAACCCAGGCCCGATCACCATCCCGAACACCCTGATGGCCGCGAAGGCAACCACCACGGCGTCTATGCAGATCAACCTTAACTCCAGCGATGAACTGCCGTCGAAAACGCCGTTTGATCCGAGCGATGCGGATTCCTACAACAAAAAGGGTACCGTTACCGTTTTTGACAGTCAGGGTAACGCCCATGATGTGAATGTGTTCTTTGTTAAGACGCAGGACAACACCTGGGAAGTTCACACCATGGACAGCAGCGATCCAACCGCGACGCCGACGTTGTCTACCACGATGGAATTCAATGAAAACGGGATGCTGGTTTCTGGCGGTTCCGCCAATATCGTCACTGGCGCAATTAATGGTGCGGACCCAGCCTCTTTCTCCCTGAGCTTCCTGAACTCCATGCAGCAGAACACCGGTGCGAACAATATCGTCGCGACCAACCAGAACGGCTATAAGCCGGGCGATCTGGTGAGCTATCAGATCAATGATGACGGCACCGTAGTGGGTAACTATTCCAACGAACAAACGCAGGTTCTGGGGCAGATCGTGCTGGCTAACTTCGCCAACAATGAAGGTCTGGCTTCTCAGGGCGATAACGTCTGGGCGGCGACGCAGGCTTCAGGCGTTGCGCTGCTTGGTACGGCGGGTACGGGTAACTTCGGTAAGTTGACCAACGGCGCGCTGGAATCCTCAAACGTGGATTTGAGTAAAGAGCTGGTGAATATGATCGTCGCGCAGCGTAACTATCAGTCAAACGCGCAGACCATCAAAACCCAGGATCAGATCCTCAACACCCTGGTTAACCTGCGCTAAGCGCCTGACGGGATGGCTTAATGGATCACGCAATATATACCGCCATGGGCGCGGCCAGTCAGACGCTTAATCAACAAGCGGTGACGGCCAGCAACCTGGCGAACGCCTCCACGCCGGGTTTTCGTGCGCAACTTAATGCGTTGCGCGCGGTGCCGGTGGAAGGTCTCTCTTTACCGACGCGTACGCTGGTGGCCGCGTCCACGCCGGGAGCCGATATGACGCCCGGGCAGATGGATTACACCTCGCGCCCGCTGGATGTGGCGCTGCAACAGGATGGCTGGCTGGTTGTTCAGACCGCTGATGGTAACGAGGGATACACCCGTAACGGCAGCATTCAGGTGGACCCGACCGGGCAACTGACAATTCAGGGGCATCCGGTTATCGGTGAAGCCGGGCCGATTGCCGTTCCTGAAGGTTCAGAAATCACTATCGCGGCAGACGGGACTATCTCTGCGCTTAACCCTGGCGATCCGGCCAATACCGTCGCACCGGTAGGACGTCTGAAGCTGGTGAAAGCGCTTGGCAGCGAAGTGCAACGCGGCGATGACGGTATGTTCCGTTTAAGCGCGGCGACACAGGCTGCGCGTGGCCCGGTGTTGCAGGCTGACCCGTCCATTCGCGTGATGTCTGGCGTACTGGAGGGCAGTAACGTGAATGCGGTGTCCGCCATGAGCGATATGATCGCTAACGCCCGCCGTTTTGAAATGCAGATGAAGGTTATCAGCAGCGTGGATGACAATGCCGGGCGCGCTAACCAACTGCTGTCGATGAGTTAATACAGGACATTTTATGATCAGTTCATTATGGATCGCCAAAACCGGCCTGGACGCGCAGCAAACCAACATGGATGTGATTGCCAACAACCTGGCAAACGTCAGCACCAATGGTTTTAAGCGTCAACGCGCGGTGTTTGAAGACCTGCTGTACCAGACGATTCGTCAGCCTGGCGCGCAGTCGTCAGAACAGACGACCTTACCTTCTGGTCTGCAAATCGGTACGGGCGTTCGCCCGGTCGCCACCGAGCGTCTGCATAGTCAGGGCAACCTGTCTCAGACCAACAACAGTAAAGATGTCGCCATCAAAGGGCAGGGCTTCTTCCAGGTGATGTTGCCGGATGGCACTTCTGCTTATACCCGTGACGGTTCTTTCCAGGTGGATCAGAACGGTCAACTGGTCACGGCGGGCGGCTTCCAGGTACAGCCAGCGATCACCATTCCGGCGAACTCGCTGAGCATCACCGTGGGTCGCGATGGCGTGGTAAGCGTAACTCAGCAGGGGCAGGCCGCGCCGGTACAGGTGGGGCAGCTTAACCTGACCACGTTCATGAACGATACGGGGCTGGAAAGCATTGGTGAAAACCTGTACACCGAAACGCAATCCTCGGGTGCGCCGAATGAGAGTACGCCAGGGCTTAACGGTGCGGGTCTGCTGTATCAGGGCTATGTCGAAACCTCTAACGTAAACGTGGCGGAAGAACTGGTGAATATGATCCAGGTTCAGCGCGCTTACGAAATTAACAGCAAAGCGGTATCGACTACCGATCAGATGCTGCAAAAACTGACGCAACTCTAAGTGTCGTCCGGTGAGGGAAACCTCACCGGCACACTGATTTTGAAGATGAAGGCAATGCAAAAATACGCTGCGCACCATTACCCGATTATGGCCCTGCTGGTGGTTTCACTGACAGGATGTGCCTGGATACCTTCCACACCGCTCGTGCAGGGCGCGACCACTGCACAGCCCATACCGGGCCCGACTCCGGTGGCGAATGGTTCCATTTTTCAGTCTGCGCAGCCGATCAACTATGGCTATCAGCCGCTGTTTGAAGACCGACGTCCACGCAATATCGGCGATACGCTGACGATTGTATTGCAGGAAAACGTCAGCGCCAGTAAGAGCTCCTCCGCCAATGCCAGCCGTGACGGTAAAACCAACTTCGGCTTTGATACGGTTCCTCGTTATTTGCAGGGATTGTTCGGCAACGCGCGTGCAGATATGGAAGCCTCTGGCGGGAACTCCTTCAACGGTAAAGGCGGCGCGAACGCCAGCAATACCTTTAGCGGCACGCTGACCGTAACCGTCGATCAGGTACTGGCAAATGGCAATTTACACGTCGTGGGTGAAAAACAGATCGCCATTAATCAGGGCACTGAGTTCATCCGCTTCTCCGGGGTCGTGAACCCACGCACCATCAGCGGCAGCAACTCCGTTCCGTCAACACAGGTTGCGGATGCGCGCATTGAATATGTCGGCAACGGCTATATCAACGAGGCGCAAAATATGGGTTGGCTGCAACGTTTCTTCCTTAACTTGTCGCCGATGTAAGCGAGGTCTCCAGTGTTTAAATCTCTTGTTGGAATTGTACTGATACTGGCAACCACCCTGGCGCATGCCGATCGTATTCGGGATCTGACCAGCGTGCAGGGGGTGCGGGAAAACTCGCTGATTGGTTACGGGCTGGTGGTCGGCCTGGACGGGACGGGCGACCAGACGACCCAGACGCCCTTTACCACCCAGACGCTGAATAACATGCTGTCTCAGTTGGGGATCACCGTCCCGACGGGCACCAATATGCAGTTGAAAAACGTTGCGGCGGTAATGGTCACTGCACAATTTCCGGCATTCGGTCGCCAGGGGCAAACGATCGACGTGGTGGTGTCCTCAATGGGGAACGCGAAAAGTCTGCGCGGCGGTACATTGCTGATGACGCCGCTGAAAGGGGTCGATAGCCAGGTGTATGCCCTGGCGCAGGGAAATATTTTAGTCGGCGGCGCAGGGGCGTCTGCGGGCGGCAGCAGCGTGCAGGTTAACCAGCTCAATGGCGGGCGTATCACCAATGGCGCAATTATTGAACGCGAACTGCCCAGCCAGTTTGGCGGCGGAAATACCCTCAATCTGCAACTGAACAACGAAGACTTCGCAATGGCGCAGCAGATCACTGACACCATCAACCGCGCCCGTGGCTATGGCAGTGCGACCGCGCTGGATGCGCGCACGATTCAGGTTCGCGTACCCAGCGGCAACAGCTCGCAGGTCCGTTTCCTGGCGGATATCCAGAATCTGGAGGTGAACGTCACACCACAGGACGCGAAGGTGGTGATTAACTCCCGTACCGGTTCCGTGGTGATGAACCGTGAAGTGACGCTGGACAGCTGCGCCGTCGCGCAAGGCAATTTGTCCGTAACGGTGAATCGCCAGGCGAACGTCAGCCAGCCGGACACGCCGTTTGGCGGGGGGCAGACGGTCGTCACGCCACAAACGCAGATTGATTTACGTCAGAGCGGCGGTTCGCTGCAAAGCGTCCGTTCCAGCGCCAACCTGAACAACGTCGTCCGCGCGCTGAATGCGCTGGGCGCCACGCCGATGGATCTGATGTCCATCCTGCAATCCATGCAGAGCGCGGGTTGTCTGCGCGCCAAACTGGAAATTATCTGATGATTGGTGACAGCAAACTGTTGGCCAGCGCGGCCTGGGATGCGCAATCGCTCAATGAGCTGAAAGCCAAAGCGGGGCAAGATCCGGCGGCGAATATCCGCCCGGTCGCTCGTCAGGTTGAAGGGATGTTTGTGCAGATGATGCTGAAAAGTATGCGGGAAGCGCTGCCGAAAGACGGCATATTCAGCAGCGATCAAACGCGACTGTACACCAGCATGTATGACCAGCAGATTGCGCAGCAGATGACCGCCGGTAAAGGGTTGGGACTGGCGGAGATGATGGTCAGGCAGATGACCGAGGGGCAGACGCAGCCTGCGGAAGAAGCGCCGCAGGTACCAATGAAGTTCCCTCTGGAAACGGTGACCAGCTATCAAAATCAGGCGCTGACGCAACTGGTGCGTAAGGCGATGCCAAAAGCGCCGGAAAATAATGATGAGCCGCTGTCCGGCGACAGCAAAGACTTCCTGGCCCAGCTTTCGCTTCCGGCACGCCTGGCGAGTGAACAAAGCGGCGTGCCGCATCATCTGATTCTGGCGCAGGCGGCGCTGGAGTCGGGATGGGGTCAGCGACAGATCCGCCGTGAAAATGGTGAGCCGAGCTTTAACCTGTTTGGCATTAAGGCCTCGTCCAACTGGAAGGGGCCGGTAACAGAGATCACCACCACCGAATATGAGAACGGCGAAGCGAAGAAGGTAAAAGCGAAATTCCGTGTTTACAGCTCCTATCTGGAGGCGCTATCGGATTATGTGGGGCTGCTGACCCGTAACCCGCGCTATGCCGCGGTGACCGCCGCGTCTACCGCTGAACAGGGCGCACAGGCGTTACAAAATGCCGGTTATGCGACCGATCCTGACTATGCGCGTAAATTAACCAGCATGATTCAACAGCTGAAATCCATGAGCGACAAGGTGAGCAAAACGTACAGCGCGAATCTCGACAATCTCTTTTAAATAGCTCAAGTCCAGGAACCCGCTGCCGATAATAACCAGTATTGAAGGATTACAAGGAACCTCCATGTCCAGCTTAATTAACAACGCCATGAGCGGACTTAGCGCAGCCCAGGCTGCGTTAAATACTGCCAGTAATAACATCTCCAGCTATAACGTTGCCGGGTATACCCGACAGACGACGATTATGGCGCAGGCCAACAGTACGCTGGGAGCGGGCGGTTGGGTCGGTAATGGCGTCTACGTTTCTGGCGTACAGCGTGAGTATGATTCTTTTATTACCAATCAGTTACGCGCGGCGCAGAATCAGAGCAGTGGTTTGACCGTGCGGTATGAGCAAATGTCGAAAATTGATAACCTGCTCTCCAGTACCACCAGCTCGATTTCGACCTCTCTGCAAGGTTTCTTCACCAGCCTGCAAACGCTGGTCAGCAACGCGGAAGACCCGGCAGCGCGTCAGGCGCTTATCGGTAAAGCCGACGGCCTGGTAAACCAGTTTAAAACGACCGATCAGTACCTGCGCGATCAGGATAAGCAGGTCAATATCGCCATTGGCTCCAGCGTTGAACAGATCAACAATTACGCGAAGCAAATCGCCAGCCTGAACGATCAGATTTCCCGTCTGACCGGGGTGGGCGCGGGCGCTTCACCGAACGATCTTCTCGACCAACGCGACCAACTGGTGAGTGAGCTGAACCAGATTGTCGGTGTGGAAGTTAGCGTCCAGGACGGCGGCACCTATAACCTGACGATGGCGAATGGCTATACCCTCGTGCAGGGCAGCAGCGCCCGTCAACTGGCCGCGGTGCCGTCCAGCGCCGATCCGTCACGCACCACGGTCGCCTATGTTGATGCGACTGCCGGAAACATTGAAATCCCGGAAAAATTGCTCAATAGCGGCTCGCTTGGCGGGTTGCTGACGTTCCGCTCTCAGGATCTGGATCAGACTCGCAATACCCTCAACCAGCTGGCGCTGGCCTTTGCCGAAGCGTTTAATGCCCAGCATAAACAGGGATATGATGCCAATGGCGATCAGGGCGAGGACTTCTTTTCCATCGGTAAACCGTCCGTATTGAGTAATGCGAAAAATACGGGTAGCGGAACCTTGTCTGCGGAAGTCACCGACAGTTCCGCGGTACAGGCTACCAATTATAAGCTGGTATTTGATGGTCAGGACTGGCAGGTCACGCGCTTGTCAGACAACACCAGCTTTAAGGCGGTTGAAACCAACGGGAAACTGACGTTTGACGGGCTGGAAGTGACGGTCGGGGCAGGGGCAAATGCGAATGACAGCTTTACCCTGAAACCGGTCAGCGATGCCATTGTGAACATGAACGTGCTGGTGACCGATGAATCCAAAATTGCGATGGCTTCCGATCCCGATGCGGGTGGGAGCGATAACCGTAACGGTCAGGCGCTGCTGGATTTACAAACCCAGAAAACGGTAGGCAATAAGTCCTTTAATGATGCTTATGCGACGATGGTCAGTGATGTGGGGAACAAAACCGCCACGTTGAAAACCAGCAGCACGGCGCAGGGCAATGTCGTGACGCAGTTGTACAACCAGCAGCAATCGATTTCCGGCGTTAACCTTGATGAAGAATACGGCAACCTGCAACGCTACCAACAGTATTACCTGGCGAACGCCCAGGTGCTGCAAACCGCGAATACGCTGTTTGATGCGCTGTTGGGCATTCGCTAAGGGAGAGGAGGATAAATGCGTATCAGTACCCAGATGATGTACCAGCAGAATATGCGTGGTATCACCAATTCCCAGGCTGAATGGATGAAGTACGGTGAGCAGATGTCCACCGGTAAGCGCGTGATTAATCCGTCCGACGATCCTATTGCCGCTTCTCAGGCTATCGTACTCGCTCAGGCCCAGGCTCAGAACAGTCAGTATGCGCTGGCACGTACCTTTGCAACTCAGAAAGTGTCGCTGGAAGAAAACGTGCTAAGTCAGGTGACAGCTGCAATTCAAACTGCGCAGGAAAAAATCGTTTACGCCGCTAACGGCACCTTAAGCGATGATGACCGCGCCTCGCTGGCGAGCGATCTACAGGGGATTCGCGATCAGTTAATGAACCTGGCCAACAGTACCGACGGCAACGGTCGTTACATTTTCGCAGGCTATAAAACTGAAAAAGCGCCGTTTGATCAGGCAAATGGCGACTATAGCGGTGGCACTGAAAACATCACCCAGCAGGTTGATGCTTCGCGTACGATGGTGATTGGTCATACGGGCGATCAGATTTTTAATCGTATTACCAGTAATGCCGTACCGGAACCCGACAACAGCGCTTCAGAAACCAGCCTGTTTGCGATGCTGGATACAGCCATTGCAGCGCTGAAAACGCCGGTTGCTGACGATGATGTGAAGAAGGCGGAAGCTGCTGCGGCGATTGATAAAACAAACCGTGGCCTGAAAAACTCCCTTAATAACGTCCTGACCGTTCGTGCGGAACTGGGAACGCAATTGAGTGAGCTGGATTCCCTGGATTCATTGGGAAGCGAGCGCGCGCTGGGTCAGGCACAGCAGATGAGTAATCTGGTCGATGTGGACTGGAACGCGGCTATCTCGTCGTATGTAATGCAACAGGCTGCGTTACAGGCGTCCTATAAAGCGTTTAGCGATATGCAAGGAATGTCTCTGTTTCAGTTGAACAGATAGCACATGTTTTGAAACATATCATGAAACTGGGTATGTTTTGTCTGCCCGCTCCCTTCACCCCGGAGCGGGCATTTTTTTGCCCGGAAAACAGATAACGGGCACCGATTGCAGGTACAAAAAAGCCGACCCGCAGGTCGGCTTATCTTTAACATTGCGTTCAGCTTATTCTACAGGCTGCGGGCGCGTGGCTGGTGCGGCGGCCTGATGCGTTGCGCTATGACCACCTGCCGCACCTTTACCTTCAAAGATGAAGGCAGGGCGCTGCCAGTCGCTGTGATGTGGCGCTTCCGGGACATATTCCGGCGCAGGCGCGCGGGTCATCGGCGCACTGGCGTGGCTGACGGGTTTCTCCCCGGTGGTTACCGCGCTTTCTGACACGGTTTCAGCAACGGCAATGGCAACGGCGACAGGCGCAGCGACAATCTCTTCCGGTTCAGCGGCAACCACGACAGGTTCAACCGTTTCTTTAACGATCTCTTCCGGTTCGGCGATGACAACGTCAGCGGATTCTTCAGCCGTCGTGGTTTCCTGAACGTCAGCGACAGGTTCCGCTTGTGCAGCGACTTCCTGCGCAACAGGGACGTCAGCCTCTGCAATCACCTGAGGTTGTTCTTCAACCGGGGTGGCAATTACTTCAGGATGCGTTGTTTCCACAGTAGCGGGCTGAGGTTCAGCGACAACGGTTTCAGTTTGAACCGGTGCGTCTACAACCTGTTCAGCTGCGGCAGCGACGACCTGCGGCTCTACTGCAACCGGCTGAGCTTGTACGGTCTCTTCTTCGTGCTGTGCTTCAACCTGCGTATCCTGAGGACGGGCGACAGGGTAGCGAATCCACACTTTGCCAGACGCCATTTCCGGTGAAGCGCAAGCGACGGTTAACGGCATTGGCGATTGAAGCGGATAACGCTCATCGCGGTAGCGACGACGACGCTGGCCGCTGACGCGTAGGTGGCGAGGAGAACGACGGGAGCGACGCGGCATTCCTGTGTTATCACGCGCTTCGCCGTTTTCTTCCTGCTCTGCTGGCGCAACGTCTGCGATCGCTGGCAGGTCGACTTTCGCCAGTTCAGTACGCTGAGCAGGCGCGCTTTGCGTAGCAGGCTGGGCGGCGACAGCGTCTTCGACGACTGGCGTTGCGACAGCTTCTGCTTCAGAGGTTGCAGAGTCTGTGTAACGAACTTTCTGGCTCAGTTGACGCTGTTTGCGGCGAGGCTGCGCCTGACGAACGCGTTCTTCCTGTTCTGTTTCCTGAGCCGGTTGCTCATCCAGATTCAGCGCCTTGACTTCTTGCTGTGCCTGACGTTTTTCATCGTTGCGACGACGGTTGCGTTCACGACGCGGCGTCTGCTGCTCGTCACCGGACTTCGCCTTATCGGCAACGTCGTTAGACTGCTGGCGGTTGTCACGCGCTTCTGCGTTCTGCTGCTGCGCCTGACGACGGTTACGACGGTTGTCATCACGGTTTTCACCGCCTTCAGCGCGGTTGTCGCGATTATCACGGTTGTCACGGCGATCGTTACGGTCGCGGCGATTATTCTGGCGAGACTTACGACGATCCTGCTGACGCTCCGGTTTTTCCTCTGCTTTCGGTGCAGGTTGTTCAACCGGCTTGGCGACTTCGCTGCCGCTGAACATGTTTTTCAGCGCGCCGAAGAAGCGGGTAAGCAGACCTGGCTGTACAGGCGCAGTGGCAACGGCTTTCGGTGCTGCCGTCGCTGCTTTCACCGCAGGTTCTGCTGGCGTCGGCGCAGGCGGCACTTCCGGCATTGCGAAGGTCGCCAGTGCTGGCTGTTCAGGGCGTTTACGCTCGGCGTACTCTTCTTCAGAAGGCAACGCCATCGCTTCTTCATGCAGTTTCGGCAGCATGTAGCTCAGGGTTGGCGTTTCTTCCCCTTTACGTACGCGCAGAACGGAGTAGTGCGGCGTTTCCATCTGATCGTTTGGTACGATCACGCAGCGCACGCCATCCTGACGAGTCTCAATAGCATTAACCGCGGTGCGCTTTTCGTTAAGCAGGTAAGAGGCGATCGGGACCGGAACAATGGCGTGAACTTCCTGGGTATTCTCTTTCAGCGCTTCTTCTTCAATCAGACGCAGAATAGACAGGGAGAGCGATTCGTTGTCGCGGACGGTGCCGGTGCCGCTACAGCGTGGGCAGACGTGATGGCTGGACTCGCCCAGAGACGGGCTGAGACGCTGGCGGGACATCTCCAGCAGGCCAAAACGAGAAATATGGCTAATCTGGATACGCGCACGATCCTGACGTACCGCTTCGCGCAGACGGTTTTCCACCGCGCGCTGGTGGCGTACTGGCGTCATGTCGATGAAGTCGATAACGATCAGGCCGCCGAGGTCGCGCAAGCGCAACTGGCGAGCAATTTCATCGGCTGCTTCCAGGTTTGTGTTAAACGCGGTTTCTTCGATATCGCCGCCGCGTGTGGCACGCGCGGAGTTAATATCAATCGCGGTTAACGCTTCGGTTGTGTCAATAACGATAGAGCCGCCGGAAGGCAGACGCACTTCACGCTGGAAGGCGGATTCAATTTGCGACTCGATCTGGTAGTGGCTGAACAGCGGAATCTCGCCGGTATAAAGCTTAATCTTGCTGCTGAAATCCGGGCGACCCAACGCCGCGATGTGCTGGCGCGCCAGCTCAAGCACTTTCGGATTATCGATAAGAATTTCGCCGATATCCTGACGTAAGTAGTCACGGAATGCGCGGACGATAACGTTGCTTTCCTGATGGATCAGGAATGGAGCAGGGCGGCTTTCAGCGGCTTTCTGAATCGCTTCCCAATGTTTCAGGCGGAAGCTCAGGTCCCACTGCAACGCTTCGGCGGATTTGCCGACGCCTGCGGTACGCACGATAAGCCCCATGCCGTCAGGCAGTTCGAGGCTTGCCAGCGCTTCTTTTAATTCGGTGCGATCGTCGCCTTCAATGCGACGGGAGATGCCGCCCGCGCGCGGGTTGTTCGGCATTAAAACCAGATAGCTCCCTGCCAGACTGATAAACGTCGTCAGCGCAGCGCCTTTGTTGCCGCGTTCTTCTTTATCAATCTGAACAATCACTTCCTGACCTTCGCGCAACACGTCTTTAATGTTTGGACGGCCGTGGGCGTTGTAGTTGGCGGGGAAATATTCGCGGGCAATTTCTTTTAACGGGAGGAAACCGTGACGTTCAGCGCCGTAATCAACAAAAGCCGCTTCCAGACTCGGTTCGATACGGGTAATTTTGCCTTTATAGATGTTCGCTTTTTTCTGCTCGTGCCCTGGACTCTCAATGTCCAGGTCGTACAGGCGCTGCCCATCTACAAGGGCAACACGCAACTCTTCCTGCTGAGTTGCGTTGATTAACATTCTTTTCATCGTAACTTACTCATTATTCTTACATTGACGACTAAGCTGCGGGCATAGTAATGCCTTTCCGGGTGTGAACCGATGGCCTCGTGTCTATTCGCGTCGCCAACCTCACGGTTATCGTCTGCTCAAAGAGGCGCAGAGTGTCGGTTGCCTGTATTTCATACGGAAATACAGCGCAATTATCAGGGGAACAGCCTGGGAGTTACTCTCCAGAGAAGATTCCATTATGTTCATCGTCTTTCACGCCGCAGATGCGTTGGCTTTATCTGCTCACCCGGGCATAAGCTCCTGGGGATTCCCAGATTTGCCGCCTTTCTGCAACGCGTAGTACATAGAACATATACCGGTAAGGACTGCAACCCGCAGCCCGCTAACTGCCTGAAAAATCAATACGTCTTACGCCATTGCTGCGTTGATGATCTGTCTGGCAAAATGGGTCATTCCGTAAAATTTCTTGTTTTAACAAGGTTGGACACGGAAACGGTTACATTATTCCACTGCTAACCTTGTTATAGCAAGATGACTTTTACCATTTATCACCCGGTTACTCACAGTTTTTTCACTTCCTCATGGCGATTGGTTTAATAACCAGCAAATTGGTCATGTTGAACGTGAGTAACAGGATATAGAAGTAAATATAAGCATAGAAAAATGAGTGGCGCTAATCCTTATGGCTATTTAGAATCGGCCCCCATGAAAACTGAGACTCCATCCGTAAAAATAGTTGCCATTACTGCCGACGAAGCGGGGCAACGCATCGATAACTTTTTGCGCACGCAACTCAAAGGCGTACCGAAAAGCATGATTTACCGCATTTTGCGTAAAGGCGAAGTGCGGGTGAACAAAAAACGCATCAAACCGGAATATAAGCTCGAAGCCGGGGATGAAGTGCGTATTCCGCCGGTGCGCGTCGCCGAACGCGAAGAAGAGGCCGTTTCGCCGCATCTGCAAAAAGTGGCGGCGCTGGCCGATGTCATTTTGTATGAAGATGACCATATCCTGGTGCTGAACAAACCTTCCGGCACGGCGGTGCATGGCGGAAGCGGGTTGAGCTTCGGCGTTATTGAGGGGCTGCGCGCGTTGCGGCCAGAAGCGCGTTTCCTGGAACTGGTGCATCGTCTTGACCGCGATACCTCTGGCGTACTGCTGGTTGCGAAAAAACGCTCAGCGCTGCGTTCTTTGCATGAGCAACTGCGTGAGAAGGGGATGCAGAAAGATTATCTGGCGCTGGTTCGCGGCCAGTGGCAGTCGCATGTTAAATCGGTACAGGCGCCTTTATTAAAGAATATTCTGCAAAGCGGCGAACGTATTGTACGTGTGAGTCAGGAAGGAAAACCCTCCGAAACGCGCTTTAAAGTTGAAGAGCGCTATGCGTTTGCGACGCTGGTGCGCTGTAGCCCGGTGACGGGACGTACGCATCAGATTCGTGTGCATACGCTGCATGCGGGCCATCCGATCGCGTTTGACGATCGTTACGGCGATCGCGAATTTGATAAGCAGCTTGCGGGAACGGGGTTGTCACGGCTTTTTCTGCACGCGGCAGCGCTGAAGTTTACCCATCCGGGGACTGGCGAGGTGATGCGTATCGAAGCGCCGATGGATAACCAACTCAAGCATTGCCTTCAGGTGTTACGTAACAAAGCCTGATGCGCGTTGCGATATTATCGCGCTAAACCTGTAGGCCGGATAAGACGTTTACGTCGTTATCCGGCTGATGACGCTGTGCTTATCAGGCCTACGGGCATTGCTCCGCTGTGGGCCTGATAAGATGTTTTAGCGTCGCCACCAGACGCGTCTACTATGCCATCAGCGGGTTCATCTCCTCCCGGCGCAGCATCTGGCACAGCGCAATCAGCGGTAGCCCAATAAGCGTATTGGGATCTCGCCCCTCCAGGCGTTCGAAAAGGGCAATGCCAAGACCTTCGCTTTTAAAACTTCCGGCACAATGCAATGGACGCTCTTTGCGGACATAGTCCTCTATTTCCGTTTCGCTTAAATGGCGGAAATGCACATCAAACGGTTCGACTTCCGTTTGTAAATGTCCGGTTGCAGAATTATAAAGCGCCAGTCCGGTATAAAACGTCACAATATTACCGCTGGCTTTGGTTAATTGCTGGCGCGCTTTTTCTTCGGTTAACGGTTTGCCGGTAATTTCGCCATCCAGAACGCAAATTTGATCGGAGCCAATAATCAGATGATCGGGGAAACGGTGGGCGAGCGATTGCGCTTTCGCCTGTGCGAGGCGAGAGACCAAATGGCGCGGCGCTTCGCCAGACATGGGCGTTTCGTCAACCTCGGGAGCCGCGCACTCGAAAGGGATCGCCAGTTTTTCGAGCAGCGCGCGACGCCAGGGAGAGGTAGAAGCAAGGATGAGACGGGGCATATTTTTTTCCCTCAGATATAGCGTATTAATGAGAGCCATCTTAAACTATGCTCTTCGTCCTTCAAGCATGACATACAGTCACGGTTTGAGCGAAAATAAGTCTGTAACCCGCAATGTGTGCGAATTATTGGCAAAAGGCAACCGCAGGCTGCCTTTTTCTTTGACTCTATGACGTTACAAAGTTAATATGCGCGCCCTATGCAAAAGGTAAAATTACCCCTGACTCTTGATCCGGTTCGTACGGCTCAAAAACGCCTCGATTATGAAGGTATCTATACTTCTGATCTGGTAGAGCGCGTCGCCGATTCTGTAGTCAGTGTGGACAGTGATGTGGAATGCTCCATGTCGTTCGCTATCGATAACCAACGTCTTGCCGTTATTACGGGTGATGCGAAGGTGACGGTATCGCTCGAATGCCAGCGTTGCGGGAAGCCGTTTACCCATCAGGTTCACACAACGTATTGTTTTAGTCCGGTTCGTTCTGACGAACAGGCTGAAGCACTCCCGGAAGCGTATGAGCCGATTGAGGTTAACGAATTCGGTGAAATCGATCTGCTTGCAATGGTTGAAGATGAAATCATCCTCTCCTTGCCGGTAGTTCCGGTGCATGATTCTGAACACTGTGAAGTGTCCGAGGCGGACATGGTCTTTGGTGAATTGCCTGATGAAGCGCAAAAACCAAACCCATTTGCCGTATTAGCCAGCTTAAAGCGTAAGTAATTGAGGAGTAAGGTCCATGGCCGTACAACAGAATAAACCAACCCGTTCCAAACGTGGCATGCGTCGTTCTCATGACGCTCTGACCGCAGTCACCAGCCTGTCTGTAGACAAAACTTCTGGTGAAAAACACCTGCGTCACCACATCACTGCCGACGGTTACTACCGCGGCCGTAAGGTCATCGCTAAGTAATCACGCGCAAGCGTGATGAAGCTTAGTGAGGATTTCCCCGCGTAAGCGGGGAAACACCAAACCAGGCAGCGACGATACCTTGACACGTCTAACCCTGGCGTTAGATGTCATGGGGGGAGATTTTGGCCCTTCCGTGACAGTGCCTGCAGCACTGCAGGCACTGAATTCTAATTCGCAACTCACACTTCTTTTAGTCGGGGATCCCGATACCATCACGCCATTACTTGCCAAAGCTGACTTTGAACAACGTTCGCGTCTGCAGATTATCCCTGCACAGTCAGTTATTGCCAGTGATGCCCGGCCTTCGCAGGCTATCCGCGCCAGTCGCGGCAGCTCAATGCGTGTGGCCCTGGAGCTCGTGAAAGAAGGTCGAGCCGAAGCCTGTGTGAGCGCCGGTAATACGGGCGCGCTCATGGGACTTGCGAAATTATTGCTCAAACCCCTTGAGGGCATTGAGCGTCCTGCGTTGATGACGGTTTTACCGCATCAGCAGAAAGGAAAAACGGTGGTGCTGGATTTAGGCGCCAACGTCGATTGTGACAGTACCATGTTGGTGCAGTTTGCCGTGATGGGGTCCGTGATGGCGGAAGAGGTGATTGGGATAACCAATCCCCGCGTGGCGTTGCTCAATATTGGTGAAGAAGAAACCAAAGGTCTCGACAGTATTCGTGATGCCTCTGCGTTGCTCAAAACAGTCCCTTCCATCAATTACATTGGTTATCTTGAAGCCAATGAATTATTGACGGGAAAAACTGATGTGCTGGTATGTGACGGATTTACAGGTAATGTCACATTAAAGACAATGGAAGGGGTTGTCAGGATGTTCCTTTCACTGCTGAAATCTCAGGGTGAGAGTAAAAAACGGTCGTGGTGGCTGCTGTTATTAAAACGTTGGTTACAAAAAAGCCTGACGAGGCGATTCAGTCACCTCAACCCCGACCAGTATAATGGCGCCTGTCTGTTAGGATTGCGTGGCACGGTGATTAAAAGTCATGGTGCGGCCAATCAGCGAGCATTTGCCGTCGCGATTGAACAGGCAGTGCAGGCGGTGCAGCGACAAGTTCCTCAGCGAATTGCCGCTCGCCTGGAATCTGTATACCCAGCCGGATTCGAACTGTTGGAAGGTGGCAAAAACGGACACTCACGGGTGCACAATTAACGGTGTAACCTGAGCGCAACCAACATACCAGCAGTTTGCACGCGGTGGTATATAACCGAAAAGTGACTGAGCGTACATGTATACAAAGATTATTGGTACTGGCAGCTATCTGCCTGAACAAGTGCGTACTAACGCCGATTTGGAAAAGATGGTAGAGACGTCTGACGAGTGGATTGTCACGCGTACAGGCATCCGTGAACGCCATATTGCAGCGCCAAACGAAACAGTCGCGACGATGGGCTATACAGCCGCAAACCGCGCGCTTGAAATGGCGGGCATCGATAAAGACCAGATTGGCTTGATTGTGGTTGCGACCACGTCAGCAACACATGCTTTCCCAAGCGCAGCATGCCAGATTCAGAGTATGTTGGGCATTAAAGGCTGCCCGGCGTTTGACGTTGCAGCGGCCTGCGCCGGTTTTACCTACGCGTTAAGCGTTGCCGATCAGTATGTAAAATCAGGCGCCGTTAAATATGCGCTGGTCATCGGTTCCGATGTCCTGGCGCGCACCTGCGATCCCACCGATCGCGGGACGATCATTATCTTTGGTGACGGCGCGGGCGCAGCGGTTCTGAGCGCATCCGAAGAGCCAGGCATTATTTCGACGCATCTTCATGCAGACGGCAGCTATGGTGAGTTGCTGACGCTGCCAAACGCCGATCGCGTCAATCCAGAAAATCCGATTTATCTGACGATGGCGGGCAACGAGGTGTTTAAAGTGGCGGTAACTGAACTGGCACACATCGTTGACGAGACGCTGGCGGCGAATAATCTGGATCGTTCCGCTCTGGACTGGCTGGTTCCGCACCAGGCTAACCTGCGCATCATCAGCGCGACAGCGAAAAAGCTGGGTATGTCGATGGATAATGTGGTGGTTACGCTGGACAGACACGGCAACACCTCTGCGGCCTCTGTGCCGTGCGCGCTGGATGAAGCCGTGCGCGACGGGCGGATTAAAGCCGGGCAGTTGGTATTGCTTGAGGCCTTCGGGGGTGGATTCACCTGGGGCTCCGCGCTGGTTCGTTTCTAGTATAAGGATTTAAACATGACGCAATTTGCTTTTGTGTTCCCGGGGCAGGGTTCCCAGACGGTTGGGATGTTGTCTGAAATGGCAGCCAGCTACCCGATCGTAGAAGAAACCTTTGCTGAAGCTTCTGCGGCGCTGGGTTATGATCTGTGGGCGCTGACGCAGCAAGGGCCTGCGGAAGAACTGAATAAGACCTGGCAGACTCAGCCAGCATTGCTGGCCGCTTCCGTTGCGCTGTATCGCGTATGGCAGCAGCAGGGCGGTAAAGCGCCTGCGCTGATGGCGGGACACAGCCTGGGGGAATACTCCGCGCTGGTATGTGCTGGCGTCATCGATTTCGCCGACGCGGTTCGTCTGGTTGAACTGCGCGGCAAGTTCATGCAGGAAGCTGTGCCGGAAGGCACCGGCGCAATGGCGGCGATCATCGGTCTGGATGATGCATCCATCGCCAAAGCGTGTGAAGAGGCGGCTGAAGGCCAGGTGGTTTCTCCGGTGAACTTTAACTCTCCGGGCCAGGTGGTTATCGCCGGGCATAAAGATGCGGTTGAACGTGCGGGCGCAGCCTGTAAAGCCGCTGGCGCAAAACGTGCGCTGCCGCTGCCGGTAAGTGTGCCGTCACACTGTGCGCTGATGAAACCTGCGGCAGATAAGCTGGCGGTTGAATTAGCGAAAATCACCTTCAATGCCCCGACCGTACCGGTTGTGAATAACGTTGACGTGAAGTGTGAAACCGACGCTAACGCTATCCGTGATGCGCTGGTACGCCAGCTGTACAACCCGGTGCAGTGGACGAAGAGTGTAGAATTTATCGCAGCACAAGGTGTTGAACACCTTTATGAAGTGGGTCCAGGTAAAGTCCTCACTGGTCTGACTAAACGTATTGTTGACACCCTGACGGCCTCGGCGCTAAACGAACCGGCGGCACTGTCAGCGGCGCTTGAGCAATAAAAGAGGAAAACCATGAGTTTTGAAGGAAAAGTCGCGCTGGTTACCGGTGCAAGCCGTGGCATTGGCCGCGCAATTGCTGAGACGCTCGTTGCCCGTGGCGCGAAAGTCATCGGTACTGCTACCAGCGAAAATGGCGCTCAGGCCATTAGCGAATACTTAGGTGCGAACGGTAAAGGTCTGATGTTGAATGTGACCGATCCGGCATCTATTGAATCTGTTCTGGAAAATATTCGCGCAGAATTTGGTGAAGTTGATATCCTGGTCAATAATGCCGGTATCACTCGCGATAATCTGCTGATGCGAATGAAAGATGATGAGTGGAACGACATTCTCGAAACCAATCTGTCATCTGTTTTCCGTCTGTCAAAAGCGGTAATGCGCGCTATGATGAAAAAACGTCATGGACGTATTATCACTATCGGTTCTGTGGTTGGTACCATGGGAAATGCGGGTCAGGCCAACTACGCTGCGGCGAAAGCGGGTCTGATTGGCTTCAGTAAATCACTGGCGCGTGAAGTTGCGTCGCGTGGGATTACTGTCAATGTTGTGGCTCCGGGCTTTATTGAAACGGACATGACGCGTGCGCTGTCTGATGATCAGCGTGCGGGTATTCTGGCGCAGGTTCCTGCGGGCCGCCTCGGCGGCGCTCAGGAAATCGCCAGTGCGGTTGCATTTTTAGCCTCTGACGAAGCAAGTTACATCACTGGTGAGACTCTGCACGTCAACGGCGGAATGTATATGGTTTAACCACGAAAAATATTTGCGTTATTGTAGGTCTTGGCCTCAAAATAACGTAAAATCGTGGTAAGAACTGCCGGGATTTAGTTGCAAATTTTTCAACATTTTATACACTACGAAAACCATCGCGAAAGCGAGTTTTGATAGGAAATTTAAGAGTATGAGCACTATCGAAGAACGCGTTAAGAAAATTATCGGCGAGCAGCTGGGCGTTAAGCAGGAAGAAGTTACCAACAATGCTTCTTTCGTTGAAGACCTGGGCGCAGATTCTCTTGACACCGTTGAGCTGGTAATGGCTCTGGAAGAAGAGTTTGATACTGAGATTCCGGACGAAGAAGCTGAGAAAATCACCACCGTTCAGGCTGCCATTGATTATATCAACGGCCACCAGGCGTAAGTGAACATCTCCAGGCGGTCATTCGACCGCCTGAGTTTTATCTTTTTGTCCCACTAGAATCATTTTCCCTCCCTGGAGGACAAACGTGTCTAAGCGTCGTGTAGTTGTGACCGGACTGGGCATGTTGTCTCCTGTCGGCAATACCGTAGAGTCTACCTGGAAAGCTCTCCTTGCCGGTCAGAGTGGCATCAGCCTGATCGACCATTTCGATACTAGCGCCTATGCAACGAAATTTGCTGGCTTAGTAAAGGATTTTAACTGTGACGACATCATATCGCGCAAAGAACAGCGCAAGATGGATGCCTTCATTCAATATGGAATTGTCGCTGGCGTTCAGGCCATGCAGGATTCTGGCCTTGAAGTAACGGAAGAGAACGCAGCCCGTATTGGCGCCGCTATCGGCTCTGGTATCGGCGGTCTCGGACTGATCGAAGAAAACCACAGTTCCCTGGTGAACGGTGGGCCGCGTAAGATCAGCCCGTTCTTTGTTCCGTCGACGATTGTTAACATGGTGGCAGGTCACCTGACCATCATGTACGGCCTGCGTGGGCCAAGCATCTCTATCGCTACCGCCTGCACCTCAGGCGTACATAACATCGGTCATGCCGCGCGTATCATTGCATACGGCGATGCGGACGCGATGGTAGCGGGTGGTGCGGAAAAAGCCAGTACGCCGCTGGGTGTCGGTGGCTTTGGCGCAGCGCGTGCGCTGTCTACACGTAATGATAACCCGCAAGCGGCCAGCCGCCCGTGGGATAAAGAGCGTGACGGCTTTGTTCTCGGCGATGGCGCGGGCATGGTGGTACTGGAAGAGTACGAACATGCAAAAGCGCGCGGCGCGAAAATTTATGCCGAAATCGTTGGCTTCGGGATGAGCAGCGATGCTTATCACATGACGTCACCGCCGGAAAACGGCGCGGGTGCCGCGCTGGCGATGGTCAATGCGCTGCGTGATGCGGCCATTGAGCCGGGTCAGATTGGTTACGTCAACGCCCACGGTACGTCTACGCCGGCAGGCGATAAAGCGGAAACTCAGGCGGTGAAATCTGTCTTTGGCGATGCGGCAAGCCGTGTGCTGGTCAGCTCGACGAAATCCATGACGGGTCACCTGCTGGGTGCTGCGGGCGCGGTAGAGTCCATTTTCTCTATTCTGGCGCTGCGCGACCAGGCTGTTCCGCCAACCATCAACCTGGATAACCCGGATGAAGGTTGCGACCTGGACTTTGTGCCTCACGAAGCTCGTCAGGTTAACGGAATGGAGTATACGCTGTGTAACTCCTTCGGCTTTGGCGGTACTAACGGCTCGTTGATCTTCAAAAAGGTCTAAGTCGTTCCACCAGAGAGTAAAAAGGTCCGCTTGTCGGGCCTTTTTTATTCAGCTTTCTTCCCTTGTCCTGCGTTAACCATCCTGCCACACTAATCGACCACGAATAAGGAGCCACTATGTTCTTAATTAATGGCCGTGAACAGGATTCTCTTGCCGCCAGCGATCGCGCGACGCAGTTTGGCGATGGCTGTTTCACTACTGCGCGAATCCGTGACGGTAGAATTTGCCTCCTGCCCGCACACCTTCGCCGTTTGCAGGATGCCTGCGAAAAACTGCTGCTTCCCTTCAGTCAATGGACGGAACTGCAACACGAAATGACGGCGATGGCAGCAGGCCAGAACAGTGGCGTACTGAAAGTTATTCTGAGTCGTGGCAGCGGCGGCAGGGGCTACAGCCCGTCAAACTGCCGTGAGGCCACGCGAATTTTATCCGTTTCTCCTTATCCCACTCATTATGAACGCTGGCGTACGGAAGGTATTACGCTGGCGCTAAGCCCCGTACGGCTGGGGCGTAACCCTATGCTTGCGGGTATAAAACACCTTAACCGACTGGAACAGGTACTGATCCGGTCTCATCTTGAGCAGACAAACGCCGATGAAGCGCTGGTTCTTGACAGCGAGGGATGGGTTACGGAATGCTGTGCGGCTAATTTGTTCTGGCGTAAAGAGAATGTGGTGTATACGCCGCGCCTGGATCAGGCGGGGGTAAACGGCATTATGCGACAATTTTGTTTACAGTCGCTGGCACAATCGCCTTTTCAGGTTGTCGAAGTGTATGCCAGGGAGGACGCGCTTATGCAGGCCGATGAGATGGTTATATGCAATGCGTTGATGCCCGTGATTCCCGTGCGCGCCTGTGGCGATAAACTGATGTTTGCACGTTCATTGTTCGATTTTTTAGCCCCACTTTGTGAGCACCCGAATTAGTCATGAAAAGAATGTTACGCTTTTTCCTTCTGCTGGTCGTTGTGTTGGGCATTGCCGCTGGCGCAGGAATGTGGAAAGTGCGCCAACTGGCCGACAGTCCCTTGTTAATAAAAGAAGAGACGATCTTTACCCTGAAGGCCGGAACCGGGCGTCTGGCATTAGGCGATCAACTCTACGCCGACAAAATTATCAATCGGCCGCGCGTGTTTCAGTGGTTGTTGCGCGTTGAACCTGAATTATCAAACTTTAAAGCGGGTACCTATCGTTTAACGCCTGATATGACCGTACGAGAGATGCTGAAACTGCTGGAAAGCGGTAAAGAAGCACAGTTCCCGCTACGTCTGGTCGAAGGGATGCGCCTGAGCGATTACCTGAATCAGTTGCGAAATGCGCCTTATATTCAGCATACGCTTAGCGATGACCGTTACGAAACCGTCGCGCAGGCGCTGAAGCTGGAGAACCCGGAGTGGCTTGAAGGCTGGTTCTGGCCGGACACCTGGATGTATACCGCCAATACCACCGACGTCGCGCTTCTGAAGCGTGCGCATCAAAAGATGGTTAAAGCGGTAGATGACGTCTGGGAAGGGCGCGCGGAAGGGCTGCCTTATAAAGATAAGAATCAACTGGTGACGATGGCGTCTATTATCGAGAAAGAGACGGCCGTCGCCAGCGAACGCGATCAGGTGGCATCGGTCTTTATTAACCGTCTGCGTATTGGTATGCGTTTGCAGACCGATCCGACCGTGATTTACGGCATGGGGGCGAGTTATAATGGTAAGCTGTCGCGCGCGGCGCTGGAAACGCCGACGGCGTATAACACCTATACCATCACCGGGTTGCCGCCAGGTCCTATCGCCATGCCTGGCGAAGCCTCTTTGAAAGCCGCCGCGCATCCGGCGAAAACGCCGTACCTCTATTTTGTGGCTGACGGAAAGGGCGGTCACACGTTTAACACCAATCTTGCCAGCCATAACCGGTCAGTGCAGGACTACCTGAAAGTGCTTAAGGAAAAAAATGGGCAGTAACTATATCGTCATCGAAGGCCTGGAAGGCGCCGGAAAAACCACCGCGCGTAACGTGGTGGTGGAGACACTTGAGCAACTGGGTATTCACGACATGATTTTTACGCGTGAGCCGGGCGGCACCCAGCTTGCAGAGAAATTAAGAAGTCTGGTGCTGGACATCAAATCGGTGGGTGATGAAACGATCACGGATAAAGCTGAAGTGCTGATGTTTTATGCCGCGCGAGTGCAACTGGTGGAAACCGTTATCAAGCCAGCGCTGGCGAAAGGAACGTGGGTCATTGGCGATCGCCATGACCTGTCCACTCAGGCCTACCAGGGTGGCGGCCGTGGGATCGATCAGACAATGCTGGCGACGCTGCGTGATGCTGTATTGGGCGACTTCCGTCCTGACCTGACTCTGTATCTGGATGTGACGCCGGAGGTTGGCTTAAAACGCGCGCGCGCGCGCGGCGAACTTGACCGCATTGAGCAGGAGTCTCTGGATTTCTTCAATCGCACGCGTGCCCGCTACCTTGAGCTGGCCGCCAGCGATGCCAGCATTCGCACCATTGATGCGACTCAGCCGCTGGAGGCTGTGATGAACGATATTCGCACAACCGTGACGGCCTGGATCAAGGAGCAAGGTGCATGAAATGGTATCCGTGGTTACGGCCAGACTTTGAAAAACTGGTAGCAAGCTATCAGGCGGGTCGGGGCCACCATGCGTTACTGATTCAGGCGTTGCCCGGAATGGGGGATGATGCGCTGATTTATGCCCTCAGTCGTTATTTGCTGTGCCAGCAACCGGAAGGGCATAAAAGCTGCGGGCGCTGTCGTGGCTGCCAGTTAATGCAGGCGGGTACGCATCCTGACTATTATTCGCTGTTGCCGGAAAAGGGGAAAAGCACCCTTGGCGTGGACGCGGTACGCGATGTGGGCGAGAAGCTGTACGAACATTCTCGACTTGGCGGCGCGAAAGTCGTATTGATCCCGGATGCGGCCCTGCTGACTGATGCCGCGGCGAATGCCTTATTAAAGACGCTCGAAGAGCCGCCGGAGCAAACCTGGTTCTTCCTTGCCAGCCGTGAACCGGCACGCCTGCTGGCGACTTTACGCAGCCGCTGCCGTCTGCATCATCTTGCGCCGCCATCTGAACAATACGCTGTTTCATGGCTTTCTCGTGAAGTGACAATGTCACAAGAGACGTTGCTGGCGGCGCTGCGCCTGAGCGCAGGGGCTCCCGGCGCCGCTCTGGCGTTGTTGCAGGCCGACAGCTGGGCGCATCGTAACGCGCTTTGCGAAGCGCTGGCGAATACGCTGCAATCCGGCGACTGGTATATCCTTCTGTCGGTGTTGAATCACGAACAGGCCGCCGTACGTTTACACTGGCTGGCGACGCTGCTTATGGATGCCCTTAAATACCGGTATGGCGCTTCCAGCCTGACAAATCAGGATGCCGGAACGCTGGTGGCGTCGATAGCTGAACGGTTATCCGTCGCACGCATCCAGGCCATACTCAGCGATGTCTGCCATTGTCGCGAACAGCTGATTAACGTGACCGGATTAAACCGCGAACTGGTATTAACCGATCTTATTCTCCGCATAGAGCATTACCTGCAACCAGGCGCCATGTTGCCTGTTTCCCATCTTTGAGAGAGACATTATGTTTTTAGTCGACTCACACTGCCATCTTGATGGCCTGGATTATCAATCTCTGCATAAGGACGTGGATGACGTGCTGGCAAAAGCCGCCGCGCGCGAGGTGAAGTTCTGCCTGGCGGTGGCGACAACCCTGCCCGGATACCGGAATATGCGCGAACTGGTTGGCGAGCGGGATAACGTTGTGTTTTCCTGCGGCGTACACCCGTTAAACCAGGATGAAACATACGATGCGGAAGACCTGCGTCGCTTTGCCGCTGAAGAAGGCGTGGTGGCCATGGGGGAGACCGGGCTGGATTATTTTTATACGCCGGAAACAAAAGTTCGCCAGCAAGAATCCTTCATTAACCATATTCAGATTGGCCGTGAATTAAATAAACCCGTGATTGTGCATACCCGTGACGCACGCGCCGATACGCTGGCGATTTTGCGCGAAGAAAAAGTGACGGATTGCGGTGGCGTACTACACTGTTTTACAGAGGACAGGGAGACGGCGGGTAAATTATTGGATCTTGGGTTTTATATCTCTTTTTCCGGGATCGTGACCTTCCGCAACGCCGAGCAGTTACGTGATGCCGCCCGCTATGTTCCTCTGGATCGTCTGCTGGTTGAGACGGACTCTCCTTATCTTGCTCCGGTGCCGCATCGTGGTAAAGAGAACCAGCCTGCAATGGTTCGCGATGTCGCAGAGTATATGGCCGTATTGAAGGGTGTTGCCGTTGAAGAACTGGCGCAGGCAACCACTGAAAACTTTGCCCGCCTGTTCCACATCGACGCTTCTCGCCTGCAATCAACCCGTTAACTGAGTTTTTTTAAAGCTCGTAATTAATATTCAAAGCGAGTAAAGTTCACCGCCACAAAATGGGCGGTGAATGAGCAAATTGTAACATTCAGACACTCATTTTGTCAGAATGTGATGGTTTTATGGCTGTCTGGAGCTGAAACGTGATAGCCGTCAAACAAAACCGAGCTTATTTATTTTACTCTGTGTAATAAATAAAGGGCGCTTAGATGCCCTGTCCACGGCGAGGTTCTCCCCCCTCGCCAATGCGTGAAAACGTAGAATACACAAAATCATTCAGGCTGCATCAGGGCGGCAAGTGAGTAAATTGCAGGAGCTTACTTGAGTAAGTGACTGGGATGAACGAGCGCAGCCAACGCTGAGGCGGTTTGAAGGATGAAGTGTATAAGCACAAATACTCAGGAGCACTCCTAATTATGTTTAAGAATGCATTTGCTAACCTGCAAAAGGTCGGTAAATCGCTGATGCTACCGGTATCCGTACTGCCTATCGCAGGTATCCTGCTGGGCGTCGGTTCCGCTAACTTCAGCTGGCTGCCAGCCGTTGTGTCGCACGTTATGGCAGAAGCAGGCGGTTCTGTTTTTGCAAATATGCCGCTGATTTTCGCCATTGGTGTCGCACTGGGCTTCACCAACAACGACGGCGTTTCGGCTCTGGCCTCGGTTGTCGCTTACGGCATCATGGTCAAAACCATGGCCGTGGTTGCGCCGCTGGTTCTGCATTTACCTGCTGAAGAAATCGCAGCAAAACACCTGGCGGATACCGGTGTTCTCGGGGGGATTATCTCCGGTGCGATTGCAGCGTACATGTTCAACCGCTTCTACCGTATCAAATTGCCTGAGTATCTGGGCTTCTTTGCGGGTAAACGCTTTGTGCCGATCATTTCTGGTCTGGCTGCCATCTTCACCGGCGTGATCCTGTCCTTCATTTGGCCACCGATCGGGACGGCTATCCAGACGTTCTCTCAGTGGGCTGCTTACCAGAACCCGGTTGTGGCGTTCGGTATCTATGGCTTCATTGAACGCTGCCTGGTGCCGTTTGGTCTGCACCATATCTGGAACGTTCCTTTCCAGATGCAGATTGGTGAATACACCAACGCAGCAGGTCAGGTGTTCCACGGCGACATTCCTCGTTATATGGCGGGCGACCCGACTGCGGGCAAACTGTCCGGCGGCTTCCTGTTCAAAATGTACGGTCTGCCTGCTGCGGCTATCGCGATCTGGCACTCTGCTAAACCGGAAAACCGCGCGAAAGTGGGCGGTATCATGATCTCCGCAGCGCTGACCTCGTTCCTGACCGGTATCACCGAGCCGATCGAGTTCTCCTTCATGTTCGTTGCGCCGATCCTGTACGTTATCCACGCGATCCTGGCAGGTCTGGCATTCCCGATCTGTATCCTGCTGGGTATGCGTGACGGTACATCGTTCTCGCACGGTCTGATCGACTTCATCGTTCTGTCTGGCAACAGCAGCAAACTGTGGCTGTTCCCGATTGTTGGTGCAGGTTATGCGATTATTTACTACACCGTCTTCCGTGTGCTGATTAAAGCGCTGGATCTGAAAACGCCGGGTCGTGAAGACGCGAGCGAAGACAGCAAAGTGGGCGCAACCAGTGAAATGGCTCCGGCCCTGATCGCCGCGTTTGGTGGTAAAGAGAACATCACTAACCTCGACGCATGTATCACCCGTCTGCGCGTTAGCGTTGCTGACGTTGCTAAAGTGGATCAGGCTGGCCTGAAGACGCTTGGCGCAGCTGGTGTCGTCGTCGCAGGTTCCGGCGTTCAGGCTATTTTCGGTACGAAATCCGATAACCTGAAAACGGAAATGGATGAATACATCCGCAATAGCTAAGCAGTAAGACGTTGGGGAGAACTAAGGCAGCCAAATGGCTGCCTTTTTTACGCTGTGTTGCCGGATGGCGCGTGGCTTATCCGGCCTACGGTTATAGCACAGTTGTAGGCCTGATAAGGCGTTAGCCGCCATCAGGCTTGCGAGAACGTAAAAAAGGGAGCCAGATGGCTCCCTTTTCGTCAGTGACGTTTATCAGAACTGATAGCTTGCAGTAATGCTGACGTTACGTGGTTCGCCGTAGACAATAGAACCATCGATATTGGTGTCGTAGGTTTTGTCTAACAGGTTGTTGATGTTGCCCTGTACGGCGAAGTTTTTGGTTACCTGGTAGCGAGTGAACAGATCCACTAACGCATAGCTGCCTTGTTCCGCGCGCCATGTGCCGTATGGTGTGACAGTGTCGCTGCCGTGAACACGGTTCTGCCAGTTAACGCCACCGCCGACGGTCAACTCAGGCATGACTGGCAGACGGTAGCTGGTAAACAGCTTCACGGTTGTACGTGGCAAGTTCGGATTCACCGCATTTCCCTCGTTATCTTCCGCGATAAAGCGCGTTGCGCCGAAGGTCATCTGCCAGTTGTCGGTGATAGCGCCGTTAATTTCGAATTCAACGCCTTTGCTGACGGTTCCGTCTACCGCTTTATACGCGGTGTCGCCGTTACTACCTGAAATCGGTCTACCGGTCGACTGACCGACGTTATCCTGCTCAATACGGAAGACCGACAATGTGGTGGTCAGGCGGCTGTTCATCCAGTCAGATTTCAAGCCCACTTCATAGTTATTACCCGTAATAGGGGTGAGATATTTACCCGAGCTATCACGATAGTTCTGTGGCTGGAAGATGGAAGTATAGCTGGCGTAGGCAGACCAGTTATCATCAATGTCATACACCAGTCCGGCATATGGCGTGGTATGGTTTTTCTCCATCCGGTAGGTCAGCGTGTCGATACTCCAGTTGGTGTAGCGAGCGCCGATGATCAGATGCAACGGATCGGCCAGCGAAATGCGGGTCGCTGCATAGAGCGATTTCATGTGCGTGGTATCATCCTGGGCAACGGTTTGTTGACCCCAGTTTGTTTCCGGGAAGTTACCGTCGTAGTTGTAGAAATTGCCCAGTTCATCCGGGAATACGTTCGCCCAGGTATTCATATAGCGGTTATTCTGTTTACTGTAGCTTCCGCCGATCATCAGGTTATGCTGACGGCCAAACAGGTCGTAGCCCCCATCGGTGAAAAGATCGACAGCATCGACTTTACGTTTGCCGCTGTTCCAGCCCGTACCGCCAATGTAACCGTACTCTGGCCCATAGTTGGCGTAAGGGCCAACCAGCATACCGGTGTCTTTATTGACATAGGCATCCAGGTACATCATTTTACTGTCGAATTTGATTTCAGAATGCGTGGCGTTGAGCGTTGCCTGCCAGGTATCCGCAAAACGCTGCTTCAGCGTGACAAAGACCTTATTAAACTCTTTATCGTTGTAAGCCCAGTCTGGAGCGGTACTGCGCGAGCGGTCATATTTGTTGGTGCTGCCATCCGTATTCCAGCGAGGTAAACCGCCCCAGGTCGGGCTGTTAACGTCGATGCGTTGATATTCATACCCGGCGGAAAGGCTGGTTGTGCTCCCCAGATCGGCATCGATAATGCCGGAGAAGAATGTTTTCTCGCTGTTATAACGATCCAGCCATGAGTCATTGTTCTGATAACCCGCAACAATCCGCGCACGTACGTTACCGTCTTCTGTCAGCGGGCTTTGTAAATCGGTTACGTAACGCTGTTTGTTCCAGCTTCCATATTCCGCAGACACATTACCTTTGAATTCACGGCTGGTGGCATGTTTGCGGATCATATTGATAGACGCGGAAGGGTTGCCGGTTCCGGTCATTAATCCATTTGCGCCGCGTACGACTTCCACACGTTCAAACAGGGCCGTGTCAGAAAGGGCATCGCCAAGATTCCAGCGTGATTCAAAATAGGTGGGGATGCCATCGACCATGTAGTTGTCGATGAGGAAACCGCGTGAGTAGTAGAGGTTGCGGTCGGAGTCTGACTGGCTTCTGCTGATACCCAGCGTGCTGTCCATCACATCGCCAAGGGTTTGTAATTGCTGATCAGCCATGCGTTGCTGGCTGATGATACTGACAGACTGAGGAATATCGCGCTGCGCCATCTGCATTTTAGTGCCAGCGGTTGTCGTTTTAACGTTGTAGTCCTGTTCTTCATCGCTGGACGTGTCGGCTTGTGATGCGCTATCAACAATGATTGTTTCTTCTGTTGTGGTAGCGGCGAAGCTGGTGGAAGGCATCAATGCCATAGCGATGCAGGCTGCCAGCAGAGTGGGAACTGCGGCAGGCTGACGCTGCTCATCCTGGGTGTGTGTTGTGAAAGACATCGAAAAACCCCTAATAATGATGAACGTTAAGTTCAAACCATGAAATGGCATGGCGAACCCTTTTAATTTTCTAACCATCAAATGCGCATGAAAATGCAAATGCGAAATATACGCACTTGCATTAATGCTGTAAACAGATGTTACGGGTGAAAATGAAATCTTGTTTCAGTGCTATGAGGTGCAGAGAGAAGAGGGAAATGAGTATAAGCGCAGCAACTGACAGATTTTTTGCTTAATAAATCGTGGGTTAAAGTTGAAAGAGCGTGAGTAACTCGCTCATACTCTATACTCGCAGTGTGGCTCGGCGTAGCATGGCGCAACGTTATGGCTAATTTTGAAAAAAGGAAAAATGTCGTGGCAGAAGAAACTATATTCAGCAAAATTATCCGTCGTGAAATCCCCTCGGATATCGTTTACCAGGATGAACTGGTTACCGCATTTCGCGATATTTCGCCGCAGGCGCCCACGCACATTCTGATCATCCCGAATACCCTGATCCCAACGGTTAATGATGTCACGGCGGAGCACGAACAGGCGCTGGGCCGTATGATCACCGTCGCGGCAAAAATTGCCGGGCAGGAAGGCATTGCCGAAGACGGCTACCGCCTGATCATGAATACTAACCGTCATGGCGGGCAGGAGGTTTATCACATTCATATGCACCTGCTGGGCGGGCGTGCGCTGGGGCCGATGCTGGCGCATAAAGGCCTCTGACAATGACCAGAGGATGCCTTGCGATATCACTGGCCTTACTGTTGCTTGCGGGTTGTCGCTCACACCCTGAAATTCCGGTCAGTGATGAACAGACACTGGTGATGGAGTCAACGCTGCTGGCGGCCGGTATCACGGCGGAAGCGCCTGCGTTGACGACGTCCGATATTCAGCCTTCTGCATCCTCACGCCTCTATAACGAAAGGCAAGAACCCGTTACCGTGCATTATCGGTTTTACTGGTATGACGCCAGAGGGCTGGAAATGCATCCTCTGGAAGCGCCACGCAGTGTGACTATCCCGGCGCGTTCGTCGGTCACGCTGTATGGCAGCGCCAATTATCTGGGGGCGCATAAGGTTAGACTTTATCTTTATTTGTAAGGGGTGAATTTTGATGATGAAAATGAATCGCTACGCACTGGTGGCCGCGCTGGCGATATTCCTCTCCGGTTGTGTGGGGCAACGTGAACCCGCACCGGTTGATGAAGTCAAACCGGCGCCGGAACAGCCAGCCGAACCGCAGCAGCCTGTGCCGGTCGTGCCATCGGTGCCGACGATCCCGCAACAGCCGGGCCCGATTGAACACGAAGACCAGACCGCACAGCCTGCGCCGCGCGTGCGCCATTATGACTGGAACAGCGCGATGCAGCCGATGGTCGGAAAAATGCTTCAGGCTGATGGCGTAACGGCGGGTAACGTACTGCTGGTCGATAGCGTAAATAACCGCACCAACGGTTCGCTCAACGCGGGCGAGGCCACAGAGACTTTACGTAATGCGCTGGCGAATAACGGTAAATTTACGCTGGTTTCCGCGCAGCAACTGGCGATGGCGAAGCAGCAACTGGGTTTATCACCGCAGGACAGCCTCGGTACGCGCAGTAAAGCGATTGGCATCGCCCGTAACGTAGGGGCGCAATATGTGCTCTATTCCAGCGCGGCGGGTAACGTCAATGCGCCATCGCTGCAAATGCAGTTAATGCTGGTACAAACTGGCGAGATAATCTGGTCAGGTAAAGGTGCAGTCCAGCAACAATAATCTACTGACGCGCGACGACGTTTTGTCGCGCTACTTCCCGCAATATCATCCCGTCGCCGCCTGCCACAACGGATTAAGCGGCGGGAGTTGCATCATTGAACATGACGCCCGCCGTCTGGTGCTCCGTTGCCATCATGATCCCTTTGCGCCTGAATCTGATTTTTTGCGTCAGTATCACGCATTGTCACGTTTACCGGAAACCCTTGCCCCCAGACCGCGTTTTTATATTCCCGGCTGGATGGCGGTGGACTATTTGCAGGGAGAGGTAAAATCTGGATTACCGGATACCGACGAACTGGCGGGCTTACTGTATCATCTGCACCAACAACCGCGTTTTGGCTGGCGTATTTCGCTGTTATCGCTGCTTATGCGCTACTGGCAGGGGAGCGATCCGGCACGCAGGACGTCGTACTGGCTACGGATGCTAAAACGGCTGCGAGCGGCGCGGGAACCTCGTCCGCTGCGTCTGGCGCCTTTGCATATGGATGTCCACGGCGATAACCTGGTACAGACGGCATCGGGGCTACGGTTGATTGACTGGGAATACGCCGGGGATGGCGATATCGCTCTGGAACTGGCCGCCGTATGGGTAGAGGATGAGCGGCAGCATCAACGGCTGGTGGCATCCTATGCCGCCGTTGCGCATATCTGTCCGCAAACGCTATGGCGGCAGGTCAGGTTATGGCACCCCTGGGTAATGATGCTGAAAGCCGGATGGTTTGAATACCGCTGGCAGCAAACCGGCGAACAACAATTTATCAGGCTGGCCGACGACGCCTGGCGGCAGCTGAAAAAGAAAGGATAAGGAGAGCAGTGTGGGTCCAGTAATGTTGGATGTCGAAGGGTTTGAGCTGGACGCAGAAGAGCGCGAAATTCTGGCCCATCCGCTGGTGGGGGGGCTGATCCTCTTTACGCGTAATTATCATGACCCGGAGCAACTGCGCGAGTTAGTCCGCCAGATTCGGGCGGCTTCGCGCAATCATCTGGTGGTGGCGGTTGACCAGGAAGGCGGACGCGTACAGCGTTTTCGTGAAGGTTTTACCCGCCTGCCAGCCGCACAATCTTTTGCTGCGCTGCACGGGCTGGAAGAAGGGGGCAAACTGGCGCAGGATGCCGGGTGGCTAATGGCCAGCGAGATGATCGCGATGGACATTGATATCAGCTTCGCGCCGGTGCTGGATGTCGGGCATATCAGCGCAGCAATTGGCGAGCGTTCTTACCATGCCGATCCGCTTAAAGCTCTGGCAATGGCGACGCGTTTTATCGACGGGATGCATGCTGCCGGAATGAAAACCACCGGTAAGCACTTCCCCGGACACGGGGCAGTCACTGCCGATTCGCACAAAGAAACGCCAACCGATCCGCGTCCTGAGGCGGAAATTCGCGCCAGGGATATGTCGGTGTTCCGTTCGCTAATCACCGGGAACAAACTTGATGCGATTATGCCGGCGCACGTCATATACAGCGATGTCGATCCGCGTCCGGCGAGTGGTTCACCGCACTGGCTGAAAACGGTGCTGCGTGAGGAACTTGGTTTTGATGGCGTGATTTTCTCCGATGATCTGTCGATGGAAGGAGCGGCGATTATGGGGAGCTACGCAGAGCGCGGGCAGGCGTCGCTGGATGCGGGTTGCGATATGATCCTGGTCTGTAATAATCGTAAAGGAGCGGTCAGCGTGTTAGATAATCTGTCGCCGATCAATGCAGAACGTGTTACGCGTTTGTATCATAAAGGTTCATTTTCGCGTCAGGAGTTGATGGACTCCGCACGCTGGAAAACGGTCAGCGCCCAGCTTAACCAGTTGCATGAACGCTGGCAGGAAGAAAAAGCAGGTCATTAACCCGAGTTTTGTGTGAGGATGCGATGATTATCTATTTACACGGTTTTG
The DNA here is from genome assembly GCF_030333595.1 of Citrobacter sp. CK181. NCBI lineage: Bacteria > Pseudomonadati > Pseudomonadota > Gammaproteobacteria > Enterobacterales > Enterobacteriaceae > Citrobacter > Citrobacter sp. CK181. The sequence continues at coordinate 234,215 of NZ_JAOWFN010000012.1, read as the reverse complement.
ACTCCAACAGTCCGGGTAACCACGAGAAAGTGTTGCAGCTACAGTTTATTGATTCGGATGTCAGACTGATCAGCTATAGCACACGGCATCCCAAACATGACATGCAGCATCTGCTGAAAGAAGTAGACAAAATGTTGCAACTGAATGTGGACGATCGGCCATTAATTTGTGGCGTAGGACTGGGTGGGTATTGGGCGGAGCGGATTGGCTTCCTGTGCGACATACGCCAGGTGGTATTCAACCCTAATCTGTTCCCCTATGAGAACATGGAAGGCAAAATCGACCGCCCGGAAGAGTATGCCGATATCGCAACGAAATGCGTCACCAATTTCCGCGAAAAAAACCGCGATCGCTGCCTGGTGATCCTGTCCCGGCATGATGAAGCGCTGGACAGCCATCGTTCGGCAAAAGAGCTGCATCATTTCTATGAAATTGTCTGGGACGAAGAGCAGACCCATAAATTTAAGAATATCTCTCCTCATTTACAGCGGATAAAAGCGTTTAAAACGTTAGGTTAAGCTGTTGTAACCCGATCACCCCCCTCAGAAACCAGCCTTCGGGCTGGTTTTTTTATGAGCATTCAGGCAGGGTTGTCTATCTTTTCAGCGAGAAAACTTGATGTACATCAATTTTGGTATGACCAATGCACCGTTCGTGTTATTCTCACTAGCGAAGTCACTTTGCATTACCGTAACTTGTTGTTAATTAAAGGCTATATTTATAACTTTTACTTAACAATTGGTTAATAAATTTAAGGGGGGTCACGTTGACTACACCATTGAAAAAGATCGTGATTGTCGGCGGCGGTGCTGGCGGGCTTGAAATGGCGACTCAGTTGGGTAAAAAACTGGGTCGTAAGAAAAAGGCAAAAATCACGCTGGTGGACAGAAACCACAGCCATCTGTGGAAGCCGTTGCTGCATGAAGTGGCGACCGGTTCACTGGACGAAGGCGTGGACGCTCTGAGCTACCTGGCGCATGCGCGTAATCATGGTTTCCAGTTCCAGTTGGGTTCGGTTATGGATATCGATCGTGAAGCGAAAACGATCACCATTGCGGAACTGCGTGACGAGAAAGGGGAACTGCTGGTTCCTGAGCGTAAAATCGCGTACGACACCCTGGTGATGGCGCTGGGCAGTACCTCTAACGACTTCAACACCCCTGGCGTTAAAGAACACTGTATTTTCCTGGACAACCCGCATCAGGCGCGTCGCTTCCATCAGGAAATGCTGAACCTGTTCCTGAAATACTCTTCCAGCATGGGTGTTAGCGGTAAGGTCAACATTGCGATTGTCGGTGGCGGCGCAACGGGCGTGGAGCTTTCTGCGGAACTGCATAACGCTGTGAAACAGCTGCACAGCTACGGCTACAAAGGCCTGACTAACGAAGCGCTGAACGTGACGCTGGTTGAAGCCGGTGAGCGCATTCTGCCTGCGCTGCCGCCGCGTATTTCCGCTGCGGCGCATAGCGAACTGACCAAACTGGGCGTACGCGTACTGACTCAGACGATGGTGACCAGCGCAGACGAAGGCGGTCTGCACACGAAAGATGGCGAACACATCAAAGCTGACCTGATGGTGTGGGCGGCAGGGATTAAAGCGCCTGATTTCCTGAAAGACATTGGCGGGTTGGAAACTAACCGCATCAACCAGTTAGTGGTTGAACCAACGCTGCAAACCACTCGTGACCCGGATGTTTATGCCATCGGCGACTGTGCTTCCTGCGCACGTCCTGAAGGGGGCTTTGTGCCGCCGCGCGCACAGGCCGCGCATCAGATGGCAAGCTGCGCACTGAATAATATTCTGGCGCAGATGAAAGGCAAACCGATGAAAGACTATGTTTATAAAGATCACGGTTCGCTGGTATCGCTCTCTAATTTCTCGACTGTCGGCAGCCTGATGGGGAACCTGATGCGCGGTTCAATGATGGTGGAAGGGCGTATTGCGCGTTTTGTTTACATTTCGCTTTACCGTATGCACCAGATTGCGCTGCACGGTTACTTTAAAACCGGGTTAATGATGTTAGTAGGCAGCATTAACCGTGTGATTCGCCCGCGTCTGAAACTGCATTAATCCTTACCGTATCGCCTGATGGCGCTTCGCTTATCAGGCCTACGGCTCGCACAGCATGTAGGCCGGATAAGGCCATCGGCCGCCATCCGGCAATTTAATCGCGCCATCTGCTTCAGAGTTCTCTGAATCGTGTCTGTTTGCCGCATAACCCCGCACTTTTCATCCTCTTTCTGATTTGCTTAACCCCACTGCTGGTTGCAAAATTGTTACTAATAGCAAAAAAGGAGGAATTCCCGTGAATAAATCAATGTTGGCGGGTATAGGGATTGGCGTAGCTGCTGCGCTGGGTGTGGCGGCGGTGGCCAGTCTGAACGTTTTTGACCGTAGCCCGAAATATGCGCAAGTCGTATCAGCCACACCCATAAAAGAAACCGTCAAAACACCGCGTCAGGAATGCCGCAACGTGACGGTCACGCACCGCAAACCTGTTCAGGACGAAAATCGCATTGCCGGTTCGGTGCTTGGCGCGGTTGCTGGCGGCGTGATTGGTCATCAGTTCGGCGGTGGCCGTGGTAAAGATGTGGCGACCGTCGTCGGGGCGCTGGGCGGAGGTTACGCCGGTAACCAAATCCAGGGATCAATGCAGGAAAATGACACCTACACCTCTACGCAGCAGCGTTGTAAAACGGTGTATGACAAGTCAGAGAAAATGCTGGGCTATGACGTCACTTACAAGATTGGCGATCAGCAGGGGAAAATCCGCATGGATAAAGATCCCGGAACGCAAATCCCGCTTGATAATAACGGTCAATTGATTCTGAATAACGACGCGTAAAAAAAGCTGTACTCTGCACGTTAGCCCCTCATTCGCTCAGGCTGAGGGGCTTTTTTTATCAGACGGTCAGGCGCTAAGCCTTCAGCATCTCCGGCCACAGCCGTAGGGTGGTGCGGGTTATCTGCATCAGCTTGTCAAACGTCGCGCCTTCACGCGCGCTGATCGACATTCCTTGTAAAATACAGTTCAGATATTCCGCCAGCGTTTGTGGATTGCAGTGCGCCGGAATTTCCCCGCGCTCCTGCCGCTGGCGCAAAAACTGGGTCAGCGTCTGCTCCTGCATCGCGTGGCGGGATTTCACCGTATGGGCGATTTCACGGGAGGAGGCGGCCAGTGTGGCGGACGTGTTGATCATAAAGCACCCGGCAGGGGTGTCTTTACTGGTGAAGCATGTCGCGACGGCGGTGAAATAGTCTTCCAGCGCGGACTCAACGCTTTTTTCTTCACAAAAGAGCTGGGCCTCATGTTTTGCCGCAAAGCGGCTGATATAGCGGTCCAGCACTGCGCGGAACAACCCTTCCTTGTTCGTAAATTCTGCGTACAGCGTGGGCGCTTTTGCGCCGGTCGCTTCCACGAGGTCGGCGAGCGATGTTGCTTCATAGCCGTGCTGCCAGAAGAGTGTCATGGCCTTATCAAGCGCGGCTTCCCTGTCGAACACTTTTGGTCGGCCACGGCTTTTTTTTACGCAACCTGTCGAGTCAGTTGTCATGATGCCGTTGTACCTTGTTGGGTTTGTTGAACAACCATTATAAAAATAATCCCGCTCAGTCTCCAGCGCATTCAGAAGAAAAATAATTCACCTGTATTGATATGAAAAATAAGTTCTTTTTAATTTATATAATGATCGTTATAAAAAAATGTTGACGTGTGACCTGGATCACATCTATGATTTACCTATCGATCGTTAAGTAAATATTTCGACACCGTTCATCTGCTAAAGGTCACTATCATGAAAAACGTAAAAACCCTCATTGCTGCCGCTGTACTGAGTTCACTCTCTTTCGCAAGTTTCGCTGCTGTTGAAGTTCAGGCGACGCCTGTAGATCAACAGAAAGTAGGCACCATTTCCGCAACCGCCGGGACTAACCTGGGATCTCTGGAAGATCAACTGGCGCAAAAAGCGGATGAAATGGGCGCGAAATCTTTCCGCATTACTTCGGTAACCGGTCCTAACACCCTCCACGGGACTGCGGTTATCTACAAATAAGCATTAACCCTCATTAATGCCACTGCTACTGCCACAAAAAAGCCCCGCTGTCTGAGCGGGGCTTTTTTATTATCCGACGTTACATCGACTGCTGCGTTATCCCGGGATGGCGGGTGACATCGACCGGCATTCCTGAACGCACTTCCATAACATGCTCCATAACGGCGGCATCGGTCTGTGCGGCATCTTTGAAAGCCTGCATTTGGCCGTTCAATACGATCGGCAATATCTGCGGATCGTCATCAATATTCTTCGATAACGGCTGGTGGACTTCTACCAGGCGCATGCCGCCAGGTTCAACGGACGCTTTGATCGGCGTATTAATAATGTTGACCTTCGTACCCGGCGTGACCTGACGGAACAGCGTCTCAATATCACCGTCGCGCAGGCGAATACAGCCGGAACTGACGCGCATCCCGATACCGAAATCAGCATTCGTGCCGTGCAGCAAATAGACGCCGCCATAAGCCGCTAAGCGGATCGCATGATGGCCCATTGGGTTATCCGGCCCGGCGGGAACCACGGCAGGGAGGTCTATCCCCTGAGCTTTGTAACGGGCGCGGATATTCGCCGTAGGCGTCCAGGTTGGATTCGCGCGCTTATCCGAGACGGTAGTGACCATCGTTGGCGTCAACGTATCGCCACCCAGTTGACCGATACCGATTGGATACACGGTCACCGAATTTTTTCCGGGAGGATAGTAATACAGACGCAATTCGGCGAGGTTAATCACAATACCTTCGCGCGGCGCATCCGGTAGTAAGGTTTGCAGAGGGATGGTCAGAACGCTGCCCGCGCGGGGAACGTAAGGATCAACGCCCGGGTTTGCCTGTAGCAACGCTAAAAAACCGACATTGTATTTTTTAGCAATCGCCTCCAGCGAGCCGCCGTTGTTTTCGACAACGTGAAATGTATTCTCGCCCACCAGTTTGCTGCCGGGAGGAGGAAGCGGCCATGTGTTCGCTTGCGCCGGTATCGCCAGCGCTACGGACGCGGCGAGCGTAAAAAACGCCAGCCAGCGGGAAAGTCGCATGTTATTCATTATCATCACAAATCAAATGGTTATTGTAATAAATTGAGTCAATGATCATTATGGCGGGTTGTCATGTCTTGAAGTGCAAGAGAAGTGCAAAGTGTTGTAAATGTGGGCGAAAACACGGGGGATGGCAGAGGGCATTACACCCGGTGGCGCTGCGCTTACCGGGCCTACAGGATCGTAGGCCGGATAAGGCGCTTGCGCCGCCATCCGGCGTCGTAGGGCGTTACGCCGCCGCGTTTTCTTCCAGTTGCGCCATAAACTGGCGCACCCAGTCCATACGCGTTTTACGCTCCGCCAGATCCTGAATAAACTTCAGGCGTGTCGGGCCGTCGAGGCGGAAGTGCTGCGGTTGTTTTTGCAACAGACCAATCAGCCAGGTTGGGTTTACGTGATTTTTCTCGGCAAACTCGATCGTACCGCCTTTCTCGTTGCCTTCCAGTTTTCGAATGCCCAGCTTCTGTGCCTGTTGGCGCAGACGCGCGATATCCAGCAGATTGCGCGCCGGGTCAGGCAGCAGTCCGAAACGGTCGATCAGCTCTACCTTGAGCTCCTCCAGCTCGTTTTCGTTTTTCGCACTGGCAATGCGTTTATAGAACGACAGACGCGTATTCACATCCGGGATAAAATCATCCGGCAACAGCGACGGCATACGCAGTTCGACTTCCGTCTGCTGGCTGGTGAGGTCTTCCAGCGACGGCTCACGTCCGGCTTTCAGCGCATCCACGGCGTTCTCCAGCAGCTCCATATACAGCGAGAAGCCGATGGTCTCCATCTGCCCGCTCTGATCTTCGCCAAGCAGCTCGCCAGCGCCGCGAATTTCGAGATCGTGAGTCGCCAGCGCAAAACCGGCGCCCAAATCTTCCAGCGAGGCAATGGCTTCCAGACGTTTTTGCGCGTCGGTCGTCATCGCTTTTGGATGCGGCGTCAGCAGCCAGGCATACGCCTGATGGTGCGAACGTCCAACACGACCACGTAGCTGGTGTAGCTGCGCCAGGCCGAAATGGTCGGCGCGCTCAATGATGATCGTGTTCGCGGTCGGAATATCAATACCGGTTTCGATAATGGTGGTACACACCAGAACGTTAAAGCGCTGGTGGTGGAAGTCGTTCATAACGCGCTCAAGTTCGCGCTCGCGCATCTGCCCGTGACCAATCGCGATGCGGGCTTCCGGCACCAGTTCCGCCAGTCGGTCCGCGGCTTTCTGGATATTCTCCACGTCGTTATACAGATAATACACCTGGCCGCCGCGCAGAACTTCACGCAGGATAGCCTCGCGCACCACCAGGTTGTCATATTCACGGACGAAGGTTTTTACCGCCAGACGACGGGCGGGCGGTGTGGCAATGATCGACAGATCGCGCATACCGCTCATCGCCATGTTGAGCGTACGAGGGATTGGCGTTGCCGTCAGCGTCAGAATATCAACGTCGGCGCGCATTGCCTTGATGCGCTCTTTATGCCGTACGCCGAAACGGTGCTCTTCATCGACAATCAGCAAGCCCAAATCTTTTAATTTCACATCGCTTTGCAGCAGCTTATGAGTGCCGATCAGAATGTCGATTTTCCCCTCAGCGACCTGCTCAAGGATCTGCGCTTGCTCTTTGGCGCTACGGAAACGGGAGAGCATTTCGATGCGCACCGGCCAGTTGGCGAAGCGGTCGCGGAAGTTATCGAAATGCTGTTGCGCCAGCAGGGTGGTAGGCACCAGCACCGCGACCTGTTTGTGGTTTTCCACCGCCAGGAACGCGGCGCGCATCGCCACTTCGGTTTTCCCGAAGCCGACGTCGCCGCACACCAGACGATCCATTGCCAGCGGTTGGCACATATCGCTCAGGACGGCGTTAATGGCCTGCGCCTGGTCTGGCGTGGTCTCGAACGGGAAGCTGTCGCAGAACAGTTGATACTGCTCGCGATCGTGCTTAAAGGCGAAACCTTCTTTTGCCGCGCGCTGGGCGTAAATATCCAGTAGCTCTGCCGCCACGTCGCGCACTTTCTCCGCGGCTTTCTGTCGGGCGCGAGACCAGGCGTCGCCGCCCAGTTTATGCAGCGGCGCGTTCTCTTCGGCGCCTCCGGCATAGCGGCTGATGAGATGTAAAGATGACACCGGTACGTACAGTCTGGCGTCGTTGGCGTAGGTGAGCATCAGGTACTCGCCCTTGATGCCGCCGGCTTCCAGCGTCGTCATACCCGCATAACGCCCCACACCATGCTCAAGGTGTACCACCGGCTGTCCAGGATGCAGCTCCGCCAGGTTGCGGATCAGCGTGTCGGGGTTAATCGTGCGGCGTGAGTCCTGACGGCGACGCGCAACGCGTTCACCCAGCAAATCGCTCTCGCAAATAAGCGCCAGATTACGCTGCGTATCGATAAAGCCATGCTCCGCAGCGCCAATCATCAGGTAACGTCCGGCGTCGAGCGCCTCATCCAGGCGCAAAATTCGTTTGGGTGAAATTTTAATACGGGCGAGCAGTTCCCCGAGCGCTTCGCGGCGGCCTTCGCTTTCTACGGAGAAAATGACCGGCCCGTTGAAGGATTCAAGAAATCTACGCAGCGCGTCCAGAGGCGCTTTTTGCTGCGCCTGTACCGCCAGATCCGGCAGTTTCTGGAAACCCAGATTGGTATTCGCCGCCTTACCTGGCAGATGTTCGGTTTTTAACTGTATGCGGGGCCAGCGTTTGAGTTCGGAGAACAGCTCATCGACCCGCAGCCACAGGGATTCCGGCGGCAAAAGCGGGCGCATAGGATCGACGCCACGGTTTTCAAAACGCGCCAGGGTATCGGCCTGGAAGCGTTCAGCGCTGTTTTCCAGCGTGCCGGTATTCACCAGCAGCGTGTTCGCCGGGAAGTAGCTGAACAGAGGCGGCAGCGGCTCGTTGAAGAACAGCGGCTGCCAGTATTCGATCCCGGCAGGCAGCGTGCCTTTACTGACCTGCTGGTAAATATGCTCGGCGTCGCGTTTAACTTCAAATGTGTCACGCCACTGGCTGCGGAACAGCTCGATGGCCGTTTTATCGGTCGGAAATTCATGCGCGGGCAGCAAATTGATGGCGTCGACTTCTTCCAGCGTACGCTGGGTATCGGCATCAAACAGGCGCAAACTGTCGATTTCATCATCAAAAAAATCAAGACGATAGGGCTGTTCGCTGCCCATCGGAAACAGATCCAGCAGCGCGCCGCGAGTGGCGTATTCACCGTGTTCCATGACCTGATCAACATGGCGATAGCCCGCGCTATCCAGCTGTGCGCGCAGGGCGTCGCGCGACAAACGCTGACCCTTTTTCATCACCAGGGCGTGGCCGTGCAAATAACTGTGCGGGCAAACGCGCTGCATCAGCGTATTTACCGGAACAATCAATACGCCGCGCTGCATTGACGGCAACTGGTAAAGCGTGGACAGGCGTGAAGAGATGATTTCCTGGTGTGGGGAAAAGCTGTCGTAAGGGAGCGTTTCCCAGTCCGCCAGATTCATCACCAGTTGGTCGGTGAACTGGCGAACTTCGTCATGCAGGCGCAGGGCGTTTTGCATGTCAGGTGCAATAAGTACGATTGGGCCAGCATGGCGCTCGGCAATCTCCGCCACCAGCGTGGCGCAGGCGGCGCCGGTAAGCTCGCCCAACTGGCGCTGATCGCCGGGTTTGGTTGGCAGAGTATAACGTTGTTGTTCAGGCATAGTGGTTGCAGGATCTCTATTGGGTATACACCACACTATGGGGGCATATCACTGATAAGCAATGCTCTTTATTATCCGTGATCGTTTCTCTTTAGCAAATTGATTCGCCCCCGGGAGGGGGCGAAAAGATTAACGCGAATAGCTGGTAACGGCGGGGAGAGAAGGCGGAGAGAAGAAGAGATCGGCAAACAGGCGTTGCGAAATTTTTCGGACGGTAAGGCCCGTCAGCGTGCAAATCAGCAGACTGGCAAAGGGGTAAACCAACAGCAGAGCAAACTCAAGCTGCGGCGACCATGCCGCGCCGTTGATTTTCGGAATCAACGTTAAGCTGAACGCTTCGACCAGGATACGGTGGGTTGTATAGATAGCAATAGTGTTTGAGCCGATGACATTCAGCAGACTGGAAGAACGCATGCCGAAGCGCTGCTCATACTGATAGAAAAGCTTCATGATCAGCACAATCGACACCAGTGAGAGCAGCAGGGATACATTAGCCAGCCAGGCGATGACGGCGAGCAGCGCAATGCCCGCAAACGCGATAGCATAACGACGCAGTGGGACATGCTTAATCCACTCCATCAGCGTGGCGCCAAACCAGGCGCCGAGGCTGTAGTAAGGCAGGTTGCGGATCACGCTGTTCATTCCCCACCACGGCGTCGGCACGAAGTTTATCGTCACGCTCAGCAGTACAAACAGTACGAACAGTGGTTTTGCCCATTGGCTGAAAACTTTACACAGCACAAAATAGACAACCAGCGCATACAGATACCAGAGGCTGGTGCTGGCCGTCAGCATTCCGTGAATAAACTCGCCGACGGACCCGGCATAAGCGGCGTTGGAGGCATTGTTGATGTCGCGTTCGGGCGCCAGCCAGTGGTTGAGCCAGCTAAGCGCCAGCCATTGCGCCACTCCCCAGAGCGCCAGTACCCAGACAATGCTCCAGATCCGTTTATCAATACAGGTTCCCCAGGGCACGCTGTCAATATAGCGGCGGATCAGATACCCGGAAATAAAGAAAAACACCGGCATGCGAAACGGCGCCAGATAGAGGTTAAAGTAGATCCAGCATTTCGTCAGGATCTCCGATAACGGATACTGGAAAGCGGTCAGGTGGGGATAGAACGTAATCACAGAGTGATAAATGACCACCAGGCAGATGCATAACCCTTTGATTTGGTTGATCCACAATTCTTTTTGTTTCATCAGGACGGCGTACTCGTGTTATTCAACATAGCCTGTGATCCTGCGGGCGGGGATCGGTGTTGTAATGCGTAACATTCTGTATTTTATTTTTTTAAGATAAAGATCAGGGTCAAGGGTGAGTATCAAAGCAGGTATCTTCAGGAAGTTGATTTCTTGATACTTTTCAGAATTACGCTGACGAACACTTACGGTTCAGTCATTTACCCATTCCGCTTTCGCTTATATACTCAGGGCTTTGCTAACAGCAACCAGACGGATTTCATGTACCAACCTGTCGCTCTATTTATTGGCCTGCGTTATATGCGTGGGCGTGCAGCAGATCGTTTCGGTCGTTTCGTCTCCTGGCTTTCCACCATTGGCATTACTCTCGGGGTGATGGCGCTGGTCACGGTATTGTCGGTGATGAATGGTTTTGAACGTGAACTGCAAAACAACATCCTTGGCCTGATGCCGCAGGCAATTCTCTCGTCTGAGCAGGGCTCCCTTAATCCACAGCTGATACCCGAAAAAGCGGTTACGTTGAATGGCGTCAATCGTATCGCGCCGCTTACCACGGGAGATGTCGTGCTGCAAAGCGCGCGTAGCGTCGCCGTGGGCGTGATGCTGGGTATCGACCCGGCGCAAAAAGATCCCTTAACGCCGTATCTGGTCAATGTGAAGCAAACCTCTCTTGAAGCGGGCAAGTATAATGTCATCCTCGGCGAGCAGCTTGCCGGGCAGTTGGGCGTCAATCGCGGCGATCAAATTCGCGTGATGGTGCCTTCCGCCAGCCAGTTCACGCCAATGGGACGCCTGCCGAGCCAGCGCCTGTTTACGGTGATTGGCACCTTCGCGGCGAACAGCGAAGTGGATGGCTACCAGATGCTGACCAATATTCAGGATGCGTCGCGCCTGATGCGCTACCCGGCGGGCAATATCACCGGCTGGCGCTTGTGGCTTAATGAGCCGCTGAAGGTGGATACCCTCAGCCAGCAGACGCTGCCGGAGGGGACGAAATGGCAGGACTGGCGTGAGCGAAAAGGCGAGCTGTTCCAGGCCGTGCGCATGGAAAAAAACATGATGGGTTTGCTGTTAAGCCTGATTGTCGCCGTGGCGGCGTTTAATATTATTACTTCGTTAGGTTTAATGGTGATGGAGAAGCAGGGCGAAGTGGCTATTTTACAAACCCAGGGGCTGACGCCGCGCCAGATCATGATGGTGTTTATGGTTCAGGGCGCCAGCGCCGGGATTATCGGCGCGCTGCTGGGGGCAGTGCTGGGCGCATTGCTGGCCAGCCAACTGAATAACCTGATGCCGATCATTGGCGCATTCCTGGATGGCGCTGCGCTGCCGGTGGCGATTGAACCGCTACAGGTTGTTGTTATTGCGCTGGTGGCGATGGCCATCGCGTTATTGTCCACGCTGTATCCTTCCTGGCGCGCTGCCGCCACCCAACCCGCTGAGGCTTTACGTTATGAATAAGATCCTGTTGCAATGCGACAACCTGTGCAAACGCTATCAGGAAGGCTCCGTGCAAACCGACGTGCTGCACGATGTCAGCTTCAGCATTGGCGAAGGCGAAATGATGGCGATTGTCGGCAGCTCCGGCTCCGGGAAAAGTACGCTCCTGCACCTGCTGGGCGGCCTGGATACGCCGACGTCGGGCGATGTCATTTTTAGCGGCCAGCCGATGAGCAAACTCTCGTCGGCGGCGAAAGCGGAACTGCGCAACCAGAAGCTTGGCTTTATTTATCAGTTCCATCACCTGCTACCGGATTTCACCGCGCTGGAAAACGTCGCGATGCCGCTGCTGATCGGCAAGAAAAAAACGGCTGAAATTACCGAGCGGGCGCGTGAAATGTTGCAGGCGGTGGGGCTGGATCACCGAGCTAACCATCGTCCATCCGAACTTTCCGGCGGCGAGCGTCAGCGTGTCGCCATCGCCCGAGCGCTGGTCAACAATCCGCGCCTGGTGCTGGCGGATGAACCGACCGGCAACCTGGATGCGCGCAATGCTGACAGTATTTTCCAGCTTCTGGGCGAACTCAATCGCGCTCAGGGAACGGCGTTTCTGGTGGTGACTCACGATTTGCAGCTGGCGAAGCGAATGAGCCGTCAGCTTGAAATGCGCGACGGTCTGCTGACGGCAGAACTGAGCCTGATGGGAGCTGAGTAATGGCTTCGCCTTTATCGTTATTGATCGGCTTGCGCTTTAGTCGCGGTCGTCGACGCGGCGGTATGGTGTCGCTGATTTCCGTTATCTCGACTATCGGCATCGCGCTGGGCGTGGCGGTACTGATTGTCGGTTTAAGCGCGATGAACGGTTTCGAGCGCGAGCTGAACAACCGTATTCTGGCCGTGGTGCCGCATGGTGAAATTGAAGCTGTGAATCAGCCGTGGACTCACTGGCGCGAAGCGCTGGAAAAAGTGCAGCACGTACAGGGGATTGCAGCGGCAGCGCCCTATATCAACTTTACCGGGCTGGTGGAGAGCGGGGCGAATCTGCGCGCAATCCAGGTGAAGGGCGTGGACCCGAAACAGGAACAGCGCTTGAGCGCGCTGCCGTCGTTTGTGCAAAACCATGCCTGGGATAACTTCAGGGCGGGCGAGCAGCAGATCATCATTGGCAAGGGCGTTGCCGATGCGCTGAAAGTGAAGCAGGGCGACTGGGTGTCGATCATGATCCCCAATGCCAGCGCCGATCATAAATTGCAGCAGCCTAAGCGAGTGCGTCTGCATGTGACGGGGATTCTGCAACTGAGCGGTCAGCTCGATCACAGCTTTGCCATGATCCCTATGGAAGACGCGCAGCAGTACCTGGATATGGGGGCCAGCGTGTCCGGCATCGCGATTAAGGTCAACGATGTCTTTAACGCCAATAAATTGGTACGGGACGCTGGCGAAGTGACCGACAGTTACGTTTACATTAAGAGCTGGATCGGTACTTACGGCTATATGTACCATGATATTCAGATGATCCGCGCCATCATGTATCTGGCGATGGTGCTGGTGATCGGCGTGGCCTGCTTCAATATCGTTTCGACGCTGGTGATGGCGGTAAAAGATAAGAGCGGCGATATCGCGGTATTAAGAACCTTAGGGGCGAAAGATGGCCTAATCCGCGCCATTTTCGTCTGGTATGGGCTGCTGGCGGGTCTGCTCGGCAGTCTGTGCGGCGTGGCGATTGGCGTGGTCGTCTCGTTGCAACTGACCCCTATTATCGAAGGCATCGAAAAGCTGATAGGGCATCAGTTCCTTTCTGGAGACATCTATTTTATCGACTTCCTGCCATCCGAATTACACTGGCTGGACGTTATTTACGTACTGGTTACGGCATTGTTGCTGAGCTTGTTGGCGAGCTGGTATCCGGCGCGACGCGCCAGCAATATTGACCCCGCGAGAGTGTTAAGCGGCCAGTAGTCGCAGTACATAAGAACAAGGAGCGGTGCGTGATGCATTACGGGTTTGACATTGGCGGGACAAAAATTGCCTTAGGCGTGTTTGATAACGAGCGACGTTTGCGCTGGGAAAAACGCGTACCGACGCCACGCGAAGGCTATGAGGCTTTTTTAACCGCGGTCTGCGATCTGGTGGCGGAAGCCGACCAGCGGTTTGACGTAAAAGGTTCCGTGGGCATTGGTATTCCCGGGATGCCGGAAACGGAAGACGGAACGCTGTATGCCGCCAATGTTCCGGCCGCCAGCGGTAAACCGCTCCGCGCCGATCTCAGCGCCCGGCTGGATCGTGATGTTCGCCTGGATAACGACGCGAACTGCTTTGCACTGTCGGAAGCCTGGGATGATGAGTTCACGCAGTATCCGCTGGTCATGGGGCTTATCCTCGGGACGGGCGTAGGCGGCGGACTGGTGCTCAACGGTAAGCCGATCACCGGTCGCAGCTATATTACCGGCGAGTTTGGTCATATGCGTTTGCCTGTCGATGCGCTCACCCTGATGGGGTTCGATTTTCCTCTGCGTCGCTGCGGCTGCGGTCAACTGGGCTGCATCGAAAATTATCTTTCCGGCCGCGGGTTTGCGTGGCTGTATCAGCATTACTATCATCAACCTCTACAGGCGCCGGAGATTATTGCTTTGTGGGAGCAAGGTGATGAACGCGCGCGTGCGCATGTTGAACGTTACCAGGATTTACTGGCGGTCTGCCTGGGGAATATCCTCACGATCGTCGATCCCGATCTGGTGGTGATTGGGGGAGGATTATCAAACTTCACTGCTATAACAACGCAACTGGCAGACAGGTTGCCACGTTATCTCCTTCCTGTTGCTCGTGTACCGCGTATTGAACGGGCGCGACACGGTGATGCGGGCGGGATGCGCGGCGCTGCCTTCTTACATCTTACCGATTAATCAAAAGAGGTTGTTATGCAGTCGCGTCGGGCTCATCGATTAAGCCGTTTTCGTAAAAACAAACGCCATTTGCGTGAACGCCTGCGTCAGCGAATCTTTTTCAGAGACAGAGTGGTGCCGGAAATGATGGAAAAACCAAGAGTATTAGTTCTTACTGGAGCGGGAATCTCTGCCGAATCCGGCATTCGTACATTTCGCGCCGCTGATGGTCTCTGGGAAGAGCATCGGGTTGAGGATGTGGCGACCCCGGAAGGGTTTGCCCGCGATCCAGAACTGGTTCAGTCATTTTACAACGCCCGCCGTCAGCAGTTGCAGCGGCCTGAGATTCAGCCCAACCCGGCGCATGTCGCGCTGGCAAAACTGGAAGAGGTGCTGGGCGATCGTTTCCTGCTGGTGACGCAAAATATCGATAATCTGCATGAACGCGCGGGCAACAAGAATATCATCCACATGCACGGCGAGCTGTTGAAAGTGCGCTGCTCCCAGAGCGGGCAAATTCTGGACTGGACGGGCGATGTGACTTCAGACGATAAGTGCCATTGCTGCCAGTTCCCGGCTTCGCTTCGCCCGCACGTCGTGTGGTTTGGTGAAATGCCGCTTGGCATGGATGAGATCTATATGGCGCTGGCGATGGCGGATGTGTTTATCGCTATCGGAACATCCGGGCATGTTTATCCGGCGGCCGGGTTTGTGCATGAGGCCCGCCTGCACGGCGCGCATACGGTCGAGCTAAATCTTGAACCAAGCCAGGTCGGCAGCGAGTTTGAAGAGAAATATTATGGCCCGGCAAGCCAGGTTGTACCGGCGTTTATTGAGAAATTATTGAAAGGACTGTGATTTTTTTGCCGGATGGCGGCGAATGCCTTATCCGGCCTACGGTTTGCATTTATCCAGGCCCGATAAGCGCAGCGCCATCGGGCATTCTTTACAACGCTGAATTAGCGTCCCGCTTTCAGCTTCTGATAATACTCTTCATAGATAGCACTGGCGGAACCCACGTCGTTCTGCCATTCCCCTTTATTGATGGTGTCGGCATCAGGGTAGAGTGATTTATCATTTGCCACTTCAGGACTTAACAGCTTACGTGCGGCCAGGTTCGGCGTCGGATAACCGATGGTTTCCGCCACTTCTTTCGCCACATCCGGGCGCAACAGGAAGTTGATCAGCTTCAGCGCGCCTTCTTTGTTTTTGGCGTTCGCCGGAATAGAAAGGCTGTCCATCCAGAAAATACCGCCTTCTTTCGGCCAGATAACCTCAAGCGGCGTCCCTGCCTGACGTGCAACGTACGCAGAACCGTTCCACACCATCCCCAGGTTGACTTCGCCTTCCATATACGGGTTAGCCGGGTTGTCGGAGTTGAACGCCGCCACGTTTGGCATCAGTTTTTTCAGTTCGTTATACGCCGCTTCAATCTCTTTAGGATCGGTGGTGTTGCCGGAGTAACCCAGCTTACGCAGCGCCATCTGGAACACTTCACGCGCATCGTCAGTCAGCAGCAGGCCGCCTTTATACTCAGGCTTCCACAGGTCAGCCCAACTGGTGACGGTTTTCGGGTCAATTTCGTCGCTGTTAACGCCAATTGCCGTTGCGCCCCAGATATACGGGATGGAGTAGTCGTTATTCGGGTCAAACGGTTTGTTGAGCATTTCAGGATCGAGGTTGTGGAAGTTGGTTAACTTCGTTTTGTCGATCTTCTGGATCATGCCCTCTTTACGCATTTTATCGACGTAATAGGTGGAAGGCACCACCAGGTCGTAGGCGCCGTCTTTATACGTTTTCAGCTTGGCATACATGGTTTCATTCGACTCGTAGGTCGAATAGATAACCTTAATGCCCGTCTCTTTAGTGAACTGTTCCAGCAGTCCTGGTGGAACATACTCGGTCCAGTTGTAGAAATAGAGCGTGTTGTTGTCATCAGCGTGAGCGGCGCTCATGCCCAGTGCCAGAGCACCCGCCGCGAGCAGGTGGCGTGACCATTTTTTCATTTAACGTCCCCTGAATAGTGGGCCTCAACGGCCCTTGGTTTTATCACGAGCAATAAGCTGGCTGGCGATGACCATAACCAGCGACAGAACCAACAAAATCGTTGCCAGCGCATTAACTTCCGGTGAAACGCCGACTTTTACCATTGAGTAAATTTTCAATGGCAGAATCTCATAGCCAGGCCCGGTGACGAATGACGAAACCACCACGTCATCCATCGACAGGGTGAAACTGAGCAACCAGCCAGCCGCGACCGCAGGCATTGCCAGCGGCAGAATGATCTTACGCAAAATCGTGACTTCACTGGCTCCAAGGTCTTTTGCCGCTTCCAGCATCCGCACGTCAAACCCTTTCAGGCGCGAGTAAACGGTAACGACCACGAAGGGCAGGCAAAAGGTGATATGCGAAAACAGCAACGACCAGAAGCCCAACTGGATGCCGAGCAGCATAAACAGCACCAGCAGTGAAATCGCCATTACAATATCCGGCGACATCATGACGACGAACAGCATGCCGCTGACAAACGGTTTACCGCGAAAACGATAGCGATACAGCGCCACTGCCGTTAGCGAGCCGATGATCGTGGCAAAGGTGGCCGAGAACACCGCCATCGTCAGCGAGTGCTGTGCCGCCTGCAACAGGCTGTCGTTATTCATCAGCAGGCTGTACCAGTTGGTGGTAAAGCCCTGCCAGTTGATGCCAAAGCGCGAACTGTTAAAGGAATTCACAATCAAGATGATGATTGGAATATACAGGTACGCGTAGATAGCGGTCATAAAACCGCCACGAAGCAGTCGACCGATCATTCGAGTTCCACCTTCTTATTCAGCAGCCGCGATGCGCGCCAGTAAACCAGCAGCATCAGGCCCATCACAATCGTCAGCGTAATGCTGGTGGCTGCGCCAAACGGCCAGTCGCGAATGTTCAGGAACTGAACCTTAATAACATTACCAATCAGCAGGTTCTTTGCTCCACCCATCAGGTCAGAGACATAGAACAGCCCCATCGCCGGCAGTATCACCAGTAGACACCCGGCGATGATCCCCGGCATGGTCAGTGGAATAATAATGCGAATAAAGGTCTGCAATTTACTGGCGCCCAGATCGCGGGCGGCCTCCAGCAGCGGCTTATCCAGTTTTTCAATGCTGGAGTAGAGCGGCATCACCATAAACGGCAGCAGGATATAGACCAGACCGATAATGACCGCGCCCGGCGTGAACATGATGCGGATCGGGGCGTCAATCACACCCAGCCACAGCAGGAACTCGTTGAGATAGCCCTTGGTGCTGAGAAAAATTTTCAGGCCGTAAATACGGATCAGCGAGTTGGTCCAGAACGGCACGATCAGCAAAAACAGCAGCAGCGGACGCACTTTTTCCGGCAGTTTCGCCAGAAACCAGGCAAAGGGATAGCCGAGCACCAGGCAGGCGAAGGTGGCAATGAGCGCCATATTGAGGGAATGCAGCAATACCTCAAAATAGAGCGGATCGAGCAAACGAGCGTAGTTATCCAGCGTAAAGACCATTTTGACGAAGTTCGCGTCATCACGGGTCAAAAAGCTGGTACCAATAATCATCAGGTTGGGCAGAAAGACAAACAACACAAGCCAACCAACGACAGTGACAATCACCACATTCTGGAATTTACTTGTGTTCTTCATCAGCCAGTACGACCTCCCAGCTTTCTACCCAGTTAATGGCCATTTTTTGGTCGAGAGAGTGGTCGAAGTCAGGATCGTCTTCATTGAAGAATTCGCTGACCATCACCATTTTGCCATTTTCCAGTTCGACGACGGACTCCAGCGTCATACCTTTGTAGTTGCGCTCGCGTACGTAGCCAATGAGACCTTCAATGTGGTTATCATCGTTAATTTCATCAACGCGCAGATCTTCCGGGCGTAACAGTACGTTCAGTTTCTGACCAGGAACGACGGCAAAGTTAACATAAATATTGCACTCGCGTCCTTCTACATTGGCGCGTACGCGTTGTTCGTCGAGACGTTCAATTACCGTGGCGTTAAACATGTTGATTTCGCCAATGAATCCGGCGACGAACAGGTTTTTCGGCTCCTCATAGATTTCTCGCGGCGTGCCGTCCTGCTCAATAATGCCGTCGCGCATCACCACGATACGGTCAGACATGGTCAGCGCTTCTTCCTGATCGTGCGTAACGAACACAAAAGTGATGCCCAGCTTACGCTGCAACGCTTTCAGTTCGTTCTGCATCTGCTTTCGCAGCTTGTAATCCAGCGCGGAGAGGGATTCATCCAGCAGCAATAAACGCGGTTTATTGACGACGGCGCGGGCGATGGCCACACGCTGCTGCTGCCCGCCGGAAAGCTGATGCGGCTTTCGCTGCGCAAACTCTTCCAGTTGCACCATGCGCAGAGCGTCGGTGACGCGAGGGGTAATCTCGGCGGCGGGGGTTTTCTGCATGCGTAAACCGAAAGCCACATTTTCAAATACGGTCATGTGGGGGAATAACGCATAGCTTTGAAAGACGGTGTTCACATAGCGGTGTTCCGCTGGAACGTCGGTGATGTCCTGGTTATCCAACATGATATGACCGGCATCAACATTTTCCAGACCGGCAATCAGGCGCAGAACGGTTGTTTTACCGCAGCCAGAGGGGCCAAGCAGCGTGAGGAATTCGCCGTTATTGATGGTCAGATTCAGATTAGAAATGACCTCTTTTCCGTCGAAGCTTTTGCGAATTCCCGCCAGTTGTACCAGCGGTGAAAGCGAACGCGGTTGTTTATTCAATTTTTTACTCTGTCCCATGTAGACGCAACGGATGGCTGACCGATGCGGGGTTTGTGGTTAACCACCTTGGTGACTCTTAATGAGGGCGGTCATTCTACGGCAAACCGCTAAAATCGCCAATCCTTGTTGCGAATTACTGGCTTAGCTTTATAGTCAGAAAAAGTGTCTACGCGAAATATTCTCGTTTGCAGGGATAAAAGTGACCTGACGCAATATTTGTCTTTTCTTGCTTATTAATAATGTTGTCACGAAAAGTGAGGGTGACTGCATGGATAAACTACTTGAGCGTTTTTTACACTACGTGTCGCTGGATACCCAATCAAAGGCGGGCGTACGGCAAGTGCCCAGCACTGAGGGCCAGTGGAAATTATTACATTTGCTCAAACAACAGCTCGAAGAAATGGGGCTGGTGAACGTCACGTTAAGTGACAAAGGGACCGTCATGGCGACGCTGCCAGCCAACGTTGCTGGCGATATTCCCGCGATTGGTTTTATCTCTCATGTGGATACCTCACCTGATTTCAGCGGTAAAAATGTGAATCCGCAGATTGTGGAAAACTACCGTGGTGGCGATATTGCGCTAGGGATCGGCGATGAGGTGCTGTCGCCGGTGATGTTCCCGGTTCTGCATCAACTGCTGGGGCAGACGCTGATCACCACTGACGGGAAAACGCTGCTGGGCGCTGACGACAAAGCGGGCGTGGCGGAAATCATGACCGCGCTGGCGGTACTGAAACAGAAAGACATTCCGCACGGTGATATTCGCGTGGCCTTTACGCCGGATGAAGAGGTCGGGAAAGGGGCGAAACATTTTGACGTCGAGGCTTTTGGCGCGCAGTGGGCTTATACCGTTGATGGCGGCGGCGTAGGGGAGCTGGAGTTTGAAAACTTCAATGCGGCCTCCGTGAATATCAAAATCGTGGGCAATAACGTACACCCCGGTACGGCGAAGGGCGTGATGGTGAATGCGCTGTCGCTGGCGGCGCGTATTCATGCCGAGGTTCCGGCGGATGAGAGCCCGGAGACGACTGAAGGCTATGAAGGCTTCTACCATCTGGCGAGTATGAAAGGCACCGTTGATCGTGCGGATATGCACTACATCATTCGCGATTTCGACCGCAAACAGTTTGAAGCCCGCAAGCGCAAAATGATGGAGATCGCTAAAAAGGTCGGGAAGGGACTGCACCCGGACTGCTACATTGAGCTGGTGATCGAAGACAGCTATTACAATATGCGCGAGAAAGTGGTCGAACATCCACATATTCTCGATATTGCACAGCAGGCAATGCGTGACTGCGATATTGTGCCGGATATGAAGCCGATCCGTGGCGGCACTGACGGCGCCCAGCTTTCGTTTATGGGCTTACCGTGCCCGAACCTCTTTACCGGCGGCTATAACTATCATGGCAAGCATGAGTTTGTGACGCTGGAAGGGATGGAGAAAGCGGTGCAGGTGATTGTGCGTATTGCGGAGCTAACTGCGAAGCAGCAGTAATGGTGCCGTGGTGTGATGGCGCCGGATGGCGCTTCGCTTATCAGGCCTACCGTGTGTAGGCCTGATAAAACGCGCTAGCGTTGCCATCAGGCTCAATCGCAATAACTTATTACCCTTCGAAGAACCAGTACCCGCTGTTGACCAGCGCGGCCAGCATCGCGAGGAACGACGGGTCTTCCAGCGCATCGCCAAAATTCTCGGCGGTCAGCACGATGTGACTGGAGAGCGCCTCCAGCGCCGGGCGGTGCGGAGAATCAATCTTCTCACCGTTGGCGTAGATCTCATCGCCAATGCGCAGGACGCGTAAGCCGCCCAGACGCACCAGCACATCGCCTTGTTTCAGCGCATCATAGATCTCATCCGGCTGATACGGCGGTTCCGGCGGCGCGATGTCCAGTTCGTGACGAGACTGGGAGATAAATTCGCCAAACCACTGTTTAAAGTGTTCAGGCTGATTGATCAGGTCGAGCATCATTTCACGCAGCTTGTCCATCTCCTGCGGCAGAACGTCGGCAGGATGCTCGCGCGGCGGGATATCCGGGTCGCTGTAATAGGTGCTGCCCAGCTCGCGTTGCAGAACGTAGTCGGCAAAACCGCTGATCAGTTCACGCGTATTCGGCGCGCGGAAACCAACCGAGTAGTTCATCGCGTTTTCCAGCGCGTAGCCTTCGTGCGGGAATCCGGGTGGGATATACAGAATATCGCCGGGCTCCAGCTCTTCATCAATGATGGCTTCAAAAGGATCGACCTGGAGTAGATCCGGGTGAGGGCAATGCTGCTTCAGTTGCAGCTTCTCGCCTACGCGCCAGCGGCGGCGACCGGTTCCCTGAATGATAAAGACATCGTACTGATCCAGATGCGGACCCACGCCGCCGCCAGGGACGGAAAAGGAGATCATCAGATCGTCAATACGCCAGTCTGGCAACGCGCGGAAAGGGCGCATCAGCGCAGCGGTAGGTTCATGCCAGTGGTTTACGGCCTGAACCAGCAGTGACCAGTTGTTCTCGCCGAGGTGGTCGTAACTCTCGAACGGGCCGTGGCTGACCTGCCATTTACCATCCTGATGGCTGACCAGACGGCTATCGACTTCGCTTTCCATCGCCAGTCCCGCCAGTTCGTCAGGGGAGAGCGGATCAATGAAGTTGTTGAACCCACGTTTTAACACCACCGGGCGTTTTTGCCAGTGGCGTTCAAGAAATTCGGGCCAGTTAAGTGTTAATTGATATTCCATGTTGATTATCCGCAGGCTGGTATCTGACACCGATTATAACGGATGCTTAACGACATGCGGTGAAGAACATACATAAATATTACACGCCAGCGTCATTCATCGCGCTGAATCGGGTGCTGGCGACCAAAAATCACCTCCATCCGCGCTCCGCCGAGCAAACTGTCACCGGCGACGATCTTCCCTTCATATTGCTCAGTGATCTCACGGGCGACCGCCAGCCCTACGCCTTGCCCTGGTCGCAGGGTGTCAATGCGCTGACCGCGATCGAAAACCACATCACGTTTGCTTTGCGGAATGCCCGGGCCGTCGTCTTCTACCAGAATATGCAGATGCTCATCGGTCTGCCGGGCTGAAATTTCAACAAACTCCAGGCAGTATTTACAGGCGTTATCCAGCACGTTGCCCATCACTTCAACAAAGTCATTCTGCTCGCCGACGAAGCTGATTTCCGGCGAAATATCGAGGCTAATGTTGACCCCTTTACGCTGATACACCTTATTGAGCGCGCAGGTGAGATTGTCCAGTAACGGCGCTACGGGGTGCAGCTCACGGCTGAGTAACACGCCGCTTCCGCGCATGCTGGCGCGATGCAGGTAATAACCGATCTGCTGGGAGATACGGCTGATCTGTTCCAGCATGACCGGTTCGGCGTCGCTGACGCTCATTTTTTCGCTGCGCATTGAACGCAGGGTGCTCTGCAATACTGCCAGCGGCGTTTTCAGACTATGGGTGAGGTCGGTTAACGTGGTGCGGTATTTATCATAACGCTCACGTTCGCTCTTCAGCAGCCGGTTGAGGTTGCGCACCAGGCTGGTCAGTTCCCGCGTGGTTTCCGGGTTGAGCATTTCACGGTGGTGTTCTTCCAGCTCGCGCACTTCACGCGCCAGCGCTTCGATAGGGCGTAAACTCCACCATGCGGCGACCCAGAGCAACGGGATGACTAACAGCAGGTTTGCCGCCAGAACATAAATAAACCAGCTCCAGACCATATACGAGCGTTTCAGCTCGATGGGGATGGTATCGACAACCACTATCGTCAGTTGCGGCATCCGCGCGGTAGCCGGATAGACATTCACCGCCACGGAGTGGGTCATTTCCGCATCGTCGTCATCTTCCCGCACCTCTTTGAGCTGCTGTTGGGCGGAATGATCTTCACTCAGCAATGTGCTGGTGGCATCGACATCGGCTTCAATTTCATGAAAACCGTTGGCTTTCAGCCATTCCGGCTGGATACGTTTCTCCAGCCAGGGAACGTTGCGCTGCGCCCATAACAACTTGCCGTTCTCATCATAGATCAGTGTCATCGTGGGGCTTTGCATATCGAGATTTTCCGGGATCTCGATATTGATTTTATTGTTTTGCCATGACGCGAGGGTGTAGAAAAGGTTGCTTTCACCGCGTAACAGGCGAAAGGTTGTCTTATCGAAACTGACGCTATAGCCAACCAGCGCGACCATGCCGTAGGCCAGAGAGAGCACCAGCACAACGCCTGCCGTCGCCAGCAGAAAGCGCAGGCGCAGCGATAAAGGAAAAAGATGACGCAGTAATTTATTCATTAGCGCAGTTCGAACAGGTATCCCTGACCACGGACGGTGGTAATCACATCATCAGGATATCGCGCCTGAATTTTTTTGCGTAAGCGCCCCATTAATACATCAATGGTATGGCTTTCACGCAGTTCCGCATCCGGGTAGAGCTGTAGCATCAACGAATCTTTACTGACGACTTTGCCATTATTGCGGATCAGCGTTTCCATAATGGTGTATTCAAACGCCGTCAGTTTTATCACTTCATCATTTACGGACAATTCACGGCGGGAGAGATCCACCTGAAAAGGCGGAATAGAGATAACCTGCGAGGCCAGGCCGCTGTTGCGGCGCATTAACGCCTGCATACGCGCGACCACTTCTTCAATATGAAACGGTTTTGTCACGTAGTCGTCGGCGCCGGCGCTCAGCACTTCCACTTTATCCTGCCAGCCCTCACGGGCGGTTAATACCAGAACAGGAAGGGAAACGTCATTGCTGCGCCAGCGGCGGATCAGCGAAAGCCCGTCTTCATCCGGGAGGCCTAAATCGACGATGGCGATGTCCGGCAGATGCTCGTTAAGATAATAATCGGCTTCCTTTGCATCTTCTGCGTCATCAACCTGGTGCCCCAAATCCTGTAATTGAACCTTCAGGTGGTGGCGTAATAAGGCATTATCTTCGACAACCAGTACGCGCATCATCTTTTCTCCCTAAATTAACGGTATTAGTAGTTTAACGCTGATTATGTTGCGGCGGGGATAAACATTTCGTAAACCGGGGGGAGAGTTATGCCGGATGAGTCTCCGGCATTGGGTGCGCTGAATATCGGCCGGATAAGATGCGTTAGCATCGCTATCCGGCAGGGGGGATTACTTCAGCTCGTCAACCATAGTGATGGCGCGACCAATATAGTTGGCCGGGGTCATCGCCTTCAGGCGCGTTTTCTCTTCTTCCGGCAGGGCCAGACTGTCGATAAACTGCTTCATGCCTTCGGCGTCAACACGTTTGCCGCGCGTTAACTCTTTCAGCTTCTCGTACGGTTTCTCAATGCCGTAGCGGCGCATTACGGTCTGGATCGGCTCTGCCAGCACTTCCCAGTTGTGATCCAGTTCATCCAGCAGACGATCGCGGTTCACTTCCAGTTTGCTTACGCCTTTCAGGGTGGACTGATACGCGATCAACGCATAGCCAATACCGACGCCCAGGTTACGCAGCACGGTGGAGTCCGTCAGGTCGCGCTGCCAGCGGGAAACCGGCAGTTTGCTTGCCAGGTGTTGCAGTACGGCGTTAGCCAGCCCCAGGTTGCCTTCGGAGTTTTCGAAGTCAATCGGGTTAACCTTGTGCGGCATGGTGGAAGAACCAATTTCACCCGCGATGGTTCTCTGTTTGAAGTGGTTGAGCGCGATATAACCCCAGACGTCGCGATCGAAGTCAATCAGGATGGTGTTAAAGCGCGCGACACAGTCAAACAGCTCTGCGATGTAGTCATGCGGTTCAATCTGTGTGGTGTACGGGTTCCACTGGATACCCAGCGACGTCACAAACTCTTCGCTGAAATGGTGCCAGTCCACTTCCGGGTAAGCGGCAATGTGGGCGTTATAGTTACCGACCGCGCCGTTGATTTTACCAAGGATTTCCACCTGGTTTAACTGACGGAACTGGCGTTCCATACGGTAAGCCACGTTAGCCATCTCTTTCCCCATCGTGGACGGCGTAGCCGGTTGACCGTGGGTACGGGAGAGCAGGGGAATGTCGCGATACTGAACGGACAGATCTTTGACCGCGTCGATCAGCTGACGCCAGTACGGCAGGATCACTTCGTCGCGTGCGGTTTTCAGCATCAGCGCATGAGACAGGTTGTTGATGTCTTCAGAAGTACAGGCGAAGTGGATGAACTCAGAAACCGCATGCAGTTCCGGGATATCCGCCACTTTTTCTTTCAGGAAATACTCAACTGCCTTCACGTCGTGGTTTGTCGTGCGCTCAATGGTTTTGATACGCGCGGCATCTTCTTCATTGAAGTTCGCGACGATCGTATCCAGGAAACCGTTTGCGTCGGCAGCAAAAGCAGGAACTTCCTTGATCGCTGCGTGCGCGGCCAGTTTTTGCAGCCAGCGTACTTCAACCTGTACACGGAATTTCAGCAAACCGTATTCGCTGAAAATCCCGCGCAGCGCGCTGACTTTATCGCCGTAGCGTCCATCGACAGGGGAAACGGCGGTCAGTGAGGATAATTCCATAGATCACAACTCCGGGGTTAAATGAGCAAGAATTTGTTTTGCCTGAGTGGTCAGGCGATTACGAGAAAACATTAATTGCAGGCGGCCACCGCCGACCTGGTGCCAGAGCACTGCGGCACGGATACCGGCCAGAAGCGAGGCGCGAACTTTTGCCTGCACCTGCGGGCTTTGCAGCACGGCGGGTGAGCCCGTCACCTGAATGCGCGGCCCCAGCGGGCTGATGACATCGACATAAATACCGGCCATCGCGCTCATCAGCGTTTCTGATTGCAGGTCAAAATGGTCAAGCTGACGCTGTAAGCCGTTAATGCGCTCGCCCAGCATGTCCAGCGCGCCTTTGGCGGCTGACAGTTTGCGCTCCAGCACCATCAGGCTCAGCGTATAGCGCGTCAGCTCTGCGTTCAGCCCCTGGCGGCTACTGGCATTCAGGACGCCGAGCAGGGTTTCCAGACCGAGGCGAAGGTTCGCTTCGCTGCCGCCGAATACGCCCAGCGTAGAGCTGGGGTTCATATCGATAACGCTGTTCAGTGAAACGTGTAGCGCATCGGCATCACAGTGCCCCTGGTGCGCCAGCTGTTGCACCAGGCGTGCTGACTGGCAAATGCCTGCCAGTGCGAGGGTGATGTCATAATAATTCTTTGCCACGATCACTGCTTCCTTGTATCAGTTATAGAGAATAATTATACCGGCAGGGGCAGGCGCTGCTCGATAATACCGCCGCCGAGGCACACTTCTCCGTTATAAAAGACAGCCGACTGACCCGGCGTTACTGCGGCTACCGGCTCATCAAAAATCACTTCAATGCGTTCGTCATCCAGCGTTTTCACGGTGCACGGAATGTCGGTCTGGCGGTAGCGGGTTTTCACCGTGCAGCGCAGGGTGCCGCTAAACGGTTCGCGATCGACCCAGTGAAGCTGTTGGGCAATCAGGCCGAAGGACATCAGACGTGGATGCTCATGACCCTGAGCGACAACCAGAATGTTATTCTCGACATCTTTATCGACCACGTACCACGGATCTTCGGTGCCTTCTTTGGTGCCGCCGATACCCAGACCTTTACGTTGGCCCAGCGTGTGGTACATCAGCCCCTGGTGCTGACCGATTTCGTCGCCGTCTACGGTGATGATTTTTCCTGGCTGCGCCGGGAGATAGCGACCGAGGAACTCGCGGAATTTACGTTCGCCGATAAAGCAGATGCCGGTAGAGTCTTTTTTCTTCGCGGTGATCAGACCGAGGTCTTCGGCAATTTTGCGTACCTGCGGTTTTTCCAGTTCACCGACCGGGAACAGGCTTTGGGCGATCTGCTCATGGCCGAGTGTGTAAAGGAAGTAGCTCTGATCTTTGTTACCGTCGAGCCCGCGCAGCAGGCGGCTTTTGCCGTCCACATCCGCGCGACGGACGTAGTGACCGGTGGCGATATAATCAGCGCCCAGATCTTCAGCGGCAAATTCGAGGAAGGCTTTAAATTTGATCTCTTTATTACACAGAATATCCGGGTTCGGCGTGCGGCCCGCTTTGTACTCTTCCAGGAAGAGTTCAAAAACGTTGTCCCAGTATTCTGCGGCAAAGTTTACGGTATGCAGTTCAATGCCAAGTTTGTCGCAAACGGCCTGCGCATCAGCCAGGTCGGCTGCCGCTGTGCAATATTCCTCACCGTCGTCCTCTTCCCAGTTCTTCATGAACAGGCCTTCTACCTGGTAGCCCTGTTGTTGCAACAGCCAGGCGGAAACGGAGGAGTCGACACCGCCGGACATGCCGACGATCACTTTTTTTGGGCTTTCTGACATTGGAATACTCACGACATTGAACTTCAAGGCGGCGTATTCTATCACGCAGCCCTTTTACTTGACACCCTCTGTAAACGGCCAGTTAAATTCGCCGATGATCGCCAGCGGATAACGTTGCCCGTTCTGCCAGCAACGAATGCTCTCGGCAACCAGCGGCGAACGCAGGTTGGGGGCGTTGAGGATCGCGTCGGCGCTGACCCAGCGACAGCAGTCAATGTCGTTGTCGTGAGGTTCAGTGGCGCACATCCTGGTAAGTTCAATGGAAAAGAGGAAACGCAGGAACGGCGTGTTGTCCGGCGCGATCCATTGATGCAGACGAATAAAGTGCTGGGGTTGCGCGGTAATCCCTGTCTCTTCCCAGAGTTCGCGCGCGGCGGCTTCCACCAGCGTTTCGTCGGCTTCCAGATGTCCGGCTGGCTGATTCCAGAGCGCTTTGCCGTTAATGGTCTCTTCCACCACGAGGAATTGACCTTCTGCATGGACGATGCAGGCGACGGTGACGTGCGGTTTGAACATGGTTTTTCCTTAATCGGTAGCGTCTCGCCATTCGCCGTTGGCAAGATTATCCAGCGTGTAGTTGCCCATTGCGTAGCGGATCAGTCGCAGCGTAGGGTAGCCGACGTGCGCCGTCATACGCCGTACCTGACGGTTACGGCCTTCATATAAGGTCACTTTGAGCCAGCGGGTGGGAATACTTTTTCGTTCGCGAATCGGCGGCGTTCTCGGCCACAGCCATTCGGGTTCCTCCACTACCTCAATGCCCGCAGGCAGAGTGGGGCCATCATTGAGCGTCACGCCATTGCGCAGGGCTTCCAGCGCTTCTGCGGTGGGTTCGCCTTCAACCTGAACGTAATAAATCTTACCGGTACGTTTGCCGGGCTGCGTCAGACGAGCCTGCAATGCGCCATCGTTGGTGAGCACCAGAAGACCTTCGCTGTCCCTGTCCAGACGACCTGCTGCATAGACGCCCTGGACAGGAATATAGTCTTTTAATGTGCTGCGCCCGGCCTCATCCGTAAATTGCGGCAAAACATCGTAAGGTTTATTGAACAAAACCACGCGTTTTGGCTGGTTTTCTTTCCGCCGCTTAGTGACTTGTCGTGAGCTGAATCGCTCAACCCGGTGATTTCTAAAAGAAGTTTTTTGCATGGTATTTTCAGGGCTTATCAATTGCCGCATTATAGCCTAATAACGAGTGTCTTTCATGGCAGCAAACAATAGGGTAGTATTGACACGCTCATTACAAATCATTAACAAAAAAGTTGCTCTAATGCATCCGTGTCGCAGGACGCAAACGCACATGCAGCGTGATGACAGACGAGCAAACCAGAAGCGCTCGAAGGAGAGGTGAATGGAAAGCAAAGTAGTTGTTCCGGCGGAAGGTAAGAAGATCACCCTGCAAAACGGCAAACTCAACGTTCCTGAAAATCCGATTATCCCGTTCATTGAAGGCGACGGTATCGGTGTTGATGTAACCCCAGCCATGCTCAAAGTGGTCGATGCCGCTGTCGAGAAAGCCTATAAAGGCGAGCGTAAAATCTCCTGGATGGAAATTTACACCGGTGAAAAATCCACTCAGGTTTATGGCCAGGATGTCTGGCTGCCTGCTGAAACCCTGGATCTGATTCGTGATTACCGCGTGGCCATCAAAGGCCCTCTGACTACCCCGGTCGGCGGCGGTATTCGTTCCCTGAACGTGGCGCTGCGTCAGGAACTCGACCTGTACGTGTGTCTGCGTCCGGTTCGTTACTATCAGGGCACCCCAAGCCCGGTTAAACACCCTGAACTGACCGACATGGTCATCTTCCGCGAAAACGCTGAAGATATTTATGCAGGTATCGAATGGAAAGCCGACTCTGCGGATGCCGAGAAAGTGATCAAATTCCTGCGCGAAGAGATGGGCGTGAAGAAAATTCGCTTCCCTGAACACTGTGGTATCGGTATTAAGCCGTGTTCCGAAGAAGGAACCAAACGTCTGGTGCGTGCGGCGATTGAATATGCCATCGCTAACGACCGTGATTCTGTGACCCTGGTTCACAAAGGCAACATCATGAAGTTCACCGAAGGCGCGTTTAAAGACTGGGGCTACCAGTTAGCGCGTGATGAATTCGGCGGTGAGCTGATCGACGGCGGCCCGTGGGTCAAAATCAAGAACCCGAACACCGGCAAAGAGATCGTGATTAAAGACGTGATCGCCGATGCGTTCCTGCAACAGATCCTGCTGCGTCCGGCTGAGTACGACGTGATTGCCTGTATGAACCTGAACGGCGACTACATCTCTGACGCCCTGGCGGCGCAGGTTGGCGGTATCGGTATCGCGCCGGGCGCGAACATCGGTGACGAGTGCGCGCTGTTCGAAGCGACTCACGGTACTGCGCCGAAGTACGCGGGCCAGGATAAAGTTAACCCGGGCTCCATCATTCTGTCTGCTGAGATGATGCTGCGCCACATGCAGTGGTTCGAAGCCGCAGATCTGATCGTCAAAGGGATGGAAGGCGCGATTGCCGCGAAGACCGTCACTTACGATTTCGAACGTCTGATGGAAGGCGCTAAGCTGCTGAAATGTTCAGAGTTTGGCGACGCGATCATCGCAAATATGTAATCCAGTTTCTGGGTTAAACAAGAACGGGAGCCTGAGGGTTCCCGTTTTTTATTATTAGCATTCGAACTTGTTTTTTGAATGTCGAATTCGCAGAGGACTAAGACGATACTTCGCAAGTCTCCAGACGGGGAAGATGTGCATCTGCCAGTGACTCAGACGATTAGCCCATCAGCGGATGTGGCTACGGAGCATTGTGCAAAACGGGCATGAACAACCTGGAACGGGTGAAGCGTCACAGGTTCCCAAAAATGTTGTCTGCGGCTCAGTACCATGCTGACTGTAAAAACTTCCCAGAATATTACTTTCGAGTGTGCGAACGTTATCAGGAGCCGTACCGGGTACTACGTTGGGCGGCGATTTGAATGCCAGGCAACTGAACGACGAGGCTGCCAGTGATATGGCGAATATGTTTCTGACTTTCATCTGATGATTACCCTTCTCACTAAAAGTTATGTAATAACATAACCTCAATTGTGCTTAATGAATAGACCTGAAATTGTCCGATCGGTCATGTGGCGGCGAAAAGGTAAATGACGTTTTTACGACCTCGCGGTGAGCAGGGGATAAGTCGCAAAAAATGACAAAACGACTTTTTCGTCTTTTTATAGACTTTTTGTGCTAACCGGGGCTTTAGTTTTCCCCTCTTTGTAATAGTCAGATAGCTAACACCGCAGTTATCAGTAAATCGGAACGTATTTTACTCAATGACGAGACTCCCAACATTTTCATTCGCTTTTTTTCATCCTCGCTACTGGCTGCTATGGCTGGGTATTTTCTTCTTACGATGTGCTGTTTTGCTGCCTTATCCCATTCTGCTCAGGCTTGGCGCTTGTCTGGGGAGAGTGGCCATGCGCGCATTGCCTCGCAGGGTAACAATAGCCCGTCGCAACCTGGAACTTTGCTTTAAGGCGCTACCTGCGAAGGAGCGTGAAAAATTACTGATTAAAAATTTTGAGTCGGTAGGCATGGGGGTACTTGAAACCGGTATCGCCTGGTTCTGGTCAGACAGGCGTTTACGCAAATGGTTTACGGTTACGGGTTATGAACATATGGAAAGTGCGCGAGCTGAAAATAAAGGCGTGCTTCTCATCGGTATGCACTTTCTTACTCTTGAACTTGGGGCGCGCATATTTGGGATGCTCAATCCGGGCATTGGCGTATACAGGCCGAACAATAACGCGCTGTATGACTGGTTGCAGACGCGGGGACGTCTTCGCTCAAATAAAACCATGCTCGATCGCTATGATTTAAAAGGCATGATACGAGTGCTCAAACAAGGTGAGATTGTCTGGTATGCACCTGATCATGACTATGGCGCTCGTAACAGCGTGTTTGTTCCTTTTTTTGATGTTCCCGATGCGGCGACTACCGCCGGCAGTTACATGCTTGTCAGAAGCGCCCGCCCGGCGGTTGTTCCTTTTGTTCCCCGACGCCGAGCGGATGGAAGAGGGTACGAGCTGATCATCCTCCCGGATATCGGCCATGAACTGTATGACGAGGGCAAGGAAACCGTTGCGACCAGAATGAATCGGGCGATTGAACGCGCAATCAACCTGGCTCCTGAACAATATATGTGGCTACACCGTCGCTTTAAGACCCGACCAGCAGGCAAGCCGGCCCTGTATGGGAAGAA
Organism: Citrobacter sp. CK181; assembly: GCF_030333595.1. Taxonomy (NCBI): domain Bacteria; kingdom Pseudomonadati; phylum Pseudomonadota; class Gammaproteobacteria; order Enterobacterales; family Enterobacteriaceae; genus Citrobacter; species Citrobacter sp. CK181. The sequence continues at coordinate 202,645 of NZ_JAOWFN010000012.1, read as the reverse complement.
GGAAAACGCGATTGAGAGTAACGGCGAATAGCTCGCTTCCTGGTTTCAAACCGCCTCCGGGCGGTTACTGGTCAATAATGCCGTCATAAACCTGTCATGTGTTCGTGCTATTGGGAATTTAGTCATTCATTTTCTGCGGTCAGGGGAGGTGAAAATGGGCACGGAACATGAACGCATTCGGTCAGTATTAACGGGGCTGCTTATCGCGCTGCTGATGCTGCTTGTCATGGCCGGGTGGCCTTATCTTGTGCGTATGATCTCCGGTTATATCGCCGGGTATCTGTAAATATGCACCTGAGGATAAACAAGAACGGGAACCTGTCAGTTCCCGTTTTTTTATGTCAGTAGAATGGCGTGTTGTGAGAGTGACGACTCTGCACCTGCAATCACCAGCCAGGCAGCGTACCCCCGACACTCCACTCTTCGGAGCCAAAATCGGGTTTCTCGCCTCGGATCACACGGTTTCTTTCTTCTTTTGTCGGTTTATGGGTGGCGGCGCGGCTGGGAAGTTTCCCGGGAGTTTTTACGCAGCCGAATCCCTGACAAATTGGGCTGGCGGAAGAAGGCGCGGGTTGTACTTCTGAGTCGACACAAGCCGTCAACAATACGATTGAAATCGTGCCGGCAACTCTCTTTATGTTCATAAATATCCTTTTAATGTTTAACGACTCACATGCCCTTTTCCCTGAGAGCATGAATACTCTGGCAAAAAAAGCCCGCAACAGAGTGCGGGCAAAATCATACTGGAAGCAATGTGAGCAATGTCGTGCTTTCAATACCTGTATTAGGCGCTAAGGTATTTACAGCAAGAGAATGATAACCATTATCATTTAATGATTCAACCATTCGTTTTATAAGGCTGTTTTTATCGGGAGTCATTCATCAGAAAACAGGTGTGATACAAGAACGGGAGCCTGTTGGCTCCCGTTTTCGCCAGGGTTAGCGAGCGGTATTAGCGTACAACCAGAACAGGGCAGTTTGCATGGCGAACAACGGCCGCAGCAGTTGAACCCAGCAGATAGGTGCTGAAACCCGGTTGATGCGACGCAATGATAATCAGGTCGGCTTCTACCGTATCCGCCAGTTTGAGGATCTGATCTTTGGGCGGGCCGTAGACAACATGGGACTGGCTCCTGCCCTCGGGGATATTGAATTGTTTAACAATTTCCTCCAGTTTGACGGCGGCCTTTGACTGAAGACCGCTTCTATCCGGGAACTCGCTGGAGTAGGCCAGACCCAGTGAGGCATAGAACGGGACAGAAGGTATTACGGCCAAAAAATGCACCTTTGCGGTTTTAGCATGCGCCTCAACCTGCGGGATGATCTGACGGGTCAAGCTGGCTTCTGAGATATCAATCGGCACCAGAATAGAACGATACATATTCACCACCTCCTGTTTGTTTTATCTCCACCTTAAGTGTACTGGACTTATCGGTTGTATAAGAAGTAATCAGATCAAAGTTATGTGAACGAGTCCGCAAGTCGTAAGAATGTAGACACAAAACGTCCACCAGAAGGAGTTACCGACATGATGGCTGTCAGGAGAATGATTTTTACCGTGAATATCGTTATGAAGCAGTAATGGGTTCCGTTTTACTTTATTTCATTGTATATTTATTTATATAACGACGGGATATTTTCTCTCTCTTGAATCGCCATCTTAATTATTTGAAACTTTCTCCTGATATTTAATTTAATACTGGTTTAAATATCTATATAATACAGTGTAACTTGCTGTGTTTTAACGATTTTATACTCATATATTCCGTTGCTGTGTAATCTGCGATCCCCTTCAAATTTACTTGCATGCTAATTCTTATTCACATCCACGCTTGATGGATATCAATAATTAACCTGCTCGGTCTAATTATTGTCTACCTCTAAAAGGGTAGTTGTCTGATGAGAATGAAGAATGAGAAAAATAAATAAAACCATTTTATGGACGATGCTGCTTTGCATCGTTCTTGGCGCAGTAATTGTTTTAGCGGGGCAATGGACGTTACATAAAACATCGAGCACTGAATTTTGTCTGTCTTGCCATACGATGCAGGCGCCTTATGAGGAGTATACGGGCTCGGTTCACTTCCAGAATCAGAAGGGGATTCGTGCGGAATGCGCGGATTGCCATATCCCGGAAGGCGGAGTGGATTACCTGGTAGCCAAGCTCCTTGCCTCGAAAGATGTTTATCATCAGTTCATCACCAAAAAAATCGACACGCCAGAGAAGTTTGAAGAACATCGTCTGGAGATGGCGCAAACCGTTTGGGCGCAGTTGAAAGCCAGCGACTCCGCAACCTGCCGTAGCTGTCATAGCATGGATGCGATGGATCTTGACGCGCAAAGCGCTGATGCCCGCAAAATGCACCAAATGGGCATTCAGGAAAAACAAACCTGTATTGATTGCCACAAAGGCGTCGCCCACTTCCCACCCGAAATAACAATGGACGACAGCGCCCTCAAAGCGCTTGAGGCCCAGTCTGCATCCACCCCCGCATCTGCAAAAACGCTCTATGCCGTAAGCAATACCGCTCTTGGCGATCTGGCAACTGTCTATCCGGCCACGCAAATGCATGTCCTGAAATCGACGGAAACGTCACGGCTGGTGGAGATCCGCGGAAGCCAGATGCAGGGGAGCGGGCAGGTTATTTACTACGCGGCAGGCCAGCGGTTGATCCTTGCCAGTCTGAGTGAGAAAGGGCAGCAATCACTCCACATTCTCTCTGACTGGAAAAAAGATGATTACGGTAACGCGTGGCGGGATGTGGCGCTACAGGGCGAGTGGAGCGGCTCTGCGCTCGCCAGCCGCGAACCGATGTGGGACTACGCGCGCAAACTCGACAATGTGTACTGCGCAGGCTGCCATGCGCCGATTCCTGCGAAGCATTTTACCCTCAATGCCTGGCCCTCTGTGGCGAAAGGGATGGGGGCTCGTACCAACATCAGTGAAAACGAACTGGATATCCTGAGCCGTTACTTCCAGTACAACGCGAAAGACATGCATGAATAGTGATAATACCAGGAGAAATCATGAAACTCACAAGACGTGACTTTATCAAGACGGCTGGAGCGGCAACCGGGACTATGGCGATTTCTTCGGTGATCCCAATGCCTGCCTGGGCCGAAAACCAAAATGGCGGCGCCATCCTGACTGCCGCACGTTGGGGGGCCGTATATGTGGAGGTTAAAGACGGCAAGGTTGTCTCTTCAAAAGGCGCATTACCTAAAACCATACCGAACTCATTGCAGCAAACCGCGCCGGATCAGGTACATACCAACGCCCGTGTAAAATACCCAATGGTGCGTAAAAGCTATCTGGAAAATCCAGGTAAAGCGGACGGTAAACGGGGAAGCGATCCCTTTGTGCGGGTGAGCTGGGAACAGGCGCTGAAACTCATTCATGAGCAGCATAGCCGTATTCGTAGCAGCTATGGCCCGTCCTCCATTTTTGCGGGTTCCTATGGCTGGCGCTCCAGCGGCGTCTTGCATAAAGCGCAAACATTGCTGCAACGCTATATGAGTATGGCCGGGGGATATGCAGGCCATACCGGGGATTATTCCACCGGGGCGGCGCAGGTTATCATGCCATATGTTGTGGGATCGGTTGAGGTATACGAACAACAGACGACATGGCCGATGGTGCTTGAGCACAGCCAGGTGGTGGTGCTGTGGGGGATGAACCCGCTCAACACGTTAAAAATTGCCTGGAGCAGTACGGATGAGCAGGGGCTTGAGTATTTTAATCTGCTGAAGAAATCGGGAAAAACCGTTATCGCGATCGACCCAATGCGCTCAGAAACCATTGAGTTTTTTGGCGACAATGCAACGTGGATCGCCCCGCATATGGGAACTGACGTGGCGATGATGCTGGGGATTGCGCATACGCTGGTGAAAAAAGAGCGTCACGATAAAGCGTTCCTGGAAAAATACACCACCGGTTATCCGCAGTTTGAAGAGTATCTGCTCGGCAAGAGCGACAACGTTGAGAAAACCGCTGAATGGGCATCCGGTGTCTGTGGCGTACCCGCAGAACAGATTGAGAAACTGGCGGAAATTTTCGCCAGCAACCAAACCATGCTGATGGCGGGCTGGGGGATTCAACGTCAGCAATACGGTGAGCAAAAACACTGGATGCTGGTGACGCTGGCCGCGATGCTGGGGCAAATTGGGACGGAAGGCGGCGGTTTCGGTTTCTCCTATCACTATTCCAACGGCGGGAACCCGACGCGTACCGGTGGTGTACTGCCTGCGATATCGGCGCAAATTGAGGGGGGATCGTCGGCAGGGAACGACTGGGCGGTATCGGATGCGGTGGTGAACCTGCCTGTGGCGCGAATTGTGGAGGCGCTGGAAAACCCAGGAGGAAAATATCAGCATAATGGTAAAGAGCAGACCTTCCCGGATATCAAAATGATCTGGTGGGCAGGCGGCGCGAACTTTACCCATCATCAGGATACCAACCGCTTAATCAAAGCGTGGCAGAAGCCCGAGCTGGTGGTGATTTCCGAGTGCTACTGGACGGCGGCGGCGAAACATGCCGATATTGTTCTCCCGATCACCACATCGTTTGAACGTAACGATCTCACGATGACCGGAGACTACAGCAACCAGCATCTGGTGCCCATGAAGCAGGTGATTGCGCCGCAGTTTGAGGCCCGTAATGACTTTGACGTCTTTGCTGATTTAGCTGAGATGCTCAAACCCGGCGGCAAAGCGGTCTATACCGAAGGTAAAGATGAGATGGCGTGGCTGAAGCAATTCTACGACGCCGCGCAAAAGGCGGCTCGCGCTCAACGTGTGGCAATGCCTCAGTTCAATGCGTTCTGGCAGCAGAATAAGCTGATTGAAATGCGCGAGAACGAAAAGAACAACAAGTATGTGCGTTATGCCGATTTCCGCCATGATCCGGTCATGAATGCGCTCGGTACGCCAAGCGGTAAGATCGAGATCTACTCAAAAACCATTGAAGGTTATCACTACAAAGACTGTCCGCCTCATGCTTCATGGATTGAACCGGATGAGTGGAAAGGGTCTGCGGATAAGGATCAGTTACAGTTGCTGACCGCCCATCCGGCGCACCGTCTGCACAGTCAGTTGAACTATGCGTCGTTGCGAAAAGAGTATGCCATTGCCGATCGCGAGCCGGTGACGATTCATCCAGATGATGCGAAGGCAAGAGGCATTGCCGAGGGCGACCTGGTACGTGTATGGAATGGTCGTGGTCAGGTTCTGGTCGGGGCGCACGTCAGCGACGGGATCAAGCCGGGGATCATCTGTATCCATGAAGGCGCCTGGCCTGATATCGAGAATGGCATCTGTAAAAACGGCGGCGCCAACGTGCTGACGGCGGACATCCCGACGTCAAGGCTGGCGAACGGCTGCGCGGGGAATACGACCCTGGTATACGCAGAGAAATTTACCGGCGAAGCCCCAACGCTCACGGTATTTGATGAGCCAGAGATTGTCACTCTGTAACGCCGGGGACTGTTAGTTTGTCGGAATAAGCGGGAGCCTGTGTGCTCCCGTTTTTTATGCTTCTCATTCAGAGTTGAATTAATAGTGATGTTATATTATAACATCCTATCTTTACGCACTGATTGAGGGTGATATTTTGGCGATTCATTTTGAAAAATTAGCAGTAGCTCTGGGAATGCTTCTGGTTAGCGGACACGCGCTTGCGCATGGGTACCATTCACATGGCGCACCGCTAACGGAGATGGAGCAAAAGGCGGCAGAAGGCGTTTTTGACGATAAAAACGTGAAGGACAGGGCGCTAACGGACTGGGACGGTATGTGGCAGTCTGTTTATCCGTATCTGGTAAGCGGGGAGCTTGATCCGGTATTTAAAAAGAAAGCGGAGAAAGATAACAGCAAAACGGCCGAGGAGATTAAGGCCTATTACCGTAAAGGCTACGCCACCAATGTGGATACTATCGGCATTGAGAATGGCGTCATGGAATTTCACACCGGTAATCAGGTTGAGTCCTGCCAATACGATTATGCCGGACACAAAATCCTGACCTACGCATCCGGTAAAAAAGGCGTTCGCTATCTGTTTGAGTGTAAAGATGCGAAGAGCAACGCGCCTAAATATGTGCAGTTCAGCGATCATATTATCGCGCCGCGTAAGTCGAGCCATTTCCATATCTTTATGGGGAACACTTCCCAGCAGGCATTGCTTGAAGAAATGGATAACTGGCCAACCTATTATCCGTACCAGCTGAAGGCCGAAGAGGTCGTCGACGAGATGTTGCACCACTAAGATGTTGTTATTATGGCGGGCCCGGCAGGACCCGCCATCGTGTTGTGACGGCGTCCCAAAAGAGCGATATCTGTCATAAGTAGGGCGCCTTTGCCGGTAAATATCATGATATAACGCAACGCTATGATTTCCCTTCCCATCATTCAGTTCATTCGTTAGCATATTGTTTCGCAGTAAAGCGTATCTGTTTTTTTCAGGAAGAGGTTAACGTGTTCGCAGAGTATGGAGTTCTGAACTACTGGACGTATCTGGTTGGGGCCATTTTTATCGTGCTGGTGCCGGGGCCTAATACGATATTTGTGCTGAAAAACAGCGTCGGGCGAGGGATGAAAGGCGGATATCTCGCCGCCAGCGGCGTGTTCATTGGCGATGCGGTGCTGATGTTTCTGGCGTATGCGGGCGTCGCAACATTAATAAAAACAACGCCGGTGCTGTTTAATATCGTTCGTTATCTCGGCGCTTTTTATCTGCTGTATCTTGGTGCGAAGATCCTTTACGCCACGCTTAAATCGAAAGGGAGCGAAGTGGCGCATGATGAGGTTCCGTTTGGCGCAATCTTTAAACGTGCCTTAATACTGAGCCTGACCAATCCCAAAGCCATCCTTTTTTACGTTTCGTTTTTCGTCCAGTTTATTGACGTCAATGCGCCGCACGCGGGGCTGTCATTTTTTATCCTGGCGACAACGCTTGAAGTGGTGAGCTTTTTCTATCTGAGCTTCCTGATTATTTCGGGCGCTTTTGTAACGCAGTACATTCGCACGAAAAAGAAACTGGCGAAGGTGGGGAATTCCCTTATCGGTTTGATTTTCGTTGGTTTTGCCGCACGTCTGGCGACGCTTCAGTCATAACGCCATCAGGCCCGCGCACTCTGTGGGCCTTCCGTTTTTACTTTTTACTTAAAGATGATGCTCACCGCCACGCGCGACGGAAAAAAATAACCAATAAATGGTATTTAAAACGCATCTTATGAGGCGTACCCTTTTTACAGCAGCGATTCAGTAAGATCGCTGGTTGTTACTGGAAGAGGGAATAAAATGCTTCAAATTCCACAAAATCATATCCATACACGCTCCACTCCGTTCTGGAATAAAGACACCGCGCCAGCCGGAATTTTCGAACGCCACCTTGATAAAGGAACCCGACCAGGGGTTTATCCTCGCCTGTCGGTTATGCAGGGGGCGGTCAAATATCTCGGATACGCAGATGAACACAGCCCGGAACCGGAAAAAGTGATGATCATTGAAGCCGGTCAGTTCGGCGTTTTTCCCCCGGAAAAATGGCACAACATCGAAGTGATGAGCGACGATACCTACTTTAACATCGACTTTTTTGTTGCACCGGAAGTGCTGATGGAAAGCGCCAGCCAACGAAAAGTCATTCATACCGGGAAGGAGTAAATCATGGGCAAAGCGACCTATACCGTTACCGTAACCAATAACAGCAACGGTGTTTCAGTTGATTATGAAACTGAAGCGCCGATGACACTGCTGGTCCCGGACGTTGCGGCAGAAGTGGTGAAAGATCTGGTGAACACCGTGCGCTCATACGACACCGAAAACGAGCACGACGTTTGCGGCTGGTGATCCCGTTCGGGAAGCCTGCGACCGCGATTTTTTAACCGTTACGCTAAACCGCACAGCGCTATCACGACGCTGGGCGGTTTTTTTTTCGCCTGATATCAGCATGTACCTGACAACTGAAATTAATTGAAAAGAAATATTAAGGAAACCTTAAGAACATCGCATTGTTTGTTAATGCTCTGGCATTCATAAAATATATGATTGAGCATCAAACACTGAACAGAAAATGACCACCATGAAATTTGATACTCGATTAACCTCGTCGGCTCTCGTCCTTGCGCTTGTTGCGTTGGTTATTCCTTTCACTGCGAACTGGCACGTACCTCTGCTAAATGGCGTCGTGGTGTTATGGATTGAAAATGGGCAGGCGCTATGGCTACTGTTTGGTGCGCTATTTACCGCCTGGTATATCAGGCCGTTGTCTCGCCCTGACGGCGCAAAGCAGTTCTGGCTTTGGGCGGTGGTGTGGTGGCTGGTGTTGTTAGGGCGAAGCACCAGCTGGGGGCGCGACTATTTTCCTGATCATCCCAAAATGATCTTCCGGGGGATTTCCGTCGTCCTGATCGCCGCGCTTGTGCTTCCGGTATTGATCTCAAAGACTTTGCGCCAGGAGATTGCGCGTCGGCTGCGTGAAGAATCCCTGCCGCTGTGGTTGCTAACTGTTACTGCCTGCGCGTTTTTAATTTCCGATACGGTAGAGCATCATCGGTTACTGTCGCCGCTGTTCCTGCACAGTAAGCAATACACTGATTTGATTGAAGAACTGTATGAATTGCCGTTCATGATCGGGCTTTTTTTGGTTACGCTGACGTTTATGAAACGCGATAAACAAGATGAATATATTGCGTTGCAGACGGCGGAACCGCAGCATGCGGAATATTGAGGTTCGCTGATGAAAACGCCCGGGTTCTTTTTCCCGAACCCGGGCTAACAGGCACAGCGCGGTTTATGCAATTGCCTCGCATAAACGCGACTTCATATCGCTGTACGATTGGGCAGCATGGTTTTCCGCCCAGCGCTGATCGGTAATGGCTTCGACCTTCACGGCGCAGTATTTGGTTTCAGGCGTTTTCGAAATCGGATCAAGATTATCCTGAGTCAGTTCGTTACAGGCGCCTATCCACCATTGATAGGTCATATAGACCGTTCCCTGGTTAATGCGATCTGAAACATCGGCCCGGCTGATGACTTTACCGCGACGTGAACTCACCCACACCAGTTCGCGATGACGAATCCCCAGTTTTTCCGCGTCGTTTGTGTTGATTTGCACGTTGCCAGGTTCATCTGCCAGCGCCTGTAGCGCAGCACAGTTGCCGGTCATTGAGCGGCAGGAATAGTGTCCCACTTCGCGAACGGTACAGAGCACCATCGGGAACGCATCATCAGGAACTTCCGCCGGAGCCCGCCACGGCGCGGCGAATAACTTGCCTTTGCCGCTGGGCGTATCAAACTGACTATGTGCGTAAAGATACGGTGTGCCGGGGTGATCAAGGTCCGGGCACGGCCACTGCACATGCCCCATATCGCCCATTTTCTCCCAGGTGACGCCGTAGAAAAGCGGACACAGTTCGCGCATCTCATCCCAGATGTGCTGGTTACTTTCATAATGCATCGGGTAGCCCATTTCGGTCGCCAGCAGACTGATAATCTCCCAGTCGCGCTTCACATCTCCGGTGGGATCGATGGCTTTTTCAAACCGCTGGAAGCCACGGTCGGCACAGGTGAAGACGCCGCCGTGTTCGCCCCATGAGGTCGCGGGCAGGAGAACATCCGCCATTTCTGCCGTTTTGGTCATGAAAATATCCTGCACCACGATAAAGTCCAGCGCCTCGAAACCGGCCCGCACCAGCCCCAGGTCGGCCTCGGTTTGCAGCGGATCTTCCCCCATGATGTAGTAGGCTTTAATTTTGCCTTCCATCGCCAGGTGCGGCACCTCGGTAATACGCGTGCCGACTTTGTCATCCATCAGGCTGGCATCGATTCCCCAGGCTTGCGCGAATTTCTCTCTGGCGGCTGCATCCGTCACGTCCTGGTAGCCGGGGAACTGGTTAGGCAGAACGCCCATATCGCACGCTCCCTGGACGTTGTTCTGACCGCGTACCGGGCCGACGCCGACGTCAGGACGCCCCAGATTGCCCGTCAGCAGCGCCAGGCTCGACAAACCGCGCACGACGTCGACAGCCTGACCAAACTGGGTCACGCCCATTCCCCACATGACCGTGGCGGAAGGGGCGGCGGCGAACGTTCGCATCGCCTGACGCACCTGCTGGGCAGGGACGCCGGTTAAATGTTCGACGGATTCCGGGGCGTAATCTTTTACGGTCTCCCGGTAGGCCTCCAGTCCTTCCGTGTGCTTTTGTACGTACTCCGTGTCGTAAAGGTGTTCATCAAGCAGAACGTAGCCAAAGGCGTTAACCAGCGCCATATTGCAGCCGTTGTTCAGTTGCAGGTGCTGATCGGCAATACGGGCGGTCTCAATGCGCCGGGGATCGCACACAATAATTTTGGCGCCGTTCTGCCTGGCCTTAATGACTCTGCGCGCGACAATAGGGTGAGAGTCTGCGCAGTTATAGCCGAAAATCAGCAGGCATTTGGAGTTCTCTATATCGCTGATGGAGTTACTCATCGCCCCATTACCCAGCGTCTCCTGCAACCCGGCGACGGAAGGGCCGTGGCATACGCGGGCGCAGCAATCGACATTGTTGGTATTGAGTACGGCGCGGGCGAATTTCTGCATGACGTAGTTGGTTTCATTCCCTGTCCCACGGGAAGAGCCCGTCGTCATAATGGCGCGGGACCCAAAGGTTTCTTTAATGGCGGATAAGCGTTGTGCGGTATAGCGGATCGCTTCATCCCAACTGACGGGGGTAAATTTTCCGCCTTTTTGATAGCGGATCATCGGGCGGGTCAGACGTGGCGTCAGAAGCCGCGTGTCGTTAAGGAAGTCCCAGCCATAGTAGCCTTTCAGGCATAACTGGTTCTGGTTGGTTACGCCCTCTGCGCCTTCGGCACGGATAATTTTGTTATTTTCAACAACAAGCTTGAGCTTGCACCCGGCCCCACAGTACGGGCACACACTGGTGATTTTTTTCATCAATAACAGACCTGTTAAAAGCTGAAATAGCGCGAATTGTAGTCGAAGCCGACGCGCAACATGGCGCTGGCTTCGGTTTGTCGTAGCGACGGGCTGTTAAAGCACAAACCGTGCCAGAAACAGAAACTCAGGCGCGGCGGGGCTTGTCTGCGGAAAGATGAAGAAAATGACAGCGGATTCGTCATAAATGACGAGTAAACGTCAAAAAAAAGCCCGCACTCAGTGAGGCGGGCAAAAATACTGGAAGCAATGTGAGCAATGTCGTACTGAATACCTGAGTGATTTGCTCAACTATTCAGTAATGAGAAAGATAATCTTTATCATCTAAACTTGCAACGCCAACTTTTATGGGAGTAAAGAAAAAATAATAAAAGTGACATTTATCACAAATTTCAATTCTCTGATGATGTGCTATTCTTTTTAACGGCGAGTAAACCGCTAACGTACAAACATAAGTGAGGAAAAAATGGGCATTATTTCATGGATTATCTTTGGGCTTATTGCAGGTATTCTGGCGAAGTGGATTATGCCTGGTAAGGATGGCGGCGGGTTCTTCATGACGATCATCCTGGGGATCGTCGGTGCCGTGGTAGGGGGATGGATCAGCACGTTCTTCGGGTTTGGCAAAGTTGACGGCTTCAACTTTGGCAGCTTTGCCGTAGCGGTTATCGGCGCGATTGTCGTTCTGTTTATCTACAGAAAAATCAAAAGTTAAGCGAAGTAGTTCGTAAGACGAAAAGGCTACCGTTGGTGGCCTTTATTATTTTGATAAGCCCGTTACCACCAGCCCAGTTTAGTTCCTGCCACCGCGATAATCGCAATGCCAATCATGATGAGTGTCGTTTTCTTCATCGTTACGCCCCCGGCGTGGCGTAGCCGCCGATGAAAAACCATGCCAAAAAAGTCACCGCCGTAATGAAAATCACGACAGGAAAAATAATGCCTAATTTCATGCTATCACCCGTTCTCGTTATAGGAAGACGAGCAAGGATAGCAGGGCGTCGTGCGTGACAAAAGATGTTTTAACGTCACGCTTTTCATTCTGATACGCATCGCAAGAAAACATGGAGATACAACGGCAGGCGGGTTAACCTGTCGGGGTGTAATGTTAACGGGAGTTCATATGAGATTCATGTTTGTCGCGCTGCCGTGCGCGTTGGCGCTCTCCGCCTGTTCGTCGTCATCCCAGCCCGAGGCGCCGAAACCTCCGCAAATAGGTATGGCAAACCCGGCTGCCGTCTATTGCGAACAGAAGGGCGGTACGCGAGTGCCCGTTCAAAGCCCGCAAGGGGTACGCACGGAATGCAAACTGCCCGGCGGAGAAGTGATCGAAGAGTGGGATCTCTGGCGCAGAGATCATCCTGCCAGCGGTAAGTGACACCCGGCGCATCGCTTTGCGCATGCGCCGTGTTTTGGCGGATTTTTTGTGCGAATCACAATCCGCGTAGCCAGTCGGCCAGGACAAGTGCGTGATTCTGCTCTGTGTTCTTTGCCGCATATAGCAGGGTCAGCGTCTGCTGGCGGGCAATATCCGCCAGCCGTTTACCTTCCTGCTTCTGTTGGTCGAGTTCACTCCGGTATTGCTCAGTAAAATTTTTGAAATCAATCACTTCAGAGTGAAAGGCCTTGCGTAATTCAGATGAAGGCGTAAGCGTTTTATCCCACTCGTCAAAGGCCAGATCGGTTTTTTTGACCCCTCGCGGCCACAGCCTGTCAACCAGTACACGGTAGCCGTCGCTTTTTTCTGCCGGGTCGTAGACGCGTTTACACTGAATTTTCATCCTTTTCTCTCCTCAATCCAGGCCATGACTTCATTAATCTGATTGCCGGAAAATCGTGCCGCGTCATGCTGACGTAGCAGGCTGTTTCTGAAACGTAGAACGTCATCACTATAGCACTTCGATCCTCCTCAATTTAAGGGATTGTGATAACAGTAAAAGATCGGTAGTCTGAGGTTCCTTATGTTGTCCCTCATTGCATTGACATAAGGAACGCCTCATGGAACTTTCCCCTGTTAAAGACACGCTACGTATTGCGCTGGTGGGTGATTACAACCCCGATATCGTGGCGCACCAGGCCATACCCCTTGCTATTGATGATGCGGCCGCCGTGCTGGAGTTAATGGCGGACTATGACTGGCTGACGACGCCCGACATCAATAGTGACGAAGATTTGGTGGGCTATGATGCCATCTGGGTTGTTCCCGGCAGTCCCTATAAAAATACCGAAGGGGCATTGATTGCTATTCGCTATGCCCGTGAAAACAGCATTCCTTTTCTGGGAACCTGCGGCGGATTCCAGCACGCGATCCTCGAGTATGCCCGCAACGTGCTGGGCTGGCGCGATGCGGCGCACGCCGAAACTGATGCTTCCGGTCGGATGGTTATCGCCCCGTTGAGCTGCTCGCTGGTGGAAAAAACGGATGATATCGAACTGAGGGCGAATACGCTGGTCGCCAAAGCCTACGGGCAGGACGTTATCTCCGAAGGGTATCACTGCAACTACGGGGTATCAGAGGATTTTGCCGCTGAACTTGAGAATGGCGATTTGCGGGTTACCGGGTGGGATGAGGCGGGAGACATCCGTGCCGTGGAACTGGTAACGCATCCCTTTTTCGTTGGTACGCTTTTTCAGCATGAACGTGGCGCGCTGGCGGGAAAACCCGTTCCCCTGGTGCAGGCGATGCTGCGAGCCGCACGGGGATAAAAACAAGGGCAGGTCAATGCCTGCCCGTTCGGTTATTTTGCTGCGATCTCCCGATCGCGTCCGGCATAAAGGCCGAATATCGCCATCGCGACCGCCAGAACCGCCACGCCAATTAGCGGGATGTGCCAGTCGCCGTTGGCATCATGAATCTTACCCATCAACGGCGGCCCACATGCCGCCAGCAGATAGCCGACAGATTGCGCCATGCCCGAAAGCGCCGCCGCCTGGTGCGCGGAACTGGCGCGCAGCCCGATAAACGTCAGACCCAAAATCATCGTCGCGCCAGAGCCAAACCCAAACAGAATCGTCCACAGCACCGCCTGCTCCGGCACAAACCAGAACCCGGCCGCGCCGAGAGCGCACATGAGCGATACCAGCGCGGCAATACTGCGCTGATCCTTGAACCGGTGCAGGATGAGCGGAATCAACAGTCCCGGCGCAGCCGTCGCCAGTTGCAGCAGGCCGTGTAGCGATCCGGCCTGCGCTTCACTGTAGCCGTGGCTGATTAAAATCGCGGGCAGCCAGCCGATGATAACGTAATAGATAAGCGAGTTAATGCCGAGGAATAAGGTGACCTGCCAGGCGAGGGAAGATCGCCAGATGCCGCGCGAGTGTAGCGCGCGGGAGTTGCTCAGGTTGGCGGTAGCCGTGTTGCGCCACTGCGGCAGCCAGATAAGAAAGGCCAGCAGGGGAAACAGCATCAGCATTAACAACGCGCCGCGCCAGCCAAAACCATGCAACGCCAGCGGTACGACCATTGCCGAACCCACCGCCGCTGCGGCGCCCATTGTCAATGAATAGGCGCCGGTCAGTTTTGCCACATGCTGCGAATAATCGCGTTTAATCAGCCCGGGGAGCAGCACGTTTCCCAGCGCGATACCGCAACCAATAATGGCTGTGCCGGTAAACAGGAAGCTGGCAGAAGGCAGCGAGCGCACGGCAATACCAAAGCAAATCAACAGCATGGCGGCAAACAGGCTACGTTCCATGCCGAACCGGCGCGCAATGTTTGCCGCCAGCGGAGAGACCAGCGCGAAAGCCAGCAAGGGAAGCGTGGTCAGGAGGCCCGTTTGTGCGGTAGTTAGCCCGTAATCCGCACGAATCGTCTCCAGTAACGGCGCAGCGCCAGTGAAGGTAACGCGCAGCGTCGTCGCAATCATCAGAATACCGGCAATCAGTAATGCACCGTTTTTGCCGCGTAATGAAGGGGAAATAGTCATTGTTTTCTCATATCAACAGGCGAGGCGATACCTTACCGTTTTTACTCTCTGGATCAATCAAGCTAAAATGACAGTTTATCGCTAAAATCGGACAATATGATGATTGGCCTGAGACTGGATGGCTACGAGCCTGACCTTCACCATGATGCGGCTGTGGCCTTTTGCATTCGCGCTCGCGAAGATGAACTTTTCAGTCCGCTGCATCACCATCGAAAAGGGCAACTGATCCTGGCGCTGCATGGCGCTATTACCTGCGAAGTAGAAAGCGCCATGTGGATGGTGCCGCCACAGTATGCGGTATGGGTTCCCGGCGAAATTCCCCACAGTAACCACGTCACGGCGGGGGCGGAATTATGTTTTCTGTTTATTGAGCCGGATGCGGTCGTGATGCCGGATCGCTGCTGTACGCTAAAAATAACGCCATTGTGCCGGGAGCTGATTCTGGCGCTTGCCGCGAGAACGGATATTCAGCGTACCGAGCCAATGACGCAGCGCCTGACACAGGTCTTGTTTGATGAGCTTCCGCAACAACCACAGGAGCAGATGCAGCTTCCGGTTTCCGGGCATCCCAAAATACGTCAAATGGTGGAGACGATGGCGCGTGAACCAGCCCGCTGGCAAACGCTGGGGCAGTGGGCGAGCCTGTTCGCCATGAGCGAACGCAATCTTGCCCGACTGGTGGTAAAGGAAACCGGCCTGAGCTTTCGTCGCTGGCGTCACCAGTTGCAGCTTATTCTGGCGTTGCAGGCGCTGATTGACGGACACAGCGTGCAGCATGTCGCCCAAACGCTGGGTTATGATTCAACGACCGCGTTTATCACCATGTTTAAAAAGGGGCTGGGGCAAACGCCAGGCCGTTATCTGGCCGGGCTTACTGCTTCCCAATAATCAGCGACACCAGGCCTGCGGCAATGAGCGGGCCGACCGGCACGCCCCGGAACAACGCGACGCCCAGTACCGTTCCCACCAGTAAACCCGCGACCAGCTGTGGCTGGCTTCCCATCAGCGTAACGCCGCGCCCGCCCAGCCAGGAGACGAAGACGCCAATGGCGATGGCAACCAGTGATTTCCAGTTGACGAAGGAGTGAATGAGCGTAGAGGGAGGCAGCGAACCGCTGGCGATCGGCGCCATGACGCCGATAGTCAGGATAATGATCCCGACGGTAAGCCCCTGTTTCTCAATCCACGGGAAAAACGTATTGAGTGGGGTAACGCGGACAATGATCAACACCAGAATTGAAACGGCGACAGTGGTGTTATGGCTGATAAAGCCCAGCGCTGCCAGTCCAAGCAGGATCAGCAGAGTGACATCAAACATCGTGGTTTCCTTGCCAGAGAAAGATAAGCCTGCTTACTGTACGCGCAAATACGTGAGTGAACAGGCTTTTTTATCAATAACGGCACATTTTCAGGCGAATGCCTGAGGGAGAATTTTCCGGGCAGGCCAGGCTTGCTGTCATTAAATTGCCATTAATTCGATTTATCAATAACAGGTGAGCCGTTTTCTCTGTCGCAACGGGGTGAAACCATGAACGATCATATGCTGATTGAAACGCTGATCATTACCTCATCATTTTTCGCTATTGCCGCGGTGATTGTGATTTCCGTACTGGTGCTGGAAAGACGTTTCTGAGCCGTTATTGCGCTCGGCGAAAGTTGACCAGTTCCGGCTGCGCAATGCGCAGGTAATCGTCGGTATTCATAATGACCGATTTTTCCAGCACACCGGCGTTAAACGCGATTTCGTTAAAGCGCTCGAACAACAGCGGATCGGCCACCAGCTTCAGGTTAGGGTGGAAGCTAAAAGGGGGAATCGCGCCAAAGACGCAGCCGGTCAGCGCATCCACCTCGGCAGGGCTGGCAAGCGAAGCTCTTAGTCCGCCGAGATGGTTTGCGAGTTGGGCGAGATCGGCCTGCTGGTCAGCGGAAAGGATCGCCAGGACATGTTGATTGACGCCATTGCCTTTCACTTTACACACCAGCGCTTTTGCCCCCTGGCCCAGTGCGGTGCCGCGAATTTCCGAAACCGCTTCGCACTTACCGACCGCCTCGTGGCTGAGTACACGATAAGTGGCGCCTTCCTGCGATAAAAGGGTAATCAAACGCTGGTGAGCCGTGATTCCCTTAGCGACTTCATTCATTATTCACTCCCAATATTGCGATGAAGTTTTAACGGCAAAAGGGTATCACAAACGTGCATGATTTTGTTGTTTGTTGAGATAGAGTTGCTCATCGGAGGCCTTGTATGCGTCCTGGATCGTATCCTCAGGCTGCATATGATAAAGTCCAGCGGAAAAACTAATCACCTTATCTGGCGCGATGATTCGCAACTTATTGGCAATACGCTCAGGTAAAGTTGTTGCCGGTACAACTGAATCGATAAGAATTACACAAAATTCATCACCTCCCAGTCTTATTGCGTAATCTGTTTTACGCACCGATGCTTCAATGGCTTTTGCCAGCAATGTAATTGTGCGATCGCCTTCCTGATGCCCCTGCGTGTCGTTAATGACTTTCAACCTATCCAGATCGATGGCGATAAACGTCACGGAGGTGCCTGTGTTGACCAGTCGCTGCAAACGCTGTTCAAGCTGCGGTGTCAGGATCTTACGGTTATAGAGGCCGGTCATCGCATCGCTGATATTTTCACGATTGACATTATGGTAAAGGCGAAAATGCATTCTGACCATGTTCAGTAACGTAGCGGTAACGAGCAGGTAAAAGGCGAACAGTTTCCATGATGAGACAATAAAATACAGGATGTCGAGAGATAATGTGACACGGATGCCGCCTGGCAGGTCGTGAACATAATTAACATAATTAAAGAGGTTATTTTCGCTCTGATGGACAATGATTTTTTTCTCTGAATTAAGGTCGAACAGAGTCGCGTCCAGATAGCGCCAGACCAGTGGACGATCCTGAGTGTAAAAAATATTCTTCAGGTTATCCTGGTTAATATCCACCATTACTATGCCTTTTAACTTTCCATGTAGATAAACGGGAGTTAAAAAACTCATCACATTTTTTTCAGTAAGATCGTCCTGATAAATGCTTGAGAGCACTGTTCGCCCTGTGAATTGACCATCAATATCGTTACGGTTGATTCCCAGCGTTCCTTTTCGCAGAAAAGACCAGTGGTGCATAAAAAATTGTCTGGAGTCAATCAGGTTATAAAAATAGACGTAGCGTTTTTTAATATCCAGATAGTAGTGGAATTTATCTTCTACAGTGCCCAGCCCTTTACCATAATCCTTCTGGTTACGATTCGCGGCCACCGCCTGATCAAAAGCGAACAACAGAGGAGCGTCGTCAGCTACGATCGCGCAGTTTGCCTCGGCGGTTTGCAGTGTTCCATGTAGCGATGGGTTATTATGAGTGGTGAGATTGATGCCGTGGGTATTGCGACCTGTTTCAAATCTGCGGCATAACGCATATTGTTGTTCATCGGATGACGGTGTTTTGGGCTCCGTGAACGTGCGCATTAAATGAGCTGCAATGCTCTGATTCTGGTACTTGTCATACAAAAATGAAGAGTCTGCCTTTTCGATGATATAGCCCATATAGGCATTCATCGCCCTGTCACTGGCGATCAATTCATAAGCCAGAAAAGAGGACGTCAGTACAATGACGCTTGCGGAGATAAAGAGCCTGAGCGCTTTATGATGCAATTTCATGATGAATAACAGTTTTCAAAGGGCGACGCTTCAGTTTATCACAGTGGCGATGTTCTCTCTAACAGCGCCTTCGTCCTCTTTTGTGTTGTGAAATAAAAATCATTCTCATACTTCCCCTTTTTCTCTTAATGTTGTATTTATAATGCAACTTATCAGGAAGGAGGTGCGCGATGAGTGCGAATGAAAAAGCGGGCCATACATTTTTAGCAAGCCTGGGCAAAACCCGTCTGCGTCCGGGCGGCATTGAGGCGACGGAGTGGCTGTTCAGCCAGTCTCAGCTGACGCCGGACAGCCAGGTGCTGGAAGTGGCATGCAATATGGCGACGACCGCCATTGAGTTGGTGCAACGTTTTGGTTGTTCGGTCTACGCCATCGATATGGATAAAAACGCGCTGGCAAACGCGCGGAACAATGTCGCGGCGCACGGGCTGGAAAATCACATCCATGTCATGGCCGCCAATGCCAACAGCTTACCCTTTGCCGATAACAGTTTTGATGTCGTGATTAACGAGGCCATGCTCACCATGTATGCCGACAAAGCGAAAGCAAAGCTGATCGGTGAATATTATCGGGTTCTGAAGCCGGGTGGCCGTCTCTTAACGCACGATATTATGCTGACCAGCCAGAAGCTGGCGGAAGGTGAGCAGAACCAGCTTCAGCATGTAGTGAAATCGAATGTAAGCCCAATGACCAAACAAGGCTGGCGCGATCTGTTGCTGGATTCCGGGTTTGAGCAGGTTTTACAGCAGAACGGTGAAATGTCGCTGATGTCTCCGCGAGGGTTGATTCGCGATGAAGGGCTGAAAGGGGCGCTTAAAATTGTTTATAACGGGCTGTGCATCCGTGACAATCGCAGCCGTTTTATCAAGATGTTTCGCTTCTTTAAATCACAGCGCCATCAGTTGAATTACATTGCCTGCTGTTCGGTTAAGGGGAAATAAAGAAAAGCCAGAACAGGGTTCTGGCTTTTTACTGACCTGACGGAGTGATTTCTAGTCTTTACTTGTCGTACTTTGTTTCTGGAACAGTTCACGGAAGACCGGATAGATATCATCCTGGTCGCGGATATGCTGCATCGCAAAGTTATCAAAAGTCGATTGCAGATGCTCATATTCGCGCCATAAGGTCTGGTGGGCGCGGCGGGTGATTTCGATATAGCTGTAATAGCGCACCACCGGCAGCAGTTTTTTCGCCAGAATCTCATGACACAGCGGAGAGTCATCTGCCCAGTTATCGCCATCCGAAGCCTGCGCCGCGTAGATATTCCACTGCGCCGGGTCGTAGCGATCTTTCACTACCTCATCCATCAATTTCAGGGCGCTGGAGACGATAGTGCCCCCGGTTTCCTGGGAGTAGAAGAACTCATGCTCATCCACCTCTTTTGCCTGCGTATGGTGGCGGATATAGACCACTTCAACGTTCTTATAGGTTCGGCTGAGGAACAGGTAGAGCAGGATATAAAAACGTTTGGCCATATCTTTGGTGGCCTGATCCATCGAGCCGGATACGTCCATCAGGCAGAACATCACGGCCTGGCTGGAAGGGTCAGGGCGCTTTTCATAATTTTTGTAGCGTAAATCAAAGGTGTCGATAAAGGGGACACGGTCGATTTTTGCCCGCAGTTCGGCAATCTCTTTACGTAGCCGCTCCTCTTCCAGCAACTGCGCGGGTTCGCTTTTGGTGATGATGTCCAGGTCGTCCTCAAGCGCGCGTAGCTCCCGACGTTTACCCGCAGTCATCGCCGTGCGGCGCGCCAGAGAGTTTTGCAGGGAACGCACCACGCTGATGTTGGCCGGAACGCCGTTGGAGGTAAAACCCGCGCGGTGGGTTTTATACTCAGTAAGCTGCCGTTGCTGATTTTTTTTCAGGTTAGGCAGCGCTAAATCTTCAAAGAGCAGATCCAGATACTCATCTTTGGAAATCTGAAAGACGAATTCATCCTGACCCTCACCATCCTGACTGGCCTGGCCTTGCCCACTCCCGGAACCACCGCCGCCACCTTGTGGACGCTCAATGCGATCGTTCTGTACGAAATGATCGTTGCCGGGGTGTACGCGATGGCGCAAGCCGCCCCGTCCCTGATGAAACATCGGTTCGCTGATGTCATCCGTCGGGATTGAAACGGACTCGCCGCTCTCTACATCGGTCACCGAACGTTTATTAATGGCCTCGGAGATCGACTGTTTAATTTGCGCTTTATAACGGCGTAAGAAGCGCTGGCGGTTCACCATGCTCTTGTTTTTACCGTTAAGACGCCGGTCAATAAACCAGGTCATAAGCCCCCCGTACTGCATTTGCCAACTTACGCTTCATCCTTCAAGTTGTCTCTGCGTTGGCTGTATTCGCTCACCCCAGTCACGTACTTATGTACGCTCCTGGGGATTCACTCATTTGCCGCCTTGATACCTCTTGAATGATTTCGCGTACAAAAGAATTGTTGGCCCGGTAAACGGATAAAATTTTCCGGGCCATTTATGCTGTTAAGACGATTTCCGTACGCGCAGATACCATTCGCACAGCAGGCGAACCTGCTTACGGGTATAACCTTTCTCCATCATGCGGTCGACAAAATCGTCGTGTTTTTTCTGCTCGTCGGTTGAGGTTTTCGCGTTAAACGAAATCACCGGCAGCAGCTCCTCGGTATTCGAGAACATTTTCTTCTCAATAACCGTGCGCAGTTTTTCGTAACTGGTCCAGTTTGGATTGCGACCGCTGTTATTCGCTCTGGCACGCAGAACGAAGTTGACGATCTCGTTACGGAAATCTTTCGGGTTGCTGATGCCCGCCGGTTTTTCGATTTTCTCCAGTTCAGCGTTCAGTGACTCGCGGTCAAAGAGCTGGCCGGTATCCGGGTCGCGGTATTCCTGATCCTGAATCCAGAAATCCGCATAGGTGACATAACGATCAAAAATGTTCTGTCCGTACTCGGAATAGGATTCCAGATAAGCGGTCTGGATCTCTTTGCCAATAAACTCGGCGTATTTCGGGATCAGATAACCTTTCAGGAACTCCAGATAGCGCTCAGCCAGCTCCTGCGGGAACTGTTCGCGCTCGATTTGCTGCTCCAGTACGTAGAACAGGTGCACCGGGTTGGCGGCCACTTCGGCATGGTCAAAGTTAAACACGCGGGAGAGGATCTTAAACGCGAAACGCGTGGACAGACCGTTCATCCCTTCATCGACGCCGGCGTAATCCCGGTATTCCTGATAGGACTTCGCTTTCGGGTCGGTATCTTTCAGGCTTTCGCCATCATAGACGCGCATTTTCGAGTAGATGCTCGAGTTTTCCGGCTCTTTCAGACGAGAAAGAATCGAGAAGCGCGACAGGGTTTCCAGCGTACCCGGCGCGCATGGCGCATGAGTCAACTCACTGTGATTCAGCAGCTTCTCGTAGATTTTGATCTCTTCGGAAATGCGTAAGCAATACGGCACCTTCACGATGTAAACACGGTCGAGGAAGGCTTCGTTATTTTTGTTGTTGCGGAAAGTCACCCATTCGGATTCGTTCGAGTGGGCAAGAATAATACCGTTAAACGGCAGGGCGGAGATACCTTCCGTCCCGTTGTAGTTACCTTCCTGAGTGGCGGTCAGCAGAGGATGCAGCACTTTAATCGGTGCTTTAAACATCTCGACGAACTCCATGATCCCCTGGTTAGCGCGGCACAGCGCGCCGGAATAGCCATAGGCATCCGGGTCGTTTTGCGCGTGGTGTTCGAGTTTACGAATATCCACCTTGCCGACCAGCGCGGAAATATCCTGGTTGTTTTCATCGCCGGGTTCTGTTTTGGCGATAGCAATCTGTTCCAGAATGGACGGCCAGACTTTGATGACGCGGAATTTGGTAATATCCCCGCCGAACTCATGCAGACGTTTCGCGGCCCACGGCGACATAATGGTGCCGAGATAGCGGCGCGGAATGCCGTACTCTTTTTCCAGAATCTGCGCGTCCTCCTGCGGATTAAACAGGCATAACGGGTGATCGTTTACCGGACTACGCTCACCGTTGGCGCTCAGAACATAAATAGGCACATGCTGCATCAAAGATTTCAGTCGCTCGGCCAGCGACGATTTACCGCCCCCTACAGGCCCCAACAGATACAGGATCTGTTTCTTCTCTTCCAGCCCCTGAGCCGCGTGTTTCAGATAAGAGACAATCTGTTCAATCGCGTCTTCCATGCCGTAAAACTCTTCGAATGCGGGATAGCGAGCGATGACCCGGTTCGAAAAGAGTCGAGAAAGTCGAGGTTCCTGGGCAGTATCGACCATGACAGGCTCACCAATAGCCATCAGTAGCCGCTCTGCCGCGTTGGCATAAGCACTGCGATCTTGCCGACAAGTGGTAAGAAACTCCTGCAGTGTGAACTCTTCGTCCTTGGCAGCTTCATAGCGCTGGCGATAGTGATCGAATATATTCATGGTATGCCGTCCTTTCGTTTTTTAGCACATGGTAAGAGCCGTTCATATGAATAGTAGAGGCTCCCGGAAGAGGTAACTGAACGACGTCTCTACTGATTAAACAGCAACTCTCATGCCACAACGCAGAGCAAGAGATCAACGTGCCCGGTGATACATCTTCTTAAAATTAAGCGTAGATGGCATTTGCAAAACTTGCCTGTGCGCATAAATGAATTTCAATGGCATATCAATAACTCATCCGCTAAAAGTGCATGGTTATGTAAAGAAAAGAGATGAAAGTCATCCCACGTTCATCCGACTGCAAGCAAACTGTCATCCACTATTGAGAAATTAACCGGTTACAGAGAGTGAAACGAATAAGTAAAATAGTTGGGTTGAAACGTATTGGCAGTTACACTTTTGGCGCTAAACATTTGAATAAGGAATATGGATTGTGACCAAACTCAAACTTCTGGCATTTGGCGTGCTTATCGCCACATCAGCTGGCGTAGCGCAAGCTGAAAACGACTTGACGCTGGGCGCTGGCGTTGGTGTGGTTGAACATCCTTACAAAGATTACGATGCTGATGTGTATCCGGTGCCGGTTATCAACTATGAAAGTGATAACTTCTGGTTCCGGGGCCTGGGCGGCGGATACTACCTGTGGAACGACAAAGCGGATAAATTGTCGATTACCGCGTACTGGTCTCCGCTGTACTTTAAGCCGGGTGACAGCGACGATCGCCGACTGCGCGAACTCGACAAGCGTAAGAGCACCATGATGGCGGGCCTGTCTTACATCCACAATACCGAATACGGTTTCCTGCGCACCACGCTGGCGGGTGATACGCTGGATAACAGCAACGGCATCGTGTGGGATCTGGCCTGGTTGTACCGCTATACCAATGGCGCGCTGACGCTGACGCCGGGCATTGGTGTGCAGTGGAACAGCGAAAACCAGAACGAATACTACTATGGTGTTTCGCGCAAAGAGTCCTCGCGCAGCGGCCTGCGTAGCTACGATCCAGAAAGCGGCTGGAATCCGTACCTGGAAATCAGCGCTAACTACAACTTCCTCGGGGACTGGAGCGTTTACGGTACAGCGCGTTATACCCGTTTGTCGGATGAAGTGACCGACAGCCCGATGGTTGATAAATCCTGGACCGGCCTGATCTCAACCGGGATCACCTATAAGTTCTGATTGTGCATTTTTACAGTGCAATTCGTGCATCAAAACAGGGCGCTTGCGCCCTGTTTTGCTTTGCGGTGGTGCATTGATGGGGAGGATGCGATGACAGGACTTGGTACATGGGTGAGAATGCCAGCGCAGAGATGTACGCAGACGGCGGTGCCGACAGGTTGCAGGCCGGATAAGATGCGTCAGCATCGTCATCCGGCATCAGTCAAGCCTTAACGTTTTGCGACGCGAATTGTTTGCACCAGGCGAGACGGTTTTTCTTCGCTGGCTTTTTGCGGCGCGGTGGCATAAGCCGTTTCCACACAGACAAAGGTTTTGTAGCCATCATCCGGCATGTCGCCCATGCTGGCGGCGAGTGCCGGGCCAGGGTTCCATCCCACAACGTTAATGTTGTGATGGTGGATGACGTCAATGTTGCGGTTCAGCGCATCATCATGGATAACGCTACAGGCTTCCGGGTTCAGGTAAACGCGGTCAGTACGATCCGGGAACGTCTGGACGCCGTCTGCCAGCACATCTTCTTTGGCGTCGTTCACTTTATCAATGAAACGGTCGCCAAGGCCGCTGACCTTAACTGCGGCGATATCGCCGACGTTAAAGTAGGTGTGCAGGGCAGACGTGGTTTCGAATTCGCCGTGGGCCTCCAGTTCGATCTCACAGGTTTTACCCACTTTGAAGCGCGCAAGCAGGGTGAAATCGTGCGGCCAGTACTGGCGAGTCGCCTCACTGCTCTGTAGTTCAAATGTCAGTACCGCGCCGTTGTCGTCTTCGTTGTGGGCTTTCAGCGCCCACGGCAGGTTACGGGCAAAGCCGTGAGACGGCAGACCCTGCTGCGCAGAGGGGCCAAACCACGGCCAGCAGATCGGTACGCCGCCACGCAGCGCAACGCCTGTTTTAAACGGCGTGTTGTTGCTCAGCCACAGCACTTCTTCGGCGCCTGCTGGTTTCCAGGAGAGCAAATGTGCGCCCTGGAGTGCAAAAGACGCCTTAACTTGCGGGTGATCGACGACGATCACGTCAAGCTCGTCGAGCTGGCGGCGGGAGAGGACAGGGGTAATTTGTTCGATGACCGGGAGAGCGAAAATTGTGTTAATCATGATGCAATCCTTGGAGTTGAAAACTCTTAGCCATAAAAAAAGGCGACCGAAGGTCGCCTTTTGGGATCAATTTCTCATCTCAACTTATTTGGAGATGTGAGCAATCAGATCCAGAACTTTGTTGGAGTAGCCGGTTTCGTTGTCGTACCAGGAGACCAGTTTCACGAAGTTGTCGTTCAGCGCGATACCTGCTTTAGCATCGAACACGGAAGTGCACACTTCGCCGTTGAAATCGGTAGATACTACGTCGTCTTCGGTGTAACCCAGAACGCCTTTCATCGGGCCTTCGGAAGCAGCTTTGATCGCTTTCTTAATGTCTTCGTAAGAAGCCGCTTTTTCCAGACGAACGGTCAGGTCAACAACGGATACGTTCGGAGTCGGAACGCGGAACGCCATACCAGTCAGTTTGCCGTTCAGTTCCGGCAGCACTTTACCTACCGCTTTAGCAGCACCGGTAGAGGACGGGATGATATTCTGAGCTGCGCCACGGCCGCCGCGCCAGTCTTTGTGAGACGGGCCGTCAACGGTTTTCTGAGTAGCGGTGGTCGCGTGAACGGTGGTCATCAGACCTTCGATGATGCCGAAGTTGTCGTTGATAACTTTAGCCAGCGGCGCCAGGCAGTTGGTGGTGCAGGATGCGTTGGAAACGATGTCCTGGCCTTCGTATTTGTCAAAGTTAGCGCCTTTAACAAACATCGGAGTGTTGTCTTTGGACGGGCCCGTCAGAACCACTTTTTTCGCGCCAGCAGTGATGTGCTTACGTGCGGTTTCGTCAGTCAGGAAGATACCGGTAGCTTCAGCAACTACGTCAACACCAACTTCGTCCCATTTCAGGTTAGCCGGATCACGTTCAGCGGTAACACGGATTTTTTTACCGTTAACGATCAGATGACCGTCTTTCACTTCAACGGTGCCATCGAAACGACCGTGAGTGGAGTCATATTTCAGCATGTAAGCCATGTATTCAGCGTCTAACAGATCGTTGATTGCAACAATCTCAATGTCAGAACGTTTCTGAGCAGCACGGAAAACAATGCGACCGATACGGCCAAAACCGTTGATACCTACTTTGATAGTCATATATTCCACCAGCTATTTGTTAGTGAATAAAAGGTTGCCTGTAAAATTACAAAAACCTTACGCAGCGTCAAGCGGAATCGTGTCAATCATTGCGACAAATCAATCCTCTGTACAAGCTTTGCACGGCTGACTCGCCTCACTCTTCCTTTCGGCTTGAAACCACATGGGGGCGGCGCCCCGAATTTTAAAGGGCAACTGAGATAAAAACGTGATTCCGATCACGATTCATAAGCTGCCATTTCGCAAGGATCAAGTTTAGAACAAAAGTTCACACTGGGGTGTTAATGTTTTGTTAGAATCGGTCACGCAATGTGAGTATGGCTAAAGCGAGATGTGAGCAAATGGCTAATCAACCCTCTGCGGAAGATCTGAAAAAAAAGTTGTCCGAAATGCAATTCTACGTGACGCAGAATCACGGTACGGAACCGCCATTTACCGGGCGTTTGCTGCATAATAAGCGTGATGGCGTCTACCACTGTCTGGTCTGCGACGCGCCGCTGTTTCATTCCCAAACCAAGTATGATTCCGGCTGCGGCTGGCCGAGCTTTTACGAGCCGGTCAGTGAAGAATCTATCCGTTACATTAAGGACTTTTCCCACGGGATGCAGCGTATAGAAATTCGCTGCGGCAATTGTGACGCGCACCTGGGACATGTCTTTTCGGATGGCCCACAGCCGACGGGTGAGCGTTATTGCGTCAATTCGGCCTCATTAAGCTTCACCGATGATGAAAACGGCGAACAAACTAAGGGCTGAAAAAACGATTCAGCAAATTATTCCACAGGAGCGGACTTATCATGAATCTTGATGAGATGATCGACAGCATGACGCCGGAAGTTTATCAGCGCTTATCTACCGCCGTTGAGCTGGGAAAATGGCCGGATGGCGTTGCGCTGACGCCGGAGCAAAAAGAGAACAGCATGCAACTGGTGATGCTCTGGCAGGTGCGGCACAATACCGACGCGCAGCATATGACCATTGATACCAACGGTCAGATGGTGATGAAAAGTAAGCAGCAGTTGAAAGAGGATTTTGGCATTGCGCCAAAATCGATTGCGACGCTGAAACTGTAATGTAGCCTTTTTTATTGGTAGCCTGATGGCGCTTCGGCCTACTGGTCATCGCTTTGTAGGCCTGATAAGCGAAGCGCCAGGCAGTAAGAACACCTAACCCTGCGTTTCTTCCCAGTCAACCAGCGTATACAGCGTGGCGCCAGCGGCCGCCATCTCCATAAAGGCGTGCGCGCTGTCCTGCGGCTGAATATTCACGCCGCGACAGCCATCGGTAATCACATTCACCGTATAACCCAGTTGCAGCGCATCCAGCACGGTAAACTTCACGCAGTAATCGGTCGCCAGCCCCATCACGATCAGCGTCTGTACGCCGTTCTCGCGAAGCCAGGCGTCCAGGGCGGTTTTCTGGCGGCGTCCGTTATCAAAAAAGGCGCTGTAGCTGTCCACCTGCGGATTCTCGCCTTTATGGAAAACCGCGTCGATGGCGTTCTGCCTGAGCAGGGGATGCAGGGCCGCGCCGTCGCTATTTTGTACGCAGTGATCGGGCCAGAAGGTTTGCGCTAAACCGTCCAGTTGTCCCTGGCTGTAGGGTTGCGCCTGATGCTGGCTGGCGAAACTGCCGTGTCCGGCAGGATGCCAGTCCTGGCTGGCGATCACCGCGTCGCCGCGCGCTTTACACCAGGCGATAAGACGGTTTGCTACGTCCACGGTGCTGTCACCTTCAGGGACGGCCAGTGCGCCGCCGGCACAAAAATCATTCTGCAAATCAACCAGTAGTAAGGCCCGGGTCGTCATGAAAAGCTCCTTATTCGTCTGGCGTCAGTTCACCGCGCAGATTTTGCGTCATCGCGGTACGAATGGTCTGTGTATCCAGATTCTGGCTTAATAAGTAGTGCAGCTTAGTCAGCGTTGCTTCAACGGTCATATCCGCGCCGCCGATCACGCCCGCATGCGCCAGCGCGTTGCCGGTGGCATACCCACCCATATTCACCTTGCCAGACATGCATTGCGTCAGGTTAACCACCACGATACCGCGTGAACTCGCATCTTCCAGTTCTTTGAGGAACTCTTTGTTCTGCGGCGCGTTACCGACGCCGTAAGAACGCAGGATCAGCGCTTTTACCGGCTGGCGCAGGAAGTTACGCACCACTTCGGCAGAAATTCCCGGATAAATGGTGACGACGCCAATAGGCTGCGGTGTGATCGGGTGAACAATCAGCTCGCCTTCGCCGTGCGGCGCGGGCGGCGTACCTAAGCGACGGATATGAATTCCGGCTTCCAGCAGCGGCTGAAGGTTGGGGGAGGCGAACGCGTCAAAGCCATCGGCATGCGCTTTTGTCGTGCGGTTGCCGCGAAACAGCCGGTTATTGAAAAAGAGGGTGACTTCATTGATGGGGTAATTCGCGGCGACATACAGGGCATTCAGCAGATTAATCTGCCCATCGGAGCGCAGCTCCGCCAGCGGAATTTGTGACCCTGTCACAATTACCGGCTTACCCAGATTCTCCAGCATGAAGGAGAGCGCCGAGGCGGTAAACGCCATCGTGTCAGTGCCGTGGAGGATGACAAAGCCGTCATAGTCGGCGTAACGCGCTTTGATGTCTTCTGCGATATGCTGCCAGTCTTCCGGCGTCATATCGGATGAGTCCATCAGCGGGGCATATTCATGAATGGTGAAGTCCGGCATTTCCGGGCGGTGAAATTCGGGCATCAGCGCCAGCTGGCGCTGGAGATGGCCTGATACCGGAATGTAACCCTGTTCCGAGCGCTGCATACCAATCGTACCGCCGGTATAGGCAACGTAAATCGATTTCTTCTGCATGGCAATGTTCTTACGAAGTGAAGTCTCTTATATTGCCGGAGGCGGTTGCGCCTTATCCGGCCTACAAATTACGCGAAACTCGTAGGCCGGATAAGACGCGATAGCATCGCCATCCGGCAATGGCAATTTAGCGCACGTTCGCGCAGGTCAGGCAGAACGCATAACGGTTTTGTGGATCGTTAAAGGCAGCCAGCTTATCACTCTCTGCTTTTACCGCGCTGGCGGCTGTCGCCAGCGGCGCCGGGAGCATCGCCTGAATGGCTTCCGGCAGCATCGCGCGCACGGAGCCGGACATGCTGTCCATGATTCTGTCGAAGAATGTCGGTTCATCCTGATAATACTCAAGATGCCATTGCTTCAGTTTAGCCAGCTCTGCGGCTTTGGCGATGGCGTCGTCAAAGTCACCCAGACTGTCTACCAGACCATTCGCTTTTGCATCCTGGCCGGTCCAGACATGCCCCTGCGCGATTTTATCAATCTGCGCCGGGGTGCTCTTACGCGCATCGGCAACCAGCGTGATAAAGCGTTTGTAGCCATTCTCAATGCTGAGCTGCATCATCTGCTGCACTTCAGGCGGCAGCGATTTGGTGACAGAAACGTCCGCCAGCGGCGAGGTGGCGACGCCATCGGTATGCACGCCGATCGAATCCAGGCTGTTCTCAACGGTGTTGATAACGCCAAAGATGCCGATTGAGCCTGTCAGGGTGCTCGGGTTCGCCACAATGTAGCTTGCCGGGGTGGAGATCCAGTAACCGCCGGATGCCGCCATTCCGCCCATCGACACCACAACCGGCTTGCCTGCGGCTTTCGCAGCGGCCAGTTCGGCGCGAATGACTTCAGAGGCGCTGACGCTGCCGCCGGGGCTGTTTACGCGCAGCACAATCGCTTTCACTTTCGGGTCCAGGCGCGCATCGCGGATTTGCGACGCTGTCGTGTCGCCGCCGACGTTGCCCGGTGTTTCTTCACCGTCCATAATCGCGCCATTGGCGAACACGACGCCGATACCGTCGCCGGTATCGGCAGGCGTTTTCAGCGAATAATCGTAATAGCTGATGGCCCGATAGTTGTTTTCTGCTTTGCTCCAGCCAAACTGTTTGGTCAGCGCTTTTTCCACTTCGGCGTTAGACGCCAGCGCATCCACCAGTTTGTTGGCGAGCGCGTATTTCGCGGTATCGCCATCCACTTTGCTCAGCCCGTCGAGCATAGCCTGCGCGCCAGGGAAGACCTGCTGCGCGGGGATCTGACGGTTCGCCGCAACGATGTTCAGGTAGTTTTGCCACAGCTCGCCAATCCAGCGGCTGTCCGCTTCGCGCGCGGCAGGCGACATATCATCGCGGATAAACGGTTCCACGGCGGATTTATAAGTGCCGACGCGGAAGACGTGCGTGGAGACTTTCAGCTTATCCAGCAAGGATTTGTAATACAGGCCGTTGGTTGCGAAGCCGTGCAGATCGACCGTACCCTGCGGAGAAAGCCAGATTTTATTGGCGAAGCTCGCCAGGTAATATTGCCCCTGACTGTAGCTGTCGCCTACGGCAAAGACCGGCTTGCCGCTATCGCGAAATTCGCGCAGCGCTTTCCCGATGTACTGCATGGAAGGCTGATCGGCGCCCGCGAAGTTTTTCAGATCCATCACGATGCCGGTGATATTGCGATCGTCTTTCGCCTGACGAATGGTGTTGACGATATCAAACAGTGAGTTTTCTTGCAGGCGGTCAGAGCTGGCGCCAAACAGCTGTCGGCCAATGACGCCCAGGCGGTTGGTGCTGGACGGTTTATCGACGATCACGCCGGAAATATCCAACAGCAGCGCGCCGCGTGCAGTTTGTTGGCTGGTATTGCCATCGCTAAGCTGCATCCAGATACCGACGCCCACCAGAACCAGAAAGATGAAGAACAGGTTGAGCACCAGTTCCCGGACGAAATTCAGCAGTCGCCATGTCCACTTAAAAAATCCGGCAATAAATCGCCACAGGGTTCGCATGTATTCTCCCTACCAGATTAACATTCCGCTATCTCCGTCATACTCAGAGAGAAAGCGTATAAGATGTGGGTATCGTAATGACCAGGCAGGCACTTGTCAGCAGGAATCACTGCCTGTGCTGTAACTAAATCCCCTCTCGTGTTAATTTTGTGAATAAATATCATTGCTGGAGTTAACCAAATGGACGCACTCGAATTACTTGTAAACCGTCGTAGCGCCTCTCGTCTGGCCGAACCCGCGCCTGCGGGTGAACAGTTACAAAATATTCTGCGCGCGGGCATGCGCGTACCCGATCACAAATCCCTGCAACCCTGGTGTTTTTTTGTGATTGAAGGTGAGGGGCGTGAGCGCTTCAGTGCTGTTCTGGAGCAGGGCGCCATTGCGGCGGAAGGCGATGAGAAAGCGATAGAGAAAGCGCGCACCGCGCCATTTCGCGCGCCGCTGATCATCACGGTGGTGGCGAAATGCGAGGAGAACCACAAAGTGCCGCTGTGGGAGCAGGAGATGTCAGCAGGATGTGCGGTTATGGCGATGCAGATGGCGGCGATTGCGCAAGGCTTCAACGGCATCTGGCGCAGCGGGGCGTTAACCGAAAGCCCGGTGGTTCGCGAGGCGTTCGACTGTCGCGCACAGGATAAAATTGTGGGCTTCCTCTATCTGGGCACGCCGCAGCTGAAAGCGTCAACGACCATCAGCGTACCGGACCCGACGCCTTTCGTGACGTATTTCTAAGCGTCATGGCCCCGGCAGGCGGCTTTTTCGATGAGCGCCTGCCGATTATTCGGCAAAACTGTCTGGATTATGAGCAAAGACGCCGGAATTCAGACACTCTCTCTTACCACGTCATGGAATGAGCGCTACCATAGCCCGATTGCAATGACAGGAGATGTCCATGAGCGAGCACGCTATTCGTTTAACGCAATACAGCCACGGAGCCGGTTGCGGTTGTAAAATTTCCCCTAAAGTGTTGGAAACCATCCTGCACAGCGAGCAGGCGAAGTTTGTCGACCCGAACCTGCTTGTGGGCAATGAAACCCGCGATGACGCGGCGGTATACGACCTGGGTAATGGCACCAGTATCATCAGCACCACCGACTTCTTTATGCCGATTGTCGATAATCCGTTCGATTTTGGCCGTATTGCGGCGACCAACGCCATCAGCGATATCTTCGCGATGGGCGGCAAACCGATTATGGCGATCGCCATTCTGGGCTGGCCTATCAACAAACTGTCGCCGGAAATTGCCCGGGAAGTCACCGAAGGCGGGCGTTTTGCTTGTCGTCAGGCGGGTATTGCGCTGGCGGGCGGGCACTCTATCGACGCGCCTGAGCCCATTTTCGGTCTGGCTGTCACCGGCGTGGTGCCGACCGAGCGCGTGAAGAAAAACAGCACCGCGCAGGCCGGATGCAAACTGTTCCTCACCAAGCCGCTGGGCATTGGCGTGTTGACCACCGCCGAGAAAAAATCACTGCTCAAGCCGGAACATCAGGGGCTGGCGACAGAAGTGATGTGCCGGATGAACATTGCGGGGGCGTCGTTTGCCCATATCGACGGCGTGAAAGCAATGACCGACGTGACCGGTTTTGGTCTGCTGGGGCACCTTAGCGAAATGTGCCAGGGCGCAGGCGTGCAGGCGCGGATCTGCTATCAGGACATTCCAAAACTGCCGGGCGTCGAAGAGTACATTAAACTTGGCGCAGTGCCGGGGGGGACGGAGCGTAATTTCGCCAGCTACGGCCATCTGATGGGCGACATGCCGCGCGAGGTGCGTGACCTGCTGTGCGATCCGCAAACGTCTGGCGGTCTGCTGCTTGCGGTGACGCCGGAAGCGGTAGAGGAAGTGAAAGTCACCGCGGCGGAGTTTGGTATTGAACTGACGGCGATTGGTGAACTGGTTGACGCCCGTGGCGGTCGCGCCATGGTAGAGATCCGTTAATTCGATGCGGTTGTTTATTGCCGAAAAGCCGAGTCTGGGCCGCGCCATTGCGGATGTGCTGCCAAAGCCGCACCGCAAAGGCGACGGTTTTATCGAATGCGGGAATGGACAGGTGGTCACCTGGTGCATCGGCCATCTGCTTGAACAGGCGCAGCCGGACGCGTATGACGGTCGTTATGCGCGCTGGAATCTGGCCGATCTGCCGATTGTGCCGGAAAAGTGGCAGCTCCAGCCGCGTCCTTCCGTGATGAAGCAGCTCAATGTCATTAAGCGCTTTTTACATGACGCAAGCGAAGTGATTCACGCGGGAGACCCGGATCGCGAAGGGCAGCTGCTGGTGGACGAGGTGCTGGATTATCTGCAACTGTCCCCGGAAAAACGCCAGCAGGTGCAGCGTTGCCTGATCAACGATCTTAACCCGCAGGCGGTGGAGCGTGCGATTTCCCGGCTGCGCGCCAACAGCGAATTTGTGCCGCTGTGCGTCTCCGCGCTGGCGCGTGCGCGCGCCGACTGGCTGTACGGCATTAACATGACCCGCGCGTATACCCTTCTCGGGCGCAACGCGGGTTACCAGGGCGTGCTCTCGGTAGGGCGTGTTCAGACACCGGTTCTCGGGCTGGTGGTTCGCCGCGATGAAGAGATCGAGAACTTCGTCGCCAAAGATTTCTTTGAAGTGAAAGCGCATATCGTCACGCCAGCTGAGGAGCGGTTTACCGCCATCTGGCAACCCAGTGAAGCGTGCGAACCGTATCAGGATGAAGAGGGGCGTTTGCTGCATCGTCCGCTGGCGGAGCATGTGGTGAATCGTATTAACGGTCAGCCCGCGATCGTCACCAGCTATAACGATAAACGGGAATCAGAATCTGCCCCGCTGCCGTTTTCGCTGTCGGCGTTGCAGATTGAAGCGGCGAAACGCTTTGGCCTGAGCGCGCAGAACGTGCTTGATATCTGCCAGAAGTTGTACGAAACCCACAAATTAATTACCTATCCGCGTTCCGACTGCCGCTATCTGCCGGAAGAGCATTTTGCCGGACGCCATGCGGTGATGAACGCCATTGGCGTGCATGCTGCGGATTTGTTGCCGCAGCCGGTGGTTGACCCGGACACGCGAAACCGCTGCTGGGATGATAAAAAAGTCGACGCTCACCACGCGATCATCCCGACTGCGCGCAGTTCATCAATTTCCCTCAGCGACAATGAAGCGAAGGTGTACAACCTGATCGCACGCCAGTACCTGATGCAATTCTGCCCGGACGCGGTATTTCGCAAATGCGTCATTGAACTGGAGATTGCGAAGGGGAAATTCGTCGCCAAAGCGCGTTTTCTGGCGGAGGCCGGATGGCGAACGCTGTTGGGCAATAAAGAGCGTGACGAAGAGAACGACGGTACGCCGTTACCGGTGGTGGCGAAAGACGACGAACTGCTGTGCGAAAAGGGCGAGGTCGTTGAGCGTCAGACCCAGCCGCCACGCCATTTTACCGATGCTACGCTGCTGTCCGCCATGACCGGGATTGCCCGTTTCGTGCAGGATAAAGATCTGAAAAAGATCCTGCGAGCGACCGACGGGCTGGGAACCGAAGCGACGCGCGCGGGCATTATCGAACTGCTGTTCAGGCGCGGATTCCTGACCAAGAAAGGGCGTTACATTCATTCAACGGATGCCGGGAAGGCCCTGATTCACTCGTTACCGGAGATGGCTGCCCGACCGGATATGACGGCGCACTGGGAGTCTGTCCTGACGCAAATCAGTGAAAAGCAGTGCCGCTATCAGGATTTTATGCAGCCGCTGGTCGGCACGCTTTTTCAGTTGATCGATCAGGCTAAACGCACGCCGGTACGTCAGTTTCGGGGCATTGTCGCGCCAGGCGGTGGCGGCGAGAAGAAAAAGAGCGCGCCCCGTAAGCGAGCGGCGAAAAAAAGCCCGCCATCAGAAGAGGCGAGCGTATAACGCACAGGCCTGATAAGGCACTTGCGCCGCCATCCGGCAATGCCTGATGGCGCTGCGCTTATCAGGCCTGCATGCCACGGAAAATTAAATCACACCCTGCGCCAGCATCGCGTCGGCCACTTTGACGAAGCCTGCGATGTTCGCCCCGCGAACATAGTTGGTATGTTTGTTTTCGCCGCCGTATTCCACGCAGGCATGATGAATATCCAGCATGATGTGGTGCAGACGCGCATCCACTTTCTCGGCTTTCCAGCTCATTCGCGCGGCGTTCTGCGCCATCTCCAGACCGGAAGTCGCCACACCGCCTGCGTTGGCCGCTTTACCTGGCGCGAACAGCACGCCAGCTTCGAGGAACAGATCGGTGGCTTCAATGGTGGTTGGCATATTGGCGCCTTCCGCCACTGCTTTCACGCCGTTGGCGATCAGCACGCGCGCGGCGTCCACGTCGAGTTCGTTCTGCGTTGCGCACGGCAGGGCGATATCAACTGGCACTGACCACGGCTGTTTGCCTTCCATATAGGGCAGGCCGAACTCGCGGGCGTAATCCGCCACGCGCCCGTCACGGCTGGCTTTGATTTCGCACAGGCGCGCCAGTTTTTCTTCGGTGAAGCCGCTCTCATCCACGACGGTGCCGCTGGAGTCCGAAGCCGTCACCACACGAGCGCCGAACGCCATTGCTTTCTCGATAGCGTACTGCGCCACGTTGCCGGAACCGGACACCGCCACACGCATACCCTCAAAACCCAGACCGTGGCGTTTGAGCATCGCTTCGGTAAAGTACACCAGGCCATAACCGGTGGCTTCCGGGCGAATCAGGCTACCGCCAAACGAGAGGCCTTTCCCGGTGAACACGCAGGCGCTGTTGTTGGAGAGCTTACGCATCATACCGGCCATAAAGCCCACTTCACGTCCGCCCACGCCGATATCGCCAGCAGGTACGTCAGTGTCTGGCCCTAAATGGCGATAGAGCTCTGTCATCAGCGCCT
Organism: Citrobacter sp. CK181; assembly: GCF_030333595.1. Classification (NCBI taxonomy): domain Bacteria; kingdom Pseudomonadati; phylum Pseudomonadota; class Gammaproteobacteria; order Enterobacterales; family Enterobacteriaceae; genus Citrobacter; species Citrobacter sp. CK181. The sequence continues at coordinate 166,655 of NZ_JAOWFN010000012.1, read as the reverse complement.
GACAGAAACGCATCACTTCGCCTTCGCTCTTGCCTTTAGGATCGAAATCGCTGCCGCCTTTACCGCCGCCCATCGGCAGCGTGGTCAGCGCATTTTTAAACGTCTGCTCGAAGCCGAGGAATTTCAGGATCGAGAGGTTAACGGAAGGATGAAAACGCATCCCACCCTTATACGGGCCGATGGCGGAATTAAACTGTACGCGCCAGGCACGGTTAACCTGCACCTGATTACGATCGTCCACCCACACCACTCGGAACTGGATCACGCGTTCTGGCTCAACCAAACGTTCCAGCAATGACATCTGACGATAACGAGGATTTTGCTCAAGGAAAGGCCACAGCGTGGTCATTACTTCACGAACGGCCTGCGCGAACTCGGTCTGATTGGGGTCACGCTGTTGAACATGGTTTAGAAACGACTCCAGAGAACATGTCTGATCCATAGATATAAGAACCTCTTATGTATTGATATGGTTATATTTATAATGTTGTGTTTCGTGTTTATGCAGTTTTTGACTATACCACCAGCAGTGTGACGGTAAGCAAGAAAAAAAAATGGCGTGCCAGGGAAATTAATAACGGCGCGCGCGTCATAATAAAAAGCGATGGATGGCGTGGCTAAAGTTTCAGTTGCTTACGACCGTTATACTGAAGGTAGGCTTCATAACAAGGAAACGCTATGCATCGTTTATTTATCGCGGCAGCAGCGGCGATGGTCTCTTTTGCCGCGCTGGCGAATCAGCATTATCGCCCGGATGTGGAGGTTAACGTCCCGCCCGAAGTGTTCAGCTCCAGCGGGCAGCGTGCGCAGCCCTGCAATCAGTGCTGCGTCTACCAGGATCAAAACTATTCGGAAGGGGCGGTGATTAAAGCCGAAGGCGTGCTGCTGCAATGCCAGCGCGACGAAAAAACGCTCAGTACGAATCCGTTGGTCTGGCGTCGCGTAAAGCCATAAACGCCTCTAACAGCGGAATGTCCGCAGGCGCAAGCGGGTAACGCAGCGCCTCTTTTGGCGAACACCAGATCATGTTCTGGTGATAGTGCGCGGTGACGGCGCCGGTAAACGCCGGGACGTGCCAGGCGTGCAGATGGATCAGCCGGCCAGAGACTTCGCGCTGATGGCTGGCGATATAGCGCCCGACAACCGCCTCAATACCCAACTCTTCACGCAGTTCGCGAATCAACGCCTGAGGCTGCGTCTCACTGGACTCCACTTTGCCTCCGGCAAACTCCCACATACCCGGCTGATCGGCATGTTCCGGGCGTTGAGCCAGCAATATTTTGTCGTCACGCTCAATGATTGCGGCGACGACATCAATGGTTTTCATCATATTCATCAAGGTTCAACAACGGAAAGTGACATACTATCCTTATCTTTGCGTGACCTAAAGTCTTCAGGAGCAAGCGTTGAACGATCCACAACCCTGGGTTAGCCCATTGACCCATATCCCTTCCAGTCTGAAACCTCTCGTCGCTACGCAGAAAAAACATTACGGCGACGTTCTGCACCCCACGCGCTGGTGGGGGCGAATGCCGTTTCTGTTCTGGCTGGTGGCGCTGTTTGTCGGGTTTCTGGAACGTAAGCGCGCGCGGTTAACGCCGGTGATGCGCGCGTTGTTGATGACGCGCGTTTCGCAGGTGTGCCATTGCGCCTTCTGTGTGGATGCCAACAGTTTACGTCTGGCCGAACGGTGTGGGGCGCTGGATAAAGTACAGGCCGTTGCCGGGTGGCAATCGTCCACGCTATTCAGCGAGGAGGAGCGTGTCGCACTGGCTTATGCCGAGGCCGTGACCGCCACGCCGCCGCAGGTTGATGAGGCGCTCAAGGCGATGATGAAACGCTATTTTACTGACGACGCGATTACCGAAATGACGGCGCTGATCGCCTTTCAGAACCTGTCGGCGCGTTTTAATGCTGCGCTGGATATTCCTTCGCAAGGGCTGTGTGACGCATTGAAAGGGGCGCCACATGTTTGATCGGCATCTGCACCCACGGGTTAAACCGCTCCTGCACCGCTGTGCCGCGTATCTCGATAAACCGGCGATCACCCCGGACGGCCTGACGCTGTTTGGATTTGCCATTGGCGTGCTGGCGCTGCCGTTTCTGGCGCTGGGCTGGTATCTGGCCGCGCTGGCGGCCATTGTGCTGAATCGCCTGTTCGACGGGCTGGATGGCGCGCTGGCGCGGCGCAGAGGGTTAACCGATGCGGGGGGATTTCTTGATATCACCCTCGACTTTCTGTTTTACGCGCTGGTTCCGTTTGGCTTTATTCTGGCCGCACCGGAACAAAACGCGCTGGCAGGGGGCTGGCTGCTGTTTGCGTTTATCGGTACGGGCAGTAGTTTTCTGGCGTTTGCGGCGCTGGCGGCGAAGCATCAGATTGATAATCCGGGCTATGCGCACAAATCGTTTTACTATCTGGGCGGGTTGACCGAAGGCACCGAGACAATATTGCTTTTTGTTCTGAGCTGCCTGTTTCCGCGTTATTTTCCCGTTCTGGCGTGGGTATTTGGCGCGTTGTGCTGGATGACCACCCTGACAAGGGTCTGGAGTGGATACCTGACGCTGAAGGTTATCCGGCCTGGAAAAAGAGCCTCTCTGTAGGCCTGATAAGCGTAGCGCCATCAGGCATCAGTATGGCACGGCGCTTTCCCGTAGGCCTGATAAGCGCAGCGCCATCAGGCATCAGTATGGCACGACGCTTTCCCGTAGGCCTGATAAGCGCAGCGCCATCAGGCGCATTATGTCTACTTACTGCTGTCCGGGTCGCGCTCGCCGGTGGACACCGGATTTTTCGGATCGCTGCTCCATTCGTACCAACCGCCGTCATACACGGCGACGTTTTTCCAGCCCATCGCCCGCGCGTACATAAACGTTTCGGAGGCGCGCCAGCCGGTGCCGCAATAGAAGGCAACGTGCTGATCCGGCAGGATATCCCACTGCTTCCACATGGCGGCGATATCCTCTGCGCTGCGCATGGTGCCGTCCGGGTTATGGAAATCCTCCATATGCGTGGAGTCGCTGCCCGCATGTCCCCAGCGCGCGCCGGCAATTTCGCCTTTTGGTTTGATATAGCTGTATCCGCTGGTGGTGCCGATAAATTCCGGCCAGGAACGGATGCTGACCAGCGATGCGTCCTGACGGTGCAGCAGGGCGCGGGCCTGTTCCATATCCAGCATTAACTGCGGCTGCGCCGGGATCGCCACGCCAAAGTCGGGTTCCGGCTTCACGTCAGTCGGCATGCCGCGTTCAACCGGCAGACCCGCATCGGACCAGGTTTGCCAACCGCCGTCGAGCAGACGAACGTCCTTCACGCCCGCATAGAGCATAATCTGCGCAACGCGCGCCGCAGCGTATACGTCGCGGCCATACAGAATAACCGTCGTGTCATGGCGAATACCGTGTTTCGCCAGCATCGCTTTCAACTGCGCGTCAGAGACTTTATTCCACAGCGGTTCGCTTTCCACCTCATTGGTGTCGATGTATCCGGCGCCGGGAATGTGGCTGAGCAGATAATATTTCGGCGCGCCCCAGCCTGCTTCAATCACCTTCCAGTCTCCCGCCGGTTTAGCCGTAACCGGCTGGTTTTGTTGAAGGGCATGCAACCACTGTGGGTATGCTAATTGCTCGAAGTGAGGGAGCTTTTGCAGTCGGGAAGGATCGGTCAGCGCATCGCTCAGCGTAGCAATCTGGCTGAAGCCTGCCTTCTGTAAACGTGATTTCACCGCCTGTACGCCACTGTCATTGCCATACAGCGCCAGCGGGGCGTCTTTCCTGAGCTGATGCAGTTGCAGCCAGGCGGCGAGCTGCTCGTCGCTCATTTTATCGAGCCAGGAGGCTGACAGATTCAGTGCGGAAGGTTCGTGACCGGAAGGGCCATTAAGGGTTTGCGGCCAGCCGTTGTAAAAAGCGCTCTGGCGCGTATCAATTGCGGCGCCCTGTTTTTGCTGTAGCTGGCTGAAGGTAAGCGACTGCGCCATATCAGCAGCCCAGGAGGAAGCGCAGGCGAGTCCTGAAGCCAGTGCCAGCGCGGTCATTTGAGAAACACGTTTCATCGAATAGCCCGACGTTAAAATAAGAGGGCGCCATTCTCTGCTGGCTGGCAGGGAAAAACTTTGCGTTAACGCAGTTTGTCGGCATATTCACGCCCACGCCTCCATCTGGAGCACCGTGCCGCCGGGAGGGACATCCTGGATATCGTGCGTCACCTGTACCACCGGAATGTTTTGTTGCCGTACTTCGGCAAAGACCCACCGGCGGAAGGCGTCGCGGCGCCCGGCGTCCAGTCGGCTGAACGGCTCATCCAGCAGTAATGCCTGCGGTTGCGCCAGCAGCGCGCGAAGCAGGGCCACCCTGGCGCGCTGGCCGCCGGACAATGACGCCGGATCGCGGCGGCTGAACCCGTCCAGCCCGGCGCGCTCAAGAGCATGCCGCACTTCCGTTTGTCTGGCCGCCCCTTTTATCGCGGCAGGCAGCGCCAGCAGTAAGTTCTGCCCGACGCTGAAATGGTCAAACAGCAGGGCATCCTGAAACAAAATACCGATTTGACGTTGCGCGGTGGGGAGCGTATCGATGCGTCGTTCGTTGAGCCAAAGCTCGCCGGAGGCCTGAAACTGAGACGGCAGTGCGCCGACCATCCACGAAAACAGCGAAGACTTTCCGCTACCGGAAGGCCCCATTAACGTGACAATGTCACCTTTTTTGACCTGAAAGGCGACCTGATTCAATAAGCGGTGATTGCCCTGGCGCAGCGTGAGATGTTGAACGATGAGCATTAGCGGAGTCCTTGACGATAGTGGCCAATGACGCGTGAACATAGCGCCGTCAGCGCGAAAACCAGCAGGGGTAACAGCAGTTGCCATAGCGCCTGCGACGCAAGAATTGTGGTACTGCCGCCGCTGCTGAGCGCCACGGCTTCTGTGGTGAGCGTAGGGTAGCGTCCGGCGCCCAGCCAGAGTGTCGGCATGTATTGGGCGATGCTGACGGAAAAACCGACCGCGAAGGCAAACAATGCGGGGCGCAGTAAAAGTGGGCACTTGATGCGCCAGAAGATACGAACCCGCGTCCAGCCCAGCGTTTGCGCGATCAGCACCAGCCGTGGGTCAATGCGCCGCCAGGCGGGTTTGAGGACGAATAACATCCACGGGATAACCCACAGCAGGTGCCCCCAGATAACGGTAGCGTACTGGCCGTCTTGCCCGGCGAGCAGCGCCAGAGTGTATTGCCCGGTGACCAACGGCAGCGCAGGCAGCAATATTGGCAGCCAGACCCAGCGGTGCCCGGTTTGCGGCCCCCATTCCAGCCATAAGAACAGCGTCATCAACCCCAGCACGGCGGACGCCAGCCCCATTTGCAGGCTGTTCATCAGCGCTTCGCGGTTCACCGACGCAGGTTCAGCCATACAGGCCAGCAGCGCCACGCACAGCATGCCGCTTAACGGCAGCGTTAGCGCCAACGTTTTTCCGCTTCTGCCTGATAAGCGCTGGCGGCGAAGACCGTTGATGGCAGGAAGGGTGCGTTGCCATCCCCGCCAGATGAGATAGCCGAACAGGGCAAACAGCATAAGCAACGCCACGAGCAGTAAACTGGCGAGCGCGCCTTTGGCCTGTTGGTCGGCGTCGCCCTGGCTCAGCCATTGCCAGCTTAACACAGCCAGCGTAGGTGGATTGCCCGGCCCCAGAATCATCGCGACATCCACTGCCGATAATGACCAGGCGACAATCGCCAGCATTACCGCGCCTAATCCAGGCGCAACGGCGGGTAACAGCAGCCAGCTCAGGCATTGCAGACGGCTGTAGCCCAGGGTATCCAGCACGATGACCTGCTGCGAAAGCTGTTTTTCACTTAATAATGCCGACAGGACCCAGAGCAGAAAGGCGCTCTCTTTGACGGCCAGCGTGAGCCCAAGCCCGATGCCATAGCGATCCATCTGCGGCGTGAGCGAGGGGAAAAGGCGATAAAGCATCCCGCCTTCGGCAAAAAGCAGCAGGGCGCTGGCGGCAAAGGCCACATGAGGAATGGCCAGTAGCCAGGGGAGGCGGGCGCAAAGACGCGCCCATTTTGCGCCAGGCCACAACGCGACGACGATCGTCAGCGCAATAGCCAGCGCGCCGGTTGCCGCCAGGGTGACGGAGACCAGCGTTGCCCGCAGCGCCTGCGGAAGCTGTGGATCGCTAAACAGCGCCAGCCAGTGCGTAGCGGAGAACGCGGGCGTGATAAGCGTGAATGCGGCAGGAACCAGCGGCAACCAGATGACCGCCATCACGCCCCAGACCAGCAGGGTTACTGCGTACCGTAGCGGCGTAGCCATGCCTGTTCCAGCGCGTTCACCCATGCGGAATGCGGTTCCGCCAGCGTAGGCGGCAACCCGTCAGGAATGCGCGACCGTAACGCTTCCCGCTGCCCGGCGGGCAGCTTATGCGGGTCAAGCACGGAAGGATCGCCCCAGAACGCCGGATCGGCTTTGCGCAACTGCGCGTCGGGGGAAAGCAGGAAATTGGCAACCACCTTTGCGCCTGCGCTGGCGCGGGCGTTCGCCGGGATCGTGACAAAATGCACGTTGCCAATCATGCCTTGTGAAAAACCGAAACTGTAGCTGGTTTTGGGCAGTTCGCCGCTGGCGATCTTTTGCTGCGCATGAGCGGGATTAAACGTCAGAGACAGGCGCAGCGAACCGGCTTGCAGCAGCGCGTCCATCCGGGCGGGAGAGGGAGGGAAGTCTTTTCCCTTCCGCCACAGGCTGGGATGCAGCGCATCAAGATATGCCCATAGCGGCGCGGTGACGGAATTGAACGTCGCGTCATCCGGCGCGACCTTGAGCGCATCCGGTTGAGGGGTTAACGCCAGTAACAGCTGTTCCAGGAACGCCGTCCCGGTAAAATCCGGCGGCCGTGGGTAGGTGACAGTACCGGGATGGGCTTTCGCAAAAGCGAGTAGCGCCTGCGGGCTTTGCGGCGGCTGCGGCGTAATATCCCGGTTAGCAATGAAGGTTAACTGCGCGCCGCCCCAGGGTGACTCCGCCCCTTGCGTCGGCATGGAAAAATCCTCGCGTACCGGTTTGCGCGTATCGACATAGCGCCAGTTTGGCAGCGTTTCCGCCCAGTGAGTTTGCAGCAGTCCGGCTTCTTTCAGCGTGCGGAAGTTCTCGCCATTTACCCACAGCAGATCGACGGAACCATCGGTTTTACGCCCGGCGGCGGACTCAGTCTGAATGCGTTTCACGGCATCGGCGGCATCCGCAAGCCGGACAATCCTGAGGTTAATGGCGTAATGCGTTTTCATCTCGCCGCTGACCCAGTCGAGATACTGATTAACGGCATTGTCGCCGCCCCAGGCGTTAAACCAGACGGTCTGGCCTTTGGCTTCATCTTTCACCGCCTGCCAGTTTTCGACGGCTTGCACATGGCCCGTCAACAGCAGACCCGCCAGTAATAGAGTACGACGCATGATCGCTCCTGAAATTAGGATCGTAAAAAACGCTTAACCAGCCAACGGGAGGCCAGTGGTAACAGCCCCAGCAGGGCAAAGGCCGCCAGCATACCGGGGGAAATGATGTCGCGTATTGATGTCAACTGGCTGAGCTGGCGTCCGGCGTTGAGATAAATCACCGTTGCCGGAAACATGCCCGCCTGACTGATCCACCAGTATTGACGTACGCGGATTGACGTCAACCCGGCGAGTAAATTAACAAGAACAAAGGGGAACAGCGGCATTACGCGCAGCGCAAACAGATAAAAGGCGCCGTCGCGCGCCATACCATGATTTACGGTTTGCATCTGGCGTGCGAACCGGCGGGAGATCCACTCCCGCAGCAGGTAGCGGCTGGCCAGCATGGCGAGCGTAGCGCCGAGGGTTGACGCGAAGGAGACCAGCAGCGTTCCTTGCCAGAGTCCGAATAGCGCGCCGCCGAGCAGCGTCAGCAGCGCAGCGCCGGGAATCGATAAGGCCGCCACCAGCGTATAGACCAGAAAATAGAGACCGGCGCTCAGGAATGGCGACTGTTGCTGCCAGGCCGCCAGCATCGTGTGATAGCGTTTCAGGGTATCAAGGGAGAGAAAACCGGGAGGCAAAGCCCACACCACCCCGGCGATACAGATGATTAAAAAACCTGAGAGCAGTCGTTTTTTCGCGTTCACCTGCGTTTATCAGACCCGGAATTTTGCCCAGACGGGCGCATGGTCGGACGGTTTTTCCATGCTGCGGATTTCATAGTCAATGCCGGTTTCAACGCAGTGTTCGGCCAGCGGATTGCTCGCCAGCAGCAGGTCGATGCGCAGCCCCCGGTTGTCGTCGAAACCTTTTGAGCGGTAATCAAACCATGAAAATTTATCGACCGTTTCCGGGTGCGCGTGACGAAAGGTATCCACCAGCCCCCAGTTTATCAGGCGATCCATCCACTCGCGCTCTTCCGGCAGGAAAGAGCACTTACCGGTACGCAGCCAGCGTTTGCGGTTCTCTTCGCCAATGCCGATATCCAGATCGGTTGGGCTGATATTCATATCCCCCATGATCAGCACCGGATTGTCGCGTTTCAGTTCGTTGTCCAGGTAGTTTTGCAGGTTCTGATAAAACTGCGCTTTTGCCGGAAATTTCAGCGGGTGGTCACGGCTTTCGCCCTGCGGGAAATAGCCGTTAATGACGGTGATACTGCCCAGCGGTGACGGGATCTCCGCCATGATGATACGGCGCTGCGCCTCTTCGCCGTCGTCGGGAAAACCACGGCGCACAGAAACAGGCGTCTCTTTGGTCAGTAGCGCGACGCCGTAATGGCCTTTCTGTCCGTGATAGAAGACGTTATAGCCGAGCTTTGCTACCTCTTCGAGAGGGAACATATCGTCGTGAACTTTTGTCTCCTGCAAGCCGATCACGTCAGGCTGGTGCTTGTCGACAATGGCTGACAGTTGATGAGGACGGGCGCGCAGGCCGTTGATATTAAAAGAGACAAATTTCATAGTCGCTGCCACTTTGCAAGGTGAATAGTGCAAGGATGGTAGCAGAAATTAGACGGGCTGACTGCCACTTGTCGCGCGAATCAAACGATAACTGCCAATGGCCTTAACGATGGAGCAAAAACTGCACTGTTTCAGGGCGGAGTGCGTCATAACGATGCAATAATTTCTGATAAATTTCGTCTACGATCACAATTCCAGAATTATATTTGGCGACTGAATAATATTTCGATTTTTCCTCTTATTTGTTCTTTTCTTCGCAAATATATTCACTTTTTATGCAGCAATAGTGAATGCCGGCGGGTTGTAACCCGTTGATTTTTCGTTTCCAAAACCGGTTTATGCATTTTTTCCTCTGGCTGGCACGAACAGTGCAATCTACATTTACAGCGCAAACACTCATTTTATTAACATATAAATAACTTTTTATTTACCGGAAGAGGTCGCTATGTCTCTGTCAATTACGCGTGAAAATTTTGATGAATGGATGATGCCGGTCTATGCCCCGGCACCTTTTATTCCGGTTCGTGGAGAAGGCTCACGCCTGTGGGATCAGCAGGGGAAAGAGTATATCGACTTCGCCGGGGGAATTGCGGTGAATGCGCTCGGCCATGCGCACCCGGCTTTACGCGAGGCGCTGAATGAGCAGGCAAGCAAATTCTGGCATACCGGAAATGGCTACACCAACGAGCCGGTGCTGCGACTGGCGAAGATGCTGATTGACGCCACCTTTGCTGAACGCGTCTTCTTCTGTAACTCCGGCGCGGAGGCCAACGAAGCGGCGCTGAAACTGGCGCGTAAGTATGCGCACGATCGTTTTGGCACGCATAAAAGCGGGATTGTGGCATTCAAAAATGCCTTTCATGGCCGCACGCTGTTTACCGTCAGCGCAGGCGGGCAGCCTGCGTATTCACAGGATTTCGCTCCGCTGCCGCCGGATATCCGCCATGCCGTGTATAACGATCTCAACGCGGCCAGCGAACTGATTGATGACACGACATGCGCGGTGATCGTGGAGCCCATGCAGGGCGAAGGGGGCGTGCTTCCGGCCACGAAAGCATTCTTACAGGGGTTGCGCGAATTGTGCGACCGACACAATGCCTTGCTGATTTTTGATGAAGTACAGACGGGGGTTGGGCGTACCGGCGAGCTGTATGCCTACATGCATTATGGCGTCACCCCCGATCTGCTTACCACTGCGAAAGCGCTGGGCGGCGGTTTCCCCATCGGGGCGCTGTTGGCCACTGAAAAATGCGCCAGCGTGATGACGGTAGGCACTCACGGAACCACCTACGGCGGCAACCCGCTGGCTTCTGCGGTGGCGGGAAAGCTGCTGGAAATCGTCAATACGCCGGAAATGCTGAACGGCGTTAAGCAACGCCATGACTGGTTTGTCGAACGCCTGAACGCCATAAATGAACGCTTCGGATTGTTCAGTGAAATTCGTGGACTGGGGCTGCTTATTGGCTGCGTTCTGGAGGCTGAGTTTGCCGGAAAAGCTAAACTTATTTCACAGGAAGCCGCAAAAGCCGGAGTGATGGTGTTGATTGCGGGCGCTAACGTGGTGCGTTTCGCACCTGCGTTAAACGTCAGCAAAGAGGAAGTGGCAACCGGGCTGGATCGCTTTGCGCTGGCCTGTGAACGCATCAAAGCAGGAGGTTCGTCATGATGGTGATCCGCCCCGTCGAACGACGTGATGTCAGTGCGTTGATGCAGCTTGCCAGTAAAACCGGCGGCGGCCTGACCTCTCTGCCAGCAGATGAAGCGACGCTGACGTCGCGTATTGAGCGCGCGCTAAAAACGTGGCGTGGCGAACTGCCGAAAAGCGAACAGGGTTACGTGTTCGTGCTGGAGGACAGCGATACGGGAAGCGTTGCGGGAATTTGTGCGATTGAGGTGGCCGTGGGGTTGAACGATCCCTGGTACAACTATCGCGTTGGCACGCTGGTGCATGCTTCTAAAGAGCTGAATGTCTATAACGCGCTGCCGACGCTGTTTCTCAGTAACGATCACACCGGGAGCAGCGAACTGTGCACGCTGTTCCTCGATCCCGACTGGCGTAAAGAGGGCAACGGCTATTTGCTCTCTAAATCACGCTTTATGTTTATGGCGGCGTTTCGCGACAAATTTAATGAAAAGGTTGTGGCGGAAATGCGCGGCGTGATCGACGAACACGGCTACTCGCCGTTCTGGGAAAGCCTGGGAGAACGCTTTTTTTCCATGGAATTCAGCCGGGCAGACTATTTATGCGGCACCGGACAGAAGGCGTTTATTGCTGAACTGATGCCGAAGCACCCTATTTACACCCATTTCTTATCGGAAGAAGCCCAGGCGGTGATTGGCGAAGTACATCCGCAAACGGCGCCGGCCAGAACGGTACTGGAGAAAGAAGGTTTCCGCTACCGCAACTATATCGACATTTTCGACGGCGGCCCGACGCTGGAGTGCGACATTGATCGGGTTCGGGCAATCCGTAAAAGCCGCCTGCTGGACGTGGTGGAAGGCCAGCCCGCGCCGGGCGAGTTTCCGGCGTGTCTGGTCGCCAATGAAAATTATCATCACTTTCGCGCCATGCTGATTCGTACCGACCCGGATACGCAACGTCTGGTGCTGACTGCGGCGCAACTTGATGCGCTCAAATGCCACGCGGGAGATCGCGTTCGTCTGGTACGTCTTTGCGCTGAGGAGAAAACCGCATGACTTTATGGATAAATGGCGACTGGGTAACTGGTCAGGGGGAGCGCCGGGTCAAAACGAATCCGGTGAATGGCGAAGTGCTCTGGCAGGGCAGCGACGCGGATGCGACACAGGTCGCTGAGGCAGGGCGTGCGGCGCGTGCAGCGTTTCCGGCCTGGGCCAGGCTGCCTTTCGCCGCGCGGCAGGCCATCGTGGAAAAATTTGCCGCCTTGCTGGAGGTTCATAAAGCGGAGTTGACGGCAATTATTGCGCGAGAAACCGGGAAGCCTCGCTGGGAAGCGGCGACGGAAGTGACGGCGATGATCAATAAAATCGCTATCTCGGTGAAGGCATACCATGCCCGGACGGGAGAACAACAAAGCGAATTGCCGGACGGGGCGGCGACATTGCGCCATCGTCCGCATGGCGTGCTGGCGGTGTTTGGCCCGTACAATTTCCCCGGCCATTTACCCAACGGCCATATCGTTCCGGCGCTGCTGGCCGGAAATACCCTGATTTTTAAACCGAGCGAGCTAACGCCGTGGACTGGCGAAGCGGTGATGAAACTGTGGCAACAGGCGGGGTTGCCGCCTGGCGTACTCAACCTGGTGCAAGGAGGGCGCGAAACGGGACAGGCGCTCAGCGCGCTGGACGCGCTTGACGGCCTGCTCTTTACCGGCAGCGCGAATACGGGGTATCAGTTGCACCGTCAGTTATCCGGGCAACCGGAAAAAATCCTGGCGCTGGAAATGGGAGGGAATAACCCGCTCATTATTGAGAACCCAGAGGACATTGATGCGGCGGTACACCTCACGATTCAGTCGGCGTTTGTCACCGCCGGACAGCGCTGCACCTGCGCCCGCCGTTTGCTGGTGAAACGCGGGGAACAGGGCGACGCGTTTCTGGCGCGCCTGCTGGAGGTGAGTCAGCGTTTAACGCCGGGTGAGTGGGATGATGAACCGCAGCCGTTCATCGGCGGGCTGATTTCCGAACCGGCTGCGCGTCATGTGTATGAGGCCTGGCAGCGTCTTGAGGCGATGGGCGGACGAACGCTGCTGGCCCCACGTATGCTGAAAGCGGGAACGTCCTTGTTAACGCCGGGCATTATCGAAATGACCGGCGTGAAGCAGGTCCCGGATGACGAGGTGTTTGGCCCGTTATTGAGCGTCTGGCGCTATGAGCGCTTTGATGAAGCCATTCGTATGGCGAATAACACCCGCTTCGGTTTGTCGTGCGGGCTGGTGTCTCCCGATCGTAAGCAGTTCGACCAGCTACTGCTGGAGGCGCGTGCGGGTATTGTTAACTGGAACAAACCGCTGACCGGAGCGGCCAGCACGGCGCCGTTTGGTGGCGTTGGCGCGTCGGGGAACCATCGCCCCAGCGCCTGGTATGCAGCAGATTATTGCGCTTGGCCGATGGCGAGCCTGGAATCGCCGACGCTTGTACTGCCCGATTCGCTCAGTCCGGGGCTGGACTTCTCTCGCGAGGAACCGGTATGAAAGCGCATGAAGTGAATTTTGACGGTCTGGTGGGGTTAACCCACCACTATGCCGGGCTGTCCTTTGGTAATGAGGCGTCGATACAGCACCGCTTTCAGGTGTCGAATCCCCGCCTGGCGGCGAAGCAGGGCTTACTCAAGATGAAAGCGCTGGCGGATGCGGGATTCCCTCAGGCGGTCATCCCCCCGCACGAGCGGCCGTTTATTCCCGTGCTTCGTCAGCTAGGTTTTAGCGGGCAGGACGAGCAGGTGCTGGAGAAAGTGGCGCGCCAGGCACCTCACTGGCTCTCCAGCGTCAGCTCCGCTTCGCCGATGTGGGTGGCGAATGCGGCGACGGTATGTCCTTCAGCGGACGCGCTTGACGGCAAAGTGCATCTGACGGTGGCGAACCTGAACAACAAATTTCACCGCGCGCTGGAGGCACCGACCACGGCGTCTTTGTTGCGGGCCATCTTCCGCGACGCGCAGTTTTTCGCAGTGCACGACGCGCTGCCGCAGGTGGCGCTGCTGGGGGATGAAGGCGCTGCCAACCATAACCGGCTCGGCGGTGATTATGGCGCGCCGGGTATTCAGCTGTTTGTCTATGGGCGTGAAGAGGGCGTCGACACGCGTCCGGTGCGCTATCCGGCGCGGCAAACCCGCGAGGCCAGTGAAGCGGTGGCGCGTCTTAACCAGGTGAATCCGCATCAGGTTATCTTTGCCCGGCAGAACCCAGACGTTATCGATCTCGGCGTATTCCACAACGATGTGATTGCGGTGTCGAACCGCCAGGTGCTGTTCTGCCATGAACAGGCGTTCGCAAAGCAGGGCGAGCTGATGCGCCAGCTCCGGTCGCGCGTGGCGGGATTTATGCCGCTTGAGGTGCCTGCCCGGGAGGTTTCCGTGCAGGATGCCGTCGCCACGTACCTGTTTAATAGTCAGCTTTTAAGCCGCGATGACGGCTCTATGGCGCTGGTTCTGCCGCAGGAGTGCCGGGAACATGCCGGTGTGTGGCGGTATCTGAACGCGTTGCTGGCGGCTGATAACCCCATCAGCGATCTGCGCGTGTTCGACCTGCGCGAAAGTATGGCGAACGGCGGCGGCCCGGCCTGTTTACGCTTGCGTGTGGTATTGACCGAGGATGAGCTGCGGGCGGTGAATCCGGCGGTGATGATGAACGATACCCTGTTCAGCACGCTCAATGACTGGGTGGATCGTTATTATCGCGACCGCCTCACCGCCGCCGATCTGGCCGATCCGCAATTGCTGCGTGAAGGGCGGGAGGCGCTTGATACGCTGACGCAACTGCTTAACCTGGGGTCGGTGTATCCCTTCCAGCAGGAGGGTGCAGGGAATGGATAACTTTTTGGCGCAGACGCTGGCAGGAATATCCCCCGATATTACGCAAGGGGAAACGGAGAGCTTTCACTGGCGCTGGCAGATGCCTGGTGTGCTTGAACTTACGCCTGCCGTTGAGGTTGACCGCGCTCTGGTGCTCTCTGCGGGCATCCACGGCAATGAAACGGCGCCTGTGGAAATGCTGGACGCACTCCTTTCGGCGCTGTTTGAAGGGAAAATCCCCCTGCGCTGGCGATTGCTGGTGATTCTGGGGAATCCTCCGGCGCTGGCCGAGGGGGTACGCTATTGCCATAGCGATATGAACCGTATGTTCGGCGGGCGCTGGCAGATGTTCGAGGAGAGCGGGGAAACGCTGCGCGCCCGCGAGCTGGAACAACTGCTGGAGGATTTTTATTCCCGCCGCAAAATGTGGATACGCTGGCATCTCGATCTGCATACTGCGATTCGCGGCTCCCGCCACGTTCGGTTTGGCGTTTTGCCGCAACGGCCTATCCCCTGGGATGAACACTTTCTGTCATGGCTGGGGGCGGCAGGGCTGGAGGCGCTGGTTTTTCATCAAACGCCGGGCGGCACCTTTACGCATTTTAGCTGTGAGCATTTTGGCGCGTTGTCCTGCACGCTGGAACTGGGCAAAGCGCTGCCGTTTGGGCACAACGATCTGACGCAATTTACCCCTACCGCGCAGGCGCTGGCGACGTTGCTGGCGGGAGAAAAGCCGATGGAAGGGGGAATAAGGCCGGTTCGCTATCGCGTGGTGGCGCAAATTACACGCCGCAGCGATGCGTTTGTTCTCTATATGGATAACCAGACGCTGAATTTCACGCCGTTCAAAGAAGGAACGCTACTGGCGCAGGATGGCGATGAACGGGTGATCGCTACCCATGATGTTGAATATGTTCTCTTTCCTAACCCTAATGTGGCCTGTGGTTTACGTGCTGGCCTGATGCTGGAAAAACTCGCGTAATTATTTCCCCCTCAGGCGAACGTCTGAGGGTCTTATTTTTGTGTGCTATCGCGATTTATTACGGATTAATCCTGGTAAACTGCTTTATTAATAGTCACCGGTCAGGTATAGTTCTTCATATTTCCTGCAAAATCATCCGCTTGCAATAAAATATTGCAACTCTCCTCGATTTATTCTTTTTTTCTTCATAATTGACGAAAAATTGTTTTTTACACTTTCATTGTTTTACCGTTGCTCTGACTAATTGACGATTAAGGCGGTAAAGTTTATCTCGTCAACACGGCGCTACGCCGAAAGAATAACTGAAAGGAAGGACATAGATTATGCGTAAATTAACTGCACTGTTTGTTGCCTCTACCCTGGCGCTGGGCGCTGCGAACCTGGCTCACGCGGCTGATACCACTACCGCTGCTCCGGCAGATGCGAAGCCGATGATGCACCACAAAGGCAAATTCGGTCCGCATCATGACATGATGTTCAAAGATTTGAACCTGACCGACGCGCAGAAACAGCAAATCCGCGACATCATGAAAGGTCAGCGTGACCAGATGAAACGTCCGCCGCTGGAAGAGCGCCGCGCAATGCACGATATCATCGCCAGCGACAGCTTCGATAAGGCGAAAGCCGAAGCGCAGATTGCGAAGATGGAAGAACAGCGCAAAGCCAATATGCTGGCGCACATGGAAACGCAGAATAAGATCTACAACATTCTGACGCCGGAACAGAAAAAACAGTTTAATGCCAATTTTGAGAAGCGTCTGACAGAACGTCCGGCGCCGGAAGGTAAAATGCCAACACCACCTGCTGAGTAATCCCTCAGCGTTACGCTAACGCATTCAAGACCGCCGGTCCTGTTCACAACATCTCTTCTCGATGTGGACAGGATCGGCGGTTTTTCTTTTCTTCTCGTTAAGGTAAATCTTCACTGCTGCCGATAACAACAATGTGCCATATTATGGCGCTGCGTCCTTCTCGGGAGTGATAATGGAATACTTTGATATCCGTAAAATGCCGGTAAACCTCTGGCGCAATGGTGCGGGCGAAACGCGCGAGATTTGTTGTTTTCCTCCGGCGACGCGGGATTTTCACTGGCGCGCCAGTATTGCGTCTATCGCCGGGAACGGGGAGTTTTCCCTTTTTCCTGGGGTTGAGCGCGTTATTACGTTACTGGAAGGCGGAGAGGTGATGCTGGAAGGCGTGAATACGTTTACCCATACCCTCAAGCGACATCAGCCGTTCACGTTTGCAGGCGATAGCGTTGTGAAAGCCACGCTGTCGGAAGGGCAAATGTCGATGGATCTCAATATCATGACCCGACGCGATCGCTGTAAGGCGAAGGTCAGGGTTGCCGATCGCACGTTTACGACCTTCGGTTCGCGCGGTGGCGTTGTGTTTGTTATTAGCGGCGCCTGGCAACTGGGAGACAAGCTCCTGACCGCCGATCAGGGCGCCTGCTGGCATGACGGGAAACACACGTTACGGTTGTTGAAGCCAGAAGGACAGCTGTTGTTTAGCGAGATTACGTGGTTGCCGGGTTATACGCCGGACACCGTCCAGTAAATGCAACAGGACAGCGCCCGATGGCGCTTCGCTTATCGGGCCTACGGGAGCTATGCAGCGATGTAGGCGGATAAGGTGGTACGTTCGCGCCCGATGGCGTTTCGCTTATCGGGCCTACAGGCGTTATACAGTGATGTAGGCCGGATAAGACGGTACGTCGCCATCCGGCGATTATGATCTCTTCCAGAAATCGTCAAACACCGTAATGGGTGTGCGACGCTTGTGTTCCGTTCGGATATACCAACCTTCGATGATTTTCGCGATGCTGGCATCCAGCGTTTTCCCTTCCAGATAATCATCAATGTTGTCATAGGTGACGCCAAGCGCCGCTTCGTCCGGCAGAGAAGGGCGATCGTCTTCGAGATCCGCCGTTGGCGCTTTCTTATATAAATGTTCCGGGCAACCCAACGCGGCGAGCAGCTGTTTTCCCTGGCGCTTGTTCAGACGGAAAAGCGGGTTAATATCGGTACCGCCATCGCCATATTTAGTGAAGAAGCCCGTCACCGCTTCGGCGGCATGATCGGTGCCGACCACCACACCGTTGGTCATTCCGGCGATACTGTACTGCGCCTTCATGCGTTCGCGGGCTTTTTCGTTGCCGCGAACAAAATCGCTTAACTCAATGCCTGCTTCACGCAATGCCTGCTCGCTGGCCAGAACGGCGCCTTTAATATTGACGGTCAGGACTCTGTCCGGCTGAATAAACGCGATCGCATCCTGACAATCCTGCTCGTCGGCCTGCACGCCGAATGGCAGACGCACGGCAATAAATTGCAGGGCGTCGTTCCCTGTCTCTTCACGCAGTTCAGTAATTGCGGTCTGGCACAATTTGCCCGTCAGCGTCGAATCCTGCCCTCCGCTGATACCCAGTACCAGGGATTTCAGGAAGGGATATGTTTTCAGGTACGCTTTCAGGAAATCTACGCTGCGGCGAATTTCCTCTTCTGCATTAATGTGCGGTTTTGCGCCAAGCGCCCGGATTATCTCTTGCTGTAGCGTCATTTAACCCCTCCGAAGATTTTCAGAATAAATATACTGCGTTAAAGCTAACGCTTTGCTCTCTAAACGACAAGACTCCACGGCCTGAGTGGCGCAATTTACGGCATTAAAACGACATCGTTTTGTTTAATTGGAATTTTCTGAAAGATTTGTTGCATCGATTGTGGGCTTGAAAAAAGCCCTGATGTATTCCAGGCTTATATAACACGCTGATAAACAAGAGGACGGAAAATGAACAAGAATATAGCAGGAATTCTGAGTGCAGCGGCGGTAATGACTATGCTGGCAGGGTGTACGGCGTACGATCGTACAAAAGACCAATTTGTCCAGCCTGTAGTAAAAGATGTGAAAAAAGGGATGAGCCGGTCGCAGGTTGAGCAGATTGCCGGTAAGCCTTCATCTGAAGTGAGCATGATTCATGCGCGCGGTACTTGCCAGACCTACATCCTGGGTCAACGTGATGGTAAAGCTGAAACCTATTTTGTCGCGCTGGATGACACTGGTCATGTGATTAACTCCGGCTACCAGAGCTGTGCAGAGTATGACACCGATCCGCAGGCTCCGAAGCAGTAACAACTGTATATTGCCTGAGCATATGTATGAACCGGCCTGTGTGCCGGTTTTTTTGTTCCTGGGATAATCTTATTTATTGTCGCGAAATATTTGCCTGAAATGTGAGAGGGGTCATAACACCAGGTCAATGAGAGACAATTTTGTTAGTCAAAGAAATACCATCCGCCAGTTCTATCCCGTATACTCATTTCAGCCACCTAAAAAAGTAAATTCGGTTACGCAAGTTGTCCAGTGCATGGATGCAGGTTAAGGCTTGCGGAATGACTGGCTAACAGATAATCGCATATGAGGATCGTTTTTATGGAAAAGAAACACATTTATCTGTTTTGTTCTGCGGGCATGTCGACTTCTTTACTGGTATCGAAGATGCGCGCTCAGGCTGAGAAATATGAAGTGCCGGTTATTATTGAAGCATTTCCTGAGACGCTGGCAGGAGAAAAAGGTCTTTCAGCGGATGTCGTGTTATTAGGCCCACAAATTGCTTATATGTTACCCGAAATTCAGCGTTTGTTACCCAACAAACCTGTAGAAGTGATTGACTCGCTGCTGTATGGCAAAGTCGATGGTTTAGGCGTGCTTAAGGCTGCTGTCGCAGCAATTAAAAAAGCCGCCGCAAATTAATTTTTTGTTTTAATTTTTCCCGTCAAAGAGTTATTTCATAAACATTCACCGCAATATTTTATTGCGGTATTTAAGGGTATTTTTCTATGAGTAACGTCATTGCTTCACTTGAAAAGGTACTCCTTCCTTTTGCTGTTAAAATAGGAAAGCAGCCGCACGTTAATGCAATCAAAAACGGCTTTATTCGCTTAATGCCGTTAACCCTTGCGGGGGCCATGTTTGTATTAATCAACAACGTTTTCCTGAGCTTTGGGGAGGGGTCGTTTTTTTATTCTTTAGGCATTCGGCTTGATGCTTCCACCATTGAAACATTGAATGGCTTAAAAGGCATTGGCGGAAACGTCTATAACGGTACGCTTGGTATTATGTCGTTAATGGCGCCGTTCTTTATCGGAATGGCGCTGGCGGAAGAGCGTAAAGTTGATGCGCTGGCGGCGGGGTTGTTATCCGTGGCGGCCTTTATGACCGTTACGCCATATAGCGTAGGCGAAGCTTATGCGGTTGGCGCGAACTGGCTGGGCGGTGCGAATATTATCTCCGGTATTATTATTGGTCTGGTCGTGGCGGAAATGTTTACCTTTATTGTGCGCCGCAACTGGGTCATTAGATTACCGGACAGCGTCCCGGCGTCGGTTTCCCGTTCATTCTCGGCGTTAATTCCAGGCTTTATTATTCTCTCCATTATGGGGATCATTGCGTGGGCGCTGGCGAACTACGGTTCTAACTTCCACCAGATCATTATGGATACCATTTCTACGCCGCTGGCATCGCTGGGCAGCGTGGTTGGCTGGGCCTATGTGCTGTTTGTTCCGCTACTGTGGTTCTTTGGTATTCACGGCTCGTTGGCATTGACCGCGCTGGACAGCGGTATTATGACCCCGTGGGCGCTGGAAAACATCGCCATCTATCAGCAGTTTGGTTCCGTGGATGCGGCGCTGGAAGCCGGGAAGACGTTCCACGTCTGGGCGAAACCGATGCTCGATTCCTATATTTTCCTCGGAGGGAGTGGCGCGACGCTGGGTCTGATTATCGCTATCTTCCTGGCCTCGCGTCGTGCGGATTACCGCCAGGTAGCAAAACTGGCGCTGCCGTCTGGTATCTTCCAGATTAACGAACCGATTCTGTTCGGCCTGCCGATTATTATGAACCCGGTGATGTTTATCCCGTTCATTCTGGTTCAGCCGATTCTGGCCGCCATTACGCTGATTGCGTATTACCTGGGGATTATCCCGCCGATTACCAACATCGCGCCGTGGACGATGCCAACCGGTCTGGGAGCGTTCTTTAACACCAACGGCAGCGTTGCCGCTCTGCTGGTCGCACTGTTCAACCTGGGCGTCGCGACGCTGATTTATCTGCCTTTCGTGGTTGTCGCCAACAAAGCGCAGAATGCAATTGAGCAAGAAGAAAGCGAAGAAGAAATCGCTAACGCACTGAAATTTTAAATTTAATCCGGCATGGTCTCCCCATGCCGGGCTGAACCAGAGGAAAACGTATGTTGGATCTCGAAAACGTAGCGGGTACGCCGTCAGAGGCGGAAGAACTCGAAGAAGTGGTGATGGGGCTTATCATCAACTCCGGTCAGGCGCGCAGCCTGGCTTATGCGGCGCTGAAACAGGCCAAGCAGGGTGATTTTGCTGCGGCAAAAACGATGATGGAGCAGTCGCGGATGGCGCTCAATGAAGCGCATCTCGTGCAGACGAAACTGATTGAAGGCGATCAGGGCGAAGGTAAAATGAAAGTCAGCCTGGTGCTGGTTCATGCTCAGGATCACCTGATGACGTCGATGTTAGCGCGGGAACTGGTTACAGAGTTAATCGAGCTTCACGAGAAGCTGGAACAGTGAGGAATAAATGATGCAGCTACAGGTTAACGCACCGGAGATCGCCACCGCTCGTGAGCAACAGCTTTTTAACGGCAAGAATTTCCATGTGTTTATCTATAACAAAACTGAGAGCATCAGTGGGCTGCATCAGCATGATTATTATGAATTTACCCTGGTGTTAACGGGGCGCTACTATCAGGAAATCAACGGTAAACGTGTGCTGCTGGAGCGTGGTGATTTCGTGTTTATCCCGTTGGGATCGCACCACCAGAGTTTCTATGAGTTCGGCGCCACGCGTATTCTTAACGTTGGTATCAGTAAGCGTTTTTTTGAACAACACTATCATCCTTTATTACCGTTTTGTTTTGTTGCGTCTCAGGTATACCGGGTCAACAGCGCTTTCCTGACTTATATTGAAACGGTTATCGCGTCGCTGAACTTTCGGGGAAACGGGTTAGATGAGTTTGTAGAAGTGGTCACCTTCTACATCATTAACCGGCTGCGCCATCACCGTGAAGAGCAGGTGATTGACGATATTCCGCAATGGCTGAAAGCGACCGTGGAGACAATGCACGACAAAACGCAGTTTGGTGAAAACGCGCTGGAAAATATGGTGCACCTGTCCGCAAAATCTCAGGAGTATCTGACCCGCGCAACGCAGCGTTATTACAGCAAAACGCCAATGCAGATTATTAATGAGATCCGTATTAATTTTGCGAAAAAACAGCTGGAAATGACCAACTACTCCGTAACGGATATAGCGTATGAGGCGGGTTACAGTAGCCCAAGTCTGTTTATTAAAACGTTTAAAAAGCTGACCTCATTTACACCGAACAGTTATCGTAAAAAATTAACTGAATTTAATCAGTAAACAATATTGACCTGACAACACGATTTTATCGCTTGCCCTGAATAGCGCGGGACGTCCGCGCCATACCTGACGAACGGGCAGAGCGTAATACACGCCAGTGTTTTTACACTGAAGGGAGAAAGTATGAGCCAGAAATTAAAAGTCGTCACAATTGGTGGCGGGAGCAGCTACACCCCTGAATTACTGGAAGGTTTTATTAAGCGTTATCATGAATTGCCGGTTTCTGAATTATGGCTGGTGGATGTTGAAGACGGAAAAGAGAAGCTGGATATTATTTTTGACCTCTGCCAGCGCATGATCGACAAAGCCGGTGTCCCGCTGAAATTATACAAAACGCTGGATCGTCGCGAAGCTTTGCAAGGGGCAGATTTCGTCACTACGCAACTGCGCGTGGGCCAGCTGAAAGCCCGTGAACAGGATGAACGCATTCCGCTAAGTCACGGGTATCTGGGGCAAGAGACCAACGGCGCAGGCGGCCTGTTCAAAGGGTTGCGCACCATCCCGGTTATCTTTGATATCGTGAAAGATGTCGAAGAACTGTGCCCGAACGCGTGGGTCATTAACTTCACTAACCCGGCAGGCATGGTGACAGAAGCGGTTTATCGCCACACCCACTTTAAGAAATTCATCGGCGTATGCAATATCCCCGTGGGGATGAAAATGTTCATCCATGACGTGCTGGCATTGCAAGACAGCGACGATCTGTCGATCGACCTGTTTGGCCTCAACCACATGGTGTTTATTAAAGACGTACTGGTGAATGGCGAATCGCGCTTTGCTGAACTGCTGGATGGCGTGGCGTCCGGGCAGTTAAAAGCGTCAACGGTGAAAAATATTTTTGACCTGCCGTTTAGCGAAGGGCTTATTCGCTCGCTGAATATGCTGCCGTGTTCCTATCTGCTTTACTACTTCAAGCAAAAAGAGATGCTGGCGATTGAAATGGGCGAATACTATAAAGGCGGCGCGCGCGCTCAGGTGGTGCAGAAGGTTGAGAAACAGCTCTTCGATCTTTATAAAAATCCAGAGCTGAACATCAAACCGAAAGAGCTGGAGCAGCGCGGCGGGGCTTACTATTCCGACGCCGCATGTGAAGTGATTAACGCTATCTATAACGATAAGCAGACGGAACACTACGTCAATATCCCACATCATGGTCATGTGGATAATATCCCTGCTGACTGGGCGGTGGAGATGACCTGCACATTAGGGCGGAATGGGGCGACGCCGCACCCGCGCATCACGCATTTCGATGAAAAAGTGCTGGGCCTCATCTATACCATCAAAGGGTTTGAAGTCGCAGCCAGTAAGGCGGCGCTGAGCGGCGAGTTCAATGATGTGCTATTAGCGCTTAACCTGAGCCCGCTGGTGCACTCCGATCGCGATGCGGAAACCCTGGCGCGGGAATTGATTCTGGCTCACGAGAAGTGGCTGCCGAATTTTGCGGAATGCATCGAGAAACTCAAAGGCGCACAACACTGACAGAGGTTGGGTATGGAACGCTTATTGATTGTGAATGCGGATGATTTTGGCCTGAGCAAGGGACAAAACTACGGCATTGTCGAGGCTTGTCGGAATGGCGTTGTGACGTCCACAACGGCGCTGGTCAATGGTGACGCCATCGACCATGCGGCGCAACTGTGCCGTGACGTGCCGAAACTGGCGGTGGGGATGCATTTTGTGCTCACCTTAGGGAAGCCGCTGACGGCAATGCCGGGTTTGACGCGTGAAGGGCTGCTGGGAAAATGGATCTGGCAAATGGCCGAGGAAGAGACCTTGCCGCTGGATGAAATTTCGCATGAGCTGGAGTGTCAGTATCAGCGTTTTATAGACCTTTTTGGCCGTGAGCCAACGCATCTGGACAGTCATCACCATGTGCATATGTTCCCGCAAATTTTTCCCATTGTGGCACAGTTTGCGGCAGAACGCGGCGTTGCTCTGCGTATCGATCGCCAGTCGGTGCTTAATGCTGACGATCTGCCGGTAGCGTTACGCAGCTCGCAGGGATTCAGCAGCGAGTTTTACGGCGACGCTATTTCAGAAGCGCTGTTTCTTCAGGTGCTGGATGCCTCTGCTGACAGAGGCGAAAAGTCACTGGAAGTGATGTGTCATCCGGCGTTCATCGACAATATCATCCGTCAGAGCGCCTATTGTTACCCCCGCTTGACTGAGCTTGACGTGCTGACGTCTGCGTCGTTGAAGTATGCGATTGCGGAACGTGGGTATCGTCTCGGCAGTTTTCTTGATGTCTGACTCCTGAGTTTGCGGCGCATTGCTGCGCCGCATTTTTTATGCCGTCAGCCTGACGGCGCTTGTTTTACCCGCCCGTGACCAGACGCGGTGCGTCGCCATCAGCGTAAACCGCACATGCAAGGCGGGACGAACGGGGGCAAAATCAGCTAAGATAGTGTTTTTCTGATTTTTAGCATTTGCCTTTAGTGAAACAACTGATGATGAAACCTCTTCGCCAACAAAATCGCCCGGTTATCAGCTATGTTCCACGCGTGGAGCCCGCGCCGCCAGAACATGCGATAAAAATGGACGCGTTTCGTGACGTATGGATACTGCGCGGAAAGTATGTCGCCTTTATCTTAATGGGGGAGGCATTTCAGCGATCGCCTGCATTTACCGTTCCTGAGTCGGCGCAGCGATGGGCGAATCAGGTTCGCCAGGAAAATGAGATAGCCGAATAATTCGCATAAAAAAACCGCCTGATTAAGGCGGTTTTTTCATCACGCGGGATCAATGATGTGCCAGTTCGGCATCGTCTTCACTGTCCAGAAGGGTTTTGTCCGTCTGCTTCAGCCACTGGCTGGTCAGCGTACCGGCAGTCATTGAGCCGCTCACGTTCAGCGCGGTACGACCCATATCGATCAGCGGTTCAACGGAAATCAGCAGCGCGACCAGCGTGACCGGCAGGCCCATCGCAGGCAGGACGATCAGCGCAGCGAAGGTGGCGCCGCCGCCGACGCCCGCGACACCGGCAGAGCTGACGGTCACAATACCGACCAGGGTGGCAATCCAGACCGGATCAAGCGGGTTAATACCGACAGTCGGCGCAACCATCACCGCCAGCATAGCCGGGTACAGGCCTGCACAACCATTCTGACCAATCGTCGCGCCAAAAGAGGCGGAGAAGCTGGCGATGGATTCCGGTACGCCCAGACGACGCGTTTGCGCTTCCACGTTCAGCGGAATGGACGCGGCGCTGGAGCGGCTGGTAAAGGCGAACGTCAGAACCGGCCATACTTTACGGAAATATTTCAGCGGGCTGACGCCGTTGACGCCCAGCAGGATACCGTGCACCACAAACATGATGATCAGGCCAAGATAAGACGCGACCACGAAGCTACCCAGTTTGATGATGTCCTGTAGGTTAGACCCTGCGACGACTTTGGTCATCAGCGCCAGTACGCCATATGGCGTCAGTTGCATTACCAGGCGCACCAGCTTCATCACCCAGCTTTGCAGGGTATCGATAGCGATTAGCACGCGTTCGCCTTTCGGCGCGTCGTCTTTCAGCAGTTTCAGCGCCGCGACGCCGAGGAATGCCGCGAAGATCACCACGCTGATGATGGAGGTCGGGTTTGCGCCGGTCAGGTCAGCAAACGGGTTTTTCGGCACAAACGACAGCACCAGTTGCGGTACGCTGAGGTCGGCGACTTTACTGACATAGTTGGTTTCTATGGCGTTCAGACGCGCGGTTTCCGCGCCGCCCTGCACCAGACCTTCCGCCGTCAGACCGAACAGGTTGGTGACCAGTACACCCACCAGTGCGGCAATCAGGGTAGTGAAAAGCAGCGTGCCAATGGTCAGAAAGCTGATCTTACCCAACTGAGACGCGTTATGCAGACGCGCAACGGCGCTGAGAATAGACGCGAAGACCAGCGGCATGACGATCATTTGCAGCAGTTGTACATAGCCGTTGCCGACGATGTTGAACCACTGAACGGAGTCTTTTAATACCTGGCTGTCAGACCCGTAAACGGTGTGCAGGGCGAGACCGAAGATCACGCCCATCACCAGACCGACCAGCACTTTTTTTGCCAGACTCCACTGTTTGTGGCGAGTTTGCGCCAGCACGAACAGCAGTGCAACGAACACCACGATGTTCGCGATTAATGGAAAATTCATCCCCGTTCTCCTGATTTTTTTATACGTATCGCCGTGTGACAGCGATCCTGTTGGCGCAAGGTTAGCAGAACTGTGACCGACCTCTTATATTCAAATGGAATTGTTTATGCCAAAAATGACATTTATGCTGGTTTACTCAGCAATCTGGTGATTTATAAAGCGATCGAACTGCATTTGCAGCATATTAATCATCTGCGACGACCAACGCACTGCACTGTTTTCGGGCATTGTCTGCGGCATCCAGATAGCCCACACGAATAACGCCATGCATAAAAAACGCTCCAGTTGATTGCCTTTTTGCGGAACGAGGATCGGTAGACGGAAGCGCCAGCGGCAGGGCCAGAGCAGGGGAACGCCCGCCGGGGTCAGCATATCGGCCAGAATATGGCTTAAATAACCGAGCACCATTCCTTGCAGGGCATCGGCCGGAATAATCCAGCTCTCCGGCACTTTCAGGTAGAAAAGGGCAAGCATAGCGAACACGGCGAACAGGCTGTGCGTAAACCCGCGATGGCCGAACGCGCGCGCGACAGGTTTTGATATCCATTTCAGACGCTGGCCAAGAAATGATTTTGGATGATCAATATCGGGCAGCAGGCAGGTCAGGATGGCCGAAGGGACAATATGCCACCAGTCGCCCTGAGCGAGAACCGGCGTCAATTCCGCATTTTTGGCAAACACTGCGCAGGCAATGGAAAAAAGAAGGTGGCCTTCCGCCGTCATGATAAAACCCAATAAACTGTCAATTCATACAGTATAGGGTTTTTATACAGTAGGCGGAAGAGGTGACGTTGTAACTCTATGTCACAAATGACATGAATTAGCGCGCCAGCCAGCCGCCATCGACGGCGAGGGTATAGCCGTGAACGTAATCAGACGCCGAAGAAGCGAGAAAGACAACCGGGCCTTGCAGATCGGCAGGTGTGCCCCAGCGTCCGGCCGGAATGCGGTCAACAATCTCTTTGCTGCGTGCGGCGTCATCCCGCAGCTGTTGCGTATTGTTCGTCGCCATATAACCGGGAGCGATGGCGTTCACGTTGATGTGATGTTCCGCCCATTCGTTCGCCAGCAACCGCGTGATACCCAATACGCCGCTTTTCGACGCGGTATAAGAAGGCACGCGAATGCCGCCCTGGAATGAAAGCATTGAGGCGATATTAATAATCTTCCCGCCATCACCTTGCTTCAGGAATTGCCGTGCGACGGCCTGAGAGAGAAAGAACACGGATTTAAGATTCAGATTCATCACATCGTCCCAGTCTTTCTCGCTAAACGACAGCGCGTCTTCGCGGCGGATCGTCCCGGCGTTGTTCACCAGAATGTCAATTCGGCCAAACTGTTCGACCGTTTGCGCGACAATAGCCGGGATAGCGCGTTGCTGGCTCAGGTCGGCCTGGATCGCCATAAAACGGCGTCCGAGCGCCGCCACTTTTGCTGCCGTATCGTGGGGGACTTTGCGATTAACGCCGACGATGTCGCAGCCTGCTTCCGCCAGCGCCAGCGTCATACCCTGCCCAAGCCCGGTATCGCATCCGGTCACTATCGCGACTTTACCTGCAAGACTAAACGCATCCAGAATCATGTTCACCTCGGCTATCGGTTTTTATCAGTTTTTTGCCCTGAGAAAAGGATAGAAGAGGCGGTGAAGGAATACAATAAAAAATGAAACAGCGTTTTATAAAGAAGATGTGCGTAGCAAAACGGGCAATGTCGCCACTGCCCGTCGCTATTTAACCGCGCAGATGCGCTGCGGTCAGTTCAGCCAGCGAAGTCAGTTTGACGTTGGCAAGGGCGAAGCGCGGGTCGTGCTGGCCTTCTTCCGCCGGAACAACAATTGAGCGCATTCGCGCCGCTTTTGAGGCGACCATGCCGTTGACGGAGTCTTCCAGCGCAACGCAGGTTAACGGGTCAACGCCCAGTTTGGCCGCGCAATCGAGGTATACCTGCGGATGCGGCTTGCTGTAAGGCAGTTTTTCCGCAGAGGCCAGGGCATCGAAACTTTCACGCAGATCAAACATGGTCAGCACCTTTTCCAGCATATGCAGGGGGGAAGCGGAGGCCAGACCGACCATTAACCCCTGAGATTTGCACAGCGCGACCGCTTCGCGCACGCCGGGGAGCAGCGGGCGAGTTTCTTCAACCAGTGAGATGGCGCGGGTAATGATTCGGTCGGTAACCGCCTGACGGTCTGGCCCATTCCACGGTTGTTGGGTGTACCAGAGGTCAACAACCATATCGATGCGTAAACCCAGCGTATCCGGGAGTTCATGGCGGCGGGTAATATCTACGCCTAAACTTGCCATGACCTCCAGTTCAGCTTGATCCCAAAGCGGTTCGGAATCGATCAGTAGTCCATCCATATCGAAAATTGCAGCAAGAATCTGACGCGGGGTTGACATTACAACCTCTCCTTTTGAGGTGAAAACACAATGGATTAAGCGCTTATTATGGCTAATGACGTATCATAGCGCCTTTAAAGAACAGGCGAAATTGGTTATCAGCAGGTAGACTTAGGCCAAAACGACGCGTCTTTATCAAGGGGAACTCATGACGTATCAACAAGCTGGACGCATTGCTGTCTTAAAAAGGATTCTGGGATGGGTGATTTTTATCCCTGCGCTTATTTCCACACTGGTTTCATTGCTGAAGTTTATGTATGAGCACAGCGAAAAGCAGGAAGGGATTAACGCGGTGATGCTTGATTTTACTCACGTTATGATTGATATGATGCGGGCGAATACCGCGTTCCTGAACCTGTTCTGGTATAACTCGCCAACGCCGGATTTTCAACACAGTCTGAACATTGTTTTCTGGGTGATTTTTGTGTTGATTTTCGTTGGCCTGGCATTGCAGGACTCAGGCGCCAGGATGAGCCGCCAGGCGCGTTTTCTTCGCGAAGGGGTTGAAGATCAGCTTATTCTGGAAAAAGCGAAAGGCAGCGAGGGGTTGTCACGCGAGCAAATTGAGTCGCGCATCGTGGTTCCGCATCACACGATCTTCTTACAGTTTTTCCCGCTTTATATCCTGCCGGTGATTATCATCGTGTTGGGCTACGTTTTCTTTTCGCTTCTTGGATTTGTGTAGCAATGAAGAATGCCCGATAGCGCTTCGCTTATCGGGCCTGTGGTTCAGTGCATTTGTAAGCTGTCATCCGGCACAATAGCTATGCCGCCAGCAACCTTTCCATCGCTTTTTGCGCCACCACCAGGTGTTGCCCGCCAAACAGTCTCGCCCGATTGAGCAGGGTATAGAGCTGATAAATCGGCTGGCGATCCAGAAAATCCAGCGGTAGCGGAGAAACAGACTGGTAGCCATCATAGATCTGCGGGGGTTGGTCGGTATGCAGCGGCAACATGGCCAGATCGCACTCCCTGTCGCCCCAGTAACAGGCGGGATCGAAAATATAGGGGCCATCAGGCCCAAGCGCGCAGTTTCCTGACCATAAATCGCCGTGCAGCAGCGAAGGCTGCGGCTGATGCGAGGCCAGACGCTGCTGAACATGCTCAACGATCGCATCGATATTGCCAAATGCGATGCCTTTTTCTGCCGCCAGTTCGAGCTGCCAGCCAATGCGTTGTTCGGCAAAAAATGTTGACCAGCGTCGTTGCCAGGCATTGGATTGAGGCGTGGTGGACAGGGCGTTATCAAAATCAAGGCCAAACTGGGGCTGGTCGCTCCATTCATGTAAATGGGCAAGTTGCTGACCGAGGATAAAGGCGTTGTGGGCATCCAGAGGACGGGGAGGGAGATAATCCATCACCAGAAAACTGTAGTCTCTGTCTGAGCCCTGCGCCCAGACTTTCGGGACGGTGACGGTTTTACTGCGGGAAAGCAGCTCCAGTTGGTCAGCTTCCGCCGTAAAGCCGGGAAGGAGCTCTCTTTCATCACATTTGACGAAAAAATCGCGTCCCGCATAGCGTAAATGCCATGCGGCATGGATCTCTCCGCCGGGCAGTTCATTACGCAGTTCGATTTCGCCTTCACCTAATTGCTCGCTTAAAAGACGACTGATAGCCTGCCACATGATGTCTCTCCCCATGTTGTCTGCCAGATCATAAGGTTAGCGCATAAATGCGGTGAAAAAACACGAGCTAACGCACACCGTAGACGCGTTTTTGCACAATGGCACTGATATTATCGGTCTTTAGTCCACTCCTCCCATGTCATGACCGATATTTCTGGTTTCTTATCTAAAGCGCTTTCCGCCAGCCCGGCGGTAAGCGCGGCGATCTCATCTTCGCTCAGGGCGCTGATAAAACCAAATGTGTTGGTACCCAGTTCATGCACATGCCCTTGCTCGTCGGTCATGGTGAGCAGAAAACCGCACCGCGTCAGATGGTTGTTCAACTCGTTAATCTCTGTCAGCGAGTCTTCATGAAATTTCACGGTTATGACATAGCGGATGACATCACCACTGGCCATAAATCACCTCTTTGTAATCACATGATTTTTTAGCATAGTCGGTTAATTCGTATGCTGATAGCTTTGCCGCTGAAACCCCCTCGTAATAAGGAGGGGGATGGCCGATCACTGAGAAAGCCAGGCGTAGATTTTCTGCGTATCGTCCCGGGAACACAGACGTGTTCCTTGATTCAACGTCGCCGCGCTGCCTGCCGAGACGCCGAAACGCACCATCTCTTCCAGCGAGGCGTTTTCCGCCAGTTTTAGCGTCATTGCGCCAACCATGCTGTCGCCCGCGCCGACGGTACTTTGACTTCTGACGGGAGGGGGAACAACCTGGACGCAGCTTTCGCTATCCACCGCCAGCGCCCCCTGCGGCCCCAGAGACACAACGACGCGGCGCGCTTTGCCGCTCTTCACGATTTCCTGCGCCGCTTTGCGCACATCGTCAGGCTGCGTGAGTTCGCGATTGACCAGCGCGCTCAGCTCTTTTTGGTTCGGTTTGACCAGTTCAATATTGCCGAGAGATAACGCCGCGTTGAGCGCATCGCCCGAACTATCAATAATGCAGCGGATGCCCTGTTTCTGCGCGGCGGCAATAAGCTGCGTCAGTTTTTCCAGCTTGACGCCGGGCGGCAGACTCCCGCTGATAACCAAAATGGCGCCGGATTCGATCTCCAGAACCTGTTCTTCAATCTGGCGAAATTCGTCATCGTCGAGTGCCGCGCCGGGCATGACAAAGCGATATTGCTCCCCGCTGGACTCCACATGAACATGCAGGTTTTGTCGCGTCCAGTCTTTGGCGTCGATGGTGACGACGGGGACGTTTTCATCGGCCAGAAGTGCGACCAGATGTTCGCCGGTCGCGCCGCCTGCGGGGAAAATCGCGGTTGCGGTTCCGCCAAGATGGGCAATCGCGCGGGCAACGTTGATTCCGCCGCCGCCGGGTTCAAAAACGGGTGATGAACAGCGAAGTTTCCCTTCGGGATAGAGTTGTGGGGTGATTGTTGCGCTATCGAGAGAGGGCGCAAGTGTTAACGTATAGATACGTATCATCTTTACCTCCTGTTAGGCTGACTTCAGTCTGGCACTGAATGCCCGGAAAGGGAAGTAATTAACAATATGATTTACTGGATATTTATTTAAAATTACCGGGAGAAAGATATATAAATAAATATCTGCTTTGGGAACTCTCTTATTCAAAAAATGAAATAAGAATTCATTGCTATGTTATTCGAGCCTTTTTATAATTTGTTACCTTTCCTGGATCGTTTGTCATTGATCCTTATGAAAGTTTCCGGGACCGTAACGGTCTCTTTTTTTGTTGTACGGACTCTTTATAAATGAAGCTTTTGAAGACAGTACCCGCTGCATTAATGTTGGCAGGGGGCGTATTTGCGTCAATGCATGCCGCTGCTGATGATTCCGTTTTTACTGTCATGGATGATCCCGCCACTGCGAAGAAACCCTTCGAAGGTAACCTGAATGCGGGCTACCTTGCTCAGTCAGGCAACACGAAAAGTTCTTCTTTAACGGCTGACACCACGATGACCTGGTACGGTGCAACCACCGCCTGGTCGCTGTGGGGGAATGCCAGCAATACATCCTCCAACGATGAGCGCTCTTCGGAGAAATACGCGGTAGGCGGCCGTAGCCGTTTCAATATGACCGACTACGATTACCTGTTTGGCCAGGCAAGCTGGCTGACAGACCGTTACAACGGTTATCGTGAGCGTGACACACTGACCGCCGGTTATGGCCGTCAGTTCCTCAACGGGCCGGTGCACAGCTTCCGTTTTGAATTCGGTCCTGGCGTACGCTATGACGAACATACCGATGGCAAAACCGAGACCCAACCGCTGGGCTACGCTTCCGGTAGCTACGCCTGGCAGATGACGGATAACACCAAATTTACGCAGGGCGTGTCCGTTTTCGGCGCTGAAGATACCACCCTCAACTCAGAGACGGCGTTGAATGTCGCGATCAACGAGCATTTTGGTTTAAAGGTGGCTTATAACCTGACCTGGAACTCCGAACCGCCCGCAACGGCGCCGGAACATACCGATCGCCGCACGACGATATCGTTAGGGTATAAGATGTAATCGCCTGCCGGGTTGTTTTAAACACGACCCGGCTTTTTAAATTAGCGTTTTTATCGCGATTGCGCGCTAAGTGAAATTATATTTATATTTTCCGTGGCGAATGCCATTCATAAAAACGCGTTGAACGTGCATATTATTGATGTTTTCTATTCATTCGCAGGAATTAACTTTCGGCGAACGCTTCGGATATTAGCCCCAAATCATCGCCGCCCAGCGGAGCAGCAACATTGCGCCGCAAATGAGGAGCAATACGACAACCATCTTCCAGTGTTTTTTGGCAAAGCGGTTTGTTGGCATTTTCTCTCTTCCTGTCAAAATCGGACTGATGCTCTCAGTGTAACAAAAGCGATGGCGCGTCAGGGAATTGATTTACATCATACAGTTCGGCGTGATTGCGGCTTTGATCGGCAGTCAATGCCGTGTACACTGTCAAACGGTGTTATCAAAAAACGGGTGTAGGTCCAGTCTTGCCATTCAGGCGGGCCGTGACATATTTCGCAGAGTGAAGCGGGAATCAGCCCATAACTTTTTGATAATTTTAAATATTGAAACTTTGTATGTGATCTTTCGTGTGGGTCACCACTGCAAATAAGGATATAACATGCCTGTTATTACTCTTCCTGATGGCAGCCAACGCCATTACGACCACGCTGTAAGCCCCATGGATGTTGCGCTGGACATTGGTCCAGGACTGGCGAAAGCCTGTATCGCAGGTCGCGTTAATGGCGAACTGGTTGACGCGTCCGATCTCATTGAAAACGACGCTCAGCTGGCAATCATCACCGTGAAAGATGAAGAAGGTCTGGAGATCATTCGTCACTCCTGCGCGCACCTGTTAGGGCACGCGATTAAACAACTTTGGCCGAACACCAAAATGGCTATCGGTCCGGTTGTCGATAACGGTTTTTACTATGATATTGATCTCGACCGTACGTTAACCCAGGAAGATGTCGACGCGCTCGAAAAACGGATGCACGAGCTTGCTGAGAAAAACTACGACGTCATTAAGAAGAAAGTGAGCTGGCACGAAGCGCGTGAAACCTTCGTGAAGCGTGGCGAAACCTATAAGGTTTCTATTCTTGATGAGAATATTGCGCATGATGACAAGCCGGGCTTGTATCATCATGAAGAATATGTCGATATGTGCCGTGGCCCGCACGTGCCGAACATGCGTTTCTGCCATCACTTCAAACTGATGAAAACCGCAGGGGCATACTGGCGTGGCGACAGCGACAACAAGATGCTGCAACGTATTTATGGTACGGCGTGGGCGGATAAAAAATCCCTGAACGCCTATCTGCAACGCCTTGAAGAAGCCGCCAAGCGCGACCACCGTAAAATCGGTAAGCAGCTTGACCTGTATCATATGCAGGAAGAAGCGCCGGGTATGGTGTTCTGGCATAACGACGGCTGGACTATCTTCCGTGAACTGGAAGTCTTTGTGCGTTCTAAGCTCAAAGAATATCAGTATCAGGAAGTTAAAGGCCCGTTCATGATGGACCGTGTGCTGTGGGAAAAAACCGGGCACTGGGAAAACTACAAAGATGCGATGTTCACTACCTCTTCAGAGAACCGTGAATACTGCATCAAGCCGATGAACTGCCCGGGCCACGTGCAGATCTTCAACCAGGGTCTGAAGTCCTACCGCGATCTGCCGCTGCGTATGGCGGAATTCGGTAGCTGCCACCGTAACGAACCGTCAGGCGCCTTGCATGGCCTGATGCGCGTACGTGGCTTCACCCAGGATGATGCGCATATCTTCTGTACTGAAGAACAGATTCGCGATGAAGTGAACGCCTGTATTCGTATGGTCTACGATATGTACAGCACCTTTGGCTTCGAGAAAATCGTCGTCAAACTTTCCACTCGCCCCGAAAAACGTATCGGTAGCGATGAAATGTGGGATCGTGCTGAGGCGGATCTGGCCGTTGCGCTGGAAGAAAACAACATCCCGTTTGAGTATCAACTGGGTGAGGGCGCATTCTACGGTCCGAAAATTGAATTTACCCTGTATGACTGCCTCGATCGTGCATGGCAGTGCGGTACGGTACAGCTGGACTTCTCTCTGCCGTCTCGTCTGAACGCCTCTTATGTTGGCGAAAACAACGAGCGTCAGGTGCCGGTGATGATTCACCGCGCGATTCTTGGGTCAATGGAACGTTTCATCGGTATCCTGACTGAAGAGTTCGCAGGCTTCTTCCCGACCTGGCTTGCGCCGGTTCAGGTAGTGGTGATGAACATTACCGATACTCAGTCTGAATACGTTAACGAATTGACGCAGAAACTACAAAATGCGGGCATTCGTGTAAAAGCAGACTTGAGAAATGAGAAGATAGGCTTTAAAATCCGCGAGCACACTTTACGTCGTGTCCCTTACATGTTGGTCTGTGGCGACAAAGAGGTAGAAGCAGGCAAAGTAGCCGTGCGTACCCGTCGTGGCAAAGACTTGGGCAGCCTGGACGTAAATGAAGTTATCGAGAAGCTGCAACAAGAGATTCGCAGCCGCAGTCTTCAACAACTGGAGGAATAAAGTATTAAAGGCGGAAAACGAGTTCAAACGGCGCGTCCTAACCGTATCAATGGCGAAATTCGCGCCCAGGAAGTTCGCTTAACAGGTCTGGAAGGCGAGCAGCTTGGTATTGTGAGTCTGAGAGAAGCTCTGGAAAAAGCTGAAGAAGCTGGAGTAGACTTAGTCGAAATCAGCCCTAACGCCGAGCCGCCGGTTTGTCGTATAATGGATTACGGCAAATTCCTCTATGAAAAGAGTAAGTCTTCTAAGGAACAGAAGAAAAAGCAAAAAGTTATCCAGGTTAAGGAAATTAAATTCCGTCCTGGTACAGATGAAGGCGACTATCAGGTAAAACTCCGCAGCCTGATTCGCTTTCTCGAAGAGGGCGATAAGGCCAAGATCACGCTGCGTTTCCGCGGTCGTGAGATGGCCCACCAACAGATCGGTATGGAAGTGCTTAATCGCGTGAAAGAAGATCTGGCTGAACTGGCAGTTGTCGAATCCTTCCCTACGAAGATCGAAGGCCGTCAGATGATTATGGTGCTCGCTCCTAAGAAGAAACAGTAAGGCCTTCAAGTAGCAATTCCTGTGGAGCCTTCGGGCTTCACAGATTTTGTTCGCCTGGGTTTCGTTTATTAACAATGCGAAGTGGAAGTTATTAAAATGCCAAAAATTAAGACCGTACGCGGTGCTGCTAAGCGCTTCAAAAAAACCGGTAAAGGTGGTTTTAAGCACAAGCACGCTAACCTGCGTCATATTCTGACCAAAAAAGCGACCAAGCGTAAACGTCACCTGCGCCCGAAAGCCATGGTTTCCAAAGGCGATCTGGGTCTGGTAATCGCGTGCCTGCCGTACGCATAAGCCGTTAACGTTTTTTTTAACTTTTTTATGCCCGATAGATTTCGCATGTCGCAAGGCGGTTAACGCCGCGAAAATGTGAAAGATGAAGGGCGAATCAGAATAGATACAGGAGAGCACTATGGCTCGCGTAAAACGTGGTGTAATTGCACGCGCACGTCACAAGAAAATTTTGAAACAAGCCAAAGGCTACTACGGTGCGCGTTCTCGCGTATACCGCGTTGCCTTCCAGGCAGTTATCAAAGCTGGTCAGTATGCTTACCGTGACCGTCGTCAACGTAAGCGTCAGTTCCGTCAACTGTGGATTGCGCGTATCAACGCAGCAGCACGTCAGAACGGTATTTCTTACAGCAAATTCATCAACGGCCTGAAAAAAGCCTCTGTTGAAATCGACCGTAAGATCCTGGCTGACATCGCAGTATTCGACAAAGTAGCGTTCACCGCTCTGGTTGAAAAAGCGAAAGCAGCTCTGGCATAAGCCAGTGAAAAGAGGGAGCCTGGCTCCCTCTCTTTTATTTGTAGTGCAATCAATCAGTTGACAATTTATCCGTAACCCTTTTCAATAAAGGTTGTCCGGTTTTACCACACAAGGTAACGCAAGCATGAATGCTGCTATTTTCCGCTTCTTTTTTTACTTTAGCACCTGACTCCAGGAGGCTAGCGCGTGAAAGAAGAAACGAAAAACAGCGCGAAAAAGCCTCCTGATGGAGGCTTTTTTTGTACCTGAAATCGAGAGATTAAGTCCAACGAACCGGTGTCTTCACCGACACAATGAGGAAAACCATGTCACATCTCGCAGAGCTGGTTGCCAGTGCGAAGGCAGCCATTAACCAGGCGTCAGATGTTGCCGCGTTAGACAATGTACGCGTCGAATATTTGGGCAAGAAAGGGCATTTAACCCTTCAGATGACGACCCTGCGTGAATTGCCGCCAGAAGAGCGTCCGGCAGCCGGCGCGGTTATCAATGAAGCAAAAGAGCAGGTACAACAAGCGCTGAACGCGCGCAAAGCGGATTTAGAAAACGCAGCGCTGAATGCACGTCTGGCGGCGGAAACCATCGACGTTTCTCTGCCTGGGCGTCGTATTGAGAACGGTGGTCTGCATCCGGTAACACGTACCATTGATCGTATTGAAAGTTTCTTCGGTGAGCTTGGTTTTACCGTGGCGACTGGCCCGGAGATCGAAGACGATTACCACAACTTCGATGCGCTGAACATTCCTGGCCATCATCCGGCCCGCGCTGACCACGACACTTTCTGGTTTGATGCCACCCGTCTGCTGCGTACGCAGACTTCCGGCGTGCAGATTCGTACCATGAAAGAACAGCAGCCGCCGATCCGTATTATTGCGCCGGGCCGAGTGTACCGTAACGACTACGATCAAACGCACACCCCGATGTTCCATCAGATGGAAGGGCTGATTGTTGACACCAACATCAGCTTCACCAACCTGAAAGGCACGCTGCACGACTTCCTGCGTAACTTCTTTGAAGAAGACCTGCAAATCCGTTTCCGTCCTTCTTACTTCCCGTTCACGGAACCGTCCGCTGAAGTGGATGTAATGGGCAAAAACGGCAAATGGCTGGAAGTGCTGGGTTGCGGGATGGTGCATCCGAACGTTCTGCGCAACGTGGGCATCGACCCGGAAATCTACTCTGGCTTCGCGTTTGGTATGGGGATGGAGCGCCTGACCATGCTGCGTTATGGCGTGACCGATCTGCGCTCATTCTTCGAAAACGATCTGCGTTTCCTCAAACAGTTTAAATAAAGGCAGGGTAAAACAATGAAATTCAGTGAACTGTGGTTACGCGAATGGGTGAACCCGGCAATCGACAGCGATGCGCTGTCGGATCAGATTACGATGGCTGGTCTGGAAGTGGATGGCGTTGACGCCGTCGCCGGTGAGTTCAACGGCGTGGTTGTGGGTGAAGTGGTGGAGTGCGGCCAGCACCCGAACGCAGATAAACTGCGCGTTACGAAAGTGAACGTGGGCGGCGAACGTCTGCTGGATATTGTCTGTGGCGCGCCTAACTGCCGTCAGGGGCTGAAAGTAGCCGTTGCAACTATCGGCGCGGTTCTGCCGGGCGATTTCAAAATCAAAGCCGCTAAACTGCGCGGCGAGCCGTCGGAAGGGATGCTGTGCTCCTTCTCCGAACTGGGGATTTCCGACGACCATAGCGGCATCATCGAATTACCGACGGATGCGCCGATCGGAACCGATATCCGTGAATACCTGAAGCTTGACGATAACACCATTGAAATCAGCGTGACGCCGAACCGCGCCGACTGCTTAGGGATCATCGGTGTGGCGCGTGATGTCGCTGTCCTGAACAAAATCGCGCTGGTTGAGCCGGAGATCGCACCTGTTGCAGCCACCATCAATGACACGCTGCCGATCGCGGTTGAAGCGCCGGATGCCTGCCCGCGCTACTTGGGTCGCGTGGTGAAAGGCATTAATGTTAAAGCGCCTACGCCGCTGTGGATGAAAGAGAAGCTGCGTCGCTGCGGCATTCGTTCCATTGATGCTGTCGTTGACGTCACCAACTATGTACTGCTTGAACTGGGTCAGCCGATGCATGCCTTTGACAAAGACCGTATTGAAGGCGGTATTGTCGTGCGTATGGCCAAAGAGGGCGAAACCCTGGTGCTGCTGGACGGCACAGAAGCGAAGCTGAGCACCGATACGCTGGTGATCGCGGATCACCACAAAGCGCTGGCGATGGGTGGTATCTTTGGCGGCGAGCATTCCGGCGTGAATGAGGAAACGCAAAACGTGCTGCTGGAATGCGCGTTCTTTAGCCCGCTGTCTATTACCGGTCGTGCGCGTCGCCACGGTCTGCATACGGATGCTTCCCACCGCTATGAGCGTGGTGTGGACCCGGCGTTGCAGTACAAAGCAATGGAGCGCGCCACCCGCCTGTTGATCGACATTTGCGGCGGCGAAGCCGGTCCGGTTATCGACGTCACGAATGACGCCACGCTGCCGAAACGCGCGACCATTACGCTTCGTCGTAGCAAGCTGGATCGTCTGATCGGGCATCATATTGCCGATGAGCAGGTGAGCGATATTCTGCGTCGTCTGGGCTGCGAAGTGACTGAAGGTCAGGACGAGTGGAAAGCGGTCGCGCCGAGCTGGCGTTTCGACATGGAGATTGAAGAAGATCTGGTCGAAGAAGTGGCCCGCGTGTATGGCTACAACAACATTCCTGATGAGCCGATTCAGGCGGGTTTAATCATGGGGACTCACCGTGAAGCCAACTTGTCGCTGAAGCGTGTGAAAACCATGCTCAATGACAAAGGCTACCAGGAAGTGATCACCTATAGCTTTGTCGATCCGAAGGTTCAGCAACTGCTGCATCCGGGCGAAGAAGCGCTGTTGCTGCCAAGCCCGATCTCCATTGAGATGTCGGCGATGCGTCTCTCACTGTGGACCGGCCTGCTGTCAACGGTGGTCTATAACCAGAACCGTCAGCAGAACCGCGTTCGTATCTTCGAAACCGGTCTGCGTTTCGTGCCGGATACCCAGGCAAATCTGGGCATTCGTCAGGATCTGATGCTGGCAGGGGTGATTTGCGGCAACCGTTATGACGAGCACTGGAATCTGGCGAAAGAGACCGTTGATTTCTATGATCTGAAAGGCGATCTGGAAGCGGTGCTGGATCTTACCGGCAAACTGGCCGACATTCAGTTCAGGGCGGAAGCGAATCCGGCGCTGCATCCTGGGCAGTCCGCGGCGATTTATCTGAAAGGTGAACGCATTGGTTTTATTGGGGTTGTTCATCCTGAGCTGGAACGTAAACTGGATCTGAACGGTCGCACTCTGGTGTTTGAACTGGAGTGGAATAAGCTCGCAGACCGCGTGGTGCCTCAGGCGCGCGAGATTTCGCGCTTCCCGGCTAACCGTCGCGACATCGCGGTGGTGGTCGCAGAAAACGTTCCCGCAGCGGATATTTTATCCGAGTGTAAGAAAGTTGGCGTAAATCAGGTAGTTGGCGTAAACTTATTTGACGTGTACCGCGGTAAGGGTGTTGCGGAGGGTTATAAGAGCCTCGCTATCAGCCTGATCCTTCAGGATACCAGCCGTACACTCGAAGAAGAGGAGATTGCCGCTACCGTCGCCAAATGTGTAGAGGCATTAAAAGAGCGATTCCAGGCATCATTGAGGGATTGAACCTATGGCGCTTACAAAAGCTGAAATGTCAGAATATCTGTTTGATAAGCTTGGGCTTAGCAAGCGGGATGCCAAAGAACTGGTCGAGCTGTTTTTCGAGGAGATTCGTCGTGCTCTGGAAAACGGTGAGCAGGTGAAACTCTCTGGTTTTGGTAACTTCGATCTGCGTGATAAGAATCAACGTCCGGGACGTAACCCGAAAACGGGCGAAGATATTCCCATTACAGCACGGCGCGTGGTGACCTTCAGACCCGGACAGAAGTTGAAAAGCCGGGTTGAAAACGCTTCGCCCAAAGAAGAGTAATCTGATCTAACTAAAAAGGCCGCTTTGCGGCCTTTTTTCTTTCCTGCGATGGTTACGCACCGTAAAATCAACATCATCCCTTTTCAGCTGAATGGAAAACATGCTGACTTTTGCCTGCCAACAACAGCGCCGTAATGTGCGCTGGTTATCCAGTCTGTCGGTGCTTATGCTGCTGGCAGTGGTATTAAGCCTGTGCGCCGGAGATCAGTGGATAGCCCCTGGCGACTGGTTCAGCGCCCGTGGTGAACTGTTTGTCTGGCAGATACGACTCCCTCGCACGCTTGCTGTTCTGCTGGTAGGCGCCGCGCTGGCGCTGTCAGGCGCGGTAATGCAGGCGTTATTTGAAAACCCGCTTGCCGAGCCCGGATTGCTTGGCGTCTCCAACGGCGCTGGCGTGGGCCTTATTGCCGCGGTGCTACTGGGGCAAGGTCAGTTACCCGGCTGGGCGCTGGGGATTTGCGCTATTGCCGGCGCGCTTATCATCACACTTATTCTCCTGCGATTTGCCCGTCGACATTTATCAACCAGCCGCCTGCTGCTGGCGGGCGTTGCGCTTGGCATTATTTGCAGCGCGATGATGACGTGGGCCATCTATTTTTCAACCTCCTTCGACCTGCGCCAGTTGATGTACTGGATGATGGGAGGATTCGGCGGGGTGGACTGGCAGCAGGCCTGGCTGATGATTGCCCTGATCCCGGTTTCACTCTGGATTTGCTGCCAGTCGCAGCCGATGAATATTCTGGCGCTGGGCGAAACGTCCGCGCGTCAACTGGGGCTGCCGCTGTGGTTCTGGCGCAATTTGCTGGTGGTCGCCACGGGCTGGATGGTCGGTGTTAGCGTTGCGCTTGCGGGTTCGATTGGGTTTATCGGCCTGGTGATCCCACATATCTTACGGCTTTGCGGTCTGAGCGATCATCGCGCTTTGCTGCCGGGCTGCGCGCTGGCGGGGGCGATAGCTCTGCTGCTGGCGGATGTCATCGCCCGTCTGGCGCTGGCGTCGGCGGAACTGCCTATCGGCGTAGTGACGGCGACGATGGGGGCGCCGGTCTTCATCTGGCTATTATTAAAATCCAGGCGCTAGCCAAAATGAGAAATGAGGAAGTCATTAGTATGTGGCAACGGATGAAATGGGGTCTGTGTGTGCTGGCACTCAGCGGTTCTGCGATGGCCGCACCGCTGACGGCGCAATACGTGTCGGCTATCGCGACGCAGGAAGAACAGCGTCTTCATGCCCGGATTGGCATTGCGGTACTTGATACGGCGACCAACAGTATCACCCATTATCGGGGAGAAGAACGGTTCCCGTTAAACAGTACGCACAAGCCGCTGTTATGCGCAGCGTTATTACGCGAAGTCGACAGGAAGGCGCTGGCGCTTTCTGCTTCAACGCAGTTTGAACCCTCGCAGCTGGTGGAGTATTCGCCGATTACTGAAAAACATGTGGCGCCAGACGCCATGAACTGGGCGCAATTGTGCAGCGCGGCGGTAAGCTACAGCGATAACACGGCCGCCAATCTCATCGCCAGGAAGCTCAACGGGCCGCAGGCCGTCACGCAGTTTTTGCGTGATTCGGGGGATACGATAACCCGCCTCGATCGTTATGAGCCCGAACTGAACAGCGCCATTCCCGGTGATGAACGCGACTCCACGACGCCTGTCGCGATAGCGAAGACGCTCAATACGCTACTGCTGGGGAATGTGTTGCAGCCATCCTCAAGAGAGCAGCTTATGCAATGGATGCGGGACGACAAAGTGGCTGACGGTCTGCTGCGTTCGGTCTTGCCGGACGGCTGGAAAATCGCGGATAAAACCGGGGCGGGCGACAATGGCTCGCGTTCTATTGTTAGCGTTGTCTGGCCGACATCACAAAAACCTCTGCTCGTGGTTATCTATATTACACAAACTCCGGCGACAATGGCGCAGCGTGACGCCGCGATTGTCCGCATCGGGGAGTCGCTGTTTTCAACACTCGCAGTCTATGATTAAAAGCTGATATTTGATCACTCACATCCGCCTGTTATATGGGAGACGCTATGCAAGATACCATTCTCAACACTGAAGTGACGACGATCGACGGGGATGTCACCACGCTTGAGAAGTACGCCGGAAACGTACTGCTGGTGGTTAATGTGGCCTCGAAATGTGGCTTAACGCCACAATACGAACAGCTGGAGAATATTCAGAAAGCCTGGGCCGACCAGGGCTTTACGGTGTTAGGTTTCCCCTGCAACCAGTTTCTTGGTCAGGAACCTGGCACTGAAGAGGAGATTAAAACCTATTGCAGCACCACCTGGGGCGTCACATTCCCGATGTTCAGCAAGGTTGACGTCAATGGTGAGAACCGCCATCCACTGTATCAGAAGTTGATTGCCGCAGCGCCTGCCGCCGTTGCGCCGGAAGGTAGCGGTTTCTATGAGCGCATGGCGAGTAAAGGCCGCGCACCACTTTACCCGGACGATATTTTGTGGAACTTTGAGAAGTTTTTAATCGGCAGGGATGGACAGGTCGTACAGCGTTTCTCACCGGACATGACGCCTGAAGATCCGGGTATGGTGGAAAGTATCAAAATCGCGTTGGCAAAATAATGATCTCGTTGATGCAGTTACAGGATGTTGCCGAAACGACGCGTCTGGGGCCGCTTTCCGGCGACGTTAAGCCTGGCGAGATTCTTCACCTCGTGGGGCCGAATGGGGCAGGGAAAAGTACGCTGCTGGCGCGTATGGCGGGCTTAACCTTCGGGGAAGGCACCGTCATATTCGATGGCGTGTCGCTGGAGGCA
Source organism: Citrobacter sp. CK181 (assembly GCF_030333595.1). Taxonomy (NCBI): domain Bacteria; kingdom Pseudomonadati; phylum Pseudomonadota; class Gammaproteobacteria; order Enterobacterales; family Enterobacteriaceae; genus Citrobacter; species Citrobacter sp. CK181. The sequence continues at coordinate 123,528 of NZ_JAOWFN010000012.1, read as the reverse complement.
TGGCCTGCGGCGAAACTGGCTCAACATCGGGCCTATCTCGCGCAGCAGCAGAATCCCCCATTTTCAATGCCGGTCTGGCATTTCCTGACGCTGCATCAACCTGATAAAACGCAAACGGACCTGCTGAATGACGTTGCGCAGGCGCTTGGGCTGAGCGACAAGCTGGGGCGGAGCGCGAATCAACTCTCCGGCGGCGAGTGGCAGCGTGTACGTCTGGCGGCGGTGATATTGCAAATTCACCCTCACGCTAACCCGCACGGGCAGCTTCTGCTACTGGATGAACCGATGAACAGTCTGGACGTTGCGCAACAAAACGCGCTGGATAGGCTGCTGAGCCAGCTATGCAGCCAGGGTATCGCCATCGTGATGAGCAGCCATGACCTTAACCATACTCTGCGCCACGCGCATCGCGCCTGGTTGCTGAAACAGGGGAAATTGATCGCCAGCGGGCGGCGTGACGAGGTGCTGACGCCGCCAAATCTGGCCCAGGCATACGGTATGAACTTCCGTCGGCTGGACGTTGAAGGCCACAGAATGCTCATATCAACCACTTAAGTTAAATGGGTTCTTGAAAAACACATAATTTCCACGCTAAATAGAAGCAAGAATAAAAAGATAGAGGATTCGTCCTGAATGCGCTTTTGGCTTCTTCTTATCGCAGCACTGTTTTTGGCAGGGTGTAGCAGCCATCGTGCGCCAGCACCTAACGCCAGGCTTTCGGATTCCATTATGGTTATCGCGGGCCTGAACGATCAGCTACAGTCCTGGAGAGGTACACCGTATCGCTATGGCGGAATGAGCCGTAGCGGGGTGGACTGCTCGGGATTTGTGTTGATGACGATGCGCGACAAATTTGATTTACAACTGCCGCGTGAAACGCGCCAACAGTCAAAAATTGGTACGGAAATCGACAAAGATGAACTGCTGCCCGGCGACCTGGTCTTTTTTAAAACCGGATCGGGGGAAAGTGGTTTGCACGTCGGCATTTATGATACCAACAATCAATTTATTCATGCGTCTACCAGCCGTGGCGTGATGCGCTCATCGCTCGACAATGTCTACTGGCGGAAAAATTTCTGGCAGGCGAGACGTATTTAATGCTATCGATGGTAAAGCGGATACCCAGCGGCCGCTTCATCATCTATATTTAAGAAATTGATTTCTCATTGTCTGAATGCCAGGGCTATCGTGAGTTATCAGAAATAGTTTTAACCCTACATTTTGCAAAAGTATTTTTAGTCAAAATGATTTATCCGGTGTCTTGCGGAAAATGCAAAACTGGATATTGGTTTATAATCGAGATAAGCTAAAAAAAGGACCCGGTTTACCGGCTAAAAAGGAAAAAATGAAAGCACCTCCAGTCGTATCAGAAATGACATCTTTCTTCGTTCTTTCTTACAGGATGCCGGATTACACCCATGCAGCGGGGCTGGCACAATGATTGTTTCACTGGATAACTTTTATCATTCTCACCTTTATTTTGTTCCTGCCCGAACAGAGAAAGAGAAACTCGTCGGCCTGGAGATTGTTGCAAACTTTGTCACTGAAGACGGTAATGTCCGTATGCCGACGGAGCTGGTCATGCCGCGCCTGTCAGCAGAAGAACAGCGTTGTCTGTTCGAAGAAAAACTCGCATTGCTGGAAACGTGCCAACATTTTTTTATTCAACATAAACTTATTGCCTGGATTAATTTAACGCCAGCCGTCGTCGCATCATTATTATCGGACGGCGAGTTTGTATCCCATGTAAGGCGCTTTCCATTTTTGGAACTGATGATTAATGAGAATTATCCTGAATTAAGTCTTGGGAAAGAGAATCAAATTCTGGCTGAGTTAGCCGGACGATTTCCCCTCATCCTTGCCAATTTCGGCGCTGGCGATACATCGATAAAAGCGATCTTTGATGGTCTCTTCAAACGCGTCGCGCTGGATAAAAACTTTGTCCAGCAAAGATCCGCAAGTCTTTCTTTTGAACCCTTTATGCAGGCTATTATTTCGCAGATATCACCGTGCTGTGATTCGATAATGATTGCAGGTATTGATACTGAAGAGATGCTGGCGCGGATATCATCAATGGGATTTAGCGCGCTGCAAGGATGTTTATGGCCTGCCGTGCCAGCGAGCCAGGTTACGACGCTGGTTCAGGGATAACCTTTTTATTTGCTGGTGTTTAAGCGGGTATTAACCGTCTACACTACAGGCAGGAGGCCCTATGACCCTGTCTTTTACATCCCGCTGGCGTGACGAACTGCCAGCCACATATACAGCACTTTCTCCAACTCCTCTGAGTCATGCCCGCCTGATTTGGCATAACGATGCGCTGGCGCAGCAGCTGGCGATACCACCTTCGTTGTTTGCTATGGAAAACGGCGCAGGCGTATGGGGCGGCGAGTCATTACTGCCCGGCATGTCGCCTCTGGCTCAGGTTTATAGCGGCCATCAGTTTGGCGTCTGGGCCGGCCAGCTCGGTGATGGACGCGGTATTCTGTTAGGCGAACAACTGCTGGCGGACGGCAGTACGCTTGACTGGCACCTGAAAGGCGCCGGACTAACGCCATACTCCCGCATGGGCGACGGGCGAGCAGTGCTGCGCTCAACGATCCGTGAAAGTCTGGCCAGCGAGGCGATGCACTATCTTGGCATCCCCACAACGCGGGCGCTGTCTATCGTCACCAGCGACACGCCTGTTTACAGGGAAACGGTTGAATCCGGCGCGATGCTCATGCGTCTGGCGCAGAGCCATATGCGTTTCGGTCATTTCGAACATTTTTACTATCGGCGTGAGCCGGATAAAGTCCGTCAGCTGGCCGATTTTGCAATTCGCCATTACTGGCCGCAATTTCAGGCGGAAGAGGACAAGTATGCGCTCTGGTTCCGGGACGTAGTGGCGCGCACGGCGAGGTTGATTGCTGACTGGCAAACAGTAGGTTTTGCGCATGGCGTGATGAACACTGATAACATGTCTGTACTGGGGCTGACGATAGATTATGGCCCTTTCGGTTTCCTGGATGATTATCAGCCAGGGTTTATCTGTAACCACTCCGATCACCAGGGGCGCTATAGCTTCGATAATCAACCGGCTGTCGGATTGTGGAATCTGCAACGCCTGGCGCAAACCCTGTCGCCGTTTATGCCGGTCGATACGCTGAATGATGCGCTGGATGGCTATCAGCTGGCGTTGCTCACGCACTACGGCCAGCGCATGCGGCAAAAACTGGGCTTCTTTACCGAACAAAAAGAGGACAACGCGCTTCTCAACGAGCTTTTCGCCCTGATGGTGCGCGAAGGCAGCGATTATAGCCGAACGTTCCGTATGTTGAGTCAGACTGAGCAACAGAGCGCGGCATCGCCGCTGCGTGACGAATTTATCGATCGCGCGGCCTTTGACGGGTGGTTCAGCCGTTACCGGGCACGTTTACAGCAGGAGCAGATGGATGACGCTACGCGTCAACAGCACATGCAGCGCGTGAATCCTGCGGTGGTGCTGCGCAACTGGCTGGCGCAACGCGCGATAGCCAGCGCTGAGCAGGGGGATATGGGCGAATTACATCAACTGCATCAGGTTCTGCGCGACCCCTTTACCGACAGAAATGACGATTATGTCAGCCGTCCTCCGGACTGGGGTAAACGGCTGGAAGTCAGTTGCTCAAGCTGATTGCTACTTGGTCAACAGCAACTTACCTGCCTGCGTCTTGCGCAGCAGGTATTCCTGGCCGTCATGATCGATGATGACTTTGCCTTCAGGGCCTAACAATGTCTGGCTGCTGATACGCCGCTCGGCAGCAGGGGAAGGGGGCACGCTGTCTCTTTCCTTAAAATGAAGTAACTCAATGTCGTCCATATGTGGCATATCGCTAATTAATAATAATCAGTTTAACAATGATTATTATTATCAATATTGTGTATGGCGACAGCAAGTGTTAATTCTGGTAGCAAATCAGGCGAGTGGGGAATGCGTGGAGGGGAAAGAAGCGCGCCCATCCCCGCGAGGATGGGCATGATGTCAAAAACGGCTATCAACCGCTGAGGCAAGTTTTTCTAACAGTAATTCAGTATCTTCCCAGTTCAGGCAAGGGTCGGTAATGGACTGACCGTATACCAGCGGCTGACCGCTGACGATTTTCTGCGTACCTTCACGCAGGAAACTTTCGGCCATGATCCCGGCAATTGCGGTAGAACCGTTACGGATTTGCTGGCAGATATCATCACAAACTTCTAACTGGCGGCGATGCTGCTTCTGGCAGTTACCGTGGCTGAAGTCCACCACCAGGTGTTCCGGCAGACCAAACTCATGCAGCGTATCGCAGGCGGCAGCGATGTCTTCCGCGTGGTAATTCGGTTTTTTACCGCCGCGCATGATGATATGGCCGTACGGGTTCCCGCTGGTCTGATAAATCGTCATCTGGCCTGTTTTATCCGGCGAGAGGAACATATGGCTGGCGCGCGACGCGCGAATCGCATCAACGGCGATGCGCGTGTTGCCATCTGTCCCGTTTTTAAACCCAACCGGGCAGGAGAGCGCGGAAGCCATTTCACGGTGAATCTGGCTTTCCGTCGTGCGCGCGCCAATGGCGCCCCAGCTGATCAAATCGGCAATAAACTGGCCGGTGACCATGTCGAGAAATTCGGTGGCGGTGGGGACACTCAGCTCATTGACCTGCAACAGCAGCTTGCGCGCCAGTTCGAGGCCATGATTTACGCGGTAACTGCCATTTAAATCGGGATCGGAGATGAGGCCTTTCCAGCCCACAACCGTGCGCGGTTTTTCAAAATAGGTGCGCATAACGATTTCCAGACGCGCCTGATGCGTGTTGCGCAACGTTTGCAAGCGCGTTGCGTATTCCATCGCAGCGTCCAGATCGTGAATCGAGCAGGGGCCGATGATCACCAGCAGGCGGCGATCTTCACCATTTAATATTTTTTCAATCCGGCGTCGGGAGTCAGTAACGTGGCTGGCGACGGAGGATGATACAGGATGACGTAGCGCTAGCTCAGCAGGGGTGACCAGGCTGTCAATACGCGCGGTACGCAGTTCGTCGGTTCTGTTCATTACAAGTCTCAGAAATTTGTTGCTTCAACGGCAGGACTACCGGGAAGTGATGGGCATCACAATAACACACTTCAACCTTCACCTGCTGATTTCAAATGCGAGGCGTTTCACACCTCGCAAGCAGAGCGGCATGATAGCAAAAAATTGAACTCTTGCACTAGTTTGTTAGTACATTCGACGATTCAGCCCCATGATGTCGAGAATCTTGGTGGCAATTTCTTCTACCGAATAGTTAGTACTGTTCAGGCAAGGGATCTGATTTTTACGGTAGAGCGCTTCAACTTCCGCAACCTCCATCCGGCACTGGCGTAGCGATGCGTAGCGGCTGTTTTCACGGCGTTCCTCGCGGATTGCCGCCAGACGTTCCGGGTCAATGGTCAGGCCAAAAAGCTTATGCTGTAGCGGTTTAAGCGACGTGGGCAACACCAGGTTATCCATATCGTCAGCAATAAAGGGGTAGTTCGCCGCCCGGATGCCAAACTGCATCGCCAGATAGAGGCTGGTCGGCGTTTTTCCGCAGCGTGAAACCCCCAGCAGGATCACCTGCGCCTGATCCAGATTGCGCAAGGAGATCCCATCGTCGTGCGCAAGGGTATAGTCGATTGCCGCGATACGCGCGTCATACTTGTTGAGGTTGCCGGGGTTAAGCCCGTGGGTGCGATGCGCGATTGGCGTTGGGTCGAGCTTCATTTCCTGCTGTAGCGGCGCCACCAGCGCCTGCACGATGTCCTGACAGAACCCTTCGCTTTGTAAGATGATGGCGCGAATTTCCGGCAGAACAATCGAATAGAACACCAGCGGACGCACGCCAGTTTGCTGATAAATCGCGTCGATCTGATCTTTCACGGCCCTGGCGCGACTCTCGTTTTCAACGAACGGCAGCGTAATGCTGCTGATGGTCACAGGGAATTGCGACATCACCGCATGACCCAAAACCTCGGCGGTGATGGCCGTACCATCGGAAATATAAAAAACATGGCGATCAACAACATTATCCATTTTGTTTATCCTGAGGAGCAAACATAATTATCTGAAAGCATAAATTAAAATTTGCCAGAAGCGTATATCACGATGCTTATTTTATAAAATGAAACGCTATTTTTATATTAAGTGAAAAGTGCATTTCATTTTTCGGAACTTATGTTTATACCGACAGTTTTTGGGGAGATCGCCCGTCGCCCGCGGGTTTGCGCAAATGCGTAAACAATCTGAAAAAATAAAAAATAAATCTGCTTGAACGATTCACCGTTTTTTTCAGGGGTTTAAATATGCAAAGATAAATACGCAATAATGTAGTTTCTAAACTCGTTCATTTATCACAAAAGGATTGTTCGATGTCCAACAATGGCTCGTCACCGCTGGTGCTTTGGTATAACCAACTCGGCATGAATGATGTAGACAGAGTTGGGGGCAAAAATGCCTCCCTGGGTGAAATGATTACTAACCTTTCCGGTATGGGTGTTTCCGTACCGAATGGTTTTGCAACGACCGCCGATGCGTTTAACCAGTTTCTGGATCAAAGCGGCGTAAACCAGCGTATTTATGAACTGCTGGATCAAACGGATATTGACGATGTCACCGCGCTGGCGAAGGCCGGCGCGCAGATCCGCCAGTGGATTATCGACACTCCTTTCCAGCCAGAGCTGGAAAACGCTATTCGCGATGCCTATGCACAGCTCTCTGCGGATGATGCGCAGGCGTCTTTCGCCGTGCGCTCGTCCGCAACGGCTGAAGACATGCCGGATGCCTCTTTCGCCGGCCAGCAGGAAACCTTCCTCAACGTGCAGGGTTTCGATGCGGTGCTGGTGGCGGTGAAACATGTTTTTGCCTCGCTGTTTAATGACCGCGCTATCTCTTATCGCGTTCACCAGGGGTATGACCATCGCGGCGTCGCGCTCTCCGCTGGCGTACAGCGGATGGTACGCTCCGACCTGGCCTCGTCCGGGGTTATGTTCTCTATTGATACCGAGTCCGGTTTCGATCAGGTGGTGTTTATCACTTCAGCCTGGGGTCTGGGCGAGATGGTAGTGCAGGGCGCAGTCAACCCGGATGAATTCTACGTGCATAAACCGACGCTGGCGGCGAATCGCCCGGCGATCGTTCGTCGCACGATGGGGTCGAAAAAAATCCGAATGGTTTACGCGCCAACCCAGGAGCACGGTAAGCAGGTCAAAATTGAAGATGTGCCGCAGGAACAGCGCGACATCTTCTCGCTGACCAACGAAGAAGTGCAGGAACTGGCGAAACAGGCCGTACAGATTGAGAAACACTACGGTCGCCCGATGGATATCGAATGGGCGAAAGACGGCCATACCGGCAAACTGTTTATTGTACAGGCCCGCCCGGAAACCGTCCGTTCTCGTGGTCAGGTAATGGAGCGCTACACGCTGCATGCGCAGGGGAAAGTGGTCGCGGAAGGCCGCGCCATCGGACATCGCATTGGCGCGGGGGCGGTTAAAGTCATCCACGACATTAGCGAAATGAACCGTATCCAGCCTGGCGACGTGCTGGTGACTGACATGACCGACCCGGACTGGGAACCGATCATGAAGAAAGCGGCGGCCATCGTGACCAACCGTGGCGGTCGTACCTGCCACGCGGCCATTATTGCCCGTGAGCTGGGGATTCCGGCGGTTGTCGGCTGCGGCGACGCGACGGAACGCATGAAGGATGATGAAAACGTCACCGTTTCTTGCGCCGAAGGCGATACCGGCTATGTCTATGCTGACCTGCTCGACTTCAGCGTCAAAAGTTCAAGCGTGGACACCATGCCCGATCTGCCGTTGAAAGTCATGATGAACGTCGGTAACCCGGATCGCGCCTTTGACTTCGCCTGCCTGCCGAATGAAGGCGTTGGCCTGGCGCGTCTCGAATTTATTATCAACCGAATGATTGGCGTGCATCCTCGCGCACTGCTGGAATTTGATGACCAGGACGCGAAACTGCAAAACGAAATCCGCGAGATGATGAAAGGCTTCGATTCACCGCGTGAGTTCTATGTCGGTCGTCTGACAGAGGGCATTGCGACGCTGGGCGCGGCATTTTATCCGAAACGCGTTATCGTGCGCCTGTCGGATTTCAAATCGAACGAATACGCCAACCTGGTGGGCGGCGAGCGTTACGAACCCGATGAAGAGAACCCGATGCTGGGCTTCCGTGGCGCCGGTCGCTATGTCTCCGACAGCTTCCGCGATTGCTTCGCGCTGGAATGTGAAGCGGTGAAACGCGTGCGCAACGATATGGGGCTGACCAACGTGGAGATCATGATCCCGTTTGTGCGTACCGTTGAGCAGGCGAAAGCGGTAGTTGACGAGCTGGCGCGTCAGGGGCTGAAGCGGGGTGAGAACGGGCTGAAGATCATCATGATGTGTGAAATTCCGTCCAATGCCCTGCTGGCTGAACAATTCCTGGAGCACTTTGACGGCTTCTCGATTGGTTCTAACGACATGACGCAGCTGGCGCTGGGTCTGGATCGCGACTCCGGTGTGGTTTCTGAACTGTTCGATGAGCGCAACGATGCGGTGAAAGCGCTGTTGTCGATGGCGATCCGCGCCGCGAAGAAACAAGGCAAGTATGTCGGCATCTGTGGTCAGGGGCCGTCCGATCACGAGGACTTCGCCGCCTGGCTGATGGAGGAGGGAATCGACAGCCTGTCGCTGAACCCGGACACCGTCGTACAGACCTGGTTGAGTCTGGCTGAACTGAAAAAATAAGCGTCAGCGCTGATCCTAATCCGCAACGGCTCCCGTAAAAAGGAGCCGTTTTTTTTTGCGATGCGCGCTATCCCGCCCGACGTTATGCGTGGGCATATCAGAATTGTTGGCGGTGGAGAAAAGGTGTGTGAGGGCAGGCACTTAAAAAAAGGCCCATCGTGGGAGATGGGCAAAGACTACACACAGCAATTCGTTGTTTCACTCAGGGGATTTCCATGCTTATAAATCAAGGCGTTGATTTATAACCGTGCCCTAATAGTAGGCGTGGAGATTTTTTGCGTCGATCAGATTCGTCCCAATAGTTTAAAAACTATGAAGAATTTGCGACGTAAATGAATTACGTAAGGAGGATTACGCCATAAGGCAGGTTGGTCAGGATGCTAATTGATGAGCAATGCTAAAGTATCGGCCGACCGAATGCGTCGATCGGCCGATGGGGTTTATTTATGGCTGTCCTCAATCTCCCCCAGTTCTTCGAGGAGTTCGTCAGGGTCGTTTCCCGGCGCGGGCACTTCATGCACCCATGCGGAGAACAGACGCCAGGAAACCGCCAGCAATACCGGACCGATAAACAGACCGATCATTCCAAAGGCAATCAGCCCGCCGATAACGCCAGAGAGAATCAGGATCAGCGGCAGGTCAGCGCCCATACGAATCAATACCGGGCGAATCACGTTATCCAGCGTACCGACCACGCAGCTCCACACCAGCAGCACCGTGCCCCAGGTCGTATCGCCCGTCCAGTACAGCCAAATGATTGCCGGGATTAACACCGGTAACGGCCCCAGTTGCACCAGGCAGGAGAGGATCATGACGACCGTCAGCAGCGTTGCGTAAGGCACGCCGGAAATGGCGAGGCCAATCCCGCCGAGAATTGCCTGAACCAGCGCGGTGACAACCACACCCAATGCAACGGCGCGGATGGCCTGAGCCGCCAGCAGCACGGCGGCATCGCCGCGTTTCGCGGCCAGACGACTGGCAAAGTGGCGGATGCCCAATGCCACCTGTTCGCCGCGCCAGTACAGCAGGGCGCTGAACAGCAGCATCAGACCACAGTGCATCATAAAGCGACCGATATGCGCGGCCTGACCCACAAACCAGGTCGTGGTGGTGCCAATATAAGGACGCACTTTCGCCATGATTGCCGTACCGCCCATATCCAGCAGGTTATGCCACCCGGCATACAATTTGGCGCCAATCAGCGGAATACTGTTTAACCAGGCCAGGTCGGGCAACGTCATGTCGCCGGCGGTGACGGCGTGGATGAGCGGGCCGCTACCGTCCACGATGCTGTTGACCAGCAGGGCGATGGGAATAATGAACAGCAGAACCAACAACAGCGTCATAACCAGAACGGCCAGAGAACGGCGGCCCCAGAGTATTTTCTGTAAACGTAACAAAACGGGCCAGGTCGCAATAACGATCGTACCCGCCCATGCAAAACCAAGGACAAAGGGACGCACAATCCACAAGCAGGCCACGATCATGATGGCTAAAAACAGCACCGACAGCAGCACTTGCGCGATATCCCTGGGCTGACGAAGATTTACCATAAATACCTTTTCACCTTTTCTGTGCGTCAGAACGTTGACGCGACGCGAACACGCGAACCTTACCCCATAATGATGAGCAATTTCAGCGGTTTTTAACAGGCGGATTCTGCCTGTAATTCTGCTGGGCGTGTAAGAAAAAAATGTGATACAACAAACAGAGCAACACGCAAACGATTAAATTCACAATACAGACCGCAGGAAAGGGTCACTATAATGATTCCACAGATTTCTCAGGCACCTGGCGTCGTTCAGCTGGTGCTCAATTTTTTGCAGGCGCTGGAGCAGCAAGGGTTTACCGGCGATACGGCAACGAATTACGCCGATCGTCTGACAATGTCGACAGATAACAGTATCTATCAGCTTCTTCCTGATGCTGTGGTTTTCCCGCGTTCAACGGCGGATGTGGCGCTTATCGCCCGTCTGGCGGCAGAGTCGCGCTTCGTCTCATTGATTTTTACCCCGCGCGGCGGCGGCACCGGCACCAATGGTCAGGCGCTGAACCAGGGCATTATCGTTGATATGTCCCGCTATATGAGCCGTATTATTGAAATTAACCCGGAAGAGGGCTGGGTGCGGGTTGAAGCCGGGGTGATCAAAGATCAACTCAATCAGTATCTGAAGCCGTATGGCTACTTCTTTGCCCCGGAGCTTTCGACCAGCAACCGTGCGACCCTCGGGGGGATGATCAATACCGATGCGTCAGGTCAGGGGTCGTTAGTTTACGGTAAGACATCCGATCATGTGCTGGGCGTTCGCGCGGTATTGCTGGGTGGCGATATTCTGGATACCCAGGCAATGCCGGTCGAACTTGCGGAAACGCTCGGTAAAAGCAACACCGCGATCGGTCGCATCTATAACACCGTATACCAGCGTTGTCGGGAAAACCGACAGCTGATTATTGATAAGTTTCCCAGACTCAACCGCTTCTTAACGGGCTACGACTTACGCCATGTCTTTAACGATGAGATGACGGAGTTTGACTTAACGCGCGTGCTGACCGGTTCTGAAGGCACGCTGGCGTTTATCACGGAAGCGCGTCTGGATATTACTCCACTGCCTAAAGTTCGCCGTCTGGTGAACGTCAAATATGACTCTTTTGATTCCGCGTTGCGTAACGCGCCCTTTATGGTCGAGGCGCGGGCGCTCTCGGTGGAAACCGTCGATTCTAAAGTGCTTAATCTGGCGCGGGAGGACATCGTCTGGCATTCCGTCAGTGAGCTGATTACCGATGTGCCTGATAAAGAGATGCTGGGCCTGAACATCGTCGAGTTCGCCGGGGATGACGAAGCGGCTATTGATGCTCAGGTGAGCGCGTTGTGCCAGCGTCTGGATGAGCTGATTGCTCGCCAGGAAGCCGGAGTGATCGGCTGGCAGCTGTGCGCGGAGCTGGCGGGCGTGGAGCGTATCTATGCCATGCGGAAAAAAGCGGTTGGTCTGTTGGGTAATGCCAAAGGCGCGGCCAAACCGATTCCGTTTGCGGAAGATACCTGCGTGCCGCCGGAGCATCTGGCCGACTATATTGCTGAATTCCGCGCGCTGCTCGACGGTCATGGCTTAAGTTATGGCATGTTCGGGCATGTTGATGCCGGGGTGCTGCACGTCAGACCCGCGCTGGATATGTGCGATCCGCAACAGGAAATTCTGATGAAGAGTCTTTCCGATGATGTGGTGGCGCTCACCGCGAAATATGGCGGTCTGCTGTGGGGCGAGCACGGTAAAGGTTTTCGCGCTGAATATAGCCCGGCGTTTTTTGGCGAGCAGCTTTATGGCGAACTACGCAAAGTGAAGGCGGCGTTCGACCCGCAAAACCGCCTGAACCCCGGAAAAATTTGTCCGCCGGAAGGCATTGATGCGCCGATGATGAAGGTCGATGCGGTGAAACGCGGTACCTACGATCGGCAGATTCCACTGGCGGTGCGTCAGGTCTGGCGCGGGGCGATGGAGTGTAACGGCAATGGCCTGTGCTTCAACTTTGACGCCAAAAGTTCGATGTGCCCGTCAATGAAAATCAGCCTGAATCGCATTCACTCTCCCAAAGGGCGTGCGACGCTGGTGCGTGAATGGTTGCGCCTGCTGGCCGACCGTGGGGTTGATCCGCTACAGCTGGAAAAAGATCTGCCGGAAAAACGCGCCAGTCTGCGGACGTTAATTGCTCGTACCCGCAACAGCTGGCACGCTCGCAAAGGCGAATATGATTTCTCCCATGAGGTGAAGGAGGCGATGTCGGGTTGCCTGGCGTGCAAAGCCTGCTCGACACAATGTCCGATTAAAATAGACGTGCCGGAGTTCCGCTCACGCTTCCTGGCGCTTTATCACACGCGCTACCTGCGTCCGCTGCGCGATCATATGGTGGCGACGGTCGAAAGCTATGCGCCATTAATGGCGCGGGCGCCGAAAACCTTTAACTTCTTTCTCAATCAGCCGTTGGTGCGAAACCTCGCGAAGAAACATATCGGCATGGTGGATTTGCCGCTACTTTCGACGCCGTCGCTGCAACAGCAAATGGTCGGGCACCGTTCCGCCAATATGACGCTGGAACAGCTTGAACTCCTGAGCCAGGAGCAAAAAGAGCGTACGGTGCTGGTGGTACAGGACCCGTTTACCAGTTACTACGATGCGCAGGTGGTGGCGGATTTTATCCGGCTGGTGGAAAAGCTCGGCATTCAGCCTGTATTGTTGCCGTTCTCGCCAAATGGCAAGGCCCAGCACATCAAAGGGTTCCTTAACCGATTTGCGAAGACGGCGAAGAAAACGGCCGAATTTCTCAATCGGGTGGCGCAGCTGCGTATCCCGATGGTCGGTGTCGACCCGGCGCTGGTGCTTTGCTATCGTGATGAATACAAACAAACCCTCGGCGAACAGCGTGGTGATTTCCACGTACAGCTGGTGAATGAGTGGCTGCCGACGGTGCTGGCGTCCCGACAGCCTCTTGCCGTGAGCGGTGAGCCCTGGTATTTCTTTGGGCATTGTACCGAAGTGACGGCATTGCCTGGCGCACCGGCGCAGTGGGCGGCCATTTTTGCGCGCTTAGGGGCGAAGCTGGAGAGCGTCAGCGTAGGCTGCTGCGGCATGGCGGGTACTTACGGCCATGAAGTGAAAAATCATGAAAATTCGCTGGGGATCTATGCGCTGTCGTGGCAACAGGCGATGGCGCGACTGCCGCGCAATCGCTGCCTGGCGACCGGTTACTCTTGCCGCAGCCAGGTAAAACGCGTTGAAGGCACCGGGGTTCGCCATCCGTTACAGGCACTACTGGAGATTATTGGATGATCTGGAAACGTAAAGTCACGCTCGAAGCGCTGAACGCTCTGGGCGAAGGGAACATGGTGGGGCTACTGGATATTCGCTTTGAGCATATTAGCGACGATACGCTGGAAGCAACGATGCCGGTGGATAGCCGCACAAAGCAACCTTTTGGTCTGCTACACGGCGGCGCGTCCGTTGTGCTGGCTGAAAGTATCGGCTCGGTTGCGGGCTATCTGTGCACGCAGGGCGAACAGAAAGTCGTGGGGCTGGAGGTGAATGCCAACCACGTTCGCTCAGCGCGCGAAGGGCGCGTCAGAGGGGTGTGCAAAGCGCTGCATACCGGCTCTCGTCATCAGGTCTGGCAGATCGATATTTTTGATGAGCAGGGACGGCTGTGCTGTTCTTCACGTCTGACAACTGCCGTTGTGTGACGTTGTCACAAAATATCTTTATCGCAGACTGCTTTTGGTCAAAATGTGTGCAGAAAAAAGTGTTATACTGTGCACGTTTTGAACATAAGCGAGGATGATATGTCTACCGATTTAGACCCAACCCAACTGGCAATTGAATTTTTACGCCGTGATAAAACAGAGCTTTCTCCAGCCCAGTATTTGAAGCGCTTAAAACAATTAGAGCTGGAATTTGCCGATTTACTCACGCTCTCTTCCTCTGAGCTAAAAGAAGAGATTTACTTTGCCTGGCGTCTGGGCGTTCATTGATTCCGCACTGTTTTATCGCTCGGTGAATTAACACCAACAGAAAACCCCGACACGCTCTGCCGGGGTTATTTTTTGGGCTATGAGCGGCGGTTTACCACTTCATTTCACCGGTATTCACTTTCGCGCTCAGCGTCAGGGAACTTTCGTCAGCGAGGCCAGGCCAGGCGGCGGTCATCGTTTTGATGACATACTCTGACCCTTTTTTCGCCTCAAGCGCTTGCTCAAAGGATTGTAGGTAATCCTGCGTGAAGCGTATAGCGGCGTCGCCTGCTGGACGTTCACCGATATAGTGACCCGGAATCACCTGGGTCGGCTGCAAACTGTGCATCTCTGTCAACACATGACGCCAGGCCGCACGCTGCTCAGGAGACTGGGTATCCGCCGTCCAGACATGGATACCGGATGCGATTCCCGTTCCGCCAAGTATTGCGCGGTTCGCCGGGACCCAGACGTAAGCGGCGTAATCGTTCGGGTGGCGCAGTTCCAGCGTTTCCCCATCAATCGTAAATTGTGTCTCGGTGGTTGCCTGCGGGATGGTGAGCGCCGCTGGCGCGCCATCTTTCATTTGCGGGCCCCAGTATTGCAGTTTGGCGTCTTTCGTTGCGCGAATGTGTTCCACCACATGCGGCGTCGCCAGAACTTTCACGTTCGGGAAGGCTTTTACAATCGGTTCCAGACCAAAATAGAAATCTGGATCGCCGGAGGTAATCACGATGGCTTTCAGCGACTTGCCGCTCTTTTTAATCATTTCGACCAGCTTTTCCCCGTCTTTGGTACTGAACTGCGCGTCGAATAAAATGGCTTCTTTAGGGCCAGAGACCAGCGTGGAAGAGACCGGGAAAATCGCGTTTTCCTGCGGATTATAAACGTCGAGTTGCAGCGGGGCGGCGAACAATGGCGCGCTAGTCAGCGACAGCAGAAGTGCCAGCGTTTTGATTTTCATTCTGAGTGACCTTATCGGCAGATGATGTTGATTTATTTACGTGGCTTATTTTAAGCAAATCTCGATCTGTTAAAATTCCTCTATCAGGACATGCTGAGTTTCATAAAACGATCGGATGGAAGGTTATGGACAGAGTGATGGCGGCAACGGTGTTTAACCATATCTGTGATTTGGGTAGCCTGAGCGCGGCTGCGCGCGCATTAGGGATCTCCAGGCCGATGGTGAGCCGTTATCTGGATGAAATGGAGAAATGGGCCGGAGCCAGACTTATTCATCGTTCGTCGCGCCGCCTGACGATCACGCCTGCTGGAGAAGACGCGTTGATGAAAACGCGAACGCTGGCGCGGCTTTCCCTGGATATTGCGGGGGCGACCGGGCGAGAGGTGCCGTCCGGCACGTTGCGCGTCGCCTGCGCCCATTTCACCGCGATGCATATTCTTGCCCCAATGCTGCCTGCTTTTTTAGCGCGTTATCCTGAATTGCGCATTGAAGTGGAGATTAATAATCAGCCTGTCAGTTTAGTGGGGGAGCGTATTGATGTGGCGATACGCATTACCGATAACCCTGAGCCAGGGACAATTGCGCGTCGGCTTGGTGACTGTGAGTCTGTGCTCTGTGCGTCTCCTGACTATCTGCATCGCTATGGCACACCGCAGACGTCGGAGGAGCTGGCGCAACACAATTGCCTCTATTACAGCGGATTTGCTGGAAAATCCTGGCATTTTCTGGATGAGCAGGGAGAACCGATCTCCGTTGCGATCAAGGGCAACCTGAGCGCCGGAATCTCTTCGCTTTTGTGTGAAGCGGCGCTGGCAGGGATGGGGATTGCGCTGGTGCCGGAAAAAGAGGTGCGAGAGGGGCTGGCGCAGGAGAAACTGGTTCGCTTGTTGCCCCATCTACAACCGCGGCAATTGGCCGTATACGGGTTATACCTTTCCCGTGAGCATCAGCCCGCCGCGCTACGCCTGTTCCTTGAGGCGGTGCAGGGCGCGATGCGCGACGGTGAAGCCTGTTCCTGACGCAGCATAAGGCGTATAAAAATTGTGCAGAAAGCAAGATCTGTTAAATACGCGATGCAAACTTATGAGAATATTCTTACACCCCTTCAAGAGCTAAGCCTGAAATGAGTGCCGGAGATAAGCGCCGGGTGGGGCAACGAACGATCGGTGTTATTCATACAATACCGATCGTTCGTTGTTAATTACTCCGTTCTTTCTTTTTCACGTTAGTGGATTTGCTAATCCGACGGCTGTTTGAGCTATTGTTTAGCACCGTCATCGTCCGCTTTTGACCCCCATTTTTATTGATAACCCTATCTCAAAAATAGGCATTTTCGATACATATTTAATTTTTTAACCTGCCGCGCTGTTTACTCTTCTTAAATGCTTTATCTATCAATGTATTGAATAAAATAATCCATCACTGATAACCCTCGAAACAGGGTCTATGCTTAGTAAAAGTGGTCAAAAAGGGCGGTTAACCCGAATGACCCTTCTGTCAGAGGGTTGAAGTGATAATCATTATCACTAACATGGTGTTATGCCCTGGTGGCTTATTACACGAGGTGGACCTATGGAATTGCATTCAGGAACATTTAATCCAGACGATTTTGCATGGCGTGGCCTGACGCTAACGCCTGAGGCGGCGGCACATATTCGTGACCTGGTTGCGAAGCAACCCGGCATGCTTGGCGTGCGTTTAGGCGTGAAGCAGACGGGGTGCGCGGGATTTGGTTACGTGCTGGATACCGTCAGCGAGCCAGAAAAGGACGATCTGTTGTTTGAAACGGAGGGCGCGAGGTTGTACGTGCCGCTTCAGGCCATGCCGTTTATTGACGGGACAGAGGTCGATTATGTGCGCGAAGGATTAAACCAGTTATTTAAATTTCATAACCCGAAAGCCCAGAACGAATGCGGCTGTGGCGAAAGCTTCGGGGTATAGGCGGTACTATGTCTCGTAATACTGAAGCAACTGACGATGTCAAAACCTGGACCGGTGGTCCACTGAATTATAAAGAAGGCTTCTTCACCCAGTTACAGACTGACGAGCTGGCAAAAGGCATCAGCGAAGAGGTCGTGCGTGCGATTTCCGCCAAGAGAAATGAGCCGGAGTGGATGCTGGAGTTTCGCCTTAATGCGTACAAAGCCTGGCTTGAGATGGAAGAGCCGCACTGGCTGAAAGCGCACTACGATAAGCTGAATTATCAGGATTACAGTTATTACTCTGCGCCATCGTGCGGTAACTGTGATGAGACGTGCGCGTCAGAACCGGGTGCAGTACAGCAAACCGGTGCGAATGCGTTTCTCAGCAAAGAGGTGGAAGACGCCTTCGAACAGCTTGGCGTACCGGTACGTGAGGGTAAAGAGGTGGCGGTGGATGCCATTTTCGACTCCGTTTCCGTTGCCACCACCTACCGGGAAAAGCTGGCGGAACAGGGCATCATCTTCTGTTCGTTTGGCGAGGCGATTCACGATCACCCTGAGCTGGTGAAGAAATATCTGGGCACCGTGGTGCCGGGTAATGACAACTTTTTTGCTGCGCTGAACGCTGCGGTAGCGTCTGACGGCACCTTCATTTATGTGCCGAAAGGCGTTCGTTGCCCGATGGAGCTGTCAACCTATTTCCGAATCAACGCGGAAAAAACAGGGCAGTTCGAACGCACCATTCTGGTGGCGGATGAGGGCAGCTACGTCAGCTACATCGAAGGGTGTTCTGCGCCAGTGCGCGACAGCTACCAGCTGCACGCGGCGGTGGTAGAGGTGATCATCCACAAAGATGCCGAAGTAAAATATTCCACCGTGCAAAACTGGTTCCCCGGCGATAACAACACCGGCGGGATACTGAACTTCGTCACCAAGCGCGCGCTGTGCGAAGGTGAAAACAGCAAGATGTCGTGGACGCAGTCCGAAACGGGATCGGCCATCACCTGGAAATACCCGAGCTGCATTCTGCGCGGCGATAACTCCATCGGTGAGTTTTACTCTGTGGCGCTAACCAGCGGTCATCAGCAGGCCGACACCGGCACCAAAATGATCCACATCGGTAAGAACACCAAATCGACCATTATTTCAAAAGGGATCTCCGCCGGGAATAGCCAGAACAGCTATCGCGGGCTGGTGAAGATCATGCCGACGGCAACCAATGCCCGTAACTTTACCCAGTGCGACTCAATGCTGATTGGCGCGGACTGCGGCGCGCACACCTTCCCGTATGTCGAGTGTCGTAATAACAGCGCCCAGCTTGAGCACGAGGCGACGACGTCGCGGATCGGTGAAGATCAGCTCTTTTACTGCCTGCAACGCGGCATCAGCGAAGAGGATGCCATCTCGATGATTGTTAATGGCTTCTGTAAAGACGTCTTCTCTGAACTGCCGCTGGAATTTGCCGTTGAAGCGCAAAAATTGCTGGCAATCAGCCTTGAACACAGCGTCGGTTAAGTATTAAGGAAAGCACATGTTAAGCATTAAAGATTTACAGGTCAGTGTGGAAGATAAAGCGATTCTGCGCGGTCTGGACCTCGACGTCAGACCCGGAGAAGTGCATGCCATTATGGGGCCGAACGGTTCCGGGAAGAGTACGCTTTCCGCGACGCTGGCGGGCCGTGAAGATTATGAAGTGGTTGGCGGCTCTGTCGAATTTAAAGGCAAAGATTTACTGGAACTGTCGCCAGAGGATCGGGCGGGCGAAGGCATCTTTATGGCGTTCCAGTATCCGGTAGAAATTCCTGGCGTCAGCAACCAGTTTTTCCTGCAAACAGCGCTGAATGCCGTGCGCAGCTATCGTGGTCAGGAGTCGCTGGATCGTTTTGATTTTCAGGATCTGATGGAAGAGAAAATCGCGCTTTTGAAGATGCCGGAAGATTTGCTGACCCGTTCGGTGAACGTGGGCTTCTCCGGCGGTGAGAAGAAACGTAACGATATTCTGCAAATGGCGGTGCTGGAGCCGGAACTGTGCATCCTTGATGAGTCTGACTCCGGGCTGGATATTGATGCGCTGAAAATTGTCGCGGAAGGCGTCAACTCGCTGCGTGACGGTAAACGATCATTCATTATCGTGACGCACTATCAGCGTATTCTGGACTACATCAAACCTGATTACGTCCACGTCCTGTATCAGGGGCGGATTGTGAAGTCCGGCGATTTCACTCTGGTCAAACAACTGGAGGAGCAAGGATATGGCTGGCTTACCGAACAGCAGTAACGCGCTGCAACAATGGCACCATCTGTTTGAGGCGCAGGGCGAATCCCGCTCGGCGCACGCGCAGCAGCATTTACAACAGATGCTGCGCCTGGGGCTGCCGACGCGTAAGCATGAAAACTGGAAATACACACCGCTGGAAGGGTTGGTCAGTAGCCAGTTTGTCAGCCGTTTTGCCGAGGTTACTCAGGAACAGCGCGACGCGCTGGCGCTGGATATCGACGCTGTGCGTCTGGTGTTTGTTGATGGCCAGTTCAGCCCGCAGCTTAGCGACAGCGCTACAGCCAGCGGTTTCGACATTGCGATCAACGACGAACGTCAGGCGCTGGCCGCACCGGTTCAGCCGGAGATTTTCCTGCATCTGACGGAAAGCCTGGCGCAGAGCGTGACGCACATCAGCGTTAAGCGCAACCAGCGGCCCTCTAAGCCGTTGCTGCTGATGCACATCACGCAGGGGCTGGAAGGCGATGAGGTCAACACTGCGCACTACCGCCACCACCTGGAACTGGCGGAAGGGGCAGAGGCGACGGTGATAGAACACTATGTCAGCCTTAACGCGGCACGGCACTTTACCGGGGCGCGTCTGACCATGAACGTGGCGGCGAATGCGCATCTGCACCACATCAAACTGGCGTTTGAAAACCCGGTGAGCCACCACTTTGCCCATAACGACATTCTGCTGGCGGCGGATGCAAGCGCGCACAGCCACAGTTTCCTGTTGGGCGATGCCGTGCTGCGACATAACACCAGCACCCAGTTAAACGGTGAAAACACCACGCTGCGGATTAACAGCCTGGCGATGCCGGTGAAAAACGAAGTGTGTGATACCCGTACGTGGCTGGAGCACAATAAGGGTTACTGCAACAGCCGTCAGTTGCATAAAACCATTGTCAGCGATAAAGGCCGGGCGGTATTCAATGGCTTGATCAACGTGGCGCAGCACGCCATTAAAACCGACGGACAAATGACCAATAACAATCTGCTGCTCGGTAAACTTGCCGAGGTGGACACCAAACCGCAGCTGGAGATTTACGCCGATGACGTGAAATGCAGCCACGGGGCGACGGTAGGACGGATTGATGACGAGCAGATGTTCTACCTGCGTTCACGCGGGATTGGAGAGCAGGATGCCAGACAGATGATTCTCTACGCGTTTGCCGCTGAGTTGACGGAAGCCCTCGGCGATGACGCGCTTAAACAACAGGTGCTGGCGCGAATAGGGCTTCGCCTGCCGGGAGGCATAGCATGACATTTCCCATCGAAAAAGTGCGGGCTGATTTTCCCGTCCTGACGCGTGAAGTCAACGGGCTGCCGCTGGCGTATCTGGATAGCGCGGCCAGTGCGCAAAAGCCCAACCAGGTGATTGACGCTGAGGCGGAGTTTTACCGTCATGGCTATGCGGCGGTGCACCGGGGCATCCATACGCTGAGCGCACAGGCCACCGAGAAGATGGAAAATGTGCGTAAACAGGCATCGCTGTTCATTAACGCCCGCTCAGCGGAAGAGCTGGTGTTCGTGCGCGGGACGACAGAGGGCATCAACCTTGTTGCCAACAGCTGGGGGCCGGAGAATGTTCGGGCTGGCGATAACATCATCATCAGCGAGATGGAGCACCACGCCAATATCGTCCCCTGGCAGATGCTGTGCGCGCGTACAGGGGCGGAACTGCGCGTCATTCCGCTCAATACGGACGGCACGTTGCAGCTGGATACGCTCCCGTCACTGTTTGATGAGCGTACCCGACTGCTGGCTATCGCGCATGTGTCGAACGTGCTGGGAACGGAAAACCCGCTTCCTGAAATGATCGCGCTGGCGCATCAGTATGGCGCGAAAGTGCTGGTCGATGGCGCGCAGGCGGTAATGCACCATGCGGTGGATGTTCAGGCGCTGGATTGTGATTTTTACGTTTTCTCCGGGCATAAGCTGTATGGCCCCACCGGTATCGGCGTGCTGTATGTCCGGGAGGAACTGCTTCAGGATATGCCGCCGTGGGAAGGCGGCGGTTCAATGATTGCGACCGTTAGTCTGACGGAAGGGACGACCTGGACCAAAGCGCCCTGGCGTTTTGAGGCGGGGACGCCGAATACGGGCGGAATTATCGGCCTTGGCGCCGCCATTGAATACGTTTGCGCGTTAGGGCTGGCGGAAATCAGCGAATATGAACAAAACCTGATGCACTATGCGCTGGAACAGCTGGCGGACGTGCCGGAGTTGACGCTATATGGCCCGGCTAACCGGCTGGGGGTCATCGCCTTTAATCTGGGCAAACACCACGCTTATGACGTGGGCAGCTTCCTCGACAATTACGGTATCGCCGTGCGAACCGGCCATCACTGCGCAATGCCGCTGATGACGTATTACAACGTTCCCGCCATGTGCCGGGCGTCGATAGCAATGTATAACACCCATGAAGAAGTGGAACGTCTGGCAACCGGGCTAAAACGTATTCACCGCTTACTGGGATAACAGGGAGACGCTATGGCTGCGCTACCAGATAAAGAAAGATTGCTGCGTAATTTTCAGCGTTGCGCCAATTGGGAAGAAAAGTATCTGTACATTATTGAACTGGGGCAGCGTCTGGCGGAATTAAATGAGCAGGATCGTCGCCCGGAAAATAGTATTCAGGGATGTCAGAGTCAGGTATGGATTGTTATGCGTCAGAACGCTGACGGCGTTATTGAATTGCAGGGCGACAGCGATGCAGCAATAGTAAAAGGGTTAATTGCCATCGTCTTCATTTTGTATCATCAGATGACGCCACAGGATATTGTGAATTTTGATGTGCGGCCGTGGTTTGAAAAAATGGCGCTGACGCAACATCTCACGCCCTCCCGTTCACAAGGACTGGAAGCAATGATTCGCGCGATCCGCGCCAGAGCCGCAACTCTTAGCTAAACTGAAAAGACGTAGAACGCCAGATGGCGTACAGCTCTACGTGACTCGTAGGCCGGATAAGGCATTTAACCGCCATCCGGCAAAACGCCAGGGGGGTGGATATGAAACGTGCGTCTCTCATTGCAGTTACACTTTTCGGCGCTTACAGCGCATTTCAGGCGGCCTGGGCAGTGGATTACCCCTTGCCGCCAGCAAACAGTCGCCTTGTCGGGCAGAATCAAACCTATACCGTGCAAGCGGGGGATAAAAACTTACAGGCGATTGCCCGGCGTTTTGATACTGCCGCAATGCTGATCCTGGAGGCAAATAATACCATCGCACCGGTCCCTAAACCGGGGACGCCGATTATCATTCCATCTCAACTGTTATTACCCGATGCGCCGCGTGAAGGCATTATTGTGAACCTGGCGGAGTTACGACTCTATTATTTCCCGCCGGGTGAAAATAGTGTTCAGGTTTACCCTATCGGTATTGGTTTAGAGGGGCTGGAAACGCCGGTAATGGCGACGCGCGTCGGGCAAAAAATCCCGAATCCGACATGGACGCCGACGGCAGGTATCCGCAAACGCTCGCTTGAACGCGGCATTACGCTGCCGCCGGTGGTGCCCGCCGGGCCAAATAACCCGTTAGGACGCTTCGCCCTGCGCCTGGCATACGGCAACGGTGAGTATCTCATTCATGGCACCAATGCCCCGGACAGCGTCGGGTTACGCGTCAGTTCCGGCTGTATTCGGATGAACGCGCCAGACATTAAAGCGCTGTTTGCGCAGGTCAGAACGGGAACGCCGGTACGGGTGATTAACGAACCGGTGAAATTCGCCGTGGAACCAAATGGAATGCGTTACGTTGAAGTACATCGCCCGCTGTCGCCTGAAGAGGAGCAAAACGTACAGACGATGCCGTATGTGCTGCCAGCAGGCTTTACGCAGTTTAAGGCGACTCAGGAGGTGGATGAGCGTCTGGTGGAAAACGCGCTGTATCGCCGGGCGGGATATCCGGTTGCCGTTACATCAGGGCAGGTACCGGTAGCTTCTGGCCGCTCTGTGGTGGAGTCCGCGCAAAACAGCCAACCCGGGAGCGGCGCTGAAACCCAGGCAATGCAGTAGCAGAGAAGGGAAAACACAGGCAAAAAAAATGGCGCACAATGTGCGCCATTTTTATTACACAGGTACTATTACTTACGGTATTTAGTAGCCTGGTTGTCCAGACGCTGGTTAGCGCGAGCTGCGTCGTCTTTAGCAGCCTGAACGTCGGAACGCATTGCGTTCACGTCGTTGCTCAGCTGGTCAACTTTAGCGTTCAGAGTCTGAACGTCAGAAGACAGCTGATCGATTTTAGCGTTGCTGGAGCAACCAGCCAGCAGAGTAGAACCCAGGATTACCGCGCCCAGTACCAGTTTAGTACGATTCATTATTAATACCCTCTAGATTGAGTTAATCTCCATGTAGCGTTACAAGTATTACACAAACTTTTTTAGGTTGAGAATATTTTTTTGACGGGAATGCACTTATTTTTGATCGTTCGCTCAAAGAAGCATCGAATTGAGCTAAAATGGCTAAAAAACCGAGTGAAAACAGAATCCTTCCATCGGATTCGTCTTAGATAATCTGCGATTAGATAGTGAAATCCGATTTGATTTTTTATTAAGAGTGGCTATCGATTAAATAAAAAAAGCGCCGCGAGGGCGCTTTTTATTCAGAAAATTAATTCACACAGGAATTATTACAGGACGTGAACAGATGCGGTGTTGGTCGTGCCGCTCGGTACCAGCGCGCCGGAAACCATGACCACAACGTCGCCTTTCTGGCCCAGACCGCTCTGTAGAGCGACTTCTTTACCCAGACGGTAGAAGTCGTCAGTAGAGTTAATTTCTTTCACCAGCTGCGGCACAATGCCTTTGCTCAGCACCAGCTGACGCGCGGTCACTTCGTTGGTGGTCAGCGCCAGGATGGTGGCGTCCGGGAAGTATTTACGCACTGCGCGAGCAGATTTACCGCCCTGAGTCGCAACGACAATGACCGGCGCTTCCAGTTTTTCGGCAGTTTCAACCGCGCCGCGGCACACCGCTTCGGTGATGCGCAGTTTACGGCTGTCGTTATTGAAGTCCAGACGGCTGGTCATCACGCGGTCAGTACGCTCGCAGATGGTCGCCATGATGGTGACGGCTTCCAGCGGGTATTTTCCTTTTGCGGATTCGCCGGACAGCATCACTGCGTCGGTGCCGTCGAGGATGGCGTTCGCCACGTCGCCAGCTTCTGCGCGGGTCGGACGCGGGTTCTTGATCATGGAATCCAGCATCTGGGTCGCGGTGATAACGACTTTACGCGCGCGGATACATTTTTCGATGATCATCTTCTGCGCGAAGATAACTTCTTCAACCGGGATCTCAACGCCCATGTCGCCACGAGCAACCATGATGCCGTCAGACGCTTCGAGGATCTCATCGAAGTTGTTCAGGCCTTCCTGGTTTTCGATCTTGGAGATGATCTGGATGTTCTCGCCGCCGTGCGCTTTCAGGTGCTCACGAATTTCAACAACGTCAGAACGCTTACGGATAAAGGACGCGGCAACAAAGTCAACGCCTTGTTCGCAGCCGAAGATCAGATCCTGTTTGTCTTTTTCAGCCAGTGCTGGCAGCGCGATGGAAACGCCCGGCAGGTTAACGCCTTTGTTTTCGCCCAGGTCGCCGTTGTTCAGCACTTTACAGATAACCTTGTTACCTTCGATCGCGGTGACTTCCATGCCGATCAGACCATCGTCAACCAGTACGGTGTTGCCTACGGACAGGTCAGAAGTGAAACCTTCGTAAGTGACGGCAACCATTTCGCTGTTGCCGATAACGGATTTGTCCGTTGTGAAAGTGAAGGTCTGGCCCGCTTTCAGGGAGACGTCATTACCACCTTCCAGCTTAATGGTACGGATTTCCGGGCCTTTGGTATCGAGCAGGATTGCGGCTTTTTTACCGGTTTTGCTCATTACGTTGCGCAAATTCTTGATGCGCTGACCGTGTTCTGCATAGTCACCGTGAGAGAAGTTCAGACGCATAACGTTCATGCCTGCGTCCAGCATTTTGGTTAACATCTCTTCAGATTCGGTTTTCGGACCGATGGTGCAAACAATTTTCGTCTTTTTCATGACAGTCTTAGTCTTTAAGTTGAGAAGGATATGGAAATCTGGCTTCAGGGGCGCACGGCCTTGAAGCTAAACCTGTGTTGCGAAAGTGGTGTTGCCTCGCTCTAAGGATAGGTGACATCGAAAGAGCGTGCAGAGGAATGTGTGCTCGTGTTTCAGCCCAACGGGATGGCGTGTTTTTTAGTCGTTGAGTTTTGCAGTCCAATGCGCTGAAACCATTCAAGAGACAATTGGCGCGCATTATACGCTGAAATTTACACAAAAGGAAAATGAAAACAGCGTTTCAAAAAACATCTGTGCAGATTCACAACAAATTGTTATTAAAGCGTTAATTATGATCCTTGCGTTGTGCCGCCCGGGAAAGGGCGGCGTTGCGCAACTACCCGGCGAGCGCCTGAGCTAAATCGTCCTGCAAATCCTGAACATCTTCAATGCCCACTGATAGGCGAATCAACTGTGGGGTGATGCCATTCGCCAGACGCTGCTCAAGCGGAATAGAGGCGTGAGTCATGGTAAACGGCTGGCTGACGAGGCTTTCAACACCGCCCAGGCTTTCCGCCAGGGTGAATAATTTCAGCCGTATGATAACGTCAGTGGCGCGCTGGTCATCGCCTTTTATGACGATGGAGATCATCCCGCCGAACTGTGACATCTGCTGGCGCGCAAGGGCATGCTGAGGATGCGACGCCAGCCCCGGATACCAGACGTGTTCTACCGCCGGATGTTTTTCCAGCCATTGCGCCAGCGTCAGCGCATTGCCGCTGTGCCGCTCAATTCGCAAGGCCAGCGTGCGAATACCGCGTAATGTCAGAAAACTGCTAAATGGGTCCAGTACGCCGCCGACAGCGTTTTGCAGATAACCCAGCTGTTGTGCGAGCGCCGGGTTGTCCCCGACGACCGCCAGTCCGGCGACGACGTCTGAATGGCCGTTCAGGTATTTCGTCGCGGAATGCACCACGATATCGAACCCCAGATCAAGAGGACGATGGATCAACGGCGAAGCGAAGGTGTTATCGGCCACGCTGATAAGCTGGTGGCGACGCGCGATATCGGCAATGGCCGCCAGATCGGCCAGTTTTAGTAACGGATTTGTCGGCGTTTCTACCCAGATCATGCGGGTATCAGGACGAATCGCGGCTTCAATACCGGCCAGATCGTCAGGTTTTACCCAGCTAACCTGTAGTCCGGCGCTGCGACGGCGCACATTTTCAATCAGTCGATAGGTGCCGCCATAGACATCGTCAATCGCCACCAGATGGCTGTCTTTATCGAGAAGTTCAAGCACGGTAGCGATGCCCGCCAGACCGGACGCGAAGGCATAACCTTGCGTACCGCCTTCCAGCTCGGCAATGGCGGTTTCCAGCGCATGGCGCGTCGGGTTGCCGCTGCGTGAATATTCATATCCGGTATGCTGACCCGGCGCGGGTTGCGCAAACGTCGATGTTGCATAAATCGGCGGCATAACGGCGCCGTGCGCGTCAGAAAAGGTTCCGCTGTGGACGCTAAGTGTGGAATACGATTTCATGAGAGTTCCTTATTTATCCAGGCGGTTGCGCCAGTGGGTGAGCACATCGCTACGGGTGACCAGACCGAGGAACTGGTCGTTGTCGACAATCACAGCCACCTGGCCGCGATCAAAAATAGGTTTCAGCGCGCTTTCCGGTTCACGTTTATCAAGCCGGACTACCTCGCGCGTCATTGCTTCTTTTACCGGGAGGGAAAAACGCGGGTTATCGCCCTGAATATGCGTAATCAGATCCCATTCGTCGATGATGCCGATAAGCTGATCCTCCTGAAGAACCGGCAACTGCGAAATATCGTACAGGCGCATACGCGCCAGCACGGTCGCCAGCGTATCGTCCGGCGCGGCGGTTACGGTTGCCCCTTCGTCATGACGTAAGGCGATGAAGTCGCTCAGATCGCCAGCCTGTGGTCGGGTGATGAGCCCTTGCTGGCGCATCCAGTCATCGTTAAACATTTTCGAGAGATACTTATTGCCGCTATCGCAGGCGAAGGTCGCCACGCGCTTTGGCTGCGTCTGCGCCTGGCAGTAGCGCAGGGCGGCGGCGAGCAGCGTACCGGTCGATGAACCGGCAAGGATGCCTTCGGTTCTGAGCAACTCGCGCGCCGTGGCGAAGGCGTCTTTATCGCTGATGCGAAAGGCCTGTGAAACGGATTCGATGTGGGCGAGCGGCGGAATAAAGTCCTCGCCAATCCCTTCAACCAGCCAGGAACCGGCGGTGCCGAATGTGCCTGTTTCGACCTGATCGGCAAGGATTGAACCGGCGGGGTCGGCCAGCACGAACTCCGTGTGCGGGGAGTGTTCGCGAAACCATGCCTGTAAACCGCCCAGCGTGCCGCCGGAACCGACGCCGACCACGATGGCGTCAATGCGGCCATCCATCTGGGCAAACAATTCGGGGGCGGTGGTGGAAGCATGCGCCAGCGGGTTCGCGGCGTTGTTGAACTGATCAATATAGAAGGCGCCGGGCGTCTCCTGCGCCAGACGGCGTGCGTAATCCTGATAATAGGCCGGATGACCTTTGTTGACGTCTGAGCGGGTTAATACCACCTGTGCGCCAAGCGCGCGTAAATGGAAGATCTTCTCACGGCTCATTTTGTCCGGCACGACCAGCGTCAGGGCATAACCTTTTTGCGCGGCGATCAGCGCCAGCCCCAGCCCGGTGTTGCCCGCCGTCGCTTCAATAATCGTGCCGCCGGGTTTTAGCAGCCCCTGTCTTTCCGCTTCATTGATCATAGAAAGTGCGACGCGATCTTTAATCGAACCGCCCGGATTCTGGTTCTCCAGTTTCAAAAAGAGTTCGCTTACGCCGCTATTCAGCTTATGCAACTGAAGCAGCGGCGTATTGCCAATCAGTTCCGTTACGGAGTGAAACGTTGTCATGGTGAATATCCGTCAGTGAATAACATGACGAAATAATAGGGTTGCCAAAATGCACGCCTAAAGAATGTTTGTCTGTGAATAAGAACAGAATGGAATATAAAACGCTATTTGGATGGCAGGACGTTTAGCCGTGCAGTCGTCTGGCGGTGTTGATGGCCGAATTGCCCTGTTTTTGTCGATTAATTCAACAGTTTACGCTGCTCGCATTAAGGATAATGCCGCACCCTGCATAAAGGTTGCCGAAATTGTACTAAAGCCATTTTCCCGCGCTGCGCCTCTCTTATTCCTTGTGGATATATCAAATTCCTTTTTGGTCATTTAAAAGCAGAAACACCCTGATTACACTCATTTGGACATCCATACTGCTAAACAGCTAAAAGCACTGGCAGGATAACCATAAGCAGCAGCGGATACGATAACGATATGATCGTCCTGAAAAATATTTCGAAAGTTTTTACGCCCGGCAAGCTGTCTATTACCGCAGTGGATAACGTTAATCTGACGGTTGAACAGGGACAAATTTACGGGATTATTGGCTACAGCGGCGCCGGAAAGAGTACGTTGATTCGTTTGCTGAACGGTCTGGAAAAACCGACCGTGGGCAGCGTGACCATCAATGGTCATGATATTTCAGCGGCGACAGGAGAATCCCTGCGCCAGGCGAGGCTGAAAATCAGCATGGTGTTTCAGCACTTCAATTTGCTGTGGTCGCGTACCGTCAGCGAAAACATCGCTTTTTCTATGCAAATCGCGGGCGCGCCAAAAGCAAAAATCAAGGCGCGGGTGGCGGAGCTGATCGACCTGGTGGGATTAACCGGGCGTGAGAATGCTTACCCATCCCAACTGAGCGGCGGGCAAAAGCAACGTGTGGGGATTGCCCGTGCGCTGGCAAATAACCCGGATGTGCTGCTCTGCGACGAGGCGACTTCCGCGCTGGACCCGCAAACCACCGATCAGATTCTGGATCTGCTGCTCGATATTAATCGCCGCTTCCAGCTCACGATTGTGCTTATTACCCACGAGATGCATGTGGTGCGCAAAATCTGCGATCGCGTTGCGGTGATGGAAAACGGCAGAGTGGTGGAGGAAGGCGATGTGCTGAACGTCTTTACTCATCCGCAACAGCCGATTACCCGGCAGTTTGTCCGCCAGGTAAGTCAGTATGCCGAAGAGGAGGCGTTTAACCCGCAGCTGGCGAGCGAGCTGGGCGGGACGGTGATTAAGCTGACCTTCACCGGGCACAGTACGCATCAGCCGATCGTAGGGGAGCTTACCCTGCGTTATGGCCTGCCTTTCAATATCTTACACGGCAAGATGACGCAAACCGCACATGGCGTGTTTGGCCAACTGTGGCTGCACGTCGTGGCGACGGAAGAACAACTGAATAATATTCTGGCGGATTTGCGGCAGAGCGATATTGAAGGTGAGGTAGTACAACATGGTTGAGAATCTGTTTCCCCATCTGAAATGGGAACAACTTTTTGCGGCAACGCAGGAAACGCTCTATATGACGGCGCTTTCCGGTATCGCGACGTTTGTGCTGGGGATTGTACTGGGGCTGGCGTTATTTTTGACCGCGCGCGGCGGGCTGTTTCAGAACCGCACGCTGTATAGCGTCATTTCGCTGGTGGTGAATATTTTTCGCTCGATCCCGTTCATCATTTTGATCGTCTTACTGATCCCGTTTACCAAAGCGCTGGTCGGCACCATTCTCGGGGCGAACGCTGCGCTGCCTGCGTTGATTGTCGGGGCGGCGCCGTTTTATGCGCGTCTGGTTGAAATCGCACTGCGCGAGGTTGACAGAGGCGTGATTGAAGCCACGCGTTCAATGGGCGCACGTCTCAGCACACTTATTTTTCGGGTTTTACTGCCTGAATCATCACCCGCACTGGTGTCCGGGATCACCGTGACGCTGATTGCGCTGGTCAGTTACAGCGCGATGGCCGGAGTGATTGGGGCAGGCGGTTTAGGGAACCTGGCTTATCTGGAAGGATTCCAGCGCAACCACAACGACGTCACGCTGGTGGCGACGGTGACTATCCTGATCATCGTCTTCATTATCCAGTTCTGCGGCGATGTGATCACCTCTCTGTTAGATAAACGCTAATAAAATACGGAAACCATTATCATGAAAAAATCACTGACATTACTCGCCGCAGCAACCTTAAGCGCCCTGAGCTTCGCCTCCTGGGCGGATACGCTGACCGTTGGCGCCTCTAACGTACCGCATGCGGAAATCCTTGAGCAGGCGAAACCGATTCTGGCGAAACAGGGGATCGATCTGGAGATTAAACCTTTCCAGGATTACATTCTGCCGAATACCGCGCTGGCCGGTCGTGAAATCGACGCCAACTACTTCCAGCATATCCCGTACCTGAATAGCGTGCTGAAAGATCATGCGGGTGATAAAACCTATGATTTCGTCAGCGCCGGGGCGATTCATATTGAGCCGATCGGCATCTACTCTAAAAAATACAAATCGCTGAAAGATCTGCCGGAAGGCGGCAGGATCATTATGCGTGACGCGGTCTCTGAAGAGGGACGTATTCTGTCGATCTTTGAAAAAGAGGGCGTGATCAAACTGAAGCCGGACGTGGATAAGGTCAGCGCGCGCATCAGCGACATCGTGGATAACCCGAAAAAACTGAAGTTCCTGCCGAACGTGGAAGCGGCGCTGTTACCACAGATGTACAACAACGATGAAGGCGATGCGGTGGTGATTAACGCCAACTACGCTATCGACGCAGGTCTGGACCCGGTTAACGATCCGATCGCCGTTGAGAGCGGAGAAAACAATCCGTACGCCAACATCATTACCGTACATCGTGGCGACGAGAAGAAAAAAGACATCGTGGCGCTGGTTGACGTTCTGCACTCAAAAGAGATTCAGGACTGGATCCGCACGAAGTACAAAGGCGCGGTGATTCCGGTCAATAACTAATACCACGTAGTGCCGGATAGCGTGACGCTTATCCGGCCTATAAAAGAGCCTGGCCGAACGGGTGAGCAAGTTACAGAGTGTGAGGTGACGGATATCGGTTAAGTTGAATAGTCACTCTGTTTATTTGTTTGATTTATCTGAGTTTTGTCTTCATCGTTAGAGTGATATATGCTGTTTGTTTGTGCTGGCGATGAGAGACAATAATGGGAAACCTGACAAAAGACGACGAACTGTACCGTGAGATGTGCAGAGTGGTTGGCAAAGTGGTTCTGGAGATGCGCGACCTGGGGCAAGAGCCGAAGCATATCGTGATTGCGGGAGTGTTACGAACCGCCATGGCGAACCAGCGACTCCAGCGCAGCGAACTTGAAAAACAGGCGATGGAAACGGTTATCAAAGCCCTGGCAGGATAATTCTCTCAGGGATGGCGCTCGCTTCGTCATCCCTTATTCCCGGTATTTAAATTCTTCACCTTGTAAATAATCAGATATCGCGTTTATATTAATATCGATATGTATATTAATATATAACGAAGGCGATTGATATTAATAATGGGAACGAGGTCACATTATTAATTATTAATAGATTGCCGTGTTTTATATCCTCTAAATGATAATAAATATCACTCCGCTTTTATTATTTCACTTCCGGTTTTTAATTGATAACGATCAAAGTTAATAGCACTGAATAACCACATTATTTATGTGCCTAACTCTTTAGGATTAGTCTATTTGTATTTAATGATATGACGTATGCGATCCGGTTAGGGCAAAACATCGGGTGTTGTCAGCACTGTGTTTGCGAAGAGGATGCGAAATAAATGAACCAGGTCGAACGTCCAATATTAGATTTTGGCTTAACGCGGCTCGAATTTCTGCGTATATCAGGAAAGGGTCTGGCAGGATTAACTATCGCTCCCGCGCTGCTGTCACTTTTTGGCTGCAAACAGGAAGACGTTGATAGCGGTACGGTAGGACTGATAAACACGCCCAAAGGGGTATTAGTGACCCAACGCGCCCGCTGCACAGGCTGCCATCGCTGCGAAATCTCCTGCACCAATTACAACGATGGCGCCGTGGGCTCGTTCTTCTCCCGCATTAAGATTCACCGTAATTACTTCTTTGGCGACAACGGCGTCGGCTCCGGCGGCGGCCTGTATGGCGATTTAAACTACACCGCAGATACCTGTCGCCAGTGTAAGGACCCGCAGTGCATGAAGGTCTGCCCAATCGGCGCAATTACCTGGAAACAGGACGATGGCTGCATCGCGGTTGATCATAAGCGGTGTATTGGCTGTAGCGCCTGCACCACTGCCTGCCCCTGGATGATGGCTACCGTAAACAGCGAAACGAAAAAATCGTCAAAATGTGTTTTATGCGGCGAGTGCGCCAGCGCCTGTCCAACAGGGGCGCTGAAAGTTATCGAGTGGAAAGATATTACTGTTTGAATCTTGCAAAGGAAAACATTATGGCTAACGGTTGGACAGGTAATATATTACGGGTCAATCTTACAACAGGCGATATTACCCTCGAAGATTCCAGTAAATATAAAAAATTTGTCGGCGGAATGGGGTTCGGCTACAAAATTATGTATGACGAAGTTCCGCCTGGCACGAAACCTTTCGATGAAGGAAATAAACTGGTATTTGCCACCGGCCCGCTGACCGGATCTGGCGCGCCCTGTAGTTCCCGCGTCAATATCACTTCGCTCTCTACGTTTACTAAAGGTAATTTGGTTGTCGATGCGCATATGGGCGGCTTCTTTGCGGCACAAATGAAATTTGCCGGGTACGACGCGATTATTATTGAGGGTAAATCCGCTTCGCCTGTGTGGATCAATATTAAAGATGACAAGGTCAGCCTCGAAAAAGCAGATTTTCTGTGGGGCAAAGGGACGCGCGCTACGACCGAAGAGATTTGCCGTATAACCAGCCCGGAGACCTGCGTGGCGGCCATTGGTCAGGCGGGTGAAAACCTGGTGCCGCTCTCCTGTATGCTCAACAGCCGTAACCACAGCGGCGGGGCGGGAACCGGCGCGGTGATGGGGTCGAAAAACCTCAAGGCCATTGCCGTTGAGGGCACCAAAGGGGTCAATATTGCCGATCGCAAAGAGATGAAGCGGCTGAATGACTACATGATGACGGAGCTGATTGGCGCCAATAATAATCATGTTGTGCCGAGCACCCCGCAGGCATGGGCGGAATTTTCCTCACCGGCCTCGCGCTGGACGGCGCGTAAAGGCTTGTTCTGGGGGGCCGCAGAGGGCGGGCCTGTTGAAACCGGCGAGATCCCGCCGGGTAATCAAAATACGGTCGGCTTTCGCACCTATAAATCCGTGTTTGACTTAGGTCCGGCGGCTGAAAAATACACCGTGAAAATGAGCGGTTGCCACTCATGTCCGATCCGCTGCATGTCGCAGCTCAATATTCCACGGGTAAAGGATTTTGGCGTACCGAGCACCGGGGGGAATACCTGCGTGGCAAACTTTGTCCATACCACGATCTTCCCGCACGGCCCGAAAGATTTTGACGACAAGGACGATGGCCGCGTTATCGGCAATCTGATCGGCCTGAACCTGTTTGACGACTACGGTATCTGGTGTAACTACGGGCAGTTGCACCGTGACTTCACGTATTGCTACAGCAAAGGCGTGTTCAAGCGCGTGCTTCCGGCTGAGGAATATGCGGAGATCCGCTGGGATCAACTGGAAGCGGGCGATCCCAACTTTATCAAGGATTTCTACTATCGCCTGGCGCATCGCAAAGGAGAGTTGAGCCATCTTGCGGATGGTTCATACGCCATTGCCGAGCGCTGGAATCTGGGTGAGGAATACTGGGCGTACGATAAAAACAAACTGTGGTCGCCGTTTGGCTATCCGGTACACCATGCTAACGAAGCGTCGGCGCAGGTGGGGGCAATTACCAACTGCATGTTTAACCGTGACTGCATGACCCACACCCACATCAACTTTATTGGTTCTGGTTTACCGCTGAAGCTACAGCGAGAGGTCGCGGCGGAACTGTTTGGTTCTGAAGACGCCTACGACGAGACTAAAAATTACACGCCGATCAACGCGGCGAAAATCAAGTATGCCAAATGGACGCTGCTCAAAGTTTGCCTGCATAACGCTGTGACGCTGTGCAACTGGGTCTGGCCGATGACCGTTTCGCCGTTGAAGAGCCGAAATTATCGTGGGGATCTGGACCTGGAAGCGAAATTTTTCCAGGCGGTGACCGGGGATGAAACCACCCAGGCGAGCCTTGATTTAGCCGCAGAACGTATCTTCACGCTCCATCGCGCCTATACCGTCAAACTGATGCAGACCAAAGACATGCGCAATGAACACGATCTCATCTGTTCGTGGGTTTTTGACAAGGACCCCAACATTCCGGTGTTCACTGAAGGGACTGACAAAATGGATCGCGACGATATGCGTGAATCCCTGACGCTCTTTTATACCGAGATGGGCTGGGACCCTGAACTGGGATGCCCGACGCGAGAAACGTTGCATCGCCTCGGTCTTGAGGATGTCGCCGCCGATCTGGCCGCGCAGAATCTGCTGCCAGCGTAAGGAAGGTGAGATGAGTCATTCAGAGGGCGAACACTCCACGCCTGAGGTGGATATTGAAAAGCGGCAGTGGCTGCAAGGCTTACATCAGCATGAAAGGCGAGTGGATGAACCAGCGCCTCCCGCGAGTCCGGCAGAGATCATGGCGGAGTTCATCCGCCAGCATTCTGCTTCAGGCCAGCTGGTGGCTCGCGTGCTTTTCCTGCAACCGCCGTATTCAGTGGAGGAAGAGGCGTTAACGCCGCTGCTGGAGACGCTGCTTCAGAGCGAGACAGGGGCGGATATCGCCTGCGTGCAGGGTGCTCAGGATGATTATTACTACTCGACGCAAACCATGACCGCTAACTATGCCGACATGTGCGTGCAGGTGGTGGAGAACGATATTTGCCGGGCTATCGCACAGGCGGTGCGTTTTGATTGCCAGACCTATCCGCGACCCTACAAGGTCGCCATGCTGGAACAACCGCCATACCGCTTTGCGCCGCAGCAAATAGAGACAGCTCTTGCCGCGATCGACACGCACCCGGATTACGCGGATATTCGCCGTGTGGCGTCGTCCAACGACGTGCCGTATCTGTTTAGCGAACGTTTTATGAGCTACGGCAAGGCATATGGCTTATGCGAATGGCTTGAGGTTGAGCAGTTTCAGAATCCCTGATTGTTCAGGGTGATGTCATGGAAAGCGTGGGCGATCGCTGCCACCGGATTAGAGGATAACCAGATGTCCTTCACTCGACGAAAATTTGTGCTTGGTATGGGGACGGTGATTTTTTTCAGCGGGCCCGGCCAAAATTTGTTAGCGAACACGAAGAATAGCAAAGCGGTGCGTTATGCCATGATTCATGACGAATCCCGGTGTAACGGCTGCAATCTCTGCGCCCGGGCGTGTCGCAAGACCAACCATGTTCCGGCTCAGGGCAGTCGTTTATCCATCGCGCATATTCCTGTTTCGGATAATGAAAACGAAACCGTTTATCACTATTTCCGCCAGTCCTGCCAGCACTGTGAAGATGCGCCCTGTATTGATGTTTGCCCGACCGGCGCCTCCTGGCGTGATGAGCGCGGTATTGTGCGGGTAGACGAATCGCGCTGTATCGGCTGTAGCTACTGTATAGGTGCTTGTCCGTATCAGGTGCGTTATCTCAATCCACAAACCAAAGTGGCGGATAAATGCGACTTTTGCGCCGAATCTCGCCTGGCAAAGGGGTTCCCGCCGATTTGCGTGAATGCTTGCCCGGAGCACGCATTGATTTTTGGTCGTGAAGACAGCCCGGAAATTCAGACCTGGCTGAAGGAGAACAAATTCTATCAACACCAACTCGCAGGCGCCGGAAAACCGCATCTGTATCGCCGGTTCGGTCAACATTTGATTAAAAAGGAAAATGTATGAACGCGTCGCAGAATGCTGAACAGTTCCATGCCCAACTGGCGAACTATGTCCCCGTGTTTTCTCCCGAATACTGGCCTGTCTGGTTAGTCATCGCCGGACTGATGCTGGCAGCGATGTGGCTGGTGTTGGGGCTGCATGCCATGCTTCGGTTTCGCGCCGCCAACAAAGCCGCGGCCGGTCACGGTGAAAAGGTTTACCTGTACTCAAAAGCGGTGAGATTGTGGCACTGGTCGAACGCGCTACTGTTTGTGCTCCTGCTCGGCAGCGGGCTGATCAATCATTTCTCGCTGGTTGGCGCGTCGGTGATGAAGAGCCTGCTGACGGTGCATGAGATCTGTGGTTTTCTGCTGCTGGCGTGTTGGCTGGGTTTTGTTTTGATCAACATGCTGGGCGGCAACGGACACCATTATATTATTCGCCGCGAGGGCTGGATTGGCCGAGCGATGAAGCAGACCCGCTTCTATCTGTTCGGCATTATGCAGGGTGAGGAACATCCGTTTCCCGCCACCACACAGTCTAAATTCAACCCGTTACAGCAGGTCGCTTATCTCGGGGTGATGTACGGCCTGGTGCCGCTGTTGCTGATAACCGGACTACTGTCGCTTTATCCGCAGGCGGCGGGCGATCTGTTCCCCGGCGTGCGTTACTGGCTGTTGCAGGCGCATTTCGCGCTGGCGATCGTTAGCCTCTTTTTTATCTTCGGTCATCTTTACCTTTGCACGACAGGTCGTACGCCCGGTGAGACCTTCCGCTGCATGGTTGATGGCTATCATCGGCACTAACGGATGATCATTACGCGAGAGGATTTACGTACCTGGCGAGTCGGGCCCGTCATGTATCGTTGGTTTGTCCGTCGCTTTCCGAATGGCGGCAGCTACGCCGACGTGCATCGGGCGCTGAGCGGTGAAGGCTATCTCGACTGGGCAAATAGTCTGGTGGAATATGCCTGGTCACGCTGGCTGGATGAGGAGAGCTTTGCGCGTCAGGATATCAGCGCGATGGACAGCCTGGTGAGTGCGCAGTCGCACCACGGTAATAGCGAACACATTGCCTGCGCGGACGATAACGTTCATCTGGGATGTGCGGGCGATAACGTCAAAATTGCCAGCGTGGGGTACGCTTCGCAGATTGCCAGCGCGGGGTACTGCGCGCGCATTGGCAGCGCAGGCTACAACACGCATATAGGCTGTTCCGGCGATCGCGCGCGGGTGGCGGTGGCAGGGAACTCAACCCGCGTAAGCTGCGCCGGTGACGGGAGTCGTATTGCCAGTGCGGGAATGCGGGTACGCATCAGCACGCTGGGTGACAGGAGCAATATTGCCAGCAATGGCGATCTGGCGCAGGTTGTCAGCTTTGGCGCCAATGCCAGAATTGCCAACAGCGGAGAGAATGTTCATCTCGTTACCAGCGGTGACAATGCGGTCATCGCCAGCACCGGGCACGTTGACTCCCTGATACTGGGGCCCGGCGGCTGTGCCGCGCTGGCGTATCACGATGGCGAACGTACCCGTTTCGCCGTTGCCATTGAAGGCGAGAACAACATACGCGCCGGGGTAAAATATCGCCTCAACGAACAACATCAGTTTGTTGAGTGTTGAGCCGTTTATCGGATAGCGAATCGTCGACGGGTGAATCTCTCCAGGCCAAAACAGAGCAGGTAATAGACCAGTCCGGTAAAGATAAAAATGGCCGCCGGGTAAATCTGTACCCGGTTATTCACCTGACCGGCGACGGTAGTTAGTTCAGGAACATTGACGATAAACGCCAGCGACGTGTCTTTCAGCAGGCCGATAAAAATGCCGGTCAATGACGGCATTACATTGCGTAGCACCTGGGGAAGCAGAATGAGCCATAATGCCTGAAACGGGCGAAATCCCTGCACTACCGAGGCGTCGTACTGCCCGGCAGGAAGCGCGTTTATGCCGGCATAAACGGAGTGCATCACCGATGCCGCAGTAAACCAGGCCAGCGCCAGCGTGACGGTAACGGCGCCGGGAAGATCGCTTCCGGTAAGCATTGGCAGCAAATACCACATCCAGAAGATCACGAAGATCAGCGGAATGCCGCGAATAAATTCTGCCCAGAGAAACAGCCCATTACGGATAACGCCCGGAAATCGCCAGGCAAGACAGGCGAGAACCACCCCGCCGGGAAGCGCCAGCACGCCAGCACCCAGCGCCATCAACAATGTGAGGAGCACGCCGCCGGGTTGACCATCAGCAGCGCGTCCCCACAGCAGGTAATCCAGATTGTCGGTAATGACCGAAATATTAGCGATCATGGTGTGGACTCCTGAGGCTGAAAATACGCGTTTTGGGCTTCACTCTTTTGGCCGGGGCGGGGTTTAGCCGCGCCAGTAGCAGACCCAATACAATGCCGGTCAGCAAATAGAGCGCGGTGCCGACGGCAAAGGCTTCCAGAGCATGGGCGTTATAGCTTTCAATTTGTCGCACCTGATAGGTCAGTTCGGCAAAGCCGATACCGCTGGCAAGCGATGAGAGTTTCATCAGATTAAGGTATTGCCCCACGATGGGTTGCCAGGCGTTTGCCAGCCCCTGGGGGAGCAGAATATGGCGGAGGGTCGTCCACGCGGAAAAACCTTGCGATACCGCGGCCTCTCGCTGCCCGGCGGATACCGCCTGCAACCCCGAGGCGATCTCCTCAACCAGAAAGGCCGATGTGAATACCCCCAGCCCCCATGCGGAGCAGAGAAATTCTGGCGTCAGCCACCAGACATCGCCAGGCAGGATCGACCAAAAATGATCGGTATTAACGAAATCAATCACGCCACGGGGCAGAAAATTCCACGCTGCGAAGTACCAGAACATCAACTGCACAAGCAGAGGAGTATTGCGAAACAGCGAGACCCAGGCGGCGACCAGACGGCGACCGAATGCGTTGCCGGAGAGACGTAGCGCGAGCAGGATAATCGCCAGCAGTGTCGACAGCAAAACGCCTGCCAGCGTGACCCAGAGCGTGGTCAAAAAACCCGAGATGACCCATTGCAGAGGTTGCCCGCTCAGCACCCCCTGCCAGTCCAGAGTAAGCATTATAACGATGACTCCTGGTGTAACGGATCGAGCACTTTCTTCAGGAAGCGCTGGGTTCTGGGGTGCTGCGGACGGGTAAAAAATGCTTCAGGCGAGGCGACTTCCAGAATATCGCCGCCGTCGATAAACACGACACGGTCGGCAATTTCGCGCGCGAAGTGCATCTCGTGCGTAACGACGATCATGGTGATCCCGCTGTGGGCAAGATTTTTCATGACCTGTAAGACTTCGCCGATCATTTCCGGGTCCAGCGCGGATGTTGGTTCATCAAAAAGGATAATTTGCGGGGAGGAGGCCAGCGCGCGGGCAATGGCGACGCGCTGCTGCTGTCCACCAGAGAGCTGGGCGGCAAATGCGTCGGCTTTTTCAGCCAGACCCACCTGGTCCAGCAACTCGCGGGCTCGCTGCCGGGCGGCCTCTTTATTCCAGCCATGCACATACTCCAGCGCCAGCGTAATGTTCTGCTGCGCCGTCAGATGGGCGTAAAGGTTGAATTGCTGGAATACGAATCCAATGCGGCTGCGTAACTGGCGCAGCGCTGCGCCCTTGAGCTGACCAATGGGCTTATCGTCGATAAAAATATCGCCGCCGCTTAATGACTCAAGCTGGTTGATGAGTCGAATAAGCGTGGATTTTCCCGAACCGGATGGCCCAAGGATGGTAACGACTTCTCCGGGTTCCACCGTCAGATTGACACCGTTTAATACCCGGTGCCCGTCGTACTGTTTGATCACATCGCGCAGTTCAACGCGCGCCTGACGCAAATGCGTAAAATCCGCAGCCGAAGCTGCGGAGCGGGTAAACAAACCTGAGAGCATATTACTTCGCTTCTATTTTAAAGGCGCGCGGCTGTGGATTTTTGGTTTCGGGGCCGAACCAGACGTCATAGATTTTAGCCGCCTGTCCGGTGGACTCGAGCTTCAGCAGTTCATCGTTCACCGCCTTTAACAACGCGGGTTCGCCTTTTTTCACCCCGACGCCGATTTCCTCTTTGCTCAGCAGATCGGGTAGGATTTTAAAGTTGGCTTTGTCCGGCGCCCCGCTTAACAGGCCCGCCAGAATGGTGCTGTCCTGGGTGATCGCCTGAACGTTGCCATTACGCAGCGCGGTCAGCGCCAGCGGGATATCATCATAGGCCAGCACGCGGGATTGCGGGAAACGCTGGTGCAGCGCCTGTTCCCCCGTTGTTCCTTTCACCGCGCCAATTCGCGCGCGGCTGTACTCATCCAGCTTGTCGGGGGAGGTCGCCGGAACCAGGAATTGTTGCCCGGTGACAAAATAGGGAACGGAAAAGTCGATAACCTGGGCGCGCTCCGGGGTGATGGTAATATCCGCGACGATCAGATCGGCCTTACCCGATTGCAGTAACGGGATACGGTTGGCTGGGTTGGTGGCGACCAGTTCCAGTTTGACTCCCAACGATTTGGCCAGCGCTTCGGCAAAATCAACGTCGTAGCCAACGATTTTATGCGTTTGCGGATCGACGGAGCCAAACGGCGGGTTCGCATCGAACGTGGCCACTTTCACTACGCCGGCGGCTTTAATATCCGCCAGTTGATCGGCCTGGGCGGGTAACGCGGCAATACCGGATGCGAATAGCGCACTTAATGCCAGTAATGTTTTTTTAGTGCTGTGAATTGTCGTTGCCATCATCTTCTTTGATATCCCTGTAGAGACGCTAAATAATTCATGTCGCGGTCAAAAAGGCCGCTACATTCGCGACATGATTGGGTTTGTCTTTTTACGCTCCCACAACTCGCCGTCGTCACCAAATAAGAAAAGATTCTTATCTATATACAAAAAGATATTAGTAAAACAGATGTTAATGGTCGGTGAATTAAGATGGGA
Organism: Citrobacter sp. CK181; assembly: GCF_030333595.1. NCBI lineage: Bacteria > Pseudomonadati > Pseudomonadota > Gammaproteobacteria > Enterobacterales > Enterobacteriaceae > Citrobacter > Citrobacter sp. CK181. The sequence continues at coordinate 82,379 of NZ_JAOWFN010000012.1, read as the reverse complement.
TGGTCTAATGCAATAAATGCACAAGGATGGCAGGATTTCGTATTTCATTTTTTCACGCGAATGCGCTGCAATAAAACGCATCCAGCATACAGACAGAGGGGCGGAGAAGATGAATGGGTTTAAACGTCTTTGGCATACTGTGGTGAAGGCACGTCCACAGACCCGACAGTACGATGCGGAGCCTCATCTTCAGCGTATTGTTGAGTCTGTTCTTCCTGTCGCCAGCCTGTATGGCGTGGATATCGCCAACATTGATCCGGAGTGGTTCCGTGATAAAACAGAACGCTGAACATCGACAAACGCGCGAGGCATACTGGAACGAAATCTGCGCGCTTTCTGCGGCTTAATCCTGAATAAAAAAACCGGCATTACGCCGGTTCTGTCGTTATATTTTGCAGGCATCGCCGCAGTCATCATCCGCAATAACCGCCTGGGCTTTTTTATCTGCGTCTTCCACACGTTCAGCGTTACGCTCTTGCGCTTCCTCCAGCCCGTCAAAGACCAGATTGTCGAGATCAATATCCATCAATCACCTGTTTAGTTCAGTGTTTGCCAGCTTTCCAGTATAGGGCAAAATCTGTGATTGATGCACCTTGCGCTATTGGCGATCGGTGCGGTTGCCAGCAGGGAAAGTGGAAATCCCGCCATCCCTGCCAATAGGTTACTGCTCGGTGAGTTCCATATCCGCGATAAAGGGGAGATGATCGCTTGCCGACGACCAGGTGAAAGCAGGGGAGTTATGCGGAATTTCTATTTTCTTCACATCCCATTTTTGCCCCTTGAAAGTGAAGATGTGGTCAATATCAATCGCCGGGTTAACCGCAGGCCATGTACGATAATCCGTCCCCTGTTTCTCAACCGGATTAAAGAAATAGCCAATTTCTTTTAACGGCTGTTCGTCACGGGTAGAGTTGAAATCGCCAGCCAGAATTTTTATTGAAGAGGCGATATCTTTAAAATCGGATGACGCATCGCCAATACTGACATCCAGCAGATGGCGGACTTGCTCAATTCGCATGGTGGGATCTTTTTGCCAGTCAAGGTGGGTAACCATGACCAGTACCGGCGTATCGAAACCCGGAACCTCAATTTGCGCCAGTAATGCTACCCGTTGTTCTGCATCGCCTGAGGGTAAATTGATAACCTGAGTATGCTGAATTTTGTATTTCGATAAAATGCCGAGTCCGTATTCACCACCGTCAAAATCCAGCGCCTTACCAAAGGCATAGTGATAGTTATTTGCATCGGCGATCGTTTTCAATTGATCAATCTTTTGGCTTCTTGCGGTTTTATTATCAACCTCTGGTACCGCAATGATATCGGCTGCAATTTTTTTGATAGCGGCGTTAAGCGACGTAAAATCAGCTACATTTTCGGACGCTTCATTTTTGCCGATGTTATAGGTCGCAATTCTTAAATGAGGCTTGTTATTTTCATAAATCTTATCCGGGACACCGCCTTTCTGAACGGCGAGAATTTCATTACCGGCAAGTTTTTCACTGGCTATAGCGTGCGTGGAAAGGCAGCTTAGCGCGAGGAATGTCAGTGTAAAGATGTTTTTCATAACGAATAGAGGCCTTGTTTATTTGCTGTTGTCGCCACTATAACGCGCATAAAAATAGGTTACTGTGAGACTTTGCACAAACTTATATTGTTTTGCGAAATAAGTGATTAAAGTACATTCACCAGAATTTTAAATGTGAATGAAGGCCGTAACGGTTTACTTGACCCGCAGAGCCTTTCGGGTAACTGTATGTAATGTTGTAAAAATCTGAATTTCACCTGTAAAAAAAGGAATAACGAAGAGATGTATGGCCGTGAGTATCGAAACGGGTGTCGTCGCATGGCGCCGTTTTTAGCAATCTCTTGCATTACTTTGCTGTATGGCGCGAAAGGGTACGCCAGGCCGGATATGGAGCCGCTGGGACCGAATATCGCCGATCGGGGTTCCGCGTTTTACCATTTCAGGGTTGAAAATTTCGACTCCGCCGACGGAAAAAGGCATTACAAGGTCTGGACCGGCATTCCTGATAAAACGCCGCCAGCGTCGGGTTATCCGGTTCTGTATATGCTGGATGGCAACGCGGTGATGGACCGCCTGACGGAGGACTTGCTGAAACAACTGGCGGAAAAAACGCCCCCCGTTATTGTCGCCATCGGCTACCAGACCCACTTACCCTTTGATCTGAACGGCAGAGCCTATGATTATACGCCCGCGCTGGAAGTGAAAAGCGGGGCGGAGGGGCGCTACCGTCGACCGGGTGGCGGCAGTGGGGACTTCCGTCGACTGCTGGAGACGCGTATCGCGCCGCAAACGGAACAAGGGATCAACATCGATCCTGAACGACGCGGCGTATGGGGACACTCCTACGGCGGCTTATTCGTCCTTGATTCGTGGCTGTCGTCGTCATTTTTTCGGTTTTACTACAGCGCCAGCCCATCGCTGGGAAGAGACAATTCCTCGTTGTTAACCCGGTTAACCACAATGGATGCCGCGAAAAATTGCCATAAGCGTTTATTTTTCATGGAAGGTTCCGCTTCACCGGGGAAAAATGCGCAGACTCCGGTTTCCGATATCCTGAATAAAACCCGCGACGCCGTTTCCGCCCTGCAAAAAGACGGGCTTGCGGTTGCCTGGTGGAATTACCCGGGATTGACGCACGGGCCGATGTTCACCGCCTCTTTTCAGAGCGCGTTACTGAATATGAGCGCGGAGGAGACTCCCGGGGCAGCGCGCTGCGATTAACCGGGCAGTGAGTGAAGAGGGCGGCGGGAAGCCGCCCTTAGCCATTACGCTATGATGCGAGTCTGGTGGTCGTCAGAAGTGTAGCCCCACCTGCATGTAGTAGGTGCGGCCAGGTTCGTTATAGGTGTTCGCACCAGCTCCCCACAGATACGCGCCCGTGGTGGCGTTACCGGTGGTCTGGGCATTTCCTTCACGGAAGTGGCGCTTGTCGAACAGGTTATCGATCCCTGCGGTTACATCCACATATTTCGTCACCGCGTAAGTCGCACTCATGCCCACCAGCGCATAAGGCGATACCTGTCGGGTTTCGCTGCCCGAAGTGGGGTTCCCTTGATAAGTGTATTTTTTCGGTTTCTGGCGGCCATACCACGTCAGCGTACCCTGCACCGACAGATCGTTAGCGGCCTGCCACTCCAGCGTTGAGTTGATGGTGTATTTGGGAATAACCGACAGGTAATCTCCACTCTTCTTATTCTTGTTCTCGATGATATAGGTGAAGTTATTTTTCATCTTCAGCGTATCGGCGAGCGGGAAATTGAACGTCCCTTCCAGCCCCTGAACGACGGCTTTTGGCACGTTTTCCCATTGATAAATATTTGCGGAGGTGGCTTTGCCCGCAACCGAGTCACCGGCTGCAATCTTGTCATGGTAGTCGTTGCGATACCAGGTCAGCCCGGCCTGCACTTCATCATGATTATATTCAATCCCTACCTCTTTATTGACGCTGGTTTCTGCTTTTAGATCGCGGTTGCCTTGCAGATAGCAGGCGCCGCCGCCGTAGCATCCCTGGCCTTTACTGAACAACAGGTAATTGGGGTTGGTCTGATACAGATTTGGTGCTTTCCATGCGCGGGCAATACCCAGTTTTAACGTGAAGTCACCGCCCAGTTCCTGGGAGAGGTTCAGTGACGGACTCCAGTTACTGCCGCTAATACTCTGGTGGTTGAAGCGAATGGCAGGGGTCAGACGGGTGCTGTCCGTCAGTTCAAGGTTATCTTCCGCAAAGATGCCGTAAATATCCGCTGAGCTGTATTTGCTGCGCCCGGTATCGGCAATCCCCGGAACCGAGCCTCCGCCGGTGGTGGATTCGGTATTCGACGACGGATCTTTCATCGCCTGGTGGTTAAATTCTGCGCCAAAGGTCAGCGTCTGGCTAACCCACAGGTCAAGCGGGATATTCACTTCCGAGTGCAGGTTGGTGTCATACAACGAAATGGTCGAAAACCCTTCATTTGACGGGCTGAAAATCCCCGAGATGCCGCCAGAGAGGCCTTCATTGAGGCGGGTATTACGCGTTTTTTCAAACTGCACATAGTTATTGGTGGTGACGCCGCTGTCCCAGGCGCCGGTATATTTCAGGCTGAGCGTCTGGCGGTAGAGAACGTTTGTTTCTTTGCCATAATATTTTTTTACCAGCGCGTTGCTGTTGGTGTTTTGCGTATCACCGGCATACAGGTTGCCGTGGCGACTGTAGCCGGCCCCCAGTTCCAGCGCCTGCATCGGCATAAATTCCCAGCGCAGAGCTGAATTGATGTCTTTATTGATAAAACCTTCACGGCCAGCGGGGTAGCTACCGGCATAAGAACCGATACGCGGGGTCGTGTGGTTTTCGTTGATATCCTGGGCATCAGCCTGCGTTTTATTCCAGTTACCGTAAACTCGCAGGGTCAGATTATCCGCCAGCGCGCCGCTTAAACTGCCGTTATAGCGTTTGGTGCTGCCTTCGGATTTGTGCTGTGGAAAGTTGTAATAGGTATTTAAACTGCCGTGCCATTCGTCCGTCGCCGGTTTGGTGATGATATTGACGACCCCGCCCATTGCGCCACTGCCGTACATCGCGGCGGCCGGGCCACGGATGACCTCAATGCGCTCGATCATTTCTGGCGGCACCCAGTTGGTGTCGCCACGGGTATCGCGCTCATCGCTCCAGCCATAGCGCACCGAGTTGCGGCTGGAGACAGGCATACCGTCAATCAGAATCAGGGTGTTCTCCGGCCCCATGCCGCGGATATCAATCTGGCGGTTATTCCCGCGTTGTCCGCTGTTAGAGTTCCCGGTGAGATTGACGCCCGGCATGGTGCGAATGATCTCAGCGACGTCGCGCTGTATTGGCCGTTTTTTAATGGCCTCGCTGTCAATGATAGAGACGCCGGGGGCCTGGAGCGTCTGTTCTTTGGCCGTCACGACCATGGTTTCGCCGCTGTTTATTTCTTTGTCGCGGGCAGCCTGTTTCTCAGGTGGGTTACTGGCGTTTGTTTGTTCTGCTTTCTGGTTTGCCGCTGTTTTGATGTCGTCAGCCTGTACCGCAGGAATTGCCAGACTCCCTGCAATAAGCGAACTCAAAAGCGATAATTTATATGCCTTTTTTATCATGATATTAATCACTTGCCATTGTTAAAAGAAAAATTGCGTGAAATAACTTATTAGCAATATTTCTCATTTGCAACACAATAATGATTATCATTTACATTTTTGGTCGTACGAGCGCGCTGCCGTTAGCGGCAATTTCAGGTTATTAAATAGAATAAAATCAGTAAGATAATTAATATCAGGGCAGCAGGCGTGAAGGGACAGTTGCGGTTGTTGGTCTGTACAACGGTCAAACCATGAATTCAGGAAAGATTTGTGGGGGCAATGCGCTGTGGGAACAGTGTGCTGTATGGATAAAGAATGGTGCGTCTGAATGGACTCGAACCATCGACCCCCACCATGTCAAGGTGGTGCTCTAACCAACTGAGCTACAGACGCAGGATGGTGCGTTCAATTGGACTCGAACCAACGACCCCCACCATGTCAAGGTGGTGCTCTAACCAACTGAGCTATGAACGCAATGTTGCAGGTGACAACGGGGACGAATATTAGCGGCAGAGCCGGAATGAGGCAAGAGGGAAAACGTAATTTTCTTCCTGATTTCACTCGATTGCAGAGGAAACGCGCAAAATGTCGAGAGAATAGCCGCCGTTCGGCGGCTATTGCTGATTTATCGTGCAGCGCGCTGCAAAATAATCGCTGATGACTGGCGTTGCAGGTATCGCATACGCAGCATCATCATGATGGCCGCAGACGTCAGGCCGATAATAAAGCCCATCCAGAACCCGGCCGGCCCCATGCGATCCACCACCAGATCGGTCAGCGCGAGGATATAACCGCTCGGTAATCCCAGCACCCAGTAAGCTGTAAAGGTAATAAAGAAAATCGACCGCGTATCTTTATAACCACGCAAAATACCGCTGCCGATAACCTGGATCGAATCGGAAATTTGATACACCGCCGCCAGCAGCATCAGTTGCGCGGCGAGCGTGACCACTTCAGGATTGTCGTTATAGAGCAGGGCGATAGGCTCACGCAGCGTCACGGTAAAAATTGCGGTGATAACGGCCATGCAAACCCCGACGCCCAGTCCGGTTCTGGCGGCTGTCTGGGCATCCAGCGTTGAGCCCTGGCCAAGTCGATAACCCACGCGGATGGTAACCGCAGCCGCCAGCGACATCGGCAATACGAACATCAGCGAACTGAAGTTCAGGGCAATCTGGTGGCCTGCGACATCCACAATACCCAGCGGTGAAACCAACAGCGCCACCACGGCAAACAGGGTGACTTCAAAAAACAGCGCCAGGGCGATCGGCAAACCTAGCTGTACCAGACGTTTCATGACATCCGTATCCGGCTTGCTGAATCCGCGCTCGTTGCGAATATCGCGCATTGAACGCGCACGTTTCACATACGAGGCCATCGCGATAAACATCACCCAATAGACCGCCGCCGTGGCAACGCCGCAGCCCACGCCGCCGAGTTCCGGCATGCCGAAGTGACCGTAGATGAATATATAGTTCACCGGAATGTTGACCAGCAGGCCAAGGAAGCCTATGACCATGCCGGGTTTGGTTTTTGCCAGACCTTCGCACTGGTTACGCGCAACCTGAAAGAACAGGTATCCCGGCGCGCCCCACAGGAGCGCGCGAAGATAGCCCACGGCTTTATCCGCCAGCGCAGGATCAATGTTATGCATAGAACGGATAATGTATCCGGCATTCCATAGCACAAACATAATGAGAACGGACACACAGCCCGCCAGCCAGAAGCCTTGTCGCACCTGGTGAGCGATGCGTTCGCGGCGGCCAGAGCCGTTGAGCTGCGCGATAACCGGGGTCAGAGCCAGTAACAACCCATGACCAAACAGAATGGCGGGCAGCCAGATGGATGTGCCGATAGCGACGGCAGCCATATCCGTGGCGCTGTACCCGCCAGCCATCACGGTATCGACGAATCCCATCGCGGTTTGGGCGATTTGCGCAAGAATCACCGGTATTGCCAGAGCCAATAACTGACGCGCTTCACTGATATACTTTTGCACGTATACACCATTATTTGTTGTTATTTGAGAGACTAAAAAAGCCGCCTTAAATGGCAGCAAGAAGAAAATGCAGGGGAAATTTCAGTCTATTGTAGCGAGGAATACGTAATTCTCCAGTGAAAAAACAGGTGCTTTTAGCGCTTTGCTGGCAACCTGATTTTCCACCTGCTATTGTGCTGGGCAGAGATGTATTAACTGATTTCAGGAGTTGCAGGTATGTTTACAGGTATTGTGCAGGGCACCGCGAAACTGGTGTCGATTGATGAAAAACCGAATTTCCGCACGCATGTCGTGGAATTACCTGAACACATGCTGGACGCGCTGGAGACGGGCGCATCGGTGGCGCACAACGGCTGTTGCCTGACCGTCACTGAAATAAACGGTAATCAGATCAGCTTTGACCTGATGAAAGAGACGTTACGCATTACCAATCTTGGCGATCTGAGCGTCGGCGATCTCGTTAACGTGGAGCGTGCGGCGAAATTCAGCGATGAGATTGGCGGGCATTTAATGTCGGGTCACATTATGACCACGGCTGAAATTTCGAAAATTCTGACCTCTGAGAATAATCGTCAGGTCTGGTTTAAAGTTCAGGACCCGCAGCTGATGAAATATATCCTGTATAAGGGATTCATCGGCATCGATGGCATCAGTCTGACGGTAGGGGAAGTGACGCCAACGCGCTTTTGCGTTCATCTGATCCCGGAGACGCTGGAACGCACCACGCTGGGTAAGAAAAAACTGGGTGCTCGCGTCAATATCGAAATTGATCCGCAAACCCAGGCGGTTGTTGACACCGTCGAGCGCGTGCTGGCGGCACGGGAAAGCGCGGCGAACCTGCATGCAGGCGACGCGTAACCCGACGTAAAAACCCCCGCAGCGCGGGGGTTATCAGGATTAGCGGGGAATACGCAGGCCGTGTTCGACGCCGCGAGAAAAAACCACCTGCCATAGCTGTATATCACGGGCGCGAAACGCCCCGGCGCATGCATTCAGATAATAACTGAACATGCGTTTAAACCGTTCGGTGTAATTATCTGCAATTTCCGGCCAGCCGTTGATAAAGCGAGAATACCAGGCCATCAGGGTGGTGTCGTAATCTGCGCCAAAGTTGTGCCAGTCTTCCATCACGAAATGCGATTCGCTGGCATTCGCAATCTGGCGAACAGACGGCAGGCACCCGTTCGGGAAAATATACTTATTGATCCACGGGTCGACATTATTATCCGTCTTTTTGGAACCGATAGTATGGAGCAGGAAAATACCGTCCGGTTTCAAATTACGGTCGACCACTTCAAAATAGGTTTTATAGTTCTTCGGCCCGACGTGTTCAAACATACCAACGGACACAATGCGATCAAACTGATCGTTAAGGTCGCGGTAATCCTGTAGCCGAATAGAAACGTCCAGACCTGCGCAACGTTCCTGGGCCATCTTTTGCTGCTCGGCGGAAATCGTGACGCCAACGACGCTGACGTCATAATTGGACGCCATAAACTGGGACAAGCCACCCCAGCCGCATCCGATATCCAGCACGCGCATACCCGGCTGCAACTGTAGTTTTTCACAAATGAGCTTCAGCTTCGCTTGCTGGGCGGATTCCAGTGTGTCGGCATCTTTCCAGTAAGCGCAGGAATATTGCATATACGGGTCGAGCATGCGGGAGAAAAGATCGTTGCCGAGATCGTAATGTTCTTTCCCGACTATCCAGGCGCGTTTTTTACTTTGTAAGTTGAACAGGCGTGCGCCCGCGATACGCAGCGTATCTTTGAAATGGTGGGGGAGTTGGTTTTCGAGCCCGGCTCGTAAGACTTTACTAAAAAACATGTCCAGTCGGTCGCATTCCCACCAGCCATCCATATAACTTTCACCTAACCCCAGTGATCCTTCCTGTAATACACGTTTGAAAAAATCGGGGTTTTTAACACGAATATCCGCTGGGGCAGTGCCATTGATGGCGATACCCGCACGGCCCAGCAATTCGTTGGTGATACGATACCAGTCATCATCTGGTACGCTGACTTCTTCTATACACGATGAACTCATAGCTTCTCCATCACTTGGTCGGTGATCAGAACCTTAAAACAGCGTAGACGCTTTTTGGGCTTTGTGAGAAATCTCACGGAATAATTCCGCGAGTCTATTATCCGACGTAGAACAGAGGAAGGGAGGAACCCTTACCGAAAAGGCCATCCGTGGTGAAACGGGAACGCTCCGGTTCCCGTTAACGCATAATAATTATCGTAATATTAACAACCGAAATTTAGTATAGGCCTCAAAATTCGATGATACAACCGAAAATTGTTAGCGAGCTAATTACCTGTTGTTGAACATTTTTAGTGAGATTCGCTGTGCGCAACTTCGGTGTTTGCTGCGCGCGCGGCCGGTTCCTGCGCCTGAAGTTGCAGCCAGTATCCCAGCGCCGCCAGAGCCACCGTCGACAGCATTACGCTGGTGGTGGTAAGCAGCGGCGTACTGATCAGCCACGAAACGACCAGGCTTGCCAGGAAACACAGACCCAGTTGCAGCGTGTTCTGTAAGGCTGCTGCGCGTCCGGTCGCTTGCGGGAAGGGGCGCAGCGCCTGGGCGACCACGATAGGGTAGATCGCGCCGTTCGCGATAGCCATCACACAGAATGGAATCAGGATCTCTGTCAGCGAAACATGGCTGATGAAACTGGCGCCCCAGGTGGCGACCACGCTCAGCGCATAGAGAACCAGTAACCAGGGCAACAGCTGTTGACCCTGCCATTTTTGCAGCGCCGCGCGGCAACCGTAACCGCCCACCAGGAACGCGATGGTCTGCGGTACATAGCTCAGGCCAATCACCGCCGGGCTATAGCCCATTTCGCTGAGGATAAACGGGGAACCCGTCAGCCAGGCAAAAAAGCTGGCGGAGCAGGCGGCGTAAATCAGGACGTTGCCGCGATAAGTTTGTGAACGCAGCAGGCTGGCGAAGGTCAGTTTTTCCTGGCTGTGGTCATGTGCTTTTGTTGTTGGCTTTAAGCGTAAGGCGGGCAGCATCAATATCAGCGTAATGATGAACAGCGTGGCAAAAATGGCCTGCCAGGAAAAATGCGTCAGGATCCAACTGCCGAGTAAAGGCGCAAGGGCGGGCGATAAACCGACCAGCGGCATAATGGTGGCGAAGATGCGATTAATTTTTTGCGTTGGATAATAATCCGTCACCAGCGCCTGCCAGATCACCGTAGCGGCACAAACCCCCACCGCCTGAATAAAACGCAGTACCAGCAGTCCGGTAGCGCTTTCGACCCACATCATCCCCAGACTGCCCAGTGCGAAGATGGAGAGACCCAGCAGCAAAATGGGTTTACGCCCGTAACGGTCTGACAGCGGCCCCCACAGCAGTTGCGCGACGGCGAAACCGGCCAGGAACAGACTGAGGCTGGCGCTGACAGCCGCCGCCGGTGTTTGCAGGTCGGCCTGAATTGCCGCGAACGCAGGCAGATACATATCTGTTGCCAGAAAGCCCAGCACGCTGAGACCCGCCAGCCAGACTAAAAAACCTTTTCCGGGTTGCATAATTGTTTCTCTTTTCCAGAAGTAAGACATTGCCGCTGAGTGTAGGGAGTGAAATTCTGCTTGTGAAACGCTAATATTTGGCTACTGGATTCAAAATTTTTGCAGGCAGAATATGTGGTCAGAATATTCACTCGAAGTGGTTGATGCCGTTGCCCGTAATGGCAGCTTTAGTTCTGCGGCGCAGGAGTTGCACCGCGTGCCTTCTGCGGTGAGCTACACCGTCCGTCAACTGGAGGAGTGGTTGGCGGTGCCGCTTTTCGAACGACGCCATCGGGACGTTGAACTGACCCCCGCCGGGGCATGGTTTTTAAAGGAAGGGCGCTCTGTTATCAAAAAAATGCAGATCACCCGGCAGCAGTGCCAGCAGATAGCCAACGGCTGGCGGGGGCAACTGGCGATTGCGGTCGACAATATTGTTAAGCCGGAGCGCACCCGGCAGATGATTGTTGATTTCTATCGTCATTTTGATGATGTGGAATTGCTGGTATTTCAGGAAGTATTTAACGGCGTCTGGGATGCGCTGTCGGACGGGCGCGTGGAGCTGGCTATCGGCGCGACGCAGGCCATTCCGGTTGGAGGACGCTACACCTTTCGCGATATGGGGATGCTGAGCTGGAGCTGCGTGGTCGCCCGCCATCATCCGCTGGCGTCAATGGCTGGCCCGCTCAGTGACGACACGTTGCGCAACTGGCCGTCGCTGGTCCGGGAGGATACCTCGCGTACGCTTCCGAAGCGCATCACCTGGCTGCTGGATAACCAAAAACGCGTGGTGGTGCCGGACTGGGAATCTTCAGCGACCTGCCTTTCCGCGGGACTGTGTGTGGGAATGGTGCCGACCCACTTTGCTAAGCCGTGGATCGACAGCGGGAAATGGGTGGCGCTACAGCTTGAGAATCCGTTTCCTGATGCGGCGTGCTGTCTGACGTGGCAGCAGAACGACACGTCGCCCGCGCTGGCCTGGCTACTGGACTATCTGGGCGACAGCGAAACGCTGAATAAAGAGTGGTTACGGGAGCCGGAAGAGGCTCCCGCAGAAGGGGATTAACGGCGATAGTCGCGGAACGGGCCATCGGCGACAGAGCGCCGCTCAATCAGACGCGGATGCACCTCAATGGACTGCGACTCTTCGCGTTTATTGACGATACGGTCAAGCAGCATATTGAAGGCCGTTTCACCCAGAGAATCTTTCGGCTGGTGAATCGTCGTCAGCGCAGGCGTAAAGTAACGCGCGTTGCGCACGTTGTCGTAGCCGATGACCGAGATATCCTGCGGTACGCGCAGCCCCATCTCGTCAGCGGCGCACAACGCGCCCATCGCCATAATGTCGCCACCGCAGAATACGGCCGTCGGGCGGTGAGACTGGGAGATCATTTGCTGCATCGCGCGGTAGCCTGATTCCGGCTCGAAATCACCCTGAACGATCCAGTTTTCCGGCACGTTTATCAACGCTTCTTCCATCGCTTTCATAAAGCCAGCCAGACGACCTGCGCCGGTGTTGCGTTCCATCGGGCCGGGAATCACGCCAATTTCACGGTGGCCGCGTTCAACCAGATAACGACCGGCCATATAGCCGCCTGCAAAGGCGTTATCAATGACCGTATCGGTAAAGTCCGCTTTGGCTTCGCCCCAGTCCATCACCACCATCGGGATATGACGATACTCTTCAAGCATAGAGAGCAGGGACTCAGGGTATTCGGAACACATGACCAGCAGGCCATCCACGCGCTTTTGCGCCATCATGGAGAGGTACGCGCGCTGCTTTTCCAGGTTGTTCCAGGCGTTGCCCAGAATCAGCGTATATCCTTTCTGGAAGCAGTTCTTTTCAACGGCTTCGATAATTTCAGCAAAATAGGCGGCTTCGCTGCTGGTCGCCAGCAAACCAATCGATTTGGTGTGGTTAACCTTCAGGCTGCGGGCAACCGCGCTGGGAGAGTAGTGCAACTCTTTAATGGCTGCCCATACCGCGTTGCGCGTCTCTTCCGCAACGAAGCGCGTTTTGTTAATTACGTGTGATACGGTTGTAGTGGAAACGTTTGCTCGCTTCGCCACATCTTTAATTGTTGCCATTACATCTCACTCCAGACCATATCCTGAACTCCTGAAAATACTGTAAGTAAACGTTTGCCTTTACACACCTTGATCGCAACGTCAGGGTTGCGGCACGCCGGGAAAACGACACGGAACATCAGGAAGGGGGCAATGGCCGGTACGCTAATCAAGTAAGCGTGGAATTTTGTCTGATCTTGACGAAAAGGGGAAGAGTTAAAAGCGCTTATCAATATAAATCATGGGAGATTTTTGCATTCAAGTGTGTAAAAATGCGCAATATCACTTTTTGTGTGGGAATAAAAAGGAGAAAACTTGATGAGCACCGATCTGAAATTTTCGTTAGTGACCACCATTATTGTGCTGGGCCTGATTGTCGCGGGCGGTCTGACAGCCGCACTGAACTGATTTACCTCTGAGGGAGAGCATTCTCCCTCTGTCTTTCCTCTCTCTTCTTCCTCATTTTTAACCAAATCGTAAAAGTCTTTTGCTATTTTGCTTACTTTATTAGTTTTGTGATTGATGTCATGCTTTTGACTCTTTTGCGTGCCCCGTGACGGCACGAAGCTGCGGAGTCGATGTATGAAAATAAATTATCCCTTACTGGCGCTGGCAATTGGCGCATTTGGTATTGGAACCACCGAGTTCTCTCCTATGGGCTTGTTGCCCGTTATCGCTCGCGGCGTGGATGTCTCGATTCCTGCGGCCGGAATGCTAATCAGCGCGTATGCCGTTGGTGTGATGGTCGGCGCGCCGTTGATGACGCTGCTGCTTTCCCATCGCGCACGTCGTAATGCGCTTATTTTTTTGATGGCGATTTTTACTCTCGGAAATGTGCTGTCGGCCATCTCGCCGGATTACACTACGTTGATGCTGTCGCGGATTCTGACCAGCCTGAATCACGGCGCTTTCTTCGGTCTGGGGTCGGTGGTGGCGGCCAGCGTCGTCCCCAAACATAAACAGGCCAGCGCGGTCGCCACCATGTTTATGGGGCTGACGATCGCCAATATTGGTGGTGTTCCTGCGGCGACCTGGCTGGGGGAAACCATTGGCTGGCGTATGTCCTTCATGGCGACGGCGGGGCTGGGCGTAATTTCAATGATTAGCCTCTTTTTCTCGTTGCCGAAAGGCGGGGCGGGAGAGCGCCCTGAGGTGCGCAAAGAGCTGGCGGTGCTGTTGCGACCACAGGTGTTATCGGCATTACTGACCACTGTTCTGGGCGCAGGCGCGATGTTTACGCTCTATACCTATATCGCCCCGGTGCTGCACAGCATTACGCATGCAACGCCTGCTTTCGTTACCGGTATGCTGGTACTGATTGGCGTTGGCTTTTCTATCGGCAACTACCTGGGGGGAAAACTGGCGGATCGTTCGGTTAACGGCACCCTGAAAGGATTTTTGCTGCTGCTGATGGTGATTATGCTGGCGATCCCGTTCCTGGCGCGCAATGAAGTGGGCGCCGCTATCAGCATGGTGGTATGGGGGGCGGCGACGTTCGCGGTGGTTCCGCCTTTACAAATGCGCGTCATGCGGGTTGCCAGTGAAGCGCCAGGCCTCTCTTCATCGGTCAATATCGGTGCCTTTAATCTCGGTAATGCGCTTGGTGCGGCGGCGGGGGGCGCAGTGATTTCCGGTGGTTTGGGCTACAGCTTCGTACCGGTGATGGGGGCGATTGTGGCAGGGCTTGCGCTGTTGCTGGTCTTTGTCTCTGCGCGCAGACAGCCTGAAGACGTTTGCGTGGCGAGCTAAGCGCAGCATTAAAACGCAGAAGGGACTCCCTTCTGCGTTATTCTCTTTATGCCGCGAAGTTTTTCGCCACAAAGTCCCAGTTTACCAGCGCCCAGAAGTGCTCCAGGTAGCCAGGACGGGCATTGCGGTAGTCGATATAGTAGGCATGTTCCCACACATCAACGGTCATCAACGGCGTGGCGTCGGTGGTCAGCGGCGTACCGGCATTCGACGTAGAGACGATAGCCAGTTTCCCATCCGTCCCTTTCACCAGCCAGGTCCAGCCGGAACCGAAGTTCTTAATTGCGGCGTCGGTGAACTGCGCTTTGAAATCGGCAACGCTGCCGAAGGACGCGACAATGGCGTCAGCCAGTTTACCCGTTGGTTCGCCGCCAGCATCAGGTGCCAGGCAGTTCCAGTAGAAGGTGTGGTTCCAGACCTGGGCCGCGTTATTGAAGACGCCGCCTTCAGCGCTGCGAACGATCTCTTCCAGTGATTTCCCCTCAAACGGCGTGCCTTTGATCAGGTTGTTAAGGTTGGTCACATAGGTCTGATGATGTTTGCCGTAATGATATTCCAGCGTCTCAGCAGAAATGTGCGGTGCAAGAGCATCTTTGGCATACGGTAATGCAGGTAATTCAAACGACATTGCTTCTCTCCTTATATTTATATTAGGTGCGCACAATAACCTTATTGTACGTAAGGATAGGGTAGCAAATTGAAAGGTGATACAAAAGAAGAACTTACCCTGTAGCCATACTACAGGGTAACGTTTTATCGAATGGTTTTCGGCGTCATGACCCGGCGTGCGCCCACGTAATGGCGCTGCCAGTAATCTTCGCTAAGAGAGGTAATCTGTATTTCCTGACCGCTGCGCGGAGACTGAATAAATTTGCCGTTGCCAACGTAAACGCCAACGTGATCGGCGGTACCGCGACCCTGGGTACGGAAGAACACGAGATCGCCATTTTTCAGTTCGCCACGTTCAATCGGCGCGGCATCGCGCAAATGGTACATTTCATTTGCAGTACGCGGGATGCGGAATTTCACCAGATCCTTATACGCGTAATAAACCAGACCGCTGCAATCAAAACCGGTTCGTGGAGACGTTCCGCCCCAACGATACGGTTTGCCAATCTGATTCATTAATTTATTCATCGCCGTGTTGGTGGCTTTCTGCATTTTCGCTTTATGCGCATCGGCAATGGCAAGCGGGGCGCCTTTTACTTTGACACAATGCGGCTTACGACCCTTGCGCGGCGTACATTTTTCCGTCCAGGTTACGGCGGCGGTTTGTGTAGTGGCGGGTTTGCTACGACGGCTTGCGGTTTTGCTGGTTTTGGTGGTTTTCGCAGGGGAGGCAATACGTTTTTTCGATGTGGAGGCCGTTTTACTTTGGGTTTTACTCACGGCTTTTTTTGCAGTCTTCGTTTTTTTCTTGCTGGTCGCGGTGTTCTTCTGCTTATCTGCCGTTTTCGTGACATGCGCGGCAGGCGTCGCCCTGGCTTGCCGGGAGGCATGCGCCATTGACGTAAAAGGGAGCGTGGTAAAAAGCAAAGCACAGAGCGTGATCGAGATCCGGTTTATCCGCGCCACTGAGCAATCCTCTGGTTAAGGGCAGGTCGAATTCATGCCTGCGTATGATTTACAAAACGCATCGATTCTAATCTATAAAATCCCCGGAAGTTAATAGCTTTTGTCATCTAAAATCGCGTTTCGTTATTGAGTGCAAAAAAAAGCAGCAACAAAAGCGGAAACGGGTCAACAGATAAACAATTCCATACTGTTTAAGTGGATAAGAGATATTTAGAATGCAACTTCAGGCTTCAGAAGATAAAATAGTAAAGCGTGATGAAAATGTTATTTTCCGTTGCCAGCCTGACCCGCTACAATGTCAGACTACTGCCGTAAAGAAGTTTAAGGAAGCAAGACAATGAGCACCACTATCGAAAAAATCCAGCGCCAGATCGCTGAAAACCCGATTCTCCTGTACATGAAAGGCTCTCCAAAACTGCCAAGCTGTGGTTTTTCCGCGCAGGCTGTTCAGGCGCTTTCTGCCTGTGGTGAACGTTTTGCCTATGTCGATATTCTGCAAAACCCGGACATCCGCGCCGAGCTGCCGAAATATGCTAACTGGCCGACCTTCCCGCAACTGTGGGTGGACGGTGAGCTGGTTGGCGGCTGCGATATCTTAATTGAAATGTACCAGCGCGGTGAGTTGCAGCAGTTGATCAAAGAGACTGCGGCAAAATACAAAACCGAAGAGCCTGACGCTGAGTAATTCAGCCGAAATAAAAAAGCGACCATCTGGTCGCTTTTTTTTTGCTGAAAACGCGCTTGCCTGATGGCGCGTCGCTTATCAGGACGCGCGGACACTGCCACCCGACACGATTATGCCTCTTCTGGTACCGGCAACGGCCAGCCGCCAAGACGCTTCCAGCGGTTAACGATTTCGCAAAACAGAACGGCCGTTCGTTCGGTGTCGTATAGCGCAGAGTGCGCCTGCGTTCCATCAAACTCCATTCCCGCCGCCAGACACGCTTTTGACAGCACGGTCTGTCCCAGCGCCAGGCCGCTCAGGGCCGCAGTGTCAAAGGTCACGAAGGGGTGGAAGGGGTTACGTTTCAGCGAAGCGCGCTCAGCGGCGGCCATCATAAAACTGTGATCGAACGTGGCGTTATGGGCGACCATGATCGCACGATTGCAACCGCTGTCTTTAATTCCCTTGCGCACCATTTTGAAAATAGCATGCAGCGCATCGTACTCGCTGACCGCGCCGCGCAGCGGGTTAGAAGGATCGATTCCGTTAAAGGCAAGCGCTTCAGGCTGTAAGTTTGCGCCTTCGAACGGCTCAACATGGAAATGCAGCGTCGTGTCCGGCATCAGCCAGCCTTGTTCATCCATTTTCAGCGTGATGGCGGCAACCTCAAGCAGCGCATCGGTTTTGGCATTGAATCCCGCCGTTTCGACATCAATGACGACAGGATAAAAACCACGAAAACGGTCGCACAGACCGGAAAGTTGAGCGTTATCGGACATCTGGATCTCTTAATACGGAAAATTGCAGCGCGCATTATGGCAAATTTTACGCTGAGATGCAGTAAAACAACGGGCACAGGAGAGTCTGCGCCCGGCGGGAGATTAGTTGCCCAGACCGCGACCGGCGTCTTTGGCTTCAATCAGCTCAATTTTGTAGCCATCAGGATCTTCAACAAACGCGATGACGGTGGAGCCGCCTTTTACCGGACCCGCTTCACGCGTGACGTTACCGCCGTTCTGGCGAATGCGCTCGCAGGCTTCGGCAGCATTGTCGACGCTCAGGGCGATATGGCCATAGGCCGTGCCCAGCTCGTACTTATCAACGCCCCAGTTGTAAGTTAACTCGATCACCGCTTCTTCGCTTTCCGGGCCGTAACCCACGAATGCCAGAGAGTATTTGTATTCCGGGTTTTCGCTGGTGCGCAGCAGCTTCATGCCCAGTACGTTGGTGTAGAATTCGATGGAACGCTGCAAGTCGCCAACACGCAGCATGGTATGAAGTAAACGCATCTTTTTCCCCTCAAAAGTGCTGAATGGTCAATACATTCAAAATGTTGTTCTAGTATAGCGGCGTTTTTACGCCGCTACCAACGCAGGATTACAGGGTAGGATAGTCCGTGTAACCTTCCGCGCCGCCGCCGTAGAAGCTTTCTGCGCGTTGTGGGTTCAGTTCTGCTTTGCGTTGCAGACGAGCTACCAGGTCCGGGTTAGCGATATACGCCCGGCCAAACGCGACGGCGTCGATCAGGCCCTTATTGAGCAGGTCTTCCGCTTTTTCCGGCGTATAGGCGCCTGCGCCAATGATTGGGCCGTGGAAGCGGGCGCGAACTTTCTCACGGAAGGCGTCAGTATACGGTTCGCCGCCAGCCCAGTCAGGTTCGGACATGTGCAGATAGGCAATGCCGCGTTTACCCAGTTCCTCAATCAGATAGAGCGCATCGGCTTCTTCATTCGGGCCATTGTCGACATTCTGGAATGTGCCGATAGGGGAAACACGAATACCAATTCGATCTGCCCCCCATTCCTGAATACCGGCATCGACGACTTCCAGCACCAGACGCGCGCGGTTCTCAACGCTGCCGCCGTACTGATCAGTACGATGGTTTGACGTCGGGGAAAGGAACTGGTGCAGTAGATAGCCATGGGCGGAATGCAGTTCTACCAGGTCGAAACCGGCTTCACGCGCATTGGCGATAGCCTGACGGAAATCGTTGACGATGCCTGGGATCTCGTCGGTTTCCAGCGCGCGCGGCATTGAGGTGTCGATACGAATGGCCTGACCGTTTTCATCGCGCAGCGAGGTACGGGTGCCAGCGCCGATCGCAGACGCGGAGACGGGAGGCTGGCCACCGGGTTGCAGGCTGGAATGAGAGATTCGACCGGTATGCCAGAGTTGAACAGCAATGTGCCCCTGTTCGGCATGAACGCCAGCGGTAATTTTTTTCCATGCCTCGATCTGCTCCGCGCTGTGCAGACCCGGCGCGCCCGCATAGCCTTTCGCCTGTGCGGAGATCTGCGTCGCTTCACTGATGATTAGCCCGGCGCTGGCGCGTTGACGATAATACTCGGCCATTAACGGGGTGGGAATGTCGCCCGGTTCAATGCTGCGCAAACGCGTCAGAGGGGCCATGAACACACGGTTTGCTGCCGTAATTGCGCCCACTTTCAGCGGGGTAAACAGTTTCTCAGATGACATAATGGCTCCTGGTATAAGTAGACCGGTCGTCTAGTGATAAGGAAAATAAAAACGCCCGTTAAGCCGCAGGCGTTGCGATAATCGTTTTTACATGTGCCAGCGCGCTTTCAAGCGGGGCGGCACTGCGAGAAATTTTGGCATGCAGATTCGCGCCTAACCACAGCGCATACAGGATCTGCGCCTGTTGCAGCGGCTCGCCAGCAAAAGAGAGGCAGCGGGCTTCGCGTCCTTTTTCCAGCGCTTGCGCTAACAGCGTAATAATATGCCGCGCGCCTTTGTCCATCGCAGTGCGCATATCTTCTGAGAGATCGCACACTTCGGCGGACAGCTTTACGGTCAAACAGCCGCTGATAGTGCCTTGCTGGCAAAACTGATTCAGGGTTTCCTGATAGTAAGCCAGAATGCGGTCACGGTAGTTGCCCGCACCGGCGTCAAAATGCGTTGCCAGCCGCTGATGATATCCGGCGTAATGCCGTTCCAGCATGGCGACGCCAAACGCTTCTTTGGAACGAAAATAGTGATAAAACGACCCCTTCGGCACTTCGGCGGTTTTGAGCAGCTCGCTCAATCCCATTCCGGTGAAGCCACGCTGCATACAAAGCTGCTCGCCGGTAGCCAGAAGATGTTCGCGGGTATCATGTTCAGTCTGTTTGTTCATGCCGCAGAGTGTAATAGACCAATCGGTCTAATGCAAGTCAGGTTGCCAGAAAGCCAGTTAGCGTCTTCAATAAGCATAAGTGCTTTCGTTGAGGAGAGAGTGTGGCCGAGCAGTTAGAGTTTTTTCCCGTCCCAAGCCCGTGCCGGGGGATCTGTCAGTCGGATGAGCGCGGATTTTGTCGCGGCTGTCTGCGCAGTCGGGATGAGCGTTTCAACTGGCAAAAAATGAGCGACGCCGAGAAGCAGAACGTGTTGCGGCTTTGTCGTCAGCGTCTTATGCGCAAATTACGCGCAAACAAACCGAACCCGCAGGAAGAACCTCAACAACCCTCACTCTTTTGAAACCGTAATTGCGTATACTCGCTAAACATCTATATATGAGGAAGCGGTTATGGTTCAGCGTATCACTATTGCCCCGCAAGGCCCGGAATTTTCGCGCTTCGTGATGGGTTACTGGCGTCTGATGGACTGGAATATGTCTGCGCGTCAGCTGGTCAGCTTTATTGAAGAGCATCTTGATCTGGGCGTCACGACCGTTGACCATGCGGATATCTACGGCGGTTATCAATGTGAGGCCGCGTTTGGCGAAGCGTTGAAACTGGCGCCGCACCTGCGTGAGCGGATGCAGATCGTAACGAAGTGTGGTATCGCCACGACCGCCCGGGCTGAAAATGTACTCGGCCATTACATCACTGACCGCGACCACATTGTTGCCAGCGCTGAACAGTCCCTGAAAAATCTGGCGACCGACCGTCTTGATCTGCTGCTCATCCATCGTCCCGACCCGCTAATGGATGCGGACGACGTCGCGGAAGCATTCCAGCATCTCCACCAGAGCGGAAAAGTGCGCCATTTTGGCGTCTCTAACTTTACCCCCGCCCAGTTTACGCTACTGCAATCGCGTCTGCCGTTTACCCTTGCCACGAACCAGGTTGAGATTTCACCGGTTCATCAGCCGCTGCTACTGGACGGCACGCTGGATCAGCTACAGCAACTGCGTATTCGACCGATGGCGTGGTCCTGTCTTGGCGGCGGTCGTCTGTTTAATGATGATGAATTCGCGCCGCTGCGCAACGAACTCGCCGCGATTGCGGAAGAGCTGAACGCGACCACGATTGAGCAGGTGGTATATGCGTGGATTTTACGCCTGCCGTCTCAGCCGTTGCCGATTATCGGCTCCGGTAAAATTGAGCGCGTACGCGCAGCGATTGAGGCGGAGTCTCTGACGATGTCGCGTCAGCAATGGTTCCGTATCCGCAAAGCGGCGTTAGGTTACGACGTGCCGTAATGCTCCGTTTTCGGCTTTCCGTTCAAAATTGTGTCACTGGTTTACACTTAACCGGGTAAACACATTTGACGGAGGTCTTATGAAGCGTTTGAGTCTGGCAATGCTAACCCTGCTGGCCTGTGCGGGTGCACAGGCCGCCAGTGAAGAAGTGACGATGAATCTGGTGACTTCGCAAGGCGTCGGGCAGTCGATTGGCAGCATAACCATTGCCGAAACGGATAAAGGGCTGGAGTTTACTCCCGATCTGAAAGCGCTGCCGCCGGGCGAACATGGTTTTCATATCCATGCTAACGGCAGTTGCCAGCCTGCGATTAAAGAGGGTAAAGCCTCGGCGGCAGAGGCTGCGGGCGGGCATTTCGACCCGCACAATACCGGGAAGCACGAGGGGCCGGAAGGCGCCGGACATATGGGCGATCTTCCCGTGCTGGTGGTCAATAATGACGGGATAGCCACCACGCCTGTTACTGCGCCGCGCCTGAAATCTCTTGATGAAATCAAAGATAAAGCGCTGATGATCCACGTCGGCGGCGATAACATGTCCGATCAGCCGAAACCGCTTGGCGGTGGTGGCGAGCGTTACGCCTGCGGCGTCATCAAATAGTCAGGATGTCAGTGAACCCTGCGGCGGCGCTTGCTCAAGCTGCGACAGCGAGCAGTGTAATCGCCAGATGAGCGCCGCCAGTTCCTGAGCCGCAGGTTGATGATGATGCGACAGCGTGTTGCAAATACGCTGTAGCTCCTGGAGCGTGGCCGCCAGCGGTCGTTGCTGTACGCCGCGCTCGCTCATCACGTCGCGCAACAAGGCAATACAGATATCCCGGACGCGCGAAAGCGGGTCGGAGCGGGTTTCCCAGGCACGCAGTTGCCACACCACATGTGAACAATTCAGCAGTACCACTCCCCAGCGTAACAGCCAGCGTCGCGCCAGCGCATCCTGGCTATTGCTGAGTTGACTGACGTGATGATAGGTCAGCGATTCAAACTCATTCTCGCTGTGTGATGGATGACGACTGAGCTGATCGACAAAATCTCTGCGCAATGCGCGGATATGGCGACGGCTTTTGCGGGCATCCGAACCCGGACGCAGGATCGCAAACGCCAGCCACGATAGCGCGACCCCGGCAATTTTAGCCGTATTGTCATTAAGAAAATCAGCAAAGTCATACACGGGGGGATTGGTGACGGCGATAAACGATCCCATAAAAACGATCAACTGTCCCCAAAGTCCGGCGAGTTTCGGCATTTGCAGCTTCAGCAGTTGCATCGTGGCCAGCAAAGGAAACAGAAACAGCAAAAACTGCCAGAGATCGGTTATCTGCACCATCAAACCGAATTTTACGACGAAGCTGAATAACGAGAGCAGAATCAGCGTGCGCATCAATAAAGAGAGTGATTTAAACGGCGTGGCGACGGCGGAATAGAGCACGCAACTGATGGCCGCCAGCGTTAATGCCCCTGAACCGGATTCCCATTGTGAACCGATACTCCACGCGCCAATTACCATGAGGGTGGTAAATGTGCGCAATCCGCTCCATATCGCTTCGGCGTTGTCCGTATGGCGGGCCAGACCGGGGCTGTGCGTTACTTTGATCTCATCGACTGCGGCGCCGTTTTCCAGCAACCGTAGCTGATGGCTGTTGTGTAAGTAGAGCTGGCAAAAATAGCGCAATCGCTGCCAGAAGGCGACGTGGCGGTAATCCTGTCGGTTTTTCGGATGTAGCGGGGCAATAATGCGCGCGACGGTATAACTGTCGGTACGCGGATTAGCCAGCGCGGCCAACAGTTGTTCAATCACATCGCGGGTCTGCTCCGGCGGGTTGGGCCAGTTCAGCAACATCCTGCGGAGGCTGGAAATGACGCTGGTCAGGCGAAGCTGCTGATGTAGCAGAGCGTTAAGCAGCGCGTTCTGGCGACGAAAACGGTAGTGACTCCAGAATGCCTGAATGCGCAGCAGGTTCATCGTCAGAATTTGGCCGATAACCCCTTCATGGGCGGAACGTATCGCATCGGTGGTTTCCGGCTGCCAGAGCAGGCTGGCGTGCTCCAGCAGCCGTGCGTGCATATTTTTCAGCGCGGTCAACAGCGCCGTGCCGTCAGAGGTGCTGGGCAGGATCATCATCATCATGCCGCCGCAAAGAATACCGACGATCACCTCGCAGACCCTGGCCTGGGCGATATCCCACAACTGTGTGACCTCGATGATGTTGACCATGGGAAAGGCGATGATGGCGGCCGTGTAACCCGCCAACTGGAAGGCGTAGGCGACGTTATTGGTGAAATGGGCGCAGGCCCAGGTGCAAAAGCCAATCCAGGCCGCCATGCTTAATAAAAAGAGCCAGGGTTCGTTTAGCGTGTGACCTGCGATGATGAGCGCGGCGGTGGCGCCAAGTAAACTCCCGGCAATACGCCCCAGACTTTTACTGATCACGCCGCCTACCGTCGGAAAACTTACCACGGCGGCAGAGGTCATCGCCCAGTATGGCTCATCCAGATTGATGTAGTAGGCGAACGTCAGCGCCAGGCACATGGCGAGGGTATTGCGCAATGCATAGCGCCATTGCCCAGAGGTTGCTTTGAACCAGGGCGTATCGCGCCAGGTCAGGTGAGGGAGCTTCATTAGCGCTGACCGATAGCCACGCTGCATGTTGTGCCCGAAACCAGCGTGACATCATGAGGTAACGCATCAAATTCGATACGCACCGGCACGCGCTGTGCCAGACGAACCCAGGGAACGTTAGGTTTAATGTCAGGGACCAGGCCGGAATCGCTCTCCACGCTTTGATCATAAATCGCCCGGCCAATACTGGCAACGTGACCCTGTAACTTCACGTTGCCGCTGTAGAGGGTGATCTGCGCCGGAGCGCCTTCGCGAATATGGCGCAGTTTCGTCTCTTCGAAATATCCCATGACGTAGAACGAGTGGCTGTCGACCAGCGCAAACAGCGGTTGGCCGGTGGAGGCGTAATCCCCCGTGCGCGTTGAGAGGTTTGTCACCCAGCCCGCGACCGGCGCGCGAACGTCGGTCTGGGCTAATTGCCATTGCGCCTGTTTTAATGACGCTTCCACCGCTTCGACGCTGGCCTGCATCGCTTTAACGTTCAGGTTTGCGGTGTCCATATCTTCGGCAGAGATGTAATTTTGTGATAAATGGCGACGCCGGTTGGCTTCATTATTGGCTTTCGCTAAATCGGAGCGGGCTTTAGCCAGTTCTGCCTGCGCATTAAGCTCAGCGATGTGAAAAGGGGTCTTATCAATAGAAAAGAGCAGATCGCCTGCATTCACGAACTGGTTATCTTTTATATTGAGTTTGGTGATGCTGCCGGAGACCTGAGGCGTAATGCTCACCTGTTCCGCCCGTACTTTACCATCGCGCGTCCACGGAGACTGCATGTAGTAATTCCATAGCCACCAACCGGCCAGAACCGCGATGGCCGCAACCACAATCGTTGAAAAGTATTTCATTGTTTTAAGCGACATAATCACCACGCAATCAGCAAAATAAGGCTCAGGCACACGCAAAGTGCAAATATCGACAGATCCATCAGCAGGGGATGCCAGATTTCACCCGAGTAAATCCAGTCGCGTAGCAGGCGATGCGCCAGCAGCCAGATAACAAATCCAAGCGCGAATGCTTTGAAAAGCGGAGGGAAATAGACAGATGCGCCGATCACCAGATCTTGTAGGGGCAATCCTGTTGCAGTGGGTATAAACGTCACAAGCAAGAATCCTTTGCGTTAAACAACGTTGCTATAGGTTTAGTAAAAACCGAGGTACAGCACGTCTTTTCCGCATAATGTCTGAAAAAATGTCTACCTGTAAGCAAATTTAGCAATACATTTGTTTTGAGCATATAAATGCTGCACACTATTCTAAAATCAGTATAATATCTTAGCAAGCTAATTATAAGGAGATGAAATTGGAATCGCCACTAGGTTCTGATCTGGCACGGTTGGTGCGCATTTGGCGTGCTCTGATTGACCATCGCCTGAAACCTCTGGAGTTGACGCAGACACACTGGGTAACGCTGCATAATATTCACCAACTTCCGCCAGATCAGTCGCAAATACAGTTAGCCAAAGCGATCGGCATTGAACAACCGTCTCTGGTGCGTACGCTGGATCAGCTTGAAGACAAAGGGCTTATCTCACGACAAACCTGCGCCAGCGATCGTCGCGCCAAGCGAATTAAGCTGACGGAGAAGGCGGAACCGCTCATCACAGAGATGGAAGCCGTGATCAATAAAACGCGTGGAGAGATTCTGGAAGGGATTTCGCCGCAGGAACTTGAGCTGTTAATTAAGCTGATTGCGAAACTTGAGCACAATATTATTGAGTTGCAGTCTCAGAACTAAGAGCAGAAGAAAGGCGTGTGGCCAGAGGCTGACCACACGTCTGTTGGATTAGCGCGGAGAAACAGTAACTTGGCTGCCGTTGCTGGCCAGAACAACACGCTGACCTGCGGAGAAACGGGTATCGCCCTGTTTCTGTACCACCATGATGGTGTTGCCGTCATCCTTACGGATTTCCAGTTCCACACCCTGAGTTTTGTTCATCGCGCCCTGGACGCCTTGTCCCGCTACGCCACCTGCGACTGCGCCAGCGGCCGTCGCCAGTGAACGACCCGTCCCGCCACCGATGGTATTACCGAGGAAACCACCGAGCACTGCACCACCGATAGCGCCGATCACGTTGGAGTCATCACCGCCCTGGATTTGCACCGGACGAACGTTAACGACAGTGCCGTATGTGACATTCTGCACTTGTTTCGCCTCGGACGCGGTATAGACATCACCGGACAGGCTATCGTTATTCACACAACCCGCTAAAGATAAGCCCATCAGTGAAACGATCAGCACACGTTTAATCATCTATAAATCTCCTGTTCACCATGAAACGCCACAAAGCATCCCTCATGGTTAAATTATATGGCATATACGACCGTAAAGGCACATGTTCTGCTGGAACAATGTGAAAATCATAATCAGATTTGGGTTAACCAAGTATAAACGAATCATCCATGAGATTTATCAGAACAGAGTGTCAGCGTCTGCATCGAAGGGTAAAAATGCTTAATGAAGCATGGTATTAGCGGAAACTTTGTGGTTGAGTGGTAGCGCTAAAATCATGCTTAACACGCTAAAAGGAAGATGTATGAAATCGGGCCGTTTTATCGGCGTTATGTCTGGAACCAGCCTTGATGGCGTCGATGTTGTGCTGGCGGCAATTGATGAAACGATGGTCGCACAGCAGGCGAGCCTGACCTGGCCCATCCCCGTTCATCTTAAACAAGCCATTCTGGATATTTGTCAGGGGCAACAACTCACGCTTTCCCAGTTTGGCCAGTTGGATACGCAGCTCGGGCAGCTTTTTGCCGACGCGGTGAACGCGCTGCTGGCGCAGGAAAAACTGCGGCCGCGGGATATTGTCGCCATCGGCTGTCATGGCCAGACGGTCTGGCATGAACCTACCGGCGCCGCGCCGCATACCTTACAAATCGGTGATAACAACCAAATTGTCGCGCGAACCGGGATAACGGTTGTCGGTGATTTTCGTCGTCGCGATATTGCGTTGGGCGGGCAAGGCGCGCCGCTGGTTCCCGCGTTCCACCAGGCGTTGCTGGCGCACCCGACAGAGCGTCGGATGGTGCTGAACATTGGCGGTATCGCCAACCTGTCTTTGCTCATACCGGGTCAACCGGTAAGAGGGTACGATACCGGGCCAGGCAATATGCTCATGGATGCCTGGATCTGGCGGCAGTGCGGTAAGCCTTATGATAAAGACGCGCAATGGGCCAGTGAAGGGAAAGTGATAATTCCGCTGCTGCAAAATATGTTGAGCGATCCCTATTTTTCAGCGCCCGCGCCGAAAAGCACCGGGCGTGAGTATTTCAACTATGGCTGGATAGAACGCCACCTTTCGGCCTTTCCTGGCCTCGCTCCCCGCGATATTCAGGCAACGCTGGCTGAGCTGACCGCGGTGACAATTTCTGAACAGGTTCTGTTAAGCGGCGGCTGCGAGCGGCTGATGGTGTGCGGCGGCGGGAGTCGTAACCCTTTGCTGATGGCGCGTCTGGCCGGGTTGCTGCCGGGCACGGAAGTTACCAGCACGGATGAAGCCGGGATCAGTGGCGATGATATGGAAGCGCTGGCGTTTGCCTGGCTGGCGTGGCGCACGCTCGCCGGGTTGCCGGGGAACCTCCCTTCGGTGACGGGGGCCACAGAATCCAGCATTCTGGGGGCCATTTTCCCGGCGAACCCGCGAACTCAGAGTTAACTGAATTTTTCCGGGCCTGTCTGCCGTTAAACTGAAAGGGTTAGGAAGGGCGTATTTGCCCTTCGGACCAGGAAAGTCTTCGGGATATGTCTATGAAAAAACTGCTCATTGTATGTCTGCCTGTGCTCCTGAGCGGTTGTAGCGTCTACAACCAATTGCTTGAGCGTATGCAAACGGACACGCTGGAATATCAGTGTGATGAAAAACCGCTTACCGTAAAAATGAACAATACCCGGCAAGAGGTGAATTTTGTTTACGACAATAAACTGCTGAACCTCAAACAGGGCATGTCTGCGTCGGGAGCACGTTACACGGACGGCATCTACGTCTTTTGGTCAAAAGGCGATGGCGCAACGGTCTATAAACGCGACAGAATTGTGCTGAATAACTGCCAGTTACAAAACCCGAAGCGTTGAGATTTTCACCTGGGCGGCGCACAATAGCGCCACCCACTGACAATCCGTAGCGAACACCATGTCTGATAACGACGAATTGCAGCAAATCGCGCATCTGCGCCGTGAATACACCAGAGGCGGCCTGCGTCGCAACGATCTTCCCGCTGAACCGTTAACCCTTTTCGAACGCTGGCTGGGTCAGGCATGTGATGCCAGACTGGCGGACCCGACCGCGATGGTGGTCGCCACCGTCGATGAAAACGGCCAGCCTTATCAACGCATTGTGCTGCTTAAACATTACGATGAAAAAGGGATGGTGTTTTACACCAACCTGGGCAGCCGTAAGGCGCATCACCTCGAAAATAATCCGCGTATCAGTCTGTTGTTCCCGTGGCATATGCTGGAACGGCAGGTGATGGTGACTGGCAAAGCGGAACGCCTTTCCACGCTTGAAGTGGTGAAATACTTCCACAGCCGCCCGCGCGACAGCCAGATTGGCGCCTGGGTGTCTAAACAATCCAGCCGAATCTCTGCGCGCGGCATTCTGGAAAGCAAGTTCCTTGAGCTGAAGCAGAAGTTCCAGCAAGGGGAAGTCCCGTTGCCCAGCTTCTGGGGCGGATTCCGCGTCAATATTGAACAGATGGAGTTCTGGCAGGGCGGCGAACACCGTTTACACGACCGCTTTTTATACCAGCGCGAAAACAACGCGTGGAAAATTGACCGGCTTGCTCCTTAAACCCCGAAATTTGTTGTGTTAAGCGCTAGCGCTGCGTGCGTCAGCGCTTTATTCTATATACCTTTCGCGTCTGGCGAAAAGTCGTGTACCGGCAAAGGTGCAGTCGTTTTATACATGGAGATTTTGATGGCAAGCAGTAACTTGATTAAACAATTGCAAGAGCGGGGGCTGGTGGCCCAGGTAACGGACGAGGAAGCGTTAGCAGAGCGACTGGCGCAAGGCCCGATCGCGCTCTATTGCGGCTTCGACCCTACCGCTGACAGCTTGCATTTGGGGCATCTTGTTCCATTGTTATGCCTGAAACGCTTCCAGCAGGCAGGTCACAAGCCTGTTGCGCTGGTAGGCGGCGCGACTGGTCTGATTGGCGACCCGAGCTTTAAAGCCGCTGAGCGTAAACTGAACACCGAAGATACTGTGCAGGAGTGGGTGGATAAAATCCGCAAGCAGGTTGCACCGTTCCTCGATTTTGACTGTGGTGACAATTCCGCCATTGCCGCGAATAACTACGACTGGTTTGGCGGCATGAATGTGCTGACCTTCCTGCGCGACATCGGCAAGCACTTCTCCGTCAATCAGATGATCAACAAAGAAGCGGTGAAGCAACGTCTGAACCGTGACGATCAGGGCATCTCCTTTACCGAGTTCTCCTATAACCTGTTGCAGGGTTATGACTTTGCCTGCCTGAATAAACTGCACGGCGTTACGCTGCAAATCGGCGGCTCTGACCAGTGGGGCAACATCACCTCCGGTATCGATCTGACCCGTCGTCTGCATCAGAACCAGGTGTTCGGCCTGACCGTACCGCTGATCACCAAAGCGGATGGCACCAAGTTTGGTAAAACCGAAGGCGGCGCGGTATGGCTGGATCCGAAAAAGACCAGTCCGTACAAGTTCTACCAGTTCTGGATCAACACCGCAGATGCTGACGTGTACCGTTTCCTGAAATTCTTCACCTTCATGGACATTGCCGAGATCAATGCGCTGGAAGAAGAAGATAAGAACAGCGGTAAAGCGCCGCGTGCCCAGTATGTGCTGGCAGAGCAGGTCACGCGCCTGGTGCATGGCGAAGAAGGTCTGGTTGCGGCGAAACGTATCACTGAAAGCCTGTTCAACGGTAATCTGAGCGATCTCAGCGAAGCCGATTTCGAACAACTGGCTCAGGATGGCGTGCCGATGATCGAGATGGAAAAAGGCGCCGATCTGATGCAGGCGCTGGTGGATTCCGAACTGCAACCGTCTCGTGGTCAGGCGCGTAAAACCATCGCCTCTAATGCGGTGACCATCAACGGTGAAAAACAGTCAGACCCGGAATATTTCTTCCAGGACAGCGACATTTTATTCGGGCGCTACACGCTGTTGCGCCGCGGTAAAAAGAATTACTGTCTGATTTGCTGGAAATAATAAAAAGTCAGCAGGGGCGTGGGAAACCACGCCCCTTTATTATTTTAGGGTTATGGTAAACATGAAGAATATCCTCGCCATCCAGTCGCATGTTGTGTTCGGCCATGCGGGCAACAGTGCTGCTGAATTTCCGATGCGCCGTCTTGGCGCGAATGTCTGGCCGCTGAATACCGTTCAGTTTTCTAACCACACGCAGTATGGCAAATGGACCGGTTGCGTTATGCCGCCCGAACATTTGACTGAAATTGTTCAGGGTATTGCGGATATCGATAAACTTCAGACGTGCGATGCGGTTCTTAGCGGCTATCTGGGTTCCGCAGAGCAGGGTGAGCATATTCTGGGGATTGTCCGTAAAGTAAAAGCGGCGAATCCACAGGCGAAATATTTCTGCGATCCGGTCATGGGGCATCCTGAAAAAGGGTGCATCGTGGCGCCTGGTGTCGCTGAGTTCCACGTTCGCCATGCGCTCCCGGCCAGCGACATTATCGCGCCCAATCTGGTGGAGCTGGAAATTCTCTGTGAACATGCGGTCAATAATGTTAATGAAGCTGTACTGGCTGCCAGGGAACTGATCGCTGAAGGGCCGCAAGTCGTGCTGGTTAAACATCTCGCCCGGGCAGGATACAGCCCCGACCGCTTTGAGATGTTGCTGGTGACGGCGGATGAAGCCTGGCATATTAGCCGTCCGCTTGTTGATTTCGGGATGCGTCAGCCGGTGGGTGTCGGGGATGTGACCAGCGGTTTGTTGCTGGTAAAACTGTTGCAGGGCGCAACGTTGCAGCAAGCGCTTGAACACGTTACTGCGGCGGTATATGAAATTATGATCGCCACGAAAAATATGCAGGAATACGAGTTGCAGGTGGTGGCCGCGCAGGATCGCATTGCTAAACCTGAACACTATTTCAGCGCGACGCAGCTGTGAGTTTTACCGAAGCGCCCGGTGGCGCTAACGCTAACCGGGCCTACGGGTTGTTCTGTAGGCCGGATAAGGCGTAGCCGTCATCCGGCAAAGCGCCCAGAGGCGCTAACGCTTACCGGGCCTACGGGTTATTTTGTAGGCCGGATAAGGCGTAGCCGCCATCCGGCAAAGTGCCCGGAGGCGCTAACGCTAACCGGGCCTACGGGGTGTTTTGTAGGCCGGATAAGGCGTAGCCGCCATCCGGCGCAACAACCATTAGTTCAAACCTTCCGCCTTCAGCGCCGCCGCCACGCAGGGGCGTTCAGCGACCCGCGCCATATAAACGTCGATATGGCTTAATCCTTCCATATTCAGCTTCACTGCTTTCGCCCAACGCAACACGGTAAAAAGGTAGGCATCTGCGATCGTGAAACGCTGGCCGCAAAGACACTGGCCTTCCTGGAGCGCGTCATTCACATAGCGCAATTTTTTCTCCAGCAGTGCACGGACAATCGGTTTATATTCCTCTGGCGTATCCGGGCGGAAGAGTGGCGTAAAACCTTTGTGCAGCTCCGTGGCAATATAGTTGAGCCATTCCAGCGTTTTGTAGCGGGAGATGGTGCCTGTCGGTGCCAACAGCTGACGATCGGGCACGCTATCCGCCAGATATTGCATAATCGCAACGCCTTCGGTCAGTAAGGTGCCATCGTCCAGCATCAGAGCCGGAACCTGTCCTTTTGGGTTTACCGCGAAATAATCATCGCCGTTTTCCAGACGCTTTTTCGCCAGATCAACGCCATCCAGCGTGAAATCAATACCGCTTTCCCGCAGGGTGATGTGAGAAGCAAGAGAACAGGCGCCCGGTTTGTAGAACAGTTTCATCGGTAACTCCTTTTTGCTGAGGTTTAACGTATGGTAGTGCGGCATCAGGCAAAAAAAAAGCCGCTAACGCACGTTAGCGGCCTGAATATCAGTTTCCCTGAAAATTACGCGGTAGCGGTTTTGGCGGCCTTCGCGTTTTCTTCATCATCCTGAGTCATGCGATTCAGTTTCGGCGCGGTGATGAGCATCAGCGCGGCGATAACCGCAGTGGCGACACCGATTTGCAGGAATACGCGACCGTAAACTTCCAGAGACATCAGCGGGTCAGTAACGTTTTCCGGCACCGCCATCATGCCAGCCACGTAGCCACCAATCAGGTTGGCGCCCGCCGTAGTCAGGAACCAGCTACCCATGATGAAGCCCATCAGACGCTGCGGAACCAGCTGGGCAACCATTGCCAGACCCAGACCGGAGATCATCAGTTCACCGATACTTTGTAGACCGTAGCTGAGGATGAGCCAGTTAACAGACACAATGCCTGCATCTGTAGCGAATTTCGCGCCCAGCGGCAGAACGAGGAACGCGCCAGAGCACAGAACCATACCGATAGCGAATTTGGTCGGCATCGGCAGCGTATCACCCATCTTGTTATAGATGGCCGCCAGAATCGGGCTACCAATGATGATCCAGAACGGGTTCAGCGCCTGATACTGCTCCGGTTCAACCGCGATACCGAGGATAGTGTGTTCAACGTTACGGATTGCGAAGAAGTTCAGTGACGTCGGCATCTGGCTGTACAGCACAAAGAAGATAATCGCTTCCAGCATCAGGATGAATGCGACGATCATTTTACGACGTGCCGCGCCCTGCATCGCGAACGCTTCTTTACCAAAGATAATCACGATACCCAGAGCGATCACGCCCAGAACCATACGTGCAATGCCCTGGTTGTGCAGCAGCCAGGTCGCGATAGCGATCAGCACGATAACGCCTGCGATAGTCGCCAGCAATTTACCGAAATGTACCGCTTCGAAGTCTGGTTTTGAGCCGTAATCTTTAACCCAACTGCGGCAGAACAGGAAGTTAACCACCGTGATGAGCATACCGACGAAGCTCAGGGCAAACGCCACGCTCCAGCCGAATTTTGCGGCAAGCCACGGCGTCGCCAGCATAGAGAAGAAGGAACCGATGTTGATGGACATGTAGTACATGGTGAATGCACCGTCCAGACGCGGGTCATCTTTGGCATAGCAGGTCGACAGCAGAGAAGACGGGTTCGCTTTGAACAGACCGTTACCTACGGCGATGGTCGCCATACCCATATAGACGATCGCAACATCATGACCGGACCAGGCGACCAGGCCATAACCAATCGCCAGTACGATAGCACCCAGCAGAATGACGCGTTTGGTGCCCAGAACTTTATCCCCTAACCAGCCGCCAATGGCGACCAGACCATACACCAGGGCGCTAAAGGAAGAGAAAAGGGTGATGGAATCCGCTTCTGACATACCCAGTTGTTTAACCAGGTAGACGGCCATAATTCCTTGCAGGCCGTAATAACCAAAACGCTCCCATAACTCAATAGAGAAAATGAGATAGAACGATTTCGGTTGTTTGAAAGCGTTCAAACTGACGCTTTCAGTTGGTTTATTGTTTGCAGTAGACACTTTTACCTCTTTTTTTACATCCCATATTAACGGGGGTGTTCTGGCGCGTGATGAGTCAAGTTCATCCGTCCGATTGTTATAGTGGGAGGGGAAACGGCAAGTAATGTTCACTATCTTTCCCTTCCATACAAGGGGTTTGTAATACTCTGTTACATATATCTTGCATGGTGGAATCATCGGGACTGAGAAATGTTATGTAGCGTTAAATTTCTTCATTTGTAAAATGGCAGTTTTTTACACTACAAGGAGGGGCGATAAAGCGGATGGTGGCGATATGTTCTGCTATTTGAGGTTTAAAGTAGTGATATAGGCCATTATCTGAAAAATAGCCAGTGTAATGTTTTGTATTGAAAAGGCATCATCAGGTCATCTGGTTGTAATTTTAACCGTATTTGATAAAAAATTTTACACGAAGTTATCAACGTGATCTGGATCACGTATAGATAGAAATTTCAGTTTCTAAAAAAACGATTAACCTGGTGAAGTGTTAAATCAAAAGAACATTGCATTAAGAAAGCGAAGCGGACCGGTATCATAGTCGGGTAAACAGGTGAGCCGAAGTGGATAACAAATTGTTATGCGTCGGGGCGTACGGCGTCGCCCCTGGCGCATCAGATATCGACTTTCTCTTTGTATTCGCAAAGATCTTCAATAATGCAGGAGCCGCAGCGTGGTTTACGGGCAATGCAGGTGTAGCGGCCATGCAGAATTAACCAGTGGTGGCAATCGACTTTAAATTCCGCTGGAACGACCTTGAGCAGTTTTTCTTCCACCTGCTCGACGTTTTTACCGGGGGCGAACTGTGTCCGGTTACAGACGCGGAAAATATGCGTATCGACGGCGATAGTTGGCCAGCCAAATGCGGTATTGAGCACCACGTTGGCTGTTTTACGCCCGACGCCGGGCAGCGCTTCCAGAGCCGCCCGATCCTCTGGAACCTCGCCATTGTGCAGTTCAAGCAACATCCGGCAGGTCTTAATCACATTCTCCGCTTTGCTGTTGAACAGGCCGATAGTCTTGATATACGACTTTACGCCCTCGACGCCAAGCTCCAGCATGGCCGCCGGGGTATTGGCGACGGGATAAAGCTTTGCGGTCGCTTTATTCACGCTGACGTCCGTGGCCTGTGCTGACAGCAATACGGCGATGAGTAACTCAAACGGCGAGGTGAAATTTAACTCCGTTGTGGGGTGCGGATTGTTGTCACGCAGGCGCGTTAATATTTCCAGTCGTTTTGTTTTGTTCATTACACATTCCCTGTTTCACCTGACGGAAGCTCAGCGGCAACGGCTTCGGCGCGGCGTTTTTTCATTTTCTCGTCAATAAGGTACTTCACGGCCAGCATCAGCCCCAGACCAATAAAAGCGCCGGGCGGCAGCATCGCCAGCAGGAAAGGCGAGTCGGTATGAAAAATCTCCACGCGCAGCACTTTCGCCCAGTCGCCCAGCAGACCGTCAGCGCCATCAAACAGCGTGCCATTGCCGATGATTTCACGCATGGAGCCGAGGACAAACATGGCGCCGGTCGCCCCCATGCCAATGGAAAAACCGTCCAGCGCGGACAGCGCCGGGCCTTTTTTCGCGGCAAAAGCCTCTGCGCGCCCCACAACGATGCAGTTGGTCACAATCAGTGGAATGAAGATCCCCAGCGACTGATACAAGCCGAAGGCATAAGCGTTGATCAGCATCTGTACTGCACTGACCACGGACGCGATGATCATTACGTAGATTGGGATGCGGATTTCCGCTGGCGTCCAGCGGCGCAGGGCGGAAATTGTCAGGTTGGTCAGCGTCAACACCAGCGTGGTGGCGAGGCCGAGGCCTAATGCGTTCGTGGCGGTGGAGGTCACTGCCAGTAGCGGGCACATACCAAGCAGCTGTACAAGCGCTGAGTTGTTTTTCCACAAGCCCTGAACGATAACGTCTTTAATTTCGCTCATGGTTTATTCTCCACAGGCGGTAAGTTGAGGAAGTTGCGCCGGTAAGGTCTGCGCGTACAGGCCCGCACGTTTCACCGCGTTGACCACTGCCCGAGGGGTAATGGTTGCGCCGGTAAACTGGTCAAAATCACCGCCGTCTTTTTTCACGGCCCAGTGAGCATCGTTCTCAGCGCCGATGGTCTTCCCGCTGAAGTGGGTGATCCAGTCGGATAAGCGCAGCTCAATTTTATCGCCCAGGCCAGGCGTCTCATGATGTTCTGTCACGCGTGCACCCAGCACAGTGCCGCTGAAATCAGCGCCAACCAGGAGCTGTATGGCGCCAGAATAGCCGTCCGGCGCCGTGGCTTCAAGAATGGCGGCGACGGGCTTATCGTCCTGACGGGCGATATAGATGCGGTGTGTACCTTTGCCCAGCGCCGGAGCATTCACCAGAAAGCAGCTGTCCTGCAAGGTATTATTGTAGCGATCGGCAGGCAGAACCTGATCAAATAACGCTTTTTGCTGGAGAACCGCCTGTTCGGCAATCGTCGATTTAGTGACCAGGTTAATGGCCGCCGTCAACCCCGTCGAGCCTGCGGCAAACAGCGCCAGTGTGATACCGTGTTTACGAATCGTTTTCAGCATGGGGTGTCCTTAGCGATGCCCGTAGACGCGAGGTCGGGTGTAGTAATCAATCAAAGGCACCGTGATATTCGCCAACAGTACAGCGAACGCCACACCGTCCGGGTATCCCCCGAAACTGCGAATCAACCACACTAACAAACCCGCCAGCGCGCCAAAAATCAGACGACCACGATTGGTTGTCGAGGCGGTGACGGGATCGGTCAGAATAAAGAACGCGCCCAGCATTGTCGCGCCAGAGAGCAGATGCAACTGCGGAGACGCCAGTGAATCCCCGGCGAATGCCCATCCCAGAGTGGAGCAGACAGCCAGCGTCACTAAAAAGCTGACCGGAATGTGCCAGCGGATCGCTTTTTGCCAGAGCAGCCACACGCCGCCAATGAGCCAGGCGATGTTTACCCACTGCCAGCCCGCACCGGCCAGCATGCCGCTGTAGATGGGGTACTGCATAATCTGTTCAACAGCGTGCCCGGCATGTAACGAAGTTTTGAACGTATCGAGCGGCGTAGCCTGGCTGATGCCGTCAATGCCCATGCGTAACGTATTCATGTCGCCGCCGCTGGCGGTGTGTCCGGTGAAGATGACCTGCAACGCATCCAGAAGGCCTGGCGCCGTTGCGGCGATGTCATGCGGCGGGAGCCAGCTTGTCATCTGTACCGGGAATGAAATCAACAGAACGACATAACCAATCATCGCTGGGTTGAATGGGTTTTGCCCCAGACCGCCGTAAAGCTGCTTGGCGATAATGACGGCAAATACGGTGCCCAATACCACCATCCACCACGGAGCGAGAGGCGGTATGCTCACAGCGAGCAGCAAACCGGTCAGCAATGCTGAATTGTCTTTTAAGATAGCGGCGATTGGCTGTTTACGCAGTTGAAGCACGGCGGCTTCTGCGGCCAGCGCGCTGACTGCGGCCAGTATAATCTGGAACAATGTGCCCCAACCGAAAAACCATAGCTGAGTGGCAATCCCCGGCAGCGCGGCGATTAACACCAGCATCATGATACGCGATGTCTGGCGCTGGTTATGGGTATAAGGCGAGCTTGCGATTCTGAATACCATTTATTCCTCGTTAACAACCTGCTGCTGTGCTGCTTTTTTTGCCTGAACGCGGGCAATCGCCGCTGCGACGGCGGCTTTGCGCGGGTCTACCGGTTCAGCAGGTTCCGCAGCGGCCTGCTGTTCCTGCTTGCGCGCTTTGGCGCGGGCAATTGCCGTTTCGACAGCGGCTTTGCGCGGATCGACCGGTTCGGCGGGTTCCGCAGCGGCCTGCTGTTCCTGCTTGCGCGCTTTGGCGCGGGCAATTGCCGCTTCGACAGCGGCTTTACGCGGGTCGACCGGTTCGGTAGGTTCCGCAGCGGCCTGCTGTTCCTGCTTGCGTGCTTTGGCGCGGGCAATTGCCGCTTCGACGGCGGCTTTGCGCGGGTCGACCGGCTCGGCGGGTTCCGCAGCGGCGTTCTCCGTCTGTCTGGCGCGCGCCTGCGCTTTACGCGCTTCACGGGCAGCAATAACCGCGCTGTTATCCGGCTTCTCTCCCGCGTTGATGACAACAGGCTGAGTCGCCTGTGCCTGTTTCTCTTTTACGCGCGCCAGCGCTGCGGCGATGGCATCCTGATCTTTTGCCGCAGGTTGTGCGGCCGCATTTTTATGGCGCTCAAGGCGTGCGGCTTTCTCACGCTCCAGTCGCGCCTGTCTGGCCTCAAAACGCGCTTTCGCTTCAGCCGCGCGTTTTTCTTCTTGCGCGATCGCGTAAATCTCCGCTTTTTCCTGACGGAAATACTGCACAAGCGGAATGCTGCTGGGGCATACCCAGGCGCAAGCGCCGCACTCAATGCAGTCGGCAATGTTATGTGCGGTGGCTTTATCGTGCTGTTGGCCTTTGCTGAACCAGTACAACTGCTGGGGCAACAAATCGGCGGGACAGGCATCGGCACAGGCGCTACAGCGGATACAACCTTGCTCTTCCGGCGTTTCGCCCATTTCCGTGGCGGAAGGCGCGAGAAGGCAGTTAGTGATCTTCACGACGGGAACATCAAGCCAGGGCAGGGTAAAGCCCATCAGCGGGCCGCCCATAATCACCATTTGATCGGCTGAAGAACAGAAGCCCGCATCATTAAGCAGGTGGCTGACAGGCGTCCCCAGCCTGGCCCAGACGTTACCGGGACGGCTGACGGACTCTCCGGTCAAGGTCACAACGCGCTCGGTGATCGGTTCCCCGTCAATCACTGCGCGTTTGACGGCATAAGCCGTACCAACGTTTTGCATCAGCACGCCGATATCAGAAGAGCGGCCGCCGTGCGGAACCTGTTTCCCGGTCAGGATCTGGGTAAGTTGTTTTGCGCCGCCGGAAGGGTATTTCGTTGGGATAACGCGTAACGCGATATCATGCGCATCGGCCAGAACGGCACGCAGCATTGAAATGGCCTGCGGCTTGTTATCTTCGATACCTATCAGGACCTCACGCGGTTGCAGAATATGGGCAAGGATACGGATGCCTTCCACCACCTGCGCGGCGCAATCCTGCATTAAGCGGTCATCAGCGGTGATATAGGGTTCACACTCTGCCGCGTTGATGATCAGCGTTTCAATCTTATCGCCGCCGCCCTGTAATTTGACGCCGGTCGGGAACCCCGCGCCGCCGAGCCCGGCAACGCCGAACTGGTGAATTCGGGTAATTAGCTCTTCGCGGCTGCGGCGCTGATAATCCGCCCAGCCGTCGCGTTCGATCCAGCGATCTTCGCCATCGGCATCAATCATCACGCTAAGCTCAGCCAGGGCCGACGGGTGCGCGGTAGAGTGGGGGGCAATCGCGATAACCTTCCCGGACGTCGGCGCATGGACGGGCAGCATGCGGCCGCGACCACGGGTCAGCGGCTGGCCTCGCAGGACGCGATCGCCCACGTTAACGCACAGCTCGCCCTCAGCGCCAATATGCTGCTTAAGAGGAATGATAAAGCGCGGCGCCAGTGGAACCTGTCGCAGAGGCGTACCGTTTGACTGGGTTTTCATTTCCGGCGGATGAATGCCGCCATCGAAATCCCAGATTTTATCTTTTCTGAATGCAGAGAATAACTTAAGCATGTTGTTCCACGGGAATGATACGAACGGGGATGGTGTTCAAATCCCACTTCCAACTGTCAGGTGTTTCCGCTACCGGGCGTAATTCAATGCATTGCGTCGGGCACGGGTCAACGCACAGATTACAGCCAGTGCAGAGATCGCTCATGACCGTATGCATCGCGCGCGTGGCGCCCACAATGGCATCCACCGGGCATGCCTGAATACATTTAGTGCAGCCGATGCAATTG
This sequence comes from Citrobacter sp. CK181, assembly GCF_030333595.1. Classification (NCBI taxonomy): domain Bacteria; kingdom Pseudomonadati; phylum Pseudomonadota; class Gammaproteobacteria; order Enterobacterales; family Enterobacteriaceae; genus Citrobacter; species Citrobacter sp. CK181. The sequence goes on along the minus strand of NZ_JAOWFN010000012.1, from coordinate 43,218 downwards.
TTTTCATCGATGACCGCCAGCATACGCACTGGCGCAACTTCTTGTTCATCACCATCGATAGGTTGCGGATCGACGTTCAGTAACGTTGCGATTTTCAACATCACCGCTTCGCCGCCCGGCGCACAGCGGTTAATTTTTTCACCCTGACTACCGATGGCTTCAGCATAAGGGCGGCAGCCAGGATAGCCGCACTGCCCACACTGGCTCTGCGGTAAAATTTCGTCGATTTTTTCGACAACGGGATCGTCTTCCACGGCAAACCGGCGGGAGGCATACCCCAGGATGGCGCCGAATGCCAGGCCCAGCAGGCTCACGGCGACTACGGCAATCCAGATAGCATTCATTACAACTTCACCAAACCACTAAAGCCCATAAAGGCCAGAGACATTAAACCTGCGGTAATCAGCGCAATCGCGTTACCGCGAAAAGGGGCAGGGACGTCTGCCACGGCGAGGCGCTCGCGAATCGCCGCGAACAGCACCATCACCAGAGAGAAGCCGACGGCGGCGGAAAAACCGTACAACGCCGACTGCAAAAAATTATGACCGAGGTTAATGTTCAACAGCGCCACGCCAAGCACCGCGCAGTTGGTGGTGATGAGCGGCAGGAAGATCCCCAGCAGACGGTACAATGCCGGACTGGTTTTACGCACCACCATCTCAGTAAATTGCACTACCACCGCGATGACCAGAATAAACGCCAGCGTCCGCAGGTAGATGAGATCGAGCGGAATCAAAATCCAGGTGTCAATCAGCCAGGCGCAGATAGACGCCAGCGTCATCACAAACGTGGTGGCGAGCCCCATACCCATTGCGGTTTCCAGCTTTTTGGAAACCCCCATAAACGGGCAGAGACCCAGAAACTTGACCAGTACAAAGTTATTGACCAGTACAGTTCCGACAAAGAGCAGCAGGTAATCAGTCATTTTTCGGCCTGAAATAAAAAAGCCGCCTATTATCTGTCAATCTACAGCAGGCGACAACAGGTTAACTGTAAGGGTATTACGGGTTCACAAACGTTGCTTTAACGCGCGCCGAGCGTTTGAAATAGGGTACGATCAGCGCGGCCGCCAGTAACGGGAACAACAGCTGGCGAACCGCAAACGCGTCTGAGACTGGCGAAAAGGCAAAGGCTTTAATTGCCAGCAAGACCGACACCAGCAGCCAGATAATATAATGTTTAGGCACGCAGTGGCGGCGCTTGAAGAAGGCGATGGTCAACCATAAGGTGTAATACCACATTGCGATGGCGGTAATAAACGAAACGCCCCACAACAACAGGTTGCCGGTACTTTGCTCACTGAGCATATGGAATGTCTGCGGCGTAGCCAGCGCAGTAGCATAGAGCAATAACGCGAGCGAGGCGCTCAGCAACGCGACTAACAGCCAGGCCAGTGGGCCAAGCAACCAGCCCCCGATGCGTTGTGCCGGTGTTGTGGTCATATCTTCTCCAGATTTGCCAGCGCGAACAGGCAGACTATTTCATTTTGGGGCCAGTATTATAAAGCTTTTAACGCCGATCGCTACTTTCTTTATTGTACGTAATGCCAGACTGATTTTGGCACCTGACCGACATCATACAGACGACCGCCCGAGACCAGTTCCGCGCGACGATGATCTGCGGCGCGATACATATTGATGATCTCCCGATCGTCAGAGAGGGTGTAGTTAAGGTGATCAAACAGTTTTTCCAGGCTCTCAAGCGAACTGATTTTGCGGAATTTTAATAAATAATCCTGAACTGTCATAAATAGCGATCCATATTAAACAAATAACACCAACGGAGTAGTGAATATAAAAATAAACAAAACGACACCGAAAAGAATAATCGGCGCGCAAGGGTAAATAAGCGTATTCTTACGTGTCATGAATCAGGTGAGCAGAGCACCTGCCGGAAGGGTAACGCGCTTCATGACAACTGGCAACAAGCGTGCGGCCAGCAGACGGCATATTTCGCTTTTTTTTGCCGCTTTTCATCTTTTCCTGATTTTTCTGGCTGTAAACCGAAACCATTTCTGACGATATGCGGCTATGCCGCAACTGGCCAGGACACGCTTATTTTTTCTGAACGGAGACCGTCGGTTCAGGGGGCTGGTAATTATCGATATGGCTGGCGACGCCTAAGAGGATCACTGAGACAACGAGAACAATCCAACCGGTTAATTCAATAAGGCGATTCATTACTGACGACATTTTTTTTGCTTTGATTTATCCATAAACACAGGATGCAAATGTTACTCATCAATAAATAAGACGGCAAGGGTGTCGGGAACGATTTCAGCGACTTTTTCGCAGCAGGAGAGCCCGAAGTCACTGATGTTTGACTTAAGTTAAGCAACAACCTTTATAACCTGGCGGTTATTAAACTATTGTGAGTGGTTAAGGGATAGTGTGAAATGACTCCGTTCTGACATGAGAGGCAAAGACATGAGTGACAACATCCGGGTAGGGCTAATTGGTTATGGTTATGCCAGCAAGACTTTCCATGCGCCCTTAATCGTGGGGACGCCGGGTCTGGAACTGGCGGCGGTTTCCAGTAGTGATGAAACAAAAGTGAAGGCGGACTGGCCTTCTGTGGCGGTTGTCTCAGAGCCTAAGCATCTTTTTAACGATCCGAATATCGACCTTATCGTCATTCCTACGCCCAACGACACCCATTTTCCGCTGGCGAAAGCCGCGCTTGAAGCGGGAAAACATGTGGTTGTGGATAAACCCTTTACCGTGACACTGTCACAAGCCCGTGAGCTCGACGCCCTGGCGCGCAGCCTGGGACGCGTGCTTTCTGTGTTCCATAACCGCCGTTGGGACAGTGATTTCCTGACGCTGAAAGGATTGCTGGCCGATGGCGTTCTGGGGGAAGTGGCTTACTTTGAATCCCATTTCGACCGTTTCCGCCCGCAGGTACGCGATCGCTGGCGCGAACAGGGCGGCCCTGGCAGCGGTATCTGGTACGATCTGGCGCCGCATCTGCTGGATCAGGCGATCAATCTGTTCGGTTTGCCGGTCAGCATGACGGTGGATCTGGCGCAGCTTCGCCCTGGCGCGCAGTCGACGGATTATTTCCACGCGATATTATCCTACCCGCAGCGTCGGGTGATTCTGCACGGTACGATGCTGGCGGCGGCAGAATCAGCACGTTATATCGTGCATGGCTCGCGCGGCAGTTACGTGAAATATGGCCTCGATCCACAAGAGGAGCGGCTGAAAAACGGTGAGCGACTGCCGCAGGAAGACTGGGGTTACGACATGCGTGACGGCGTGTTGACGCGCGTGGAAGGCGAAGACCGTGTGGAAGAGACGTGGCTGACGGTGCCGGGTAATTATCCGGCTTATTATGCGGGCATCCGTGACGCGTTGAATGGCAACGGTGAAAACCCGGTTCCGGCGAGTCAGGCGATCCAGATTATGGAGTTGATTGAGCTGGGGATTGAATCAGCGAAGCATCGCTCTACGCTGTGCCTCGCGTGATAACGGTGTACTCTTCTGGCGCCGGGTGTTGCCGGATGGCGGCGTAAACGCCTTATCCGGCCTACGGTTGTGCAGTTACAGGCCTGATAAGCGCAGCGCCATCAGGCGTTGCGTGCTTAAACCGCTGCGACTTTCTCACGCAATGCGCGTTTTTCCGCTTCGCTTAAAAACGCCATTTCCAGGCCATTGATCTGCGCCTGACGAATCTGCTCGCGGGTTAATCCTGCCGCTGGCGCCGCTACCGTGTATTCGTGAATAATATCCACACCCTGTACCGCGGGATCATCCGTATTCAAACTTGCCAGCACGCCATGCTCAAGGAACGTTTTCAGCGGATGCGCAGCCAGCGAGGCAACGGTGCTGGTCTGGATATTAGACGTCAGACAGGATTCGATACCGATTCGCTGTTCGACCAGAAAATCCATCAGCGCGCGATCTTCCACGGCCTTCACGCCATGACCGATACGCTCGGCGCCCAGTTCGCGAATGGCCTGCCAGATGCTCTCCGGTCCCGCCGCTTCGCCAGCATGTACGGTAATATGCCAGCCCGCATCACGCGCGCGGTTAAAGTGAGAGAGGAACAGACTGCCCGGGAAGCCAAGTTCATCGCCCGCTAAGTCAAGCGCGGTAATGTGATCGCGGTGCGCCAGCAGCGCTTCCAGTTCCTGCTGACAGGCAGCCTCGCCGAAAGTACGGCTCATGATGCCGATCAGACGAGCTTCAACGCCAAAAGTCTGGCACCCTTCACGTACGCCAGCGATGACCGCTTCGACCACGCCTGCCACAGGCAACTGGTGCGTCATCGCCATATAACCCGGAGAAAAACGCAGTTCGACATAATGCAGGCCGTTGCGGGCGGCATCTTCAATATTTTCAAAGGCCACGCGACGACAGGCATCCAGCGACGCCAGAACTTTAACGCCCCAGTCGAGCTTTGCCAGAAAACTGACCAGGTCAGGCTCCGTTGAGGTGATCTGCACATGCGGAATGAGCGCGTCAAGCGTTTGTGCCGGAAGGGCTAAATTGAACTGGCGGCCAAGATCAAGAATAGTTTGGGCTCGAATGTTGCCATCAAGGTGGCGATGAACGTCAGTTAACGGAAGGGAAGTATCAATCATGGTCGCACTCTTTTTTAATATAAAAGTGCTCGCCATTATAAAAATAAAACGGGCGTAAAATCTATGTTGCGCAATAAATAATTTTATTGCGCAATCATTGTCAGCGTATAGCGTGGATCGCGTTGATCAGCCCGTTAACGCCTTTTTCGAGTTTCGAACGTGGACAACCGGCATTAAGACGAACAAACCCGCGACCTTCTTCGCCATAAGTATACCCAGGCATGATGGCCACTTTCTGCTGATGAATCAGCGCATCCTGTAAGGCGTGGTCGTCAATATTCAGCGCGCGCAGATCAATCCAGGCCAGATAGGTCGATTGCGGAACCTGCCAGTTTAGCGTAGGGAACGCGGTGTTTAACGCATGTGCGATATAATTCAGGTTATCAGCAAGATACTCGCGCAGGGCATCCAGCCACGGCGCGCCCTGTTGATAAGCGGCAATATGCGCGCTAAGCGCCAGAACGGCGGGTGACGACAGCCCGTCACGCCCCTTCAATACGCTGAGGTAACGATTGCGGCTTTCCTCATCGCCGATGAGCCCGTAGGCGCCGGTCAGCGCCGGAATGTTGAAGCTTTTTGACCCGGAGGTCAGCAGCGCCCAACTATCACGCGCCACATTGCTCCAGGGGATATGCGGCTGCGCGCTCCATACCATATCCATGTGGATTTCATCGGAGATGACCCGCACGCCGTGACGATGGCATAGCTCAGCCATCGTCTCCAGTTCATCGCGCGTCCATACCTTTCCGGTAGGGTTCTGCGGGCTGCACAGCAGGAGAATTTTACTCTCTGGCCGGGCGAGCACCGCGTCCAGCGCGGCCATATCGCAGTGCCAGCCGTCCGCGTTTTTCTGTAGCGCAACCGGCATGACGGTGCGCTGGTTGCCTTCGATGGCGTTATAGAACGCATCGTAAGCGGGGGTGTGAATCACCACCCCTTCACCGACGGATGACCACTGGCGGATCAGCTCCGACACCATGTAGATCACGGAGGGGCCGTACACGATCGACTGCGGGTCGACCGTGGTGTGGTGACGGGTTGCGAACCAGTGAGCGATCGCCCCTAAAAACTCATCGTTTTTCCAGCGGCTGTAACCCAGCACGCCGTGCGCCAGACGTTGGTTGATGGCCTCCAGGATGCACGGCGCGGTAGCGAAATCCATATCCGAGATCGTAAACGGGAGCAGGTCAGGGGCGCCAAAGCGATCGGCGACATAATCCCACTGCGTACACCACGTACCGTGACGATCCACCACCTTTGAAAAATCGAACATATCGTTGTCCTTATGCCTCAACCGTGTTCATCAGACCTGCCATTTCATCCTTAACGGACTGTACCTGAGGGCCAATAACCACCTGTAAGTTATGTTGATTCAGCTGTACTACGCCGATAGCGCGATTGTCCTTCAGCGCCTGTACATTCACAAGCGACATATCCTTCACCGACAGGCGCAGACGGGTAATGCAGTTATCCAGGCTGACGATATTTTCACTGCCGCCAAGCGCGGCCAGAATCGCCGGGACGTTATAGCCTGATTTCCCTGGCGTGCCCGCCATGACTTTTTCAATATTGCTGGCGATTTCGGTATCGCGGCCCGGCGTTTTCAGATTAAAGCGCGTAATGGCGAAACGGAAGATGACGTAGTACACCGCGAACCAGATGGCGGCGACCACCGGAACCAGATACCACTTGGTTGACAGACCGTGCAGGATCCCGAATACCACAAAGTCGATGATGTTGCCGTCGGTGTTGCCGATGGTGACGCCGAGGATCGCCATGATGGTGAATCCCAGACCTGTCAGCAGGGCGTGAATCACATACAGCACAGGCGCGACGAACAGGAACAGGAATTCCAGCGGCTCTGTGGTACCGCCAACGACACAGGCGATAAGGCCAGAAATCAGCAGCCCCTTAATTTTGTGACGATTTTCAGGACGCGCGCAGTGGTACATCGCCAACGCAGCGCCCGGCAAGCCGCCGAGGAAGGCAGGCATTTTCCCCTGAGACAGGAAGCGGGTCGCACTTTCAGAGAAGCCGTGCGTTGTCGGGCAGCTCAGCTGCGCCTGGAAAATGGTCAACGCGCCGCTCACGCTATGGCCGCAGACTTCCTGCGTACCGCCCGCTTCGGTAAAGCGAATTAACGCGACCAGAATGTGGTGCAGGCCGAACGGCAGCAGCAGGCGCTCACCCGTACCAAAGATCATCGGACCGAAATCACCCGCGCTATTGATAATGTGGCCCAGACCGCTGATACCCATTGCAAAAACAGGCCATACCAGCGGAATGACCAGCCCGACCAGTCCCATCACCACGGAAGAGACGATCGGCACGAAACGCGTACCGCCAAAGAAAGCCAGCGCATCGGGCAGACGAATATTGTGGAAACGCTCATGCAGCATCCAGACAACGATACCGGCGATCACCGCCCCCAGAATCCCCGTGTCGATAGACTGAATCCCGAGGATATTCTGTACGTTATTGGCTTTCAGAATGGCGGCGTCAGTCGTCGGCAGAATGCCTTTCGCCGTTAACCAGAAGTTCACGGCAAGGTTCATTACGGCGTAACCGACGAAACCGGCAAACGCGGCGACACCTTTGTTTTCACGCGCCAGACCGAGCGGAATCGCGATACAAAACATCACCGGGAGGAAGCTAAAAGCGAACGAGCCGACTTTACTCATCCAGGTAAAGATGGCCTGTAGCACTGGGTTGCCCAGCGCCGGGAGCAGGGTGACGACATCGTGGCTGCTTAACGAGCTGCCGATCCCCAGCATGATCCCGCAGAAAGAGAGCAGCGCCACGGGCAGCATAAACGTTTTACCCAACTGCTGGAAAAATTCCCATAATGTTATTTTTGGTGTTGTCTTCGTCGTCATCTAACGACTCCTCGTGAAAAAGAAGGCTGTGGTCAATTATTTGAGCGAGAAGATAAAACGTTTTACCTAATTTTAGTGCGGCGCAAATCACATTATCGAACGATAATAAAGCGTATAAATATAAGTGATTGATAAAACGTTTTATCTGTCACGTTATCAGGGAGCTTTCTTTTTTCATGGCTATAGCCAAAAAAACCACCATCCATGATGTCGCGTTGGCGGCTGGCGTTTCCGTCAGTACCGTCTCATTAGTGCTCAGTGGCAAAGGGCGGATTTCGTCAGCCACCGGCGAGCGGGTTAACGCGGCGATTGAACAGCTGGGCTTTGTGCGTAACCGCCAGGCATCGGCGCTTCGCGGTGGGCAGAGCGGCGTCATCGGGCTGATTGTGCGCGATCTGTCTGCGCCTTTTTATGCGGAACTCACGGCCGGGTTGACAGAGGCGCTGGAGGCGCAGGGGCGCATGGTCTTTTTGTTGCACGGCGGTCAGGATGGCGAACAGCTGAGTCAGCGCTTCGCTATGCTCCTTAATCAGGGGGTGGATGGCGTGGTGATCGCCGGAGCTGCGGGTAACAGCGATGCGCTCCGGGAACGGGCAGAAGAAAAAGGGATTCCGGTGGTGTTTGCCTCGCGCGCCAGTTATCTGGAAGAGGTGGATACTGTCCGGCCGGATAACATGCAGGCGGCGCAGCTACTGACGGAACATCTGATTTGCCTTGGGCATCAGCGGATCGCGTGGCTGGGAGGGCAAAGCTCCTCATTAACGCGCGCGGAGCGTGTCGGCGGCTATTGCGCGACGCTGCTGAAGTTTGGGTTGCCTTTTCACAGCGACTGGGTGCTGGAGTGCGCATCCAGCCAGAAGCAGGCCGCCGAAGCCATTACCGCATTATTGCGGCATAACCCGACCATCAGCGCAGTGGTGTGCTACAACGAAACCATTGCGATGGGAGCATGGTTTGGCCTGATGAAAGCGGGGCGGCAGAGTGGTGAAATTGGCGTTGATCGCTATTTTGAACAACAGATCTCGCTGGCGGCGTTTGCTGATGTGGCGGAAAACGTGCTGGACGATCTGCCGATCATCTGGGCCAGCACGCCAGCCCGCGAAATTGGCTATACCCTTGCGGAGCGCATCCTGCAACGGATTGGTCATGAAGAGAGCCATTCGCGCAGCCAGACCATTTCCGCTCGTCTGGTGACGCAAAAATAGCGTAGCGGGACAGGTGTTTGAATAGCGGCCCGACGGGAAAGTCCCGCCGGGCGCGGGACGTACAGAAAACTTACTGCTGAGGAATAGCCGGAGCGTCCGGCACGGAGAGCGCAGGCATACCAAACATGCCGACAAACTCTTCCAGCGTCATTTTTTGCCCGTTGAGCGTTACCTGACCATTGGCATACTGTAGGTTGGTGGCGATGGTATTATCCTGCAACGTGGTGATGCGGAACATTTGCCCCATCGCGGCTAACCCTTTGACTTGTTGATTCGCCAGCTTATCGGCATCTTCCTGCTGATAGCCTTCCAGTCTGGCGACCTGGGTCATAAACTCAACGGCCATATCCATCGGGATCGTCAGCTTCGCGTCGAGAGATTTAACGGAACGATCCACTTCCTGAGTCAGCGTTTGCGGTTCTTCAGTGGTCGCGGCCGGATCTTTCAGGAACAAGGAGAGGTTCAGCGCGGTCTCGCCTTTAGCGTTTTTCCAGCTTAACGGCGCGACGGTAATCACTGGTTCGCCTTTCATCAGCAGCGGCAGGGCGCCAAAGAACGCTTCGGTCACTTTCTCCTGATAAAGTTCAGGATTTTGCACCACCTCGGGTTGCGTCATCAGCGCCTGAGTCTGAGCGTTATACTGGCGGCTAAACTGGTGCCAGGCTTCGCCATCGATCTGTCCCACTTTCAGCGTCAGCTTGCCGCTACCCAGATCCTGATTCTGCACTTTAAGGCTGTTCAGCGAGTAATCCAGCTGGCTATTGATGGTTTTGCCGTCGTTGACGAGATCGGACTTACCGTCGATCACCATGCCTTCCAGCACGGCCATCTCTTTACCTTCTACCGATACCGTCATTTTTTCCAGCGACAGCGTCTGGTTGCCAATACGCTCGCCGAAGCTGGCCAGGGTGCTGGAACCGTCGGTTTTCAGGTTATTAAAAGTAATCTGGACTTTCTGGTTATATTCGTTGACGGCATCCACCAGGCCGCTTTGGGCTTCGCCTGACAGTGAAACAACATTGCCGTCTTTATCGGCATTCAGCTGAAATTCCCCGCCGCTAAAGGCGACTTTTTCACCGTTATTTTCATAATTCAACGGCTTGAGGGAGATATCTGAGCGGGTATCGCCGCCATAACCAATCCGGGAATTAATCTCGACCGGCGTCTCGCCCTTTGCGATATCAAACAACGGTCTGGTGACGTCGTTGTTGACCAGGGTCGTCTTCACCGAGGCCATCGCAGGGATAAGGTTGAACGATTTCAACTGTGCGAACGGGAAAGGGCCATGATCCACCGCTTCGTTCAGTACGACGCTTTGTCCTGGCTTCAGCCAGGGGTTTTCCTTGCCTTCGACAGGCTTCGCCACCAGCTGTAACTGGCTGCTGAAAATGCCGCGCTGGTAGTTTTGATAGCTCAGCTCAATGGCGGCTTCAGGCGCCGTGCGTTTAAGCTGCTCATTTGCCTGATTCACCATCTGTGCGAGATGCGTTTCCAGTTTTTTCCCGGTGTACCAGGCCCCGCCTGTCCAGACCACGCCCAGGGCGACGATCACACCTGTAGCTACCAGCGATTTTTTCATATCGATTATCCATAAAAATGAAACCAGGCGGATTAAACCGCCTGGAGAAGTTGTGAGCCTTTAACTAGCTTAGCAAGAGTTGTTAAAAAATTCAGTATGTTGCTACAGCTTGTTGTAAACCCTGGCCAAACGGCCCACGCCGCTGGCGTTGACCGGAGACTCATCAGCGCCGATAAACGCGGATTCGCCGGGTTTCAGCACCAGACGCTGCTCGCCCTTGCTCAGTACCGCTTCGCCTTCCACGCAGAACAGAATGGCGGCGCTCTGCTGGCTGATGGCCGTTTCCTGAGCGGAGAGGTCATGCAGCGAAAACGCGAAATCTTCCACCGGAATCGGGAAGTCCAGTTCCGCACCGTGTTTTACCGGCGTTGTCAGCAGCTGATCGGCTGGTTTGGCAACGAATTTGACGTTCGCGACCAGCTCAGGAATGTCGATATATTTCGGCGTCAGCCCGGCGCGCAGGACGTTATCGGAGTTCGCCATCACTTCCAGCGCCACACCCTGCAAATAGGCATGAGGCGTTTCGGCAAACAGGAACATGGCTTCGCCAGGGTTCAGCTTGACCACGTTCAGCAGCAGTGGAGAGAAGAGGCCGCTGTCATCCGGGTAAAATTCGGATATGACGCGGATCGTCTGCCACGGTTCACCCTGTTGGCTGTTCAGCGCCGCTTTCAGCACCGCCAGCGCGCGGGATTTTTCATCGCCCTGCATATTGAGCAGGCTGGCGAACAGTTGGCTCAGGCGTTCGGCATTCGGCTCTTGCAGGAAGTGGGCAATGGCGGTATGCGCGCCGGAAACAGGTTGCAGCAGGGAGACAATCTCAGAGAACTCGCGGAATGCGTTCATCGCCAGGAACGGCGTCAGGGCAAAGACCAGTTCAGGCTTGTGGTTCGGATCTTTATAGTTACGCTCGGCGGCATCCATCGGAATACCGGCCGCATTCTCTTTCGCGAAACCCATTTCTGAGTTGTGTTTATTCGGATGAACCTGGATGGAAAGCGGCTGCGCGGCACACAGCACTTTAAACAGGAAGGGCAGCTCGCCAAAACGTTTTGCGACAGACTCGCCCAGCAGTGTGGCTTTATCGTGCTCAATCACGTCGCGTAACGAGACGGCTTTCCCGTCAGCGCCTTCAATTCGGGAGCTGCTCTTGGGATGGGCGCCCATCCAGAGCTCTGCCATTGGCTGCTGAGACGGATTCGCAATGCCGTAGAGTTCCGTTAACGCAGTTTTACTACCCCATGCATAGTTTTGCACTGAGTTGATGAGTTTTTGCATTATCAAGCCCTGTTTCAATATGGAAATTAATTCGCGTATTAAACCAAGAAACCCGCGGGAAGTAACCTCTGCGCGCAAAAAGTCGTACTTGTCTCAGTTTTTGTTAAAAAATTGTGTAGGATAGTGTAACTCGCTTTTTACACCCTGACGCATTCGGGTTGCAGGACAATAACATGTCTGCCGCTGGAGGCGTGACGGGTAAGCAGGGCAATGGAACATCTGCCCAGAGAATAACCAGACCGAGCAGTAAGTGAGAGAACAATGTCGAACAAACCCTTCCATTATCAGGCTCCTTTTCCCCTCAAAAAGGACGATACCGAATATTACCTGCTGACCAGTGAACACGTTTCCGTTGCCGAATTTGAAGGGCAGGAAGTGCTTAAGGTCGCTCCTGAAGCGCTAACGCTGATGGCGCGTCAGGCATTCCACGATGCTTCGTTTATGCTGCGCCCTGCGCATCAACAGCAGGTCGCTGATATCCTGCGCGACCCGGACGCCAGCGAAAACGATAAATATGTCGCGCTGCAATTCCTGCGCAACTCGGACATTGCCGCAAAAGGGATTTTACCAACCTGCCAGGACACCGGTACGGCCATTATCGTTGGCAAAAAAGGCCAGCGTGTCTGGACTGGCGGCGGTGATGAGGCTGCGCTGGCGCGCGGCGTTTATAACACTTACATCGAAGATAACCTGCGCTATTCGCAAAATGCCCCTCTGGATATGTATAAAGAGGTCAATACCGGCACCAACCTGCCCGCGCAGATTGATCTCTACAGCGTTGATGGCGATGAATACAAATTCCTGTGTATCGCCAAAGGCGGCGGTTCCGCCAACAAAACCTATCTGTATCAGGAAACCAAAGCGCTGCTGACGCCGGGCAAACTGAAAAATTACCTGGTCGATAAAATGCGCACTCTGGGGACGGCGGCCTGTCCTCCGTATCACATCGCCTTCGTGATCGGCGGGACGTCGGCGGAAGCAACGCTGAAAACGGTTAAGCTGGCCTCCGCAAAATACTATGACGAACTGCCGACGGAAGGGAACGAACACGGTCAGGCATTCCGCGACGTGGAGCTGGAAAAAGAGTTGCTGACGGAAGCGCAGAATCTCGGGTTAGGCGCCCAGTTCGGCGGTAAATATTTTGCCCATGATATCCGCGTCATTCGTTTACCGCGTCACGGCGCGTCCTGTCCGGTCGGGATGGGCGTCTCCTGCTCTGCGGATCGCAACATTAAAGCGAAAATCAACCGCAAAGGTATCTGGATCGAGAAACTGGAACATAATCCGGGTAAATATATTCCCGAAGAATTGCGCCAGGCAGGCGAAGGCGAAGCGGTTCGCGTTGACCTCAATCAGCCAATGAAAGCGATCCTGCAACAGTTGTCGCAGTATCCGGTTTCAACTCGTCTGTCGCTGAACGGGACGATTATTGTGGGGCGTGATATCGCGCACGCCAAACTGAAAGAACGGATGGATCGTGGCGAAGGGTTGCCGCAGTATGTTAAAGATCATCCGATCTACTACGCGGGGCCGGCAAAAACGCCTGAAGGATACGCGTCCGGTTCGCTGGGGCCAACGACCGCAGGGCGTATGGACTCTTACGTCGATCAGCTTCAGTCGCAGGGCGGCAGTATGATTATGCTGGCCAAAGGCAACCGCAGCCAACAGGTGACCGATGCCTGCCATAAACACGGCGGTTTCTATCTGGGCAGCATTGGCGGGCCTGCCGCCGTACTGGCGCAGGGCAGCATCAGGAGTCTGGAATGCGTGGAATACCCTGAACTGGGGATGGAAGCGATCTGGAAAATTGAAGTGGAAGATTTTCCGGCCTTTATCCTGGTGGATGACAAAGGCAATGATTTCTTCCAGCAAATTCAGACTTCGCAGTGCACGCGCTGCGTGAAGTAAGACAATAAAAAGGTACATTTGCAGGCCGGGTAAGGCGCTGTGCCGCCCGGCATTTCAGAAGCGCACAAAGCGCCATGCAGTATTTATGAAGCAATCAATACTTAATCCTGACAGGTGTGTGAGCATGTCCTCAACTTCATTGTTAACAAGGAGAAAGTAATGACGACGGTACGCTGCGAGAAAGATTCGATGGGCGGGATTGATGTTCCGGCAGATAAACTTTGGGGAGCGCAAACCCAACGATCGCTGGAGCATTTTCGTATCTCCACGGAGAAAATGCCCGTCTCGCTGATCCATGCGCTGGCGCTGACCAAGCGTGCGGCAGCCAAAGTTAACGAGGACTTAGGGCTGCTGTCGGCGGAAAAAGCCTCCGCCATTATGCAGGCGGCTGATGAAGTGCTGGCCGATAAACATCCCGACGAATTTCCGCTGGCGATCTGGCAGACCGGGTCGGGCACGCAAAGCAACATGAACATGAACGAAGTGCTGGCGAACCGCGCGAGCGAACTGCTGGGCGGCGTTCGCGGCATGGAGCGCAAAGTTCACCCGAACGATGACGTTAATAAAAGCCAAAGTTCGAACGACGTCTTCCCAACCGCGATGCACGTTGCGGCGCTGCTGGCGCTACGCAAGCATCTCATCCCGCAGCTTAATGTCCTGACCGATACGCTGCGCAAAAAGTCCCATGCGTTTGCTGACATTGTGAAAATTGGCCGCACGCACTTGCAGGATGCGACGCCGCTGACGCTCGGTCAGGAAATTTCCGGCTGGGTGGCGATGCTGGAGCACAATCTCAAACATATTGAAAATAGCCTGCCGCATGTGGCGGAGCTGGCGCTGGGCGGCACGGCGGTGGGCACAGGGTTGAACACCCATCCTGAATATGCCCGCCGCGTGGCGGATGAGCTGGCGGTGATCACCTGCGCGCCATTTGTGACGGCGCCGAACAAGTTTGAAGCGCTGGCGACCTGTGATGCGCTGGTTCATGCGCACGGCGCGCTAAAAGGGCTGGCGGCGTCGCTGATGAAAATTGCCAACGACGTTCGCTGGCTGGCTTCTGGCCCTCGATGCGGTATTGGTGAAATTGCCATTCCTGAGAACGAGCCGGGCAGTTCGATTATGCCAGGTAAAGTGAACCCGACCCAGTGCGAGGCGCTGACCATGCTCTGCTGTCAGGTGATGGGCAACGATGTGGCTATCAATATGGGCGGGGCGTCGGGAAATTTCGAGCTTAACGTCTATCGCCCGATGGTTATCCATAATTTCCTGCAATCGGTACGCCTGCTGGCGGATGGGATGGAAAGCTTTAATGCGCACTGTGCGGTCGGTATTGAGCCAAACCGTGAGCGTATTAATCAACTGCTCAATGAATCGCTGATGCTGGTCACCGCGCTCAACACGCACATCGGCTATGACAAAGCGGCGGAGATCGCCAAAAAAGCGCACAAGGAAGGGCTGACCTTAAAAGCCTCCGCCCTGGCGCTGGGGTATCTCACTGAAGCCGAGTTTGATAGCTGGGTGCGCCCGGAACTGATGGTGGGCAGTATGAAGCCAGGCCGTTAATCCGCCACATACAGGTGCAACCGGGGGATGATAAGTCGCAACGGTTGCGCCTGAGGCTTAAAGCGGTGCTGAACATTGTCCGCATCGTAATTCAGTAGTTCGCCGATATCCGGCACGGTCATGCCTTTATCGGTATTGATCAGCGCGATAAGCGGCGTCGGGCAGGCGTGCTGAACCTGTTTCTGCTGCCCTTTGTACCAGACGCGGGCAATCGGCTGTACCTTCACCGGTCTTTTAATCTTCAGCCGCGCCTGTTGCGGCAGGGCGGCGATATCCTGATATTCGCGCTCCAGCCTGGCCTGCCACTCTTCGCGCGTCCAGGGATGCACGCTGCGCGGCGTGTTCAGGCTTTTCTCCAGTTGCGCCAGCACCTCATCCCGGCGCAGATTCTTAATAATGTGCTTGTTGGCCCAGCCAAAACGGAGGGTGGCGGGATTCTTGATCACCGTTAACGCGCGGTAGGCATTCAACGTGATAAGACCGGGCAGATGGCGATGCACCCACTCAAAACGCGCCGCTGACGGCAATCCTGACTCCACCGTCACAATACGCTCAAATGTCGTTTTTAACTGATTGATGTGCTGGATCTGGTTTTCCAGCGCGGCCTGCGTGGCATCATCAACCTGATAGCACAATACGCCGGGCAGGCGAACCGCCGCTTTGCTGCTGCGATTTTCAGACTGTTGCTGAATAAACAGGTGGCGATAGTGGCGCAGCGCCAGCGATTCGGCCTCTTTTCCCAGATGCTGCTCCACCGCAATGGTCGCCAGAGGGTTGTGCTCCGCCTCTTTGGTCACTTCGGGGAGGGAGAAGACGCGGGCAATCAGCAGCGGTTGCTGTTCGAGATTTTCTGTCAGGGTTGCCAGCGCGTGTTCTGTCTGGCGAAAAGTACCATTCAGGCGTTCGACAAGATCGTAACGGGCCATATCACCACCATTTCAGTGTCGCAGAAAGAAGGATATTAGTTACAACATACTTACTGTATATCACATCATACCCGGCCTGACCATCGTGCGCTATGCGTCAGGCAGGGGGAAATTCGGGGATGTTGTGCCAGACGGGCCAGTTGAAGGTGAATCTGGCGCCGCCCAGTTCACTTTCGCGACAGTTTACCGTTCCACCCATCGCCAGAGCGATGGAGCGCACGATGGCTAATCCCAGCCCGCAGCCTCCGGTAGCGCGGTCGCGGCTGGGATCGAGGCGCACAAAGGGTTCGAATACATGTTCGCGCGCGTCTGGCGCGATGCCGGGGCCGTCGTCTTCAACAATCAGGGTCGCCTGATTGCCGCTTAATAACAGGCTGGCCTGAACGGTGGAATGGGAATAACGCAGCGCGTTATTGAGCAGATTATCCAGCACACGCTCCATTAGCCGCATATCCAGCGCGCCGTAATCACCAGGCGTAAGCTGGCTGAGCCGCACCGTGCGCCCGGGGTTGACGCTCTGTACGTCTTCCAGGTGGCTTGCCAGCCACACGGGGAGGTCGGGAACGGTGAGCGTTAACGCAGTCTGCGGCCTGTCCAGCCGCGCATAGGTCAGTAACTCTTCGATTAACGCTTCCAGTTGGCCGATATCGCGATTCAGCGCCTGCGACTCCTGTGCGCTGAGATTTTCACTCATCTCCAGCCGGTAACGCAGACGCACCAGCGGTGTACGCAGTTCGTGGGCGATGCCGTCAATAAGCTGTTTTTTACTGGCGATCAGCGCGTTGATGTTATCCGCCATCTGGTTAAAGGCGATGCCGAGACGTTCAAAACTGGAACCGTTGTCAAAGTGAAGGCGCTCTGCGAGGTGCCCTTCGCCAAAACGCTGAGCGGCGGCCTCCAGGCGCAGCATCTCCTGCCAGTGCGGGCGCATCCAGATAAACACCGGAAAGGCGAGGGAGATGGCGATAAAGGCCATCAGCGCGATATCCAGTAGCCGCATCTGGTGAAGAAAATAGAGATAAGGAACCGGCCCGACGGCCAGCACGTAATGGCTGCGGGGGATGCGCTGAATAAACGTATACTGATCGTCCAGCGCGACGATGTCGCCTTCGCGCAGCCGCTGTGTGGTAAGCGCGTCGAGTTTGTATTTATTGAGCGGCTCTACGCGCAAATCGAAAGAGAGATTAAGATCCATCTCTTTGAGGGTTTTCCCCCAGTCGCGCGGAGGGATCTCCCGCAATTCGCTGCGCATTAAATACAGCGAGCTTTTCATCAAATCATCCAGCGACTGTCTGCCTGCGCGTTCTGCGGTGAACTTATACACCAGCCCGACCAACAGGGTCATGACCAGAAAGCAGACAAACAGCAGCAGATAAAACTGAACGAACAGTTTTTTCATTGATGCACCCGGCTAATCACGCTGACTCTCTTCCCAAGCATGGGGGGCAAACAGATACCCTTTGTTGCGAACCGTTTTGATTCGATAGGGCTCGGTGGCGTTATCCTGCAATTTCTTACGCAGCCTTGAGATAGCGACATCCACGCTGCGGTCCATGCCGTCGTAGCTGACGCCGCGCAAGTTTTTTAGCAGCGCGTCGCGATCCATAATCTGCCCGGCATGGGTTGCCAGTTCCCAGAGTAATTCGAAATCGGCGGTGGAAAGCGAAACCGGTTCGCCGGAAAGTGCTACTGAACGATTGACCGGGTCAATAATCAACGCGCCAAAACGCAGCGTTTTATGCGGGGTCATTGCCGTATCCTGAATGCCTTTTGCCTGCGCGGTGAGTTCATTCTGCCGTAAATGCAGGCGCAGACGGGCGAGGAGCACGGCAGGGGGCGTGGTTTTCAGGATGTAGTCACAGGCGCCCATTTCCAGCGCCAGGATGTGGTTCATGTCGCTGTCCAGCGAGGTCAGCAGGACAATCGGCCCTTGCCAGCGGCCTCGCAAATCGCGGCAAATGGTCATACCGTCTTTGCCCGGCAGCATGATATCCAGTAACACCAGCTCGGGTTGCGTGCGAAGGATCGTCTCTTCAGCCAGATCGCCGCGAGGTTCAATCAGCACCTCAATATCGTGTTTCGCCAGATAAGCGGCAATCAGCGAGCCAACTTCAGGGTCATCCTCAACAAATACGATGGTGTTCATAACGTTCATTACGCGGAGAAAACGCCAACATACACCGCCTCCGTTTTCCCTTCCATTAATCTTTTCTAAACGAGAGCGCTTCCGTTATGCTACAGCCTCAATGTTATTGATGTGTTAAGGCATCGAAATGGGACTCGTGATAAAAGCCGCGCTGGGTGCGCTGGTGGTGGTATTGATTGGTTTGCTGGCAAAAACAAAAAATTACTATATCGCCGGATTAATTCCGCTTTTTCCGACATTTGCACTGATTGCCCACTATATTGTCGCCAGCGAGCGCGGAATTGACGCGTTACGCACGACCATTGTATTCAGTATGTGGTCGATCATCCCTTATTTTGTCTACCTCGCCACGCTTTGGTATTTCACCGGTTTTCTGCGTTTGCCCGTTGCGCTCGGCGGGGCGGTGGTGTGCTGGGGCCTGAGCGCATGGCTACTGATATTTTGCTGGATCAAACTGCATTAACGCAGGTGCCGGCCGCCATCCACGGCGAAACTGCGGCCGGTAACGAAGCAGCTGGTGAGAAGGTAATCCACCAGGTCGATTACCTCTTTCTCGCCGGGCGCTGTCTTCATCAGGGATTTATTGAGCGCCTGCTGACGGTACTCGGCGTCGTCGTTTTCGTTAAACAGGATCAGCGACGGGGCGATGGCGTTGACTTTCACTTCCGGAGCCAGTTTGCGGGCAAAAGAGCGGGTCATATTATCCAGCGCTGCTTTACTGGCGGCGTAGGCGATGTGTTTGTCGCTGCCGCGTTCCACAACATAGTCCGTAAAATGGATGATATCGGTGGCCGCATGTCCGTGGCCGCGCAACAGTCTTTCCAGCGCATGGTTTAACAGATAGGGCGTATTGACGTGAATCTGCATCATGCATGCCAGCACGTCAGAGAGCGGGGTGCCAGGCGCCTCGGCCATCCAGGCGCTGGCGTTATGCAAAATAGCCCGCAGGCCTGGCGTATGGGTTTTTATCTTCTCAGCAAATGCCAGGACGCCGTCATCGGTGGAAAAATCGGCCTGAATGCACAGCGCGCCCGCTTGCGTCAGGCCGTCGATGGCCGGATAGTGCGTCCGGTAGCTGACAATCACCGGCTGTTTTTGATTGAGAAAGTGCCACGCGAGCGCGAGACCGATGCGGCGGCCTCCTCCCGTGATAAGGATGGGCAAGGGCTGGTTTTTACCCATTGTAGTCTCCTTTGGCATCAAACAATGGGGCGACGATTACCCCACCAACATCCACGTAGCCGGAACAGCGGCGATGAGTAGCAGACCGATCAACATCACTTCCTGACGATTCAGGACATTATCGTGCGTATGCGTCTTGCGTGCGTAGAGGAAAACTAACAATCCCGGCGCATACAGTACCACCGACAGCAACAGGTGCATCGGGCCGGACGCATACAATAACCATAAGCCATAAATGCAGGCCCCGACACCTACCGCCTGATGAAGAGGGCGCGCGGCGATTTTCAGCAGGAACGCGCCGACCAGGAAATAGGGTACCAGAATCATCTCTGAAGCAATCGTCAACAGCGTGTTGTAATCCGAACCTGTGAGCCAGATCAGCACCAGGCAGATCTGAACGCACGCGTTGGTGAGCCACAGCGAAGCCGATGGCGCGCCTTGCGCATTCTGGCGGGCGAAAATGCGTGGGAAGGCTTTATGCGTTGAGGCCAGAAACGGCACTTCTGCCGCCATAATGGTCCAGCTCAGATAAGCGCCGCAGACTGAAACGATAAGACCCGCCGCGATAATGATTTCGCCCCACGGCCCCATCATTTTCACCATCAAACCCGCCATTGACGGATTGCGAATCTCCGCCAGTTCCGGGCGGGCGACGACGCCTAAAGAGAGCAGCGTCACCAGCAGGTAGACGCCCAATGCGGCGAGAACCGCCAGCAGCGTCGCACGTCCGACATCACGCTTATTTCTCGCCCGGGCGGAGACGACAACCGCGCCTTCCACGCCGATAAACACCCACAGCGTGATGAGCATCGTGTTTTTAACCTGCTCCCAGACGGGAACGCCCAGCGCCAGACCGGTGAAATCCAGGCTGAACGTATCGAGCTTAAACATGATGATAGCCAGGACGATGAATAACCCCAGCGGCAACAGCTTCGCCAGCGTCGCGACCAGGTTGATGCTGGCGGCGGTTTGCACACCGCGCAGCACCAGGAAGTGCACCACCCAAAGCAGCACCGACGCGCCGATGATGGACTGCCAGGTATTGCCGTCGCCAAACAGGCGGAGTTCCGGCGTATCGGTAAAGAAGCTCAGGGCAGAAAAAACGATAACCAGATAAGAGACGTTGGCGATAACGGCACAGAGCCAGTATCCCCAGGCGGAGCAGAAACCGATCAGTTCGCCGAAACCTTCGCGCGCGTAGGTGAAAATCCCGCCATCCAGTTCCGGGCGAACGCGCGTCAGGATCAGCATAGCGAAAGCCAGTAGCAGTATCCCGACGCCCGTAATCGCCCAGCCAATCAGCAGCGCTGCCGGGCTGGCCACCGCTGCCATGTTCTGTGGCAGACTAAACACACCTGCGCCAAGCATTGAGCTTAAAACCAGCGCGGTCAGCGCGCTCAGTCCCAGTTTCTTTTCCATCGGTATCCAGTTATAAAAACGAGAGTGGGAGAATAATTATTTTGGCAAAACGCATAAAAATGGTGAAAGCCACTAAGGCGCGGGATTTTACGGAGAGAAGAGACCGCATGCAATGATCTCTGAAACATTTGTGACTAAAAATGCTAAAGGCGGGTAGATTTCACATAGGGCAGCATCGTATTGGCGCCTGATGGCGCTACGCTCATCAGGCCTACTAACACGTAGGCCTGATAAGATGCCAGGTCTCGCCATCAGGCGTTATGACAACACCGGATGGCGGGAGCGTACTTTACTTATACAGGTCGGCGCTGATCGTCATGTTGTTACCACGTTCCTGCCACTGGCGGGTGATGTGATAATATTTCGCACCTTTCTTCGCCGCACGCTTGGCAACCTGGTAGGAGACTTCCGTCATGTTGCCGTAGTTGCCGGTGAATTTGATGCTGTCAAACGGCACCATCATCGCAGCGGTCGCTTTGTTCAGCTCTTCGACTTTCGTTCCGTCAGGCAGAGTGACAGTGTAACGTCCACCTTTTGAGGATTGCGTTTCGAAGAAGCGTCCGACTTCAGCGCTTGGAGAAGCGGTCGTCGCGACGCCCGGAATCTCCACTTTCTTCGCTGCTTCACCGCCGGCGGCCAGCGCTGCGCGACCCGCATCGGAATCAGCAGGAATAACGTCCGGGCTCTGGACGACGCGTTTCTTCGCATCTTCTTTATAGATAAACGCGGTAATACGCTGGTTGCCGCCCTGGTTGGCATCGACCTGACGCACAATGTAGAACGAGTAGGCGCCTTTTGCTTTTGCTGCTTTGGTGATGGCGTCATTCACTTCCGGCTGGCTACGGTAGAAACCCTGCACCGTTACGGTGTCGTAAGGTTCCAGCAGCACGGCCTGATCTTTCGGTAATTCGACGATACCGTTAATTACACGGTTTTGAGGCGCGTCGGATTTTGGCGCGTCTGATTTATAAACGTCAGCCACGACACGCCAGTTACCGCTGTTGCCAAAATCGGACGTATCAACAACATAAAAAGAGGCTGCACCTTCTTTATCTGCGCGGCGGGATACGGCATTTACCGCATCGCCAATGGCATTAAAACGCCCGGTGACCACAATGCGGTCATAAGGTTTTAGTGCTGCCGCTTGCTCCGGCGTCAGTTCTGTCGCTGCATTTACGGAAAAAGCAGTCGCAGAAAGCAGTGCGGACGCCAGGAGAGTGTTCTTAAGCTTCATAAAAATAATCCTTCGCCTTGCGCAAACCAGGTACTGGTATTGTTATTGACTAGAAACGTGGCTGATTATTGCATTTAAACCCTGCAAATGTCTGCGTCATTTTTCACTCATCGTACCGCCTGAAGTGACAAGAATGATAACATTTGGTGATATGTCTAAAAAACAGGCGCTTGACCGGCAAAACTGATAAAGCATACGCATTTTATAAGTTAATTTAATGTTAAACGATTGAATGTCGATGGCGCTAAATCATGTTTTGCCGCTTCGCTTGAGCGAATTATCGGTCACTGAAGGTGATTTCAAGGTCATTATTCCTGTTTGTGGGCTGAATCGTTCATATTTTGCAAATTTCATAATAAATACTGTTTTTTGGCGCTAGATCACAGGCGCTATTTTCAGTAGGTTATAGAGAGTTTGTTACTGTTTTATTTTTCCGGGGTAGCACTTACCTCTTACGCAGGCGTGCGTATGCATCCTGCGATCACTGACAAACCATCATCAAAAAAACCGATGGAAGGGAACATTATGCGAATTGGCATACCAAAAGAGCGGTTAACCAATGAAACCCGAGTCGCAGCAACGCCAAAAACGGTTGAGCAACTGCTGAAACTGGGTTTTACCGTCGCGGTTGAAAGCGGCGCGGGTCAACTGGCAAGTTTTGACGATAAGGCATTTACAGAAGCGGGCGCAGAAATTGTAGAGGGAAATGCGGTCTGGCAGTCAGAGATCATCCTGAAGGTCAATGCGCCGGAAGACGATGAAATTCCTTTACTGAATGCGGGCACGACGCTGGTGAGTTTCCTCTGGCCGGCGCAGAATCCTGAGCTATTGCAAAAACTCGCGGAACGCAATGTAACCGTGATGGCGATGGACTCCGTGCCGCGTATTTCGCGCGCGCAGTCGCTGGATGCCCTGAGTTCAATGGCCAACATCGCCGGTTATCGCGCGATTGTGGAAGCCGCACATGAATTTGGTCGTTTCTTTACCGGGCAAATTACCGCTGCGGGCAAAGTGCCGCCAGCGAAAGTGATGGTGATTGGCGCGGGCGTCGCAGGTCTGGCGGCCATTGGCGCGGCAAACAGCCTCGGCGCCATTGTACGTGCGTTTGATACCCGTCCAGAGGTAAAAGAGCAGGTTCAGAGTATGGGCGCTGAATTCCTCGAACTGGATTTTAAAGAGGAAGCGGGCAGCGGCGATGGCTATGCCAAAGTGATGTCCGAAGCGTTTATTAAAGCGGAAATGGAACTCTTTGCCGCGCAGGCGAAAGAGGTCGATATTATCGTCACGACCGCGCTAATTCCGGGTAAACCTGCGCCGACGCTGATCACGCGCGAGATGGTTGATTCCATGAAGTCCGGCAGCGTGATTGTCGATCTGGCCGCGCAAAACGGCGGTAACTGTGAATACACCGTCGCCGGTCAGGTGACTACGACCGACAATGGCGTGAAGGTTATCGGTTACACCGATCTGCCGGGTCGTCTGCCGACGCAATCCTCCCAGCTTTACGGCACCAACCTGGTCAACTTGCTCAAACTGCTGTGCAAAGAGAAAGACGGCAATATCGACGTCGACTTTGACGACGTGGTTGTGCGCGGCGTAACGGTCGTGCGTGACGGTGAAATTACCTGGCCCGCGCCGCCGATTCAGGTGTCTGCTCAGCCGCAGGCTGCGCCGCAAGCGGCCCCTGCGCCGAAAGAAGCGGAAAAACCGGCTTCACCGTGGCGTAAATATGCGCTGATGGCGCTGGCGATCATTCTGTTTGGCTGGCTGGCTGACGTGGCGCCGAAAGAGTTCCTCGGCCACTTCACCGTTTTCGCACTTGCTTGCGTGGTGGGTTACTACGTGGTGTGGAACGTTTCGCACGCGCTGCATACGCCGTTGATGTCTGTGACTAACGCCATCTCAGGGATTATCGTTGTCGGGGCATTGTTACAGATTGGCCAGGGAGGCTGGGTGAGTTTCCTGAGCTTTATCGCGGTGCTTATCGCCAGCATTAATATTTTCGGTGGCTTCACCGTGACTCAGCGTATGCTGAAAATGTTCAGGAAAAACTAAGGGGTAACACATGTCTGGAGGATTAGTTACAGCTGCATACATTGTTGCCGCGATCCTGTTTATCTTCAGTCTGGCCGGGCTCTCTAAGCATGAGACGTCCCGACAGGGTAACAACTTTGGTATCGCCGGGATGGCGATTGCGCTGGTGGCGACGATCTTCGGCCCGGATACCGGCAACGTTGCCTGGATTCTGGTGGCGATGATTATTGGTGGGGCGATCGGTATCCGTCTGGCGAAACGCGTTGAAATGACCGAAATGCCGGAGCTGGTGGCGATTCTGCACAGCTTTGTCGGCCTGGCGGCGGTACTGGTGGGCTTTAACAGCTACCTGTACCACGAGGCGGGCCTGGAACCGATTCTGGTGAATATTCACCTGACGGAAGTGTTCCTCGGCATCTTCATTGGCGCGGTTACCTTCACCGGTTCCGTGGTGGCGTTTGGCAAGCTGTGCGGTAAGATTTCGTCCAAACCGCTGATGCTGCCGAATCGTCACAAAATGAACCTGGCGGCGCTGGTGGTTTCTTTCCTGCTGCTGGTGGTGTTTGTACGTACCGAAAGCGTTGGCTTGCAGGTTCTGGCGCTGCTGGTGATGACCATTATTGCGCTGGCTTTCGGCTGGCACCTGGTGGCGTCCATTGGCGGGGCGGATATGCCGGTTGTGGTGTCCATGCTGAACTCCTATTCCGGTTGGGCAGCGGCGGCGGCAGGCTTTATGCTGGGTAACGACCTGCTGATCGTCACCGGCGCGCTGGTTGGTTCTTCGGGTGCGATTCTGTCTTACATCATGTGTAAGGCGATGAACCGCTCTTTCATCAGCGTTATCGCGGGTGGTTTCGGCAGCGATGGATCTTCTACTGGCGACGATCAGGTCGCGGGCGAGCACCGTGAGATCACGGCGGAAGACACGGCTGACATGCTGAAAAATTCGCACTCGGTCATCATTACCCCTGGCTATGGCATGGCGGTTGCGCAGGCGCAGTACCCGGTGGCGGAAATCACCGAGAAACTGCGCGCGCGCGGTATCAAGGTACGTTTTGGCATCCACCCGGTTGCGGGGCGCTTGCCTGGTCACATGAACGTACTGCTGGCGGAAGCGAAAGTGCCGTATGACATCGTGCTGGAAATGGACGAAATCAACGACGACTTCGCTGACACCGATACGGTGCTGGTTATCGGCGCGAACGACACGGTGAACCCGGCGGCGCAGGACGATCCGCGTAGCCCGATTGCCGGTATGCCGGTTCTGGAAGTCTGGAAAGCGCAAAACGTTATCGTGTTTAAACGCTCGATGAATACCGGCTATGCCGGGGTGCAGAACCCGCTGTTCTTTAAAGACAACACGCATATGCTGTTTGGCGATGCGAAAGCCAGCGTGGATGCGATTTTGAAAGCGCTTTAATCTTTACCGGCGCGAGTTATAAAACGGCCTCTCAGGAGGCCGTTTTTGCATCTGAAGAGATCAGGTTTTATTCAAATCACTGAGCAGGACGGCAATGCTTTGCCCGCCGGAGGTTTGCTCCAGCGCGATTTTAACGATGATCGTCAACGGCACGGAAAGCAGCATGCCGACAGGGCCTAATAACCACCCCCAGAAGATCAGGGAGAGAAAAACCACCAGCGTGGAAAGGCCCAATCCACGCCCCATGATGCGGGGCTCAAGGATATTCCCGAACACCAGATTGATAATCAGATACCCCGTCAGCACCACCAGCGCGTCATAAAGACCGCTGAACACCAGAACCTGCGCAATAGGCGGGATTGCGGCCAGAACCGAGCCAATATTGGGGATATAGTTAAGTGCGAAAGCCAACAGTCCCCAAACGAATGCGAAACGAACTTCCAGCAGCGCCAGCATTCCCCAGACCACAACGCCCGTGATAATGCTGATCGCCGTTTTCAGCACCAGATAATGCGACACGCTGTCGATTGCGCGCTGAATCGCGGCCATACCTTCAACCGGCCTGGCCATCATCTGCTGGAGTTTACCGGGCAATTGCGGAACTTCCAGCAGCATAAAGACCACGGTTAACAAGAGCAGGAAAATGGATGACATGGCGTTAGACAGCTGCGCCAGCAAATTCGTCACCAGCGTCATGGCGGCGTTAGGGTCGATATATTTCACCAGCTCATCCACCGAGACGCCGATGCCCAGGCGCTGTAGCCACGGTTCAATGTTTTTCAGCGGCACAACCAATGATGAGCGGTATTGCGGCAGCGTGCGGGCTAACTCATTTAGCGATGTGCCGAGATAGGCCAGCAGCAACACCATGCCCATCACGATAATCCCGATCAGTATCGATACGGCCAAAACCCGCGGGATGCGGAGCCTGACCATGCGCTGCACCAGCGGACTCAGTACCACCGCAATAAATAACGCCAGAATAAACGGCACAATAATATCGGCAGCGAAGCGAATACCGGTGAGAATGATGACCAGCATTCCCAGCATGATTACGAGTTTCAGGCCGTTAAGCGTGATGATCGGTTTTGCCATGATAATTCCTGAATTTTTGTTCTTACTCTTTATAATAATGTGATTTTTGTCGGGCTGTGCTAACAAAAATCAAACGGCGCGGGTAAAGAAGTGAAAAGGTTTTGAGTTAATTCTAAGGCTGTGGTACAAATCAGACGTGTTTAACTACCGAGGACAATTTTCATCCGCGATGATGAGAAGCAACACTGCGGATAATTGTAATATTATGGACAATATGTTCAGGACGTTTTTTTCTACACAGACCGTACTTCTTCGCACTTCTTCCTCTTTCCTGCTTGCTGGTGAGCAGCACTGGCGCAACGCGCTTTAGTCCCTTACTTCTGCCTGAGCTGGCGTTACGCGCCTGGCTAATTCATTTTATTTTTTGGTTTGCTGCATGCAGCAGGCCCGAAGGACTATATTCTCAAGCAGGAGAAGCACCATGTTTTACTGGATTTTATTAGCCCTTGCCATTGCGGCTGAAATTACCGGAACGCTGTCGATGAAATGGGCAAGCGTAAGCAATGGCAACACGGGTTTTATTTTAATGCTGGTCATGATTACGCTGTCGTATATTTTTCTCTCTTTTGCCGTAAAAAAAATTGCGCTTGGCGTGGCGTATGCCTTGTGGGAAGGCATCGGTATTTTATTTATTACGCTGTTTAGCGTGCTGTTATTTGACGAAGCCTTATCGGCCATGAAAATTGCGGGTCTGGTTACGCTGGTATTCGGGATTGCGCTGATCAAATCGGGTACGCGCAAGCCAGTAAACGCCGCGAAGGAGGCGACGCATGCCGCAGTTTGAGTGGGTTCATGCCGCGTGGCTGGCGATGGCGATCGTTCTGGAAATCGTCGCTAACGTGTTCCTGAAGTTTTCTGACGGCTTTCGTCGCAAGTTCTATGGCATTCTGTCGCTGGCCGCGGTGCTGGCGGCCTTCAGCGCGCTCTCTCAGGCGGTGAAAGGCATTGATCTTTCGGTGGCATATGCGTTGTGGGGCGGATTTGGTATCGCCGCCACGCTGGCAGCCGGGTGGGTGCTTTTTGGACAGCGTCTGAACAACAAAGGCTGGATAGGCGTGGTATTGCTGCTTATCGGCATGATCATGATAAAACTGGCCTGACAGCTATGCTGCCCGTTACGGCGGGCAGCGCACGGGAACCATCATCTATTCCTGAGCCAGCGCTTCCAGCTTGTCGCGAAAGCCGGTGACGGAAATCGCGCGGTTGTCAGCCCGCCAGCGATCTTTTGCCGCTGGAGCGGAACTTTGTACGCCAATCAACTGCCAGCCAGCGTCGGTATGCAGCATTAACGGAGAACCGCTGTCGCCGGGCAGCGTGTCGCACTGGTGAGAGAGCACCGCGTTTTGCGCCCAGCCGGTAATCAGGCAATCCTGATGCGAGTAAAGCGTATCAAGATGATCTTCCGGGTAACCTGACTGCGTCACTTTGCGGTCGGCGGTTTTCAGGGCAGCGGTTAGCGCGGCTTTATCGCCTTCAAATAAGGGCAGTGGAGTAATGCCGGACGGCGGATAACGCAACACAATCAAACCAAAATCCCACGGCGCGGCGGCCGGAGGGACAATCCAGCCATCGCCATCAGGCTTTAAGCGCTTTCCCAGCGACGGATCGACCCGACCTTCAATACCGTGAATTTCATAACGCCAGAGACCTTTTTGCGATACGAAACGCAAAGCCACGGCTTTATCTGGCTTCCCTTTCGGCGGCGTTAACAAGCAGTGTCCGGCGGTGAGCGCCAGATGAGATGAAATGAGCGTGGCGGTACACAGGTTGCCGCTGGCGGTTTCCAGTTGACCAATAGCGTCCCACGGCGACTGCGTCGGATCTTCAACCTTGACCCGATCGTCATGGTCAAAAAATAACGTTTTGGCTTCACGGGTATCCGTGGTGGTATCAGCCTCATCCGCATGAGCAACAACAGGGGAAAGACAAATTACGCCCAGTAATACCGCAATGGTTTTATGCATATCACACTCTGTGTGGGTAATTATGATTATTAAAAGCAAACCCTCAGTGAATACTATAGACGTGACGGCAGGAAAGTGGGAGTAAAATCAGATAACTACACTCAGGAAATATAAAAATGCGTGGCAATAAGGGCGCATAATATAAGCATGGTGAGAATCAACTCAAAGCGGTAACGAAACACGTTAACCCTCCGAAGAAACGGCGCTAAACCCGATGATTTAGCGCCGTGTGTTATGGCGCGGGGGAGCGCCATAGAACTCGCCAGTGCCTTATGCCGCCGGTTTAGCTGCCGGTTTAGCCGCAGTATGTTTTACCGCTTTTTTGGTGTGTTTTTTCGCTGCCTGCGCTTTTTGTTCAGGCGCTTTCTGAGTCGCTGCTGCTTTGTGGTGTTTTTTGTGATGCGTGGTTTTTGCCGGTGCGGTTTTAGCGGGTGCCGCAGCCGGAGCCGTCGTGGACGTTGCCGTTTCAGCAGCAAATGCAGCAGAAGACAGACCCATAGCAGCGGCAACAACCAGAGCTAATACTTTTTTCATTCTGATACCCTCGATTTGGTTTTTTATTCAACCCCACTGCGGGGCCGGTGAAATCACTATATCGCTGTAAATCGAGGGCTTCCGTGAGTCATTGGTATCGGCGTGTAACGGTATGTACAACCGGCCCGGCAGATTGACGCTACCGGGCAAATAAGAGACATCATGACAAATAGCGTGATTCCAGATGCGCCCGGAAGTAACGGCTGCTCAACGGTTCTCCGGTGGCCTGAGCGATCAGCTGCGCGGTAGTAAAGCGACTGCCGTGCTGCCAGATATTTTGTCGCAGCCAGTCAAACAAGGCGCTGAGATCGCCTTGCGCAATCTGATTATGCAGATCCGGCAATGCGCTATGAGCGGCACTAAACAGCTGTGCGGCATACATGGCGCCCAGCGTATAAGACGGGAAGTAGCCAAAGCCGCCGTCGGTCCAGTGGATGTCCTGCATACAGCCGTTACGGTAATCTCCCGCGGTTGACAGCCCCAGCCAGGCCTGCATTTTTTCATCCCACAGTGCGGGAATATCATCCACTTCGATGTCGCCGTTAATCAGCGCCTGTTCAATGTCATAGCGCAAGATAACATGGGCAGGATAACTCACTTCGTCGGCATCCACGCGGATAAAGCCCGGTTTCACCCGCTGATTCCAGGCAATGAAATTCGCTTCTTCAAAAGCGGGCTGATCGCCAAAATGACGTTTAACGGCGGGAATGAGCCGTTTGAGGAACGCAGCGCTGCGACCCAGTTGCATCTCGAAAAACAGGCTCTGGGATTCATGGATGGCCGTGGAGCGGGCAAATGCGATCGGCTGACCCTGCCAGGCGTGGGGCAGATTCTGTTCATAGCGGGCGTGCCCCGTTTCGTGGATCACGCCAAAGAGCGCGCTGAGTAATTCATTTTCATCATAGCGCGTGGTGATGCGCACATCTTCCGGCACGCCGCCGCAGAACGGGTGGGCGCTGATGTCCAGCCGACCGGCGTTAAAATCAAACCCTAACTGCGACATGGTTTCCAGTCCCAGTTCACGCTGTAGCGCCGTCGGGAACGGGCCGACCGGCGCAATCAGTGGCTGATGCGACTGTTTTGACACCGCGCGGTTTAACAGATCGGGAAGCCAGGTTTTGACATCCGCAAACAGAACATCCAGTTGGGCGCTGGTCATATCGGGCTCAAAAATATCCAGCAGGGCATCGTAGGGCGAACATCCTTTAGCTTCGGCGCGAAGTTTTGCCTCTTCACGGCTGTATTTCACAACCTCTTTCAGATTCTGCGCAAATCCTTGCCAGTCATTCGCCGGACGCTGACTCCGCCATGCGTGTTCACACCGGCTCCCCGCCAGCGATTTCGCCTCCACCAGTGACTCAGGCAGCAGGGCCGCCTGATGGTGCCGCCTCGCCATTTCACGCAGGTTCGCCTGCTCAACATCGTTCAAATCTTCCTGCCCGGCGGCGGCTATCCACTGCGCAACCTTCGGGTCAGTCAATAACTGATGTTCCAGCACGTTCAGCTCGGCCAGCGCTTCGCCTCGCGCGGTGCTTCCACCGGGAGGCATCATGGTGAACATATCCCAACTGGCGATAGCGGAGAGATGCGAAAAGCGGGAGAGGCGCTGGAAAGTGCGGGTGAGTTGTTGGTAGTGGCTCTTGTTGGACATTGTTGTGTTCCCGTCGTGTTCTGCGAATGTGAGGAGTTTACCCTGATTCATACATGTTTATGCGCTGATGGCAACGATGGCAGAAATGTTGGTAGGTTGTAAGTGATAATGATACTTCTTATCATAAATAGCGGTGTCGTGAAGCACACTGGTGAAATATTAACAGGGAACAGGGATGCAACAGGAAATCAATAACGCCTATATTGTCAGGACAAAAGCAGTGTCAGGCTGCTTTTCTATGTTTATGCTGATGTTTGGTATTACATTTACGCCACTGTTTTTTACCCGCAGTGCGCAATTAATGGAAAGTGGGTTACTTTTACCGCTGATGTTTGTGCTGGAGTTTCTTATTCTGGTCCCGCTGTATTATCTCTTTTTTAGAAAAAGAGACGGTCTGGGAAAAGGCACATTGAGTGCAAAGTGGTTTGTTATTTTGTTTGGCGCCATTCTGATCATCCAGTTTCTTTTACCTGCTATGTTGGGGATGAGAAAAACAGAAGCGTGGGTTATGACGCAGGTTTCATTGCATAACTACGCTTTCTGGCTGACCAACCTGTCACTGATTTTCCTCGTCCCGGTCTACGAGGAAATCGTCTTCAGAGGGTGTCTGTTCAACGCCTTTCAGTACTGGTTCAATGATAAGGTGTGGGCGACGTCGCTTGTCGTTTCAACGCTGTTTGCGCTGATGCATACGCAGTACGCCGATATCAGAACATTATTGATGTTATTTTTAATATCGCAGGTGCTTATTGTCGCCAGAGTCAAATCTAAAGGGTTATTAATGCCTGTTACCCTGCATATATTAATGAATGCGACGGTGATCGGGATACAATATGGCGTTCAGGTCTTATTATCCTCCGGGTGATATTTACGGCATTCGGAAGCGATATCGTCAGTGTTGCCCACCATTACAGGTAGTTTTATCTTCCGGTCTCGCTTTTGGGTATCGCGCGGGGTAAAGTCAAACCTCAACAATAAAAATAAATACACACAGCATGATGAATCCAATTATCTGGGTTATCTTTGCTCTTCTGGCACTGGATGCCGTCAGGGAATTGATGGGGGCTTCTTCCATCCTGGGATTGTGGTAATCCAAAGCGCTGGTTGAGCTGTAAAGAATGCCCGGGCTCGACCCGGGCCTTCTCTTTATCAAACGTGCAGACGATGATGCAGGCGGGAGCCAACCAGCAGCGCCAGAAGCAGCATCAGCGCGATAAACCCGCCCACACCGTTCCAGCCATAGCTGTGCCAGAATACCCCGCCTAACGTCCCGGCAATGCTGGAACCCAGGTAATAGCTGAAGAGATACAGGGAAGATGCCTGGCCTTTGGCGCGTTTCGCGCGTGGGCCAATCCAGCTGCTTGCCACCGAATGCGCGGCAAAGAATCCGGCGGAGAAGAGCAGCATTCCGGCAAAAATCAGCCATAGCGACGTGAACAGCGTCATTAATAGCCCGAACAACATCACGCCGGTTGAGAACAACATCACCGGGCCGCGACCATAACGCGTCGTCATGGCGCCTGCTTTAGGCGAGCTCCAGGTGCCCGTCAGGTAAGCCACCGATAAAAGCCCCACGATAGCCTGGCTGAGTTCCCAGGGCGAAAGCATCAACCGATAGCCGATATAGTTAAATAGCGTGACAAACGACCCCATTAACAAAAAGCCTTCTGCGAATAACAGCGGCAGACCCCTGTCGCGCCAGTGAAGGCGGAAGTTGATGAACAGCGTTTTGGGGCGTAATGAGGTCGGTCGGAAATGGCGGGATTCCGGCAAGATTTTCCAGAACATCAATGCGGACGCCAGCGCGAAACAGCCGATCGCCGCCAGTGCGATGCGCCAGTTAAAAAAGTCAGTAAATACGCCGCTGATCAGACGCCCGCTCATGCCGCCAATCGAGTTGCCGCTAATGTACAACCCCATTGAGAAGGCGACGAAACTGGGATGGATCTCTTCACTTAAATAGGTCATGCCTACCGCAGCGACGCCGCTCAACGACAGGCCAATCAGCGCGCGCATGATTAAAATGCCATGCCAGCTGGTCATCATGGTGGAAAGCAGCGTACAGCAGGAGGCCAGCAGCAGCGCCGTCACCATTACAGGTTTGCGGCCGATCGCGTCGGACAACGGGCCGGTAAACAGCAGCCCGATGGCTAACATGCCGGTGGAGATGGAAAGCGAGATACTGCTGCTGGCGGGAGAGACGCCAAATTCATGGGACAGCACAGGCAGTATCGGTTGTACGCAATAGAGAAGGGCGAACGTCGCCAGCCCGGCGGAGAATAGCGCCAGCGTAACGCGCATAAACTGGGATGTACCACGTTTTATATATTGAACCGGCTGGGAAATAATGTGTTCATCAACATCGCTCGCCGTTGCGGTGTCGACAGCAGTAATACGACTCACTTGAAATCCTTGCTCAACATCCCCGTGATTATGGTGACGGGTATGACCTCAGTGCTAAGAGTAGGAAAATCAAAATATTCTGTCTAATATATTAATAATCTCAAATAATATTTATAAAATATGAATATTGAACTTCGTCATCTACGTTACTTTGTGGCAGTTGCGGAAGAGTTGCATTTTGGCCGGGCGGCTGCGCGGCTGAACATCTCTCAACCCCCGCTAAGCCAGCAGATCCAGACCCTTGAACAGCAGATTGGCGCGCGGCTGCTGGCGCGAACCAACCGGAGCGTTGCGCTGACGGCGGCGGGTAAGCAGTTTCTGGCAGACAGTCGGCAGATCCTTGGGCTGGTGAATGAGGCCGCCGCCCGCGCGGAACGCTTGCATCAGGGGGAGACCGGCGAGCTGCGCATTGGCTTCACCTCATCCGCGCCGTTTATCAAAGCCGTCTCGGATACGCTGTCTCTGTTTCGCCAGGACTACCCGGATGTGCATATGCAGACCCGTGAAATGAACACCCGCGAGCAGATTGCGCCGCTTAATGAAGGCGCGCTGGATATGGGGTTACTGCGCAATACCTCATTGCCGGATACGCTGGACTGGGAAGTGATTCTGCATGAACCGTTGCTGGCGATGATCCCCCGTGAACATCCGCTGGCGCAAAAGCCGGTCGTGACGCTGGCGGAGCTGGCGAAAGAACCGTTTGTTTTTTTTGATCCGCATGTCGGAACGGGGTTGTATGACGATATTCTCGGCCTGATGCGCCGTTACCATCTCACTCCGGCGATCACTCAGGAGGTTGGAGAGGCGATGACAATTATCGGGCTGGTAGCCGCAGGACTGGGGGTGTCGATCCTGCCCGCCTCGTTTAAGCGGGTACAGCTTGATGAAATGCGTTGGGTGCCCATTGCCGAAGCGGACGCCGTGTCGGAAATGTGGCTGGTATGGCCGAAACATCATGAACAAAGTCACGCTGCGCAACGATTTCGCCATCAACTTTTAACGGCCGCAAAGCGCGCTTAATTTAGTTTAAAAAGGGATGAAAATGTGCAGTAAATCACACGGCTAAGTAAAAAGTTGACGACAACTATTGAAGTCATTCACCATAGCCCACAGATTATTTCGGAGCGCGAAAATAAAGGGAGTCAGAGGTGGTTGCTGATAGTCAGCCAGGGCATATCGATCAAATCAAGCAGACCAATGCTGGCGCGGTATATCGCCTGATTGATCAGCTGGGCCCCGTGTCGCGAATTGATCTTTCTCGTCTGGCGCAACTGGCGCCTGCCAGTATCACTAAAATTGTTCGCGAAATGCTCGAAGCGCATTTAGTTCAGGAGCTGGAGATCAAAGAGGCGGGAAGCCGTGGTCGCCCGGCGGTCGGGCTGGTGGTGGAAACCGAGGCCTGGCACTATTTGTCTATTCGTATCAGCCGTGGCGAGATTTTTCTCGCCCTGCGTGACCTGAGCAGCAAGCTGGTGGTGGAGGAGTGCCTTGAGCTACCGCTGGTTTCTGAGACTCCGCTGCTTGAACGCATCATTTTTATGGTCGATCAGTTTTTTATCCGTCACCAGCAAAAACTCGAACGCCTGACCTCTATCGCCATCACCTTACCCGGTATTATTGATACTGAGAATGGCATTGTGCACCGCATGCCGTTTTACGACGATGTCAAAGAGATGCCGCTGGGGGAAACCCTCGAACACCACACCGGCGTACCGGTCTACATTCAGCATGATATCAGCGCCTGGACGATGGCCGAGGCGCTTTTTGGCGCATCGCGCGGCGCGCGTGATGTTATTCAGGTGGTGATTGATCACAACGTTGGGGCTGGCGTGATTACCGACGGCCACTTACTGCATGCGGGCAGCAGCAGCCTGGTGGAGATCGGCCATACGCAGGTCGACCCCTACGGTAAACGTTGTTACTGCGGGAACCACGGCTGTCTGGAAACGATCGCCAGCGTGGACAGCGTGCTTGAACTGGCGCAGCTGCGACTCAATCAGTCAATGAGTTCTTCGCTGCATGGGCAGCCGCTGACGGTGGATTCGCTGTGCCAGGCGGCGGTGCAGGGGGATTTGCTGGCGAAAGATATCATTAGCGGCGTCGGGATGCATGTTGGCCGCATTCTGGCGATCATGGTGAATTTATTTAATCCGCAAAAAATTCTGATCGGTTCGCCGCTGAGCAAAGCGGCGGAAATCCTTTTTCCGGCAATTGCGGACAGCATCCGTCAACAGGCGCTGCCGGCGTATAGCAAACATATCGCCGTCGAAAGCACGCAGTTTTCCAATCAAGGGACGATGGCGGGCGCCGCACTGGTAAAAGACGCGATGTATAACGGTTCTTTGTTGATTCGTCTATTACAGGGTTAACATTTTTTAACTGTCGTACGAAAATTTGCGCTAACGCAAGCTGATCGCGATTGTCATACCTTAGACTTTCTCCACTGTATTATTTTCCTGGCTTATATTTTCGAAGCATAACGGTGGAGTTAGTGATGCTGAAGCGTTTCTTTATTACAGGTACAGACACTTCTGTTGGGAAGACAGTGGTTTCCCGCGCATTACTACAAGCGTTAGCGTCAGGGAACAAAAGCGTCGCAGGTTATAAACCCGTTGCGAAAGGCAGCAAAGAGACGCCGGAAGGCATGCGCAATAAAGATGCGCTGGTGTTGCAGAGCGTCTCTTCTATTGAGCTGCCTTATGAGGCGATCAATCCGATTGCGCTGAGCGAAGACGAAAGCAGCGTGGCGCATAGCTGTCCGATCAATTACACCCTGTTATCTAACGGGCTTGCCAGCCTGAGCGAAAAGGTTGACCACGTCGTGGTGGAAGGCACCGGCGGCTGGCGCAGCCTGATGAACGACCTGCGTCCGTTATCTGAATGGGTCGTGCAGGAGCAGTTACCGGTGTTGATGGTGGTGGGGATTCAGGAAGGCTGCATTAACCATGCGCTGCTGACCGCACAGGCTATCGCCAATGACGGATTACCGCTGATCGGCTGGGTGGCGAACCGCATCAATCCCGGACTGGCGCATTATGCCGAAATCATTGATGTGTTAAGCAAAAAACTGCCTGCGCCGCTGATTGGCGAACTGCCTTATTTGCCGCGTGCCGAACAACGCGAGCTGGGGCAATATATCCGTCTGTCAATGCTCGGCAGTGTGCTGTCGGTAGACCGAGTCCTCGCGTAACGTTCGCGATAAGACCGACGCCACTACGCAGGCAATCAGTAATCCGGGGAGTAGTCGATACTCCCCGGTCATTTCACAGATCATCAGCGTCGACATCATCGGCGCGTGTGTTGTTGCCGCCAGCAGCGTCGCCATTCCTGTTAATCCCAGCAATATTGCCATCTCATCCGCTCCCGGAAGCCAGAATCCCCACATCCGACCGTATAACATACCAATCGACAAGCCGATGAACAGCGTGGGGGTAAAGACGCCGCCGGGCGCACCGGAACCGCTGCTGGCGAGTACGGCGAGTAATTTGCAGATGAAGATCCCGGCGATCACGGAGAGCAGCGGCGGGGAGAGCAAAAATGACTGCACGACGCTGTAGCCATTTCCCCAGACGGCCGGCGTCAGCAGGGATAGTAAGCCAACGATGAATCCGCCCAGCGCCAGTTGCCACGGAGGCGATAATTTCAGCCGAATAAAACCGTTATGAGTGGTGGTCATTAACCACATAAACAGCGGTCCGCAGACGCCAGCCACCAGCCCGGTGCTGATAATCATCGCATATTCCCGCACATGTAAATCCAGTGACAGGTGAACCGTATAGAGCAGGGCATTACCGCCGCTGAGCAAATGGGTGGTCAGTAATGCCACGACGGCGGAAATCACAACGGGGCCCAGCGACGCCAGCATCAGCGTGCCAAACAGGATTTCCGCGATAAAGAGGCTGCCCGCCAGCGGGGCGTGATACGCGCTGGCCATCCCTGCCGCAGCGCCGCAGGCGATCCACAATTTCCACTCTTCACGCGGGGTGCAACGCTGAGCAAAACAGGATGCCGCCAGCGCTGCCAGTAAGATCATGGCCCCTTCGCGCCCGATGGCGCTACCGCTGGCGACGACCAGCAGCGAAGCAAGGGACTTCACCAGACTTGCCCCGTAATCGAATTGCCCATCTGTTTGCAGGGCTTCCATGTAGTCGGTGGGGGCATGGGGGCGTTGTTGATTCATTTTCTGCCAGCCCCAGAGCAGCGCACCTGCCGCGAGGCCGCCCACGGCGGGGGTGATCAGTCGTCGCCAGGGAGAAAGGTTTGTCGCGGCATTCACCAGGCTTCCCGTATCGTTACGTAAAAAAAGCCATTCCAGCACCAGCATGGCGTGACGAAACCCGGCTACCGCCAGTGCGGCAAGGATGCCAATTATTGTCGCGATTAACAGGCGGCGAAACATCGCTCGCAGGTCAGGGTATGTATGTAGGCGGTGCATGGGCAGACCACACAGGCATTTTCAGGAGTGTCTATTTTGCGGGTAAACAGCGCGGGACGCAAAAGCACTGCGTGCGCAGGGGGAACTGCCCGATGGCGCTTCGCTTACCGGCCCGACAAGAATGTGCTCCGTAGGCTAGGTAAAGCGTAGCTGCCATCCGGCGTTTAGCTACTTTCGTGAATATTCAGCGCCCGACGGGTGCGGCCTGAACTGAGATAATCGGCAATGTAATCCTGCGAGATTTCGCCGTTATAGCGTCCTTCCTCATCGACAATGGGCATCCAGCTGGTGTTACTCTCGTACAGTTTCGACAGCACAATACGCAGGTTGTCTTCCGCTTTTCCGGTGACGCGAAACGGGTGGATTATATCCGCGCAGGTGCCGTTGGCGTTCCTGGCTTCACGACGCTTCACAAAGCCAAGCGGCTTGCCGTCGCTGTCGACAACGGTGATCGCGCGAATATCATTATCGTCCATGATGCCGAACGCCTCTGCCAGCGAGGTGGCGGTGCGGGCGGTCAGGGTGGGTTGTTGGTCGGTTACGTCGCCCGCCGAAACCAGCAGAAGACGTTTTAGCGTACGATCCTGACCGACAAATGAGCCGACGAATTCATTCGCCGGTTTTGCCAGCAATTCATCCGGGCTGGCGCACTGTATAATGCGGCCCTGGCGGAATACGGCAATCCTGTCGCCCAGTTTCAGCGCTTCATCAATATCATGGCTGACCAGCATCACCGTCTTTTTCAGCGCCCGCTGCATATCAAGAAACTGATTCTGAATCACCTCGCGGTTAATCGGGTCCACCGCACCGAAAGGTTCATCCATCAACAGTACCGGGGGATCGGCCGCCAGCGCGCGGATCACGCCGATGCGCTGTTGTTGACCGCCAGACATCTCTTTCGGGTAGCGATGCAGAAACTTTTTCGCATCCATTGCCACCATGTCCATTAACTCTTCCGCACGACGTTTGCAGCGGGTTTTATCCCAGCCCAGCATACGCGGGACAACCGTGATGTTCTCTTCGATGGTCATGTTGGGAAACAGGCCAATTTGCTGGATCACGTAGCCAATGTTGCGCCGTAGCGTGACGGTATCCATCGCACTGGTGTTTTGTCCGTTAATGAAAATATTGCCGCTGCTGGGCGCGATCAGCCGGTTGATCATCTTCAGGGTGGTGGTCTTGCCGCAGCCTGACGGCCCAAGCAGCACGCACATTTCACCTTCCGGCACGTTCAGATTGATGTTATCAACGGCGTTAAGCGGTTGGCCGTTCTTCTGTGAAAAGCGTTTGGTGAGGTTTTCCAGTTTTATCATTATCGTATCCCCTTAGGTGTCAGTACGACTTGCAGGCGATGCAGCAACCAGTCGAGCACAATGGCCAACAGACAAATCATCAGCGCACCGGCGATTAACATGCGGATGTCACTCCCGCCGATGCCGTTCAGTAACAGTAACCCCAGGCCGCCAGCGCCAATAACGG
The DNA here is from genome assembly GCF_030333595.1 of Citrobacter sp. CK181. Lineage (NCBI taxonomy): Bacteria > Pseudomonadati > Pseudomonadota > Gammaproteobacteria > Enterobacterales > Enterobacteriaceae > Citrobacter > Citrobacter sp. CK181. The sequence goes on along the minus strand of NZ_JAOWFN010000012.1, from coordinate 4,302 downwards.
CGGCGATGGCCATCACGCCGATATTCATGACGACGGCAGTGCGAATCCCGCCAAAAATCACCGGCAGGGCCATCGGAATTTCTACCCAGCGCAGACGCTGCCAGAACGTCATGCCAATTCCGCGTCCCGCTTCGCGCAAGCCCGGCGGTAAACTGTCGAGCGCGGTGTGCGTGTTGCGCACAATCGGCAGCAGCGAGTAAAGAAAAACGGCGGTAATTGCGGGAAGGGCGCCAATCCCCTGACCGATCAGCGAAAACAGCGGGATCATCAAACCAAATAATGCGATGGACGGGATAGTGAGCAGCAGCGTCGCCGCCCCTAACACCGGCGTAGCCAGCCATTTATGACGAACAATCAGAATGCCCAGCGGCACGCCAATGATAATCGCCAGACCGACGGCCAGCGCAACCAGCCACAAATGCTGAAGAGTGAGGCTCGTCAGATAACCCGCGTTATCCATCATGTAATGAATCGTATCCATAAGCGCTCCTTACAGCAGACCTTTTTGTTGCAGGAATGTGCGCGCAACCTGCTGGGGTGACTGGTGATCGATGTCGACCTGCGCATTAAGCGTCGAGATGACGTCGTTATTGAGCAGCCCGGAAAGGGTATTCAGCGCATCATCCAGCCCCGGATGAGCATCCAGTATCTCTTTACGGACGACAGGCGTGACAGCGTAACCTGGGAAGAAGCCTTTATCATCTTCCAGCACCTTGAGGTCAAAACCCTTCACCCGGCCATCCGTGGTGTACACCAGACCGGCGTCCACAAAGCCATCGCGCACGGCGTTATAGACCAGACCCGGGTCCATTTGCCGAATCTGCGGACGGTCAAGCTGCATCTGGTAGGCATCCTGCAACGGCTTCATCCCGTCGCTGCGCCCGGAAAACTCAAGGTCGAGACCTAACATCCAGTTATTGTCAGGGTCGGTCTGGCGGATGTGTTCGATTTTCGCCACCATTTCCGACAGGGTGTTGATGTTCTCTGCTTCGGCGAGTTTGCGCTGCATGGCGAACGCGTAGGTGTTATTCATATTCGCCGGGTTTAGCCATACCAGTCCGAGCTTCGCATCCAGGCGTTTGACGGTATCGTAGGATTCCTGCGGGCTCATCCGTTTATCAATGTGGTTAAAAATGATCAGGGACGTGCCGGTGTATTCCCAGGTGATATCAATCTGCTTATTCACCATGGCATTACGTGAAATCACCGCCGCAATGTTGGTGCGCGGCTGAACCTGAAAACCCTTTTTTTGCAGGTACTGCACGGTCATGGCGGAAAGGATGTGTTGTTCGGTAAAACCTTTGGTTGCAAGGATCAACGGGGCCGCCTGAGCCTGTCCGGTAACGAGCAACGCGGCGGCAAGCCATCCCAGCAGATGTTTTTTTAATGTCATTCAGCGCTCCTTATTCTTATCGTTGTATCAGGCCGTATGCGGACTGAGGATGCGGCCAAGCAGGGCAAGCAGGCTGTCGAGAATCAGCGCCACCAGAGCGGTTGCCGTTGCGCCCAGAATCAGCGTCGGGAAGTCATTGAGGTAAATGCCGGGGAAAATCAGCTCGCCGTAGCTGCTGGCCCCAATCAGGAACGCCAGCGGGGCCGTACCCACATTAATCGCCGTCGCGATCCGAATCCCTGCAAGCATCACCGGCCAGGCATTGGGCAGCTCAACCTGACGCAGACGCTGCCATTTCGTCATACCGATGCCGTTTGCGGCTTCAATCAGGGAGGCGGGAACAGAACAAAGCCCGGCGTAGGTATTGCGCACGACAGGAAGAAGCGAGGCGAGGAACAGCGCGAAAATCGCCGGAACGTCGCCAATGCCGATAATCACCATCGCCAGTGCCAGTACGGCCAGAGGCGGCAGAGTATTGCCTACATTAAAGAGCTGCATTACGTATTCGGCGAATCCTTTGGCTGCCGGACGGCTCAGTAAAATGCCGCTGGGAATACCGATAACTAAGGCGAAGAACATGGAGGTAAAGACGAGGAGTAAATGCTGTTTGCCCAAATAAAGCAGATCAACCTGACGCGCTTTAATGGTTTCCAGACCCACTCCCCAAACCAGCAGCGCCAGCACAAGAGCGATCGCGCCAGTAAACCCGAGCACGCGTTTTAACGTAAAAGTGTGCATTGCGGTGTGTCTCCCTGTTTGCATGCGTTATGGCAACGAAAGAGACGTTGCGTGTTGTTATGCCATGTAGCGGCAGGGTGTTTTGAGCTATAGCAACACGTCGGGAAGGATTCCAGCGAGACAGGTATTTAAATTAGCAGGCTATGCATGCCCGTTGCTCATTTGCCCTTACAGGGCTAAGGATGTGCGCGAATGTGAAGAATTGTCTTAAAAATGGAAAGTTAAAGTGACGTTGTCACTTATCGGGAAGGGGAAACAACCGGTTTTTGACGATAAAGGCAGGGCGCGCCCTGCCTGAAAAAGCATTAGCGAAACAGCGGTTTTACGGCGACAGGGATCAGCAACTGAGACTGCCACTGCGCCAGCGTTTGCTGTGCCAGCTCACCTGCCGCCTGGTAAAATGGATGGTTTGCGCCTTCGATGAAAACCGCCAGGAAGCGCGCAGACCACGGCAACAGATGCCAGGCCAGCAATTGTTCGCATTCGCTATGACGACCATTTTCCGCAAGCCAGGCAGCCAACAGCAGCAGGGAACCAAAATGATCTTCCGGTTCATTTTGCTGGATCTCAAACTGGATGCCGTTGTCCCGCATCCACTGGCGTAATGCCAGCGTAGACTCGCCAAACAACACGCTTTCACGGTCCAGCCAGACCGATCCCCAGGGAGGCGACGGAAGCGCCCAGGGACCGACAAACAGACGTTGCCAGGCTTGCGGGAGCGGCTCCTCGATGTCGGCCTGAAAAACCGCCGCAATCGGCGCCAGAACCTCCGGTGAAAGTGGCCACTGCGCCTGCCAGCCGTCGGTTTTTAACGCTGAAACCAACGGGGCGGCTTCGGTACTGTCTGGCGCATAATAAAACAACGCGCCCAGCACGCGTGCAGCCATAGAAAAATCGTCACGTTGTGAAAAAGAAGTCATGAAACCATCCTGAAAGGTGCGGGTTTCCCCGCACGCGTAAGTTAACCTGCAATGGCCATTCCGACGGTCATATGCAGGCCGTAAAACAATCCGCGACCTATGATTTCGCCGCCAAGCACCAGGATTAACCCCAGCAACAATCCGACGACATGCGGTTCTTTGCGGCGTACTAACGGGCATATCCAGCAACCCAGCCCGGCAGCAAGCAGCACTACGCGCCAGACCTGTAAGCGGCCATAGTCTGGAACCAGCGCGCTCGCCTGTTGCACGGAGCTGTGGATTGCCCCAAGCGACATGCCTTGCATGATGATTACGGCCACGCAGACTAACAGCGCCAGCACGCTGATGCTTGCGAACGTCGTGCCGTTGAATCTGGCGCGCGCGGCGCGCAATATCAGCGCCGCAAATAGCGGCCCGCTCAGGAACACCGTCAGGAAGAATGCCAGCGTCGTGTAGCCATTATACCAGGTAGGAACGGTATCGATCTGATAGACTCGCGTCATTGCCCAGACAAATACCACCCCGAGTACCATGCTGACCAGCAGCCAGATTTTGCCCAGTGCTTCCGGCATTTTGCCGAGCACAGCCACCAGCCACCAGAAACCGCCTACGGCAAAAAAGACAGAGCCAGCGGCAATTTCATTACTCAGCGCGGAAGCGCCTACCCGGTTAAGCGAGTTAAACGCGCGGAACGGCGAGCCGAGGTGCATGATCGACGCCAGAAAACCCAGCCCTATGACGACCCATAAAAAGAACATACCGCGCACAATACGCCGTCTGCTGGCCGCATCGTCTTTCGCCGCAAACCAGCCCAGACCGCTGACAATCAATGCGCCGACAACGCATTGACCGAACACCGTAAACAGCACCAGCGGCCATTCATGCCATCCATTTCCCATTTTATACCTCCTTCGGATTTGCCAGATAACCCGTGGTATCCCCGGTCGGGCGGCTGTTGGCGTTGGGTTTAATCACAATGTTCGGTCTGGTGAAGTGCGCGCCCGGCAGCGGCGCAACGGCCGCCAGCGTGCCATGTTTCTTCCGCAGCTCTTCTATCGGGCCAAAGTCCAGCGCGCGCAGCGGGCAGGACTCGACGCAGATCGGTTTTTTGCCGTCGGCAACGCGGTCATGACAGCCGTCGCATTTGGTCATGTGGCCTTTGGCGGCGTTATACTGCGGCGCACCGTACGGGCAGGCCATATGGCAGTAGCGACAGCCGATGCAGACGTCCTCATCCACCACCACAAAGCC
>NZ_JAOWFN010000011.1:0-1105511 GCF_030333595.1 Citrobacter sp. CK181 | reverse complement strand
TCCTCGCGTTTGTGCATCGCGCCGCTCGGGCACACTTTCGTGCAGGCCGGGTCTTCGCAGTGGTTGCAGGAAATGGAAAGATAGTAGGCAAAGACATTCTGGTGCCAGACGCCGTTATCCTCCTGCCAGTCGCCGCCCGCATATTCATAGATGCGGCGGAAGCTGACGTCCGGGGTTAAATCTTTGTAGTCTTTGCAGGCCAGTTCGCAGGTTTTGCAACCGGTGCAACGACTGGAGTCAATAAAAAATCCATATTGGGTTGTCATCGGTTACTCCTTATACCTTCTCAACCTGAACGAGATTGCTGTGAGACGGGTTCCCCTTCGCCAGCGGAGAAGGACGATGTGATGTCAGAATGTTGATGGAACCGCCGTGATCGACCTGGTCGCCAAACATATCCGCCTTGAGCCAGGCGCCTTGCCCGATGGCGGTAACGCCCGGCAAAATGCGCGGCGTGACTTTTGCCGGGATCAGCATCTGCCCGTTATTGTTAAATACGCGCACCGTGTCGCCCTGTTTGATGTTGCGCGCTTTCGCGTCAATGGGGTTAATCCAGATCTCTTGCGGGCACGCTTGCTGCAACACGTCAATATTGCCGTAGCTGGAGTGGGTGCGGGCTTTATAGTGGAAGCCGGTCAATTGCAGTGGATAGGTTATTCGGATGGGATCGTCCCAGCCATCAAACCCTGGCGCATAGGCGGGCAGCGGATGAACGATCTCATCGTTTTCCAGCTCCCAGGTGTCGGCGATGGTCGCCAGCCGCTCGGAGTAGATTTCAATCTTCCCTGATGGCGTTTTCAGCGGACTGGAGGCAGGATCTTCGCGGAATGCGCGGAAGGCGACATAGTGTTCCTCCGGGCATTTTTTCTTGAAGATGCCGGTGGTTTTCATCTCTTCGTAGTCCGGCATTTCCGGGTTACGCGCTTTGGTTTTGGCATGCAGGTATTTCACCCACTCGTGCTGGGTACGGCCTTCCGTAAATGTCTGGTAGACGTCCGGGCCGAGGCGTCTGGCGATTTCGCTCAGCGTCCAGTAGATCGGCTTTCTTTCAAATTTTGGTGAGGTGGCCGGTTGCCCCAGGATGACATAACCCATGTTGCCTGCGGATTCGTGCGAAATAAGATCTTCCTGTTCCGTTGGCATCAGATCCGGCAGCAGAATGTCGCAGTATTTGGCGGACGCCGTCATGAAGTGCTCAATCCCGACGATCATTTCGCACTTGCTGTCGTCCTGTAATACGTCATGGGTGTGGGCGATGTTGCCATGCTGGTTAATCAGCGTATTGCTGGCGTAGCACCACATAAATTTGATCGGGACATCAAGCTTATCTTTACCGCGCACGCCGTCGCGTGTGGCGGTCATTTCCGCGCCATGATCGATGGCGTCTGTCCAGGTAAAGACGGAGATCTGCGTTTTTACCGGGTTATCCAGCATAGAAAACCACTCTACGCCGAGGTCCCAGGTGCCTTCACGCACGCCGGAGTTGCCGCCGTTGATCCCGACGTTGCCGGTCAGGATAGAGAGCATGGCGATCGCGCGCGCAGTCTGTTCGCCATTGGAGTGACGCTGCGGCCCCCAGCCCTGACAGATATACGCCGGTTTTGCCGAGCCGATTTCCCGTGCCAGCTGGATGATTTTTTCCGCCGGGATACTGGTGATATGCGCGGCCCATTCCGGTGTTTTGGCAATACCGTCCGGGCTATCGCCCAGAATATAGGCTTTATAGTGCGCATTACGCGGCGCGCTGGCGGGTAAGGTCGTTTCGTCGTAACCGACGCAGTATTTATCGAGGAAAGGCTTGTCGATCAGATTTTCGGTGATGAGCACCCAGGCGATCCCCGCCGCCAGCGCGGCATCAGTACCGGGACGAATAGGGAGCCATTCATCTTCGCGACCCGCCGCCGTATCGTTATAACGCGGATCGATGACGATCATTCTGGCGTTGGAGCGTTCGCGAGCCTGTTCCACATAGTAGGTCACGCCGCCGCCGCTCATGCGCGTTTCTGCCGGGTTGTTGCCGAACATTACCACCAGTTTACTGTTGGCGATGTCATCCGGGCTGTTGCCGTCATTCGTGCCGAACATATAACTCATTGCGGCGCTGATTTGTGCGGTACTGTAGCTGCCGTAACGGCTGAGATAACCGCCGCATGAGTTCATCAGACGATAAGGCACGTTGGAGTTCGTGATGTTCCCGCCATCCACGCCGGTGCCATACAGCACATGTACGGCTTCGTTGCCGTAGTCTTTCAGAATACGCTTCAGGTTGTCGCCAATGGTATCCAGCGCTTCGTCCCAGCTGATACGTTCAAATTTGCCTTCGCCGCGTTTACCGACGCGTTTCATCGGGTATTTAAGGCGATCCGGGTGATTCATGCGGCGACGGATCGAGCGTCCGCGCAGGCAGGCCCGCACCTGATGATTGCCGTAGACGTCATCGCCGGTGGTGTCGGACTCGACCCAGTACACCGCATCATCTTTCACATGCAGCCGTAGCAGACAGCGACTCCCGCAGTTGACGGTACAGGAACTCCAGACCGCTTTTTCTTCCACTGGCGCAGGCGAAAGGCCGTCAGCGGCGCGGGCGATTCGGGAGAAAGGAAGCGTGAAGGCGCTACTGGCGAGCGCGAGACCGCTAATGGCGGATGTTTTCACCAGACTACGACGGCTGATAGTGGCCGTCATGAGCGCCTCAGGCGTGGTGATTTTCATAGTTACTCACTTTGCTTATTGATTAAAAAAAAGAAACGCGATTTATAAAATTTGTTTTTACAGGACGTTGGTTTGTTCGCATGACCGATGGACGTGCGAACACATCCCCCGAAACGCCTGTAATCGTTTCAGGGGATGGGGGTTACACTTTCTCGATTTCGACCAGATTGGTGTGCTGCGGATTTCCTTTCGCCAGCGGAGAGGGGCGCTGTGTCGTTAACGTATTCACGCAGGCGCCATGATCGATGCGGTCGCCTGACATATCGGCATCATGCCAGGCGCCCTGGCCCATCGCGCTCACGCCGGGGAGAATGCGTGGCGTGACTTTCGCCGGAATGCGGACTTCACCGCGATCGTTAAATACCCGCACCATATCCCCGTTGGCGATACCGCGTTTTTGCGCATCCACGGGGTTAATCCAGACTTCCTGACGGCAGGCGGATTTGAGAACATCAATGTTGCCGTAAGAGGAGTGCGTGCGTGATTTATAATGAAAACCAAAGAGTTGCAGTGGGAATACGCTGCGCTTAGGATCGTCCCATCCTTCGAACGTTGAGGCATAAATGGGAAGCGGGCTGATGACGTCGTCTTTTTCCAGCTCCCAGGTTTGGGCGATTTTAGCCAGGCGGCTGGAGTAAATTTCTATCTTGCCGGACGGCGTTTTCAGCGGGTTTGCCTGTGGGTCTTCACGGAATTTTTTATAGGCCACGAAATGGCCGTTGGGATCTTTACGCTTGTAGATCCCCATTTTTTTCAGCTCGTCATAGCCTGGTAACTCCGGGTCTTTAGCCAGCATTTTGGCGTACAGATATTGCAGCCACTGTTCCTGGGTTCGCCCCTCGGTAAACCTCTGGTGCACGTCCGGGCCCAGCCGCTTCGCGACTTCGCTCATTATCCAGTAAATGGGCTTACGCTCGAATTTAGGGGCGGTCGCGGGCTGGATGAAGATTAAATAACCCATATTGCCCGCGTAGTCGTTAGGAATGATGTCTTCCTGTTCGACCGTCATCAGGTCCGGCAACAGAATATCGGCGTATTTCGCGGAAGAGGTCATAAAGTTGTCGATGACCACGATCATTTCGCACTTCGATTCGTCTTGCAGGATCGCGTGTGTTTTATTGATATCCGAATGCTGGTTGGTGATGGTATTGCCCGCGTAATTCCAGATGAACTTGATCGGCACATCCAGCTTTTCTTTACCGCGCACGCCGTCGCGCAGGGCGGTCATTTCCGGGCCGCGGGCAATAGCGTCCGTCCAGGTAAACACGGAGATCTGCGTTTTTACCGGGTTTTCCGGTAACGGCATGCGTTCAATGGTGATGGTGTAGGTGGATTCGCGCGCGCCGCTGTTCCCGCCGTGAATACCGACATTGCCCGTCAGAATCGGCAGCATCGCAATCGCGCGAGCGGTGAGTTCACCGTTCGCCTGACGCTGCGGGCCCCATCCCTGACAAATACAGGCCGGTTTAGCGGCGCCAATCTCTCTGGCGAGCTTAATGATGCGATCCGCCGGAATACCGGTAATGCGCGACGCCCACTCAGGCGTTTTGGCCGTGCCGTCTTCGCCCTGGCCCAGAATATAGGCTTTATAGTGACCATTCGCTGGCGCATCGGCCGGTAGCGTTTTTTCGTCGTAACCCACGCAGTAGTTGTCGAGGAAAGGCTGGTCGACAAGATCTTCGGTGATGAGCACCCAGGCCAGTCCGGCGACCAGCGCGGCATCGGTGCCGGGACGAATAGGTATCCATTCGTCTTCACGTCCTGCCGCGGTATCGGTATAGCGTGGATCGATAACGATCATGCGCGCATTTGAACGTTCCCTGGCCTGTTCCAGGAACCAGGTAATTCCGCCGCCGCTCATACGGGTTTCTGCCGGGTTATTACCGAACATCACCACCAGTTTGGTGTTCTCGATATCGGAGGTGCTGTTACCCTCGTTCGAACCATAGGTGTAGGGCATGGCCGCCGCGATTTGCGCGGTGCTGTAGGTGCCATAGTGGCTAAGAAAACCGCCGTAACAGTTCATCAGGCGGGCCACCAGAGAGGCATAAGGCGAGGAGCGGGTGATGTTGCCGCCGACGATACCGGAGGTGTAGTTAATGTACACCGCCTCGTTACCGTATTTATCGACCGTGTTTTTCAGGCTGTTGCTGATGGTATCCAGCGCTTCTTCCCAACTGATGCGCTCAAATTTTCCTTCGCCGCGTTTGCCTGTGCGTTTCATCGGGTAGTTGAGGCGATCAGGATGGTTAATTCGCCGACGGATTGAACGTCCGCGCAGGCAGGCGCGCACCTGGTGATTGCCATAGACATCTTCGCCAGTGTTGTCGGTTTCCACCCACCAGACTTCATCATCTTTGACGTGGAGACGTAGGGCGCAGCGGCTACCGCAGTTGACCGAACATGCTCCCCAGACCACTTTGTCTTCAACGGGCTGGATTGCCTGCTGCACGGCAGCCGCAGCGGTACGCATCCCGAAAGGCAAGGAGAGTCCTCCGGCAGCGAGCGCCAGCGATCCTATCGCGGTGGATTTCACTAACGTCCTGCGGCTGATGCCTCCCTGTTGTTCAACATCGGACATAATTCACTCCATTATAGTTATCGTTATATAATTATGTTTATAACGAAATTAATAGGATACTAATGAAAGAGTGATTTTAACCCCTTATAGGTAGGGGTTATTAATCCATGTCAAAATTGAGGGAATCTTTCTAAGAGGGAGTAAGAGCCTGGTATATCAGGCTCTTATCTGTTACTGAGGTTCGACAGCATGCCCGTCCTGAGAAGGACTGGTACTGGCAGGAGCGTTTCCGCTACTGGTGCGGGTATACAAAATTTTATGGGTATCGTTTGCACAGTGGCCTACGACCTGGGAATCGGGCTGATCCGCCTGGTCATTAGGGACAATGGTTAACGTAAAACTGGACTCCGCCACACCATTGTTAATGATGCGCTGTTCGATGTCGCTTTTGACTCTTTCACATGACTCCGGCGCCGCCAGTACCTGCGGGGAGGCGACGATGAGCAGACACGCTGCAATTCCTGCTGAGATTTTCATCATTCACTCCTTTTATGAACACGATAATGAAAGCTTAGCATTTCTAGTGTAAACAACTGTATTTGCTAATATGATTGAGAATCATCTCCTTATCCTGGTGAATAACGTGAAGAAACAGACCCTGGTGAGCTTTCTGTGTGTGCTGCTTGTTGGATGTGATAACGCCACTGTTCTGGTCTCCTTTACCCCGGAAATGGCCAGCTTTTCCAATGAGTTCGATTTTGATCCGTTGCGCGGCCCGGTTAAAGATTTCAGCCAGACGTTGATGAACGACAAAGGGGAAGTGACGAAGCGCATCAGCGGAACGCTTTCGCAGGAAGGCTGCTTTGATACGCTGGAACTGCACGATCTGGAAAACAATACCGGGTTGGCGTTGGTACTGGATGCAAACTACTACCGCGATGCCGAGACGATGGAGAAAAGAGTGCGCTTGCAGGGGAAATGCCAGTTGGCGGAGTTGCCCTCGGCAGGCGTGGTCTGGGATACGGACGATAACGGTTTTGTTGTTTCCGCAACGGGAAGAGAGACGAAGGTACAATACCGCTATGATGCGGAAGGGTATCCGTTGGGTAAGACCACCATCAGTAAAGACAAAACGTTATCCATTGATGCAAAACCGTCGGCGGACCCGCTTAAAAAGCTCGACTATACGGCGGTCAGCCTGCTGAACGATCGCCCGTTAGGCAATGTGAAGCAGACGTGTGAATATGATAATTACGCCAATCCGATCAACTGCCAGCTTGTGATCGTTGATGAAAGCGTCGAACCCGCCGTTGCGCGGAGCTATACCATTAAAAATACGATTGATTATTACCCGGCTGCGTCTGACACAGCCGGGTAGCGGCTTACTGTGCGGTAGGCTTCAGCAGGCTTGAGCCTGGCGTTTTGTGATCGTTCAGATATTGCTGCTGGAAAATGCACATACGAATGGTGTTGCGGTATTGGCCATTGATAAAGAACTCATGAATCAGTTCACCTTCAACCATAAAACCTAACTTACGGTAAATGTGAATGGCTTTTTCGTTTTCTTTATCAACGATCAGATACAGCTTATAAAGGTTGAGTACGGTGAATCCGTAGTCCATCGCCAGCTTCGCTGCGCGCGAAGCCAGCCCTTTTCCCTGGTATTCCGGCGAGATGATGATTTGAAACTCAGCCCGGCGGTGAACGTGATTAATTTCTACCAGTTCGACCAGACCGGCTTTTTCGCCGTTGCACTCCACGACAAAGCGCCGTTCGCTCTGGTCATGAATGTGCTTATCATACAGGTCAGACAGCTCGACAAACGCTTCGTACGGCTCTTCAAACCAGTAACGCATTACGCTGGCGTTGTTATCAAGCTGGTGGACGAATCGTAAATCTTCGCGCTCCAGCGGGCGCAACTTAACACTGTTGGCGTGGGTCATTTTGTGTCCTTACCGTCTGTCGCTCAACGCACTGTTATGGCGCAACGGTACGGCCAGTACGACGATCCAGGCAACGCAGCGTATTCGGTTCCCAGTACGCGTTAAGGTTGGCGCTCTGCTCGCACTTGTCGCGGTTATCAAACGCGGCGTCGGCTTTGTCCCACTCTTTCTCCGTGCGCGTGTTCACTTTCTGGCGCAGGCTGCGGGTATCATTCCATTGTTCCTTTTCCATGGCTGCGTGTTGGCGGCTTTGCGCGCTGTCTCCAGATTCAATGATCAGTTTGCTGGTATTCGCGAATGCGGAGGTGGTATACACGACAGCACCCAGCGCAAGCATTGCCGTCAGGCACAGGCGTTTGCTAAGTGTATTGTTCATGGTTAATTCCTTTCATGATAGAGGGATAAAACTTGTCTAAATTCTACACCATTCCTGGCGCAGGGCATACCCATCCTGCGGGTATGGATACGAAGGCGCTATTCTGGCGTATCATGCTTAAACCTGACGTAACGCAATGATGATGATGCTAAAAACAACACTTCTTTTTTTCATGACCGCACTGTGCGAAATCGTGGGCTGTTTTCTGCCCTGGCTATGGTTGAAGCGGGGCGCGACGGCCTGGCTGCTGGTTCCGGCGGGAGTCTCACTGGCGTTATTCGTCTGGCTGCTGACGTTGCATCCGGCCGCCAGCGGCCGCGTCTATGCGGCTTATGGCGGGGTCTATGTCTGTACTGCGCTGTTATGGTTACGCTTTGTTGACGGCGTCAGACTCAGTCTTTATGACTGGTCAGGCGCACTGATCGCACTCTGTGGAATGCTGATTATCGTTGCCGGGTGGGGGCGCGCTTAAGCGCCTTATTTTGTGATCGATGAGCGATTTTTTGATCATTATACTTGTATGGTAGTAGTTCAGGTGTGTAAATTTCCTGCATCGCACAGAAGAGATGTAAGGAACAACAATGAAGATTGTAGGGGCTGAAGTTTTTGTCACATGTCCGGGACGTAACTTTGTCACGCTGAAAATCACCACCGAGGACGGTATCACCGGCCTGGGCGACGCTACCCTGAATGGCCGTGAGCTGTCGGTGGCATCCTATCTGAAAGATCACCTTTGCCCGCAGCTTATTGGCCGCGATGCGCACCGTATCGAAGATATCTGGCAGTTCTTTTATAAAGGCGCCTACTGGCGTCGCGGGCCGGTCACGATGTCTGCTATTTCTGCCGTTGACATGGCGCTGTGGGATATCAAAGCGAAAGCCGCCAACATGCCGCTGTATCAGTTGCTGGGCGGCGCATCCCGCGAAGGCGTGATGGTCTATTGCCACACGACGGGTCACACCATTGATGATGTGCTGGAAGATTATGCGCGTCACAAAGAGATGGGGTTTAAAGCGATTCGCGTGCAGTGCGGCGTGCCGGGTATGAAAACCACCTACGGCATGTCTAAAGGCAAAGGTCTGGCCTACGAACCCGCTACGAAAGGTCAGTGGCCGGAAGAGCAACTCTGGTCAACCGAGAAATACCTCGATTTCACGCCGAAACTGTTTGACGCCGTACGTGCTGAATTTGGTTTTGAAGAGCATTTGCTTCACGACATGCACCACCGCCTGACGCCGATTGAAGCCGCCCGTTTTGGTAAGCGCGTTGAGGATTATCGTCTGTTCTGGATGGAGGACCCGACGCCTGCGGAAAACCAGGAATGCTTCCGTCTGATTCGTCAGCATACGGTGACGCCGATTGCCGTCGGGGAAGTGTTCAACAGCATCTGGGACTGCAAGCAGCTCATTGAAGAGCAACTGATTGACTATATCCGCACCACCATTACCCATGCCGGCGGCATTACGGGGATGCGCCGCATTGCGGATTTTGCCTCGCTTTACCAGGTGCGCACGGGGTCTCATGGGCCTTCTGATTTGTCGCCGGTTTGCATGGCCGCAGCGCTTCACTTTGATCTGTGGGTGCCTAACTTTGGCGTTCAGGAATACATGGGGTACTCCGAACAAATGCTTGATGTCTTCCCGCATAGCTGGACGTTCGATAACGGCTATATGCACCCAGGCGACAAGCCGGGTCTTGGTATTGAGTTTGATGAAAAACTGGCGGCGAAATATCCGTATGACCCTGCGTATTTGCCGGTCGCCCGTCTGGAAGATGGCACGTTGTGGAACTGGTAAGGAGTGATATGACATGAAAAGTATAGTGATTGAAAAACCTGACACGCTGGTTTTAGCGGAGCGTCCTATCCCTGAGCCTGCGGCCGGGGACGTTCGGGTTAAAGTGAAGCTGGCGGGGATCTGCGGTTCTGATAGCCATATCTATCGTGGGCATAATCCTTTTGCAAAGTATCCGCGTGTTATCGGGCATGAATTTTTTGGTGTGATTGACGCCGTGGGCGAAGGTGTTAGCCACGCCAGAGTGGGGGAACGCGTATCGGTCGATCCCGTCATCAGTTGCGGGCATTGCTATCCCTGTTCAATAGGCAAGCCCAATGTATGTACCTCGCTGGTTGTTCTGGGCGTACACCGCGACGGCGGATTTAGTGAATATGCGGTCGTTCCGGCAAAAAACGCGTTTACGATCCCGGATGCCATTGCTGATAAGCACGCGGTGATGGTTGAACCTTTCACCATTGCGGCGAACGTCACCGGGCAGGTTAATCCGACAGAGAACGATATTGCGCTGATTTATGGCGCAGGGCCGATGGGACTGACGACGGTTCAGGCGCTGAAGGGCGTTTATAACGTTAAAGAGGTGATTGTTGCCGATCGTATTGATGAACGACTGGAGATGGCGAAAGAAAGCGGCGCCGACTGGGTTATCAATAATGGACAGCAATCTCTGCAAGATTTCCTGGACGAAAAAGGGTTAAAACCGACGCTGATCGTTGATGCGGCGTGTCATCCGTCTATTTTACAAGAAGCTATCTCGCTGGCGTCGCCCGCCGCGCGCATTGTACTGATGGGGTTCTCCAGCGATCCTTGCCAGATTGTGCAGCAGGGGATTACCGGCAAGGAGCTGTCAATTTATTCGTCCCGTTTGAATGCGAATAAATTCCCGGTCGTTATTGGCTGGCTGGAAAAAGGTCTGATCGATCCCGATAAGCTCGTCACGCATACGTTTAATTATCACCATGTCACTGACGCGATTGAATTGTTTGAGAAAGACCAACGGCACTGCTGCAAGGTTTTACTCACATTCTCTGAATAATATTAATAAATGCGAGAGAGTGGTACGCATCTTACCTCTTAGAGATTGCCAATATGACTCAACAAAAACATGAACGGTCAACAAAAGATTTAATCAGAGCCGCCGTATCCGGTTGGCTGGGAACCGCCCTTGAATTTATGGATTTCCAGTTATATTCTCTGGGCGCTGCATTAGTTTTCCATGAAATATTTTTCCCGGAACAGTCCGCCGCAATGGCGCTTATTCTTGCGATGGGAACCTATGGCGCAGGATATATCGCACGTATTGTCGGCGCGTTTATTTTCGGAAAAATGGGCGACAGTATTGGGCGTAAAAAGGTCTTGTTTATCACTATCACCATGATGGGGATTTGTACAACCCTCATTGGGGTTCTGCCGACCTATGCGCAAATTGGTATATTTGCGCCTGTTTTACTGGTGACGTTACGTATTGTTCAGGGGTTAGGCGCCGGGGCGGAGATCTCCGGGGCGGGAACGATGCTGGCTGAGTATGCGCCTAAAGGGAAACGCGGCATTATTTCCTCGCTTGTCGCAATGGGAACAAACTGCGGTACGCTGAGCGCAACGGCAATCTGGGCAGTGATGTTCTTTGCGCTTGACAGAGAACAGCTTCTGGCCTGGGGATGGCGTATCCCATTCCTGGCGAGCGTTGTTGTCATGATCTTCGCTATCTGGCTGCGTATGAACCTCAAAGAAAGCCCGGTATTTGAAAAGGTCAATGAAAGCGAAAATGCGCCAGCGTTAAATAACGCATCAGAAAACACATTGGGTGCCATGTTTAGCAGTAAATCCTTCTGGCTGGCAACCGGTTTACGTTTCGGTCAGGCGGGCAATTCTGGATTAATTCAGACATTCCTTGCAGGATATTTAGTGCAGACGTTATTATTCAATAAGGCGATTCCTACCGACGCGTTAATGATTAGCTCTGTCATCGGTTTTATTACTATTCCACTTTTGGGGTGGTTATCTGATAAATATGGTCGCCGCCTGCCTTATATTTTATTGAATATATCTGCGATTATTCTTGCGTACCCGATGTTGTCTATCATCGTGGATAAAACCTATAGCCCTGGCGTGATTATGACCGCGCTTATTGTTATTCATAACTTTGCCGTGCTGGGTCTCTTCGCGCTGGAAAACATTACGATGGCCGAGATGTTTGGTTCGCGTAATCGCTTTACCCGGATGGCGATTTCAAAAGAAGCCGGTGGATTAGTCGCCGTTGGATTTGGTCCTGTACTGGCAGGTATTTTCTGTAATATGACCGATTCCTGGTTGCCTATATTAGCGATGATCATTGCCTATTCTCTTATCGGCTTAATTTCAGCGATTTTGATGCCGGAAGTGAGAGATCGCGATCTGAGCGTGCTGGAGGATGCAGCGGACCTAAAGGCGGCAAGTAGCGTTCAGGGTTCGGCAACGCAGGTAGGGTAACGTCGCACAGGGCATGACCGGAATGGACAGGGAATGTTGAATTTCGGTCATGTTGTCACATAACTTTAAAATGATGTCATACCAATTGCAAAAAGCTTAATTCAAATCAAATCATACAACCCTACAGGCGTTACTCTGAGACAGTCCTGAATTCATTCATACAATAGGTCATACCATGCAAAACAAGCTCTTAACGGCTAAGGCTTCGCTTCCTCATTACGATCGCGCCAGACTGGTTCCTCGCATTGTGCATTTGGGCTTTGGCGCATTCCATCGCGCGCATCAGGGTGTCTACGCGGATATCCTCGCGGCGGAACACAACAGCGACTGGGGATATTGTGAAGTCAACCTGATTGGCGGCGAGCAGCAGATTGCCGACCTGAAACAGCAAGACAACCTGTATACCGTGGCGGAAATGTCAGCGGATGCCTGGACCGCAAGGGTTGTTGGGGTGGTAAAAAACGCGCTGCACGCGCAGGTTGACGGTCTGGAAACCGTCCTGGCCGCCATGTGCGAGCCGCAGGTGGCGATTGTTTCCCTGACGATTACAGAAAAAGGGTACTGCCACTCTCCGGCGACCGGTCAGTTGATGCTGGATCACCCGATGATCGCCGCCGATCTGCAAAACCCGCAGCAGCCAAAATCCGCGCCTGGCGTGGTGGTGGAAGCGCTGGCGCGTCGTAAAGCGACTGGCCTGGCGCCATTTACCGTGATGTCCTGCGATAACATGCCTGAAAATGGTCACGTCATGCGCAATGTGGTTACTGCCTATGCCCGTGCGGTAGATGCAGAACTGGCCGCGTGGATTGAGCAACATGTGACGTTCCCGTCCACGATGGTTGATCGTATTGTACCGGCGGTGACGGCTGACACGCTGGATAAGATCGAACAGTTAACCGGCGTACGCGACCCTGCAGGTGTGGCGTGTGAACCGTTCCGCCAGTGGGTGATTGAGGATAATTTTGTCGCGGGTCGCCCTGAATGGGAAAAAGCGGGTGCTGAACTGGTGGCAGATGTTATCCCGTTCGAAGAGATGAAACTGCGTATGCTTAATGGCAGTCACTCATTCCTGGCGTACCTCGGGTATCTGGCGGGCTATCAGCACATTAATGACTGCATGGAAGATGAGAATTACCGCCTGGCCGCGCATGCGTTGATGTTGCAGGAACAGGCGCCGACGCTGAAAGTGAAGGGGGTGGATCTGAAGCGTTATGCCGATTTGCTGATCGCGCGCTACAGCAACCCGGCGTTGCGTCACCGTACCTGGCAAATTGCGATGGACGGTAGCCAGAAACTGCCGCAGCGTATGCTGGACTCCGTTCGCTGGCATATCGCGCATAACAGCCATTTCGACCTGCTGGCCTTAGGCGTGGCGGGCTGGATGCGTTACGTTGGCGGCGTTGATGAGCAGGGGAATCCGATTGAAATTAGCGATCCGCTGCTGCCGGTTATTCAGCAAGCGGTTCAGGGCAGTGAAGAAGGGGAAAGTCGCGTTCAGGCGCTGCTGGCCATTGATGCGATTTTCGGTAACGAATTGCCGCACGTTGAGCTGTTTACGAATAAGGTGAAAGAAGCGTATCTGTCGCTGCTTGCCAACGGCGCGAAAGCAACCGTTGCAAAATATGCGGCGAATATCGCATCAGCGTAATCTCTGCATGGTTGTAGGCCGGATAAGGCCTGCAACGTTCAACATCATTGACTATTGTAGGCCGGATAAGGCGGTTACGCCGCCATCCGGCTTGTTTGTCAGCGGGATTACTCTTCGCTGAACCAGTCGCTGTTTTCCTGGCGGATAAGTTGAACGGACTCGCCAATCTCCTGTAGATGCACAGTCATTGCGCGTTCCACCGCGTCGGCGTCATGCTTTTCCAGGGCGGCAAAAATATCATGATGCTGGCGCAGCAACATTTCAGGCGGCGACACATGATCCAGACTCATATAACGCACGCGGTCAATGGTGGCTTTAATATTTTCAACCGTATCCCACGCCAGCTGGCAATCGGCAATTAATGCCAGTTTCTGGTGAAATTCATCATCAAGCTGGAAGAAATCGTTGAGCTGCTTGCGGTCAATGGCGATCCGCTGCTGGTGAAGGTTCTGCTCCAGCTGATAGCACTGGCTGTCGGTGATCATCAACGCCGCGCGACGAACGACCGCACATTCGATGGCCTGTCGGACAAAACACCCATTCTGCACCTGCGATAATGAAATCTTATTCACATAGCTGCCGCGCTGAGGGCGGATTTGAATCAAACCGTTTTCCGCCAGCTTAATAAACGCTTCACGTACAGGCTGGCGCGACACGTTAAAGCGCACGGAAACCTCTTTCTCGGAAAGCGGTGTGCCTGGCGCAATCAGACAGTGCACGATGTCACGTCGGAGAATGCGGTAAATTTGCTGATTTACAGGCTGCGTAGGATTGAGTTGGGTTTCAACGGTCATTCGTTCTTACTTTTTAGAGAGTTAACCAGAATACTCTACCACTTTTTTGTCACTATCTATACCCGACCCGCAGGCCGGGTATAAAAATTAACCCCGATGAACGCTCAGTCCGGCAAAAGACTGCGTAACCGGCATCATTTCCAGCGTATTAATGTTCACATGCGCAGGCAGATTAGCGACCCACCATACCGCTTCTGTGACATCATCCGGCGTGAGCGCGGTTGTGTTCTCGTAGGTTTTACCCGCTTTGTCGTCATCGCCTTTAAAGCGGACGTTAGAAAACTCCGTGCCGCCGACCAGACCGGGTTCAATATCGGTAACGCGTACTGCCGTACCGTGTAAATCCGTGCGCAGATTCAGACTGAACTGGCGCACAAACGCTTTGGTTGCGCCATATACGTTGCCACCCGCGTATGGCCAGCTACCTGCGGTAGAGCCAATATTGATGATGTGGCCGCGATTGCGCTCCACCATGCCAGGCAGAACCGCGCGGGTCATGTAAATAAGACCTTTGTTGTTCGTGTCGATCATGGTTTCCCAGTCTTCCACGCTGGCTTTATGCGCGGGTTCAAGCCCCAGCGCCAGCCCGGCGTTGTTGACCAGCACATCAATGTTGCGCCACTCTGCGGGTAATGACGCCAGCATATCTTCAATGGATGCACGGTTACGCACATCTAAACGAGCGATAAACAGATTGTCGCCCAGCTCATCTTTCAGTTCTTGCAGGCGTTCCTGGCGACGGCCAGTGGCAATCACTTTGTGTCCATTCTCAATAAAACGACGTGTAATGCATTCGCCGAAACCTGCGGTCGCACCGGTGACTAAAACGATCATCTCACTGTTCCTCAACGCTTTTTGTGTTGTATTACCATAGCACGCCATCTCTGTTCAGGGGTAATCCTCGTTAATGGGATTGCGGTCATTTCAAGGGAGACCTACTCTAATGAACAAATCGTTTGCAGGAGTGAAAAATGTCGTTAACGAATCCATTCTTTAGCCAGAGCGTATTGCCTTACCGGGCCCCGCGTTTTGATCTGATTGAAGATAGCCATTACCGCCCGGCGTTTGACGAAGGGATGCGGCAAAAGCGCGCTGAAATTGATGCGATTGTCCAAAACCCGCAAGCGCCTGATTTTGAGAACACGTATCTGGCGCTGGAGCAAAGCGGCGCGTTGCTCACCCGTGTGACAAGCGTGTTTTTCGCCATGACAGCGGCGCATACCAATGACGAATTACAGCGCCTTGATGAAGCCTTTTCCGCTGAACTGGCGGCGTTGGCAAATGATATTTATCTCAACAGTACGCTCTTTGCGCGTGTGGATGCGGTCTGGCGACAGCGGGAGACGCTGGCGCTGGATGCCGAGTCGTTGCGTCTTGTGGAGGTTATCCACCAGCGTTTTGTACTTTCCGGCGCGCAGCTTGGCGATGACGATAAAGCGCAGCTCAGGAGCCTGAATACCGAATCCGCCACGCTGACCAGCCAGTTTAATCAGCGGCTGTTGGCGGCGAATAAATCCGGTGGGATGGTGGTTGATTATCGCCATCAACTGGACGGATTGAGTCAGGAGGAGGTCGCTCTTGCCGCTGATGCCGCCAGGGAAAAAGGGCTGGCGGATCGCTGGCTTATTCCGCTTCTCAATACCACACAACAACCGACACTGGCCGTTTTACGCGATCGCCAGACCCGTGAAAATCTGTTCAACGCCGCATGGACTCGTGCGGAAAAGAACGACGCCAACGACACGCGTGCGATTGTTCAGCGTCTGGTGGACATCCGTACCCGGCAGGCAACATTACTCGGGTTTGCCAGTTATGCCGCCTGGAAAACCGCCGATCAGATGGCGAAAACACCTGACGCGGCGCTCGCTTTTATGCGCGCCATTGTCCCGGCCGCGCGTCAGCGCGCGCTGGATGAGCAGGCTGAGATCCAGAAAGTGATCGATGATGAGCAGGGAGGATTCACGACCCAGGCGTGGGATTGGGCGTACTATGCTGAGCAGGTACGCCGTGGAAAATACGCGCTGGATGAAGTGCAGCTCAAACCTTACTTTGCGTTAGATACGGTACTGAACGACGGCGTGTTCTGGACGGCAAACCAGCTGTTCGGCATTAAGTTTATCGAGCGCTTTGATATCCCGGTTTACCATCCTGATGTCCGCGTCTGGGAAATTTTCGATCATGATGGCGTCGGTCTGGCGTTGTTTTATGGTGATTTCTTTGCCCGCGAGTCAAAAAGCGGCGGCGCATGGATGGGCAATTTTATTGAACAATCCACGCTTAACGAAACCAGACCGGTTATCTACAACGTCTGTAATTACCAGAAGCCAGCGGCAGGGCAGCCCGCATTGCTGCTTTGGGATGATGTGATCACCTTGTTCCATGAATTTGGTCATACGCTGCACGGCCTGTTTGCGACACAGCGCTATGCGACGCTGTCGGGGACGAACACCCCGCGCGATTTTGTCGAATTTCCTTCGCAGATTAATGAGCACTGGGCGAGTCATCCGCAGGTGTTCGAACGCTATGCGCGCCACGTCGGGACGGGTGAAAAAATGCCCGAAGCGTTGCAGGAAAAAATGCGGCGGGCAAGCCTGTTTAACAAAGGCTATGACATGACGGAACTGCTCAGCGCCGCATTGCTGGATATGCGCTGGCACAGTCTTGAAACCTTTTCGGCATCGCAGTCGGTCGATCTCTTTGAACAGCAGGCGCTGGCGGCGGAAGAACTCGATCTTCCGGCAGTGCCGCCGCGCTACCGGAGCAGCTATTTCGCCCATATCTTCGGTGGCGGGTATGCGGCAGGCTATTACGCCTATTTGTGGACGCAAATGCTGGCGGACGACGGCTACCAGTGGTTTGTTGAACAGGGAGGGTTAACGCGTGAGAACGGACAGCGTTTCCGTGATGCCATCTTGTCACGCGGCAACAGTACGGACCTGGAACGCCTCTACCCGGCGTGGCGGGGTCATGAACCGCGTATCGAACCCATGTTAAAACACCGGGGTTTAGACCGCTAAGCGCAAGGGCGCTGCCTGAATGTTTATCAGGCAACGCTCTGATTTTTTGTCAATGTTAAGTAAGCTGCCGGGATACTGGTGTACAATGCGGGCTTCTTTTTATCCGGGGCCCCTGTTTTCATGTGTTCGTATTCTCTTCCGCTTTTCTCTTTGTTTGAGAAAAAACCTGTTGTGTCTGTGAATCAGAACTGATGCGAACAATGAAAATTAAACACCAGATGCTCTGCGTATCCTTATTTGCGCTCATCGGGTGTGGCAACAGCACGCTTTCACAGCTGGATATGCCTGCGCAAAAAAGCGCGCAAGTTGTGGTGGGATACTACGGGCGCGGTATTGATCCGATGATTCGGCAATATATGCGGGAAAAAGAGGTGACTGGCGTCGTTGTTGCTGTTATTCAGAATAATGGCCCGGCAGAATTTCACAGTTACGGGATAACCGATGATAAAAATCGTTATCCCATCACGCCAGATACGCTGTTCGCTTTAGGCTCGCTGAGTAAAGGCGTGACGGCAGAAGTGACGACGATGCTGGTGGATGAAGATGTGTTTAACTGGACGGATACACTGGAAACGTTGCTTCCACAGAATACGCCTTTAAGCCCTGACGCCAAAAATATTACGCTCCTCCAGTTGGTGACTCACACTTCCGGTTTGCCCCGACAGCCTATGGATTTGCTGACGCTGGAAAACTTAATGCGCTATTTCAGTAACGGCGAGAACTTTTATACGCAGCTGGACAGCGACGCCGTGCTGGGTTATCTCAGTGATTTTACTGCGCCGGACGCGCGCGTTCCGCAGTATTCCAACATCGGCTACGCCATCCTGGGGTATATTTTGCAGCGCAGAACGGGAGAGCCGATCCAGGCGCTGGCGCAACGCATGATATTTGAACCACTGGCGATGACAAACAGCAGTTATACGCCCACCTTATTGAAGGCATACCCGCGAAGAGCGCTGGGCCATGCTGGCGATCAGCCTAAGCTCATTACCCGTGGTCATCTGACGCCAGACTGGGTTTTTAACAAAAATATGATGGGGGCGGCCAGTTTATACAGTAGCGCCCGCGATCTGACTAATTATGCCCGCGCGCATTTTACATCCACAACCGTTTCGGCTATCGATCAGGCTTTTGCTGAAGCCACACAGACTTATTATTATCGACAGAAAGAAGCAGCGAATATTGCGTGGGTGAGTGATGAGTTTTCTGCGCAAAAGATCACCTATCAGGTCGGATATATTGGTGGATATTCCAGCTATATTGGGTTTGATAAAAGAAATCGCAACGCGGTAGTGGTTTTGCAAAATAGTTTCAACTGGAGTAATTATATCGGTCAGACGATCCTGACTCGCCTGGCGCAGCAGAGGAAGGGCGATTAAAGATGTTAAGTGCATTGCAAATATTCCAGGATTATTCACTTTTTTCCTTTATTACCACTTTAAAATCATAGCGTTATAGATTCTCCATTTCCTGGCTCGGCCTTCTATTAATAAATTGACATAAATTTGCTTTTGTACCGCTAGACTACGGTACATCAAGGATGTATGCCCAAGGAGTGGCAATGATTAAAAAAACGATAGAAATCGATACCATCTTGTTAGATCTGAACCAGTCTATTGATGCCCACTATCAGTGGCTGGTGAAAATGTTTCGTTGCACAGTGTCTGGCGATGTCAATCAACCCGATATTTTCGATATCAATTCTCACTGTCTGTGTCAGTTCAGCCAATGGCTAAATAATCATCCGGTACACGAACCTGAAGAAAAGGGCTTTGTTATCAAGATTATTATTGCTCATGAACACATGCACACACGAGGTCGGGAATTACTGCGGGCGATCGCGGAGAAACGTTCGGAAGATCACCATTTTGACAGCTTTCAGGAAGCGTTATTAGCATTTACCTCGGCGGTGATGGACTACAAAATATATCTGCTCAATATTCGCAGCAATATGGATATATTAACCGGATTACCCGGTCGCAGAGTCCTTGATGAATCTTTCGATCGTCAGCTTATTGATGCGCAACCGCTTAATTTATATTTGCTGCTTTTTGATATTGACCGCTTTAAATTGGTCAATGACAACTATGGTCATCTGGTCGGTGATAGCGTGCTGCGCACCCTGGCGTCGAATTTATCCGTCTGGACGCGCTACGATGAAACGCCTTACCGCTATGGCGGGGAGGAGTTTGTGATTATCATCCGTACAAAAACGGATGAACAGGCCTGTCGGGCAGGGTTACGTATCTGCCAGCTAGTGGCGGATAATCCGATTAACTACCCTGACGGAGAACTTTCGATAACGGTAACTGCGGGCATTACCCAGGCGCAGCAGGGAGAACCGCTGGATGTCGTCATCGGACGCGCAGACAGGGCAATGTACCGGGGCAAACAAACCGGAAGGAATCGCTGCATGTTTATGGACAAAGATCAGCAAATCACCCGTGTGTAACATGAGCCGAACGGCACGCTCTTTACATAACCGGTTATTCACTGACATAAGTGTGCAAAGGGATGGAAGCGCGAAACGCCGGTTTTGCTGGTTTAGTTCTATGTTGTTTAACCTTCATTGATATTGTCTGTGTCAGGATGGTCAACGATCCGTTATCTGCGCAGGGAATTGCCTGATAACGCATAAGGTAAAAACACAAATCTATCCATGCAAGCATTCACCGCTGGTTTATCCGGCGGTTTTTTTTGTCTGTCTGCCGGGTGGGTAAAAAAATGGCCCCTTGTGCAGTTACGCTACAAGGGGCCTTGTCGGTGAGGAGCTATCTCCGTTCATTAATCATCCCATTTATGACTGAAATACGCGGCCAGAAAACCAGAAAATAAAATAATTCCCAGAACGGCCATGAAAACGTTCATATTACCCAGCATATAATGCCTCCTTTTATTTGTGTGTTTCCTCTCTTACCTTAATTCACCTCATGAGCACCCATAGTAGCAGATTAAATCTAAACAAATGCTGAATTAGGTGATTATTTCAACGTTAACGTCAGGATTTTTCCGGTATGGGGTTTCAGACTATGAAAAAGCGTCACAAAACGATGAGGCAATGTGAATTTATTTCAAGGGTGATGAATTTTTCTCGGTTGTCAGTGAGCAGGTTGCATGTCATTTTTAGACGCATAGCCATCCAGAAGTCTAATCTTCAAATAATAAATTATCACGTCAGGCAACTAACGCCGGGTGAATGAGGAGATCACATGCAAAAACAACAGGCCCCGTTTCGCGCAGACATCGTCGGCAGTTTTTTACGCCCGGACACGATCAAACAAGCTCGTTTGCAATTCGCATGCGGCGAGATAACGGCGCAACAATTGCGTGCGGTGGAAGATGACGCTATCCGCACCGTTGTGGAACAGCAGTGTGCCTGCGGGCTGCATGTTGTCACGGATGGCGAGTTTCGCCGCGCCTGGTGGCATTTTGATTTCTTCGATGGACTGCAAGGCGTTGAACGCTATGACGCTGAGAAGGGGATCCAGTTTAATGGCGTGCAGACAAAAGCGCACGGCGTGCGCGTTACCGGAAAACTGGGGTTTGGCGATCACCCTATGCTGGAAGACTTCCGCTATCTGAAAAGCATTAGCGGTGCAGCCGAGCCCAAAATGACCATTCCATCCCCCAGCGTGCTGCATTTCCGTGGCGGGCGCAAAGATATCGATGCTACCGTTTATCCGCATCTGGATGCTTATTTCGATGATTTGGCTACCACCTGGCGCGATGCGATTCATGCTTTTTATGAAGCTGGCTGTCGTTATCTGCAATTGGATGACACCGTCTGGGCTTACTTGTGCTCCGACCAGCAACGTCAGCAGATTCGTGAGCGGGGTGACGATCCTGACGAGCTGGCGCAGATTTATGCCCGCGTGATTAACCGTGCGCTGGAGGATAAACCAGCCGATCTGACGGTCGGGCTGCATGTTTGCAGGGGAAATTTCCGTTCGACGTGGATCTCTGAAGGGGGCTATGAACCGGTGGCGGAAGTGTTGTTCGGCACGGTGAACGTTGATGCGTTTTTCCTGGAATATGATAACGATCGCTCCGGTGATTTCGCGCCGCTGCGCTTTGTTCGGCCCGGACGTCAGCAGGTGGTTCTGGGTCTGGTGACCACGAAAAACGGCGAGCTGGAAAACCCGGAAGGGGTGAAAGCCCGCTTGCAGGAGGCAGAGCGCTATGTCGCAAAAGAGCAGATCTGCCTTAGCCCACAGTGCGGATTTGCCTCCACGGAAGAGGGGAATACGCTGACGGAAGCCCAACAATGGGGCAAAGTACGCCTCATCACCGAAATCGCCAGTCAGGTCTGGTAAGTTGCCTCTCTTTGTTACACAGCGTTGCACATTCGTAATGCAACGCTGTTTCATTCTGGATCATTTTCCTCGTTGTATTTCCCGCCTTGTGGTTTCCGATTTTCTTGTTTCAGCCCCGTTGTCGGTTAATAAATTGATATTTATAGACATTTAAAAATCTGGCATCGATTTTGCCTTATCACTTCTGAACATCCTTAATTTGCACCATTTGCCCGTCCGGTTGCACCGGGACTTCCAGCAAGCTTAATTTCAGGAGTGAAACTATGCAGCGTCGTACATTATTAAAAGCCTTTGCACTGTCCGCCTCGGTGGTTGCGATAGGGCTGAGCTTTAGCGTTCAGGCGGCCGATACGATTAAGGTCGGCATCATGCATTCGCTATCCGGCACGATGGCCATTTCGGAAACCCCGCTTAAAGATATGGCGTTGATGACGATTGATGAGATCAATGCTAAAGGCGGCGTGCTGGGCAAAAAGCTGGAACCGGTGGTGGTTGACCCGGCCTCAAACTGGCCGTTGTTTGCAGAGAAATCGCGTCAGCTGCTGAGCCAGGATAAAGTCGCGGTCGTGTTTGGCTGCTGGACGTCGGTATCGCGTAAATCGGTGTTGCCGGTATTTGAAGAGTTAAATGGGCTGCTGTTTTACCCTGTGCAATACGAAGGGGAAGAGTTATCGCCGAATGTTTTCTATACCGGCGCAGCGCCAAATCAGCAGGCTATTCCGGCTGTCGAGTATCTGATGAGTGAAGACGGCGGCAGCGCGAAACGCTTTTTCCTGCTGGGAACCGATTATGTCTACCCTCGTACCACCAATAAGATCCTTCGCGCCTGGCTGCATGCCAAAGGCGTCGAGGATAAAGATATTGAAGAGGTGTATACCCCGTTCGGACACAGCGATTACCAGACTATTGTCGCCAATATCAAAAAATTCTCTGCGGGCGGCAAAACGGCGGTGGTCTCTACCATTAACGGCGACTCAAATGTTCCGTTCTACAAAGAGCTGGCGAATCAGGGGATAAAAGCGACAGACGTGCCGGTCGTGGCATTCTCGGTCGGTGAAGAGGAGTTGCGCGGTATCGATACCAGACCGCTGGTGGGCAACCTGGCGGCGTGGAACTATTTTGAATCTGTCGACAACCCCACTAACCAGAAATTCGTTGCGGATTACCGGGCATACGCCAAAGCGCATAAGCTGCCGAATGCCGACACCGTCGTGACCAACGATCCGATGGAAGCGACCTATGTGGGTCTGCATATGTGGGCGCAGGCAGTAGAAAAAGCCGGCACGACCGACGTCGATAAAGTCCGCGAGGCGATGGCGGGGCAATCCTTCGCTGCGCCGTCTGGCTTTACCCTGACGATGGACGCCACCAACCACCATCTGCATAAACCCGTCATGATTGGCGAAATTGAAGATAACGGCCAGTTCAATGTGGTATGGCAAACCGACGAACCGGTTCGCGCCCAGCCCTGGAGCCCGTTTATCGCCGGTAACGATAAAAAATCAGACCAGCCTGTTAAAACCGCCAGCAACTGATCTTTTGCCCTCCTGCGGGAGGGCACATTCTGGAGAACACTTTCATGAAAGCCATGCGCTTTATTCGGGGTGTGTTGCTAATGACGTGGCTGGTGCCGTGGATCGTGCAGGCAACCGATGCCGATGTGTTTGTTGGCGCCAGCCGGGCGCAACAGGCGACGTTATTAGAACAATGGGCCATCACGCCTGAGGCGCAGCGTTTGCCTTTGTTGAACGCATTAGCGCGTGAGAATGTGCTGACTGATAGCGCAAAGCACGCTTTCATTCGGCAGGGTACGCAGGTTCTGCCGCTCGGCGCTGTCGCCGCGCCCGATGGCGAACTGAAAAAGGTTCGTCTGACTAACCGTCTGCGAAACCTGGTCAGCGGGGCGTTAGCCACGCATCAACTATTAAGTGACAATGTCACGGAAAGAGCCGCTGCCGCCAGCCTGTTACAGCGGGAGGCCACGCCCGCGATGCTGCCGCTTTTACAGCAGCGGCTGGCGCAGGAAACGGAAAGCGAAGTGACATCACGTCTGGAGATTGCGCTGGCTAACCTGCAACTGGTGAGTCCTTCCGCTGACGTCCGGCGTCAGGCGATTGTCCTACTGGGGCAGTCGGGCGACCCGGAAACGCAATCACGCCTGCAACCCTTTACGGATGCTGAACATGAACCGGATGCGCGTGTTCGCGAGGCCGCGACAGAAAGCCTGAACGCAATCGCGCAGCGGATGGTGATTGGCGATCTCCTGGGGCAGGCATTTATGGGGCTGTCGCTGGGATCGATTCTGCTGCTGGCGGCCCTGGGGCTGGCGATCACCTATGGATTACTGGGCGTAATCAATATGGCGCACGGTGAAATGCTGATGCTTGGCGCGTACAGCACATGGATGGTTCAGCAGTTTATGGGGCAGTTCATGCCACAGTGGCTGGCGTTTTATCCCGTTGTGGCGTTGCCGGTTGCCTTCCTGATCGCTGCCGGAACTGGAATGGCGCTGGAGCGCGGCATTATTCGCCATCTTTATGGTCGTCCTCTCGAAACGCTGCTGGCGACCTGGGGGATTAGCCTGATGCTGATCCAACTGGTACGCATGACCTTTGGCGCGCAAAACCTGGAGGTTGCCAACCCTGCGTGGCTTTCTGGCGGGGTGCTGGTCTATGCCAACCTGACGTTGCCCTGGAACCGTATCGTGGTGCTGGGGTTCGCCATGCTGGTGCTGTTTTTCACCTGGCTATTGCTGAATAAAACCCGCCTCGGGATGCGCGTTCGCGCGGTAACGCAGAACCGCAGTATGGCGGCGTGTTGCGGCGTGCCGACGGGGCGCGTGGACATGCTGGCGTTTGGCCTCGGCTCGGGGATCGCCGGATTGGGTGGCGTGGCCTTGTCGCAACTGGGCAACGTCGGGCCGGAACTGGGTCAGGGATACATTATTGATTCATTTTTAGTGGTGGTGCTCGGTGGCGTCGGACAACTGGCGGGAAGCGTGGCCGCCGCATTTGGGTTGGGTATCTTCAATAAGATTCTGGAACCGCAAATGGGCGCGGTGCTGGGCAAAATCGTCATTCTGATTGCGATCGTTCTGTTTATCCAGAAACGGCCTCAGGGATTGTTTGCGCTGAAAGGGAGGGTTATTGATTAATGACCATGCCAATGACATTAACACTGGCGCGTAGAGCGCCGCGTACTGTCCAGGTTTTTGGCCTTTGCCTGCTGGCGGCGCTGCTGATTCTGCCTTTTCTGGCGCTGCTGCCTGCGGATCACCCGCTGGCTGTCCCGGTCTGGGTGTTAACGCTGGCCGGGAAGATCCTCTGTTACGCCATTGTCGCTGTGGCGCTGGATCTGGTGTGGGGTTATGCCGGGATGCTGTCGCTGGGGCACGGTATTTTCTTCGCGCTGGGCGGGTATGCGATGGGAATGTATCTGATGCGTCAGGCTTCTGGCGACGGACTTCCCGCGTTTATGTCTTTCCTCTCCTGGAGTGAATTACCGTGGTTCTGGTGGGGAACGCAGCACTTCGCCTGGGCGATGCTACTGGTTGTGCTGGTTCCGGGACTGCTGGCGCTGGTGTTCGGCTATTTTGCCTTTCGCTCAAAAATCAAAGGCGTCTATTTTTCCATTATGACCCAGGCGCTGACGTTCGCAGGCATGCTGCTGTTTTTCCGTAACGAAACCGGGTTTGGCGGCAATAACGGGTTTACGGGGTTTACCACGTTGCTGGGCTTCCCTGTTGCAGCGACCTCCACGCGCGTTGCGCTGTTTCTCGCGACCGTCATATTACTGGTGCTGGCGCTGTGGCTGGGGTATCTCCTTGCACGCAGTAAGTTCGGCCGCGTTCTGACCGCCGTGCGCGATGCGGAAAATCGCCTGATGTTTTGTGGGTACGATCCGCGTGGCTTTAAACTGTTGGTATGGACGCTCTCCGCTGTTCTGTGCGGTCTGGCGGGCGCTCTGTACGTTCCTCAGGTTGGCATCATTAACCCCAGCGAAATGTCGCCGACCAACTCTATTGAAGCGGCCATCTGGGTCGCGCTGGGCGGGCGCGGCACCTTAATTGGCCCGGTGTTTGGCGCTGTGCTGGTGAACGGCGCTAAAAGTCTGTTTACGGTGATCATGCCGGAGTACTGGCAGCTGTTTCTCGGCCTGATCTTTATTGGCGTTACGCTGTTTTTACCGCGCGGTGTCATTGGTCTGTTTCGCAAAGGAGAAAAATGATGCAACCGGATGACGGACTTTTTACCCGCCAGTTGCCGGGGGATCGTTTTCGCGATCAAACAGACCCGGTTCTGCAACTGGAAGGGATCAACGTCAATTTTGACGGCTTCCAGGCGCTGACGGATTTAACCCTGAACATTGGCGTGGGGGAATTGCGCTGCGTTATTGGCCCTAATGGCGCCGGAAAAACCACCTTAATGGATGTGATTACCGGTAAAACCCGGCCGCAAAGCGGACGCGCGATTTACGATCAGTCCACGGACTTAACTTCGCTCGATCCTATCGCGATTGCCCGCCAGGGCATTGGGCGTAAATTTCAGAAACCGACCGTGTTTGAGGCACTGACGGTGGAGGAGAATCTGGAACTGGCGATGAAAGAGGATAAATCCGTCTGGGCCACGTTAAGAGCGCGCCTCTCGGGCGAGCAGCGGGATCGCATTGACGAGATGCTCGGGTTATTGCGCCTGGGCGCGGAGCGTGGGCGTCGCGCCGGGCTGCTTTCGCACGGACAAAAGCAGTTTCTGGAAATCGGTATGCTGCTGGTACAGGAGCCGCACCTGCTGCTACTGGATGAACCTGCGGCGGGAATGACGGACGCGGAAACGGAGTATACCGCTGAGCTGTTTCGCACTCTGGCCGGGAAACACTCGCTGATGGTGGTGGAGCATGACATGGGGTTTGTCGAAACCATTGCCGACCATGTCACCGTTTTGCATCAGGGGCGCGTGCTGGCGGAAGGGAGCCTGCGCGACGTCCAGGCCAATGAACAGGTTATTGAAGTTTACCTCGGGCGATAGGGAGGACGGATGTTACAGGTGAATGAACTGAATCAATATTACGGCGGCAGTCATATCCTGCGCGGGGTAAGTTTTGAGGCCCGCATTGGCGAAGTAACCTGTTTGCTTGGGCGTAACGGCGTGGGAAAAACCACCTTGCTGAAGTGTCTGATGGGGTTAATCCCGGCACGCACCGGCAATGTGATCTGGCAGGGGAAGAACATCACCCAGCGTAAACCGCATCAGCGCGTGCGGGCCGGTGTCGCCTATGTGCCGCAAGGGCGGGAGATTTTTCCTCGCCTGACGGTAGAGGAAAACCTGCTGTTGGGGCTGTCGCGTTTTTCCGCCCGCGATGCAAAACAGGTGCCGGATGATATTTACGCGCTTTTTCCGGTGCTTAAAGAGATGAAGCACCGGCGAGGGGGCGATCTCTCCGGGGGGCAACAGCAGCAGCTGGCAATTGGCCGGGCGCTGGCCTGCCGTCCTCAGCTGTTAATTCTGGATGAACCGACTGAAGGGATACAGCCGTCAGTGATCAAAGAGATTGGGCAGGTGATTTCACATCTGGCGCGTCAGGGGGATATGGCGATTTTGCTGGTGGAGCAGTTCTATGATTTTGCCGCCCAACTGGCGGATCACTACTTATTGATGTCGCGGGGAAGCATTATTCAGAGCGGCAGGGGCGAGAATATGGAAGCGGAGGGCGTCCGCGGTCTGGTCGCGATCTGAGTTCCGGGACTGTACCGGACGTTATCCGGCACAGTCTGGCGTGCCGTCAGCACATTGCGGGCTGCCCCCAGGGTCTGGCCCGCATCCCTTTTAGCATCAGCGCCCAGGCAAGAATAATCGCGACGATCAGCACCGCAAACAGGGTCCAGGCGGGCAAGGTGGTGAGGATCACGCCGCTGACCAGCGGGTTGACCGCCGCGCCGAGCCAGCCAAGCGACTGCGCTGAGAAGTAGCTTGCTTTCATCCCCGCCGGAGCAATGTTATCGATCAGCATATATTCGCCCGGGGCGTAAATAACCTCGCCAATGGTAAATATGGCGGCGGAGAGCCCCCAGAGCAGCAGGCTGTTTCCTGAAATCATAAAACCAACCAGCCCAGCCACAAAACAGATTGTGCCGGTCGCCATCAAGGGTCTGATATTTGCGGTCGTTAACCGACGACCTACGGCATATTGCAGGCTGACGACAATCGCCGCGTTGACGGGGAGTACGACAGCCACCACTTTTTCGGCAAAATTACCGTTTGCGACGACCATGACATACTGGGAAATACATGAGGCGAACGCGCCGCTGACAAATGACGCCAGGAAGGCCGACAGGGTAAACCAGAGCAGGGCTTTATCGCGTAACAGCACCGATGGCGACCAGACTGACGCCGTTGTTCCTTCAACGGGCGTCTCTGTGCGCTTCACCCAGGTCTGGATAAACACCAGCGGGAAAGCAGAGCAAATGGCCGCAAGCCAGAACGGCAGGTTGATGCTTTGCATGACCAGCAGGGTGCCAAGCGGCGGCCCGACGGTCCAGCCAATATTGAGCACGGTATAGTTGAGGGAAAATATTTTGCTCCTGGTTGTGGCGGAAAGATTGTCGGCAAACCAGGCTTTCAACACGGTGGCAAAGACGGAGTAGGCGCAGTTTATCAGGGCGAAAAGCAGCACCACCAGCGTGACGCTGTGTACCAGGGGGATGGCGATAAAGCCCAGCAAGAACGCCGAAATTGCCAGAAGCATATAGCGCTTTTTATCGAACTTATCCGCGAGGATGCCGAAACCCAGGCTGAAAATCACGCCGATGGTTAACGCTACCGTCATGGCATAGCCGATCAGATCGACGCTCAGATCGTACTGGCGGTTAAGATAGATCGTCATGAAAGGAAGCGTGGCGCCGCGCCCAATGGTCAATAACAGTGATGAGGCGAGTAAAGCGAGGGTGGAGCGTCTCAGCGTTGTGTTCATTTTCCTGCCCGACAATGCGTTTCATTATATTTATTGGTGATTTAAAGCAATAGCACGGCAAAAGTGTGATGTATACCCGGGATGTTGTTCGAAAATGCTCATCCCACCCTACCTGAATTAATGATCTGTTCCGGGGCGATGATTTCCGTTAACTTAACTTGTTTACAAAAATTTAATATTTGCAGGGGCCGTGGTATGTCGCGTAAAGACGGGTTATTGGCGTTACTGGTCGTGGTGGTGTGGGGGCTTAACTTTGTCGTCATCAAAGTCGGGCTGCACAATATGCCGCCGCTGATGCTGGCGGGATTACGTTTTTTGCTGGTCGCGTTTCCGGCCATCTTCTTCGTTGCGCGCCCGAAAATCCCGCTGTCGCTGTTACTCGGCTACGGCCTGACCATCAGTTTTGGTCAATTCGCGTTTCTCTTTTGTGCGATTAAATTCGGAATGCCTGCCGGGCTGGCGTCACTGGTGCTACAGGCGCAGGCGTTTTTTACCATCGTACTGGGCGCGTTTGCGTTCGGCGAGCGCTTGCAGGGCAAACAGGTGGCCGGTATCGCCCTGGCGGTGTTTGGCGTTCTGCTGCTGATAGAAGCCAGCCTCAATGGGCAACATATTGCGATGCTCGGGTTTATGTTAACGCTGGCGGCGGCGTTCTGCTGGGCGTGCGGGAATATTTTCAATAAGAAGATCATGCAACATGCCACTCGCCCGGCGGTGATGTCGCTGGTGGTCTGGAGTGCGCTGATCCCGATTATTCCCTTCTTTCTGGCCTCTTTGATTCTGGACGGTTCTGCGCAGATGGTTCAGAGCCTGATCGCGATTGATATGACGACGATTTTATCGCTGGTGTATCTGGCGTTTGTCGCCACGATTGTCGGTTACGGGATCTGGGGAACGTTGCTCGGACGCTATGAAACCTGGCGCGTGGCGCCGCTGTCTTTGCTGGTGCCGGTCGTGGGGTTGGCCAGCGCGGCCGTGTTGCTCAATGAGACGCTTACCGGGTTACAGTTTCTTGGCGCGGTGCTGATTATGGCGGGTTTGTACATCAACGTGTTTGGTTTTCGGCTGCGCAAAGCGGCGCAGGTAAGGGGATAAAAAAAGCCCCGCAGTGGCGGGGCAAAAACGAATTACAGGCTGTGTCCGTTGTAATACGGTACGCCTAATTCGTCGGATTTATCGCTTCCCGCACCCATATGATTGAAATCGAATGGCGACTGATCATGCGCAGACGGCATGACCATCGCATCGCGATTATTTTGTGTTCCAGGTTGTGCGGTTTGCTCCGCAATGCTTTGGCCAGAGACGACAAGCAGCACAGCCAGCATTGCGGAAGACAGAGATTTCATGATTTCCTCGATTACGTCATTAACAGGCGATTAGCAATTACAATGGTTGAGTGGATGCAAATACCGGGATTCGCCATGCATATTGGTAATACGGTACTTATGCGGTGGAACGTCGAAATAGTTTTTAAATGTCCGGGTCAGCGTCTGCTGTGACTCAAAGCCATAACGTTCCGCCAGGTACAGGATCGGCTCGTTACTTTCTTTTAATTTCTGGGCTATTTCAGTCATTTTGCGACTGCGGATGTACTGGCCTAATGAGTGACCGGTCTCTTTTTTAAACATCCGTTGCAGGTGCCATTTGGAGTAACCTGAACGCTCTGACACTTTTTCCAGTGAGAGCGGCGATTCCAGGTTATCTTCGATCCAGTCCAAAATGCTATGAATGGTAATAGCGTCAGTGTTGCGTCTGGACATCGTCATACCTCTTTCTGTTTACGGCAGGATTTTCTTAAGCAAAAGCTCAAGTGTTGCCACTTCATCCGCCGTTAAGTTTTTTGTTAGTTCCTGGTGCAGGTCTTGTCCTACTAACTGATGACATTGCTCACAAATTGCCGCGCCGTGTTCGGTGAGTTTCACCAGCACGCCGCGTTTGTCATGTGGATTTGGCAGTCTTTCGATCCAGCCTTTACAGACCAGCCGATCAAGCATGCGCGTCAATGCGCCGAGATCGACAGACAGCACTTTCTTCAGCTCGACCGGGGTAATGCATACCGCGCAACGGATAGAACAGAGCACCTTAAACTGCGATGCGGTGATATCCAGCGGCGACAGATAGTCGTTCAACAGACGATCTTTTTTCTGATTGACCATGTAGATCAAGCGACCCAGCGGGATGATTTCGTTGAATAGGTCACTGGTGCTTTTCACAATGGTTGCCCCGGCAAGTAGTTAGTCACGGCAGATACTATTGCCCAGGCAAATATAAGTCAATCGAATGAATAAGGGGATGCCACGATTTGCTAAAACGCGTCAGTGCAGGGGCTGCATCACGGGGTAATTTATTAATAATAATTACTGGTTATGCTTATTCGGCATAATGAATGCTTAATGGCGAAACGCCGCGTTTTCCCTTTATACTTGCCGCTTACAACGAGCTTGATGGGGAAGAGATGGCATTATGATGGATTTGTTTAAAGCGATGGGGCTTGGGCTGGTTGTCCTGCTGCCTTTGGCGAACCCGCTAACCACGGTGGCGTTGTTTTTAGGCCTGGCCGGTAATATGAACAGCGCGGAGCGTAACCGTCAGTCGCTGATGGCCTCCGTGTATGTGTTCGCCATCATGATGGTTGCGTATTACGCCGGTCAACTGGTGATGAACACCTTTGGAATTTCCATCCCCGGTTTGCGCATTGCGGGTGGGCTGATTGTCGCCTTTATCGGCTTTCGGATGTTGTTCCCGCAGCAGAAGGCGCACGAATCGCCGGAGGCGAAAAGCAAGTCAGAAGAGCTGGAGGATGAGCCTTCCGCCAATATTGCTTTTGTTCCGCTGGCGATGCCGAGCACCGCTGGGCCGGGGACTATCGCGATGATCATCAGTTCGGCCTCTACCGTACGTCACGGCGTCGATTTTCCCGGCTGGGTTATTCTGGTGGCGCCACCGCTTATTTTTCTGGCGGTGTCAGTGATTCTGTGGGGTTCTCTGCGCAGCTCAGGGGCGATTATGCGCCTGGTCGGCAAAGGGGGAATTGAAGCT
The DNA here is from genome assembly GCF_030333595.1 of Citrobacter sp. CK181. Taxonomy (NCBI): domain Bacteria; kingdom Pseudomonadati; phylum Pseudomonadota; class Gammaproteobacteria; order Enterobacterales; family Enterobacteriaceae; genus Citrobacter; species Citrobacter sp. CK181. Next base: position 1,073,920 of record NZ_JAOWFN010000011.1, on the reverse strand, counting down.
ATTTCCCGTCTGATGGGCTTCTTACTGGTCTGTATGGGCGTGCAGTTTATCATTAACGGCGTGCTGGAAATTATTAAGACTTACCATTAAGTGACATGTGTTGCCCTGAAAAAATAAAAACCACCGTTGGTAGCGGTGGTTTTTATTTTTGAAGCCAGTCATTAATTCAGGAAAGGCTTCAGCACTTATAAAAAGTGCGATAAACCAAACTTAACACGCGCATTATCTTACGCCACATCAGGCCATCATACAAATCTAACCGTTAATGATTACATCGCTAAGCCGTCTTATATTCGGTGCTGAATTATTTATGTTTTTATATACACCCTGTGAATTAATGTATAAAAATCATTGTGTTGATGCGTTTTTCGGGGAAGATTATACTGCGCAGGTGTGTTGATTATCGTTTTACTGGCTTTTGCTCCTGTGCAAAAAAAGTTTCTAAGTCCTGGCTTACGGGGTGGTACCTGCGAGCGCCTGGGCCAGGAATGCGATAAACCAAACTTAACACACTTGATCTTTGGTGGACGGGCAAGGAGAGGCTAAGCCGGAGTAATCGCATTCCTCTTTAAGAGGAAGAAAGCGTGGTGAATATCTTAAGCACGATTATTGTGGTTCTTGAGTTCATCGTTGCATCATTGCAACTGATCTTATCGTTCATTAAGTAACATTGATAAGAAACGAGTAAAGGGCCAGAACTTACCTGCTCTGGCCCTTTATAAAAAAGTCATTTTATTGGGGTTTTACTTCAATGCTGCGGCTGCTCTTCCAGCGAAACAGGCCAGCGGCGAAAGATAATGATCGACCACACCAGCGCCGCCAGGGCTGGCACTGCGCCGACGTAGCCAATAGTGGACATCGACCAGTGTAAACTCACCTGATTCCCCACCAATGCGCCAGCGCCAATGCCAATATTAAAAATGCCTGAGAACAGCGCCATTGCCACATCGGTGGCGTCCGGCGCCAGTGCCAGGACTTTCACCTGCATCCCCAGGCCTATCACCATAATGGCGATGCCCCAGAAAATACTCAGCACGGCAAGATGGCTTTCGCTGTCTGCTGCGGGCAGCAGGAGCATCAGGCAAATCACCAGCAGCATAATGGCAATGCTGATAAGCGGCGAGGCGTACTGATTACCCAGTTTGCCGAATACCACGCTGCCGATAATCCCGGCGCCGCCGAGGATCAGCAGTAATACCGTGGCAAAGTTTGCGCTCAGACCCGCCACCGTTTGTACAAACGGTTCAATATAGCTGTATGCCGTATAGTGTGCGGTGACCACTACGACCGTCAGTAAATAAATACTCATTAGCGCCGGGCGACGGAACAGCAGCGGCAGACTTTTTAGTGACCCAGAATGTTCGCTGGGCAATTTCGGCAGCAGTTTGATCAGGCATACCAGCGTGATTAACGCCCCTATACCAATGGCGAAGAACGTTGTTCGCCAGCCGAAGTATTGACCAACGATACGCCCGATAGGCAGCCCCAGAACCATCGCCAGCGCGGTTCCGGTGGCGATCAGACTCAGTGCCTGCGCACGTTTGCCTGGCGGCGCAAGGCGAATGGCCAGCGAAGCGGTAATAGACCAGAAGACGGCGTGTGCAAACGCGATCCCGATGCGGCTGATTACCAGCACGGTAAAATTCCATGCCAGGAAGGAGAGCACATGGCTGGCAATGAAGAGAACAAACAGGCAGATTAGCAGCTTACGCCGCTCAACCTGGCTGGTCAGCAACATAAAGGGCAACGACATCAGCGCCACAACCCAGGCATAGATCGTCAGCATAATCCCGACCTGCGCGGTCGGCATAGCAAAACTTCGGGCGATGTCCGACAGTAAGCCAACAGGGACAAACTCTGTGGTATTGAAAATAAAAGCGGCAATAGCAAGCGTAACTACCCGTAGCCACGCGACCTTGCGGGAAACAGTGTTTGTTGTCATAAGAGTAAATCGGGTTAGTTGCGAAAAGGCGAGGTCACGATCTTAAAACGTTTGCTGGCGAAAATACAATCATTTTGTGATGTATGTCTCATTATCGTTGGTGAGCCGATTGATGAAACAAACGAAATGGCGTCCGGGTATGGAAATCATCCCGGACACCGTATTCAGGGGAGTTTTGCGATATTCGCTTTGATGACTTCGGCGGAGTATCTGAATTTCGCCAGCTCATCATCGGCTAACTGTAATTCGATAATTTGTTGAACACCGCTTTGAGTCAGCACCGCCGGTACGCCGATAGCGACGCCGTCAACGCCGTATTCCCCCTCCAGTACGCAGGAGATGGCCAGCGCCCGATGGCTTCCGGTGAAGACGTTCCGGCAAATTTCCGCAATGGTTCCGGCAATACCATATTCAGTGCAGCCCTTGCGGTTATAGATTTCAAACCCATGTTTGCGCACTTTTTCCGCCATCGCCTCGACGTCCAGAATTTTACCCGTACGGCGTTGATAAACGTCCGCAATCGGAGAACCGTAGACGGAGGAGTGGGACCAGACCGGGAATTGCGTATCGCCATGCTCTCCCAGAATAAAGGCATCGATGCTTTGCGCGCCGATATCCAGTTCCTGCGCCAGCGCGCGCCGTAAACGGGTGGTGTCCAGCCAGACGCCGGTGCCGATTACCTGGCTGCGCGGCAGGCCTGATAGCGTCCATACCTGCCAGGTAATGATATCGCAAGGATTGGTGGCGATAAGAAAGATGCCGTTAAAGCCGCCATCCATCATTTCCGGTACGATCTTTTGGACGATCCGCGCGGTGTTGTTCAGCTCATCAAGCCGTGTTTGCCCTAGTTTTAATGCGCCGCCGGAAACGGTAATCACGGCGATATCGACATCGGCGCATTCATGCGCCTCCCGGGTGGAAATGGTCATCATCCCCGGCATGTAGGCCGCTGCATCGGCGAGATCTAAAGCATGGCCTTCCGAACGATCTCTGTTCAAATCGACCAGAATCAGTTCTTCACAAATATTCTGATTGAGCAGAGCGTAAGCTGCTGATGCGCCAACATTACCTGCCCCAATGATCATCACTTTACGCGCTTTGGTGTTCATGACTGTTCCATATCCGTTTTCGTCTTGCGCAGTATAAAACGCTTCTCCCGGCAGGCGTAGCCCCAAACCCATAGGATAATGCTATGGCTGCGAGGACGGATTCAGCAGGGCGATAAACGCGTCCAGTTGACGGGTCATTGCCCCGCGACGCCACACAAGCCAGGTGTCCAGCCATCGCCATTCTTCGCTCAACGGCCAGGCTTCGACCTGATGATGCCCGGGCATACTTTCCAGCATGGTACGAGGGATCAGCGCGATGCCCGCTCCGGCGATAACGCACGCCAGCATGCCGTGGTACGACTCCATTTCATGAATGGTGCCGGGCATCGCGCGATCGGCATGAAACCAGCTTTCAAAGTGACGGCGATAAGAGCAGTTTGCGCGAAAGGCGTAGATATTGCTGCCATTCACGTCTTTTGCCCGCCGTACGGGGGAATGCCCATGAGGGGCGACAATCATCATCTCTTCACGGTATACCGGCATGCCTTCAAGACCCGGATGAGTAATCGGGCCATCAACAAACGCTGCGTTAAGTCTGCCTTCCAGAACGCCTTCGAGCATTGTCCCGGAAGGCCCGGTAGAGAGGGCGAACTGAATTTTGGGGTAACGCTGATTGTACCCGGCAAGCGTGGCCGGGATGCGTACCGCTGCGGTGCTTTCCAGCGCGCCGAGTGAAAACAGTCCCTGAGGTTCATCACCAGCAACCACCATTCGCGCTTCATCAACCAGCGCCAGGATCTGCTGGCTGTAGCGCAGAAAGTTATGTCCGGCGGGAGAAAGGCGCAGCCGCTGACTTTTACGAATAAACAGATCCACGCCAAGATCGGCCTCAAGCTGGCGGATTCGCGTAGTGAGGTTCGACGGGACGCGATGCACCTTCGCCGCCGCCTGCGTAATACTGCCGGTTTCGGCCACGGCATTGAACATTTCCAGCTGAGTCAGATCCATAGTTTTCTCTTTTTGTGAACGCAGTGCTTAATATTATTCATTTTTCAGAAAGAGTAAATGCGCCCATTATGCAGGCATTCCCGCAACGTAGAGAGACAAACCGATGACGATGACACCTGCTACACATGCGATTTCCGTGGACCCGACAACCGGTGAAACGCTGGCGATGATGCCGTGGGCCAGCGCTGATGATATTGAAAATGCACTCACTCTGGCTGCCCGTGGATTTGAGGAATGGAAACGCACGACGGTGGCATACCGGGCGCAGAAACTTCGCGATATCGGGCAAGCGCTGCGTAACCGTACAGAAGAGATGGCGCACAGTATTTCCCGTGAGATGGGAAAACCGATCCGGCAGGCGCGCGCCGAGGTGGCGAAATCTGCGGCGCTCTGTGACTGGTATGCAGAACATGGCCCCGCGATGCTTAACCCGGAACCGACGCTGGTGGAAAATCAGCAGGCGGTGATTGCATATCGTCCGCTGGGGACAATACTGGCGGTCATGCCGTGGAACTTTCCGCTCTGGCAGGTATTACGCGGGGCGATTCCCATCCTGCTGGCGGGTAACGGCTATTTACTAAAACATGCGCCGAATGTGATCGGTTGTGCTGAACGTATTGCGCAGATCTTCGCCGATGCCGGTATTCCGGCGGGCGTTTATGGTTGGGTGAATGCCAGTAACGACGGCGTTAGCCAGATGATTAACGATCCCCGTATTGCCGCCGTGACGGTAACGGGCAGCGTGCGTGCCGGGGCCGCGATTGGCGCGCAGGCCGGGGCTGCGCTGAAAAAATGCGTGCTTGAACTGGGCGGTTCCGATCCGTTTATCGTTCTTAACGATGCCGATCTGGATCTGGCTGTTAAAGCCGCTGTCGCCGGTCGCTATCAAAATACCGGGCAGGTATGCGCGGCGGCGAAGCGCTTTATTGTTGAAGAGGGGATTGCCGGGGAATTTACTGAACGGTTTGTTGCCGCCGCCAGCGCACTGAAAATGGGCGATCCGCTGGCGGAAGAGAACGATCTCGGCCCTATGGCGCGTTTTGATCTACGGGATGAGCTGCATCAGCAAGTGGAGGCATCAATAGCAGAAGGCGCGCGTTTATTACTGGGCGGTGAAAAGCTCGCCGGGGAAGGCAACTATTATGCCGTGACGGTGCTGGGCGATGTGACGCCTGAGATGACGGCGTTTCGTCAGGAGTTGTTTGGGCCCGTGGCGGCGATTACCGTGGCGAAGAACGCCGAACATGCCTTGCATCTGGCTAATGACAGCGACTTTGGGTTGTCGGCGACGCTGTTCACTGCGCGTGATGCACTGGCTCAGGAGATGGCATCGCGCCTGGAATGCGGCGGGGTATTTATCAATGGATACAGCGCCAGCGATCCGCGTGTGGCATTTGGCGGCGTGAAGAAAAGCGGCTTTGGTCGCGAGCTCTCCCATTTTGGCCTGCATGAGTTTTGCAACGTACAAACTGTCTGGAAAAACCGTCTGTGATCATTCCGGCGTCTTCTTGAGGCGCCATGTCACATTACTGCAATAGTTCTGTCATTTTCTCTCCGTACACTCGCGCATAACGCATTGATACAGAAGAATATCATGAACTTAACGCAAATTTTTCGAGGCTTAATTCGTCGTTTCACTCCCCGCCAGTTTGGTCTGTTAACGGGAATATTTTGCATTATCGCGCTGTTTTCTATTTTGCAGGTTGCGTCATCCCTGATGCTGTCGTTTTCCGTGCGAGACGCTCAGCGTAACGAACAACGTAACCAGCAGGCACTGCTGCAACAAACGAAGGTGGATGAGGCGAGGGTAGCGCTGTTGTCCGCAAGCGATCTGCTGAACCGGGCGGGCGTTTACTTTATGCAGGATGCCGCAACGGGATCAGAAGGCAGCTGGCGCCCGTTGATGGATGAAGCTCAGCAGGCGCTGGTGCAGTCAAAAACGGCCTGGGATGCCTGGCTTGCAATGGCCCCTCATAAAGACGACGGCCTGATTGAGAGTTATCAGCGTTTTTATAGCGGTATTCAGGAACAGGCGGACGGCCTGAGCCAGACTAACGCCATCGACGCGTTCTTTGCTGTTCCTGTTCAGGCGTTTCAGACAGATTTCAATGAAAACTATGCTCGCTTTCAGCAAGAGAGTGGGCGTCAGACAGAGGGTGGCAGGCAGCAGCTGATTGCCAGCCTGGAAGGGTTGCAGCACCTCTTTTTGTTCATCCCGTTTGTGCTGGTGGTGATTGCCCTGCTGGTCTGGAGCGGCATGTCTCGCTGGGTTATTTCTCCGCTGCGCCGCCTGATCGCCCATATTAATATTCTGGCCGCAGGCGATCTGTCCGAACCAATGCCGAAGGTGAGCGGGTTTAACCGCGAGGTCGCGCAACTCAGCTCACGCATTGATGCGATGCAACAGGGGCTGAGGCAGCTGGTGCAGCAGGTGAGCGATGCCACCACCGCAATGGTCGGCAACATCGATCAGCTTGCGCAGAGCAACAAACAGCTTTATCAGCAATCGGCGAAACAGAGCGAAGAGTTAAGTAGTGTCACCTCGCATATCTCGTTTCTGGAAACGCATGTCGAGGACAATAGCGGCTTTGCCAGACTGGCTAATCAACGTGCAGCCGAGGCGCGTCAGGTAGCGGCTGGCGGCGATCGTATGATGGAAACTGTTAACCGTTCGATGCAGGCGATTGTTGAGCGATCGTCAGAAATGCGCGGGATCATCTCTCTGATTGACAGCGTCGCGTTCCAGACCAATATCCTGGCGCTGAACGCGGCTATCGAAGCAGCTCATGCCGGAGAACAAGGTCGCGGATTTGCCGTGGTGGCAAAAGAAGTGGGGCTGCTGGCCCGTAAAAGCAGTCAGTCCACGCAGAACATACAGGAACTTATCCACCACTCCTTGCAGGGAATCGAGGAGGGTTCACATGCGGTTAACCGGCTGGAAGAAAATTTACAGCAGGTGATTTCGTTAGTAGACAATCTGGGCATACTGTTGAATGACATCTCTGGCGCCACGTTAAGTCAGGGGGACAGCATCCACCAGATGACGGGGCAGCTACAGGCGCTTAACCGTGCGGCGCAAGAGACCAGCAGCCTGGTGAATACCGCATCGGCGTCATCGCTGCAACTGCATCATGAATCTCATCAGCTTCTGAACGCGGTGGCGCGATTTCGTCTTTCTGCCTGACGCCGCACATTCAGCTCTGTTATACTCGCAGGCCTTTTCAGACCTGCGAGCAAGGAGCACATTGTGGCCAGGGCCATGGACAATTCAATTTTAGAGACCATCCTTCAGCAGGTGCGCCCGTTGATTGGACAGGGGAAAGTGGCTGATTACATCCCTGCGCTGGCTTCTGTCGATGGATCAAAACTGGGGATCGCCATTTGCACCGTTGACGGGCAATACTATCAGGCTGGCGATGCGCAGGAACGCTTCTCAATACAATCCATATCAAAGGTGCTGAGTCTGGTAGTGGCGATGCGTCACTACCCGGAAGAGGAAATCTGGCAACGTGTCGGAAAAGATCCCTCCGGGTCGCCATTCAATTCCTTGGTGCAGCTGGAACTGGAGCAAGGGATACCGCGTAACCCCTTCATTAATGCCGGCGCGCTGGTGGTTTGCGATATGCTGCAAGGGCGACTGAGCGCGCCGCGCCAGCGTATGCTGGAAGTGGTCCGGGCGCTTAGCGGCGTGTCGGATATTGCGTATGACGTCACGGTTGCCCGTTCTGAATTTGAGCACTCCGCACGCAATGCCGCTATTGCCTGGCTGATGAAGTCATTTGGTAATTTCCAGCATGATGTCACTACCGTTTTGCAAAATTACTTTCACTACTGCGCGTTGAAAATGAGCTGTGCGGAACTGGCGCGTACATTTGTTTTTCTGGCCAGACAGGGGCAGGCGTTTCACCTTGATGAACCGGTTGTCTCGCCGATGCAGGCCCGACAAATCAACGCGCTGATGGCGACCAGTGGAATGTACCAGAACGCAGGCGAATTTGCCTGGCGAGTAGGATTACCTGCTAAGTCAGGCGTTGGCGGCGGGATTGTGGCGATTGTCCCGCACGAAATGGCGATTGCGGTATGGAGCCCTGAACTGGACCCGGCGGGCAACTCCCTGGCGGGTATTGCGGTACTCGAACAACTCACCCAACAATTAGGTCGTTCGGTTTACTGATGAACGCGCTTGATCCACTTTTTTCTCGCCTGTCACGTTCGCCATTTCGCGCGCGGTTTCGTCTTGGCGCAAAAGAAAGGCAGTATTGCTGGGATAAAGGCGCGCAGGTTATTGATCAACATGCCGCCGAGTTTATTGCTAAGCGGCTGGCCCCGGCTTTTCCGCGCAACGATGGTAAACAAACGCCGATGCGCGGCCACCCCGTATTTATTGCCCAACACGCGACGGCGACCTGCTGCCGTGGTTGTCTGGCGAAATGGCACAACATTCCTCAGGGAGAATCGCTGAGTGAAGAACAGCAGCAGTATGTTGTCGCCGTCATTCACCACTGGCTGGTTATCCAGATGAATCAGCCGTAAATCTCCGCGTCGTGAGAGATGTTAAAGCATAAAACAGTTTTGATTAATCGTGACTACTTGATCAAAACAGGGTTTCAATATCATAAAGTTTGCTAACCTGTTCTACCAATTCAAACAGGTTGTATGACTAATTAAGAAGGGAACCCATTGTGAAAACTCTAAACCGTCGCGATTTTCCCGGTGCCAGCTATCCTGAGCGCATCATTCAGTTTGGTGAGGGAAACTTCCTGCGCGCCTTTGTTGACTGGCAAGTTGATCTGCTGAATGAACATACCGATTTGAACGCCGGAGTGGTCATTGTTCGCCCTATCGAAAGCACGTTTCCGCCGTCATTGAGTACCCAGGACGGGCTCTATACCACGATTATTCGTGGTTTGAATGAAAAGGGCGAGGCGGTTAGCGACGCGCGTTTGATCCGTTCTGTTAACCGTGAAATCAGCGTCTATGAGGATTACGATGAATTCCTGAAACTGGCGCATAACCCGGACATGCGTTTTGTTTTCTCTAATACCACAGAAGCCGGTATTAGCTACCATGCCGGTGACGCATTTGATGACGCGCCCGCGGTCAGCTACCCCGCGAAGCTGACGCGACTGCTGTTTGAACGTTATACCTGTTTTGACGGCGCGCTTGATAAAGGCTGGATTATCATTCCTTGTGAACTGATTGATTACAATGGCGAGGCGTTGCGCGAGCTGGTACTGCGTTACGCTCAGGAGTGGAGCTTGTCCGCTGCGTTTGTGCAGTGGCTGGATCAGGCGAACACCTTTTGTTCCACGCTGGTTGACCGGATTGTGACCGGATATCCGCGTGATGAAGTGACGCAACTTGAAGCGGAACTTGGCTATCACGATGCTTTTCTCGATACTGCGGAACATTTTTATCTGTTTGTGATTCAGGGGCCAAAAAAGGTAGCTTCTGAGCTGCGTCTTGATAAGTATCCGCTCAACGTGCTGATTGTTGATGACATCAAGCCGTACAAAGAGCGTAAGGTCGCGATCCTGAATGGTGCGCATACGGCGCTGGTGCCCGTTGCGTTCCAGGCCGGGCTGGATACCGTTGGTGAAGCCATGAATGACCGCGACATTTGCGCCTTTGTTGAAAAAGCCATCTATGAAGAGATTATTCCGGTGCTGGACTTACCTCGCGACGAGCTAATGTCGTTCGCCAGTGCGGTGACGGGGCGTTTCCAGAATCCGTATATTAAACACCAGTTGTTGTCGATTGCGTTAAATGGCATGACTAAATTTCGCACCCGTATTTTACCGCAGCTACTGGCAGGGCAGCAGGTCAGCGGCGTTTTACCGGCGCGCCTGACGTTTGCGCTTGCGGCGCTGATCGCATTTTATCGTGGTGAACGTCGCGGCGAGACGTATCCGCTCCAGGATGATGCGCACTGGATTGAGCGCTATCAACAGTTGTGGCATCAACATAGCGACGGTCTTATCAGCACACAGGATTTGGTTCATACCGTGCTGGCCGTGGACGCGCATTGGGAGCAGGACCTGACGCACGTTGCAGGTCTGGTCGAACAGGTCACGACCGACCTGGATGAAATCCTGACGAAAGGGATGCGTGAAGCGGTAAAACCGCTGTGCTAATCATCTGACCCGGCTGCGGCCGGGTTTTGTTTTCATGTTATTTAGTTACAACATACTTTTGAGGGGGAAATTAATCGCTGTCTGAAACTTCCGTGCGTTTACCCGTCAGGCAGAAAAGGGAGGGCTGGCGAAACAGGCAGACAGGGTGAGGGCGATGCGCTTAATGCGCATGAAGATCTTCATCCTGAGGCTCGTCAAATACGCCAGTTAACAACGCAACGGTAGGCGCATCATCAATTGCGCCTACTGAACTTCCGCAGTGAGAACAAAATGCCCGACTGGAGATATCCGAAGAGCGCCAGACCGCAGGCTTGTCTCCTTGTCCTGTCCACGTCACATCCTGAGCGTCGAACTCAACCCAACTGACCGAATATGCACCTGTATGTTTTTGGCAAATCGAGCAGGAACAGGTATGTGGATTTTTCGGCGCTACTGCCGAAAAACGGATAAAACCGCACAGACAGCCGCCAGTATAGACTTTGCTCATCGTCATTTCCGTTAAACATTCATTTCCCGACACTATCAGATGATCCCACACTCAACCAGTGATGAATGGCAGAAAGGAGAACAGACGCAGGATCATAATGACAAAGCGGGATCTGTGTTACAACGGAGGCTAAACAGATGTCTCAATGGCTGGAAAACCGTGTCTATCTGTCTATTGGAATTTGCCAGCGACAGCGCATTTGTTGCGTTTTTCCGTCAACACACGGGATTAACGCCAACGCGTTATCCACAGAAAGTTTTGGACGGAATGAGTGGATAACTCAGTTACAATAGAAGCAACGTAAGCATAATGAGTGGAAAATAATGTCTGCTATCGTCACGGAAAGATTCATTCTGCGCCCTCAAGCCATCACAGATTATGATGTATGGTATCCGATGTATTCAGACCCTAAAATATTTCATCTGGTTAATGCCCCAGGCTTTACGCCGGAAGAGGCATGGAACCGCCTGTTGAGAAACATCGGGCATTGGTCTGTTTTTGGTTACGGTATATTTTCTATTTTTCAAAAGTCTGACGGCACGTTTTTAGGCGAAACAGGGCTGGCTAATTTTCATCGTGGCATTGATGAAAACTTTGAGAACTGTGTCGAGGCATCATGGGTTATTTCACGTTCAGCTCAGGGGGCTGGCGTAGCAAAGGAAGCCGCCGTCGCTGCGCATCAGTGGTTTGTCCATTCGTTTTCACCTTCGAAGACAATTTGTCTTATCGCAAAGAATAACATTCCGTCCATTCGTGTTGCTGAGCATGTGGGCTACCGTATTTATGATGAATGCTTATACAAAGGCGCTGAGTGTTTAAAACTTGAATGCTTATGGGATAAATAAAAGCATGGGCCGTCGTCACGGCCCCGTATTCCTGATTACACTTCAGGCTCCGCCAGATAGTGCCGTAAAGGGTGGATCTGATGTCCACGTTCGTCGAGATTTTCCGTTCTTAGCCAGACAGATATCGCACTGGATATCTTCGGCCACTCGGCGCTAATAATTGAATATGTTGCGATATCCACGCTCCTTGATTTTATGATTTGCTTATCACGTAAGATGCCTTCTTTCCGAAACCCAATTCTTTCAGCAGCATTCATCCCAGCATGGTTAAGCGTGTCTGTTTGCCACTCACAACGACGATATTTAAGGACATCAAAAACATACATCAGTAAAAGATAAATTGCTTCCGTGCTTAAAAAGGTACGTTTTATCGCTGGCGTGAGATGTACATATCCGATTTCCGCAACGCCATTATTCTTGTCTATATTAAAAAGGGCGAGGGTGCCTCGGGCTTTCGCGGATTTATTTTCTATTATGGCATAATATGAAATTCCGCCCTGACTGATGATGCGTTTGATATAGTCAAAGGTTGCTTGCCTTGTCTCGGGGCGTTCATCAGGAAGATAAGTCCAGTCCCGTGGGTCCTCTATACTATGCCAGCCCTGATAAAGATCATCACAGTGGTAAGTCGCAAGGGGCTGTAAGTGACAGTAACGGCCTGACAACTGGCGCGTGTCAGGTAAAATAAAATCAAGGTTACCCTCAAGATGTCTGCCTACATATTGACCGAAGATATTAAGCTCTTTCATACTCTTCTCCTTAAAATAATAACGACAAGGATTTAAACGAGTAATATCGGTATGTTTATGTGAGTAAGCGACAGGTTCCTTAGTATGTTAACAACAACTGATGGATGTACCCGATGAAAACATTATATATTAACCATAGCATATTTTAATCTTGCTACAGCACTTCTGAGCGCTTTGTGATAAATATCATATTCAGCATTATGTTGTGCGTTAACTTAAATTTAAGCCGTTTCAGGAGAGTGTATGAACTTGACCATACGTTATGCTGTACCTGCCGATACCCCGATATTACAAACACTGGGGAAGTCAAGTTATTACTATCATTTCAAAGAGTTATGGGATTGTCCTGTAGAGCTTCGACAATTTATTGACAGTGAGTACGCGCCGGACCAACTTGAAAATAGTTTAAATGATCCGTCAGTTACCTGGCTCATTGCGGAAAGCGATAAGCCAGTAGGTTTTGCAAAGATAAGCTGGGACCGTCCAGTTAGCGGTGGTAATCACTCAGGTGCGCTCTTAAACAAACTGTATTTTGCACCCGGAGAAACCGGGAAAGGATATGGCCGAATTCTTTTCGAAAAAGCTATCGAGATAGCAAGGCATAAGGAGCAGCATTTTTTCTGGTTGCAGGTTCTTAAGGGTAACGACAGCGGGCGTCGGTTTTATGAATCCCTGGGGATGCAGCATCTTGCGGATGAGGAATTCACAACGCCTAAGCAAAAAAACGTGTTACATGTATTCGGAAAATGTATTTAGACATCGCGGGAAGTGCTGGAGCTGTGAAACAGAGCCTCAGAATCAACGGAGAGTCGTGCTGGAGAAAGTGCTTCAGAGACTATAGCGGCCAGCACAAGGATGACTACAAAACCACAGATTCTCCCTTTACCCTCTTTAGTGCGCATAATGTATATTATGTTAAATTGAATTTATGACGCCCAATACAGGCTTACTCCCTTGACTCATAATGCATCCCTCGCCTTTTCTGCACGCCTTCCATCGTGCCCTGTGTGAATTCTGCAAACTGTTGGCGGTTATCCTGCGTCAGATTTCACGTAGCGCACGCATTAAAAACCCGGCCACTGTGACCGGATAAGCCGACGGGACCTGCGTTTTTCACTATCTGGCGGCAATTACCGCATCTGCAATTTCCACAAAACCAGCACCTCCCGGGCCACGGGTAATCCACTGCGGAGGTTTCGGGATTTGATCAAGGTAATCTGATACCGTGCTCACTCCAACCGTATGTTCAAAGAATGAAAACATCGGCGCATCATTCGTCGAGTCGCCGCTATACAATACGGCAGAACGTTCGGCATCAATGTCGAGATCGTAAAAATCCCTGAGCACTCGTCGGGCCATAGATAACTTGTCATATTCTCCAGACCAGCCAAGAATCCAGAGATTGTTTACGGTGGTTGTAGCACCTGCTTGCGTCAATGCGTTAAGTATTAATGAACACTGATGGGCTTCTGGCGGTTTAGCAAAGGCAATGGACGTCATCCTGAAAGGTTGATCGTCGGCAAAATGAGCGGCAGGAATTTCCCTTTTTATCTGTTCCCCAATTTGCGTCAGGCGCTCAGCGACGTCAGGATATTTTTCTGTGCCGTGCCAGAAGAAACGCTCAATGCCATGACCGTCATTTCGCCTTCTGAAAAACACACCGCCATTTTCACCAATGACGCCATCAACTGGCCACATCCGTGCCATCTGGTCGCACCAGCCTGCGGGCGCGGCTGTGACCGGTATCACTTTTACTCCTGCATTCTGCAACCGTTCCAGCGCCATATAGGTTTCAGCCGCAAGGCGCCCCTTGTAAGTCAGCGTTTCATCCATGTCTGTGAGAACAAAACGCACATGTTTAAATGTTGACGAATCTGCGGAACAGATCTCTTTCATAAGCACACTCGAAGACTTGTAGATACAATAACTGTCTATAATTAAACGACTTATGGAATTGTTAAAGTCAAAATCGTACTAAGTTATAATTTTTATTGCGTTATTTCCGCCGCAGATTTCGTTGACTACCCTCTCCTTCTTCGCGATCCATGCGTAACAGACTTACTTCTCATTGATTTCCGCCTGAACCTGCTATACGCTTAGTTCACAAGGTGATGGTGTTCCACCTTTCCCAACCGCCGGTTCGCTCGAATCGGATGATGACGCCTGATATACAACTGTTGCTGTTTTTCTTAGGCATGTATGTCGGGTATCGCTATGAATAGTAAAACAACCACTTCATTACTTCCTGAATCTCATCTTTTTGAAAAGAAAGATGTTATCCATGCCTTTGACTATCACAACATCAGCAACAACGTAGCGCTCACCGGCTCTTGTTATGTCCATCGGCCCGTCTGCAACACATTGTTCATTTGCGATGCTGAACGTTTCTCATTACTTGAGAGGTGGCGTATGCATATGTACAAACACGCATTATTACTGGTCCAGAATGAAATCGATGGTGTGCTGTTGCTGCACCATGCTGAACGTCTGGCAAAAGAAATGGGGACTCAGATCACCCTCGGGCATATCAGTTCTGATTACCGGGAGCTGGATTACACGAGTGATGCTTTAACCCGGGATCGGCAATCACATGAAGTGATCGAGGCCAAAGCGATGCTCAGTCGCCTGGCGGAATCCAGCAGTATTCATGTGCAAGTGAAATCAATTATCAGCATTCAACGTTTCAAAGATGTTGAAGCGGTTATCCAACATGAGGATATCGACCTGGTCATGCTGGGTCATAAGAATCGCCTGTTTGGGGTTTTTTCCTCGTTCTCTTTTGAGTTCATCAATCATCTCTCGGTTGATGTGCTGATTAAACATATATCCACTCCATAAAATAAGGTCATTTCTATGAGCTATGAAATTGAACGTGTGATCGCAAGAGAAATTCTGGACTCCCGAGGTAATCCGACCGTTGAGGTCGAAGTCTCCGCCATCGGCGGCGGTGTTGCGCGCGCGTCAGTCCCTTCCGGTGCCAGTACCGGTTCGCGCGAAGCCATTGAGCGCCGTGATGGAGATAAGTCGCGTTTTGGCGGCAAAGGTGTATTGGGCGCGGTTCAGAGTATCAATACTGAGATCGATAATGCGCTACGGGGATATGATGTCCGCCGTCAGAAAGATATCGATAACTGCCTGATAACTCTTGATGGTACGGAAAATAAAAGTCGTCTCGGGGCCAATGCTATTCTCGGGGTATCGCTTGCCGTGGCGCGTCTGGCCGCGCAGCTATCAAACATTCCGCTGTATCGTTACCTCGGCGGCGTTGGCGCTAACCTCCTCCCGGTTCCTTGTATGAATATCATCAATGGCGGCGTTCACGCTCGCTGGCAAGGCGCCGATTTTCAGGAGTTCATGATTGCTCCCTGGGGCGCAAGCTCTGTTCGGGAAGCCATTCGCTGGGGTAGCGAGGTGTATCAGAATTTACGTCAGGTCTTACTGGAGAAAGGCTTGTCTACTGGCGTGGGTGATGAAGGTGGATTCGCGCCAGCCGTCTCGTCAAACCGGCAACCGCTGGAATTGATTGTCGAAGCGATCGAAAAAGCCGGTTATAAACCCGGCGAGGATATTGTTATTTGCATGGACCCTGCATCCAGCGAATTTTATTCAGACGGAAAATACACCCTGCGCAGCGAAAATGCGCAATTCAGTGCGGAAGAGATGACGCGCTATTATGAGCGGCTGGTCAACGAATTCCCCATTGTTCTGATCGAAGATGGCCTGGCCGAAGATGACTGGGCTGGCTGGCGAATTCTGAGCGATACGCTTGGCAATAAGATTGAACTGGTGGGTGACGATCTTTTTGTGACTAACGTGAAATATATCCAGCGAGGAATTGATGAAAATCTGGCGAATGCCGCACTGATCAAATTGAACCAGATTGGTACGTTAAGCGAGACAATTGAAGCGGTTCAATTGTGTCATGATCATCACTGGGGCAGCTTTATCTCACACCGTAGCGGAGAAACAATAGACAGTTTCATTGCTGATATGACGGTAGGCTTACGCGCCGGACACCTCAAAACGGGAGCGCCAAGCCGTGGAGAACGCATCGAGAAATACAATCAGCTAATGCGTATTGAAGATGAACTTGGCGATGCCGCCGTTTTCGCCGGTAAATCTGCCTTCAGAAAAGGTTAACGCTCTGAATCCTCTCCCGTATTCCGGTATACGGGAGAGGCATCAAAAACATCCCGGTACAGATCTTCGCCATAACTGATATCCAGAGGCACGCCTTCTGCTATTTTGTATGTCCTTTCTCCATCGTCGCGTCGTTCGGCGCACAGGTATACCGTGTCCTGGCGATCCTCCTGATAAAACGAACATGCAAATTCCGCAGTATGCGTAACAAAAAAGAGCTTCACGTTGCTTTCTGCCAGTGCGGTTACCACGCCTCTGATGATTTCGGCCCCTTCCCGACTGTTTGTTGCAGAGAACGATTCGTTAAACAGCACCAGGTCATCACGTTGTAGAGAATCAACAATGTCACTCATTCGTCGGAGCTCTTCATCCAGCTTTCCGCTGACCATATGGCTGTCTTCTTCACATTTGTAATGCGTGAATATCTGCCGACAAAGATCTGCGCTATAACATTCAGCAGAAACGAACATCCCCGTCTGCATCATTATCTGCGCCAGCCCGATACTGCGTAAAAACGTGGATTTCCCTCCCTGGTTTGCGCCAGTGATGATAAAAGTATTTTTATTATCTGTTCTTAATGTGTTGCTAACGATTTCCCGATCCGATGTCAGTGCAAGGCAGGGATCAAAGAGTGCCTCAAACACATGATGGCGTTCTCTTTGATATATCGGGACAGGAAAGCACAGTGGAATATTGCGTTTGTTTAAGGCCTGCGCAAGATTAAGGCATGAAATATAAAATCCTAATTCAGTGCGCAGTGACTTTAGAAAATTAAGCAAATGCGCGGTGGATTGCGCCATTGCATTGGCGATCAATACGAGCCCTTCATCCTTTAAGTCGCTTAATGCCCTGAAGCCATTTTCATCACGCGCGGCTAGCTGTACGGTGTAATGCGCTGGCCTTTTTGTCCAAAGACGCCGAAACCATCCTTTTTGCGGGGGATTGGGCCGCCTGAGTACATAGTCTTTGCCCTGATTACCCTGCCCTAATCGCGCGCTGATTAATACGCCTTTTTTGAAAGTCATCTGCTTCAGATGTCTTTCAATAGTGCTCATATAATCATCGTTTAACTCCTGAACAAGCATCGAGAAAAGACGAACCATCCCCGGAGATTCAACGTGATGGATATTTTCTTGTGCGATAATTTTTATTTTCTGTAAATATGTCATCAGGAATTGGGTAAACGAAAGAGACTGATGCAGCACAGCGGAAGGATAATGACCAAAAACGCCGTAGTGAAGTTTCTCCTTTTCCATTTGCAGACATTCAACCACCACGTTATAGAATGTTCTGATAACGTCCTCGTTATACAGGCAATCCCGCAGAATAGCCTGCCTGTACTCAATGTCAGGAATGCCCGATAGCAGCACGGAACATGCCTTCCTGACGACGGAATAAAGAAAATCATCTCCATCAGACAACGCATTAAACAACACCGCCAACTCCAGATCTTTCATGGCAAATTTGATGTTCTCTGGGATATTATCGTCAACGATAAAATCGTTATCTTTATACATCAGATACGCGTTCATCCGTTTAACCTCGTTTTTATCTGCTCATATGTCAGCCCATGCTTTATCACCAGCGTCGTTGACCATGCGATACCATCGGCCGGTTTCCTGGTGATTTTATAGGTTCTTAATGCCGCATTATTATGCTCAACCGTACTCATTAAGCTGACGATGGACGGATCTAATGCCGTAAGCTCGTCGATAAACGTTACGCAGACACAAAGCGCATCGAGCATGACTATTTTCTTGATTACCCGTGTTCCCAGATAAATGGCGTCCCGCGATGTGGTTGACGTAAAAATCTCATTCATGATAATCAAACTGTGTGATGTGGCAGCATCAAGGATCGCTTTTATTCTCACCAGGTCGTCATACAGTTTTCCCCGAAGGTTATAAATATTTTCGCTTTTCTCAAAATGCGTAAAAATAGTGTCTGTCAGAAAGAGCTTTGCCTGCCTGGCAGGGACATAAATGCCCAGCAAGGCAAGAAAATGCAGTTGCCCTATCATGCGGGCAAAGGTGGTTTTCCCGCCCTGGTTGGGGCCCGATATGACGAAAATACGTTCATGCTTCTGGAAGCTGAAATCATTGCAGACAACCTTCTCCTTTTTCTCAAGGATGACCTCTGCAAGCGCGAGATCGAAAGCCGCAACAGCCGAAATAGCCTTTTCATCTCGTTGTACCTCCGGGATACAAAATGGCAGCCCTTTCTGCCGAAATTTTTCAATGTATTCCACAACAGCCAGATAAAACTGCACTTCACGTTCAAAAAGATCCAGCGTGTTATCTCTGTAGCGCCTGTTGGCATCTATAAACACATCAAGTTGATGAAACTCGGCGGGAAATAGTCTGGCAACACAATCCAGAACTTGTGCTTCAATATGGTTCATCCCGAAGCTGTGATGTCTACTCTCCACCTCGACATTCACATCATGCTGCTTAAACTTTGAGAACACATCGAGGATCTCATCGCTATAGTTTTTCTCCTGGTGATACCGTTCAACAATAATGGTGTCGCCTTTAATTTTCAGGCCGTACTGAACCGCCTCCAGACTTTTTCTTATCATAGTGGCGGTTGAATATAACCCGGTAAAATTTTCACTCTCGATATACTGACGAAGATAATGCCTGAAATTAATCATACCGTCGGAAGACAAAGACAGCGGCGCTATACGCTCATACAGCGCCGTAACGGCCTGGCAATACAACAAAATGCACTCAAGCTCCCAGCGCCGCTGTTGATAGAAGTAAAACCGGTTTGTTTTTTCTTCTGAAATCTCCCTGATATTCTTCATATCTGTGGAATATGCCATTAGCGCCTTATAGAGCGCATGTATTGTCACATCCTGAATAATTTCCTGTCGATAGAGGATATCCTCCAGACATTCGAGCGGTGAATAAAAGAAAGCGCTGATGCCGTACTCTTCCCGCCCCTGAACAATGCGATCGACGATTTTATCAAGATTCAGATCGACAAAATATGCAGGAGCACGATCGCCCGAAGGGGGGGTATGACGACGACCAGAGGCATACAAAACGGTAATAAATTGCAGCGATGTTGTTGAGGTACGGCGCATAATGACTCCTACACAATACACGTTGACTTGTCCACGCGGGGCAACGTCCAGAATGTGCAGGCATCATCAGCCAGAGGGCGGTTATGAGGAGGAATGCCATCTCCTGTAAAAAACGTAGCAATGAACTCTGTAATTAGCCAGATCTCGTGTAAGATTTTTTGGATTAACCAAACGGAAAATTGGCAAATATGATCATCAGCTCTCGTCACGCTCGTCTTGTCAGCAAAGTAAAAAAACGGGCTACGCTTGTCGCCACCGCGTTTTTACTTGCCAGTTGCGCCTCAAAACCTCCCGTTTCGCTGGTTACGCCCCCTTCTTCTGCGACGCCAGCCCCATCCCAGAAAAATCAGCAGCCGGTTCGTGGTATCTGGCTGGCAACCGTTTCGCGTCTTGACTGGCCTCCGGTCAGTTCCGTGAATACGAGTAATGCGGCGGTTCGGGTGCGTCAACAACAGAACGCGTTGATCGAAAAGCTGGATAAGCTAAAAAGTCTGGGAATCAATACCGTGTTTTTCCAGGTCAAGCCGGATGGAACGGCGCTCTGGCCGTCAAAAATTTTACCGTGGTCAGATATGCTGACCGGAAAGATTGGTGAAGATCCGGGCTACGATCCGCTACAGTTTATGCTTGATGAAGCGCATAAGCGGGGAATGAAAGTACACGCTTGGTTTAACCCCTACCGCGTATCAGTAAACACCAAACCGGCAACGGTGGCGCAGTTAAACGCGACGGTGACGTCAAATCCGGCGAGCGTGTTTGTGCTGCATCGCGACTGGGTGCGCATCTCTGGAGACCGTTTTGTTCTTGATCCCGGCATTCCTGACGTCCGGGACTGGATCACCAGTATCGTGGCGGAAGTGGTCACACGTTATCCCATCGATGGCGTACAGTTTGATGACTATTTCTATACCGAAACGCCAGGCTCCACGCTTAACGACAATTCCACCTTTGCCCGATATGGTCAGGCGTTTGCCTCAAAAGCGGACTGGCGGCGACACAATACGCAACTGCTGATTGAGCAGGTATCCCGCACGGTCAAAAACCTGAAACCGGATGTTGAATTTGGCGTCAGCCCCGCTGGTGTATGGCGTAACCGCTCGCATGATCCGGCAGGTTCAGATACGAGGGGCGCGGCGGCGTATGATGAATCCTATGCCGATACTCGCCGCTGGGTGCAACTGGGATTACTGGATTACATTGCGCCGCAGCTCTACTGGCCCTTTGCGCGTGACGCGGCCCGTTATGATGTGCTGGCGAAATGGTGGGCGGATGTGGTGAAACCCACGAATACCCATCTCTATATTGGCGTGGCGTTGTATAAAGTCGGCGAACCGTCAAAGAATGAACCGGACTGGATGATCAATGGCGGCGTCCCGGAGCTTAAGAAGCAACTCGATCTGAATGAATCCGTCTCACAAATCAAAGGCACAATCCTGTTCAGAGAAAGCTATCTTGATCGGCCGCAAACCCAGCAAGCGGTGAACTATCTGAAAAGCCGGTGGGGAAGCTAACCTCCCCCACACCCTCTTGTTCCGTGAGACTGACTCAGCCGTCATCCCTTCAGGCGGCTGATATTCCCATCAATCTGTTTTTGGATATAGTTCAGCGTGTCGCTCGTGATTTGCCCCGGGTAGAGGTCGGTAGCAATTGCGCTGAACGTCGCCGCAACGTCGCAAATAGTCGCGATGATCTCCGCGACTCTGGTGGCTGGCAATTCGGCTTCCTGTTCACCCAGCGCCTGAAGATGCTTTCTTTCAATATCCAGAGCTTCACCCATCACATCCATCTGATGATAGCCGCCAGGCCCATCGCAATAGGTCACATCATAGGCGGGCGCCAGGGTCCATTGTCCATCTGCGGACATCAGATAAGCGAAGTTCTTCGGATGATCGTCCCGGTTGTTGAACACGACATTAAAGACCACTCGCTCGAAGGCAAGCGTTTTTTCCCGAATATCGTTGGTGCATATTTGCGTCGCACGTAAAAAACTTCGGTAGTCGAGCGAACCAGGCGTCTGGTAATTCGCGCCAGTGAAGGCGGCCAGACTTTGCATGGGCACGCGCATCCCTTGTTCACGATCAAAACGGCGGGTGGCGAATGCCGCTTGCCCTTCCGGCAAGGCGAAATACGTAACGTCAGGCGTCTGGATGCCGCATTTGCGCAGACACGCTGAATAGACGGCTTCAATGGCGCAGACCTCGGCATGTTCCTGTCTGGCCGGGAATTTGACCAGCCAGCTTTCCGCACCTGCTAACGGCGAGGTTGTGAATTTTGACGTGACAGTGTCACGGTAGAGTAATGCTTTTGGCCGTGCCCCCTGCGGTGAACCGCCCATCTGCAATAATTTTTGCAGGAACTCCCCGCCTTCTCCGCTCAGAACCTCCTGCACCTCTGCGGCCAGCTGCACCAGCGGGATCTCTTCTTGCGAGGTAAGTTCTGCCTCTGCCTGTACCGGCTGGAATGTCATTGCCCCCATTGCGTTGCCGCCTACCCAGGTGAGCCGCTCCAGGGGGCCAATTCGGGCGGCATTGAGTCCTCTGCGTTTGAATAAGCGATCCATCAGCAGCATTCCCCAGCCATCAGGCAGAGCGTCGTAAACCGGCCCCGGAAGATGTAATTGATGAGCCGGAAAGTCCCTGCGTAATCGCGGCCCCTCAAGCGGTAATGTTAAGCGGGACAGCTCAAAACCTTTGCGAACGGCCTCGTCACTGTATTCAAAGGCGATGACTGGCCGACCGGTCAATGCCGTTGATGAGACCAGCTTGCCCCAGAGCCATCGTTCCCCCCATCCTTCATAGAAGACGTCTATCTGCTCAGGCATCGCTATTTTTCCTCTTCACCCGCTGACGCGTCGCGCTCTTCTCATAACGTAAGATATCATCCAGGCTATCAATTTTGGGCTTGAACAGCGCTTTCAACGCGTCGCCATAACCTAATACCACCGCCACTCTGACCAGATTCTCGAAGCCCACATTTTTGCCTGCTTCAAGGTTTGAAACCGTATTGACGCCAACTCCCGCCCGGGCGGCCACGTCAGCCTGAGTCATCTGTTTTGCCAGGCGTTCTTTGCGTAATCGGTCGCACAGTAGCGTAACAATCTCGGCTGGAGAACTAAGGGTTAAATCCATCATAGTGTCCCTTATCGCAATATTTCTGACGTAATACACAATATTATAGAGTTAATGTGCAGCGAAGGCAAAAAGCATAAACCACTATATAATGGAGTTATTGGCTATTCATGGAGATAAAACACTAAATAATGGATTTAGCTATCTGACTGACGCAAGCAGAACGTCTGCAATTTGCAGACGTTCTGTGGGGGAGAGAGAAAATTATGCTGCGGTGGGTTCAGGCAATCTGAATGAAGAGACCAGCAGCGCCAGTTGTTCAGCCTCTTCTTTCAGGACCTGGGTTCGCGCAGCGGCATCATCAATCAGCGACGCGTTCTGCTGAACCGTACTGTCCATTTCGGTTACTGCCAGCGTGACCTCAGAGACACCTTTACGCTGTTCTTCACCCGCCACGCGAATTTCACCCATCAATTGTCTGACCTGACGCACGTTGCCGACCAACTCGCCAAGACGATCCCCGGCGTTATGGATCTGCTGACTGCTGCTGTCTACGTGTGAAACCGACTCATCGATTAACGCCTTGATCTCCTGCGCGGCAGTGGCGCTGCGCTGTGCCAGCGTGCGCACTTCAGAGGCGACGACGGCAAATCCGCGACCGGCATCACCCGCTCGTGCGGCTTCCACCGCCGCATTCAGCGCGAGAATGTTGGTCTGAAACGCGATGCTGTCGATAACGGCGACAATTTCCACCATCCGGCCGGACGACGCGCTGACGTTATCCATCGTGGAAATCACGCCCTGCATGACATCGCCACAGCGGTTAGCCGTTTGCGCCGTGTTTTCGGAAAGCTCATCGGCTAACTGTGTATTCCCGGTATTTTGATGAACGGTCGCATTTAATTGCTCCATCGCCGACGCGCTTTCCTCCAGCGCGGCAGCCTGCTGCGTTACGCGGGAGGATAACTCCATATTACTGTCAGCCAGACTGACGGCGTTATTCGCAACCACCACGCTACTGCTGCGAACGGTAATCAGGATCGCGGATATTTTGTCCACAAAGAGGTTAAAGGCCTGAGCAATATCGGAAATCTCATCTTTACCCCGGACGTCCAGGCGGCGAGTCAGGTCGCCTTCGCCCTGGGCGATATCATCCAGCGCGCGACGCGTATCGTCCAGACGAGAGATAAGACGGCGCACCACCAGCCAGGAGCCCACCAGCAGAATGGCCATGATCGGAATCAGCACTTCCAGTACATCCTTCATCATCACTTTTGCCAGTCCGACAACGCGTTCTTCAGGCGTCACCAGCCCAACGATCCACCCGGTATCCGCCATCGGGAAAAGCATCACCCGGGAAGGCCCGTCCAGTATGCCGTCGTGTGCAAGAGGAATGGTGGCGACATCGGCCGAGGCATTCAGCGTTTTCAGCGATCCGGCTACCGGGGCGAGCCAGTCAGAGGCTTTGACCAGGTCAGTAAACGTTTTAAACTGCGCGTGATCGGCCTGCGGGAAATAGAGGATTTGCCCCTGTTTATCCACCACAAAGGCGTAACCGCCCGTGCTGTTCCCCTGCTGTTGCATAAAGGTGGCGACGTTATCCAGTCGGATATCGGTTGTGGCGACGCCGGCAAATTTCCCTGCCAGTTGATAAGGAATGCTACAGGTCACCATGTTAACCCCGGAAATCGTATCCTGGTAAACATCAGACCAGACGCAACTGTTCTGTGAGTGCCCTTTCGCCTGGAGATACCAGCTTTCGTTATGATAACCGCTTCCTCCGGCAACGTTGTAGTCGTCGGAAAAGATCAATTTCCCTTCTGCATCACGCGCCCAGAAGAAACTGCGTCGCTCAATGCCGGGCGTAAAGGCATCCGGCTCCGGCCAGATGCCGCCGCCGGTAATGATGGAATCATTCTGTTCGCCAATAAGATGCGGAACGACATGCTGGTATAGCGATTCGTCGTTTGGCAGCACTTCGGCAAGGCGCGACAGGCTAACCGTTTCACCTTCAATACGCGATAAAACAGTACCTAACTGGCGAGTCAGTCCTTGCCCTGTCTCCTCTATCAGGGCGGAGTTGATCTCAACAACGCGCGGCTGACCGCGCCAGAGCATAATGGCAACAATAACCAGCGTGGTCACTGCAAGCAGCGCAATCCCCCCAATCGTCAGACGGGTGGAAATACGTGATGGATACCAGACCATACAAACCCCTTATGTAAACGACTCTCTTTTATTCAGTATCGGCACACAAATTTATATCTTTATGCGGTTTTATGGTTCGTTAAGAAATATTAATGCGCCCTTAAATGTGACGTTGTCACTAATAACAAAATCCTGCACTTTCACCTGATTTAAATAGCGTGATAAGCTTATTTTGAATATTATTTTTAATGCGTTGTTTTAATCACTTACGCGCCAGGCCTTGTGTTATCCTGGTTGTGCCGCACTTCATAAGTCAGGGGTTTTACGCTTCGCCTGCCTTCATACGTTGCTACAAACCTGTCTGTTATAAAAGAATAATTAATATCGCGTTGTATTTTAATGCGTAAAATGAACAGATTACTTGCCTGATGAATATTTATTAAATCTACAAAAATAATACACCGTTCTTTCCGCCGATAAATAATGTGTCTCGCGCTTTTATATTTCTCTGCTATCCACGTTGGCGTTTGCCATTTTTGACCCTGCAATTTCTGGCATCACAATGTGATCCCTGCGACGGATTCGACACATTCATGCCCTCTCTGACGATCGCTGCACCAAAAGTGAACTAATCTGCACAAATGTTGATCATTCGTTAATTAAATATCACCTTAATTTAACAAAAAAGACGGCGATGCCGTGGTTTCCAGGTTGGCATGCGTCCTGCATTGTTAATTCAGTAACAGCGGAACGCTCTCTGACAGCTCACTAACAGCGAGACGGTAATGACATCAAAACCTGAGTTATTTGCCCGAATTGAGAAGAGTTTTAGCCAGCATACGCCCAGCGAAAAGCGCGTTGCAGGCTGGCTGTTAGCGCACGCGGCGCAGATACCGTTTGAAACGGCAGACGGTATCGCCAGAGCGACAGGCACCAGCGGCATCACGGTAGGACGTTATTTACGGAAGCTTGGTTTTCGTAATCTTGAGGATGCCAAAGCCAGCCTGCGGGAACTGCCATCCGTGCCCTATCAGCCCTGGGGGATGAATGAACGCCTTGACTCCTGGCAACAGCAGCAGCGGCTGCCCGACAGAGCGCGTCAGTCGCTGTCGCTGGAAATTGATGCCATTACCCACGTCTATCAGCTGGCGCAAAGTGAAACGTTCTTGCGAATCGCTCAGCAACTGGCGCATGCGGAGGCCGTGTATGTTCTGGGGATTCAGTCCACGCGCGGCATTGCTAACGCCTTTTTCAGCCACCTGGAATACCTGCGGCCCAAAGTCAGTTATTCCGAAGGGCTATCCGGGAGCTGGGTTGAGTCGCTGAATTCCGGGTTCGCACGGCCATATGTGGTGATCACGGATACCCGCGCCTATTCCGCCGCTGCCCGTCAGTATTGTCGCGTTGCCAGCGAGCGGCGCATTCCGCTGGCGTTAATCACTGATGTCTGGTGTCCGTGGGCCAGAGACTACGCCATCGACTTATTGCAGGTAAAAACCGACACCGGGCACTTCTGGGATTCACTCGCCCCCGTGAGCTGCCTGTTCAACTTATTGCTGTCAGGCGTGGTGGATCAACTGGGCGATACGCTTGCTGAACGGCTGCGAACCAATCGCCAGCTGCAACAAGAGTTTGGTCAATTCGAACAATAAACAGGAAACGTGCTATGTCAGAAACCCCTGAACTGGTCGATCTGTCAGTGATTTTCCCCTCGCTGCATATCGATCTCAAATACGCCACCGCCGATAACCTCACCGGCGCGCCCATTTACCGGGAGGCCCGTTGCCTGTTGCATACGGATGCCGTCACCGCGCTGGCGAAAAGTATCAGCATCGCGCAGCTGGCAGGGCTGTCTCTGGTGGTATACGACGCCTATCGTCCGCAGCAGGCGCAGTCGGTTCTGTGGCATGTCTGTCCCGATCCGCAATACGTGGTGGATGTGGCCATCGGTTCAAACCATAGCCGTGGTACGGCAATTGACGTCACTCTGATGGATGAGCATGGCAACGTGCTTGATATGGGGGCCGGTTTTGATGAAATGCACGATCGCTCGCACTCGTATCACCCTTCTGTTCCACCCGCAGCGCAACGTAATCGATTGTTATTGAACGCTATTATGTTTGGCGGTGGTTTTGTCGGCATCAGCAGTGAATGGTGGCATTTCGAATTGCCGGACGCGGCCAGCTACCCCTTGCTCGACGACTGCATTGCCTGTTTCCCGGCATCACGCACAACAACACAACCCTCCCTGTAAATGATGGAGCACGGTCATGAAGACAACACACACTTTAACTTCGCTGTTTCGTCCCGCCCTGATTGCCGTGGCACTGGCTGTTGCCCTGCCCGCCGCTCAGGCGGCTGTACCCAAAGATATGCTGGTGATTGGTAAAGCGGCCGATCCGCAAACGCTTGATCCTGCCGTCACTATTGATAACAACGACTGGACGGTGACCTACCCGTCTTATCAACGCCTTGTGCAGTACAAAACCGAGGGAGGTAAAGGTTCCACGGAGGTTGAAGGCGATCTGGCGAGCGACTGGAAGGCCTCTGACGATCAGAAAGAGTGGACGTTTACCCTTAATAAAGATGCCCGATTCGCTGATGGCTCGCCCGTTACGGCAGATGCGGTGCAACAATCTTTTGCGCGTCTGCTGAAAATTGGGCAAGGCCCGGCAGAAGCCTTTCCAAAAGATTTGAAAGTCGAAGCCGTCGATGACTATACGGTGAAATTTACGCTGAGCCAGCCGTTTGCGCCCTTCCTGTACACGCTGGCGAATGACGGCGCCTCCATTATTAACCCGGCGGTTCTGAAAGAACATGCCGCAGATGATGCGCGCGGTTTTCTGGCGCAGAACACCGCAGGTTCCGGCCCGTTTATGCTGAAAAGCTGGCAGAAAGGACAGCAGCTGATTCTGGTGCCGAATCCGCATTATGCGGGAGCCAAACCTGCCTTTAAGCGCGTGTCGGTAAAAATCATTGGTGAGAGTGCTTCCCGCCGCCTGCAATTGTCGCGGGGAGACATCGACATTGCCGATGCTCTCCCGGTAGACCAGCTCAACGCGTTAAAACAGGAAGGGAAAGTCAACGTGGCGGATTACCCTTCGCTGCGCGTGACTTATCTCTATCTGAACAACAGTAAAGCGCCGCTGAATCAGGTGGATTTGCGCCGGGCCATTTCATGGTCAACGGACTATCAGGGCATGGTGACGGGTATCCTCAGCGGTAACGGCAAGCAGATGCGCGGCCCGATTCCTGAAGGTATGTGGGGCTATGACGCGAAGGCAATGCAGTACAGTTTTGATGAAGCGAAAGCCAAAGCCGCCTGGGAGCAAGTCGCGACCAAGCCCGATGGCCTGAGCTTCCTCTACTCTGATAACGATCCAAACTGGGAGCCGATTGCGCTTTCCACGCAGGCCAGTCTCAGCAAGCTGGGCATTAAGGTGAAACTGGAAAAACTGGCGAATGCCACCATGCGCGACCGGATTGGCAAAGGTGATTACGACATTGCCATCGGCAACTGGAGCCCGGACTTCGCCGACCCGTACATGTTCATGAACTACTGGTTTGAGTCTGATAAGAAAGGTCTGCCGGGTAACCGTTCGTTTTATGAAAACGCCGGGGTCGATAAACTTCTGCGCAGCGCGCTGACCACCACCGATCAGGCGGCCAGAACGAAGGATTACCAGCAGGCGCAAACCATCGTGATTGATGAGGCCGCCTACGTCTACCTCTTCCAGAAAAACTACCAGCTGGCGATGAACAAAGAGGTCAAAGGCTTTGTCTTCAACCCCATGCTGGAACAGGTCTTTAACATTGGCGCCATGAGTAAATAAGCCACGTTGATGCGGGGCCGTTATGGCTCCGCAAGGGGAAGCCTATGACGTTCTGGAGCATTTTACGCCAGCGATGCTGGGGACTAATTCTGGTGGTGGCCGGTGTTTGCGTAATTACGTTTATTATTTCTCACCTGATTCCTGGCGACCCTGCGCGACTGCTGGCCGGCGATCGCGCCAGTGATGAAATTGTCGAAAACATTCGCCAGCAGCTGGGGCTGGATCAGCCGCTGTATGTGCAATTTTTTCGCTATGTCAGCGACGTTTTTCACGGTGATCTGGGCACGTCTATACGCACTGGCCGCCCGGTAATGGAAGAGTTGCGCGTGTTTTTCCCCGCCACGCTTGAACTGGCCTTCTGTTCCCTGCTGCTGGCGTTGGTGATCGGGATTCCGCTGGGGATTTTATCCGCCGTCTGGCGAAACCGCTGGCTGGACCATCTGGTGCGGCTGATGGCGATAACCGGCATTTCCACCCCGGCGTTCTGGCTGGGGCTGGGCGTTATTGTTCTGTTTTACGGGCATCTGCAAATTCTGCCCGGCGGCGGAAGGCTTGATGACTGGCTGGACCCGCCCGCCCACGTCACCGGGTTCTACCTGATTGACGCGCTGCTGGAGGGGAATGGCGAGGTCTTTTTCAACGCGTTACAACACCTTATTTTACCGGCGCTGACTCTGGCGTTTGTCCACCTGGGAATTGTCGCCCGTCAGATTCGTTCCGCCATGCTGGAACAACTCAGTGAGGACTACATTCGCACCGCGCGTGCCAGCGGTCTGCCTGGCTGGTACATCGTGCTCTGCTATGCCTTGCCTAACGCCCTGATTCCGTCGATTACCGTTCTGGGGCTGGCGCTGGGAGATTTGCTGTATGGCGCCGTGCTTACCGAAACGGTCTTTGCCTGGCCGGGAATGGGGGCCTGGGTGGTCACCTCTATTCAGGCGCTGGATTTTCCGGCGGTGATGGGATTCGCCGTAGTGGTCTCTTTGGCTTATGTGCTGGTAAACCTGGTCGTCGATTTACTCTATTTGTGGATCGATCCCCGAATCGGTCGCGGAGGTGCTGAATGATGTTAACGCAAGAGACGCCCGCCCCGTCGCAGACCTCCCGCCGCCGGATCGACTGGGCAAAACTCTTCTGGCTGATGAAAAGCAGCCCGCTGACGCTGACTGGCGGCGTGATTATCATCCTGATGTTGCTACTGATGGTGCTGTCGCCCTGGATAACGCCTTACGATCCCAATGCCATCGATTTGACCGCGCGCCTGCTTGCGCCCTCTGCGACGCACTGGTTCGGCACTGACGAAGTGGGACGCGATCTGTTCAGCCGCGTACTGGTCGGCAGCCAGCAATCCATTGTCGCCGGGCTGGTCGTCGTGGGGATTGCCGGTGGAATCGGCTCCTTGCTTGGCTGTCTGTCCGGCGTCATGGGCGGGCGCGCCGACGCTATTATTATGCGCCTGATGGATATTATGTTGTCGATTCCTTCGCTGGTGCTGACGATGGCGCTGGCCGCCGCGCTGGGGCCGAGCCTGTTTAACGCCATGATGGCGATCGCCATTGTCCGTATTCCTTTTTATGTGCGCCTGGCGCGAGGGCAAACGCTGGTCGTGCGCCAGTTTACCTATGTACAGGCTGCCCGAACGTATGGCGCTTCCCGCTGGCACCTTATCAGCTGGCATATCTTACGTAATTCGCTGCCGCCGCTTATCGTGCAGGCGTCGCTGGATATTGGCAGCGCGATCCTGATGGCCGCCACGCTGGGCTTTATTGGCCTTGGCGCACAACAGCCCACCGCTGAATGGGGCGCAATGGTGGCTATTGGTCGTAACTATGTCCTCGACCAGTGGTGGTATTGCGCCTTTCCTGGGGCGGCGATCCTGATTACCGCTGCCGGGTTTAACCTGTTTGGCGATGGTATTCGCGATCTGCTTGACCCTAGAGCCGGAGGAAAACAGTCATGACCCAACCCGTGCTGGAAATTGAGGATTTACACCTGAGCTTTCCGGGTTACAAAGCCGATGTTCACGCCCTTAACCACGTATCGTTGCGTATCGACCGGGGCGAAATCGTCGGCGTGGTCGGCGAGTCCGGGTCAGGTAAATCCGTCACCGCCATGCTGGCAATGCGGCTGCTGCCGGAAGGCAGCTATCACATTCATCAGGGCCGCGTATCGCTGCTGGGCGAGGACGTGCTGAATGCCAGCGAAAAGCAGATGCGTAAATGGCGCGGCGCGCGCGTGTCGATGATCTTCCAGGAGCCAATGACGGCGCTGAATCCCACCCGGCGCATTGGGCAACAAATGGTGGAAGTCATTCGCCATCATCAGGCGGTGAGCCGCCAGGCTGCGCGGGAGAAAGCCATCGCCCTGCTGGAAGAGATGCAAATTCCCGATGCGGCGCAGGTTATGGCGCGATTTCCGTTTGAGCTGTCCGGCGGGATGCGCCAGCGGGTGATGATCGCGCTGGCATTCTCTTGCGAGCCGGAGCTGATTATTGCTGACGAACCCACTACCGCGCTGGACGTCACGGTGCAGCTACAGGTTCTGCGTTTGCTGAAACTAAAAGCGCGAGCCAGCGGTACTGCGGTGCTGTTTATCAGCCATGACATGGCGGTGGTATCGCAGTTGTGCGATCGGCTGTATGTCATGTACGCCGGAAGCGTGATTGAGAGCGGCCCCACGCAGACGGTTATTCGCCGCCCCACGCATCCCTATTCCATTGGTTTGTTGAAATGCGCGCCGGAACACGGCGAACCTCGCGCGCCGCTGCCCGCGATTCCAGGGACGGTGCCTAACCTGACCTGCCTGCCAACCGGATGCGCCTTCCGCGAACGCTGTTTTGCCGCCGGGACGCTGTGCGAGGCTGTCCCGGAGTTGGAGAATCATGGCGAACCTGAACAACAATCCGCCTGCTGGTATCCACAACAGGAGATGACGCATGTCTGACATATTGCTCTCGTTACGGGATGTCCATATCACCTTCCCCGCCCGTAAAAACTGGTTGGGGCGGGTGACGGAGCGCGTACATGCCCTGAACGGTATGGATTTGCAGATTCGCCAGGGAGAAACGCTTGGCATCGTGGGGGAATCCGGCTGCGGGAAAAGTACGCTGGCGCAACTGCTGATGGGAATGTTAAAACCCAGCCACGGCGAGTGCTCGCGGCCTGGCGTTGCGCGCACCGGCGCCAACAGCGGGATGCAGATGGTCTTTCAGGACCCGCTCTCTTCGCTGGACCCCCGATTACCCGTCTGGCGGATTATCACCGAGCCCGTCTGGCTCCAGAAGCATAACAGCGAACACGAGCGGCGGACGCTGGCAGAGGAACTGGCCTTACAGGTTGGCATCCGGCCTGAGTACCTCGACAGGCTTCCCCATGCGTTTTCCGGCGGACAACGCCAGCGCATCGCCATTGCCCGCGCCTTATCGTCAGAGCCGGACGTTATCGTGCTTGATGAACCGACTTCCGCGCTGGATATCTCCGTGCAGGCGCAGATCCTGAATCTGCTGGTTGCGCTACAGACGCGCCGTAAACTGACGTATGTGCTGATTTCACACAACGTGTCGGTTGTGCGGTACATGAGCGATCGGGTGGCGGTGATGTATCTCGGGCAAATTGTTGAACTGGGCGACGCGCAACAGGTGTTGACCACGCCTGCGCATCCCTATACCCGGCTGTTGCTGAATTCCGTGCCGAAAACGGGTGCGCCGCTGGCAGAAGATCTGGTGCTGCGCAAAACGGAATTACCGGGGAACCGCCACCTGCCGCAAGGGTGTTATTTTCGCGATCGCTGTCCGCTGGCAACCCGTGGCTGTGAAAAACCGCAGGCATTATTGACGCGGGGATCGGAGAGCGACGTTCGCTGCTGGCGAGCGGTGGAGTAAGAGCCAGACAATCGCCCGGTGGCACTGTCGCTTACCGGGCCTACAGGGTGTTGTGGGGCCGACCCGACGCTCAATCACCGGGCCGTCGAGAACGATGCCGTTATGACGTCAACTGATAATCCAGCGTGATTTCCGCTTTCAGCACCTGCGAAACCGGGCATCCGGCTTTTGCTTTCTGAATAATGCCGTCAAAAGTGGACGCATCAATGCCAGGTACGGCCACTTCACTGTGCAACGCAATTTTCGTGATCGCAAAACCCGCGTCGACTTTATCCAGCGAGACATCGGCTGTCGTGTCGATTGACGATGGGGTAAAACCCGCCTCGCCCAGCATCAGCGAAAGCGCCATCGAGAAACAGGCCGCGTGGGCTGCGCCGATTAACTCTTCCGGGTTGGTTCCTTTTACGCCTTCAAAGCGTGTATTAAAGCCATAGGGTTGTTGATTCAACACGCCGCTTTCGGTCGATACCGTACCTTTTCCACCTTTAATATCGCCTTCCCAGTGTGCCTGACCTTTCTTATGGATTGTCATTCTTGCTCTCCTGTTGGCTCAAAACAGAAAGTATAGACCAACTCTGTTACACGCGTTCGGTCGCCTTCCGGGGAAAACCTGCTATGCTGTACCAGCAACCTAAGGGGTTACGTTTCTTTCGCAATTGCGAATTTGTCCTTAAAACTAGCAACAGGATTGAGGAGTTAAAATGAAATCGAACCGTCAGGCCCGTCATATTCTTGGACTGGACCATAAAATTTCCAACCAACGCAAGCTCGTGACCGAAGGCGACAAAGTCAGCGTGGTCAACAACCCTACTGGCAGAAAACGTCACGCTGACAGCCAAAAGTAAGCGCCCCGTTCTGATATGACGATAAACACCATTGCAACCGCAATGGTGTTTTTGCTTACAAAAGCCTGGATTCATTCACAATGCTTTATACTCTTTGCCCGACGCCCTGGTGAAAACCTAAGTACGCCCATAAAACAGCACCAGGAACGGATATTCGAAAAAGAGTGAGTGACATGGAAACCAAAATCAAGAAACAGCGTTCCCTTTATATTCCTTACGCTGGCCCTGTGCTGCTGGAATTTCCTCTCCTGAATAAAGGAAGCGCTTTCAGTATAGAAGAACGCCGTAACTTCAACCTGCTGGGGTTACTGCCGGAAGTGGTCGAATCGATTGAAGAACAGGCGGAGCGCGCCTGGATCCAGTATCAGGGATTCAAAACGGAAATCGATAAACATATCTATCTGCGCAACATTCAGGATACCAACGAAACCCTGTTCTACCGACTGGTGCAAAACCATCTCGATGAGATGATGCCGGTTATCTATACCCCAACGGTCGGCGCCGCCTGTGAGCGCTTCTCTGAGATCTACCGTCGCGCGCGCGGCGTGTTCATCTCTTATCAGAACCGCCACAACATGGACGATATCCTGCAAAACGTGCCTAACCACAATATCAAAGTGATTGTGGTGACGGACGGGGAACGCATCCTCGGTCTTGGCGACCAGGGCATTGGCGGAATGGGGATTCCAATCGGTAAACTGTCGCTGTACACCGCCTGTGGCGGCATCAGCCCGGCCTATACTCTGCCGGTGGTGCTGGACGTCGGCACCAACAATCAGCAGTTGCTGAACGATCCGCTCTATATGGGCTGGCGTAACCCGCGCATCACCGATGACGAATACTATGAATTCGTCGATGAGTTTATTCAGGCGGTGAAACAGCGCTGGCCGGACGTCTTGCTGCAATTCGAAGATTTTGCGCAGAAAAACGCGATGCCGCTGCTTAATCGCTATCGCGATGAAATCTGCTCTTTCAACGATGATATTCAGGGAACGGCGGCCGTGACCGTCGGTACTCTGATTGCCGCCAGCCGTGCGGCGGGCAGCCAGTTGAGCGAGCAGAAAATCGTCTTCCTTGGCGCAGGTTCTGCCGGTTGCGGGATTGCTGAACAGATCATCGCGCAAACCCAACGCGAAGGACTCAGCGAAGAAGCCGCTCGCCAGAAAGTGTTTATGGTGGATCGCTTTGGTCTGTTGACGGACCAGATGCCTAACCTGCTCTCATTCCAGACGAAGCTGGTGCAAAAACGCGAGAACCTGCAACACTGGGACAGCGAAAGCGAAGTGCTCTCCCTGCTTGATGTCGTGCGCAACGTGAAGCCGGACATTCTGATCGGCGTGTCGGGGCAAACCGGACTCTTTACTGAAGAGATCATTCGCGAGATGCACAAGCACTGCCCACGTCCGATCGTGATGCCGCTGTCTAACCCGACGTCCCGCGTTGAAGCCACGCCTCAGGACATCATCGCCTGGACCGAAGGCAATGCGCTGGTCGCGACCGGCAGTCCTTTCGCGCCGGTGGCCTGGAAAGATAAAATTTACCCTATTGCGCAATGTAATAACGCCTACATCTTCCCGGGGATCGGCCTGGGCGTGATTGCGTCCGGCGCGTCGCGTATTACTGACGAAATGTTGATGTCGGCAAGCGAAACGCTGGCGAAATACTCTCCGCTGGTGCTCAACGGCGAAGGTCTGGTATTGCCGGAGCTGAAAGATATTCAGACCGTGTCGCGAGCGATTGCCTTTGCCGTGGGTAAAATGGCGCAGCAACAGGGCGTGGCGGTAAAAACGTCCGCAGAAGCGCTACAGCAAGCCATCGACGAGAATTTCTGGCAAGCGGAATACCGCGATTACCGCCGTACTTCTATCTGAGTGTTTGCCCGGTGGCGCTACGCTTACCGGGCCTGCGTTTTATACGGTTGTCGGCCAGCGCCATCCGGCATTCTGTTGGCAAAAAAAAGCGCTACAGACGTAGCGCTTTTGTCTTTTGAAAGCGGGTTATTGTAATCCCTCTTTGCTTTCCTTTTTCGCTTCGACCTTCTCGACGTCGCGATACCAGCGCGGGTGGTGTTTCTTCGCCCAGCGGCGACTCACTTTACCTTCGATCATCCCTTTAATCGATCCTTTCACCCAGAATGCCATATACATATGGATGAGGATGGCGTGCATCAGGATGATGCCTGCCGCCGCATGGATCAGCAGGCTGTAACGCACGACCTGCATCGGGAAGAACTGCGCAAAGTACGGACGCCAGATAATCACGCCCGTCACCAGCAGCACGAAAATCATGCTCATGATCGACCAGAACATCATTTTCTGCCCGGCATTGTACTTACCGACATCGGCGACTTTGTGTTCATTGCCCTTCAGTACTTCCACAATATTCTTCAGCCACGGAAGATCTTTCTTGTCCGGGATGTTGTGGTGTACAAAGCGCACAAACATGAACATCAGTGCGACAAAAATCGCTACGCCGAAGAACGGGTGCAAAATACGCCCCATCTGCGGCGTCCCGAAGGTTTGCGTCAGCCATTGCAGCGTCGGGAAGAAAAACGCAATTCCCGACAGCGACACCAGGAAGAAGCAAATCACCACCGTCCAGTGACAGGCGCGATCGATAAATTTCGTGCGCACAATCATTTTCGACTTACTCATGATGGTCCTCCTCTTCATCGTCCACTTCCTTGTTCGGGCCAATACCAATGTAGTGATAGATAAGCCCGGCGAAGGTGGCGATAAACCCGGCGGCAGCCAGAGGTTTCAGCGCCCCTTTCCACAAGTTGATAGAGGTATCGATCTGTGGATCTTTCGGTAAGCCGTGATACAGCTCCGGCTGGTTCGCGTGATGCAGAACGTACATGACGTGCGTACCGCCCACACCTTGTGGGTTGTAAACACCGGCATGTTCGAAACCGCGCGCTTTGAGTTTCTCCACGCGCTGCTCCCCCATCTCCAGCATCTCTTTCTTGGTGCCGAAATGGATTGCCCCGGTTGGGCAAGTTTTCACGCAAGCCGGTTCCTGACCGATACTGACGCGATCCACACACAGCGTACATTTATAGACGCGGTTGTCCTCTTTATTGAGGCGCGGAACATTAAATGGACACCCGGCGATGCAGTAGCCGCAGCCAATACAATGTTCGGACTGGAAATCAACAATCCCGTTAGCGTACTGGATGATCGCGCCGGCAGACGGGCATGCCTTCAGGCAGCCCGGATCTTCACAGTGCATACAGCCGTCTTTACGAATCAGCCATTCCAGCTTGCCGTTCTGTTCGGTTTCGCTAAAACGCATCACCGTCCAGGATTTCGCGCTAAGATCGGCCGGGTTGTCATACACCCCGACGCAATGACCCACCTCGTCACGAATGTCATTCCACTCGGAACAAGCCACCTGGCAGGCTTTACAGCCTACGCAGGAGGAGACGTCGATCAGTTTTGCGACTTCCGCTTTATAATCACGCGCCTGGGGAGGCGGCGTGATCGGGTTTGTTGCAGACCGTTTGATGATGTCCTGCGTTTCCAAAGACATATGTTCGCCTCCCTTACGCCTTCTCGATGTTAACTAAAAACGCTTTATATTCCGGCGTTTGCGAGTTGGAATCACCGACATTTGGCGTCAGGGTGTTCGCGATATAGCCTTTCCGCGCAACCCCTTCAAAGCCCCAGTGCAGCGGAATACCCACGGTTTCAACCTGCTGACCATTGACGTTCAGCGTTTGCAGACGTCGGGTCACCACGGCAACCGCCCGGATGAATCCACGTTTGCTGCTGACTTTCACTGCGTCGCCGTTGGCAATCCCTTTCGAGGCCGCCAGGTTTTCGCTGATTTCCACAAACTGCTCTGGCTGAGCAATCGCATTCAGCAATGCGTGCTTGGTCCAGGTGTGGAAATGTTCGGTCAGACGATAGGTTGTACCGACATACGGGAACTGATCTTTCTTGCCCATACGCCGCGCATCTTCTTCGTACAGACGAACGACCGGGCTGGAGATCACGTTCGGGTGCAGCGGGTTGGTACCCAGCGGCGTTTCCATCGGCTCGTAGTGTTCCGGGAACGGCCCTTCCGCCAGCTTATCGATGGCGAACAGACGTCCCAGCCCTTCCGGCTGCATGATAAACGGCCCGGTTGCGCTACCCGGTGCGGCGGTGTTGAAGTCCGGGATATCGTTCCCCGTCCACTTCGACCCGTTCCACTGAATCAGCATCCGTTTCGGGTCCCACGGTTTACCCTGCGGATCTGCCGAGGCGCGGTTATACAGTACGCGGCGGTTCAGCGGCCATGCCCATGCCCAACCCAACGTATTGCCGAGACCTGACGGGTCGGCGTTGTCACGGTTAGCCATCTGGTTGCCCTGCTCGGTCCAGCTGCCGGTATAAATCCAGCAGGAGGACGACGTCGTTCCGTCATCGCGTAACTGGGCAAAACTGCTCAGCAACTGGCCTTTCTTCGCCAGCAGGACGCCGTTGGCGTCATAGAGATCTTCCAGCGCGTAGCCGTTGTTCTCTTTCGCAATCTCTTCAGACTCAGGATGATCCGGCTGTTTGTAGTCCCAGCTCATCTTCAGCAGCGGTTCAACGCCTTTACCCCCTTCGCTGCGATACATCTCGCGCAGACGGTGGTAAATACCGGCCAGAATTTGGCCGTCGTTGCGGGCTTCGCCCGGCGCATCCTGACCTTTCCAGTGCCACTGCAACCAGCGGCCAGAGTTGGCGATAGAGCCATCTTCTTCGGCAAAACAGGTTGACGGCAGACGGAATACTTCAGTCTGGATCGACGCCGGATCGACGTCGTTAGACTCGCCGTGGTTCTGCCAGAACGTGGAGGTTTCCGTCACCAGCGGGTCAATGACCACCATGTACTTCAGCTTGCTCAGCGACTGCACCACTTTGTTTTTGTCCGGGAAGGACGCAACCGGGTTAAAGCCCTGACAGATGTAGCCGGTCACTTTACCGCTATCCATCATGTTGAAGTATTTAATGACGTCGTAGGCCTGATCCCACTTCGGCAGCCATTCAAAGCCCCAGTCATTCTCTTTCTGCGCCGCATCGCCGTAGAACGATTTCATCAGACTGACGAAGAACTTCGGATAGTTGCCCCAGTAGTTCACCTGGTCAGCCAGCGTGGCTTTCGGCGTGTTTGCGCTCAGATAGGTTTGCAGATCCGCCTGCTTCTCAGACGGCAGAGTCAGATAACCGCTCAGGCTGGTGGAAAGCAGACCTAAATCCGTTAACCCCTGGATGTTAGAGTGGCCGCGTAAGGCGTTGACGCCACCGCCTGCCATCCCCATGTTGCCGAGCAGCAACTGGATCATCGCCATCGTACGGATGTTCTGCGCGCCAACGGTATGTTGCGTCCAGCCCAGCGCGTACAGGAAGGTAGTAGTACGATCGGCGGCGCTGGTGGAGGCCAGCACCTCACACACTTTCAGGAAATCGGCTTTTGGCGTACCGCAGATGTTTTCGACAACATCTGGCGTATAGCGGGAAACGTGTTGTTTCAGCAGATTCCATACGCAGCGCGGATGGCTCAGCGTCTCATCACGTTTTGCATAGCCGTTTTCGTCGAACTGATAGTTCCAGGATGACTTGTCATACTGGCGTTTTTTGGCGTCATAGCCGCTAAACAGACCATCATCGAA
The DNA here is from genome assembly GCF_030333595.1 of Citrobacter sp. CK181. NCBI lineage: Bacteria > Pseudomonadati > Pseudomonadota > Gammaproteobacteria > Enterobacterales > Enterobacteriaceae > Citrobacter > Citrobacter sp. CK181. Next base: position 1,035,063 of record NZ_JAOWFN010000011.1, on the reverse strand, counting down.
AGCAAAATCGTCCCGCACCAGCAGGCTGGCGTTGGTGTAATGCTTAACGTATTCGGCATTGATTTTATTGTTTTCAATCAGATACAGCAGTACGCCGGACAGGAAGGTAATGTCCGTACCGGAACGAATAGGCGCGTAAATATCCGCGACCGAGGCTGTACGTGTAAAACGTGGATCGACGACAATCAGCGTGGCGTCGTTGTTGTTTTTCGCTTCTATCGCCCAGCGGAATCCCACCGGATGTGCTTCAGCGGCGTTACCGCCCATCACCATAACGACGTTGGCGTTTTTGATATCAACCCAGTGGTTGGTCATCGCACCGCGACCAAATGTTGGAGCAAGACTTGCTACCGTTGGTCCGTGTCAGACGCGTGCCTGGTTGTCTACTGCCAGCATGCCGAGGGAACGCGCGAATTTCTGCGTCAACATGCCTGTTTCGTTACTGGCGGCGGAGGCGCAAAGCATCCCCGTGGAAAGCCAGCGGTTTACCGTTACGCCCTGTTCGTTCTTTTCAATAAAGTTGGCGTCACGGTCGGCTTTCATCAGCTTTGCGATGCGGGTGAACGCGTCATCCCAGCTAATGCGTTGCCATTTATCTGAACCGGGCGCGCGATACTCCGGGTAACGCAAGCGGTTTTCACTGTGTACATAGTCCAGCAAACCTGCGCCCTTCGGACACAATGCGCCACGGCTGACCGGATGATCCGGGTCCCCTTCGATGTGATAAATTGCTTCTTTTGCGTTTTTTGCTCCATCGCCCAGGCTATACATTAATAGCCCGCAACCTACGGAACAGTATGTGCAGGTGTTTCGGATCTCTTTAGCGCGTAACAGCTTATAATTTCGCGCTTGAGCCAGTGCCATTTTGGGTGCAAAACCCAGAGCAGCGACTGTTGTTCCCGCCATACCGCCCGCGCAGATTTTAAAAAATTGTCTGCGGCTGACGTCCATTGCTTTCCTCTTTTTTCCAGGGATGTAACTTCGCGAGGAAACTAACAGCAATATCCATAACTTTTTTGCGTCAAATCAATAACGAATCGGTTCCGCTACTAAATAGTTCTTTTTGTCGAGTTTATATACCACCAAAGGAGTATCAGAAAGACAATGAATTAGCGCGGGAAGGTGTAAAAGTGCTATAAATTTCAGCGATATTTTTTTGACCAGGAATGGGGATAAACGGAGAGAATGACGACACAAAAAGCAACGTTAATTGGACTTATTGCCATCGTACTCTGGAGCACGATGGTCGGGCTTATTCGTGGGGTAAGTGAAGGACTTGGGCCTGTTGGCGGCGCCGCCGCTATTTATTCGCTAAGCGGATTATTGCTCATCTTTACCGTTGGGTTCCCCAATATTCGTCGTTTTCCTGTTCGTTATTTAATCGCTGGCAGCGTACTGTTTGTCAGTTATGAAATATGTCTGGCGCTCTCGCTGGGATATGCAGCAACGCGTCACCAGGCGATTGAAGTCGGCATGGTCAACTATTTATGGCCCAGCCTGACGATTCTTTTTGCTATTTTGTTCAATGGACAAAAAACAACCTGGCTGGTTGTTCCTGGATTAATTGTCGCGTTAACCGGCGTCTGTTGGGTTTTAGGAGGTGAACATGGACTCCATGCTGATGAAATTATCAGCAATATTGCAACCAGCCCATTAAGCTATTTTCTCGCTTTTCTCGGCGCATTTATCTGGGCAACCTACTGTACCGTCACTAACAAATATGCCAGAGGGTTTAATGGCATTACGATATTTGTCCTCCTCACTGCTGCAAGTTTATGGGTACATTATTTTCTGACGCCGCAGCCGGAGATGATTTTTAGCACGCCTGTCGTTATCAAACTGTTTTCTGCTGCCCTGACGTTAGGATTTGCTTATGCAGCATGGAACGTGGGTATTTTGCATGGCAACGTCACGATTATGGCTGTGGGGTCCTATTTTACCCCGGTGCTGTCATCTGCGCTGGCCGCTGTCCTGTTAAGCGCGCCGCTGTCATTTTCATTCTGGCAAGGTGCGGTTATGGTGTGTGCGGGTTCCCTGCTTTGTTGGTTAGCGACGCGTCGCGCCTGAAGTCAGTGGTTGGGGCGGATTATCTTTCGAGTTCTGTGGCTGCCCCGACTCTCTTCCTGCTGTATTAATTTCGGTTAAATGAATATTGCGATCGGCGTTATTTCTTCGAAAATTCTTATTTGCTTTTTTTCTGGCTTCTTGCCATATAGTTATTTAAATGAAAATTTGTTGTTGCTGATGAATGGCGAACGGAGTGTATAATACTTCATCACTTGTTTTGTTTTTGTTAAAATTATGATATTCAATTGATAAAATAAAGCATTTTATGTTCATTTGTAACTGTATTTTCGTATATAGTCAGCAAGCGTGACTAGAGACAATAAAACCATCACCCGCAAAACAATTCCTTTTGAAAATATATTATCTCAGGATATACCCATCTAAAATTAATACCATGAGATCTATTATGTAGATCTGGATCACACAACTTCAAATAATTTGTAATCTTATGAAACTTATTATTGAATTAGTACCACGACGTCTATTAAAAATAGTCTGCCATTGACAAGCGGCCTCGTTTAGAAATGGTTTAGGAAACACGCTAAGAAAATTATAAGGATTAATTAAAATGAAACTTAAATTAGTTGCAGTGGCAGTGACTACCCTGTTGGCAGCAGGTGCGGTAAACGCAGCTGAGGTATATAACAAAGACGGCAACAAACTGGACCTGTACGGTAAAGTAACCGCTCTTCATTATTTCTCTGACGACAAGGGTGATGATGGCGATAAAACTTATGCGCGTCTGGGCTTCAAAGGCGAAACTCAGATCAATGACCAACTGACCGGTTTCGGCCAGTGGGAATATGAATTCAAAGGCAACAACGACGAGTCCAACGGCACCAAAGGCAACAAAACGCGTCTGGCGTTCGCTGGTCTGAAATTTGATCAGTTCGGTTCTCTGGACTACGGCCGTAACTACGGCGTCGTTTACGACATCGGCGCATGGACTGACGTTCTGCCTGAGTTCGGTGGCGATACCTGGACCCAGAGCGATGTGTTCATGACTGGCCGTACTACCGGCGTTGCAACCTACCGTAACACCGACTTCTTCGGTCTGGTTGAAGGTCTGAACTTCGCTGCTCAGTATCAGGGTAAAAACGAACGTAGTAACAGCGATAAAATCTACGGCGCTGACATCACTAAAGCGAATGGCGACGGTTTCGGTATCTCCTCTACCTATGAGTTCGACGGTTTCGGCGTGGGTGCATCTTATGCAAAATCTGACCGTACTGACGCGCAGGTGAATTCTGCTGCGAACGAACTGAACGCAGGCGGTAAAAACGCAGAGGTTTGGGCTGCTGGTCTGAAATACGATGCGAACAACATCTACCTGGCGACCACCTACTCTGAAACCCGCAATATGACTGCTTACGGCAGCGATCACATTGCGAACAAAGCGCAGAACTTCGAAGCTGTTGCTCAGTACCAGTTCGACTTCGGTCTGCGTCCGTCCATCGCTTACCTGAAATCCAAAGGTAAAGACATCGGTAGCTGGGGCGACCAGGATCTGGTTGAGTACATCGATGTGGGCGCGACCTACTACTTCAACAAAAACATGTCTACCTACGTTGATTACAAAATCAACCTGGTTGACGACAGCCGCTTCACCGAAGCAGCTGGCGTTAGCACTGACAACATCGTTGCTGTTGGTCTGACCTACCAGTTCTAATCTTTCTTGATTTGAACATAAGCCAGCCCATGATGGGCTGGCTTTTCTCCAGATGTTGATCCGGTCATAAGGAGTATGCCGTGCAAACGTTCACAGGACGTTGCCTCTGTGGGCAGAGTCATTTTACCGTTGACGTTGAAATGCTCGATGTTTATGCCTGTCACTGCACGCTGTGTCAAAAATGGTCTGGTGGTATTGCGATGTACCTGGAAGCCTGCGGTCGTCCGCTTATGGCTCCCCATTCACCAGAGCCCTCTCACTTCTCTTCTTCTTTGCGTGGCGAACGCTACTTCTGTTCAGGTTGTGGGTGTCCGCTGTGGTTCCGGCTGACGGAAAGCGACCGCTATTTTATGCCCTGGACGCTGTTGGAATTAACCGAAGATGAACGGCGTCGTCTGATCCTGGCAGCCGAAATCTATACCGAAACGCAACCTGCGTTCTGGCGGTTGACGGGGCAATACGCTCGCCTGAGCGGTAAAGAGATCGAAGCGATGGATTACCCCTGTCAATTAGCACATTAGGTTAGCCGCGTTTTACTTTTGCCAGACTAAACCACATCCCTACCGCTAACAGAATTAACATGCTTCCGGCACTGCTCAGCGCCACGCTGTGCGACCAGGTAAACGCCTGTCTGGCGGCGTCCAGTATCGCCTCACCGAGTGAAGGCGAGAGCGTATCCGCCAGCTGCACCGCTTCTCCCATTGACGACGATGCGCGTTCGATTTCCTCTGCGTTCAGGCCGGAAGGAAGCAGGATAGATGCGGAAAAGCTGCGGCTTAACAACAAGCCAAAGATTGCAATGCCAAGCCCGGCGCCCAGTTCATAGGCCATGGTTTCTATCGCCCCGGCCGCCGCCGCTTTTTCTGCGGGCGCAGCGGCCATAATGGCGGCGGTAGAGGCGAGCAACGCGCTGGCGGCGCTAAAACCCAGCAGCGCCATCAGGCACCAGGCCTGCCATTGCTGCGTGCTGAAATCCGTCATTGCCAGGCCATAAAAGCTCAGCGCGCTTAGCGCCATGCCGCCAGTCGCCACTGTTCGCAATCCCAGTCGTGAAACCAGCATCCCGGCAAGGGGGCCGCTGAATCCACTTGCGAGCATCACCGGCAGCATAAACAGCCCTGCTTCATACGGCGTTAAGCCATGAACAAACTGAAGCTCCTGCGCCATCAGTAACTCGAAGCCGACCAGCGTGATCATCGCCGTCATCGCCATCACAACGCCGCTCAGAATGATGCGATGCGTAAACAGACGCATATCGATCATCGGGCGCGCTGCCGCGAGCTGCGTGCGGATAAACATGCCCAACAACAGCGCGCCGATCATCAGCGTCAGGGCGATAACGCCGCTGGCCAGTTGCCCTTTCAGCGCGGTTTTCGCGCTGTATACCAGCAGCAGGATGGCGATAATCAGCATGACCGCATGGCTAAAGTTCAATGGCTGATCGCGGCGACCGGACTGGCGAGGCACAAAGCGCGCCGTTAACGCCATCACCACCAGAACAATGGGCACATTGATCAGGAAGACCGATCCCCAGTAAAAGTGCTCCAGTAACATACCGCCGACCAGCGGGCCGAACGCGGCGCCGCCCGACCCTACGGCCGCCCAGACGCCAAGCGCCATATTACGGTGACGGGCCTCAGAAAACGTAGCGCGGATACCGGCCAGCGTCGCCGGAACAATCATCGCCGCGCCGATAGCCAGAATCGCACGGGTAGCGATCAGCCAACTGGCGCTGTGGGCGAACGCTGCCGCCAGCGACGCAAGACCGAATAAGCCTCCCCCCAGCAACAGCAGGCGTTTAAAGCCGATTCGATCGCCCAGCGCGCCCATCGGCAATACCATCCCTGCCATCACCAGAGAATAAATATCAATGATCCACAACAGCTCGTTGCCACTGGCGCCCAACGTCATGCTCAGCGTGGGTGCGGCAACGTGCAGCACCGTTGCATCAATCGCAACAGGGATGTAGACCAGTACAATAATCATTAACGTTAACCACTGACGAAACATAAAACGTCCTTTGAAAGCAAAAACTGAACACGTGTTCAACTCTCGCGATCCTACGGAAAGTTGAACGCATGTCCAGCTTTTTGTTACACTGCGCCAACTGCGAAAATGGGAGAAAGCCATGAGTTATCTGAATCGGGATGAGCGCCGTGAAGTGATCCTGCAAGCGGCAATGCGCGTCGCGCTGGAAGAGGGATTGAGCGGCATGACGGTAAGGCGAATCGCGCAGGAAGCCGGCGTCGCGACCGGGCAACTCCACCACCATTTCAGCAGTTCGGGCGAGCTTAAATCTCAGGTATTCGTTCGTCTGATTCGCACCTTGCTGGATGCCAGCCTGGTGCCCGAGCACTGCACCTGGCGCATGCGGCTGCACGCCATGCTGGGGAGTGACGATGGTGGATTAGAGCCCTACATTAAACTCTGGCGGGAAGCGCAGATCCTGGCGGATAACGACCCGGAAATTAAAAGCGCCTACCTGCTGACCATGCAAATGTGGCATGAAGAAACGACCGCCATCATTGAAGGCGGTCAGGAGGCAGGAGAATTTTCATTGGCCTCAGCCGCCGCTGATGTCGCCTGGCGATTAATCGCATTAGCCTGCGGGCTGGACGGCATGTACGCCCTCGGTATGTCTGAAATGACCGATCCTGCCTACCAGCAGCATCTGGACCGCATGATTACACTGGAGTTATTTCGCTGATGTTATACGCCAGTTAACAATGCATCTTTTGTGTTTACATTTGGTAACACTTAAGCAACTTATTAACCGCCCTTCACTCCTCGTGGTCTCGCTTTTTTATCTATCCTTTCAATCAATATTCTTAAAAGTCTTCAATAAATTCTAAAAAGGGCCCGCGCGCCCTTCCTGGACTTATTTCTTTTTTTTCATGAACGACGTGTGCGTGTGAGGGCAATATGGCGCTACAAAATGAGAAAAATAATCGTTATCTTTTGAGTGACTGGAGGCCAGAACAACCCGCTTTCTGGGAAAACAAAGGTAAACACATTGCCCGAAGAAATCTTTGGATATCAGTGGCTTGTTTATTGCTCGCATTCTGCGTCTGGATGTTATTTAGCGCCGTCGCCGTTAATTTGAATAAAATTGGTTTTAATTTCACCACTGACCAGCTCTTTTTATTAACCGCTTTACCTTCGCTGTCCGGGGCTATATTACGCGTGCCCTACTCCTTTATGGTACCTATATTTGGCGGGCGTCGCTGGACGATTTTTAGCACAATTATTCTGATTATTCCCTGTATCTGGCTCGGTTTTGCGGTGCAAAATACATCCACCCCTTTTGGAGTATTTATTATCATTGCACTGCTGTGCGGTTTTGCTGGCGCTAACTTTGCCTCCAGTATGGGCAACATCAGCTTTTTCTTCCCGAAAGCAAAGCAAGGTAGCGCCCTCGGCGTGAACGGCGGTTTAGGCAACCTTGGCGTCAGCGTGATGCAACTTGTCGCCCCGCTGGTGATTTTCCTGCCCATGTTCACTTTTCTGGGCGTACAGGGCGTGCCGCAGCCCGATGGCTCGCTGCTTTCGCTGACGAACGCCGCGTGGATCTGGGTGCCGTTATTGCTTATCGCGACCCTCGCAGCCTGGACCGGGATGAATGATATCGCCAGCTCGAAAGCCTCTGTCGCTTCTCAACTGCCGGTGCTGAAACGCTTTCACCTTTGGCTGCTCAGCCTGCTCTATCTCGCCACCTTCGGTTCTTTTATCGGTTTCTCCGCAGGATTCGCCATGCTGGCGAAAACCCAGTTTCCCGACGTCAATATTCTGCAACTGGCCTTCTTTGGCCCGTTTATCGGCGCGCTTGCGCGTTCTGCGGGCGGCGTTATTTCTGACAAGTTCGGCGGCGTTCGCGTCACGCTGATTAACTTCGTTTTCATGGCGCTGTTTACCGCCCTGCTGTTTCTGACATTACCGGGCTCCGGCTCAGGAAGTTTTATCGCCTTCTATCTGGTGTTTATGGGGCTTTTCCTGACCGCGGGCCTGGGAAGCGGCTCGACCTTCCAGATGATTGCGGTCATTTTCCGCCAGATCACGATCTACAGGGTGAAACTGCGCGGCGGCTCAGATGCGCAGGCCCAGCGTGAAGCCGTGACCGATACGGCCGCCGCCCTCGGTTTTATCTCTGCGATTGGCGCAGTCGGCGGTTTCTTTATCCCTAAAGCTTTTGGTTCTTCTCTGGCGTTGACCGGCTCGCCGGTTGGCGCAATGAAAATCTTTCTGGTGTTTTACATCGTTTGCGTACTGGTGACCTGGCTGGTTTATGGTCGCCGTAAACCGGCAGCAACAAAAAAATAAAACATATTCATCACAGGTTCGGACGTAGGCCGGATAAGACGCCGGGCGTCGCCATCAGGCAATCGCGCAGCGCCTTATCCGGCCTACAAGACCGCCTGACACATTATGGAGCAGGAGAAATGTCATGAGTAAACTGTTGGATCGCTTTCGCTATTTTAAGCAAAAAGGCGACACTTTTGCGGACGGTCACGGTCAGGTGATGCACACCAACCGGGACTGGGAGGACAGTTATCGTCAGCGCTGGCAGTTCGATAAAATCGTGCGCTCCACGCATGGCGTGAACTGCACCGGCTCCTGTAGCTGGAAAATCTACGTTAAAAATGGTCTGGTGACCTGGGAAACGCAGCAGACGGACTACCCCCGAACCCGCCCGGATCTGCCTAATCATGAACCGCGCGGCTGCCCACGCGGCGCCAGCTATTCCTGGTATCTCTATAGCGCTAACCGCCTGAAGTATCCGCTGGTGCGTAAACGCCTGATTGAACTGTGGCGTGACGCCCTTTCCCGCCAGCCTGATCCGGTATTGGCGTGGGAGTCGATCATGAACGATCCGCAAAAGTGCCAAAGCTACAAGCAGGTACGCGGACGCGGTGGGTTTATTCGTTCTAACTGGAAAGAACTTAATCAACTGATCGCGGCGGCCAACGTCTGGACCGTCAAAAATTATGGCCCTGACCGTGTCGCCGGGTTCTCGCCGATTCCGGCGATGTCGATGGTCTCCTACGCCGCCGGAACCCGCTATCTTTCATTGCTCGGCGGAACCTGCCTGAGTTTCTATGACTGGTACTGCGATCTGCCGCCCGCATCGCCGATGACGTGGGGCGAGCAAACCGATGTCCCGGAATCCGCAGACTGGTACAACTCCAGCTATATCATCGCCTGGGGCTCTAACGTGCCGCAAACGCGCACGCCGGACGCGCACTTCTTCACAGAAGTGCGTTACAAAGGCACCAAGACAATTGCCATTACGCCGGACTACTCAGAAGTCGCCAAGCTGTGCGACCAGTGGCTGGCGCCGAAGCAAGGTACTGACAGCGCGCTGGCGATGGCAATGGGCCACGTCATCCTCAAAGAGTTTCATCTCGATAACCCCAGCGACTATTTCCTGAATTACTGTCGCCGCTATACCGACATGCCGATGCTGGTCATGCTTGAAGCGCGCGAAGACGGCAGCTATGTGCCGGGTCGCATGATGCGGGCGTCCGATCTGGTCGACGGGCTGGGTGAAACCAATAACCCGGAATGGAAAACCGTCGCTTATAACCGCGCGGGTGAACTGGTGGTGCCGAACGGCTCTATCGGCTTTCGCTGGGGCGAGAAAGGCAAGTGGAATCTTGAGCCGCTGGCGGCAGGCAACGAAACGGAACTGACCCTCTCCTTGCTGGGCCAGCATGATGATGTCGCTGGCGTGGCGTTCCCTTACTTTGGCGGTAATGAGAATCCGCATTTTCGCAGCGTGAAGCAAGAACCGGTTCTGGTGCGCCAGTTGCCGGTGAAGCGTCTTACCCTGGCCGATGGCAGCCTCTGCCCGGTCGTCAGCGTCTACGACCTGGTACTGGCGAATTATGGCCTGGATCGTGGTCTGGATGACGATCACAGCGCCAAAGATTACGCGGAAATTAAGGCCTACACTCCCGCCTGGGGCGAACAGATTACCGGCGTACCGCGTCGTCACATCGAAACGATCGCCAGGGAATTTGCCGATACCGCGCATAAAACGCATGGCCGTTCCATGATCATCCTCGGTGCCGGTGTGAACCACTGGTATCACATGGATATGAACTATCGCGGGATGATTAACATCCTCGTATTCTGCGGCTGCGTGGGGCAAAGCGGCGGCGGCTGGGCGCACTACGTGGGGCAGGAAAAGTTACGCCCACAAACCGGCTGGCTGCCGCTGGCGTTTGCGCTGGACTGGAACCGCCCGCCGCGTCAGATGAACAGCACGTCGTTTTTCTATAATCACGCCAGCCAGTGGCGTTATGAAAAACTGACCGCGCAGGAACTGCTGTCGCCGCTGGCTGATTCCTCACGCTTTACCGGCCATTTAATTGATTTCAACGTGCGAGCTGAACGTATGGGCTGGCTGCCCTCCGCGCCTCAGCTCAACCTCAACCCGCTCACGCTGAAAAGCAAAGCGGAACAGGCCGGATTATCCCCTGCTGATTACACCGTACAGGCGCTGAAGTCGGGAGATATTCGTTTTGCCTGCGAGCAGCCGGACAGCGGTAAAAACCACCCGCGCAACCTCTTCGTCTGGCGCTCGAATTTGCTGGGTTCATCCGGCAAGGGGCATGAATACATGCTCAAATACCTGCTGGGCACTGAAAGCGGCATTCAGGGAGAGGCGCTGGGGTCCAGTGACGGCGTCAAACCGGAAGATGTGGAGTGGCAAACGGCCGCCATTGAAGGCAAGCTCGACCTGCTGGTGACGCTGGATTTCCGCATGTCCAGCACCTGCCTGTTCTCGGATATTGTGCTGCCGACCGCCACCTGGTATGAAAAAGACGACATGAATACCTCGGATATGCATCCGTTTATTCATCCGCTGTCTGCTGCCGTTGACCCGGCGTGGGAATCGAAAAGCGACTGGGAAATCTACAAAGGGATCGCCAAAGTGTTCTCCGACGTCTGCGTGGGGCATCTTAGCAAAGAAACCGATGTGGTGCTGCAACCGCTACAGCATGACTCCCCGGCAGAGCTGGCGCAGCCGTTTGATATTCTCGACTGGCGCAAAGGCGAATGCGATCTGATCCCCGGTAAAACCGCGCCGAACATCGCGGTGGTGGAACGCGACTATCCGGCGACGTATGAGCGGTTCACCTCCCTCGGCCCGTTGATGGATACGCTGGGCAACGGCGGGAAAGGCATTTCCTGGAATACGGAAAACGAAGTCGATTTCCTCGGTAAACTCAATTACACCAAACGCGAAGGCCCGGCGAAAGGTCGCCCGCTGATTGACACCGCGCTGGACGCCTCTGAGGTCATCCTTGCGCTGGCGCCGGAAACCAACGGTCAGGTGGCAGTCAAAGCCTGGGAGGCGCTGGGCGCGATTACCGGGCGCGATCATACTCATCTGGCGCTGAACAAAGAAGACGAGAAAATCCGCTTCCGGGATATTCAGGCCCAGCCGCGCAAAATTATCTCCAGCCCGACCTGGTCCGGTCTTGAAAGCGAGCATGTCTCTTACAATGCCGGGTACACCAACGTTCATGAGCTGATCCCGTGGCGCACGCTGTCCGGTCGTCAGCAGCTCTATCAGGATCACGCCTGGATGCGCGCCTTCGGGGAAAGTCTGGTGGCCTACCGTCCGCCGATTGACACCCGTAGCGTCAGCGAAATGCGCGAAATCCCGCCGAACGGTTTCCCGGAAAAAGCGCTGAACTTCCTCACGCCGCACCAGAAATGGGGCATTCACTCCACCTATAGCGAAAACCTGCTCATGCTGACGCTGTCGCGCGGCGGGCCGATTGTCTGGATCAGTGAAACTGATGCCCGTGAGCTGGGCATTGAGGATAACGACTGGATCGAGGCCTTCAACGCCAACGGCGCCCTCACCGCGCGTGCGGTGGTCAGCCAGCGCGTGCCGCCGGGTATGACCATGATGTACCACGCTCAGGAACGCATCATGAATATCCCGGGTTCTGAAGTCACAGGGATGCGCGGCGGGATTCACAACTCCGTTACGCGCGTCTGCCCGAAACCGACCCATATGATCGGCGGCTATGCGCAACTGGCCTACAGCTTTAACTACTACGGTACGGTCGGATCGAACCGCGACGAGTTCATCATGATTAGAAAAATGAAAAATATTAACTGGCTGGATGATGAAGGTCGGGATCAGGTACAGGAGGCGAAAAAATGAAAATACGCTCACAGGTAGGCATGGTTCTCAACCTTGATAAGTGCATCGGCTGCCACACCTGCTCCGTCACCTGTAAAAACGTCTGGACCGGGCGTGAAGGTATGGAGTACGCGTGGTTTAACAACGTTGAGACAAAACCCGGTATCGGCTATCCGAAAAACTGGGAAGATCAGGAGGAGTGGCAAGGCGGCTGGGTTCGCGATGTCAACGGCAAGATAAGACCGCGCCTGGGCGGCAAGATGGGCGTTATCACCAAAATCTTCGCCAACCCGGTGATCCCGCAAATCGATGATTACTACGAACCGTTTACCTACGATTATCAGCATCTGCACAGCGCGCCGGAGAGCAAAAACCAGCCCACCGCCCGCCCGCGTTCGCTGATTGACGGCAAAAGGATGGACAAAATTGTCTGGGGGCCAAACTGGGAAGAATTGCTCGGCGGCGAATTTTCAAAACGTGCCCGCGATCGTAACTTCGAGAAGATGCAAAAGGAGATGTACGGCCAGTTCGAAAACACCTTCATGATGTATCTGCCGCGTCTGTGCGAGCACTGCCTGAACCCGAGCTGTGTGGCGACCTGCCCGAGCGGCGCGATTTATAAGCGTGAAGAAGATGGCATTGTGCTGATCGACCAGGACAAATGTCGCGGCTGGCGTCTGTGCATCAGCGGTTGTCCGTACAAAAAAATCTACTTCAACTGGAAAAGCGGCAAATCAGAAAAATGTATTTTCTGTTATCCGCGTATCGAATCCGGTCAGCCGACCGTCTGCTCGGAAACCTGTGTTGGCCGTATTCGCTATCTCGGCGTGTTGTTGTATGACGCGGACCGCATTGAAGAAGCGGCCAGCACCGAACACGAAACCGATCTCTATGAGCGCCAGTGCGACGTGTTCCTTGACCCGAACGATCCGGCGGTGATTGAAGAAGCGCTAAAACAGGGTATTCCGCAAAACGTGATTGAGGCCGCTCAGCGTTCCCCGGTCTACAAAATGGCGATGGACTGGAAGCTGGCGCTGCCGTTACACCCGGAATACCGCACCCTGCCGATGGTCTGGTACGTGCCGCCGCTGTCGCCAATTCAGTCTTATGCCGATGCTGGCGGCCTGCCGCAAACCGAAGGTGTGCTTCCGGCGATCGAAAGCCTGCGTATTCCGGTGCAGTACCTTGCCAATATGCTGAGCGCAGGCGATACCGGCCCGGTGCTGCGCGCCCTGAAACGGATGATGGCGATGCGCCACTATATGCGTTCGCAGACGGTGGAAGGCGTTACGGACACCCGCGCTATTGAGGAAGTCGGCTTAAGTGTGGAACAGGTGGAAGAGATGTATCGCTACCTGGCGATCGCCAACTACGAAGACCGTTTCGTGATCCCAACCAGCCACCGTGAAATGGCGCGTGACGCCTTTCCTGAGCGTAACGGCTGCGGCTTCACCTTCGGCGATGGCTGCCACGGTTCCGACACCAAATTTAACCTGTTTAACAGCAGCCGCATTGACGCCATCAACATCACCGAAGTACGCGATAAGGCGGAGGGCGAATAATGCAGATCCTCAAGATTATTGGCTTGCTGATGGAGTACCCGGATGAGCTGTTGTGGGAGTGCCGTGACGACGCCATTACGCTTATTCGCCATGACGCGCCAATGCTCACCGACTTCACCACTGAGCTGTTAAACGCCCCGCTGCTGGATAAGCAGGCGCAGTGGTGCGAGATCTTTGATCGTGGGCGCGCGACGTCGCTGTTGCTGTTTGAACACGTTCATGCGGAATCGCGCGATCGGGGCCAGGCGATGGTCGATCTGCTGGCCCAGTATGAAAAGGTGGGACTGCAACTCGACTGCCGCGAGTTACCCGACCATCTGCCGCTCTATCTGGAGTATTTGAGCGTGCTGCCGGAAGCAGAAGCGCGGGAGGGATTGCAGAACATCGCGCCGATCCTCGCGCTGCTGGGCGGGCGTTTAAAACAACGGGAAACGCCGTGGTATCAGCTGTTTGACGCCCTGCTGTCGCTGGCGGGTAGCCCACTTTCCAGTGACAGTGTCACACAGCAGATCGGCGGCGAGGCGCGTGACGATACCCGTCAGGCGCTGGATGCCGTCTGGGAAGAGGAACAGGTGAAGTTTATCGAAGATAACGCCACCGCCTGTGACAGTTCTCCGTTACAACACTATCAACGACGCTTTAGCCAGGACGTGGCGCCACAGTATGTCGACGTCAGCGCGGGAGGCCCGAAATGATACAGTACCTGAACGTCTTTTTTTACGACATCTACCCCTACCTCTGCGGCACGGTGTTTATTCTCGGCAGTTGGTTGCGCTATGACTACGGACAGTACACCTGGCGCGCCTCGTCCAGCCAGATGCTGGACAAACGCGGCATGGTGCTATGGTCAAACCTGTTCCATATCGGCATCCTGGGGATCTTCTTCGGCCATCTGTTCGGTATGCTAACGCCCCACTGGATGTACGCCTGGTTCCTGCCCATTGCGGTGAAACAGCAAATGGCGATGATTCTTGGCGGGGTCTGTGGTGTGCTGACGCTGGTCGGCGGCGCAGGTCTGCTGATTCGGCGTCTGTTTAATCAGCGCGTGCGCGCCAGCTCATCCACGGCGGATATTTTGATCCTCTGTATCCTGCTGATCCAGTGCATCCTCGGGCTGACGACAATACCGTTCTCCGCGCAACACCCGGACGGAAGCGAGATGCTGAAACTGGTCGGTTGGGCGCAGGCGGTTGTGACGTTCCAGGGCGGCGCTTCGGCGCATCTGGACGGCGTGGCGCCAATTTTCCGCGCGCATCTGGTGTTGGGAATGACCATCTTCCTGATTTTCCCGTTCACGCGTCTGGTGCATGTCTGGAGCGCGCCGTTTGAGTATTTCACTCGCCGCTACCAGATTGTCCGCTCACGTCGCTGACCTGACCCCATGCCCGGTGGCGCGACGCTTACCGGGCCTACAAAATACTCCCTGTAGGCCGGATCAGGCGTAAGCCGCCATCCGGCGCAAAACGTTATTTCCCTGCCTCCGGGTGGGTATCAAACGCCGCCATGACGGCCGCTAATTCCGCCTCGGTAAACCCGTGCTTCGCATCATCGACTCCCAGCCCAAACTGCTCCTGCAATAGCGCGTAAAGCGACGCCACATCCGGCACATTACGCTGTTCTATCGCATGGCCTTCCTGATAATGGGTGAAATGGAAATTGGTCAACGTCAGCTTACCGCCATCCGGTAAATGGCGGCACATCAGCAGGTGATGGCGAAAATGCGACTGCGGCCAGTGCGCTGACCAGAAGTTGCCCATCACGTAATCGCTCTGCTGCTGAACCCCCAGATCGAAGCAATACATCGACTGCCAGTGATCGTGATGGCGGAACTGCAAAATCCAGTTATTCCCCTCTTGTCGCAAACGGTATTTGCCATGCGGCGTCTGTTGTTCACATTCTGCCTGCAAACGGATGGGCGCGGTCAATGTCTGCCCGCCAAATCCGACGTCTGCAATCCACGGCTCGCCTTGCAGTTCGACCAGTAACAGCCGGTGCGTACGTGGCGGCAAGCTGGTCGGGTTTGTTAGTACGACACGCCCCAGCAGGCTGCGCACGGTAAAGCCTGTCTCCCGTAAAGCACGTTCAAACAGCCCATTTTGTTCGAAGCAATAGCCGCCGCGACGGGCGGTCAGCAATTTTTCTTCCAGCGACAAATCGTCGAGCTGAATTTCGCGCGGCAGTAAGACATCCAGATTTTCAAACGGAATGGTGCTGTTATGCTGCAAATGCAGCGCTCGTAAAGTGTCAAGATTAGCTTCGGCAGCGCCCGACCAATTTATGCGGGCAAAATAGGCGGTCAAAAAAGACGTCATAAGGCATTCCTGTCTGTAGGGGTTCACGCAAAAAAGCTGATTCTACGCTGATGGCGGCAATCTGTTACCCTGCCGCCTGACGTAATATGTCACGGATGCGGTTCTCAACCTGGAGTATGATTGATTTTTGGCGGTATTACGTACAATAACGTGCGTTGCACATGTATCTTTTAGCCACTATTTTCAATAGTGTCGTTACGATAAGACGATAATCCCCCTGAACGAGGCATACCTATGAGTCGTTTTCGTCCTGTAGAGCTACATCATGCCAGCCGTCTGTTAAATCACGGCCCGACGGTTCTGATCACCAGCCGGGACGATCGCACGGAGCGGCGGAATGTTATGGCGGCGGCGTGGTCTATGCCCGTCGAGTTTGAGCCTCCCCGTCTTGCCATTGTGCTGGATAAAACCACCTGGTCGCGCGAGCTTATAGAACGCAGCGGTATGTTTGGCATCGTGATTCCCGGCGTAGCGGCAACGAACTGGACGTATGCGGTAGGCAGCGTCTCTGGCCGCGAAGAAGATAAATTCAACTGCTATGGCATCCCGGTGATAAAAGGCCCGGTGCTCGGTTTACCCATGATCGAAGAGAAATGCCTTGCCTGGATGGAATGCCGACTGCTGCCCGCAACGTCGGCACAGGAAAAATATGACACGCTTTTTGGCGAAGTGGTTTCGGCGGCGGCGGATGAACGTGTTTTTATTGAAGGCCGCTGGCAGTTTGATGACGATAAACTGAATACCCTGCATCATTTAGGTGCGGGAACCTTCGTTACCTCGGGCAAAAAAATTACCGCGGGCTGAAGGCGAAATGCCCCCCGGCGTCCCCGTTTATCATCCACTTTTCAGATAACGCTATGGCTCAGGATAACAGAAAAGCGAAACATACCATCTGGACCACTCGCGAGGATATGGTGAGACGAGGAATGGCTCTCAGCCTGCCGTGGTTTGCTTTTGTGAATATCAGTTTTGCGCTGATGATCTTTTTTCGTGACGCGTTATTCCACGATACCCACGCGCGCTATCTGGCAGAGATGCGTATTGTCCGCACTATTGATGACGCCGTTATCGGCATTATGCTGGTCTGTGCCCTGCTGTTGATTACCTCCCGGCGGCAATCCTGGCTGACGCAGGGATTATTAATCACCCTTAGCCTGTTCTGGTCCTGGTGCAGTTATTATTTCATCAGCCACTGGCAATTAACGTTCGCCTATCCTCTCTGTGCGGTGTTATTACTCAGCGCCGTGATCGCACTTTATTTTCATACGCCGAGCGTACTCGCTTTTCTGCTCCCGCTATGGCTGACCGTCCCCGTCGCCAGCGTTGTTTTGAATCAGAAAGTGAATATTCATTTCGCGGTGATCTGGGGCATTTTCTCGCTTATTTTGCTGGGCGGCCGTTTTATGCTGATTCGCTGGTTTGATGAAGCCTGGCGACAAAATCAACACAACAACCTGCTTATTTCGCGCCTGGATAACCTTGCGCATCGCGACCCGCTCACCGGTACGGCAAACCGGCGCGCAATGGAAAAACTGCTGCATAGCGCAACGGCACAGCAAAATGCGTTTGCGCTGATCATGCTCGATGTCGATTTTTTTAAACGCTATAACGACGCCTACGGGCACCCGGCCGGTGATGCCTGCCTGAGTCAGGTCGCGGATATACTCGCTCAGTCGGTGCGCAGCCCGGAAGATGTGGTCGCCCGCTATGGCGGCGAAGAGTTCGCTGTTATTTTGTTTGACGCGACGTTGCAAGATGCAGAGCGCGTGGCGGCGAGAATACAAAAAGCGCTGGAAGCGGCGGCGATCCCCCACCCGGCGTCAACGGTAAGTGACACTGTCACGGTAAGTCAGGGTATCGCCTGCTCAGAGAAAGGAAAAACCGCTGAACAGACGATCGCGGATGCCGATGCCGCGCTGTACCGGGCCAAAGAGGCCGGACGGAATCGTTGGGCGCGCTGACAGCGTTACATGCTGTAGCCAGGTTTTTTAATCAGCGAGTCCATCTGCGGGGCTATTTCCGCGTCCCAGACGGTTTTCCAGGCATCCGGCTGAACCTGACTGAGCGCAATGCTTACCGAACTGTCTTTACTTTGCAGATGGCGAATAATGACGTCGGTAATCTCCGCAGCCAGGGCGGCCTTCTCTTCGTCATTCAGTTCGCGAGGAAAACACTTAATATCAATGTGCGGCATAGCAGGTTCCTGTTCTTTTATTGTCTGAGTGAATATCACGTTATCACAGGAACGGTGAACGGTGTGTCCGTTAATGCGGGCCAACGGCCATCATCGGCGCCGCCCGTGCTAAATGATGTCGTTATTTTTCAGCACCGTCTGGAGCGGTGGATGCTGGCAGACCGCATCGGCAATCGCGCTAATGTTCGGGGCGTTGTCCTGAAACCAGTCATGGCCCGGCCCCCAGGTGCGCATCACGCACAGATAACAGTCCAGTAGCGTTAGCTGCCTGCCAAAGGCGTAGGGTTCCGCTATCAGCCGACCGTTGAGCCACATATACAGCGCCTTACGGTATTCAAGGCAGCTTTTCTTCAACTGCTCCGGGGCATTTTGCACCCAGCGTTCAGGGTAATCAGCATACGTGAATGTGGGATAAACGTTCGCTACCAGCCAGATTAACAAACGCTGAAACTGCTGACGCTCGGCGTGTCCGACCGGCGGCGCGAGATCGGGACGGCGATCGAGGATCATCAGCGCAATGGCGGCGCTCTCCGTCATGATTTCTCCGTTTTCCAGCGCCAGCGTTGGAATCTGGCACAGCGGGTTGAGCTTCTGGAGCAGATCCCGCTGCGGCCCCTCGGCATCAAACCCCTTCACATCGATAAATTGATACGGAATCTCCGCCAGAGTCAGCATGACTTCGCTAATTGCCGAGCCCCAGCCGGGTACGCCATAAACTTTGATCATGCGGCCTCCACAACGTGTAAAACGCTAAGTGTAGTTGATTCACCGTGCTACTGGCTGAATCGTGACCACAGCGCGGCTGAGCTGACCACACGTAAAAGCACGACGTCTTAACGCTGCGTTTCCGGGTATGTTTTGCGTCGTTTAACAATTGCAGGTAGGATGCTCCGCCGATGGTTTTATCCCTACCACAGAATGATGGGAAAAACCGTTTCAGCGTTAGCCAGGCAATCGTTTGGTTAGCAAAAGGTGCGGCACAAAAAGTATCTCTTCTGTCCGACAGGTCAACAGGTAACACAATGAAAACACACAATACAAACGCGCTTGAACAACATGCCGCGAAACGACGCTGGTTGAACGCCCATGAAGAGGGTTATCACAAGGCGATGGGCAACCGACAGGTACAAATGATTGCCATTGGCGGCGCAATTGGCACCGGATTGTTTTTAGGGGCTGGCGCACGACTGCAAATGGCTGGCCCTGCCCTGGCGCTGGTTTATCTGGTATGCGGTATTTTCTCATTCTTTATTCTTCGCGCGCTCGGCGAGCTGGTTTTGCATCGCCCTTCCAGCGGCAGCTTCGTCTCCTACGCCCGTGAATTTTTAGGCGAGAAAGCGGCATACGTCGCAGGCTGGATGTACTTCATCAACTGGGCGATGACCGGGATCGTCGATATCACCGCAGTGGCGCTGTATATGCACTACTGGGGCGCATTCGGTGACGTTCCGCAATGGGTGTTTGCCCTGGGCGCGCTGGCGATCGTGGGCACAATGAACATGATTGGCGTGAAGTGGTTCGCCGAGATGGAGTTCTGGTTCGCGCTGGTAAAAGTGCTGGCGATTGTCCTGTTTCTGGTTGTCGGCACAATCTTTTTAGGAAGCGGCAAACCGCTGGATGGCAACACAACAGGCTTCCATCTGATCACCGATAACGGCGGGTTCTTCCCGCATGGCCTGTTGCCTGCTCTGGTGCTGGTTCAGGGCGTTGTCTTCGCCTTCGCGTCGATTGAGCTTGTTGGTACGGCGGCCGGAGAGTGCAAAGATCCGCAAACGATGGTGCCAAAAGCGATCAACAGCGTGATCTGGCGTATTGGCCTGTTCTATGTTGGTTCCGTTGTCCTGCTGGTGTTGCTGCTGCCGTGGAACGCGTATCAGGCCGGTCAGAGCCCCTTCGTGACCTTCTTCTCAAAACTGGGCGTGCCTTACATCGGCAGCATTATGAACATTGTGGTGTTGACGGCGGCCCTCTCCAGTCTGAATTCAGGCCTGTACTGCACCGGCCGTATTTTACGTTCGATGTCGATGGGCGGTTCCGCGCCGAAATTTATGGCGAAAATGAGCCGTCAGCAGGTGCCGTACGCCGGTATTCTGGCGACGCTGGGCGTGTATGTCATCGGGGTGTTGCTCAACTATCTGGTGCCTTCTCAGGTTTTCGAAATTGTCCTTAACTTCGCATCGCTGGGTATTATCGCCTCCTGGGGCTTCATCGTGGTGTGCCAGATGCGTTTGCGTAAGGCGATTAAAGAAGGCAAAGCGGCAGACGTCAGCTTTAAGTTACCGGGCGCGCCGTTTACTTCCTGGCTCACCCTGCTGTTCCTGCTGAGCGTTCTGGTGCTGATGGCGTTTGATTACCCTAACGGCACCTATACCATCGCTTCACTTCCGCTGATTGCCATTCTGCTGGTCGCTGGCTGGTTTGGCGTGCGCAACCGCGTGGCAGAAATTCACCGCACCGCGCCGGTTGTGCCGCAGGAAGAGAGTAAGCAGGACATGGTATTACGAGAAGAGACGGCGAGTTAACACTGGCAGCCCGGTGGCGTGACGTTTATCGGGATGTTGTTACGCGGTAAAAAGGAGGGGCTTGCCCCTCCTTTTTTTACTTAATGCTTACAGCGTTATTTAACCGTTACAGCGCGATGCGGATAACATCATCTGGCTGAGTGGCTTCCTGCTCACGGGTTGATTTCTGCTTCACGCTCACGAACAGCGTTTGCCCGTCCGCAGACAGCGCCAGGCTATTCGGGAATGTCGGCGTGTCGTAAGTTTTCACGACCTTATAGCTTTTCGCGTCAATCACGCTCACTTTACCGGCCTGGCGGTGCGTTACATAGGCTTCGTTGCGGGTCGGGTTGAACAGCACGGCCAGTGATTCCGGCGCGGCTACTTTTGCCAGCACATTGCCATTACGGGTATCCACCACCAGAACTTCAGCCGCTTTGGAGTCGGTGATAAAAGCGCGATGGCCCGCGGTGTCGAGGCTCAGGTTGATAAAGAAGTGCTCTTTCCCGTCATCCAGCAATGTCTTGCGGCTCAGGATCTTGTTGTCCGCAGTATCGATGGTGATGAACTCGCCGTTTGCGTTAGTGGTGTAAAGACGCTTCGCTTGACTGTCAATGGCCAGACCCGTGCTCATTTTACCGGTATTCTGGATGGTCGTTTTCAGGGCGATTTTTTCACCGTCAACCACCCAAATCACGCTCTCTTTACCAATGCCGCTGATATATACGGTGTTGGTCGCATCATCGCTGACCAGTTCGCGTGGTTGCAGCGGACGGACATCTTCGGAACGCTTGCGCTCATCCAGCACCAGACGCCCTTTTACATCACCTGTTTTGGCATCGATTGCCGTCAGCGCGCTGTTTACGGTGTTACCAAACCACAGCGTTTGCGTCGCGTTGTTGATGGTCGCGCCAAACGGTTTGAGATCGTTATGGATGGCCTGCGTCACCTCAAGGGTAACCGGGTCGAGGCGATAAACTACCCCACCTTTGTCCGTTTTGCGGCTTTGCGAAGTAGCCAGCCACAGCGCATTTTCCTGCTGGCTATAGGCCATTTCATAAGCGCCCTTGCCGACGGCTTTACGCAGCATTTCTTCTGCCGCCTGCGTGCTAAATGAAGACGCGACCAGCAGTGAACCTAACAGTAAAGAACCACGCAGGCGCGGCGAAAACAGATGACGTAAATGCATGACGACTCCCTTTGATAAACACGTTTGTAGCTGCTTCACATGGCTTCGGCGAGTGAATCCGTGTCCCACTCGCTGTACGTAGATGCGAATAGTAATCATTATTTAGTGCAAAGTGGAGCGTTTCTTTGCAGGCAGTCTACAATTTCTTTAATTTTTTCATGTTCCATTAACGCATCGTGCTATTAAATTTTTCATATATTTACAAAGTAATTAAAGTATTCATTAAATTTCATTTGGCACGTTTACTCGTGATTGGTTTTTTTTCATGAAGATCATTACCGCTCGTCAGGCCGCATTTCCCGCCCTTCTATTCCCTTTCGTTTTCTCGCCGGTGAGCCTGGCGGCCACGGCTGAAGATGAACAAACGATGATTGTTAGCGCGACGCCGCAAACGGTGTCTGAACTGGACACGCCCGCCGCCGTCACCGTGGTTGAAGGGGAAGATATGCGACTGGCGACGCCGCGTATTAATCTGTCTGAATCCTTAAACGGCGTGCCCGGTTTGCAGGTACAAAACCGTCAGAACTATGCGCAGGATTTACAGTTGTCAATTCGCGGCTTTGGCTCCCGTTCTGCATACGGCATTCGCGGTATTCGTCTGTATGTTGACGGCATCCCGGCCACCATGCCGGACGGACAAGGGCAGACGTCCAATATCGATCTGAGCAGCGTCCAGAATGTGGAAGTGCTGCGCGGCCCCTTCTCCGCGCTGTACGGCAACTCTTCCGGCGGCGTGATGAACGTGACGACGGAAACCGGACGCCAGCCGCCGACGATTGAAGCCAGCAGCTATTACGGCAGTTTCGGGAGCTGGCGCTATGGCATGAAAGCCACGGGGGCGATGGGTGACGGAACGCAGGCGGGGGACGTGGATTACACCGTCTCCACGACCCGATTCACCACCCACGGTTTTCGCGATCGCAGCAGCGCGCAAAAGAATCTGGCTAACGCAAAACTGGGGGTGCGTCTGGACGATGCCAGTAAGTTAAGCCTGATTTTCAATAGCGTAGACATTCACGCGAACGACCCCGGCGGCCTGACCGAATCCGAATGGAAAGCCAACCCGCAGCAGTCGCCGCGTGCCGAACAGTTCAACACGCGAAAAACCATCAAGCAGACTCAGGCAGGCCTGCGCTATGAGCGGCAGCTCAGCGAACACGACGATCTGAGCGTGATGATGTATGCCGGTGAACGTGAAACCACACAATACCAGTCCATACCGATGGCGCCGCAGCGGGATAACCCCGCGCATGCAGGTGGCGTAATCGTGCTTCAGCGTCATTATCAGGGTATCGACACCCGCTGGACGCACCGGGGCGAGCTGGGCGTACCTGTGACGTTCACCACCGGCCTGAACTATGAAAATATGAGCGAAAATCGCAAGGGTTACGAGAACTACCGCCTGAATAACGGCGTGCCGCAGTTTGGCGTGAAAGGCGATTTGCGTCGTAATGAGCGCAACCTGATGTGGAACGCCGATCCCTACCTGCAAACGCAGTGGCAACTGACCGAAAAACTTTCGCTTGATGCCGGCGTGCGGTACAGCTCAGTCTGGTTTGACTCTAACGATCATTACGTTACGCCTGGAAACAGAAATGACAGCGGCGAGGCCAGCTACCATCAATGGCTCCCTGCCGGGGCGCTCAAGTATGCGTTCACCGATGCGTGGAACGTTTATCTGGCCGCAGGGCGCGGTTTTGAAACGCCGACCATCAATGAACTCTCCTATCGCCCGGACGGACAAAGCGGCCTGAACTTCGGCCTGAAACCCGCCACCAATGACACGGTGGAAATTGGCAGTAAAACGCGTATTGGCGATGGTTTACTGACGGCGGCGCTCTTCCAGACGGATACGGATGATGAAATTGTCGTCGCCACCAGCGGCGGCGGGCGCACCACATATAAAAACGCCGGTAAAACCCGCCGCCAGGGTGCGGAATTATCGTGGGATCAGCGTTTCGCCGGTAACTGGCGGGTAAACGCCTCCTGGACCTGGCTGGATGCGACCTACCGCAGCAACGTCTGCAAAAGTGGCGATTGCAACGGTAACCGCATGCCGGGCATTGCGCGTAATATGGGGTTCGCCTCGCTGGGATATGTACCGGATGAAGGCTGGTATGCCGGCACCGATGCCCGCTATATGGGGGACATTATGGCAGACGATCACAACACGGCAAAAGCGCCCTCGTATACCGTGGTTGGTCTGAACACCGGGTATAAGTTTAACTACAGCAACTTAACGGTCGATGTGTTTGGCCGGGTCGATAACCTGTTTGATAAAGAGTATGTCGGTTCGGTGATCGTCAACGAATCAAACGGACGCTATTACGAACCGGCGCCGGGGAGAAACTACGGCGTTGGCGTCAATCTGGCATGGCGTTTTGAGTAAGCACCAGAGCTAAAAAAGCTAAAAAAAATAGCGGGGAATCGCCCCGCTATTTTTTAATGTCATGCAGCGTCAATTCTCAGGCATCATCCGCCAGGCGAATCACGACCTTGCCGAAGTTCTTCCCGGTCAGCAGACCGATAAACGCCCCCGGCGCTTTTTCCAGTCCGTCGGTGATCTGTTCGCGGTAGTGGATCTTCCCTTCTTTGACCCAGCGCCCCATCTCCTGCTGAAACTCATGAATCCGGTGCCCGTAGTCCTGACCAATAATAAACCCTTGCAGGCGGATGCGTTTTTTTAACAGCGTCGCCATTAATAGTGGCAGCCGGTCAGGTCCATCGGGGAGTTTTGTGGCGTTATACCCGCTCACCAGACCACACAACGGGATACGTGCCGAAGTATTCAACAGCGGCAGAACCGCATCAAACACTTTGCCGCCGACATTTTCATAATACACATCAATTCCCTGCGGGCAGGCTTTCGCCAGTTGTTCCGCAAAATCCGCCGCGTGGTGATCGAGGCATATGTCAAAACCGAGAATCTCGGTCGCGTAGCGGCATTTTTCTGCGCCGCCTGCGACACCCACCACATGACAGCCCTTCAGTTTGCCTATTTGCCCGACGGTTGCGCCGACCGGCCCGGTGGCGGCCGCAACGACCAGCGTTTCCCCTGCTTTGGGCTGGCCGATATCCAGCAGTCCCATATAGGCGGTAAAGCCCGGCATCCCCAGCACGCCCAGCGCCCATGACGGATGCTCAGGGTTGTCACCGAGTTTCACCAGCCCTTTCCCGTCGGAAATATCATAATCTTGCCAGCCGCTGTAACTTAATACCCATTCTCCCGGACGGTAATCAGGGTGACTGGACTCCACGACCCGGCTGACCGTTCCGCCAACCATCACGCCGTCGATCTCCACCGGCGGTGAGTAGGACGGTTCGTCGCTCATTCTTCCGCGCATGTAGGGATCGAGGGACAGGAAAATTGTACGTAACAGCACTTGCCCTTCACCGGGCGTCGCCACGTCGTCCTCTTCCATGCGGAAGTTGCTCTCAACCGGCGCGCCATGCGGACGCGAAGCCAGAACCCAACGACGATTACGGTATGCTTGTTGGCCCATGATGTTCTCCTCTGCTTGTGGCATGAACCCCTCAATAGTAGCCGAACATTAATTACCCGCGTGGTTTAAGCGCACAACCAGGTAAACGCATGTTTCCTGCGTCTCATTGATAAAACGGCAGTCGTTTGGCGGCCCCAGCTCCAGGCAGTCGCCCGCTTTCATCTCATGGCGAACCCCGCCTTCGACAAAGACCAGTTCTCCCTGCTGTAGCCAGATAAGTTGTCTTGCCAGCGCGTAGGATGCCGCAGGCATCGGTACGTCACTCCCTGCCGGAAGCGAGATTTGTACGAGATCGATGGGCAGGTCGCTGCGCGGTGAGACGTGGCGGCGCAGGTAGTGCGTCTGCGGGTCGTGCCAGACGGGTTGATCGGCAAAACGCAGCAGCTTGCCCTCCTGCATTTCTGCACGCGCGATCAGCGTTGACATGCTGATGCCAAACGCCCCGGAAAGCCGCCCCAGCAGCGTGGCCGTCGGGCTGCTCTCTCCGCGTTCGATTTTGTGGATCATGGCGCGCGATACGCCTGCCCGCTCGGCAAGCTCCGTCAGCGACCAGCCCCGCGATTCACGCTCAATGCGAATTCTTGCACTGATCCGTTGATTTATGCTGTCTTCGATAGTATTCATATCGTAATACTATAGTGAACAACAACTGAGGTTCAACATGTCTATTCGATTTGCTGGCAAAGAAGACTGCGCCGCCATCGCCGAAATCTACAATCACGCGGTATTGCACACGGCGGCAATCTGGAACGATCAAACGGTCGATGTGGATAACCGCATCGCATGGTTTGATGCGCGTCAGCTATCAGGCTATCCGGTTCTGGTCAGTGAAGAGAATGGCGTCGTCACCGGGTACGCCTCCTTTGGCGACTGGCGTAACTTTGACGGTTTCCGCCATACGGTTGAACATTCCGTATATGTCCACCCGGATCATCAGGGGAAAGGCCTCGGACGGGCGCTTCTCAGCCGTCTGATCGAGGAAGCGCGCGCATGCGGCAAGCATGTGATGGTCGCCGGAATCGAGTCGCAAAACCAGGCATCGCTGCATCTGCACGAAACGCTGGGGTTCAGCATTACCGCCCAAATGCCGCAGGTTGGCACCAAATTCGGCCGCTGGCTGGATCTGACGTTTATGCAGCTTCAGCTTGACGATCGCCGCGACCCGGATGCGCGCGGATGAACCAGACGCTGACCCTCGCCTTTCTGATTGCCGCCGGTATTGGGCTGGTTGTGCAAAACACGCTTATGGTGCGCATTACACAGAACTCATCAACGATTCTCATCGCCATGCTGCTGAATTCGCTGGTCGGGATTGTCCTGTTTGTCAGCATTTTGTGGTTTAAACAAGGCACGGCGGGGTTTAGCGAGCTGGCTTCCAGCGTGCGCTGGTGGACGTTGATTCCCGGCTTGCTCGGATCGTTTTTTGTTTTCGCCAGTATTAGCGGGTATCAGTACGTTGGCGCAGCGACGACTATCGCGGTTCTGGTTGCCAGCCAGCTTATTGGCGGCCTGGTATTGGACATTTTGAGAAGTCATGGCGTGCCGTTACGTGCGCTGGCAGGCCCGGTTTGCGGCGCGGTGTTGTTGGTGATCGGCGCGTGGCTGGTCGCCAGACGCCAGTTCTAACTGCCGCTTCGCCGGATGGCGGCGTCGCGGCGTAAACGCTTTATCCCGGCCTGTACATCCCTCACAGGCCGTGCTTATCAACGTCAGAGAATGCTACCGCCTTTGGTAAGCTGTTCGCGACGCGCTTCCATATCTTCCTTGTACTGACGACCGTGATGCGCAATCGCCGTCCGTAGCCGCTGTTGCTGGGTGTAACGATCTTCCCGGCTCAGTTCGGCATCATCGCTCAGCGCGATCAGCAGTTCGTTCATATGGGTAATGACGCTCTCTTCGATAGCGGCATCTACGCGCGCAGTGACCTCTTCCAGGTGCGACATAAACTCTCCTTAAACCATCAATTCAATTTAGCTTTTGAAAAATCACTGCCCATCAGGCTTACGCTGTATCCGGTTACGTTGCTGCGTGTGGCGTAGAACGTTTTGCCATTTGCTAGCGCGATCCACGGCGCTTGCTGATAGAAAATATCCTGCGCCTGCTGGTAGAGCTGCGCACGTTCTTCCGGCTTGCTCACCCGTTTCGCTTTCTGGACGAGATCATCATACCCTTTATCGCACCAGCGCGCGGCATTTGAGCCGGTTTTTATGCTATTGCAGCCCAGCAGCACATCGGCAAAGTTATCTGGATCGCCATTGTCAGACATCCAGCCGAACAGCGCGGTATCGTGCTCGCCTTTACGCATCCCGGACAGATACTCTCCCCATTCGTAAGAGACGAT
The DNA here is from genome assembly GCF_030333595.1 of Citrobacter sp. CK181. Taxonomy (NCBI): domain Bacteria; kingdom Pseudomonadati; phylum Pseudomonadota; class Gammaproteobacteria; order Enterobacterales; family Enterobacteriaceae; genus Citrobacter; species Citrobacter sp. CK181. The sequence goes on along the minus strand of NZ_JAOWFN010000011.1, from coordinate 1,007,564 downwards.
TTTCGCCGTCACGCCGACTTTTGCCCAGTCGCTCTGGATCATTTCCGCAATGCGCCGGGAATTGGGGTTATAAGGGCGTTGCACCGGCATCGACCAGAGCGTTGCCTCAAACCCCTTCTCCAGCCCCGCCTGCTTCAGCAAATCTTTGGCTTTTTGCGGATCGTAGTCGTAATCCTTCAGGTTGTTATTAAAGCCCATCATATTTGGCGGGATGGGCGATTTCGCCACCGTACCGGAACCGAGGAACACCGCGTTGATAATGGCTTTTTTATCAGTGGCGTAATTTAACGCCTGGCGCACCAGTACGTTATCAAACGGTTTTTTCTCGGTATTAAAGGCCAGATAGCCGACGTTCAGCGCATCGACCGAATGCAGCGTTAACGCATTATTCTTTTTAATCTCGTCAAACTGTACGGGGGATGGCGCCGGAATAATCTGGCACTCGTTGGTTTGCAGTTTTGCCAGGCGCGTCTGGGCGTTAGGCGTAATCGAGAAAATAAGATGTCTGGTCGGCACTTCGCCATCCCAGTAGTTCGGGTTTGCCAGGTAGCGAATCTGTGAATCCTGCTTGTAGTGTTGCAGTACGTAAGGGCCAGTGCCGACAGGCCAGTTATCGACGTTTTCCGGTGTGCCTTTTTTCAGCATCGCATCGGCATACTCTGCGGAGAGAATGGAGGCGAAATCCATTCCCCAGTCAGCGAGGAATGCCGCATTGGGTTCGTTCAGCACAAACTGGACGTGATAATCGTCGACCTTTTTCACCTCTTTAATCAACTTATCGAGGCCGACATCATTGAAGTATTCGTAGCTGCCCTGCGACACATTATGGTACGGATGATCCGCATCCTTCTGGCGCAGCACCGAGAAAATAACGTCATCGGCATTAAAATCGCGCGTCGGTTTAAAGAATTTATTGCTGTTGAATTTCACGCCCTGACGCAGCGTAAACGTGTATGTTTTCCCGTCCGGGGAAATCGTCCAGTCGGTCGCCAGCGACGGCACCGGCGTATTTTTTACCGGATCGAAATTGATCAGTCGGTTGTACAGCACCTGCGAACTGGCCACGAATGACGGGCCGGAACTGGCGATTTGCGGGTTAAACGATTCGGGTGAGGCTTCAGAACAGTAGATGATGGTATCGGTATTGGCCGCAAATGCCGCCCCTGCCGGTAAAAGTGCGCTGAGCGCCAGCGCGAGCAACGTTTTCCCTGTAGACATCGTTATAAGCCTTTTCATTTGATTATAAAGAGAGTCATATGAGCATAGCTTACAAAAGCTGACAAATAACGAATCACTCTCAGGTTATTCCGTTCTGGTATTTTTCGCTAATGAATGCGTCCTGCGGCGTGAAATAATTTCCCTTAAGTCTTTTTGAAAACGTCAAGATTTTTCCCCCGGCGCTATGCCATGAAAATTAGCCCCTTTTTGCCTCTCTTCCGCCGTTTGCTTGTCTTTGTAATCCGTAAAGTAGATGCGTGAAGAAGTCTAAGGGACAACAACGTGGCAAAAACTCTCTTACGTAGCGGCAATCTGGACGACTATCAGGCCGTGGGCGGCGGCGGTCAGGCCGTATTTGATTCCGCATTGCAAATTCGTGAAACGCTTCGTCTGCGTAAACAGCAGGCAATGGTGGATTGTCTGGCGATCCCGCAAATTAATGACAGCGGCGATCGCGTCGACTGGTATTCCCCGGTCGAGGGAAAAGCCATCGCATGGAAGGTCGCGGAGGAAGAAGCTCGATTTCGGGCGCTGCGCTACCTGAGCAGCACGCTGGAAAACGCGGCGGCGCTGAGCCGCAAAAGTCTGCAATCCGGGAAAACTTCGTTGCAGCTGTTCGGTTCCCTGCTGGAAAAAGCGGTTCAGTTCCCTGGGGAAAACCACGTTTTTCTGGTTGATGGCAAACCGGTCATCACCTTCTGGGGGTTTGTGAATCTTAATGAAAACACCCGTGAGGACGTACTTGACTGCCTGCGCGCCATTGATGTTCCGCCCGTCCTGCCGCCTGCCGCTGAACCCGAGCAGGAGGTGGAAGATGAGCCGTTGCCAGAGGTGACGTTTGCCCGTTCCGATGAGCCCTTACTGACGCCGGTGATGATTGAACGCCCCCAGGAACCCGAACCTGAACCGGTCGCCCCTGTTGTTGTCAGCGAACCGCAGGCGCCTTCGCCATCTCCGACCGCTCCCGTGAAGCCCTCTTCACGTCTGCCGCTATGGAGCCTGCCGGTTGCCGCCGTGATTGTCGCTGCCGTTGCGGCGCCGCTGTTGTGGAAACCGTCTGCCCCCGTCGCCGAAGCCACGACGGTCAGTACGCCGGTTGTCGCCGCGAAAGTAGACAGTAAACCGTTGCCGAAGATGATTGCCCAACTGCCGCTGCATCAGGCGGAAGTGGTTCCGCCGGTGAAAAAAGCGAAGCCCGCAGATGAACCGGTAGTGATCGCCGCCATCCCCAAAGATGCGCTGGTGATGGATGCCGGTCAGATGAAAGCGGGAGTCACGCGCTTTTTGAATGGAAACTGGCGCGTACTGATTGACGTTAAAGATCCGGTCAGCGGAAAAGCGCCTTCTCTGCGTTACCAGATCCAGAACAACAAAGGCACCGCCCGGGTGGTACACGGCGACAACATCGTCTGCCGGGCGGACATTTTCTCCGGCCTGCATCAGACCGGAGAGCTGATGATCAAGAGCCGTGGTCACGCACGTTGCACCGATGGTTCGCGCTACCCGATGCCGGAAATCACCTGTAAAGCCAGCACGAATGACGTTGCGGCTTGCTCAGCGCGTTATGACGCCCATGCGGAAGTCCCGTTGACGATCAAAAAGATAGGTACCTGATTTTATGTTGGTGAATCTGTGTGATTACAAACAGAGCGTAACGCTCATCGCAAACAGCGGCGTACAATTCCTCGACTTCGGCCTGACGCCGCAGGAGTCTGCCCATCTTGGTCGTTTCGTGCGTAAAACGGCGAACGGCCCCCTGCTCCGGCTCGACTTTGATCTGACCAACGGGCGCTATACGGTACCGGGGCGCACGGGGGGGCAACCTGAAGTGGTCAAACCGGAAAGCACCCAGATGTTGCACTATTCGCTGGATGTGCTGGATGGCGTCTGGTTGCCGCTCCCTTTCCTGCGCTTTAACCCTCCCCGTACGTTTGTGGAAGGCCCCGACAACTGGGCGCGCGTACAGGTGCGTAAGCTGCCTGAACCCGACAGCGCGGGCCATACGCACCGCATTACCGTGGCGCTGGACAGCCAGTTGAGCGAGAACGCGCCGGCGGCGCTGGCGCCTAACGAAAACGACCTGCTCAATGGCACGCGGTTCGCGCTGGCCTGGCGCGATGATGAAATTGCCGATTTTCTTGACCAGACGTGGATTGACGGCTGGCTGCGCGAATCCTTCCTTCACCACGTCACCCAGGAGGAGAACCGCTCCGAGCAGGAGATTCAGCAGGCTCTGCGTAACTTTGAGTACCAGGCGCACTGGTTGAATCTGATGACGTTACTGGGGGAACAGCTTTCCGTACCAGAAGTGAAGCTGGTCACCCACACGCTCAGCACGCCTGCGATTCCGGTGGATCTGATTCTGGACGTCGGCAATACCCATACCTGCGGCGTATTGATTGAAGATCACGGCGACGCCAATGACGGTTTGCGCCAGACGGCGGAATTACAGGTACGCTCCTTAAGTGAGCCGCAATGTCTTAACGATCCGCTGTTCACCAGCCGACTGGAGTTCTCCGAAGCGCGTTTCGGCAAACAGCATTTTTCGGTTGAAAGCGGCCGCGACGACGCCTTTATCTGGCCATCGATTGTGCGCGTGGGCGACGAAGCCCGCAAACTGGCTATGCAGCGTCTGGGAACGGAAGGCAGCAGCGGGATCTCCAGCCCGCGTCGTTATTTGTGGGACGAAACCCCGGTTTTACAGGACTGGCGCTTCAGCCAGATGAACAGCAAAACGCAGCGAGAACCGCTCGCCACCGCCTTCCCGCTGATGAATCTGATGAATGACGACGGACAACCGTTATTCAGCCTGCCGCCTGATGACCGGTTGCCGGTCTTTTCGCCGCAGTACAGCCGCAGTACGCTGATGACGCACATGCTGTGCGAAATTCTGTCGCAGGCGCTGGGGCAAATGAACAGCGTGGCGACGCGGTTACGCCTCGGTTTTCCGGCGTCGCCGCGTCAGTTGCGCACGCTGATTCTGACCCTGCCATCGGCAATGCCGAAACAGGAACGCGAAATTTTCCGCCAGCGTATGTTCGAAGCCATCGCACTGGTATGGAAAGCGATGGGCTGGCATCCGCAGGATGAGGATTTTTCCTCCCGTAAACAGCAGGAAAAGAGCGTTGTTCCGGTGCCGGACATTCAGATGGAATGGGACGAAGCCAGCTGCGGACAGCTGGTATGGCTGTATAACGAAGCGATTTCCCATTACGCCGGGCGCACGGAGACGTTCTTCAACGCCCTGGCTCGCCCGGACCGTTTACCGGAACCGGGCGAAACCAAAGGTCGGGCGCTACGCGTGGCGTCTATCGACATTGGCGGCGGCACGACGGATATGGCGGTCGTCCACTACCAGCTTGATGACGGCGTCGGCGCGAACGTCAAGATCACCCCGCACTTACTGTTCCGTGAAGGGTTTAAAGTCGCGGGCGATGACATGCTGCTGGACGTCATCCAGAAATGCATATTGCCTGCGCTGCAAACCCGCTTGCAGCAGGCCGGCGTGACGGACGCCGCCGCCCTGCTGGCAACGCTGTTTGGAGATTCAGGCCGCATTGATACGCAGGCGATTTTGCGTCAACAAACGGCGCTACAGCTGTTTATGCCGCTGGGGCACGCCGTACTGGCCGCCTGGGAACAGAGCGACGTTAACGATCCGCTGGCGGGTCTACACGCGACCTTTGGCGAACTGCTGACTCAACGCCCTACGCGCAACGTGATGAATTACATCCAGCAGGCGATCGACCATGCGCTGCCTTCAGGCTCACCGGCGTTCGATCTGCTGAGCGTGCCGTTGCAGGTGCAGTTCAGTCACTTACAGGAGGCATTACTGGCCGGTCAGTTTACCCTGACCTCGCCGCTGCATGCCGTTTGCGAAGCGATTTCTCATTACCGCTGCGACATTCTGCTGGTGACGGGCAGACCAACCTGCCTGCCCGGCGTGCAGGCGCTGATCCGCCATTTACAGCCGGTTCCCGTTAACCGCATCGTCTGGATGGACAAGTATCGCGTCCATGAATGGTATCCCTTCAGCCAACAGGGGCGGATTGGCAACCCGAAATCAACCGCCGCCGTGGGGGCGATGCTGTGCAGCCTGGCGCTGGATTTACGGCTGCCGCGCTTTAACTTTAAAGCCGCCGATATCGGCGCCTATTCCACCGTACGCTATCTCGGCGTTCTGGATAACACGGTCAATACCTTGCGCGATGAAAACGTCTGGTATCAGGAGATCGACCTCGATAAACCCGGCGCGAAGCTGGATACCCGTCTGCACTTCCCGCTTCGCGGCAATGTGACGCTCGGTTTCCGCCAACTGGCGAACAGCCGCTGGCCCGCGACCCCACTCTATACCCTGAGCATTAACTCAGCAGAGCTGGCGAAAACCATCGCCGGCGATGGCGTTCTCAATGTCCGGCTGCAACTGCGCGGCGGGAACAAAGAGACGGGGCCGGAATCGTTTGTGCTGAGTGACGCCTGGCTACAGGATGGAACGCCCGTCGCCGCGAATGCCCTGACCTTAAAACTGAATACCCTGGCCGACCGTCGTCATAGCGGCAGCCACTACTGGATCGACAGCGGGAGCGTGTACCTGAAATGAGCAAGACGTTAAACACCACACAGGCCGCCATTGCGTGGGTTAACCATACACGTCAGCACGCAGTACGCCTGGATGATGAAGCAGACGCCCTGCTGGCGCAGCTCACACTCGCCGCCGCCGGTGAATCGGCGCTGAACGCCGCGCAACAGGCAAGAGGCAGCATCGGTCTGTATGGCCATTCACAATCCTCAAAAGCGCATCTGCTTGGCGCGCTGTGCGGTAACGGTGAGGGAAAACTGAACATCGCCACACCGGATCGCTGCTTTGACTATTTTACCCATATCAACCCAGGACATGCGCCAGCCAATATGGCGATCCGTTTTACGCAGGATGAAAGCGCGGCGGTTGATAGCGAATGGCCGCTACGTCTGCGGCTCATCAGTGAAGCTGAACTGGTACAACTGTTTATCGCCTGGGCCAGCGCCTCGCCCGATAACCGGCAGGTCGAAAAATCCATTATTGAGACACGGTTAGAAAAGTGGCAGGCGCTGCGTCAGCGTCAGCCGGTTCAGGGCGTGACCGCAGAGGACGTCGCCGCCATTGCCCGTTTCTGGCGCGCCTGCGTTCCTGTCGGGCAACAGCAAATCGACGATGCGCTCTGGCATCAGTTCGTCTCCCTGCTGCCCTCAGTGGATCTGACGACCCGCGCCAGCGCCTGGGCATTACTCTGGGGCGAACAGCCTGAGTTAACGCAACAGTGGCTAACGCTGGCGCGTACGCTGCAACAGACCGGCCATGCGCAAGAGTTAGCGGCGCCGTTGAGTCTGCTGGTCGATCATTTTGGCCTTCCGGCAGAAAGTTTTCTGACCCAGGGCGCGTTATCCGGCAACGACGCGCAGAGCGACGTCGTTGTACATCCTGTCGAGCACCATCAGTTACTCAATGCGGTGAGCCTCTCTCTGGATTCACTGGCTTTGCTGACGCGTGAACTGGTGCTTAGCGTTGAAAACACGGCGCTGGATAATGTCGATCTGCTGGATATTCCGCTGGCGCCGGATGCGCACCCGCATCCACTCTGGCGGGCAAAACTCCGCTGGATGCTGGAACATTATCGCCAACATTTGCAGCCCGATGTGCTGGTCATTTGCAATGCCACCTCCGCCCGGTCGCAGACGCCCGCTGCCGCCCGCACGCTGCTGGGCTGGGTGAACGATACACAACCGCTGCGCGACGCCGCGCTACCGGGCGTGGTCTGGGCCATTACGCCGCAGGATGCGCGTTTCACAACGCAGCAGAATCTTGATGAAGCCGTGCAGCAGTTAATGGGGAAACCCGGCCTTCACTGGGGCACCCTTCAGGCGCTGGATAAACACAGCTTGCAGCGTCTGGTGGAATGGCTGTCACAGGCGACGTCGCCGTTACAGCGCCAGGCGCGGCTGGCCTCCCTGTGTGAGCAGCATCAACAACGGCTTCATGACCTGCTGTTGAGCCATATCACCCCGGAAGACAGCGGCAGTAAGGCGACGGAATCCGTTATTCGCCAGCTTCAGGGGCAGGCCGCCCGGCATGGCGAGTTGCTCGACGGGCTTCTGCCGCCGATACACCATTTTGAGTCGCTTTTGCGTATCCAGCAGCCGCGCGAGGAGCAGGTCAGCGGCCTGTTTAATGAAGCGATCGATCTGTTTGCGGATGAGCCAGACGCTCCCCGCCCGGCAGAAAACAAAGAAACAGGGTATCTGGCCCACAAAATGTGGATTAACCATGTGCGCCAGTGGAGCCGAAATGAGAGCAACGCCCGTCGTTTAGGTCTGGAGTCGCATACGCTCAGGCTGGTCGTGGATATTCTGATTACCGCCAGCTATCGGCTTAATGTGCCTCAGCAGTTACAGCAGATTATGCAGCGTGAAGAGGTTTGCGGCGCGCAGCTGCATGCCGGGATCGGTAACTTTATCGCCTGGCTTGGCTACGAAAATGTGGCAGAGGACGCCAGACCCGCCAGCCGGTTCCAGAAAGGATCGGCGATCTTCAGCGCGCCTCGCCTGCAACCGATGGCCCGGCTCACCCAACTGGATGAACAGCCGGTACATGCCGCCAGTCGCTATGTGTATGACTGGCTGGTCGCGCTCTATACCCGGGCAAATGAAAATAAGGGGTATCAGCATCCGCAGGATGTGTCCGACGCCGACAAAAAACGGCTGATGGCGCTGCTCAATGCCTGATGGCGCTATGCAACATCGTAAGCCGGATAAGGCGCTCGCGCCGCCATCCGGCCATCTTCATCTCATCAAAACAACGAAAATAACAATGCGACGGGCAGACTCATCGGCCAGGTTGCGCCAACGAGAACGGCGCTCAGAAAGCGGATACGTTTTTTATCGTGGGAAAGAAACCAGGTAATCAGGCAGGCAATCGCCGCCATCACTGCGTAAAAAACCAACATTTTTTGGTAGAGCGACATTTCGGGCATCCGAACCAGAGGGGAAAAACGCGCGCAATATGCTCTTTTTTTTGACGTACATCAAGTTTTATCCGTACTATTCAGCAAAACGCTGAAATAGCGGCACCATTCACCATGTTCATATTTTGTCTTATTGCGGATTGCCTGAACCCGTACTATACACAAAGGGGTCATAACGAAAGGTGGCAAAAATGAATGTTTCCAGTAAAACCGTGGTGCTGATAAATGTCTTTGCTGCTATTGGACTTTTTGGCCTTATCTCATTGAGATTCGGCTGGTTTGCCTGATGTACTGAGTGCTTGCTGCGCATACTGGCAGAGAGCGTTCCTTCTCTCTGCCATCGATTTACGATCTTCCCATGCCGCGCCGGAACGGTAAATTATCCTTAATGTTTAACCATTATGTGGCGGATAACCGTATAGTCTTCCAGCCCATAAAGTGACATATCCTTGCCGTAGCCCGAGCGTTTTTGCCCACCGTGCGGCATCTCGCTCACCAGCATGAAATGCGTATTAACCCAGGTGCAGCCATATTGCAATCGCGCGCTCAGGCGATGCGCCCGCCCTACATCTTTCGTCCAGACGGATGATGCCAGCCCGTACTGAGTATCATTTGCCCACGCCAGCACCTGCTCTTCATCATCAAACACTGTCATGCTGACAACCGGGCCGAACACTTCTCGCTGCACGATGGCGTCCTCCTGTTTTGCGCCGGCCAGCAGCGTTGGCGCAAAATAGTATCCTGCGCCGTCCAGTTTCTGGCCGCCGGTCACCACGTTGATATGTCCGAGCGCTTTCGCCTCTTCCACCGCTTTTGTCACTCGCTCAAGGTGCGCCTGCGAGCTGAGCGGCCCAAGCTCAGTCGATTCGTCGTTTGGCGAGCCGGTTTTCAGGCTGGCGACCGCCGCGCCGAGTTTCTCAACCAGCGCGTCATAGATCCCTTTTTGCGCATAGATACGACAGGCCGCCGTACAATCCTGCCCGGCATTGTAGAAACCGAACGTTCGCACACCTTCGACAACGGCATCCAGATCGGCATCATCAAAGACAATCACCGGAGCCTTACCGCCTAATTCCATGTGCGTGCGCTTAATGGAGGGCGCGGTATGTTGAATAATGTGCTCGCCCGTCGCAATCGAGCCGGTCAGGGAGACCATCCGTACTTTTTCATGCCCGGTGAGCGGATCGCCGACCGTCTTGCCCCGCCCGAACAGCACGTTAAGCACGCCTGGCGGGAAAATATCCTTCGCAAACTCCGCCAGCTTCAATGCCGTCAGCGGCGTGATTTCAGACGGTTTTATCACCACACAGTTACCCGCCGCCAGCGCTGGCGCTAGTTTCCAGGCCGCCATCATCAGCGGATAGTTCCACGGCGCGATCGAGGCGACGACCCCAACCGGATCGCGGCGGATCATCGAGGTATGCCCTTCCAGATACTCCCCCGCCGCCAGGCCGTTCAGACAGCGTGCGGCGCCGGCAAAGAAGCGAAATACATCGACAATCGCCGGGATCTCATCATTGAGCGCGCAATGCAGCGGCTTCCCGCAGTTTTGCGACTCCAGTTCGGCGAATGTCTGCGCATTTTCCTCAATCACGTCCGCCAGCGCTAGCAGCAGCTCCGCTCTGGTTTTTGGCGTGGTTTGCCCCCATTCCGCGAATGCCCGGTCTGCGGCGCGAACGGCGGCATCTACCTGTGCGGGCGACGCCTCTGCAATCTCCAGAATCACCTCGCCCGTCGCCGGGTTGTAGACGGGCTGTTTTTCACCTTCACCGCTGACCAGCTCGCCGTTAATCAGTAATTGATGTGGCATACATCTTACTCCTGTCGCAAAATATTGAGCGGCAGCCTTGCCGTAAATATATGTCCTTTCCTAAAAATAGTCGGCGCGTCTGCCGCGCACCTGTTGGGATAAGGAAATTTAATCAGGTTGTGAGCTGACACGCATTACGCCGCTCCACGCGGCGCGCATGTTCCATCTTTCGGAGTATAGACAAGGAGTTAGGCTGAGGATGGAAAAGACGGGGGGTATTGATATTTCCTATGGCGAGTCAGCGATAAATAACGTTCTGCCCTGATAATCGATACGCTTTCTCTATTTTGGCTAAAACCAAAAGATGGCAACGCGTATTTTATTTCAGCATATCGCGAATAAGTTTTCCCAGTTGAGATACCGCCTGCTCCTCTCTTTCTCCCCACCCCCATGCGGTATTAAACCGGAAAAAATGCGACCAGGTATCAGAGGTCGAAAACATTTTACCGGGGGCGATACTGATCTGATGCGCCAGAGCCTGCGCACTGAGTTCCCCGGCATCAAGAGATTCAGGCAGTTCCAGCCAGAGAAAATAGCCGCTGTCATTGTGGTGAATCTTCACCTCAGCGGGCAGATGGCGCAGCAGCGTTTGCCAGGCCTGCTGTTTTCGCTCCGCCAACTGGCGGCGCAGACGACGCAAATGCGCGTCATAGCGGCGTGTCGAAAGGTAATCGACCAGAGCAAGCTGCATCGGTGAACTGGTGGATAGCGTACTCATCAGCTGTAGCCGCTGAATTTGTCTGGCGTACTTTCCCGCTGCAACCCAACCAATACGAAAACCGGGAACCAGACATTTCGAGAATGACGAGCAATGCAATATTTTGTCGCGGCGATCCCAGGCTTTGGCAGGCAGCGGTTTGTCGCGGCCAAAATAGAGCTCGCTGTACACGTCATCCTCAATCAGCACGACGTTGTACTGATCCAGTAACGCGACCAGCCGCGCTTTTTTCTCCGGGCTAAGGGTGAAGCCGAGCGGGTTTTGGCTATTGGTCATCAGCCAGCACGCCTTCACCGGATACTCCTGTAATGCCTGTTCCAGCGCCGCTAAATCGATCCCCTCTTTTACATCCGTGGCGACAGAAAGCGCTTTCAGGCGGAGTCGCTCCAGCGCCTGTAACGCGCCATAAAAGCAGGGATTCTCCACAATAACCCAGTCGCCCGGTTCGGTAACCGCCTGAAGGCTGAGGTTCAGGGCTTCCAGCGCCCCGGCGGTAATGACGATTTCATCAGGAGAGACGGTAATTCCCTGCTGCGCATAGCGTCGGGCGATGGCATGGCGCAGCTCGCTGTTCCCCGGCGGCAGGTTCTCAATCACGCTCATGGCCGTGGCGGTTTTACTGACCTGCGCCAGGGAACGGTTAAGCTGCTGCAACGGAAACAGACGTGGGTCTGGAAAGGCAGAGGCGAACGGCATCACCGACGCATCCCGGCTGGCCTGCAACATTTCGAAAATATAAGTATTAATATCAACGGCTTCATCGCGCATTACCTGCACGGGCGGCATCGCAGGCTGACGCACCGGGCGCGCCGCCACGTAATAACCCGACTGCGGACGCGCAATAATGCGCCCCTGGCTTTCCAGCAACTGATACGCATGTCCTACGGTCATAAAACTCATGCCGCTGCTGACCACCTGCTCACGCAAGGAGGGTAATCGATCGCCAGGCTGCCACACGCCGGAGGCGATTTGATCGCAAATTTGTTCCGCCAGTCGCTGATATTTCTTCATCGTTTTTTTATTTCACACAATATGTAAGCCTGCTGGAACAACCGGAAAAGCTAAAGCATAGTCAGCGATAACTCTTTACCCAATGCTCTGGCCGCAATCTGTACAGCATCGATTTTCGTTGCGTGTTTCAAGTCGAATAGTCGGGTAATTTCCTGCTTGGGTCTGCCAATGCGCCTCGCCAGCTCCTGCTGCGTGATTTTTGATTCAAGGAACGCATTCAACAAAAGGACTTTAGACGCAATGCTTAGAGGAATCTCCACATAATCATCAGCTTCATCAACCATTGAAGGTAAAGGAATTGGCTGGTTATCTTCAAAATAAAATTCAAAGGCGGTGACTAATGCGCCCTGCGCGGCTTCGAGAGACTCATGGCGGGTGTCACCTTGTGTTAACGCCTCTGGAATGTCCGGGAACGACACAACATAACCCCCTTCTTCTGCGGGAATGAGATTGACGGGATAACGCATAGTTTCTGGTAACGCTCTCATGTGATCAACCTTATATATCTGATGATTAATTCAAACCAAGCTGCTTTAGTATTGCTTTACGCAGGGTGTCTTTAATTTCATCACCAGGATGTCTGGGCATGACGCTTCGTTTGTCGTGATATCTCAACTTCAAATGATTCGTTCCATTTGTTACATCGACTCCCTGAGATTCAAGCCAGCGTCTGAACTCGCTCTGCTTCACCGCGCCTCCCTGCCATGTATTATAACCATAAGGTAAACATTTTTGTTTACCTTTTCTCTTTTTTTGAATGTTATACACCCCGAAATGGCTTTTGGCTGATTAACACTCAAAAACCGGAAAGCCGGTTCCAGTTTTGCGGGAAGGTTAACTATGGTGAGAGGGGTTTTAAGGTACATCAGGCGTGGCCGGGTGACGCTCAGCGTTCCCGGCCAGCCGCTGACTTAGTTTTTACGTTTTGGCAGCGTTTTCATCAGATCTTCCGGGCTTACGGAGGCGACAACGCTGCCGGGCAACGGCATTTTCAGAATATGATTTTTGATCTTGCCGATAACGTGCATTTCGCACGGACGGCAATCAAACTTCAGCGTCAATACTTCGTCGCCGTGTACCAGTTGCATCGGCGTTGCTTTCCAGCTTTTGATATTCCCTTTCGCCTGTTTCGGGCACAGGTTAAAGGCAAAGCGCAAACAATGTTTGGTGATCATCACCGGCACATCGCCCTTCTCCTGGTGCGCCTCATACGCCGCGTCGATCAACTGGACGCCGTAGCGATGATAAAACGCGCGCGCTTTGTGATTGTAGACGTTAGCCAGGAAGCTCAAATGCGTTTCCGGGTAGACCGGGGCTGGTTGCGCCACCGGCTTACGGCTGCCGCGTTGATAGTTCGCCAGACGCGCCGCATCCAGCATTTCTGCCGCTTCGCGACGGAACTGGTTGAGTAAACTGTTCGGCACGAACAGTGCGCCGGGGAGATTCACCTCGACATTACGCGCGTAGTACATCGTCTGTCCCAGCTTCGCCACGCCTTCTTTCAGGTTGTTCAACGCTTTTTCGGCGTTGTTCGCCTCGTCAAACTGACCCTCCAGCGTATGGGTGACGCTCACGCCCTCTTCGCTGGTCAGCGTCAGAATTAGCTGTTCCTGCCAGCCGCCTAACGCGATATCCACCGCCACCCGGCGTTCGCTGGAGGTTTTGGTTAACGCCTGCTGCCAGTTGTGGTCGAGATTACGGTTCAGCGGATGGTGCGGGCGCACTTTATGCAGGTCGGGCGGCATTTCATTCGGCCAGACGCGATAACGGTTCTGCCCCGTCTTTTCCACCGTATTGGCGCGAAATCCCACCACTTCACGTTTGATCAGCACATTCAGGCCATCGCCGTTGGATAACGGTTCCGTCACCTCAACGTCCAGGTGATCTTTTGCCACTTTGACGACTTCGCCTACCGGCAAACCGATAAATTTTGGCGAATCGAACGCGCCGATATCCCCTTTACGGGCGTTAACAAAATAGTCGGTACTGCCGCGATGGAAGGTTTTATCCGTAGAAGGAATAAAAAAGTGCTCAGTACGACCGGCGGAAGCCCGCGCCAGGTCGCCACGCTCCTCGATAATCGCATCCAGCATCTGGCGATAGTGCGCCGTGATGTTCTTCACATAGCTCATGTCTTTGTAGCGTCCTTCAATTTTGAAGGAACGCACGCCGGCATCGATCAACGCGCCCAGATTGGCCGTCTGGTCATTATCTTTCATCGACAACAGGTGTTTTTCGTACGAGACCACCCGCCCCTGATCGTCTTTTAAGGTGTACGGCAGGCGACAGGCCTGGGAACAGTCGCCACGGTTAGCGCTGCGACCGGTCTGCGCATGAGAGATATAGCACTGCCCGGAATAAGCCACGCACAGCGCGCCGTGGATGAAAAACTCAATGGTGGCGTCGGTGGCCTGATGAATCGCCTGGATCTGGCTCAGACTCAGTTCGCGCGCCAGCACAATCTGGGTGAAACCGACGTCGGCAAGGAATTTCGCCTTCTCAACGCTGCGGATATCACACTGCGTACTGGCATGCAGTTCAATGGGAGGAATGTCCAGTTCCAGGATGCCCATATCCTGCACAATCAGCGCATCGACGCCGGTCTGGTACAGATCGGTAATCAGCCGTTGCGCGGGCTCAAGCTCATCATCATGCAGAATGGTGTTTAACGTCACAAAGATCTTCGCGCCATAGCGATGCGCAAAAGGCACCAGTTCCGCGATATCTTTCAGGCTGTTACTGGCATTATGCCGCGCGCCGAAGCCCGGCCCGCCGATGTAAACAGCATCGGCGCCATGTAAGATCGCTTCACGAGCAATGGCGGTATCGCGTGCCGGACTTAACAGTTCAAGGTGATGAGGTTGCTGGCGCATACGGTTAATATCATCCAATAACAGCAAAATGGCGGCTATTGTAGTCAGAAGCGCGACGTTTCGGAATACTTTTCCCGTCTAACTATGTGGGTAATGGATCAAGGAGTGAAAGTGAACCGTCTGGTCACTGCTATTGCGATACGCATGGGTGGCATCGCCCGTAAAACGCACGCCTTCGCCGGATTTGAGCGTGCGCCATTCCCCGGCAATACACATATCCAGCGTTCCCTGAATCACCACCACATGTTCGATGACGCCTGCCTCATGCGGCGTCGATTCGCTAAGCGCGCCCGGGGCCATCAATATTGAAAAATGGTCAAAACAGAGCTGCGGGTCCCACGGAAACAGCGGCGTGATCACCATTGCCTGCTGCTGCGGGTCGAAGGTCGGGAGATCCTCCGCTTCCGGCGGGGAGATAAACGTTGAAAACGGGACATTCAATCCGGTGGCAATCTTCCATAATGTCGATACCGTCGGGCTGGATTCGTTGCGCTCTATCTGGCCGAGCATTGCTTTTGAAACCCCTGTCGCTTCCGCCAGACGCGACAGACTCCATTCTCGCTGTTGGCGTAGCGCCTTCAGCGTCGTCGCCAGATAATGGGTCAGGTTGTCCATTTTTCTCCTCCGGTAAAGCCGCAGTCTATCACTTGTGCGCTATAGCGCACAATGCTACAGTTTGTGACCGTTATAACGTACAAGGGGCAATCATGCGGTCATTTTCACTTCCTCTGCCAACCGTGTTGTCTGGTTTTGTTGCGGTCCTGGTCGGCTATGCAAGCTCAGCGGCAATCATCTGGCAAGCCGCGATTGCCGCCGGCGCATCAACCGGACAAATTGCCGGATGGATGACGGCGCTTGGCATCGCGATGGGCGTCAGTACGCTGGCGTTAACCCTATGGTATCGTGCTCCGGTGCTGACGGCATGGTCAACGCCCGGCGCCGCGTTACTGGTTACCGGCTTGCAGGGTCTCACGCTTGCGGAGGCCATCGGCGTATTTATTGTCGCGAATGCGTTAATCGTTCTGTGCGGCGTAACCGGGTTGTTTGCCCGCTTAATGCAGGTGATTCCGCATTCTCTTGCCGCCGCGATGCTGGCCGGTATTTTATTGCGTTTTGGTTTGCAGGCGTTCGGTCATCTGGATGGCGAGCTGTTTCTGTGCGGCAGTATGCTGCTGGCGTGGTTAGCGCTGAAAGTGCTGGCGCCGCGCTATGCGGTTATCGCCGCAATGGTTGTCGGTATTCTGGTTACGGGCATGAAAGGTGACATTGTCACGCATGGCATAACCCTCTCCCCGGTGCTACCGGCGTTTATCGCGCCCCATTTTTCGCTTGCTCATAGCCTCGGCGTCGCCATTCCACTGTTTCTGGTGACAATGGCGTCACAAAACGCGCCCGGTATCGCCACGATGAAAGCCTCCGGTTACTCCCTTCCGGTTTCGCCGCTGATCGTATTTACAGGGCTGCTGGCGCTGGTTTTATCTCCCTTTGGCGTCTACTCCATATGCATTGCCGCTATTACCGCCGCCATTTGCCAGAGTCCCGAAGCGCACCCGGACGCCAGGCGTCGCTGGCTGGCTGCGGCTGTCGCAGGCGGATTCTATCTGCTGGCGGGATTGTTCGGCGGTTCCGTTACCGCTCTGATGGCCGCCCTGCCCGTAAGCTGGATTCAGATGCTGGCCGGGCTGGCGCTGCTGGGAACAATCAGCGGTAGTCTGTACCAGGCATTGCTTAATGAAACGGAGCGTGATGCCGCTATCGTGACCTTTCTCGTCACTGCAAGCGGGTTGACGCTGCTGGGCATTGGCTCTGCGTTTTGGGGACTGGTAGTCGGAGGCGTCTGCTACGGGGTGCTATCGTTTGCTCGCCGCGCGTAACTGCGACGGCGTCTTACCGGTCACCTGCTTAAAGCGATTGCTGAAATGGCTCGCCGAACTGAATCCGCAGGCCATCGCGATCTCTGACAGCGAACGGGTTGAATGACAGACCCATTGCTGCGCCAGCGCCATACGCCGCTGCATCACGTACTGGTGTGGCGCCATGTTCATCGACTGGCGAAACATTCTGGCGAAATGAAATTCGCTCAATGCCGCCTCGCGCGCCAGGTCGCTTAGCGTCAGCGGCTCAGCAAGATGCGCTTCAATGTACGCCAGCACATTGCGCAGCGTGGCGGGCGCCAATCCGCCAGTAACCGTCGGGAGACGCCACTGCACGTTACTGTAATGCTGCACCAGATGCGTCAACAGCAGTGACGAGGCGGCGCTGAGCGTCATATGATTCGCCGGTTGCTGCCAGTCATTTCCCAGCAGGAACTGGCGATAAACCGCCGTTATTCCCGGATCGTTACCAAAGGTGCGCTCATCCAGGGTAAAGCTGTACGGGCTTTTATCCCAGACCTTTTCCCCAACATCCCGCAGATGGGCATCTGTACAGTAGAGATGGACAAACGACAGGTCGTCGCGAATATCCCAGACGGACTCACTCTCTTTTGGCATCAGACAGAAGCGATCCGGCCCCCCGCCATTCTTCCAGCCGCCCGGCGTTTTGTGGTAGCTCTCGTAGCCGTCAGCGACATACAGGCTGAGAGTATGGTGATCGCAATATTGCGTAATGTTGTCACGTTTATTTGACCATGCCGCCAGCTGGACACCCGAATGCAACGCAACCGAGTCATGCAGCACGGCATTATGTTTGCGTAAATTTTCAAAGGCATCATAAGACTGAGACATACCATCACATCACAAAGCAGTAATAAGTAGAATCTCAGTCTATAACAGCCACGATCCGTTTCCAGCCCTCACCGCTCAGACAGCGGCAAAAAAGCGCAAGATTTTGCAAGTCATCCGCAAACCGGTGCAAGCGCGCGCATTTTTTACATGTCACATTCCTTCTTCGGATAATAAAGATAAAGAAGAGAGTGTTATGAACGCATTATTATACTGTCTGGTGGTTGTCATTTGGGGAACCACCTGGATTGCGATTTATTTGCAACAAGGCCCGGTATCGGCGCCCGTGTCCATTTTCTGGCGGTTTGCCGTCGCCAGCGCGTTAATGATGCTCATCCTGCTGGCGAGCGGGAAATTACGTAAATTATCCGGGCGCGACCATCTGTTTTGCCTGTTACAGGGCGGATGCGTCTTCTGCTTTAATTTCTGGTGTTTTTATAGCGCCGCCGCCTGGATCAACACGGGGCTGGAGTCCGTCATTTTCTCAATGGCCGTGCTGTTCAATGCGGTTAACAGCTTTGTGTTCTTCGGACATAAACCGCCGCTACGCTTTTATTACGCTGCCGGTCTGGGATTAACAGGCATTATCACGTTGTTCTGGCAGGATCTGGCCAACAGCGGCTGGAACCACTCGTTGTTACTGGGGATTGGTTTGAGCGCGCTGGGAACGTTTGGCTTCTCTTTGGGCAATATGATCAGCATGCGCCATCAGAGAAAAGGTCTGGAAGTCATGACCACCAACAGCTGGGCGATGCTGTACGGCACGCTGCTGATCGCCGCCATTGCCTGTATACGCGGCGATAACTTCACGCCGCAATGGACGTTGAGCTACCTCGGCGCCCTGCTGTATCTGGCAATATTCGGTTCCGTTATCGCGTTTGGCGCGTATTTTACTCTGGTGGGACGCATCGGCCCTGGCAACGCGGCCTACAGTACGCTGCTGTTTCCTCTGGTGGCGCTGACAATATCCACACTCTATGAAGGTTACGTCTGGCAAATGAATGCCGTTGTTGGATTAGTGCTGATTCTGGTTGGCAATCTGGTGATGTTCACGCGTCCAGAGGCGTTAATGAGTAAGTTAATTTACCGTCGCCGGGCGGCATAAAAAAACGCGCCATCCAAAGATGGCGCGTGAACTTATTTTTTACCGACATCAAACATGGTGGCATCAGTCGCCATGTCATCAATCACTTCTTTCAACGTTTCAAACGCCATCGGCGTATTTTCGTTGCTCAGGTCTTTACCCTCGCCCTGACGAACCACTTTCACCACCGGTTTATTGGTGGCGGCATCAATCAGCTCGCCTTCAAAGTAAAGATGCGTATCCATTGTGCGATGGCCTGTCGCCATCTGCGTACCCGCAACCACCAGGGCGACCGGCACCACTTCATAGAATTGCAACCCCTCTTTGCTGGTATCAACGCCGGTTATCGCGCCGCGGAAAATCAGGCTACGCGGCCCAGGGGTCGTCACCAGAGGTTTACGTTTCTCAATGGCCGTTTTCAGTTGGGTATCGGTATAGCTTCGTAATTTATCCAGAACCTGCTGCCCGACCTGCGTCGTGGGTTTTGGCACCGGATAGTAGGTTATCGGGTTCCAGACGATGCTGTCATATTTAGACTCATCAAAGCTGGAGTCAACCCAACGGAGCACCGGTTTTCCCGTTGCGGAGGTTGTTTCTTTCAGCCCTGAATAATCTTTTAAGAACCCAGAATATTTATCCGGCTGAGTGATTTTTGACGCACAGCCAGATAAAGCCAATAAGCCAGAAAGCACTGCAACTTTAAATAAAGTATGAGTACGCATGGAAACTATCCCTTTTGTTTTTGCAGATATGCAATTGGAATAGTAGCAAAAGGAAACTAATCTGGATGGACTATAAATGGTATCGCCAGCACAAATTCAACACGGCGAGTTGCAGGCCGTATCAGGCCTGCAACGCTATCGTAAAATTGCGTTATGCGCTTTTACGCGCCAGCAGCGTCGCAAAACGCAGTTTGATGCGGTTGCCGTTGGCGTCCGTGCGGTGAAGTTCACCCACATCCTCGTTGTATTTCAGCAATTCCCAGCCTTCGTAGTAACGGCGCAGTTCCCCTTCTTTAAACGCAAACGGGAAACCCACGGTGCAGGGGAAATCTTCCGTATCCATTGCCGCCACAATCAGGTTATGCCCGCCCGGTTTGGTGCAGCGCTGCATATTGGCAATCAGCCCCGGAATGGTTTTCGCTTCCAGGAACATCATCACGACCGTTGAGAGAATAAAATCGTAGTCGCCTTCGAAGCTTAACGCGTTAAGGTCAACTACCTTTGCTTGCAGGTTTTCCAGCCCTTCCGCCGCTTTGATGCGCTCAACGTTGGCGATGCTCATCGGATTCTTATCCCAGGCGGTAACGTCATAGCCGTTCGCTGCCAGATAGAGGCTATTACGGCCATTTCCGCAGCCCAGATCCAACGTTTTACCCGGCGCGACCACCTTTGCCGCCTCAACGACGTCGGAGTGCGTGCGGGTTAAATCGTATTTTTCAGTAAAGTAATTTTCGTCACGAAGGGTCATTAGTTATCCTCAGATTTCAGTAATGCGGCGCGTTCTGTGCGCACGAGAAGTTTCCCCTGCATCAGCAGCGCAAACGTGCGTACGAGCAATAACGCTATGATAAAATTGGTAAAAATAAACAACGGAATCGCCAGCGTATGAAAAAATCCCGACGCGCTGGCGTGCCCTAAATGCAGCCCTGTCGTCGCCAGCGCTGAAACGCCGAACGAGAAGCTCCAGAAAGAGGCATTACAGCATTTTTGCCAGCGTATCGCCTTCTCCGCCGTTGACGCTCAGCCAGGCGCTACAGGCCACTAACGCCGGAGCCAACTGAATGCCCAGCGATGTGCGCAGTACCGCCGGTAATTCACCGGAACTGCGCAAACGTTGCAAAATAACGGGTTCCAGACTCAGCCACGAGAATACGCCAGCTCCTAAAAAGACCAGCCCGGCGTCGTTGTAACCCAACGCGCCGCAGGCCATCGCGCTAATAAAATTGTTCGCTACCGTCGGCAGATACAGCCCCGGCGTTGTCGCCTCTTCAGGATGCGAACCGCGCCAGAGTCCCGCCGTTTGCCATGCGGCATAAGCCAGTTGCACCACGACGCCAATGCTGAACAATCCCACGGCTAACCCACGACACCAGGGGACAAAACCAATCGCCACCAGCATCGTGGTCGCAGGAAAAAGGCTGACAAAACTGCTCTTTACCGGATGCCGTACCTCCGCCAGTACGCTCTGTGGAAAACGCAGCAGACGGTTAAGAAAGGCAAGCGTCAGCAAGCTCCAGATGATCATTGCCAGGATCACCAGGCCATCGCCAATCCAGTGACTGACGGGCCAGATATGGCTGGCATAGCGCCACGCGAAGCCCATGCCAATGGTGCCCAGTACCATCCCAAAATAGCCAGCCGGAAGATTGAGCACCCGGTCGCTCTGCTTGTTCTTACTCATTTTGTTTAATTTATAAAGTATATTTTAAATGCATTTTATGGAATTTCGCCCTGTTTAGCCAGTGCTGAAAAATTTGCTACGGTTATCTTAAGCGAGCAAAGGGAAATTCCCCATGAGCAAATATCACCTGAGTGAAGAATCGCGTGCCTTTAGTTATCAGGATAACGGCCACAAGAAAAGCGTCCTGCTACGCCAGATCATTGCCCTTACCGACTTTAACGACGTCAAAGCCGGAACCGCTGGCGGCTGGGTAGACGACGAAAGCGTGCTGGCGCAAGAAGGACACTGCTGGATTTACGACGAGAATGCCCTCGCATTCGCCGGGGCGATGATTTCTGGCAACGCCCGCATCACCCAGGCCTGCATCATCAGAGATCGCGTGCAAATCGGTGATAACGTCTGGATTGATCTGGCCGAGGTCAGTCACGGCGCCCGGATAAGCAACAACGTCACCGTGCAGAATTCGGTCGTTCGCGGTGAATGTCATCTGTCTGGCGACGCTCGTATTCTGCACCATTCGGAGATTATCGCCGCAAAAGGCCTAACCCAGGAAAGCGACCTGACGCTGCAAATCTACGATCGCGCCACCGTCAGCAGCTCGCGCATTGTCCATCAGGCGCAAATCTACGGCGATGCGATAGTCACCCAGGCGTTTATTGAACACCGCGCGGAAGTGTTTGATTTCGCGATCGTTGAAGGAAATGAAGAGAATAACGTCTGGCTTTGCGACTGTGCCAAAGTGTACGGTCACGCCCGCGTTATTGCGGGAACGGAGGAAGATGCCATCCCTACGCTGCGTTACAGTGCTCAGGTGGCGGAGCACGCGACGGTTGAAGGTAACTGCGTATTGAAACATCACGTTCTGGTCGGTGGTCATGCCGAACTACGCGGCGGCCCTGTCCTGCTTGACGATCATATCCTGATCGAAGGCCATGCCCGCATTCTGGGGGACGTGCTGATTGAGCATCATGTGGAAATCACCGATCGGGCGACGATCGAAACCTTTGATGGCGACAGCATCCATCTGCGTGGCCCAAAAGTGATTAACGGTGAACAGCATATTACACGAACACCGTTGGCAGGGTTACTCTGAGGCGTTCTCGATAATGCGGGCGTACAGGTTAACGTCGTGATACTCCCCGTTGAGAAACTCCGCTTGTTTCAGGCATCCTTCCAGTTCAAAACCATTGCGGCGCGCCACCTGGTTGCTCGCCTGGTTCGCAACACGACATTTAATCACAAAGCGTCGAAGCTCGCCGCGCCCGGCATAATGGCCGATAAACGCCTGAAGCGCGCGCGACATAATACCCTGCCGCTGGTGAGATTCATCCAGCCAGTAACCGATATAGGCGGTTTTATTCAACGGCTCTATCAGATTAAACGAGATGACGCCCACCACCTCCTCTTCCTGAAAGATAAGGAACATTTTGGCGTAGCCGCGCTGGTGCAACATCATATTACCCTGCACATTTTTGCGCGTATCGTCTTCGCTGGCGACAAACTGCGGCCAGTTTAGCGATGCCTGTAGCCAGTCTTTGTTTTTAAGCACCAGTTGATGTAACGGCGTAACATGGCACTCTTCCACCGCTCGCAGTTCCAGTGTTTCGCTGATCGTGATGACTTCAGCCATTTCTCCATCCTTTACGGTGACAACAGCAGGATTTATTAGCTTATCACAGACTTGCCCGTATACCTGAAAACAGGAAGGGCTTCCTTGTCTGTCAGGAAGCCCTTTTAAGCAGGACAAAGACTGCGCAGTGCCTACAACGAATCAGCTCTCATTCAAACTTTCTTTCTGCAATATTCTGAGCAGATCCTCCTTCAGATGGAGTTTCTCTTTTTTCAGACGAACAATATCCAAACTGTATCCCCTGCCGT
This sequence comes from Citrobacter sp. CK181, assembly GCF_030333595.1. Classification (NCBI taxonomy): domain Bacteria; kingdom Pseudomonadati; phylum Pseudomonadota; class Gammaproteobacteria; order Enterobacterales; family Enterobacteriaceae; genus Citrobacter; species Citrobacter sp. CK181. Next base: position 984,848 of record NZ_JAOWFN010000011.1, on the reverse strand, counting down.
CAGAACCTTCCAGCCGGGCAATCTCATGATCAAGGGTGTTGTGTTTTTCGAACAAGGAAAGAAAGCGAGGATTCTCGGTTTTCAGTCGTGAAATCAGATCTCTGTATTCTGGAAACATACGCACTCCCTGTTAGTGGCTGTAAAACGTGTACTGAAGTACACACCGTCAGCTTACGCATTTGACATAAGGAATAATGCGAACGGGATCGAGTTTAAATAATGAGCAGAAAATGCGCCGGGAATCGTCGGGAGAAAAGAGCCGCCAGCAGTGTAGCGGCTCGGGGCAGCAGAGCGGATTAACGCATCACGCGGTCATCAACGTAGCGACGCTTATCCGGCGCCGGCGGGAAATACTGATACAGCCAGGTTTCGCTAATGGCGTCCCCCTGGCAGCGCAGGAACATACGCATAACCACCGGGTCGGTCGAATCTGACGTCGGATACCAGTCAAACTGGATGCGATAACCATCGAACGGTTCGACGTAGAGGATCTCAATCTGTTTCGCTTCGCCGTTAGACAGCGTAATGACAGGCTCGATCCCCTTCGGCGCAGCGGCTTTCAGGTCGCCGCCGACAAAATCAATGGCAAAGCGGCGCGCCCATTTTTCCGGGTAGTGTTCACCCGGCGCCCACCCTTCGGGGAAACCGCCCATACCGGTACGGGTCGCCATCACGCGCGCCAACGGCGAGCGAACCGGCGGTTGCGCGCTCCAGTAAAGACGGTATTTGAATGCCAGATCATCGCCCGCTTTGATCGCTTTTTCCGGCTGCCAGAAGCACACCACGTTATCGAGCGTTTCACCGGTCGTCGGGATTTCCATCAGGCCGATAGACCCTTTCCCCCATTTGTTACGCGGCTCCACCCACAGGCTTGGGCGTTTGTTATACCAGCCCATGATGTCCTGATAGTGGGAAAAGTCACGGTCAAGTTGCAGCAGGCCGAACCCTTTCGGGTTATTGTCGAGATAGGCGTTGAACTGCAATTTCTGCGGGTTATTCAGCGGACGGCAGATCCATTCGCCATTGCCCAGCCACATGGCCAGGCGGTCAGAGTCGTGAATTTGCGGATGAATAGTGTCGCACATCCGGCGTTCATTGTTGCCGCAGCTGAACATGCTGGTCATTGGCGCGATACCCAACTGCTTGATGTCTTTACGCGCATAAATGTGGTTTTCCACATCCATGATCACCTGACTCTCTTCGCAGTGGATCACAAATTTATAGGCGCCAGTGACGCTTGGGCTGTCCAGCAGCGCGTACACGGTAAACGTGGTGTCGCCCGGTTTCGCCGTCTCAAACCAGAATGCGGTGAAGTCCGGGAACTCTTCTTTGCTGTCGGTATAGGTGTCTATCGCCAGGCCTCGCGCGGACAGCCCGTACTGATAAGTGTCATCCACCGCGCGGAAGTAGCTTGCCCCCAGGAAGGAGACGATGTCGCGACGCGCCAGTTCAGGCGCTTTAAAGGCGCGAAAGCCCGCGAAGCCAAGGTCGGTTTGCCCTTCCAGTTGACGGGTATCGACACCGGCATCGTTGTATTTGAACAGTTCCGGGCGGAAATGAATTTCGCGCGCTTGATGCGTGCTGGCATCAAGCGAGAACATACGCACGCGACGACGAAAGCCCATTCCTACGTGGAAAAATTGCACATCCAGCTTGCGGCCTTCGATGTTGTTCCACAGAGAGTGCGCCGCATCGTACTGAATGCTGTTGTAGGCCTGCGGCGTCAGATTCGCCAGCGTATTAGGTAACGCCCGGGGTTCGCCGCCCCACGGCTTTTGCGCTAAATCGTTCGCCATTGATTGCAGAACGGAAAAGTCAAAACGGACGGTTTGACCATCTGCAATATCAGACTCTGCCGCGAAAGCGGCGCGGGAAAAGAGTGAAGCAATACCGCTCGTACCGCACACGGCGGCCATTGCCATTGAACCTTTAATAAATCGTCTACGATCCATACCTGAAAGTGAGTCCTTCTGGTCGTGTGAATGGTCCCGCGCTGGTCTCTATCAGCGGCAAGAAGTACAACGTTTCTGACCGCTCACTCTAGACAAAATTCATTAATAATCCAATTGTTGGCTGTCGATAATCTGTACAAAAGCCAAAATATTTTATGTCGATAAGAACAGACTGAATACCGTGTAAATACAGATGGCGCGCTTTCAGGTTATGAAAAGCGCAACCTGCCGAACATCTCGCCATTATTCCAGACTGACGTGATGTTTCATCACCCGTTTGAACAGCGCCATCCGCGCACCCATAAAGCGGTTCTCTACTTTAAAACCGGCAAATTTATTCAGTCCGATGCGTAACAAGCGATCCCGCCCCTGAACGCTGGCGGGCCAGCGCACCGGACCATGTAGAACATCGCAGGTCCGGCTGGCGTGACGGGCGAAATTAACCCAGTAATCGGCGATATGCCGGGCAAACGCCAGATCGTTGTCATTCACGTAATTGCGTGCGGGTTCCGCCAGCGTCAGCGTATCAAAGACATACGGCACTTCATTTCCGTGCCAGGCGCCGTTGGCGTAGGTTGTGTGTTCAGTTTCCGCGACATAGTCAAACCAGTATCGCCAGCACGGTTCACCCACCCGCTGCTGCGCCTGCATCACCACATAGCCCAACGTGGTGAACGCCATATCGCGGCAGACCTGACGCCCCAGTTCTTCATCGCCTTTCACGCCGGGATAGAACAGCCTGATCAGCCCTAACCCCAGTCGGCGTTCGCGCCGCAATTTCGCGATCTGCCCGGCGAGATCAACGCCAAACACTGCCATCACGCTCGCTTCGTCGCTGTTGGAGCCAACCAGAACCGGCATTGGGTGCTGCTTTCCGGCAAAGAAGGTCTCCATCATCGGCTGTGGCAATACCGCATCGCCGGAAATCGGCGTCGGCGCGATTTTCAACGGTGCGCCCAGCGGCCAGAATGCCTCCGCCGGTAGCGCCCGCAATTGTTCAGCAGTAGCGTTCGGCAAATTAAAATGCGCCGCCAGTTCGATGCCCTTTTGCAGCGCGACCTCGCGCGGCGTATCCGGTAACGTATAACCACTCTGAATAATAGCTTTATGGAACAGGCCCTTTGCCCGTGGGGACGCCATCAGCGACAGAACGCTACGCGCGCCAGCGGACTCGCCGAACAGCGTCACATTCTGCGCATCGCCGCCGAAAGCGGCAATATTGTCCTGCACCCAGCGTAGCGCCGCGATCTGATCGAGCAAGGCGAAGTTATGCACGCATTCGCCGTCCTCGCCATCAAGGGCCGGATGAGCAAAAAATCCCAGGTGACCAAGACGATAATTGAGCGTGACTACCACGACATCGCGCTTCGCCAGCGCACAACCGTCGTAAGGCGGTAATCCTCCCGCGCCGATGGTGTAGCCGCCGCCATGCAGCCAGACCATCACCGGCAACGGCTGCGGGCGCATCGCGGGCGCCCAGATGTTCAGATACAGGCAATCCTCGGAAAAACGCCCTGGATCGCCCCCACCAAGCTCGCGACAATATTCAATATCCTGCCAGCTGGCGCATGAAAATGTATTCGCAGGGCGTTCGCCCTGCCAGGGTGCGGCAGGCTGTGGCGCCCGCCAGCGGAGCTGACCCGTAGGCGGTGCGGCATACGGTATACCGCGCCAGATGTGGATATCGTTTTGCACGACACCCATGACATTTCCCTGTTGCGTTTCGACAAGCGGGATGGAGGGATTCAACATGACGCATTCCTTTTCCTTCACATCCCGACAGCATACCGCGATCAGAGCAGTCCGCAACGCCGTTTACTGCGTTCTTCCGCCGCCTGATAAAGCGCAAACTCATCATATACCGGGCACCCCAACGCCTGCTCAAAGGCGTCGCGGCTGGCATTGCCGTGGCTGCGCGCCTGGGTTTCGTTACCCAGGTTAGACTGGAATATTCCGGCCGCGCTTACTGGCAGAAAATCTTCATAGGTAATGGGTTGTGCCACCACCCAACCGCGTTCAATCAGCGGCTGTGGGTCGTCGCCCGGATGAATAGACTGGCGGTGCGATTCACCAGCAGGCGTTAACCGGTAGCGAAACCAGGCGAGCCCCTGCTGGCGCAGTAAAAATTCGCTGTCCGGGAAAGCGTTAAAGACCGCCTGCAAATGCAGCTGATGCGTAAGATTATCTTTGCCCGTCCCCGCCTTATGCAGTAACGCATCGTACAACCGCCGTCCTTCAGGCGTCAGCGCCACGCCGCGCTGTTCAATCTCACCAAAACGTGCCGTATGGCTGCCCTCCGTTTCACCGGCAAACAGCACCGACTCTTCCAGCGCCTTGAAACTGGTCTGGCGTAACAGAATCGGCACCTCACGGCGCGGCGGCCCTTCAATCAGGATCTTGGGTTCGATACCGCATTCCGGCATCATCAACTGCACTTTGTCGATATCCAGCGTGCGCGGCGTCAGGTGGTTAATGTGGCACCCGGGAAAACACACCACGTCAGCAATCAGACGGTGTTCATTATGTAATGCCTGGTACGTTTCCCTGTCCACCGTGGCGTGCCGGTGCCAGCGGAAAGTCTCCAGCGCCTCCTGCACAAACTCCCGCGCCTGCGCCCCGGTAAAATTGCCCTGCGCATCAAAGACGTCCAGAAGTTCGCGACAGCGCGGCGTAAAGATATCGCGCTTCGCCAGAATATCCGCCGCGCGTTGGCGCAGCGTCGCGTTCTCAATTAACTCCAGCCGTAATAGCGAGGTGAAGACGCGAAACGGGTTGCGGGAAAGCGACGCATCGTCAATGGGGCGAAAGGCGGTGGAATGAACGGGAACGCCCGCCTGAGAAAGGTCGTAATAACTGACGGGATACATCCCCATAATCGCAAACATTCGGCGCAAGGTGGAAAGCTCCTGCGCCGTACCCACCCGAATCGCACCATGCCGTTCAACGTTCAGCCGCGCCAGCTCATCCGCGTTGGCCAGCTTTTCATGCAGCGTGGGATTATTTTCCAGTACCGTCAGATTCACATCAGCGACAAGTTCCAGCAATGTACCGTACTGTGGAACTTCCTGCTGGTACATTGCTGACATTGCCTGCGAAAAGTGTTCCCGAATCTCATCAGCCGCGATGGTGTTCGCCATAATGTCATGCCTCCAGTGAATATTACCTGGAGTGTAGAAAACGCCGTTCACTCTGGTGGGAAGAATTTACAAAGTGTGATCTCACCTGTGCGGATTCAGGTGATGTTCCAGCCAGGGGAGCATCTGTTTCTTACGGCTCAGCATCCCTTCCACCTCGCAGGGGTGCGGGACATCCGGCTGGGCATCTCCGGCAAACCAGAGGCGGGAATAACCGAGATTGATATCCGTGAGCATCAGAACAACCAGCGCCGCATCTGCCCCGGCGGCATAGCGCGCCATTTCCTCACGCAGGTCGTCCATCATCGCATCAACCTGTTCCAGCGCATACAGCTCAAGCTGCGCCACGCAAACCCGCTGCCCGTGGACAGTAAAGGTTTTCATGTCCTTCTGAAGAAGCTGGCTGGCGCTCATCCCTTCCACGCTGGTTTTCGCGTACAGAAGATCGCGGCTAAAGCGTTCAAGAGACAAACCGGCGAGCTGGCTGAGCGATTCCACCGCAAGGCGGTCATCCGGGGTCGTTGTCGGCGAACGAAGCGTGACGGTGTCACTCAGGACGGCGCCCAGTAATAACGTCGCTTCTGCGGGTGAAAGCTGTTTTCGAATGGCATCCGTCATCAGTTGCCACAGTAATGTCGCGCTACTGCCAACAGGTTTTACCCACACTTCCGGCGGCAGTCGGGTGATCAACCCGCCTAAGCGGTGATGGTCAATAATGCCAACAACGTTACTCTGCGCTAAAGAATCCGGCCCCTGGGCTGGTTCGGTAAAATCAACCAGCCAGACGTCCCGATCGGTGAGCGGAACGCTTAATCGTTCAGGAATGGGCAACCCCGCTTGCGCAAAAATAAACTGCGTCTCACGGTTGGCTTCCCCCGTGCGGAACGCCACTGCCTCCTGCCCGCGCAACGTCAGCCAGCGCGCCGTCATCATGGCCGTACAGATAGCATCGCTATCAGGATTGAGGTGACCAATTACATATATCATTGTTGTTTCCTGTTGGAAAAAGCATGAGGAACCGGAAGAGTATTGACCAGCCCGACACGCTCCTGGTGATAAAGAGTCATATCAGGCGTCATCAGCCTACTGAAACGAGGCGGTTGGAATAAGGTGGAACGCCATCACCCTGCACAGGATTGTGAACCCGCTTGATGTCTCTTTCAAGTATGAACTCACGTTATGACCTGTCGCTTTCTGCGCCACGCATTGTCATTATTCTCACATCACTGTGAATCGTACAAAACATAAGCAAAACAAACTTCTTGTAAAAGAAATGAGTTAGATGTTAATAATATTTTGCTATCAGGTTATCAAAAACCAATAACTTTACTTGTCACCGGCACCGCTCTGTTTTTAACATCGCTTATGGAAAAAAATAGCTTGTTTAGTCAGCGCATCCGTTTGCGCCATCTTCATACTTTTGTAGCTGTCGCCCAACAAGGAACACTGGGGCGCGCGGCTGAAACCCTTAACCTGAGTCAACCTGCACTCTCTAAAACGCTTAACGAGCTGGAGCAACTGACCGGAACCCGCCTTTTTGAGCGCGGTCGCCTCGGCGCGCAGTTAACGTTGCCCGGCGAACAGTTCCTCACCCATGCGGTAAAAGTGCTTGATGCGCTTAATACCGCGGGCCAGGCGTTGAATCGCAAAGAAAGCCTCAATAATGATGTGGTGCGCATTGGCGCATTGCCCACCGCCGCGTTGGGTATCCTTCCGGCCGTTATTGGTCAGTTCCATAAGCAGCAAAAAGAGACGACGTTACAGGTCGCCACCATGAATAACCCGATGCTGCTCGCTGGCTTAAAAACGGGGGAAATCGACCTCGGTATTGGCCGGATGTCCGACCCGGAATTGATGAGCGGTCTGAATTACGAGCTGCTGTTTCTGGAGTCGCTGAAGCTGGTTGTGCGCCCTAATCACCCGCTGTTACAGGAAACCGTCACCTTAAGCCGTGTGATGGAATGGCCGGTGGTCGTATCGCCCAAAGGCACCGCTCCCCGGCAGAATGCGGAAGGTCTGCTACAAAGTCAGGGCTGCAAAATGCCCGTTGGCTGCATCGAAACGCTGTCGGCCTCGCTGTCTCGCCAGCTTACCGTTGATTATGACTACGTCTGGTTTGTCCCTTCAGGCGCGGTGAAAGAAGATCTGCGCCAGGCTACGCTGGTATCACTGCCGATTCCCACCCTGGGCGCTGGCGAACCGATTGGCATCCTCACCCGCGTGGACACGCCGCTTTCTCCCGGCGCGCAGGCGCTGATCGCCGCTATCCGTAAATCCATGCCGCACTGAATGCGCCCTCAAATAAATGCCGGATAAGACGCGTTAGCGTCGTTACCCGGCAATATTAAGGCTTAAAACGTTTCCCAGTTATCACCACTGGTTGTTACCGGCTGCGGTGATGAACTGGCGACGACGTTCACAGACGGCGCGCGTTTAATCGCACTTCCCCCCTGCAAACGAAACGCCCCGACCGCTTCGGTTAAGCGAGCAGCCTGTTCTTCCAGAGATGCGGCGGCGGCAGAGGCCTCTTCGACCAGCGAGGCGTTTTGCTGCGTGACCTTATCCATCTCGGAAATCGCCTGGCTCACCTGCACAATCCCACGGCTCTGCTCATCAGAGGCTGCGGCGATCTCCAGCATAATGTCCGTTACGCGTCGCACGGCATCGACAATATCATTCATGGTGTTGCCTGCTGCGACGACTTCCCCGGAGCCCTGGTCAATCAGTCTGACCGATTCGCTGATCAGCCCTTCAATTTCCTTCGCCGCCTGCGCACTGCGGCTTGCCAGCGTGCGCACTTCACTGGCGACTACGGCGAAGCCACGCCCTTGTTCACCCGCTCGCGCCGCTTCGACCGCCGCGTTAAGCGCCAGGATATTGGTCTGGAAAGCGATGCTGTTGATGACGGCGGTGATCTCGGAAATTTTCTTCGAGCTATTGGAGATATTGCCCATTGTTTTCACGACGCCAGACACCATCTGACCGCCGTGACTGGCTTTGCCGGAGGCGTCTTCCGCCAGTTTGCTGGCATGGTGCGCGTTGTCCGCATTTTGTTTCACCGTGGCCGTGAGCTCTTCCATGCTGGCTGCGGTCTGTTCAATTGCTGCGGCCTGCTCTTCCGTACGCGATGACAAATCGGTATTGCCGGCGGAAATCTCACTGGTGCCGCGATAAATCTCTTCCGCCCCCTGACGTACCGTTCCCACCGTTTGCCCCAGAGAGGACTGCATCTTCTGGAGATGGCGGCTTAAGCGACCGATTTCGCTGCGTCCGGTTGGGTCATCCGGCATGGTGAGATCGCCTGCGGCAATCTGTTCAATACGCTGTGCAGCACGTTGCAGAGGGTTGATTACCGTCCGGCGGAGCGCAATAAACGTCAGTAGCGTAAGCACCAGCGCCAGCGCGAACGCCCCAATCATGAACATCAATCCCAGTTGGCTGCGCTGATGCGCCTGGTCGCTAAGCTGATTCGCGCGCGCCGTGCGTAGCTCAATCGCCTTGAGCAATACGGTGTTATACGCGGTATCGAGCGGTCTGGCCTGTTCATTTTCATGGTTGATAATCGCCTCGAACATGCCGTTTCTGGCGTATTTCAACATAGGTTGCAGGCCATCGATATAGGCTTTGAAACGGGTATTCAGCTCCGCATCCAGCGCTTCGTCCGCCGGTGTTTTTACCGCCCGCGCCATAAAGACGTTAAAGCCTTCCTGTGACTGCTTAATCCGCTTCTCCGCCTCAGCGATATTGGCTTTCATGTCGTCCATTTCAGCAATGCGGCTCGCCGCGCCTGCATGGATCATATTGATACGCGCGGTACGCAGATGGTTAGAACTGTTGGATAAGCCCATCCGCACCTGAATTTCGTCCGTCACATCCCGCTGGTCACGATCTGCCTGTAGCAGAAAGTACCCCGCCAGCCCGGAACTAAGTGCGAACAGAAGAAGGATGCCACCGAGAATGGAGGAAAACAGCGGAACCAGCCGAATATGATGCAGAAAACCCAGCTTATGCGGTGCTTGCATCGTTGATGTGTTGTCCATGACCGTCGACTCTCTTGTAGGTTATTGCGTATAAAACACGCCCGTTAGATAGTCATCGGCATTCCAGGAAGTTTGCTTACGGTGAAAATCGGAATGTTTGTCACATTTTCACAACATTTATTCCTGAAAATTCAGGAAAGTGCCAGCGGCAGACCCGCTGGCATGTGAATCAGTTATCACCGAAATGGATAACGGTGCGAATGGACTTGCCCTGATGCATTAAATCAAAGGCATCGTTGATTTGATCAAGCGGCAAGCGATGGGTAATGAACGGGTCCAGACGAATTTTCCCCGCCATCGCCTCTTCCACCATGCCTGGCAGTTGACTGCGTCCTTTCACACCGCCAAAAGCGGAACCGCGCCAGACGCGCCCGGTAACAAGCTGGAACGGACGGGTTTTAATTTCCTGGCCTGCGCCAGCCACGCCGATGATGATGCTCTCACCCCAGCCTTTGTGGCAGCATTCCAGCGCTGCGCGCATCACATTGACGTTACCGATACATTCAAAACTGAAATCGACGCCGCCATCGGTCAGCTCAACAATCACATCCTGGATGGGTTTGTCATAGTCATTCGGATTAATGAAATCGGTCGCGCCCATTTCTTCCGCCAGTTTGAATTTCTCCGGGTTGGTGTCAACCGCCAGAATACGCCCGGCTTTCGCCTGCACCGCTCCCTGAATCACCGCCAGGCCGATACCGCCCAGGCCAAAGACCGCAACGCTATCCCCTTCTTTTACTTTTGCCGTGTTGTGTACCGCGCCAATCCCTGTGGTGACGCCGCACCCCAGCAGACAGACTTTATCCAGCGGCGCCTGCGGATTGACCTTCGCCAGGGAAATTTCAGCACAAACGGTATATTCACTGAATGTGCTGGTGCCCATGTAGTGATAGACAGGTTCGCCGTTGTAAGAAAAACGGGTGGTGCCATCCGGCATCAGCCCTTTACCCTGCGTGGCGCGCACCGCCTGACACAGGTTGGTTTTGCCGGATTTACAGAACTTACACTCGCCGCATTCTGCGGTGTACAGCGGAATAACATGATCGCCAGGCTTCAGACTGGTGACGCCTTCGCCAACGTCAACCACCACGCCACCGCCTTCGTGACCCAGCACCGCCGGGAACACGCCTTCCGGGTCGTCGCCGGAGAGCGTAAACGCATCCGTATGGCAAACGCCGGTATGGGTAATTTTGACCAGCACTTCGCCTTTTTGCGGCGGCGCGACGTCAATTTCAACAATCTTTAACGGCTGGCCGGGGCCAAATGCAACTGCTGCACGTGATTTCATTTGTCTCTTCCCATTATTGTGAGGTGATCTGTTTATTTTAGATAAGCGCGCAGAAGGTGGCCGATTTCAGCCATGCGCACGGCGCGTTGATCCGGCGTGGTGTCGCCGCTGACCAGTTCATCTTTCAGGTGAATCTCAACCATCTCTCCCATCAGCCCGTTAGATGCGCCGCGAACGGCGGCAATCTGTTGCAGGATCGCCAGGCAAGGTTCTCCTGACTCCAGCGCCCGTTCCAGCGCGTCAACCTGCCCGCGGATACGGCGAACCCGAGTGAGAATACGTTTTTTATCTTCAGGTGAATGCGGCATACGCCCTCCATACTATAGGGGGGTATACTATCAGATTTGTTATATGACTGTAAAACCAACAGTAGCATCTCGCTATTTGTATGACAAATAGCTATACTGCCCGCTTCCGATGTAGACCCGTTTCCTTCACCTGCGTCACGGGTCTGGTTACACGCAGGTGTTTTCTAAAAGAAACCCCGCATTACGCGGGGTGGTGAGAAGAGTCAGGAACGTTTGCGCGGCATCATGCGCAACAGCGTATTGTCTTTCCAGACGTAGTGATGCATCAGCGCCGCGGCGGCATGCAAACCAATGACAAAATACCCCAGTTTCGCCAGCGTAATATGCCAGGTTTTCAGCATATCCACCACCTCAAAATTAGCGTCTGACGCATGCGGCATCACCAGGCCGAACGCAACCCAGGGATTGCCCCGGTTATACATCATCACCAGGCCAATAATCGGCAAGACAATAAACAGCAGATAGATCACCAGATGCCCAAGATGCGCCATTCCGGTCACCATCGGCTTTGGTTTTGGCACAATGGGCGGCGCCGGGTATTTCAGTCTGACCAGCAGGCGCGTCACCATCAACACCAGGATGGTCATCCCGCACGAGACATGAACCATATTGATCCACGGACGATAGCTACGGGGCGCAAATCCCCTCAACTCCATCGCACAGTAGGTCACAATAACCAGTAAAAAGACCAGCCAGTGGATGCCAATTTGCAGGCTTGTGTACTTATTGCTCATAACACGTCCTGAGTAAAAAAATAAAGCGTCAACATAGCGAGCTTTTGTTAAAAATTCATTAACTTTTGTTCACCCAATTTCAACCAGTTACGCTTAGCCGCAAAATCTGTTATTGCCCTGGACGCCTGACTGGACTATGCCTGGTAGGGAAAAAATGTGTCGTATCGTTGCATCCTGACAGGAGAAAACCATGAGTAAAATTGGCATTAACGGCTTTGGTCGTATCGGTCGTCTGGTGTTACGTCGTCTGCTGGAAGTGAAAAGCGACATTGATGTCGTCGCCATCAATGACCTGACCTCCCCTAAAATCCTCGCGTATCTGTTGAAATATGACTCAAACTACGGCGTATTCCCCTGGAGTGTGGATTTCACCGAAGACGCGCTGATTGTGGACGGCAAGAAAATTGCGGTTTACGCAGAAAAAGAGGCTAAAAATATTCCGTGGAAAACCACCGGCGCCGGGATCATTGTCGAGTGCACCGGCTTCTATACCTCAGCCGAGAAGTCCAAAGCGCACCTCGACGCTGGCGCTAAAAAAGTGCTGATTTCCGCCCCGGCTGGCGATATGAAAACCATTGTCTTCAACGTGAATGACGACACGCTGGATGCCAGCGACCAGATTGTTTCTGTCGCATCCTGCACCACTAACTGCCTGGCGCCGATGGCGAAAGCGCTGAATGACAACTTTGGCATTCAGGTTGGCACCATGACCACAATTCACGCCTACACCGGAACCCAGTCGCTGGTTGACGGGCCGCGCGGGAAGGATCTGCGCGCTTCGCGGGCGGCGGCGGAAAACATCATCCCCCACACCACCGGCGCGGCGAAGGCCATTGGTCTGGTGATTCCTGAACTGAGCGGAAAACTTAAAGGCCATGCTCAGCGCGTTCCAGTGAAAACCGGCTCTGTAACCGAACTGGTCTCGATTCTGGAGAAAAAAGTCACTGCGGAAGAGATCAACGCGGCGCTGAAGAAAGCGACAACCCATAATCCGTCGTTTGGCTATACCGATGAAGAGATCGTCTCTTCCGATATTATCGGCTCACATTTCGGTTCGGTGTTCGATGCCACACAAACTGAAATCAGCACAGTGGGCGATCTGCAACTGGTGAAAACCGTCGCCTGGTACGATAACGAGTACGGTTTTGTGACCCAACTTATTCGCACGTTGGATAAATTCGCCAAACTCTGACCTTCTGGCGGAGGCATTGTTCCTCCGCCGTTTTCACCATTTATCTGGTCATTCAAGACGATGTGAATCCCTTCCGATTTTCAATGGATTAACTGTGTTATAGATAACGTTTATCACTGAGTGAGCACAGTCATGGACGTATTCAGCCGCGAAACCTTAGAAGAAATGATGGCGCAAGCCGTCTCCCGCTCAGCCACATTTACCCTCTGGCCTGATGGCGAAGCCCCCGGAGCGAAAAACAGCGATGCTGTTTTTACGCCAGAACCGCGGCATACCGGTACATCCATCTTCGATCGCGCCGTCACGGGCGTCCGATCTCCTGAAATCACCGTTTACGCGCCAGATAAACCCAACGGCGTGGGGCTTCTCGTGACGCCAGGCGGTTCCTACCGGCGCGTCGTGCTGGATAAAGAAGGCAGCGCGCTGGCGCCCTTTTTTAATGCGCGTGGTTATACCCTGTTCGTGATGACCTACCGGATGCCCGGAGATGACCATGATGAGGGGGCAAACGCGCCGCTGGCGGATGTGCAGCGCGCGATGCGCTATCTTCGCGCCAATGCGCAAGCGTGGAAGATCGACCCGGAACGCATCGGGGTGCTGGGTTTTTCTGCCGGTGCGCATGTCGCCGCCAGTCTGGGGACGCGTTTTGCTGAACCCGTCTATTCCCCTATAGATAGCCTGGATGAAATCAACGCCCGCCCTGCTTTTATGGCGCTGGTCTATCCGGTCATCACCATGCGTGACGACATTCATCATCCCGGCTCACGCCTTGAGCTGATGGGTGCGGAACCTGACGATGAACAGATTCGCCACTACTCGCTTGAGGAACGCGTGGATGCCGCTACGCCGCCCACATTTCTGCTGCATGCCATCGACGATCCGGCGGTAAAGGTGGAAAACAGCCTGGTATTTTTTAACGCGCTGCGCCGTTCTGGCGTAGCGGTGGAAATGCATTTGTTTGAGCGAGGAAAACACGGGTTTGGCATTCGTGATACGCAGGGATTGCCGGTCGCGGTCTGGCCGGAACTGATGATGAACTGGATTGCGACCAAAGTGTGACCGCCATTAACAGGCCGGGGAAAACCCCGGCCTGCTACATCAGGACTGCAAATAGACCACCTGCGTTTGCAGATACTCGTTCAGACCGTGTTTGCCATCCGCCCCGCCAATACCTGACTTGCGCCAGCCAGCATGGAATCCCTGCATCGCCTCAAAGTTTTCGCGATTGATGTAGGTCTCGCCGAATTTCAGCCCGCCGATCGCCTTCATCGCAACATTCAGGTTTTGCGTATATACAGACGATGTCAGACCGTAATCGCTGTCGTTCGCCATCTCCAGCGCCTCTTCCAGCGTATCAAACGCCACAACCGGCAGCACGGGGCCAAATGTCTCCTCATGCATGATGGTCATCTCCTGGCGAACGTCCAGCAGTAGCGTCGGTGGATAATAATAACCTTTGCCCTCCACGGCCTTGCCGCCCAACGCCACGCGAGCGCCCTCCTGTACGGCGCGCGCCACTTTCTGCTCTACCCGCTCCAGCGCGGCAGCGTTAATCAGCGGCCCCATTGCGATGTCATCACGCTGTGCCGGATCGCCAAACTGAACCGCTTTCATCGCCTCGCCCAGACGATTCACAAAGCGATCGTAAATCCCTTTTTGCACATAAACGCGCTCAGCACAGTTACAGACCTGCCCGGTGTTGATCACTCTGGAATCCACAATCGCTTTCACGGCCAGCTCAAGATCCGCATCGTCCATCACGATTGCCGGGGCTTTCCCGCCCAGTTCCAGGCAAACTTTAGTGATGTTTTTCGCTGCCGCCGCCATAATTTTCTCGCCGGCGACCACGCTGCCGGTCATGCTCACCATCGCGACTTTCGGGTTCCCCGCCAGCTCCTGCCCAACCGTTTCACCGCGTCCCAGCACCAGGTTGAATACGCCTTTCGGTAAGCCGATGTCATGCACGATCTGCGCGAAAGCAATGGCATTGTTTGGCGTAAATTCGCTGGGTTTAATGACGATGGTATTCCCGGTCAACAACGCCGGAGCGAGCTTCCGGGCAATCAAAAAGAACGGAAAGTTCCACGGCAGAATCCCGGTGGTGACGCCCAGCGCGCGTTTAAAGACCAGAATATTTTCTCCGGGGCGGTCGCTTTGCAGGATCTCGCCTTCATAACGGCGCGCCCACTCGGCCATATATTCGATGTAGTCGGCGGTGAACGCGACTTCCACCTGCGCCAGCTGCTGGATTTTTCCGCCTTCCGCGACAATCAGCGCGCTGATCTCTTCTGCCCGCTCACGAATCCCTGCCGCGATCTTTCTCAGCCATCCCGCGCGTTCAATCGCAGGCAGCGCCTCCCATTCCGGCTGAGCGCGCGCAGCGGCGTCAATGGCCTGACGCGCCTCTTGCGCGCCGCCATCAGGAATACGGGAGAGCAGTTCTTCGGTGGCAGGATTCACCACATCAATCCATGCGTCTCCCTGCCAGCTAACAAATTGACCATTGATATACATCGGGTGTTGTACGGGTGCGGACATGCGCTGCTCCTGTAATTGAATTGTTCCTAACAAGTAAAATCATTGTTAAGTAATAACAATCACATGTTCTCAGGGTCGTCTGCGGTGCTGGTTTTGTGATGTGCGTCATAAAAGCAGCCAGGAAGGTTCTGTCAGAGGGGCGATATCGGGGAGTGAGTTTGCCCGTTTGAGCGTAAATTTCCGCAAACGGGCAAGAAAGTAACATTAACGCAACGAACGACTGTTCATGGTCTCAATCAGGTCAGCGTCATTTTGCAGCGTCTGCCACGCCGCCTCAACGTCAGCGGGAATATCAACGTGCACAATAAAGTCGCGGCCACGCGGCCCGTAGCCGGTTTCATCATCCCGTAAGCGCGGAAGCTCTCCCGCAATCAGGGAGAGATAGCGATCCACGGACCACAACCCCTTCTGTTCTCCGGCAAAATCCACGCCGTCATCGTGCTGGCACAGCGTCGGGACAATACCCGGATAGCTCAACCAGCGGGGCGAATCGGGATCGTCGCAGGTGACGCGGCGGAACGTCGCCATCGTCCGGCGTTGCATTGTCGGGTCCTGTACGATAATGGCGGTGTTAATGGGCGCCGATACCTGACTAATCAGGGCGCAGCTAAACTGCGCGTTCTCACCGCAGTTTGTTGACTTGTCTTCTGGCCAAATTTTCTCCGTCGGGATCTGCCAGAACTGATGAGCGATATCCGCGAGGATTTTGGCTTCCGTACGCCCGGTGGTGCGTATGGTGTTGTAGCGCGGGTGCCCGGCGATGGCGGCATAGAGAAACGTGGTGGAATGGCCGATGCCGCCGCTGATCAACAGCGGGATCTGCTGCGCTTTCGCTATGTTACAGGCGGCGTCTATCGCCGGGATGACGGCATTCCCCGCCAGCACAACGCAGTCAGCCTGATACGGCGCGTCACCAGAGAAGTCATTTTGGGCCAGCCAATGCCCTAGTGTGTTCGCTGCTTCCAGCGTTGCACTGGATAATGCCGGAAACGGTCTCATTCTCATGGTTCTTCCTCCTGTGTTCCTTGCAGAGTACCGGAGTGGCTTCTGGTGAGTACCAGATCACTCCGAAAGACGATCCGCTGATTATCCTGTGGTGCGAGGGTGAGATAAAGCGTTGATGTCAAACAACGTTCAATGAGCGAAAATCCCGGCTTAACGGCAATGAATATTTGATTTACCGGGCGTTTTCATATTCACTTGAATTATGGTTTACGTCAGACGTAGAATCATTAGCCCGCTAACCATTAAAATAATACAAAGGTATACGACGTTATGCGCCTGCCCCAACGCGATCCTTATGCTCCTCGCGAGTGGCAGCCTCACGAAAAGCCCGCGCTGTTAGGCTCACCTTCGACTCCCATTCACAGCACGCCGAAACGCATCGCCTACGGCGTGGTCGGCCTGCTGGTGTGTCTGACCGGCGCACTCGGGAACGCGGTCGTGACCGCGAATCTGCAAAATTTACAGGGCACCTTTGCCGCCTGGTCGACAGAGATCGCCTGGCTGCCTGCCGTCTATGTCATGACCAATGTCTCAATTAACCTGCTGCTGGTGAAATTTCGCCAGCAGTTTGGTCTGCGGGCATTTACCGAAGGTTTTCTGGTGCTGTATGTGCTGGTCACCTTCTTTCACCTCTTCGTCAACGATCTGAGTTCCGCGCTAATGGTACGCGCGGCGCACGGTATGGTCGCCGCCGCGCTCAGTTCGCTGGGTATTTATTATCAGATACAGGCCTGGCCTGCGAAACACCGTCTGAAAGCGTTAACGATCGGTATTACCGGGTCGTCGCTGGCCATTCCCCTCGCCCGGTTGTTCTCTACCGAACTGCTGCAACTGGATGAGTGGCGCGGCCTGTACTTCTTTGAGCTGGGACTGGCGCTGGTTTCGCTGGGCTGCGTCATCGCCTTAAAACTGCCTCCCGGCGACAGACGTAAGGTTTTTGAAAAGAAAGACTTTATTACTTTTATTCTGCTCGCGCCCGGCATGGCGCTGGTCTGTGCCGTGCTGTCGCTGGGGCGACTGGACTGGTGGTTCGAAGCGCCCTGGATTGGCTGGTCTCTGGCGCTGGCGACGGTACTCATCATCAGCGCAATTGTGTTCGAGCATAACCGCAGCAATCCGCTGTTGAATACGCGCTGGCTCTCCAGCGGCAGTATTCTCCGCCTGGGGCTGATTATGCTGCTGATCCGCATTGTGCTGGCGGAGCAAAACACCGGCGTAATTGGCTGGCTGCAATACGCTGGCTTACAGAATGAGCAAATGACGCATCTGGCCTGGTCAATTTTCGCTGGCATTGTGTGCGGCATCATCACCAGTTGCCTGACGATTAAACCGACACGGCTGGCCTGGCCCGTGATTACGTCGCTGGCATTGATGATCGTCGCCTCGCTGCTCGACAGCCACTCCACAAACCTGACGCGCCCCGACCAGTTAATGGTCAGCCAATTCTTACTCGGCTTTGGCAGCGCGTTCTTCCTTGCCCCGGCAATGCTGGCGGGTATCGGCGGCGTCATCGCCGATCCGCGCAATCTGGTCAGTTTTTCCGTCTTATTTGGGATGAGTCAGAACATCGGCGGTCTGCTGGGCTCCGCCATTCTCGGCACGTTCCAGACCTGGCGTGAAAAATATCACTCCAGCCTGCTGGCCGATCAGCTCACCACGCTAAATCCGCTGGTGAATGAGCGTCTACAGATGTACAGCCAGATGTACAAAAGCCTGATTGGCGACAGCGCATTGCTGAACACCCAGGCGATCGCCCAGCTACAAACCGTTACGTCGCTTGAGGCAAATATCCTCGCCTATAACGATACTTATTTACTGACGGCCAGCATTGCCGCCGCTACGCTAATCTGGATTTTATGGCGCTTGCTGCGACTGCGTATTACCGCCCGGATGGCGCTGAAAAAAGCCACCGGAACCAAGTAACAAATGAAAATTATGTTTATCGCTTTACCTCAGGAGCCGCTATGAGTCAGCAGGATGCCGCCAAAGAGCAGGCAAATACCCGAAACAATCTCCGTGTGGTGTCAATTTTTGCCGCTGCCGCCATTGGCCTCGTCGGGGTTCTGGTGATCCTCTACGCCTGGCAATTACCGCCGTTTACCCGCCATACGCAATTTACGGATAACGCCTATGTGCGTGGACAAACCACCTTTATTAGCCCGCAGGTGAATGGATATATCACGCAGGTGAATGTGCAGGACTTTGTGCAGGTGAAAAAAGGCGAACTGCTGATGCAGATCGACGACCGTATTTATCGCCAGCGTGTCCATCAGGCCGAAGCACAGCTGGCCATGAAAATCGCCGCGTTAAATAACAACCTGCAACAGCGTAAAAGCGCCGAAGCCGTGATTGCGCGCAATGAAGCGGTACTGAAGAACGCCAAAGCGCAAAGTCTGAAAACCCAGGCAGATTTGAAACGCGTGAAAGATCTCACCGCCGACGGTTCACTGTCGATTCGTGAACGCGATGCGGCGCTGGCCAGCGCGGCGCAAGGCAGCGCGGATATCGACCAGGCGAAAGCCACGCTGGAGATGTCACGACAGGATTTACAAACGGTGATCGTCAACCGGGGAGCGCTGGAAGCCGACGTTGAAAATGCCCGCGCAGCGTTAGAGCTGGCGCAGATCGATCTGCAAAATACCCGCATTGTCGCGCCGCGCGATGGCCAGCTTGGGCAGATTGCCGTCCGCCTCGGCGCGTATGTCACCGCCGGAACGCACCTCACCACGCTGGTGCCGCCGCAGCACTGGGTTATCGCCAATATTAAAGAGACGCAACTGGCGGAGCTGCGCGTGGGTCAGCCGGTACGGTTTACCGTCGATGCGCTGAATGATCGGGCTTATGAAGGCCGGGTGGAGAGCATTTCTCCGGCAACCGGCGTGGAGTTCAGCGCCATTACGCCGGATAACGCGACCGGCAACTTTGTCAAAATCGCCCAGCGCATTCCGGTTCGGGTGGAGGTGCTGGGTAAACCGGAGGAGATTGCGCGATTGCGTCCGGGCATGTCGGTGCAGGTACATATCGATACCCGGGAGGCGAAACAATGACGCGCCGTCCCGTTGCCGCTTTGCTGTTCGCCCTGCTGCTCAGTGGCTGTCAGTCGGTTGATGTGGCACCCGCAAAACCGTCTTTGCAAATCCCCGCCGCCTGGCGAACCGCCACCGGCCCCGCCAGCGCAACAGAACAGGTATGGTGGAGAAATTTTCACGACAGTCATCTGAATCGTTATGTCGATCAGGCGCTGCAAAATAACAGTGACGTGCTGATTGCCCGCGAACGGGTAAATGAATACCAGGCCAGGGTCTATGCCGCCGAAGGCAGCCTGTTCCCCTCGCTGGATGCGGGCGTTAGCGGAGCGCGGGCGCGAACGCAGTCTGCGGCAACCGGACTTCCGATCTACAGTACGTTGTATAAGGGCAGCCTGACGGCAAGCTACGATGTCGATATCTGGGGCGTTAATCGCAGCACCGCCAGTGCGGCGCAGGCCTCGCTGGCGGCGCAAAAAGCGGCGGCGGCCGCCGCCGATCTGACCGTTGCCTCGTCCGTTGCGTCCGGTTATGTCACGCTGCTGGCGCTGGATGAGCAGCTCAACGTGACAAAATCGACGCTGAAATCGCGTGAAGAAGCCTGGAATCTGGCAAAACGGCAATATGAAACAGGCTACAGCTCGCGCCTGGAATTGATGCAGTCGGATTCTGAGCTTCGCTCGACGCGCGCGCAAATTCCCCTGCTTGAGCACCAGATCGCACAACAGGAAAACGCGCTGAGTCTTCTGCTGGGCAGCAACCCGACGCGGCTGGCCCGTAGCGACCGTTTTGATGCGCTGACGCCCTTAACGTTGCCGTCACAGTTGCCCTCTTCGTTGCTCAACCGCCGTCCTGATGTTGTGCAGGCCGAGAGACAGCTTATTGCGACCGATGCGACGCTTGCCGCCTCTCGCGCCAGCCTGCTGCCGTCGATCAACCTGACGGCGACCGGATCGGTGCAGGATCGTGCTCTCCCCGGTCTGCTTGACGACCCGCTCCGCTTATGGAGTATCGGCGGCAGCATTCTCGCCCCTCTGCTTAACCGTCAGGCATTGAATGCGCAGGTCGATATTTCCCAGTCCCAGCGTAATCAGGCGCTGTACAGTTATGAAAAAACCGTGCGTAACGCTTTCAGAGAGGTAAACGATAGCCTCGACGCCATCACCCGCTATCAGGAACAGCTCAGTGAATTACAGGCGCAGCAGGATGTGGCGCAGGAAACATTGCGCATCGCCCAGAATCGCTATCGCAATGGCTATTCGTCTTATCTGGATGTACTGGACGCCCAGCGCACGCTGTTCTCAGTGCAAACCAATGTGGTGCAGGTGAAAAACAATCTGCTGCTGGCACAGATTGATCTCTACAAAGCGCTGGGCGGCGGCTGGTCAGTCTGACGTCATCCGTACGGCAAGTGGTGAATGATTTCGCGGACGTTATAGACCATGCCAGACAGCGATACCACCAGTAAAAACAGCGATGACGCCAGCCCAATACGCCTGCTGTGATGCGGTGACAACCATTTATTGATGAGCAGGATGTACAGCGATAAAACAGCAAAATCAAAAATGATCCACACCACCGTCAGCGTCATAATGCTGGCGGCGAAGTTCTGCGTCACCGCAATAAACTGAGGGAAGAAAGCGACAAAGAAAAGGATGTCTTTCGGATTTGAAATGCCGGTAATAAATCCCCGGATCACCCCGCCGTCGCCCGCAGCGACCGTGTTTTCTTGCGCATTTGCCTGCGGATTCCCCGCCCGCAGGCTGATTAACGCGCCGTAGCCGATATACAACGACCCTGCGATCCCCAGCAAAGACAGAAACAAACCGGAGATCGACACCACCCCGGCCAGCATCAGCGCCGCCAGGATAATCAGCACCAGAGAGGCGCTGTTCGTTCCGATCACCGTCGCAAAGGCTTTACGCGCACCGTGCCGGGCCGCCGTTCCGGTTACCAGCGCAACCACCGGGCCGGGCGTGACCAGCAACAGTAAAACCGATAAACTATACGCACTCAGCAATGTCAGATTAATCAACGCCTTTTCTCCTTCATAACGCACACAGGCCCGGAAACTCCCGGCATTATTCAGCGAGCGATGACATTTGAAAAACGAATAAAACTGCTATTTAATGTGAGTAAAACTCACAATAGCGTATCGCCATGACTCTGCCGCCACTGTATGCCCTGCGCGCTTTTGAAGCCGCCGCCCGCCTCGGATCATTCAGCAAAGCCGCTGACGCGCTGAACGTCACTCCGGGCGCGATCAGCAGACACATCCGTACCCTGGAGACAAGATTTGACTGCCCGCTGTTTCACCGCAACGGCCCGCAGGTTGAGGTAACGGAAGCGGGACGCGCGCTGGCGGAGCAGCTGGCCGCAGGCTTTCGGACGCTGGAAAACGCCTGCTCCGCGTTTCGCAACCAGCAGCACGGTCTGCGCTTAAAGGCGCCCTCAACCCTGACAATGGGCTGGTTGCTGGACGTGCTGAACAGCGTACATCAGCACGTGGAGCTTTCCAGCGTCTGGATGGACACCGATACGGTGAATTTCAATCGCGAACCCTTTCACTGCGCCATCCTGTTAGGCAACGGTCATTTTGGTTCCGGCACGCAAAGCAGGCTGCTTTTTAAAGAGTGGCTGATCCCAATATGCGCCCCTGCGCTGCTTGAACAGGTACGAGAAAACATTGCCGACTGCGAGCTTATTCACCCTTCGCCAGACCGGCGCGACTGGACGCGATGGCTGGCACGCAGCGGTAAATTTAACGGGCTGAATACCCGCCGGGGAAAAGTGTTCGACACGCTGGAACAGGGAAATCAGGCGGCGATAAGAGGGCATGGCGTCTCCGTGGGCGATCTGCTGCTCAGTCTGGAGGCGGTAAAAAGCGGTCTGCTCGCCCTTCCGTTCAATGAAGCGGTGGCAACCGGAGAAGGCTACTATCTGGTCTGGCCGCAAGATACGGCATTCGAAAAAGACATTGCGCGGCTTTATGACAGGCTAAAGCGCGCCGCCCCGCAGGAGATACCCGAAGGTATCTCCTGCCTGAGCTGAGCATGGAGCTACAGGCTGATTTGCTCCATCGCCTGTAAAATGCGTTTATCGGAGATCGGGTACGGCGTGCCGAGCTGTTGTGCAAAGTAGCTGACGCGCAGCTCCTCAATCATCCAGCGGATTTCTTTGACGTCGTCGTCATCACGGCGGGCTGGCGGCAGCTTGTTAATCCACTGCTGCCAGGCCTGCTGCACGCTTTCGATTTTCAGCATCTGCGCCCTGTCACGGTGCGGATCGACCGCCAGTTTCTCCAGCCGTTTTTCAATCGCCTGCAAATAGCGCAGCGTATCGCCGAGGCGCTTAAAGCCGTTGCCAGTGACAAAACCGCGATACACCAGCCCGCCCATTTGCGCTTTGATATCAGACAGCCCCAGCGCCATCGTCATATCCACGCGTCCTTTCAGACGTTTGTTGATCGTGAACACGGCGGTCAGGATCTGCTCGACCTGCTTCGCGATATCGACAACGGTGTCGTTCAGCTCAGCGCGCACCTTCTCATGCAGCGCGGCAAAAGCCTCTTCCGTCCATACCGGGCCGCCATTGGCGTCGATCAGCTTGTCCACGCCGCAGGAGATGCAGTCGTCAATCAACTCCAGCACTTTGCCATACGGGTTAAAGTACAGACCGAGCTTGGCTTTGTTCGGCAGTTTTTCGTGCAGATACTTAATCGGCGACGGAATATTCAGCAGCAGCAAGCGGCGTAAACCGCACCACATTGCCTGTTGCTGCTCCAGCGGATTGTCGAACAGCCTGATGGCGACGCTATCACGCTCATCGACCAGCGCAGGCCACGCCTTCACTTTGTAATTGCCGCGTTTCTGCTCATAGCTTTCCGGCAGCTGACCGAAACTCCAGATGTGCAGCCCACTCTGCTCGATGCCGTCATCAGCCACCGCCGAGAGCGTCTCCTGGACTTTCCCTTTCAGCGCCTCTTTCAGCCCCTGCAAAGCGCGCCCTTCCTGCAACTTCTTGTTTTTGTCATCCACCACGCGGAAGGTGATCTTCAGATGATCGGGCACCTGATCCCAGTGCCAGTCTTCGCGATCTACCGTCACGCCGGTCATCCGCCGCAATTCACGCTCCAGCGCATCCAGCAACGGTAGCTCCAGCGGCGTTACGCGACCTAAAAACGCTTCGGCATAGTTCGGCGCCGGAACAAAGTTCCGTCGTACCGGTTTCGGCAGCGATTTAATCAG
This sequence comes from Citrobacter sp. CK181, assembly GCF_030333595.1. NCBI lineage: Bacteria > Pseudomonadati > Pseudomonadota > Gammaproteobacteria > Enterobacterales > Enterobacteriaceae > Citrobacter > Citrobacter sp. CK181. The sequence goes on along the minus strand of NZ_JAOWFN010000011.1, from coordinate 961,384 downwards.
CGCAATCACCAGCTCACGGCGCAGACCTGGAATTTGCCATTCAAACCCGGACTCTTCCACCTGGTTTAACAACGGAAGCGGGATATGGACGGTGACGCCGTCAGCGTCGGCGCCCGGTTCAAACTGATAGCTCAGCCGCAGCTTAAGATTTCCCTGGTGCCAGAAGTTCGGGTAATCCAGCTTGCTGATTTTTTCCGCGCCCTCTTTGATGAGCATACTCTTTTCAAAGTTGAGCAGATCCGGCGTTTCACGGCTGACTTTTTTCCACCAGTTGTCGAAGTGGCGCGCGGAGATCACGTCATGACTGATGCGCTGGTCGTAGAACTCAAACAGCGTCTCATCATCGACCAGAATGTCGCGACGGCGCGATTTGTGCTCCAGCTCTTCCACTTCCGCACGCAGCTTCAGGTTGTCGCGGAAGAAGGCGTGGCGCGTCTGCCAGTCGCCCTCTACCAGCGCATGACGAATAAACAACTCGCGACACAGCGCCGGATCGATCTGGCTGTAATTCACCTTCCGCGCGGCCACTATCGGCAGACCGTACACGGTCACTTTCTCCGTCGCCATCACCGCGCCCTGCGCCCGTTCCCAGTGCGGTTCGCTGTAAGAACGCTTAATCAGATGCTGGGCAACCGGTTCCACCCACTCGGGATCGATGCGCGCCGCAATGCGCCCCCACAGGCGGCTGGTTTCCACCAGTTCTGCGACCATCGCCCACTTCGGCGGCTTCTTGAACAAACCGGAACCTGGGAAGATGGAGAAACGGGCGTTGCGCGCGCCGGTATACTCCTGCTTGTCGGCATCTTTCATCCCGATATGCGACAGCAGCCCGGTCAGCAGCGCGATATGCACTTCACGGTATTGCGCCGGTTCGCTGTTTACCGGAATACCCAGCTCTTTCACCACCTGGCGCAATTGGGTGTAGATATCCTGCCATTCGCGCACGCGCAGATAGTTCAGGTAATCAGTGCGACACAAGCGGCGGAACTGGTTCGACGACAGCGCTTTCTGCTGCTCGCCGAGGTAATTCCACAGATTCACAAAGGCGAGGAAGTCAGACTCTTTATCGTGGAAACGACGGTGCTTCTCATCGGACGCCTGCTGTTTATCCATCGGGCGCTCACGCGGGTCCTGAATAGACAGCGCGGAGGTGATGATCATCGCCTCACGCACGCAGCCGTGTTTCTGCGCTTCCAGCACCATCCGCGCCAGACGCGGGTCTACCGGCAGCTGCGACAACTGGCGTCCTGAAGGCGTCAGTTTATAAGCCGTTTGCTGCTCATCGGTCGTAATCGCCCCAAGCTCTTCCAGCAGACGCACGCCGTCCTGAATGTTGCGTTTATCCGGCGCTTCAACAAACGGGAATGCGGCGATATCGCCCAGCCCCAGCGCCGTCATTTGCAAAATAACCGAAGCCAGGTTGGTACGCAGAATCTCCGGGTCGGTAAATTCCGGGCGCGACAGGAAGTCATCTTCCGAATACAGACGGATGCAGATCCCTTCCGACACACGTCCACAGCGGCCTTTACGCTGGTTAGCGGAAGCCTGTGAAACCGGTTCAATCGGCAGCCGCTGCACTTTGGTACGGTAGCTGTAGCGACTGATGCGCGCAGTGCCGGGATCGATAACGTACTTAATGCCCGGTACGGTCAGCGAGGTTTCCGCCACGTTAGTCGCCAGCACGATGCGACGTCCGCTGTGCGACTGGAACACGCGGTTCTGCTCGCTGTTAGAGAGGCGTGCATACAGCGGCAATACTTCGGTATGGCGCAAATTGAGTTTATTGAGCGCATCGGCGGTATCACGGATTTCGCGTTCGCCGCTCATAAAGATCAGGATATCGCCGGGACTTTCACGCCCCAGTTCATCCACCGCGTCAAAAATCGCCTGAAGCTGATCGCGCTCGGTATCGTCCGCTTCTTCGACAATCGGACGATAGCGCACTTCAACCGGGTACGTTCTGCCGGAAACTTCAATGATCGGCGCATTGTTAAAATGACGCGAGAAGCGCTCCGGGTCGATGGTCGCGGAGGTGATGATGATTTTCAGATCCGGGCGACGCGGCAACAGCTCTTTCAGGTAGCCAAGCAGAAAATCGATATTCAGGCTGCGCTCGTGCGCTTCATCAATGATGATGGTGTCGTACTGCATCAGCAGCCTGTCCTGCTGGATTTCCGCCAGCAGGATACCGTCCGTCATCAGCTTAACCATCGTGTTGTCGCTGACGTGATCGCTGAAACGGACTTTATAACCGATGCAGCCGCCCGGTTCCGTTTGCAACTCTTCGGCAATACGGTTGGCAACGGTACGCGCCGCCAGACGACGCGGCTGCGTATGGCCGATCAGCCCTTTAATACCGCGCCCCAGCTCCATACAAATTTTCGGCAGCTGCGTGGTTTTACCCGAGCCGGTCTCCCCCGCCACAATCACCACCTGGTGGTCGCGAACGGCCTCCAGGATGGCCTGTTTTTTCTGGCTGACAGGCAGATTTTCTGGATACGTTATTTCCGGTCTGGCGGCTTCGCGCAGCACAATTTTACCTGCTGCCTGTTCAATCTCTTTCGCCATCTCCAGGAGAATGGCCTGTTGTGCATCAGGTTTTTTAACCTTCTTCACGCCATGCAGGCGGCGGGCAAAGCGCTGCCTGTCACGCAGCATCAGCGTATCCAGCTGTTGCTGAAGTGCGGCGAAGGTGATTTTCTGTTGTTCTGTCATAGCATTAGAGGGCAGTGCTCTGCCGGGTAAAATCTCTTTTTAATGATTGGTATAGAGTACCACATCGGCGCTTTTCGTGTGTTGTTCAATAATTTCGAACATAGGATTCGATATATTGCGCTATCTCTGCGACAGGATTGTGAATAGAGTGTCAACAAGCAACGGGGCTCACCCCATTCAAACACATAAAAGGAAACACCCATGAGCAAAGTATTAGTTCTTAAATCCAGTATTCTGGCAGGGTACTCTCAGTCTGGTCAGTTGTCTGATTATTTTGTTGAACAGTGGCGCGAAAAGCATCCTGCGGATGCGATCACCGTGCGCGACCTGGCCGCGAATCCTGTTCCGGTACTGGATGGCGAACTGGTGGGTGCCCTGCGCCCGAGCGACGCTCCGCTGACTCCGCGTCAACAGGACGCGCTGGCGTTGTCCGACGAGCTGATCGCGGAACTGCAAGCGCACGATGTGATCGTCATTGCGGCGCCGATGTACAACTTCAACATCCCGACTCAGTTGAAAAACTATTTTGACCTGGTTGCCCGCGCGGGCGTCACCTTCCGTTACACTGAGAAAGGGCCGGAAGGTCTGGTGACCGGTAAACGTGCGGTGATTCTCTCCAGCCGTGGCGGTATCCACAAAGATACGCCGACAGACCTGATCGCGCCGTACCTGAAAGTCTTCCTGGGCTTTATTGGTATCACCGACGTGAACTTCGTGTTTGCTGAAGGGATTGCTTACGGCCCGGAAGTCGCGGCCAAAGCGCAGTCTGATGCCAAAGCGGCGATTGACAGCGTTGTTGCTGCATAAGATTTTTCATCGCTAATTTGCCTCATCCGGCCTGCAAGGGGTGTCATCCTCCCGCAGGCCGGATAACCTCCATCAGGCATTCATGCCATTCAGCACCGCAAGAACCTCATCCGAAAGTTGCAAATCCCCTGCCGCCATATTTTCACGCAAATGCGTCACTGACGACGTTCCCGGAATTAACAGGATATTGGCTGAACGTTGCAGCAACCATGCCAGCGCTACCTGCATTGGCGTCGCATTCAGGCTGGCGGCAACGTCGGAGAGCGTTGATGACTGCAACGGCGTAAACCCGCCCAGCGGGAAGAACGGCACATAAGCGATACCCTCGCCCGCCAGCGCGTCAATAAGTGCGTCATCCTGGCGATGGGCAATGTTGTACTCATTTTGCACACAAACAATTTCGGCAATCTTCCTCGCCTCAGCCACCTGGTTCGCGGTGACATTGCTCAGACCGATATGCTTCACCAGCCCCTGCTGCTGAAGTTCAGCCAGCACGCTAAAACTCTCTTCGATAGATCCTTCATGCGGGCCATGACCGTCGCCGAACATAACGCGCAGGTTGACCACATCCAGCACATCAAGTCCGAGATTACGCAGATTATCGTGAACCGCCTGCTTCAGTTCCGCAGGCGAGAAAGCGGGCAACCACGACGCATCTTCCCCGCGACGGGCGCCAATTTTGGTAACGATCGCCAGATCGTCAGGATACGGATGCAGCGCTTCTCGAATGATTTGGTTCGTAACATGCGGGCCGTAAAAATCGCTGGTATCAATGTGATTCACACCCAGCGAAATCGCCTCCCGAAGCACCGTCAGCGCGACGTGACGATCTCTCGGCGGGCCAAATACACCAGGTCCTGCCAGTTGCATGGCCCCATACCCCAGCCGTTTTACCTGCCGGGAACCGAGAGAAAACGTCGCTGAATTACCGTGACTTGCCATAACTGCCCCTCTTGCTGAATATCGCTTCGGAGCAGACAGTATAGAAACTTACCCTGCAAATTATCGCGCTTTATCATACAAAACAGAAAATACGCACTGTTGCCAGTTACTTTTTCAGCCACTTACCGTTAATGCCCTGCACATACTCACCCGGCTTTGCCCAGTCGACCAGCTTTTGTCCGGCCATTTTCGCCACCTCATCCACCGGAATCTGATGGCTTTTCGCCAGCTGTTGATAACTGGCGCGACGCTCTTTATTAATCTCGCTGACGAGCGAGCGCGTTTCTGGATCGGTTGCCAGCGCCACCAGATAACCATTAAGCGTTTCCCCCACTCGCCCTTGCGTTCTTGCTTCACTCAGGGTCAACGCGATGGCGTTGCAGCTCAATAAACTCAGGATAAGAACGGTCGCTCTAAGCTGTTTTTTCATCATGACCTCAGAACAAATCACTGCGTGACTTCAATAAACTTTCCACGTCCTTATCAACCTTGATATGAATTTCATGCTCAATTTTGACGTTCATATTGATGGTGATCGGTTCCTTCGGCGCTGCAACTTCAATACGCGGCGTACAGCCAGCCAGTAAGAAGAGCGCCAGCATGGCAATCATCGTTTTCATTGTTGTTCCTCACATTCCTTGCCTTCCGGGCAACGGGTTTCCGGCAACGCGGTGTTTTGTTCAAGCCATGCCTGTAAGTTGTCGCCAAAACGCAAACTGCGCCAGAGCGTAAAGACATTTTCTTCATGGGTATAGTTCAGGTTAACCGTGCCGACTTTACCGTCCACATGGCTTTTACCCGTGACCGTCGCCTGCATGGTCAGCACGCCCAGATTGTCCAGATTAATCTTCGTCCACGAACGGGCAATCTCCATATAGCGTAACCAGTTGATTGCCGCGCCCGCCGCCATATTGTCTTTGACGACCGCATCGGCGGTATCTTTATCGATACGCAGCGTCATCGGGCCTGGATTGGTTAACCAGCCGTCTTTAATGATCCATTTTTCATTGCTCAGCCACAGCGGAAGCGCGCCGCTAACCGGGCCGGACATCGCAAATTGTTTGGGATTCACCGCGCTGATCAGTTCGCTGGAAGAGACATTTTGCACCCGCAGCAGTGCCGGATCGTGCTGCGGCATACGTAGCTGTTTCATGATGATTTTGCCGCCCAGCACATCCACGCTCACGTCACTCAGCAATAAAGGATTCTCTTCGCTCCACGGATAGCTTCCCTGGAGATCGGCCGTGATATTTTTCGCGGTGACCTGGTTTACCACCTCTGCGATGCGTAATGACACCGGCCCGCGCGTCCCCAGTTGCCAGGCGCCCTGACTGAAACGGAACGGCAACACAAAATCGACGCCGTTGATTTGGTTGTCCGGCATCCAGGCGCTACCGCCTTTCAGTACGCCGTGTCCACCCGCTTCAAACCCCTGCTCCTCTGCGGCGGAAAAAGCCACCTGCGCGTACAGTTCGCCTGCGCGCAAATTCATTTTCCAGTCAGGAGGCAGCAAGGGCTGGAAGACCGTAACCGACTGTTTTGGCCACCAGGCCTGCCCGCGTAAACGAATGCCGTCCCAGCGCCCATTTACCCGTACTGGCCCAATCGCCCCGGCGTGCAGGTCGCCTTTGAACTGGAATACCGTTGGGTCCGTTCCTTCAACGCTGAATTTGAGCGTTGACGGCGGTAAGACACTGCCGCCGGTGAACACGGTATTGCCCGCATCCAGCGATAACGCGCCGCTGAAGGTCGGGTTCCCGGCATCACGAACCCACACGATCGGTTTATCCAGCACCAGGCGCGGAGACGCCACCGTCATCGTGCCGTATTGCAGTTGATCGAACCCGGTGGACAGGTCGGTAAGCGTGATGGTGTTATCGTGCCATTCTCCTTTCCCGGCGACATCCCAACCGGCGTTCATCGGGGTGAAGCTGCCCTCGCCCCAGTAACGCCACTGCCAGCGCCCCGCATCGGGAAGAAAATCATTCGCCAGCCCATCAAGATGCAGGACAAAGTCGCCCATCTTATTTTCGTGCGCGCGTAAAATTGCCTGTAATCGGCCATCAACTCCGCGTTGGGTAACTTTTACGCCAGCCAGCGGCCAGCGAATTTCGTCAATATCCAGAGAGTCGATCACCCGGCCACGAGAACGCAACAGCGCGCCGGGTTCAAAGGTCAGTTGTGGATCGGCCAGACTGCCGGTGAGCTGTGTCGGCAGTACCGCATAAAAAATCAGATCGCCCTGTTTCGCTTCACCGGTTAAACGCAAGGGCATGTCGCTGTTATCCATACTCAGCTTGCCTGGCCCAATCGTCAGCACCGCATTGCCTTTACCCGCATCGCCTTGCGTCAGAACATTCAACCGACCACTTATCACCGCATTTTCAAGACCTGCCTGCCAGTTATCAATGTTGATCCCCAGACGTCCGCTCAGCGGAAAGCCCTGATACGGCCAGTTCCAGCGTCCATCGCTGATGGCAAGTTGCTGGCGAGTAACCTGCCAGGGGAGATCGAGCAGCGGCTCCGGGTTACCGCGCGCCATGACGATCAGCTGTCCGGCGTTGTCCCGCCACTCCAGTTCCGCATCCACCAGCGACGGTTCCTGCGGCAGGCTCAGCGTTGCGACGGCGTGTCCGTTCACCGGCAGCCCGTCCGGCACCAGAGGCAGCGTAAATTCTCCTTCCAGTTTTACAGGGGGCTGATTTTCGAAGGCGCTCACCTCCAGTTGGCTGACGGTGAAGTTTTGCCCGTGCAGCCGCCCCTGAAAGTTGACCTTCTCGCCCTGATAACGAATCTGTTGGAGGGCTGGCGTCAGCGAAAGCGACAATTTCCCCTGCCATTCCTGCCAGGGAGAAAGAATAAGCCTGTCGATATTAACCCAGGTATCAGGCAGCATAGACTGCCATTCTGCGAGCGTGCGCGGCGCTGCGGGCGATGGTTCAGATTCAGGGAGTTTTGCCAGACAGGCGGAGTCCAGTTCAAGCGTACCGATATTCAGCTGCCAGCGGCTGGGATGGGTGAGTTCCGCGCCGCTCATGCGTGCTAACGGGCAGTCCTTCACCAGATAACGCAGCTCCGGGATATGCAGGCCGTGGCGCGTAAGTTTCGGGCTTTCATCCAGCGCGATACGCGTACCAACCGGTAACCAGATGCCCGCCAGCGTAGGAAGCCACAGGCCAAGCGTCATGAGCAGCGTTAACGGTATAAGGATCAATAATAAAAGTAGCGCGAGAACGGCTTTGTATTTACCCTTCATGGGTAGTTAATATCCTGATTTAGCAAAAATTAAGCCGGTAAGGCTCGTATTGTGGCATGTTTGGGCGCTCAGTTGAAGGCATCGCCCTCACTAAGGATAGATGTTCTGCCGCGACCCAACAATTTTGAGGCCGTCTTAGAAATGATAAAGTTGATGATATAACAGAGCGTTAGTATCCGATCCTTCTGCCATCTCACCATGATGGCGCACATCCGCAGTCAGGCAAACATTTTGTACTGAATTAACTCAGTCTCCTGATTTATTACGGAAAACAGAGGCGCAGAGGACTGACCATTTGCAGATCCTCTGCCAGGGTTCACATTCCTGCCATTCTGTAGCAGCGTTTATACCCGGTATGTTCCATTCCTGAATGCCAGATACCGGGTAAGGTCATATTTCAGCAAAACTGCGCCAGCGCCAATCAAGAGAACATCCTTGATAATGAAGCTGTCAATTTTCCCCAGTTGTGGCAGCAGGCTCAGAGTCGTTACTCCTGTAGTGATAACAATGAGATCGCCTAGTATGCCAACACCAGGTCGGGCGAAGCCAATGATCAACGCAAGAAATGTAATGGTTTCCATAACGCCAAGGAAATAACTTCCCCCGTGGACACCAAAAATCAAATACAGAATATTGAGCCATGTTGATGAAATCAGAGGCTCCAGGGCCATAACTTCAAAATCAAACCATTTATAAGTACCAAACAACATAAATACACCGATAACACTCAGGCGAAGAATGACGATATCGTAATCTGAGCGAATAAATCGATTAATGAAATTCTTCATTCATATTCTCCGGGAAGATAATAATGAGATGCCAGCCAGATTTTATCTCAGATGAGAAATATCAGTTCAAAAAAAGCATTCTGATCAATGCCGTTACTTTTAAATGGCAGGTGCATTCCATTTTTTAAACCGATTTTTTTCTTGATATTGTAAATATGTGAATATACTGTTTTCTTACTTCGACCTCTCACCCTGGCGATTTGCTCTACACTAAAGTGTTTATAGTATAAAAGGAAAGCGATAATTCTTTCATTATGTGTTAATGATTTACCTTGGTCATTCAAACAAGATCCATGCTTCATATTGCAAGGCTCTGACTTGCAGGCAAGGTAAAAATCATACCCGTAGAAAAGTATGCTCATGAGTCCGGCGAACTCATTATCACAGATAATAAAATACGTTTCTCTTTCGCTGTTAAAATGTTCAACGCCAAGTGCCTCACACGAGTTGAATAATACTTCAGCGCCTTGCTGAAAATAAAAATCATGCGTCGCGATGATAATTTTCATTATTGCTCCATGAGCAGGGAGTAAAATACCCCCTGCTGTAAGCTTTAATCAGAACTCCAGACTAATACCCGTGTTCCATGAAACGGAATCTCCACCGGCCGCAACTGCCATTTTACCTGCAACATTGTCTGTAAAGCGGTAGCCGATCCCAACGGCTACTGCCTGCTTATCTGAATATCCTCCCAATGCCGCAGTAGCATTAAATTTACCCACGTTATAAGGCTGGAATAAACCTGCAAGCGCCGCATTCTGAGCTGCACTTTCACGAATTTCTTTGCGGTTGTTAGATATCTGTTTTTGCAGACCATTCATTCTGTCTGTCGCCATTTTTTGCCAGGATTCATGAAGATCTAAACGGCGACTATTCTTACTGACCGCAGACTGGTTAGCATTGATTTTTCCAGATAAATATTTGCTGGTCTGAGAAAACTCGCCACGAACAGTTTCCGTATTGCTGTCTATACGCGCGTAAGCATCCTTTTTGACACTGCCGATTTCGCCGCGCAGGGAATCACCCTGCTGCTTAAGCTCGCCACGCACGGCTTTTGCATTACTGTCGGCCCGTGCGTAGGCATCCCTTTTGGCGCTGCCGATTTCACCACGCAGGGAATCGCCCTGCTGCTTAAGCTCGCCACGCACGGCTTTTGCATTACTGTCGGCCCGTGCGTAGGCATCCCTTTTGGCGCTGCCGATTTCACCGCGCAGAACATCCTTTTGTTCATCCAGTTCTTTATTAACCTTCCCAACGCTTACGGTCACGTCCTGTTTCACCGTATTTATTGCGTCCCGCTGTGAAGCCAGCGAGCGATTTTGAGCATTAATTTGTTCATTAATATAATTTTTCGTCGTATTTGCAGCATCATTTACACGCCCATTTACATATCTAACCACCTCGTTTCGATAATTCTCCCCTTTTTGAGAAAGAGATCGGGCTAATTCGATCAGTTCATTATTTAGTTCTCCCCTGGTAATTGTTTTGTTGGGATCGATCTGCTCTTCTGCCCAACTGATATTGCTTAGAGCACCAAACAAAACCACACCTAACATAGAGGCCATAACATTCTTATGCATGTAAACACCCTTAAATTAAAATTAGGAACAATTTTTATCTATTGCAGAAATAAACAGACTCAACCAGAGAACAACAATCTGGAATTCGCCATCTTTTGCGTAGGAAGTTTTCAATCAACCAGACTTGCCTGATTCCAACTTTTAAATTAATTGCTATCATCTCTCGACTGAAGCCAGAAAGTATTAGTGCAAGAACACTTTTAGACAGCTTCGATAACCTCCCGGAAGAAAGTCGCGCATGTGTTATTTCATTAAGTAAAGGTACTGTATCCGTAAGATATGCTGTATCCTGAACAGATTCTTTCCTTAGTAAAACAGGAGGAAGAAAATAAATTACACGCTGTATTGTTTTATCGTGGTGTTTTACACCGCTTCTCCCTTCAATAGTGAAGTAGTTAAAAAACTCAGCAATGGTCTCATCCACAGGCAAAAAATAGCCATGCTTAAATATCAATGCTGCGCACGGGTAACATTCCCGAACATGCAGCCAGAAACTCAAAAATAAAGACGGCCGCCCATATATTACGACAGTAGCTGAAGGATACCTGTGAAGCTGCTCCAGTAGACTACATGTAGAGCAGGCATTTTCAGTTATTGAAATTGGTTTATTCAATAAGGTTATCTTGCTTACTGTTCCAGGCTTATTCATCGACAGATTCATCGCGTACATTTTTATTCCATTAAAAAGTCGCTACGATACTGCGCGCAGTCATAATAACACCTCCAACTTAACTTAGCCGGATAAGACAGGATTTAACATGCTGTGTTGTTAATAGTATGTATTAAGTTACGGCAATATCACCCCTCCACTCTTGTTTGTATTAAACGTGTTAATAAAAATCACGAGGATTCAAGTTAAAATAACAAAACTAATTTCTTGGTTAAATTATGCTTATTTGGAATCCTTTGACAATCCCTTGATAAACGGGATAACAGGAGCATATCAACGCCTGTTTAAATAAGTGCAAAAAATAAAAGGGAAATTACTGCTGGTCACACCAGACAGGACAATTGGTGAAATTTACAGAAATGTGATAAATATCACAGCAAATGAAAAAGTTCATGAAATTCATCATGGAATGGAGCGATGGGCGGAGCAATTATCAATTTTTGTCAATCAATTGAAGCGATAGGTGATTTCGTATGAAAGTGAGGGTTTGCAGGTTATGTCTGTCGGTTGTTCGACGTTACGAACGTCTGTCAGACTGATTCGCTACAGAAAGAATACGTCAGTCTGTGGAAGCGTAACTGACCCACTGATAAGGCGTGGGTTCAGAATGACCGAAAGGGAAATATGTGTTAAAGAAAGTTGTTTAATTTTAGTATGATAGGTGCCTTAAGAAGAGATGTTCTAAAATTATTCATTATGTCATGGTCACGCCTATCAATTATTTTTTAAATTTTGTAAGATAATTTTAATTGATTCAATGTTATTCCACCATCGCTGGAGAAAGTCTTATGAAACTCGCAGTTTACAGTACAAAGCAGTACGACAAGAAGTACCTGCAACATGTTAACGAGTCCTTTGGTTTTGAACTTGAATTTTTTGACTTTCTGCTGACTGAAAAAACGGCAAAAACCGCCAACGGTTGCGAGGCGGTATGCATCTTCGTTAACGACGACGGCAGCCGCCCGGTTCTGGAAGAGCTGAAAAAGCACGGCGTAAAATACATTGCGCTGCGTTGCGCTGGCTTCAATAACGTCGATCTGGACGCCGCAAAAGAGCTGGGTCTGCAAGTCGTGCGCGTCCCGGCCTATTCTCCTGAAGCCGTCGCCGAACATGCGATTGGTATGATGATGACGCTGAACCGTCGCATTCATCGCGCTTATCAACGTACCCGTGATGCAAACTTTTCACTGGAAGGTCTGACCGGTTTTACCATGCACGGTAAAACGGCTGGCGTGATCGGGACGGGCAAGATCGGCGTCGCCGCACTGCGTATTCTGAAAGGTTTTGGTATGCGACTGCTGGCGTTTGATCCTTACCCAAGCGCCGCCGCGCTGGAGCTTGGCGTGGAGTATGTCGATCTGCCGACGCTGTTTGCGGAATCTGATGTCATTTCTCTGCATTGCCCGCTGACAGCTGAAAACTACCATTTGCTTAATCATGCCGCGTTCGATCAGATGAAAAACGGGGTGATGGTGATCAACACCAGTCGTGGGGCGTTGATTGATTCGCAGGCGGCAATTGAAGCGCTGAAAAACCAGAAGATTGGCTCACTGGGGATGGATGTCTATGAAAACGAACGCGATCTGTTCTTTGAGGACAAGTCCAACGATGTGATTCAGGATGACGTATTCCGTCGTCTGTCTGCCTGCCATAACGTGCTATTCACCGGGCACCAGGCTTTCCTGACCGCGGAAGCGTTGACCAGCATCTCGGAAACCACTCTGCAAAATCTGGAACAGCTCTCAAAAGGTGAAACCTGCCCGAACGTCCTGTTCTGACCCTTCTGCTCCCCTGCGTTCAGGGGAGCACTTTCAGATAATCCCCGATGATATACCAGGCTATATCATTACAATTATGAATGATTTCCCGTCAGCAAATGTAGAGAGTTTTAATGAAGAAGATCGTCGCACTGGTTGCACTCAGCATGCTTATGGCAGGCTGCGTCAGCAATGGAAAAGTCTCCGTTAACCGTGATCAGCTACAGCATCACCGTTTTGTTCTGGAGAGTGTAAACGGGAAACCAGTCGCTGCGGGAAAGAACGCCCCGGAGTTAAGCTTCGGTGAAAAAATGACGGTTTCCGGCCGCATGTGCAACCGCTTCAGTGGCCAGGGCAAGCTGTCTGATGGCGAGCTGAAAGTCAAAGACATGGCGATGACGCGTATGATGTGCGCCGACCCGCAGTTAAATGAACTGGATCACACCATTAGCGCGATGCTCAAACAAGGCGCGCAGGTCGACTTAACGGCTAACCAGTTGACGCTGGCGACCGCAGAACAAACGCTGATGTTCCGACTGGCTGATTTAGTGCATTAATAGCTGCCGCAGCTCCCAGCGGCGAGCGACTGTTCACTACAGCGTTTGCCGTTGGGTAATGCGCACATGCCGATCGCCGATCCGTCAAGCTGACGGGCAACAGAGAGCGACCCGCCAATCATGGCGCAGTTGGCTTCCCCGGAACTGGACATTGCCGCCTTTAACCCCGGCGCAACATGCGCTGCCGTCGCCTGCTGAACAGGCTCATTACTACAGGCCGACAATAATAACGCGGCACACCCCACTAAAAACGCTGCGCGCATCTCTCTCCCCTCTGAACGTTAGCCAAAACGACACCGCCATAAATAATAGGCAGGCTACCCTGCGTCGTCGAGAGGCAAACTGCCCATTTATGCGGTTCATTGACATTTTTTAGCAATTTTTTTGCCCTCTCTTTGATCAAATCATTCATTCCCTCTATTCCAGGGACACAAAAGCGAAAATGGTAGAGATCGGGGTTTGCTAAAATAGAGAGATAACTATCAGGGCCCGCCGATGTTTCGCGAGTCCCTCTTTTTGTGCAATGTAAGGGTGTCATATGATCACTATTGACGGTAATGGCGCGGTTGCTTCGGTCGCATTCCGTACCAGCGAAGTTATCGCCATCTACCCAATTACGCCCAGTTCGACAATGGCTGAGCAGGCGGATGCCTGGGCCGGAAACGGGCTTAAGAACGTCTGGGGCGATACCCCTCGCGTCGTAGAAATGCAGTCGGAAGGCGGCGCCATCGCCACCGTTCACGGGGCATTACAGACCGGCGCGCTCTCGACCTCATTTACCTCATCTCAGGGCCTGCTGCTGATGATCCCAACGTTGTACAAACTGGCGGGACAGCTCACGCCGTTTGTACTTCACGTCGCCGCACGCACCATTGCTACTCATGCCTTGTCTATTTTTGGCGATCACTCTGATGTGATGGCGGTTCGCCAGACCGGCTGCGCCATACTGAGCGCCGGTAGCGTTCAGGAAGCGCAGGATTTCGCGCTCATTTCGCAGATTGCCACGCTGAAAAGCCGCGTGCCATTTATTCATTTCTTTGATGGTTTCCGTACCTCGCATGAAATCAATAAAATTGTGCCGCTGGCAGATGACACCATTCTGAAACTGATGCCGCAGGCTGAAATTGACGCGCACCGCTCCCGCGCGCTCAATCCTGAACATCCGGTGATTCGCGGCACGTCTGCCAACCCGGATACCTACTTCCAGTCCCGTGAAGCCACGAACCCGTGGTACAACGCGGTTTATGACCACGTTGAACAGGCAATGAATGATTTCGCCGGGGCCACCGGTCGCCAGTACAAGCCGTTTGAATACTATGGCTATCCGCAGGCGGAACGCGTCATTATTCTGATGGGTTCCGCAATCGGCACCTGTGAGGAAGTGGTGGACGAGCTGCTGGCGCGCGGCGAAAAAGTGGGCGTACTGAAAGTCCGTCTGTTCCGTCCGTTCTCAGCAAAACATTTATTACAGGCGCTGCCGGAAACCGTACGTACCGTCGCCGTACTGGATCGCACCAAAGAGCCTGGCGCACAGGCCGAACCGCTGTATCTGGATGTGATGACCGCGCTGGCGGAGGCATTCAACAGCGGCGAGAGAGAAACCTTACCGCGGGTGATCGGCGGGCGCTATGGTCTCTCCTCAAAAGAGTTTGGCCCCGATTGCGTGCTGGCTGTTTTCAACGAACTGGCGAGCGCCAGACCCAAATCCCGCTTCACGGTTGGCATCTATGATGATGTCACTAATCTGTCTCTGCCCCTGCCGGAAAACACCCTGCCCGGTACAGCGAAGCTGGAAGCGCTATTTTACGGTCTGGGCAGCGACGGCAGCGTTTCTGCAACCAAAAACAACATCAAGATTATTGGTAACTCCACGCCGTGGTATGCACAGGGTTACTTCGTCTATGACTCGAAGAAAGCTGGCGGGCTGACGGTCTCTCACCTGCGCGTCAGCGAGCAGCCGATTCGTTCCGCTTACCTGGTGGCGCAGGCTGATTTTGTCGGCTGCCACCAGTTGCAGTTTATTGATAAGTATCAGATGGTGGAACGTCTGAAACCAGGCGGTATTTTCCTGCTCAATACGCCGTACAACGCAGATGAAGTCTGGGCACGTCTGCCGCAGGAAGTTCAGGCGGTGCTGAACCAGAAAAAAGCGCGGTTCTTTGTGATTAACGCGGCTAAAATCGCCCGCGAATGCGGGCTGGCGGCACGTATTAATACCGTGATGCAGATGGCCTTCTTCCACCTGACGCAGATTCTGCCTGGCGATAGCGCGCTGGCGGAATTACAGGGGGCGATAGCGAAAAGCTACAGCAGTAAAGGCCAGGAGCTGGTTGAGCGTAACTGGCAGGCGCTGGCGCTGGCGCGCGAATCGGTAACAGAAGTTCCGTTGCAGGCGGTGGACCCGCACAGCGCAAATCGTCCTCCGGTGGTGTCTGACGCAGCGCCCGATTTCGTTAAAACGGTTACAGCCGCCATGCTCGCCGGGCTTGGTGACGCCCTGCCCGTTTCAGCGTTGCCGCCAGACGGCACCTGGCCGATGGGGACGACCCGTTGGGAAAAACGCAACATCGCCGAAGAGATCCCTATCTGGAAAGAAGAGCTGTGTACCCAGTGTAACCACTGTGTCGCCGCCTGCCCGCATTCGGCGATCCGCGCTAAAGTGGTTTCGCCGGAAGCAATGGAGAACGCCCCGGCCAGTCTGCACTCGCTGGATGTGAAATCACGCGATATGCGTGGTCAGAAATACGTGTTGCAGGTAGCGCCGGAAGACTGCACGGGTTGTAACCTGTGTGTTGAAGTTTGCCCGGCGAAAGACCGCCAGAACCCTGAAATCAAGGCCATCAATATGATGTCCCGCCTTGAACATGTCGAAGAAGAAAAAGTGAATTATGACTTCTTCCTCAATCTGCCGGAAATCGACAAGAGCAAGCTGGAGCGTATTGATATTCGCACCTCTCAGCTGATCACGCCGCTGTTCGAATACTCCGGCGCCTGCTCCGGTTGTGGTGAAACGCCGTATATCAAGCTGCTGACTCAGCTGTATGGCGACCGCATGTTAATTGCCAACGCGACCGGCTGTTCTTCTATTTATGGCGGTAACCTGCCTTCAACGCCTTACACCACCGATGCCAACGGTCGCGGCCCCGCATGGGCGAACTCGCTGTTTGAAGATAACGCCGAATTCGGTCTGGGCTTCCGCCTGACGGTTGATCAACATCGCGTGCGCGTCATGCGCCTGCTGGAACAGTTCGCCGATCGCATCCCAACGGATTTAAACGACGCATTGCACGCCGACGCGACGCCGGAAGTTCGTCGTGAACAGGTCGCCGCATTACGCCAGCATCTGAAAGATGTCGACGGCGCGCATGAACTGTTAACCGATGCCGATGCGCTGATTGAGAAATCAATCTGGCTGATTGGCGGTGACGGCTGGGCCTACGATATTGGCTTTGGCGGTCTGGATCATGTGCTGAGCCTGACCGAGAACGTCAATATTCTGGTTCTGGACACGCAGTGTTATTCCAATACCGGCGGGCAGGCGTCGAAGGCGACGCCGCTTGGCGCGGTCACGAAGTTTGGCGAACACGGCAAGCGCAAAGCGCGTAAGGATCTGGGTGTAAGCATGATGATGTACGGTCATGTGTATGTCGCGCAGATCTCGCTGGGCGCGCAGTTAAACCAGACGGTGAAAGCAATCCAGGAAGCGGAAGCGTATCCGGGGCCATCGCTGATCATTGCGTACAGTCCATGTGAAGAACACGGCTACGACCTGGCGCTGAGCCACGATCAGATGCGTCAGTTAACGGCTACCGGCTTCTGGCCACTGTACCGCTTTGACCCGCGTCGCGCCGATGAGGGTAAACTGCCGCTGGCGCTAGATTCCCGTCCACCGTCAGACGCGCTGGCAGAGACGCTGCTCAACGAGCAACGCTTCCGCCGCCTGAATGCACAGCAGCCAGACGTTGCTGAACAGCTCTGGAAGGATGCGACGGCGGATCTGCAAAAACGCTATGACTTCCTTGCTCAACTGGCAGGCAAAGCGGAAAAGAGCGGTGCTGAATAATACGGCTGTTTGAGTATTCGTCAGAACGAAAAAAAGCCCGAACCAAGGTTCGGGCTTGTCAATTCATTCGCTGGAAGATCAGTACTTATCGCAATGGCCCAACGAAAAAAGCAAAATGTGACAATAAAGGCATATAACCCGCGCAGAATATCGCAACAAAATTAAATTGTATAATTTTTATTTTATATGTTTTATTAAAAAACATTCATGTCAATTATCATCATTTCTGTAGAATTATTTAATTAAGATTTTACTTAAGACGTAACAATTCATATTTATCTCTTTACGGAACTTCTCCTTTAGCATGATTTCACTTCCCTTATGGGGAGTCACAGGTAAATAAAAAAACTAAAGGG
This sequence comes from Citrobacter sp. CK181, assembly GCF_030333595.1. NCBI lineage: Bacteria > Pseudomonadati > Pseudomonadota > Gammaproteobacteria > Enterobacterales > Enterobacteriaceae > Citrobacter > Citrobacter sp. CK181. The sequence continues at coordinate 943,893 of NZ_JAOWFN010000011.1, read as the reverse complement.
TTATTTCAATGAAAAGAAAAGTACTGGCTCTCGTAATCCCTGCCCTGTTAGCAGCAGGCGCGGCCCACGCCGCTGAAGTTTATAATAAAGACGGCAATAAATTAGATCTCTATGGCAAAGTAGACGGTCTGCATTATTTCTCTGATGACGCAAATTCTGACGGCGATCAAACATACATGCGTATGGGTTTCAAAGGTGAAACTCAGGTTAACGATATGATCACGGGTTACGGCCAGTGGGAATATCAGGTTCAGGCTAACGGTACCGAAGGTGATAAAGGTGACTCCTGGACTCGTCTGGCATTCGCAGGTATTAAAGTCGGTGACTATGGTTCATTCGACTACGGCCGTAACTACGGCGTACTGTACGACGTGGAAGGCTGGACCGATATGCTGCCAGAATTCGGCGGCGACTCTTATACCAAAGCAGACAACTTCATGACCGGTCGTGCTAACGGCGTAGCAACCTACCGTAATACCGACTTCTTCGGTCTGGTGGATGGTCTGAGCTTTGCGCTGCAATATCAGGGGGCGAATGAAAACCAGGTTACCAACGAGCAGGAAGGTACGGGCAACGGCGGTGACCGTAACGTGAAAAACTCCAACGGCGACGGCTTCGGTATCTCTTCAACTTACGATCTGGGTATGGGCGTCAGCTTCGGTGCGGCATATACCACTTCCGACCGAACGAATCAGCAAGCAAATCACTCCACTGCTGGCGGTGATAAAGCAGATGCGTGGACTGCTGGCCTGAAATATGACGCTAACAACATCTATCTGGCGACCATGTATTCTGAAACCCGTAATATGACTCCTTACGGTGGCTCAAACGGCAGTGATAACACCATTGCCAACAAAACCCAGAACTTTGAAGTTACAGCGCAGTACCAGTTCGACTTCGGTCTGCGTCCTGCCGTATCTTTCCTGATGTCTAAAGGTAAGGATCTGGCCGGCGGTGAAGATAAAGACCTGGTTAAATATGCTGACGTAGGCGCGACCTACTACTTCAACAAAAACTTCTCCACTTATGTTGATTACAAAATCAACCTGCTGGATGAAGATGACAGCTTCTACACTCGCAACGATATGTCTACCGACGACGTCGTTGCTCTGGGTATGGTTTACCAGTTCTAAGTCCGTCAGCCCGCTGGCAACAGCGGGCTTTTCTCATAACAACAGTGTTTTATCTATACTAAAACAATATATTTGTTGCGCTAAAACTCTCCATTGATAGATGATATATTGCATAAAATCTGCTGTAGAGGACGCCGGCAATGAACCATCATCCCGTTAAATCATCCCGTATTGCATCCGTCGGCTATGACGAAACCTCCAGCACGCTGGAAATTCGTTTTCATCGAACCGGTACTCTGCAATATCTCGGCGTCCCGTCGCGTATTTTTCGTGATTTTCTTGTCGTAGTTTCTAAAGGCCGCTTTTATGACGGCGTGATCAAAGGGAAATTTCCAGAGCAGAAACCAAACTCACGCTAAAATGTGACTCCTGTCATTGTACATAAAGTGCCATTAAGGGTTAAACTTTAATCGGATACTTAAACAGGAGGTTTTATGAGCAGAACGATTCTTGTGCCCATCGATATTTCAGATTCAGAATTAACTCAACGCGTTATCACCCATGTTGAAGCCGAGGCAAAAATAGATGACGCAGAGGTCCATTTCCTGACCGTTATTCCGTCACTGCCCTATTACGCCTCTTTAGGCCTGGCCTACTCAGCAGAGTTACCGGCTATGGACGATCTGAAAGCCGAAGCAAAATCTCAACTGGAAGAGATTATCAAGAAGTTCAGTATTCCTGCCGACAGAGTACAGATTCATATCGCGGAAGGTTCTCCGAAAGATAAAATTCTGGAAATGGCTAAAAAATTACCGGCAGACATGGTGATTATTGCTTCTCACCGCCCGGACATCACCACGTATCTGCTGGGCTCCAACGCCGCAGCGGTCGTACGCCATGCCGAATGTTCCGTCCTGGTGGTTCGCTAAACGCATCAGCCCGCACGCCGTTGCGGGCTTTTCATATCCACTTTTCAACCCTGCACGCTTACCTGCAACCTGAGGTATAACGGGTATAAATGTGCTGACATTCTTCTCGCCAATCCGTACCATACACGCCACAGTTTTTATATCAGATTTCTTTTGCCGGTCTTTCCGGCGTGATGCATACTTTTCTGATGCCACACAATGAATTGAGCCTCTATTAAATGTCGCAAAATCAATATATTAGCAAGAAAGAACAGTACAACCTGAACAAATTACAAAAACGTCTGCGTCGTAACGTGGGCGAAGCGATTGCTGACTTCAATATGATCGAAGAAGGCGATCGCATCATGGTGTGCCTTTCCGGCGGGAAAGACAGCTATACCATGCTGGAAATTCTGCGTAATTTGCAGCAAAGCGCGCCCGTCAACTTTTCACTGGTCGCCGTTAACCTTGACCAGAAGCAACCGGGTTTTCCCGAACACATTCTGCCGGAATATCTTGAGAACCTGGGCGTAGAGTATAAGATCGTTGAAGAAAACACCTATGGGATCGTTAAAGAGAAAATTCCTGAAGGCAAAACGACCTGCTCTCTGTGCTCCCGACTGCGCCGCGGTATTCTCTACCGCACCGCAACAGAACTGGGTGCAACCAAAATTGCGTTAGGCCACCACCGCGACGATATCCTGCAAACGTTATTCCTGAACATGTTCTACGGCGGGAAAATGAAAGGGATGCCGCCGAAGCTGATGAGCGATGACGGCAAACACATCGTTATCCGCCCGCTGGCCTACTGCCGCGAGAAAGATATTGAGCGTTTTTCAGAAGCCAAAGCGTTCCCGATCATTCCGTGCAACCTGTGCGGGTCGCAGCCAAACCTGCAACGCCAGGTCATCGCCGACATGCTGCGCGACTGGGATAAACGTTATCCAGGGCGTATTGAAACCATGTTCAGCGCGATGCAGAACGTGGTGCCTTCTCATCTGAGCGACATTAATCTTTTTGATTTCAAAGGCATTAATCATGATTCCGACGTAGTAGACGGTGGTGATTTAGCCTTTGACCGCGAAGAGATCCCTCTGCAACCCGCAGGCTGGCAGCCAGAGGAAGACGATAATCAGCTGGATGAACTGCGTCTGAACGTCGTGGAAGTGAAGTAATTTCTGACTCAGCCGGATGGCGACGTAAACGTCTTATCCGGCCTACGATGCGCATAAGCACCTGTAGGCCGGAGCGGGCATTTATTTCAATAAACGAACCCGACAGTTCTTCCCTTTTATCTTTCCGTTCTGCAATTGCTTCCAGGCTTTCTGCGCCACAGGCTGACGAACCGCCACATAGACATGGGCCGGATGTACGGTAATTTTGCCAATATCAGCGCTATCCAGACCAATATCTCCCGTTAATGCTCCCAGCACGTCGCCCGGGCGCATTTTTGCCTTTTTACCGCCATCAATACACAGCGTCACCATTTCAGCTTCCAGCGGTGCAACCGGAACGTTGCCCGGCGGCGTCAGCCAGTTCAGTTTAAGCTGCAACATTTCAGACAGGATATTGGCGCGCTGCGCCTCTTCCGGCGCGCAAAAACTGATCGCCAGACCGCTGTTGCCTGCACGGGCGGTACGACCAATACGGTGTACGTGAACTTCCGGGTCCCACGCCAGCTCGAAGTTTACGACCAGCTCCAGCGACTTGATATCCAGCCCACGCGCGGCGACGTCCGTCGCTACCAGTACGCGTGCGCTACCGTTAGCAAAACGAACCAGCGTCTGGTCACGATCGCGCTGCTCAAGGTCGCCATGCAGCGATAATGCGCTCTGCCCGACAGAATTGAGCGCATCACAAACTGACTGACAATCTTTTTTGGTATTACAGAAAACAACGCATGACGCAGGCTGATGCTGGCTCAGCAGCTTTTGCAGCAGCGGGATTTTCCCCTGCGAAGATGTTTCAAAAAACTGCTGCTCGATAGATGGCAGCGCATCCACCGAATCAATTTCAATCGTCAGTGGATTTTGCTGAACCCGACCGCTGATCGCCGCGATGGCCTCAGGCCAGGTGGCGGAAAACAGCAGAGTCTGACGGCGTGACGGCGCAAAGCGAATCACCTCGTCAATAGCGTCGCTAAAGCCCATATCCAGCATCCTGTCGGCTTCATCCATCACCAGCGTTTGCAGGGCATCCAGAGAAACGGTGCCTTTTTGCAGATGGTCAAGCAGGCGACCCGGCGTCGCGACAATAATGTGCGGCGCATGCTGGAGAGAGTCTCGCTGCGCGCCGAAAGGTTGCCCGCCGCACAACGTCAGGATTTTGGTATTAGGCAGAAAACGCGCCAGACGACGCAGCTCCCCTGCCACCTGATCGGCCAGTTCGCGCGTAGGACAAAGCACCAGCGACTGGGTCTGGAACAGACTGGCATCAATATGCTGTAAAAGCCCGAGACCAAATGCAGCCGTTTTTCCGCTGCCGGTTTTTGCCTGCACGCGCACATCTTTTCCGGCCAGGATCGCCGGTAACGCAGCGGCCTGGACAGGCGTCATCTCAAGATAACCCAACTCGTTAAGATTCTCGAGTTGGGCGGCAGGCAGGACATTCAGAGTAGAAAAAGCGGTCACAATTTAATCTCGCGGTAAAAGACACACAGTCAGCAGGCGCGTATCCTCGCAGATCTCCGCTCTTGATGCGACAATTTAATCGGTTCTTCATCCGGCGGCGGATCTGGCATAGGTTGTGGGCGCGGGATAGGATCGGGAATCGGCACCGGATCGGTTGGTACGGAATCCGACTGGCGTGTTTGCATTTGCAATAACGTGAACAGGCTGGTCATATTACCCTCCGGTCATACAGATTGACTCTTTTAGGGTAGACGCTGATATCCCGCAGGCAAAAAAAAGCCGACTAATCTAAGTCGGCGTCGTACGAATCAATTGTGCTATGCAGTAATTCAAAAAAGGAAGTAAGACAATATGGAGCGCAACGCCCATCGCTTGACGTTGCATTCACCTGCGAGAGAGATATTGCCCCGAATGGGTAGATTGTTTATTGACTTCGCTCAAATTATGCGGCGTTTTTCTGCTCAAAGGACGATGAAAAGCGTTGTTGTTACAACCATTTACTACGATGCAACCATAAGGTAACACCACCAATCAGGACAACTAACAGAATACAGAACATAGAAAATCCAAAATGCCATGCGCCGCCCGGAATTCCCCCGAGATTCACGCCGAACAATCCGGTTAAAAATGTGCTGGGCAGAAAGACCATCGCCATCAGCGACATCGTATAGGTTCTGCGCGCTAAGGACTCCTGCATGACTTGCGCGATTTCATCGGCCATCACGCCCGTGCGCGCAATACACGCGTCGATCTCATCCAGCCCCCTTCCCAGACGATCCGCGATATCCTGCATTCGACGACGCTGATCATCATTCATCCAGGCCAGACGCTCGCTTGCCAGTCGCGCATAAACATCACGCTGAGGCGCCATGTATCGACGCATCACAATCAGTTGCTTACGCAGTAACGCCAGGAATCCACGCGGCGGGATCTGCTGATCGAGCAGATTGTCTTCCAGGTCGATAATTTTATCGTGTAATTGCTCGATAAATTCGCTGGCGTGATCCGTCAGGGCGTCACACACGTCGACCAGCCAGCCGCCGCAATCGGACGGGCCAGTCCCTTCCTGCAAGTCGCTAACCACCTCATCAAGCGCCAGAACTTTTCGCTGTCGCGTTGAGACGATAAAACGTTCATCCATATATACACGCATCGCCACTAGCTGATCAGGGCGTTCATCGGTACTGCCGTTGATGCAGCGTAAGGTGATCAGCGTGCCATCCCCCATCCGACTGACGCGTGGGCGAGAACTCTCGCCAGCCAGCGCATCGCGTACAGAATTCGGTAACAAAGGCGTCGACGCCAGCCACTGCGCGCTGTCAGGGTGGGTGTAATTGAGATGCAACCAGCAGGGATGCTGGCTGTCGATAATATCGTCATTTTCAAGCGGTTTAATGCCGCCGCGACCATCCAGTAGCCAGGCAAAAACGGCATCCGGCACATTGACTTCCGATCCCTTGATGGCTTCCACAACGCCTCCACATTCATTCAACGCTTTTTCGTTAGTCTAGCCTTCGGCGTATGTTAAGCAATACCTCATTATCCCATTGCGCTGAAATGATTCAGAAAAGTACGATATGGCAGGAAAGGCGCCGGCATCACCGGCGCAAATGTGTTGTACGAGACAATATGGGGTGTTCAACGGATGATAATTTACTTAATCGAAATTTATGAATTTTAGTCTGTAGATCGATAACCTTGCGTTGCATCATCAGCTTTAATATGTCGTACGGGAAAGGGTTAACCTCTTTCAGAATGATTAGCCTGAGTAATGTTTATATAAGTCGCCATCAACCTTTCTTCCTTTTTACTCGTTCACACTTATATCGACCATTGAAAAAAAACTTATCATTCGTGGATTTGTCCTGGTTCCCTGCTAGATTTATCTGCACGTCTATTGTTGTCTCCCGATTTGTGAAAAAACGCTCCATATCACTGTAAGCTGTTAATAAAAAAGCCATTCACCAATAAACCGGCAACACAGCATGTGAAGATAACGGGATTATCGATGATTGCTCACGAACTCAATGCTCTGGATTTATTAAGTTTTCCTGTCTGGATTGTTTTACCACACACAGAAGAGTTAGTTTTCGCTAATACCGCCGCACGCGAACTGACACAGGAACAGACTTTCAGCCGTCTCAGAAAGGGGATATTTTCAACTTATGCGCAAAATGAACTGCGCATGTACGTTGCTGATTTACACCACCATCACGATATTGTTGAAATTCTGACGGTCTGTCGTGATGGTAAAGAAATCGCCTTAACCTGCCGCCTCTCGGTTAAAACCCTGTCGACGCAGGGAGACGTTATTATTTTTGAAGGCATAGAGACACCTACGGCGCAAGGTCTCAAGGCCAGTCGTTCGGCAAACTATCAGCGTAAAAAACAAGGGTTTTACGCCCGTTTTTTCCTGACGAACTCCGCGCCGATGCTGTTGATAGACCCTTCGCGGGACGGTCTGATCGTCGATGCCAATCTGGCCGCACTCAATTTCTATGGCTACAGCCATGAAGCGATGTGCCAGAAGCATACATGGGAAATCAACGTATTAGGTCGCCAGATCTTACCCGTTATGCATGAGATTGCCCGTCTGCCCGGCGGTCATAAGCCCTTAAACTTCGTCCATAAACTCTCTGACGGCACCACCCGGCACGTACAAACCTATGCGGGCCCCCTTGAGATATACGGCGATAAGCTCATGTTATGCATCATTCATGACATTACCGAGCAAAAACGGCTGGAGCAGGAGCTGGAACGCGCTGCCCTGCATGATGCGCTGACTGGCTTACTGAACCGCAGGCAATTTTATCTTCTTACTGAGCAAAACCATACGCCCCATCTGTCGATGACAATGGATTACAGCCTGCTGCTAATCGATACCGATCGCTTCAAAAGCATTAACGATTTGTACGGTCATTTGAAAGGCGATGAAGTGCTGTGCGCTCTGGCGCGAACGCTGGAAGCCCGCGCACGTAAAGGCGACCTGGTCTTTCGCTGGGGCGGTGAAGAATTTGTCTTGCTGCTGCCGCGAACCTCGCTGGAAGTTGCACTTAATCTTGCAGAATCAATACGCGCCGCCGTGGCGAAAGTCTGTATTCCTGGCCTGCCCCGTTTTACCGTCAGCATCGGCGTCGCACGGCACGAATCGAATGAAAGTATTGATGAATTATTTAAGCGGGTGGACGATGCCCTGTACAAAGCCAAAAACGACGGCAGAAATCGGGTGCTGGCGGCGTAATAAACGTCACAGGCTGCCCGTAAGTAGCCTGTGAACACCCTTAACGGCTGCGTTTCGCGTGACGCTCCCAGTTTTCCTGCTTTGCCTGCGCCGTTTTACGCAACGCAACATAACACGCTCCGCTGCCGCCATGATGAGGCAGCGCCGTACAGTAAGCCTGAACGTCGTCAAATTCCGTCAGCCAACGCGCCACATAACTGCGCACAATATTGGCATGCGCGTTATCTTCCCGCCCTTTGCCATGAATGATCAGCACGTTGCGTAAACCATCCTGACGCGCCTGGCAGATGAAGCTAAACAGCATCTTGCGACATTCCTCAACCGGCTGACGAAGCAAATTGAGACTCGCCTGCTGGCTGTATTTTCCCGAACGCAGTTTGTCGAGCACGCCCTGCTGCAACCCTTCCCGGCGAAATTCCAGCGGTTCGCCCAAAGGAAGAATATCCAGAAACCCGGTGGTAAGAAAATTATCGAGCTGGAGCGTATCGATACGCTGCGGCGCCCGTGAATTGCGTGTGGGCTGCCAGTGTACATCAGCGCAACGTTTCAACGGTTGGACATCCTCCATGGCGTCAAGAAACAGCGTTTTGTCGTCAAGGTTCATGATTCCTCCTCCAGCGCGTTAAGACAGGCACTATCATAACCGCGCGCTATTATACCGACAACGGTTTACAGTTATTTCCAATAAACGACACTGGCTCAATTATCTGGCTATGCGCATCTCACTATTTCATCCCCGGTAAAGCCACGTTTTATCCTGCGTTAACCGACAATTTCAGCGGGGCTTTTGTAAAATCAATTATGCCCTGAAAGTGGAATATCTCTTTTATAGCCGTTATAACTTTATTACCCGCTGAGGGAAAACCAGGCCGGGAAAAGGTTAAGGAAGCACTGCTGTGTAGATTTTAGGGGCTGGCGGATGTCGACAGTCCCTGTTTTTTATTCTCCTGCCGTGCTTCATTTTTTCAGCATCTTTATTTGTTCGCTTTTTCAACAAACAATGACGCTAAACGTATTATGCCCGCTTATCTTTTTAGGGGTATGGTTGCGGATATTGGTCGCATGGTATCTTGTTGAACTGCTGATAAGTCCGGGAATTATCCCGCCTGCAATGAGAGATAACGGATGCTGAGATTACTTGAAGACAATATAGCGACCCCGCTGGGGCCGTTATGGGTGATTTGCGATGAGCAATTCCGCCTGCGCGCCGTCGAATGGGAGCAACACAGCGACCGTATGGAACAGCTACTGGACATACATTATCGTTCAGAGGGATACGAGCGCATCGCCGCCAAAAATCCGGGTGGCCTGAGCGATAAGCTCACCGCGTATTTTGAGGGAAATCTCAGCATCATTGATACGCTGGAGACCGCCACTGGGGGAACGCCTTTTCAGCGGGAAGTGTGGCAGGCGCTGCGCACCATCCCCTGCGGTCAGGTTATGCATTATGGTCAACTTGCCGAAAAATTAGGCCGTCCGGGAGCCGCTCGCGCCGTAGGCGCCGCTAACGGATCTAACCCGGTCAGTATCGTTGTACCCTGCCATCGCGTAATCGGGCGCAACGGGACAATGACGGGATATGCTGGCGGCGTGCAAAGAAAAGAGTGGTTATTACGCCATGAAGGGTATCTGCTGCTGTAGAAACCAGGCATTTTGTGCCTTACCCGTCACACTTTGATGCAAAGTAACCACTTATAAAGCATGGATTTTCAAAGGGATATAAATATTTCTCCTGCTTATGCCTGAATTATCCTCTATTGGGGGTAGCTCAGGCTTACGTGCTCACCAAAAAGATGTTAAAATTGACAAATATCAATTACGGCTTGAGCAGACCTATGATCCCGGAAAAGCGAATTATACGGCGCATTCAGTCTGGCGGTTGTGCTATCCATTGCCAGGATTGCAGTATCAGCCAGCTTTGCATCCCGTTCACACTTAACGAACATGAGCTTGATCAGCTTGATAATATCATCGAGCGTAAAAAGCCTATTCAGAAAGGGCAAACGCTGTTTAAAGCAGGTGATGAACTGAAATCGCTCTATGCTATCCGCTCCGGTACGATTAAAAGCTACACCATTACCGAGCAGGGCGACGAGCAAATCACTGGTTTTCATTTAGCAGGCGACCTGGTCGGCTTTGACGCGATTGGCAGCGGGCACCACCCGAGCTTTGCCCAGGCGCTGGAAACCTCAATGGTATGTGAAATCCCGTTTGAGACTCTGGACGATCTCTCCGGTAAGATGCCTAACCTACGTCAACAGATGATGCGTCTGATGAGCGGCGAGATCAAAGGCGATCAGGATATGATCCTGTTGCTGTCGAAGAAAAATGCGGAAGAACGTCTGGCTGCCTTTATCTACAATCTGTCCCGTCGTTTTGCCCAGCGCGGTTTCTCTCCGCGTGAATTCCGCCTGACGATGACCCGTGGCGATATCGGTAACTACCTTGGCTTAACGGTCGAAACGATCAGCCGTCTGCTGGGTCGTTTCCAGAAAAGCGGCATGCTGGCGGTGAAAGGTAAATACATCACCATCGAAAACAGCGATGCGCTCGCAGTGCTTGCTGGTCATACTCGCAACGTTGCTTAATCTTTCCGCAAGTAAGTCAGTTATCCTTCTGTTAAATCATTAAATTTTCCTGATTTATTGGTTTGACAGAAGGAATCACACCACGTCAATAAGCTAAAGAAATCTCAAATACGTAGCCATTACTCCAGTTGGACACCACTGGCATGGTTTACGCCCCGCCTGGCCGTTTTCGGATTAACCACATTGATTCATCATGCCGGAAAAGTACAATCCGCAGCGGCTGGCAACCGTTCTATATTCGCACTATCGAACGATCGCCAGCTGGCCGCAGTTGCGTTCTTGCATACGACGCAACTGCGGCAACTCTAACCCCTTGTCATTTATAATGATTATTGATTTAATTCCCCCCGAAAACTATAAACAGGTGGAATTAATGAATAGAAACACAGATAACGGATCTAAAGTTTACACCCCCCTCACACTAAAACTTTATGACTGGTGGGTCTTAAGGGTATCAAATCGGCTTGCATGGGGGTGCCCCACTAAGGAATACCTTCTTCCACACTTCCTCCGACATTTAGGGAAAAAACATCTGGATATTGGTGTAGGAACCGGATATTACCTCACTCACGCTCCTGAAAGCCGTTTAATATCGCTAATGGATTTGAACGAAGCAAGCTTGAGCACAGCATCAACAAGGGCTGGAGAAACGAAAATTCAGAGCAAAATTACCCATGATGTTTTCGAGCCTTACCCAAAAACCTTGCATAATCAATTTGACTCCATCTCCATGTTTTACCTTCTTCACTGCCTGCCTGGAGATATGTCTGCAAAAGGATGTGTAATACAGAATGCCGCGCAGGCTTTAACCGACAATGGCACTCTTTACGGCGCTACCATTCTTGGTGATGGCGTTAAGCACAATATTTTCGGTCAAAAACTGATGCGCATTTACAACCGGAAAGGCATTTTCTCAAATACCGGAGATTCAGAGGCGGGCTTAACGCAAATACTGTCCGAGTACTTCGAGGATGTTAAAACTACGGTTAAAGGTACTGTAGTTATGTTTTCAGCTTCAGGAAAAAAATAACAGTCAGCCGCACCAGGGTCCTGCATCGTGCGTAAACCCCGTCGTCAGCGGTTTAGTGAGTATAGAAAAAGTGTGACCTTGATCAAAAACAAAAAAAGATTATGGCAAAGGTGTATTTATATTACGTTCGCTTCTGGACTGCGGCCCGGATTGTTAAGCGGATTTTTTGATACCCAGATATTAAGAGGAGAAATAACCATGATCACTTATGATCGTAACCATAATCCTATTACTAATGGCAGTCGGGTTATGATTAATGGGACGGGCAGAACGGGTAAAATCGTTGCCATACATTCTAACGGGTTAACTCCAGCCCAGTTACGCCGCAACAAAACCGTCGAAGTGGAAGGCTGTGAAGGCCAGTTCGAACCCGTTGAACTGATCCGTCTTGGTTCCCACTAACGATAAGAATGCCGCTATGGCGGCATTCATGAATCAAACAGATTTAATTACAGACTCTACTAAGCCGCTATTTACCCCAGGTATGCCCCGGAAGTCTGATTTTACTGATAGAAATTGTTTACATTCAATACACTGCCCTATAGAACAGCAAATTTTCCTGATTTATTGATCTGGCAGAAGGTTCCCCCCTGTTTCATTCAACATATATGGGTTACTCTTTTAATTACAAACTGCGGTGACAGTTGTAAGGAGACCCTGTATGGCTATGTATCAAAATATGCTGGTGGTCATCGACCCAAACCAGGACGATCAACCCGCATTACGACGCGCTGTTTATTTGCATCAACGGATTGGTGGCAAAATTAAAGCCTTTTTGCCGATCTATGATTTTTCCTATGAAATGACCACCCTGCTCTCGCCTGATGAGCGTACCGCGATGCGTCAGGGCGTCATCAGCCAGCGAACAGCCTGGATACGCGAACAAGCGAAATACTACATCGAAGCAGGTGTTCCCGTTGAGATAAAAGTGGTCTGGCACAACCGTCCCTTTGAAGCCATTATCCAGGAAGTGATCAGCGACGATCACGATCTGGTGCTCAAAATGGCGCACCAGCATGACCGCCTGGAAGCGGTAATCTTTACGCCGACTGACTGGCATTTGTTGCGTAAATGCCCAAGCCCGGTATGGATGGTCAAGGACCAACCGTGGCCTGAAGGCGGTAAAGCGCTGGTGGCCGTGAACCTGGCGAGCGAAGAACCTTATCACAATGCGCTGAATGAAAAGCTGGTCAAAGAAACGCTGCAACTTGCAGAACAGGTGAACCATACCGAAGTCCATCTGGTTGGCGCCTACCCCGTGACGCCCATCAATATCGCAATCGAACTGCCTGAATTTGATCCGAGCGTTTACAACGACGCGATTCGCGGTCAGCATTTGCTGGCGATGAAGGCGCTACGTCAGAAATTCAGCATTGATGAGAAAGTGACGCATGTTGAAAAAGGGTTGCCTGAAGAGGTTATCCCGGATTTAGCCGAGCATCTACAGGCGGGTATCGTTGTACTGGGTACGGTTGGTCGTACCGGGATATCTGCGGCCTTCCTGGGCAATACGGCGGAACAGGTTATCGACCATTTGCGCTGCGATCTGCTCGTCATTAAACCCGATCAGTATCAGACACCGGTCGAACTGGACGACGAAGAAGACGATTAAGCCTATTTTCGTGCCGGGTAGCGCTTATGCCTACCCGGCGAAGCCGCTCACTCACGTTACTGTTTGTCCTCACCACCGAGGAAATAGATCCCCAGCGGAATGGCCAGCAGAATAGTGAAAACCAGACTGTAGACGCAAATCATTGATGACTGGATGAAATACATCGAGGTTGTCCACTCGGACAACGGAATATCATACTGTTCGATCACGCCGCCGATAGTCGCCCGCGTAACCACTGATGCCGCAATAATAAACACCGCCAGCAGGCCCAACAGAAATTTCTTCCCCTTTGCTGTCTTCAGCTTTGTCATGATCATGGTATCGTCCTTTTGCAGATGAAAGCCCTGTTACTTGCGCGTAACAATACCATGACAATCCCCCGTTGTCTGCCACACAAGTCGTGACATAATATTCACATCGCGCGTCCCTGTCTGAAAATGCGCTACGTCTTATTCTTTTTGATCAATGACCAGCGCATTCGAAGCGGATAAAATATCTGCACCTCAGAATCTTTTAGCGTTATATCAACCATACGGGGTAGTGACAGACCAAAATGATTGCAGAATTTTTTTTCAAAAACGCGTTTAATCTGGCAATAATTTTTGGCAGTGGCGCCGCCTTACTTCTGATGAGTATTGTGTTTCGTCGTGGCGAGAAAAGAAGAAAAGGATTTATATTTCATGCCGTGCAGTTCTTCGTTTATGCCCTTATCATCGGCACGCTGGGCAGTATCGCCAATAATGTTATTGAAAACTACGATCTGAAATTCATCTCTCCAAATGCCGTCGATTTTATCTGCACATCTCTGATTGCGCTGATTCTGACAATAAAACTGTTTTTACTCATCAACCGCTTTGAAAAATCACAGATCGGTAAAGGCAGAGACGTCACCAGTGCGAAGATCCTGTCTCGCATTATAAAGATCACTATTATTATCGCCATCGTTTTACTCTATGGCGAACACTTCGGCATGAGTCTGTCCGGGTTGCTGACTTTTGGCGGCATTGGCGGCATCGCTGTTGGGATGGCGGGCAAGGACATTCTGAGCAACTTTTTCTCGGGGATTATGCTCTATTTTGATCGCCCCTTTAGCATTGGCGACTGGGTTCGTTCCCCGGACAGAAATATTGAAGGTACCGTGACTGAAATCGGCTGGCGAATGACCAAAATTAACACCTTCGACCACCGCCCTTTATATGTGCCGAATTCTATTTTCTCCGCCATTAGCGTGGAGAATCCCGGCAGGATGACCAACCGACGTATTAAAACGGTGATCGGGTTACGGTATCAGGATGCCAGTAAAACAGGCGTTATTGTTGATGCGGTCAGAACGATGCTGCAAAACCACCCTGATATCGATCAGCACCAGACACTGCTGGTCTATTTCAATGAATTCGGCGAATCATCGCTGAATATCATGGTCTATTGCTTTAGCAAAACCACCGAATGGGAAGCCTGGCTTGCGGTTCAGCAGGATGTTTACCTGAAGATTATCGACATTGTTCAGGCGAACGGCGCAGATTTTGCGTTCCCAAGCCAGACGCTTTATCTGGATAACGCCGCGTCACCGCAATCCGCAAATTAAAAAAGACGCGGTATTCCGCGTCTTTTCGCTCACTGCCGCATATTATTTGTCGTGCTTCACAATATACATTGTCCGGCTATACGCCACGTCTTCCGGGTTATTAATGGGATAACCTTTCAGCCACGGTTTGATCAAACGTCCGTTGGTATACTGGTAAATCGGCGCAATCGGCGCCTGTTCCATCAGGATTTTCTCTGCCGCATTATAGTCCGCATTGCGCGCCTTCGCCGTATTTTCTACTGTCGCCTGCGTCATGATTTTATCGTAGGCCGGGTTATTGAAGCGCGAGATATTGCCCGTATGGGTCGAGGTTAACAATGACAGGAAAGTAGACGGTTCATTGTAGTCCCCCACCCAGGAGGCGCGGATAACATCAAAATTACCGGTGTTGCGGCTGTCGATATAGGTTTTCCATTCCTGGTTTTGCAGCTTCACCTCTACGCCCAGATTCTTTTTCCACATCGAGGCGACCGCAATCGCGATTTTCTGATGATTTTCAGACGTGTTATATAACAGCGTCAATTTGAGCGGTTTCTGCGGGCCATAGCCAGCCGCAAGCAATAACGTTTTCGCCTGAGCATTGAGTTCTTCCTGGCTCATTTGTTCAAATGGCGAAGGATCGGGAGTAAAGCCTGCCGTCACGTCCGGGGTGAAACGCCAGGCCGGTTTCTCCCCGGTTCCTAACACTTTTTCCGCCATGATGCGGCGATCAATCGTCATGCTCAGCGCCAGACGAACGCGGGAATCCGCCGTCGGGCCTTTTTGGGTGTTAAACGCATAATAATAGGTGCCCAACTGCGGCGGTGTGTAAACCTGCCCCGGTATATCCTTCAGCAACTTCTGATACAGATTTTTCGGGAAAGATTCGGTGATATCGATATCGCCAGCCAGATAACGTTTAGTCGCTGACGACTCCTGATTAATCGGCAGGAAAGTCACTTTTTGCAGCACCGTCTTCGCATTGTCCCAGTAGTGGGTATTGGGCACCACCACCAGTTTTTCGTTGACCACGCGATCATTCAACACATAGGCGCCATTGCCGATCAGGTTTCCGGGCTTCGTCCAGTCTTTACCGCTTTCTACATTGGCTTTCTGTACCGGGTAAAAAGCAAAGTTGGCAGTCAGGTTAACAAACCACGGCAGCGGTTTATCCAGCTGTATTTTTAGCGTGCGGGCGTCCACGGCGCTAACCCCAAGCGTATCCGGCGACGCTTTACCATCAATAATCGCCTGGGCGTTATTAATGCCAGCAAGGGCGGCAAACCAGGCAAACGGTGACAGGGTTTTCGGATCAACCAGACGTTGCCAGCTGTAGACAAAATCCTGCGCGGTCACCGGAGTGCCATCCGACCACTTTGCGTTATTGCGCAGGGTAAACGTCCAGATCCGGTTATCATTGGTCTTCCAGCGCGTAGCGACGCCAGGAATGATTTCCCCTTTCTCGTTCTGATTCACCAGACCTTCAAACAAATCGCGAATGACCTGAATCTCCGGCAACCCAACCGCTTTTGCCGGATCTAACGACGCCGGTTCATCTTTAATATGGCGGACCAGTTCTTGCTTCTCTGCCAGTACCGTTCCGCCGGGAACATCCGCAGCGTGTGTCAGGGAGACGCTGCTAATCAACAGCGCACAACAGGTAACTGAAACAGAGTGCTTCATAAGATGCCCTTAAATGATGAAGTTAGATGACTGCGTAATTATTTGTTTCGCATGAAGGAAATGCAAACGTCTTCCTACAGAAAGTTGATATTAACCCGATATACGCATCCGCTTCCAGGAAGCCAGATGGAGGATATTGCATAGCGCGCGCAACGCGTGAAAACGATTTGATTATCTGGGCAATTTGCACAACACTGCGAGTAATAACAACAGCATTCAGAGACACTTATGACCGTTACCCGTCCTCGTGCCGAGCGCGGCGCATTTCCGCCAGGAACCGAACATTATGGGCGTTCATTGCTGGGAGCGCCGTTGATCTGGTTTCCGGCTCCGGCGGCCGATCGCGAAAGCGGCCTGATTCTGGCCGGAACGCACGGCGATGAGAACGCGTCGGTGGTGACGCTCTCGTGTGCGCTGCGTACGCTGAATCCTTCACTCCGCCGTCATCATGTGGTGCTGGCGGTGAACCCGGACGGTTGCCAGCTTGGTCTGCGCGCCAATGCCAATGGCGTCGATTTGAACCGTAATTTTCCGGCGGCGAACTGGAAAGCGGGTGAGACGGTTTATCGCTGGAACAGCAGCGCCGAGGAGCGCGATGTGGTGCTGCTTACCGGCGAACATCCGGGATCTGAACCCGAAACCCAGGCGCTGTGTCAACTGATACACCGGGTGCATCCTGCCTGGGTGGTCTCCTTTCACGATCCTCTTGCCTGTATTGAAGATCCCAGACATAGCGAGTTAGGCGAATGGCTGGCCCGGGCATTTGAGCTGCCGCTGGTCTCCAGCGTAGGTTACGAAACGCCCGGTTCGTTTGGAAGCTGGTGCGCCGACCTCAATCTGCACTGTATTACCGCAGAGTTCCCGCCGATCTCATCCGATGAGGCCAGCGAAAAGTATCTGATGGCGATGTCTACTCTGCTGCGCTGGCACCCTAAAGATGAAGTTGCCCGGTCGTAAACCGTAAAGCGGGCTCGACATCCACCGCCAGCCAGGTGGGGCCATCGAGGTCAGCAAAACGCACCTGTGGGGCCAGCGGCAACGCTGCGCTAATGGCCCTGGAGGTACACAGCATGCATCCCAGCATCAGCCCAAAACCCTGTTCTCTGGCTTCGGCGGCCAGCGCCAGCGCTTCCGTCAGACCACCGGTTTTATCCAGTTTGATATTGACCATATCGTAGCGCCCCTGTAACGCCTTCAGGCTACTGCGGGTATGGCAACTTTCATCCGCGCAAATAGGGAGCGGATGAACAAAATTTTCCAGCGCGGCGTCATCCTGCGCAGGTAACGGTTGTTCCAGCATCGCGACGCCTAAATCCGCCAGCAGCTGGCATCGCGCCGCCAGCCCCTCTGTACGCCAGGACTCGTTTGCATCCACAATTAGCGTCGCATCAGGCACGACTGAGCGAATCGCGACCATTCGTTCGCTGATCAGGCGATCGTCCAGCTTAATTTTGAGCAGTTTCGCCCCTTTTTCCCACAGTGCCGCCGCGCTGGCCGCCATCTGTTCAGGCGTACCGATCACGACAGTCTGTGCTGTTGTCAGCGTAGCGGGCAATTCAACGGCCACAAACTCCGCCAGCGTTTGCTGCTGCTGGCGAGCGCTCAGATCCCACAGCGCGCAATCGACCGCATTTCTGGCCGCACCGGCGGGCAGCAATTTTTGTAGTGCTTCGCGGGTCAGCCCCTGTTCCAGTTGCGGCGCGATACTCATGATCTGCGCCAGCACCGAGGCATCGCTTTCGCCATAACGTGGATAAGGCGTACATTCCCCTACGCCTTTTACGCCCTCTTCCTCCAGTTCCACGACCACAACATGCGCTTCGGTACGACTTCCCCGGGCAATCACAAAGGGCGTGTGCAGCGGCCAGGCCTCCTCATACACCTTAACAGATCTCATTGGTTCTCCTTTTCTCGCCGTTTTTCTCGTTGCAGATGCGTGGCGGTGGATTAAACACAAATAGCGTTTGCCGTGTTAACTGCTGATGGCATAAACTAGCCACGACGTTAACTATATGTAAACAGGAAGATAACCATGTCACAAACCGTTCATTTCCAGGGCAATCCAGTCGCCGTCGCCAACACCATTCCTCAAGCTGGTAGCAAAGCACAGGCTTTTACCCTCGTGGCAAAAGATCTGTCTGACGTCACACTGGCTCAGTTTGCAGGCAAGCGCAAGGTGCTGAATATTTTCCCAAGTATTGATACCGGCGTTTGTGCGGCATCGGTACGTAAGTTTAACCAACTGGCGACAGAAATCGACAACACCGTCGTACTGTGCGTTTCTGCGGATCTGCCGTTCGCCCAGTCTCGTTTCTGCGGCGCGGAAGGTCTGAGCAACGTCATTACCCTTTCCACTCTGCGTAATCCTGACTTCCTGAAAGACTACGGCGTTGAAATCACTGAAGGCCCGCTGAAAGGTCTGGCGGCGCGTGCCGTGGTGGTCATTGATGAAAACGACAACGTCATTTTCAGCCAGCTGGTGAACGAAATCACCAACGAACCTGACTATGCTGCTGCGCTGGACGTGCTGAAAGCGTAATGATTCATTCTTGTCCAGCTCAATTATGAGCTGGACAAGTTACCGTTGTCATTATCTCCTTAAACTGTAGGATCTGCGGTACTGAAGCGGTGTTTTTCCCATCAATCGTCTGAAGCTGGTTATGAACCAGGCATATTCTGCAAATCCCGATTCTAAACCCACCTCTCTGACCGTAAGAGAAGTATGCACCAGCAATTCGCATGCATGGCGAATCCTTCGCATAACCACATATTCCTGAATGGTTCCTCCGGTCTCCTTGCGAAAACGCCTGGAAGCATGCCCTTCCGAACAACCAGATACCGTAGCCAATATCTCCAGTGAACAATTCTCCTTAAAATGATCCTCAATCCAGCGGATAATTGATGCAGAGAATGTATTTATCCCCGAAAGCGAAGCCTGTTGCTGATCATGTTCAGGCAAAAGACCGATAAGTTGCAGAAGTAAAAAAGCACTATCATTAATTGTTAGTACATTTTTTGAACTCAGCTGTTCAAAACGAAAGAATAGCGCTTCAATAAAGTTTTGTATTTCTGAAACATCAAAGATCCTCACCTCTTCACCATAACTGCTAAGTTGGCGAAATTGTATCTGCTGACGCGGAAAATCACGAAAAAATGGCAGCAACATTGCGCTACTGAAATGTAAGGTTGTACGATGATATTGATTGTGTAAATCATGCTCCACATAAATTTTATGAACGCGGCCTGGCGGAAAAACAAATAACCGACCAGGCTTAACGGTGTACTGCTTATGTTCCACAACGGCGATCCCTACACCTTGCGTTACAAACAGAATTTCCGCACATTCATGGAAGTGATAATAATCGGCAGATATAGTTTTCATCCTGTTAAAAGCGATCGCCGACTCACCAATTTCAAGCACTTCCAATAGTGTCGCTAATTTTCCAGAACCGCACTGACTATTCATATAATTCCTGTTTTAAAAATTAAACTTTAGCCATTTCGGTGAAAATTTATCGTATTATTTAAATAAAATCCTTCACTTTTGCAATTTCTTGCTTTTATTTATAAATTAAAGGTAACCCCCACACGAATACGCGAGTCAGGTTTACCCTTCTCGCCTTTATAGTTACTTTGCTCGTCAAGATAATCATATTCGAAATAAGGGCTAAAATATTCATTCCACCGATACTTTATAGTGAATGCATTTTCTGTCGCCCAACGTTTCCCGTTATTATATTCCAGATCTGGATCTTGATGCATATATGCCGTTCCCTGCCACATAAAATTCCAGTCCTGGTTTATTTTATAACCGAGAAACAAATCTATACGGTGCTCATTGTCGTGAATAGTATCACCAGTATTATCGACGACATCATAATTATGATGATCAAGACGATAGCGGATACCACTTGAAAAGCGTTCAGATATTTTGTAATTCAGTCGAATATAAGGACGTAACTGCGTACCACTATTACTCCAATGAATAACACCACCAGGTACCAGAGCGAAACGGTCATTAATATGCCAGGTATAGTTAGTCTCCATCTCATTATAAGAGGAAGTCATATCATCTAATGAAGGTGAACCATTATTGCTATCGGTTTCCATACTGGCCCACCAACCACTGCTCCAGCTATTGCTGACTTTAAATCGGGACTCATAACTGTGGTTTTCTATATTATACCCACCACGCACATCAAACTGAACTGCATGTACAAAAGGCGTAAAAGATAAAAAAATAACCGCACCTGTGAACAGGAATTTTTTTGACATAGACATAAAAAGCACTCCGGCTAATAATCTAATATAGATAATTATCATCCACGATATTATTGTGGTGTTAATTTTTAGCAATAACGTATTTGCCAACTGACAGTCACATTTTTAGCACCAGAAACATTTCTCCTTCCTGTAATCTGTTGTCCTAATGCGCCATAAGGGCTACACAATGCTGTTCTTTCCACACAATAGTCTTCAAATCCATTTAATTCGAGAGATTGAATACCATTACTTTCATAATCTATATGTAAACTATCTGCCGAATGTATCATACGCATTTTTTCTGGAAAGACGGCACATTGTAGTTCGAGATACATCTCGCTATGTTTTAAAAAAGAAAATGTATCCACTCTGGTCAAAGTCGAGGATTCAATAAAATAACGGGTACGACACTGACAAGAGTAATCCTTTTTCGGTTCTGATAGCAGAACCCCATTTTCCATTACTACGTTAAGTGCGGAATAATTAATCTCAATTTCCCAACCATTCTTCGTCTTCTGGTAACCACAGTCACCAAACCACACTAATGGTCGCAGTATACAGCCACGAGAGTCCACTAATCCAGGCACCCAAAGCGGCGCATGTCCCTGAGCTACGCCAGTAATCAGTCCGGTAGAAAAGGGAACCGGGAAATAGGGAGATGTGGCAAAATAATGTTTATCACCGTTAATTAATGGTAAAACAAATAACCGCTTGCCGTCATACCAATGGAATAGACCTCTGGTATATTTGTCATTGCAAAATGGCGTAAATTTAAGCGTTTGTTCTGGTAACATTAAAGGCGTTGCATCAAAGGAGGCATCAGCCCAGGCTCGCTGCACACAAAGATGCTGACAAGACAAACTGATATTTTCACCAACCAGTCTATGCTCAGCCCGATACGCGTCTGTTTGTCTCCCATAAAACCACAGATTCACACTCTGTTCATTTGAGTCATACCAAAAGTTTAAAAAACGTTCGCTACAGGCAAGCGTAAATCTGCTAGCCGCCGCGCATTCTTGTCGATCCAACAAACCAAGTCGCATACTGATAGTCAGAATTTCATTAAATGCACTATCACCATACGCGCCAATTGATCTTCCCCACAGGAACCCGACACCCTCATCATTCAACATTGCCAGTATCAGTGTCGACACTTGTCGCAATGCGTCTTTGAGACAGTCGCATATCTCTAACCCAGTATCAATATGCCGTTGGCAAATTTCCGCAATCAGCAATATGCTATAACGGTCAAAGCGCCCTTTTCCCTCAGTTTCATCCACACATCCATGTTGCGAATGGGTACGATAATGTTCGACAAGTTGCTGGAGGATTTTTTGTGATGCAAATTGCGTCTCCCAACCAAGTAAAAAGCGCAATCGGGCGATGCTAAATGCGACACCATAATAATTAGTTGGAAAAGGTGGGTTTAATTTCCACGATTCCTCATCCACCAGTTCTTGCCAGCGAAGTTTTTCAGTAAGCCTTTGCAATTGCTGATCGCTAAAAATAGTATTCAGCAACCCCAAACAGTGCAGTTTCCACAGCGCCTGCAAGAAGTAATATTTCCCCCAGTTTTCACTGGGTGCTTTAACCAGCTCATGCCATACTCCAGACCACTGGTCAGCGCGTGCCGGGAAACGCTCAATCAGAAAACTCAGGGCCAAAGCAAACTTACCGCTAGCGTAGGGATCATCATCCAGCGTCAGTACAACACCAAAACTTTGCTCTTTGTTAATCGTTCTGTTCACGACACTATCCAGCACGTCGTATAATTTATCAATGATATTTTCTCTAAGCATATTACGCTCAAGCATGCGCATTCTCCGCAATGACTGGTTCTGTTCGTTTGTTATTTTGAAGAAGAAATGCGGATATAATAGTGAAAAACAATACTGTACATCCCATCATAAAATATGTATGTGAAAAACCTAATCGCTCATACAAGTAACCACTCAACGGCGACAAGATAACTGTTCCGATATAGTTAACGCTTTGATAGCCTAATAAATACATTGAACCATTTACTTTTTTATCAAAGTTAATTTCCAGATATTTGAAAATTGAAACCAGCAGGAATGACATTTCTATCCCCCACGACAATTTGATAATTCCAATTGTTATTGCACTTGTAACCAAACCAGAACCAATAAATCTAGCGGCCACAACAAAGCCTGTAATCAGCAAGCCGGTTTTTGGCCCCAGACGGTTGACAATGCCAGGTGCAATCATCATGAACAGAAACTCTACTCCCAGACTGGCAGCACCAAGATAACCAAACATTTGATGCCCGATTTCTTTACTGGCATAAAATGTGATAAAGAAACGTGGATATTGTTGTTCTGCGACAAAAATAATCCACACAACACCACAAACATATAAAACAAACGTCCAGAAATTGCGTGTGCTAAATAATGCTATAATATCGTATATTGTCGCTTTATCTTTAGCAATGATGCGATTTTTTACCTCTTCATTGACTTCGATCTTCATCGTAAAAACAATAATAAGAATTATCAGCGCACCTGCGGAACTTAACCCAAAATTGATCATTGGGTTAATATTAAAAATATAGCCTGTACTTGCGGCAGAGAATACAGAACCAATTGCGCCCCACATGCGGATTTGACCAAACTCAAGATCAAACAAACGGCCGAAGCGATCAAGGTATGATTCTGCGGCTGCACACCCTGCGTAGTATCCCATACTTAAAAATATACCGCCCAACGCAATACCAGCATACAACGCAGACTGCAATAGTGGTTTGTATATATAAAAGAAAAAGGGGAAAACGGTTATCGAAATAAGCGAGATAAAGAATAACAGATCTTTCCTTAACCCTAGCCGATCGATAAGAAACCCATATACAGGTTTGATTAGTACCGCACAAAAGCCGTTTGCGGCAAAAACAATACCAATCGCAACACCATCAAGGCCTATCTTTTCTGATAGCCAAAAAGAATAAGTATCAAGTGTCGCTTTCCATGAGAAGAAGTAGACCAGGATAAAGAGACTGAGCGTAATATAAATTTTACGCCTGTTCTTTTCAGCACTATCACTTTTATTCATACACCCTCCTGTTTTGAGAGGGTTACATTATTCGCAAGATATGTAGCAAAATTGAATTAAGATCACAAAAAAAACATCGCACATGAAATGGTGTTTTAAAAAATAGGAAAAAAGCGTAAAAACTTAAGAATTATGATGCAAATTTATTTATTCTGATATAAAAAAACACCCAACAGCAATAACTGTCGGGTGTTCTTCTATTCATTAATTACTCTTCGCTTTTCTTCTGATTCAAACCGTATTCACGTAACTTATTGGCAATCGCGGTATGTGAGACGCCCAGGCGTTTCGCCAGTTTACGCGTGCTCGGATAATTGCGATAAAGCTGCGTCAACACGGAACGTTCAAAACGACTGGTGATATCATCCAGCGAGCCTTCCATCGCATCTTCACCAACGGCAACGGTCGTGGCGTCGTAATCCGGCAACAAGATATCCTGCGGACGTAGTTCGTACCCTTCAAGCTGCGTCAGCGCCCGGTAGATGGCGTTTTTAAGCTGGCGCACATTGCCCGGCCAGCCATAACGGGTTAATACGGTGCTGAGATCGGCAGAGAGTTTCGGACGCGGCACGCCCTGCTCATCGGCAAAACGCGCCACGAAAAGTTCAGTGAGCGGCATGATATCCTGCGGGCAATCACGCAGCGGCGGCAGATTGAGCGTCAGCACATTCAGACGGTAGTAGAGATCCTCGCGGAACAGCCCTTTTTGCACCAGTTCCACCAGATTCTTCTGCGTGGCGCAGATCACCCGGACATCAACGTGAACCTCATGATCCTCGCCAACGCGACGGAAGGTGCCGTCGTTAAGAAAACGCAGCAATTTGGTCTGCATGCGTGGCGACATCTCACCAATCTCATCCAGCAGCACCGAACCCCCGTTAGCCTGTTCAAAGAAGCCTTTTTTACCTTCCGGCGCATGACCAAACAGTTCGCTTTCAACCGCATCTTCAGGAATGGAGGCGCAGTTCAATGCCAGATACGGTTTTGCCGCACGCGGGCTTGCCAGGTGACAGGCATGGGCGAAGAGATCTTTACCGGTTCCGGTATCGCCGGTAATCAGCAGTGGCGCGCTCAGCGTAGCCAGCTTGCGAGCCTGCTCTACGACATGCTTCATTTTCGCGCTGACGGCGATAATCTGGCTAAACGCGCTCAAATCCTGAGTCGTCAAATTCTGCAACTGACGCCCCATTCGGATGGTAGAACGTAACATAACGACAGCGCCCGTGAGCATGTACTCGTCATTTTCCCCTTGCAAATGAACCGGGGTAATCTCCATCAGGAAGTTCTGCCCATTGATCACCACATGCTCGTTGTGAGAGACCTGTGGGTTGCTCTCCAGCCAACGCTGGAAGTTGAAGCCGTTGATCAACTGCGCGGCAGTGTGATTGCGCATACGCTCCTGATTTTGTGCAAAAAGCTGACAGCTCGCGGGGTTCGCCATCTCTATTTTACTTTTCATATCCAGAGAGAGGACGGGTTCCGGCAACGCTTCGAGCAGTGCGCTCAGCGCCAGATGCTCGCGTTCAGACGGCATCCACGGCACCGTACGGACATCGGTCACGCCGGAAATGCGGCGGATCTCCGCCATCAGGCTGCTGAAGTTGGTGAACTCCAGTTCAGCAAAATTAAGGTAAATTCGCCCGATGGGGTCAATCTCAATACCGCGTAAATCAATGCTACGAAGCACCAGCAAATCGAGTAACTCGCGGGTCAGACCAAGACGGTCTTCACAAAAGACTTCCAGACGCATGGGAACTTTCACCTAAAACAATGAGCTATTAGATAGATGATAAGCCAGTATTCGATTAGCAGGAAGGATTCTGTCAACAATTATTGACAGCATGACGGAAAATTGGGCGCCGGGCCGTAAAGTTATACGGTCAGCGCCCTTCCAGCGATCAGTTTTCGCGCGGGGTTTTGCTTTTCTGCAAGGTCTCTTTGACCTGAACGATAAGCTGGCGACGAAAATCCCCCAGACGCGGCTTATCATCGTCGATCCACGGTAAGGGACGACACAGTTCCATCGCTTTAATGCCCAGACGAGCGGTTAACAGCCCGGCACCAATACCCTGCGCCGCACGGGCAGACAAACGCGCCGCCAGATCCTGCGACATCCAGTCCATCCCGACTTCACGCACCAGCTCGCTGGCGCCCGCAAACGCAATATTGAGCAACACCAGACGAAACAGGCGCAGGCGGCTGTAATACCCCAGTTCAATGCCATACAGCGTCGCAATGCGATTGATCAGCCGCAAATTTCGCCAGGCGATAAATGCCATATCCACCAATGCCAGCGGGCTGACGGCGATCATTAACGTGGATTCGGCGGCCGAACGACTGATTTCACGTCGCGCCTGGGCATCCAGCACCGGTTGCACCAGTTGAGCGTATAAGCTGACCACTTCCCGATCGTTTTGCGTTTCGTGAATCGAAGCATACCAGCGCTGCAACGCCGGGTGAGACTGATCGATACCGGCCTGCTGCGCCAGCTTTTCGCAAAACGCACGGCCCTTTCCCGTACCGTGGCTGTGCAACAGGTCGCGCGCTTCATCCCGTTCATGCGCCCGCTGGCGTAATCGCCATAACCGACGCCATTCTGTCGCGACCGAGCCAACGCCTGCGCCAATGATCAACGCCCCGGCGGCACAACCGCCCAGCGCCCCCCAGTCCTGGGTTTGCCATGCGTTCATAGTCCATTGTACACCCTGGCCCACAACGCTGACGCCAAACAACGCCAGTCCCCCCATCACCATCTTGCGCCACAAACTGCGTTTCGGGCGCAGCGCGGCATCAATGACCGCTTCCGCCTGCCCCTCGTCTTCCAGAGGTTCATCCACCTGCGCGGGGGCAAAGGTCTGCGCCTGCGTCTCGCTGAAGGTCTGTTGCGTTTTAAGCGTCTGGTTTTGCTCCACCTCCAGTGGACCTGCGAAATCGATACGCGGTTTTAACGGTTCGCTCATCGCAATTTGTCTCCTATTAAAAATTCCAGCGCGGCATCCAGACGAATGTGCGGCAATGGTTTATCCACATCCATCACCTGCGGGCGAAACGCTTCAAACTGGAAACCCTGACTGTCCCAGAACGCTTGTCCCGGCAGGCGTGCGGGCACTTCGCCGGGATACACCGTTAACGGTGTTCCGTCGCTTAAACGGTTACCGCGTAAAGCCGGGATCTTTTCACCATTCACATCGATCAATCCACTGGTCGTCGCCTGTACGGACGCCAGTCCCAGACAATCCATGCTGATGCCTTCAAACGCCGCGTTTTGCCAGGCATCCTGAATCAGTTGCTGGAGCAAAGAGACCATATTGGCATGTTGATCGACAGTCACATGGTCTGCCTTGGTCGCCGCAAACAGCAGTTTATCAATCACCGGGGAAAAGAGTCGGCGAAATAGCGTTCGCTGACCATAGTGGAAACTCTGCATCAATTGCGTCAGCGCCAGACGCATATCGTTGAACGCCTGCGGCCCGCTGTTCAACGGTTGCAGGCAATCCACCAGTACAATCTGGCGATCAAACCGCAGGAAATGGTTTTTATAGAACCCTTTCACCACTTTTTCACAGTAGTAATTAAAGCGTTCACGCAACATTCCGGCGTTGGTGTGTTTATCCGCCTGCGCCAGTATCGATTCGCCATGCGCATCCACATCCGGCCACGGGAAAAACTGCAACGCAGGTGCGCCCGCCATATCGCCCGGCAGCACAAAGCGGCCAGGCTGAATAAAGTGCAGCCCCTGCTGTTTACATTGGTGCAGATACGCCGTCCAGGCCGCGGCGATCTCCGCCAGGCGATTTTCATCAGCAGGCGCCAGCGGGTCCAGCCCCTGGCATAGCTGACGCCATTTGGCCGACCATTCGCCCCGCTGCCCTTGCAGTAAGCCGGTCATTTGCCGGGACCAGCTCAGGTAATCCTGCGCCAGCATCGGCAAGTCGAGCAGCCATTCGCCGGGATAATCGACAATCTCCAGGTATAACGTTGAGGTGTCTTTAAAATGGCGCAGCAAAGAATCATTGGATTTGTAGCGTAACGCGAGACGGATTTCGCTCACGCCGCGCGTTGGCGTCGGCCAGGCAGGCGGCTGGCCATAAAGCTGGGCCAGCCCTTCATCGTAGGTAAAACGTGGAATACCAAAATCACGTTGTGGAACGCGTTTCACGCCCAGCAAACGCTCCTCACGCACCGCGCTTAGCAGCGGCAGTCGCGATCCGGCATGGATGTTGAGCAGTTGGTTAACCATCGCAGTAATAAACGCGGTTTTCCCACTGCGGCTAAGTCCGGTAACGGCCAGACGTAAATGCCTGTCTACACCGCGATTAACCAGCGAGTTAAGTTCGTTTTTGAGTCGCTTCATCGCCATCCTGTTGTGCCTGAAGACCAGAAAAAAATTATAACCTATGCGTATTGATGTGGGGGCAGGCTGTTGATAATCAACCGCCTTGTGTTGTCATCCGCCAGTTAACTCCATAAGATGTGCGTCATTAACTCTCGAACGGAGTTCCCCCGACTATGTCCCCTACTATTTATGATATCGCGCGCGTCGCCGGAGTATCAAAATCCACGGTATCGCGCGTGCTGAATAAACAAACCAATATCTCCCCGGAAGCACGGGAGAAAGTATTACGCGCCATTGATGAACTGCAATACCAACCGAATAAACTGGCGCGCGCCCTGACCTCTTCCGGGTTTGACGCCATTATGGTTATTTCTACTCGTTCAGCAAAAACAACGGCCGGTAATCCTTTTTTCTCTGAAGTTCTGCATGCGATTACGGCAAAGGCCGAAGAGGAAGGTTTTGATGTCATATTACAGACCTCCCGCAGTACGGAAGATGACTTGCAAAAATGCGAAAGCAAAATTAAGCAGAAAATGATCAAAGGCATTATTATGCTGAGTTCCCCGGCGGATGAGTTCTTCTTTGCGCGTCTGAATAAGTATGATGTTCCTGTTGTCGTCATTGGCAAAGTGGAAGGCGAATACGCTCATGTTTACTCTGTCGATACGGATAATTTCCAGGACAGTATTCAACTCACAAATGCATTAATTGACAGTGGTCATCAGCATATTGCCTGTCTGCATGCGCCACTTGATTTCCATGTTTCCATCGACCGTGTTAATGGTTATAAAGCCAGTCTGGAAGTCCATAAAATCCAGTGCCGTGATGAATGGATCGTTGATGGTGGATACACGCATGAAAGCGCGCTACTGGCCGCCAGAAAACTGTTAAGCCAGACCCCATTGCCAAATGCCGTTTTCGCAACAGACAGCTTAAAGTTAATGAGTTTATACCGGGTGGCGGCAGAGAAAAATATCGCGATTCCACAACAACTCGCCGTTGTCGGTTACAGTAATGAACTGCTCTCGTTTATGCTGACTCCCGCCCCAGGCGGCATTGACGTTCCCACGCAGGAATTAGGCGAGCAAAGTTGTAATCTGTTATTTAACCTGATTGCCGGCAAGAAAGGCCTGCAAAATATTATCGTAAAAACGCAAATATCATTAGCCGGCTCCCTCGCTTAAAAACTGGGGCATGAATATGCCCCAGTACATTTTAGAACGCGTAGTTGATGCCGATCCCCGCATAATGGAATTTGTCACTCTCACCTTCGTCGTGATCTTCCCACTCAAAGGCATATTCCAGCGACATTGATAACCCATTCTGGAAATCATACGCATAAAGCAAACCGAGACGGTTAAAGTCGTGACCTTCACGCTCAGGATCATCCTGCCAGTCCCAGTTGGACCAGCGATCCAGACCGATACGGGTATAAGGCGTGAGGGTGGTATTGCCTAATGCTATCGGTAAATAGGCACGGATTTCCTGTGTGGAGAATTCACCGTTATCACGGTTTTCGGCAAGATTGAAGCCACGTTCCAGGTAATAATTCACCGTCAGACCAACCGTTTCATTAAAAGTGTAATTCAGGCCGGTTTCACTTTCGACACGACTGTCTGAGTAGCCGGTGATACTCAGGTCATTGACGAATTGATACATCGCCAGCCAGCCGCTGAAACGTAAATCGTCGGTCAGTTTCACATCCCAGTCCGGCTGTACTTTCCAGCGTTGCATATTGGCGGTGTCTTTACCCGCTTCATTTACGTAATGGTAGCCATAGTTACGAAAACCGCCGGTTAAACCGAAATTAACATCATCGCTTTCGAGGAATTGATAACGAACTTCCAGTTCCGGGCGATCAAACCATGTACCGCGTTTACCGGCACTATAATCGAAAGGTCCTTCCTGATAATACGCCAGTGAAATTTTCCACGGACCGGTTGCCGCATTAAAATAGATGGACGGTTCACCCAGCCCATCCATATCTTCACCATAGCCTTCGACGTTTTCTATTTCATACATAGCACCGATATTAAAATGCCAGTCATTGTTTTCAGCGGCCTGCGCGCAAGCCATTCCTGCGCATATGACCAGCGCAGTAGAGTACAGTAAGGTTTTCATTTTTATTCCTTGTTAAAATACTGACAAAAAATGCACCTGCTACCGGGGGATAATTCCCCCGGAGTAATTATTTATTGAATAGCCAGTTCGGTTTCAGCATCAAAGAAATGGCATTTCGCCATATCAAAATGTATGGTGATATTTTCTCCCGCAGAATAATCGTTAATCGCCCCGGCACGGACGACCAACTCGTGCCCCCCAACGGTGGTATAAAGCATAAATTCCGCACCGGTTAATTCAGCCACGCTAATACGCGCCGTTATGCTATTACCATCCTGTTTTTCAGGATGGATATCCTCCGGGCGAATCCCCATTACCACCGCTTTATGCTCGTGGCCTTGTTTTATTAACGCGTTCAGCTTGTCATCCGGGATTGTTAATTTCAGCGTTTCGGTAACGAATTTATCGCCATCAATTGCACCACGAATAAAGTTCATTGCAGGAGAACCAATAAATCCTGCGACAAACATATTGGCCGGATGGTTATATACCATCTTAGGCGCACCGACCTGCTGAACAATGCCATCTTTCATAATGACGATTCGCGTTGCCATCGTCATGGCTTCAGTCTGATCGTGCGTAACGTAAATCATGGTGGTATTCAGCTTCTGGTGCAGCTTACTGATCTCTGCGCGCATCTGGACACGTAATTTTGCATCCAGGTTAGACAACGGTTCATCCATCAGGAACACACCCGCTTCACGAACGATGGCGCGCCCAAGCGCAACACGCTGACGCTGTCCGCCGGAAAGCGCGCCCGGTTTGCGTTTCAGGTAATCCCGCAATCCAAGAATTTGCGCCGCCCAGTTCACGCGTTCATCAATAATGCCCGGGTCCATCTTTTGCATTTTCAGCCCAAACGCCATGTTGTCGTAAACGGTCATGTGCGGATATAAGGCGTAATTCTGAAAGACCATGGCAATATTGCGCGCTTTTGCCGGTACATCATTCATCCGCTTACCGTCGATCAATAATTCACCGGCGCTGATCTCTTCCAGCCCCGCAATCATGCGTAGCGTGGTGGATTTGCCGCAGCCCGACGGACCGACAAAAACGATGAACTCTTTATCCTCAATCTCCAGGTTAAAGTCTTTAACCACATGCACCTGGTTATCGTATATTTTTTGGATATGTTGCAACGAAAGCTGTGCCATATTGATTCCTTTACTTTGCGTTTAGCCAGAAAGCCGATAAGCACGGCCACGTCAGAAATTCCGTTGAAGGAAGATGTAACTCCGCGCCGGTTAACCCCGGACCGATACCGACAGAATGCATACCGCAGGCATTGATGGCATCAATACCCGCCTGTGCATCTTCAATACCGATGCACGCATCAGGCCTCACCCCAAGACCGTTGCAGGCGGCAAGAAAAATCTCAGGATCCGGTTTCGAGCGGGATATGTGCGCTGCGTCTGCACAAAAATCAAAAAAGTCAGCAATCTCCAGCGCCTGTAAGATTGCAGGGGCATTGAGAGAGACGGATGCCAGCCCTACCGGAATCTGTAATTCATGCAGCGAGGTCAATAACGCCCGAATACCGGGCAGGACAGAGTCGGTCGTTAACTGGCGCAGAGCGTGAACGTACAGAGCATTTTTACGCGCAGCTAGCTGCAAACATTCAGCATCGGTAAACACCCCTTCTTTACCGCCATGCTGCAAAATGCGACACAACGATTCATTACGGCTAATGCCTTTCAAACGTTCATTGAACGCCTCATCAATCACGATCCCCGTCTCATCGGCTATCTGTTTCCACGCCAGAAAATGCAGGTGCGCGGTATCAGTAATCACGCCGTCTAAATCAAAAATGATGGCCTGAGGTTTCATTTCCCCTCCCTGGTAGCGGTCCCATTAACAGGTAAAATAACGTTACTGCATTTGAATGACCGCTCACCGTCGACAGTAACCTTGCGGTTGCAAATCCACACATCGACGGGGCCGATACTGGTGATGCTGATGTTATCTGCATCCATGGTGATAAACAGTTCTCTGCCCTGCCACTGCAACGGAAAAGCGAGGCGTTTCCACTGCGCCGGGAGCACCGGATGCAGATGCAGTTCGCCATGACGCACACTTAACCCTGCAAATCCTTGTATCGCGCCCAGCCAGATAGCCCCTGTCGCTGCGGCATGAATACCGTCATCGCAACTGTGCGGATCGTCGCCAAGATCGATTTGCCCCCCATCGCGCCAGAACTGATACCCCATTGCTGGATCTTTACAGCGCGCAGCCACGATACCGTGGATCGCTTTACTCAGAGAGGAGTCATGAATCGTGCGCGCCTCATAAAAGCGCAGGTTCGCCAGGCATGTCTGCGGCGTAAACAGCTCCGGCAGCATATACATCAGCATTACCACGTCCGCCTGCTTGAGAATTTGCATCTCATTAACTTCAGCGCGTGAATAATCAAGCAGGATCGTCTGCTTGCCCGCATTGGCTTTATATTTCGCTAAATCGATAACCGGTTTGCTGAGAAACGCATCATCCTGCGGCAAAATGCCATCCTGCTGAATGTCAGGCCGCCAAAGTTTCTGCAAAAAGTATTCCGCACGATAAATAAACGTGTCGTCAGCACAACCCTGCGCACGCGCAAAACGCAGCGCCTGCTCCACGTTGTACCAGGCCATGTAGTTGGTGAAGGCATTGTTATTAACGTGCTCGGTGTACTCATCCGGGCCAATAACGTCATGAATCTCCAGACGTCCGTTCACGTCAACCGCACGACTTATCCAGAATTTGGCGGTTTCCAGCAGCAGCGCCATACCTTCACGCGCCATAAAACTCATGTCGCCTGTGGCTTGCCAGTAGCCGATAACAGCCCAGGCAATATCGGCGACAAGATGGTGTTCCGCTAATGCCGACGCCACTTTTTGCCGCAGGCCAGTACGGATGTTGATCGCCGCAAACTCCGGCGTCTCTTCCTCACCGCTACGCGCGCTTTCCCATGGAAACAACGCGCCTTGCCAGCCGTTACGTCTCGCTTTCTCACGCGCACCGGGCAGATTATGCCAACGGTAACGTAACAGGCCTCTGGCAGTGTCTGGCTCGGTAAACAGATGAAACGGCAGCAGGAAAACCTCGGTATCCCAGAATACGTGGCCCTTGTAACCTTCTCCGGTTAATCCTTTTGCCGCGATGCTGCTGCGCTCATCATGAACCGGCGTCATGATGCGTAAGTGATAGAGCGCGAAATCCAACGCGCGCTGATCGCCAGGCGCCACGCTGCTGACCTGAACACGGCGACGCTGCCACCAGCGATGCCAGTTAGCGGCGTTTTCTGCTCTTAGCGCGTCGTACCCCTGCTCAGCACAGGCTTCCAGTTGACGAAGGGCCTGACTCCCCCTGGTTTCAGGCGAGGTATTCCGTTCAGATGTCCACTCAATCCAGACCAATTTCTCCAGCGTGATACGCTGGCCCGCTTTTACACACAAACTGTTGTGCTGTATCAGGCGGCGATCTTTTGCCGTAAAGCAACGTTGCACATCGCCTTTCACGCGACAGAAAGCGGAAATGGAAATATCGTTGCGGCCATCCTGAGTCGTATAGACCCCCTGCAAAAGGTGCTGTCCGAACACTCTGACCTGTGTTTCGTCCAGATGCTGACGGCCATGGTTAGTTATCGTCGCGTCAATGCCGGTCGAGAGAGAAAGCGTGGCGTCGGCGTCCAACGGCGTAATAGTCATTTCCATCGCAAACAGCGGTAACTTTTCTGCGGATGCAAAACGGCGGCTTTCGATCGCAAAGCGCATGCCGCCAGGCGAGCGCCATATCAGCGAACGGCGCAACTCTCCGGTGGCAAAATCCACATCGCGCCGCCAGCTTTCAATTGTGCCGCTCAGCAGGGAGAAAATATCGCCATTCAGCGTTATCTCTACGCCAACCACATCGGGGAGATTGACCAGTTCATTAATCTCTCCCTTGCCAGCCTGATGATAGAGACCCGCCAGAAACATGCCGCGAGTCTGTACTGTATACGCTTCTTCGTGGCTTGCGCGGATCCCCATATAACCATTACCTGACGCCATAAGTGAGGCATATTTATTCAGGCTGTGCAGGCAAAAAAACGGGTCTGTTAACATTACAGGCTTCATCATAATTCCACGCAGGTTCCTGTTTCAGCAGAGTGATACAACGCAGCCACAAGTTGTTGAATGACAAAACCTTGTTCTGCATCGGCGATCGTCACCGGCTCCCCTTTCACATGATTGACAAAAGCATCCATACTCCGAAAATGGCGGTGATCATCCGCAACGTCACGCTGAAACAGGACCGCCAGCTCCCCCTCCTGGTCAGTGTAAACCTGTGCCGGGAAAAGCGTTGCTCCGGCCTTATCACCGCAAAAATTCACGTTCATGACCGACTGCTCTGGAATGTTGAGCGCAAAGGAGGTTTCCAGCCGCAAGATGCCGCCATTGTGAAATTCGATTGTGCCGAACAGCGCATCTTCAACGGTGTACGTTGCCGGGTCCCATTCACCAAACTGCCCG
Source organism: Citrobacter sp. CK181 (assembly GCF_030333595.1). Classification (NCBI taxonomy): domain Bacteria; kingdom Pseudomonadati; phylum Pseudomonadota; class Gammaproteobacteria; order Enterobacterales; family Enterobacteriaceae; genus Citrobacter; species Citrobacter sp. CK181. The sequence goes on along the minus strand of NZ_JAOWFN010000011.1, from coordinate 909,291 downwards.
CTGTTTTTGCAGGTGCCGATTTTTTGAAAGCTGTGCGCGCAAACCCGTTTAACCGCCGGGAACCCTAAGACATACATTGCCGCATCCAGCATATGCACGCCGATATCGATCAACGGCCCCCCGCCCTGCAAGGCTTTGCTGGTGAATACACCCCAGCCGGGCACTCCGCAGCGGCGCAAGGCTCTGGCATTGGTGACATAGATTTCACCCAGCACGCCAGCCACAACCTGTTCACGCAACAATTGCGTGTCCAGCGCAAAGCGATGATGAAAATCGTAGGCCAACACCTTTCCCATTCGTCGCGCGGTTTTGCACATCTCCAGCGCCTGTTCTGGCGTCATGGCGGGAGGCTTCTCGCACATCACATGACAACCGGCTTCCAGGGCCAGCATGGTGTGTTCGTAATGAAAACGATTTGGCGAACAGACGCTGACGATATCCGGCTGAGCGTCGCGCAGCATCTTCTCTGGGTCATCCCAGACCTGTGCATTACCGTATTTATCTGCCAACGCTTGCGCCTGGGACAGGCGGCTGTCACAGACAGCCACCAGTTCCAGATCCTCGCGGGTACAGTAGTACGAAGCATGAACTTTATCCGCCACCTGCCCGGCGCCAATGATGGCGACACGCAACGGCGCGCTTGTCATTGCACTTTTCACGGGAACCCTCTTAGCAGGTACGCAACCAGGCCAATGACTGACGGTAGGCTTCCGGCAGATTATCTGCGCGTACCCGCCCTTCATACACCACATACCCCTGATAATTGTCCTGCCGCAACTGATCAAACAGCGCGCCGAAATTCAGGGTGCCGGTTCCCGGCTGATAGCGGTGGTTGTCGGCAATATGCACATGGCCGAGCAGATCCCGGTTGTCATGCAGCGCCTTCGCCATATCGTCTTCTTCGATGTTCATGTGATAAAAATCACCGATAATCTCTACATGTTTGAGATCGTTTTCGACGATATAGCGACGAGCGTCGGCAAGCGTATTGATCATGTGATCCTGGTAGCGGTTAAGCGGTTCCAGGTACACCACCGTTCCAGTGCGCTCAGCCACGTTGTCAAGGAAACGCAGCGAGTCGCTCACCGCTTTGCGATCGCCTTCCAGACTGCGCGGCGAGGCCATTGGCGGCAAACGGAAGGTAAACATTCCCCACGCGGCCGGCACGATAATGCCTTTGCCGCCCACTTCCGCCAGCGCTTCAAGAATGCGTTCAATTTGTTTCAGGCCATTCAGACGGCGCTCTTCAATAAAATCGCCAATCCAGCCGTCATAACCACCGCAGGCTGTGGTAACAGGCAGACCCGTTTCTTTAATCGCCGCTTTGACGTCATCAAGGTTATTGACCAGCAATTTGCCGTCGATCTCAAATCCGTCAAACCCCATCTCTTTGATATAGCGAAATTTATCCAGAATATTTTCTGGAAAGAAAGCCTGATTCTGAGTTCCAATTTTCATAGTATTCATTCCCTTAGAATTAAAACGTCACGCCCATTTTGATGCTCTTTTCCGGGTGCTTGTCGACAAACTCCATATAGCTTTCCGGGCTGTTGGCAAACGTTACGATGGGGTCGATAATCTCTTCGCAATCGAGATAACCATTCATCAGCAATTCCCAGCAGGTTTCTTCAATACGCTTACGGTTCCAGCGCGGGTAATCAGGGTTCGGCTCACTACAGGCACGAGCGAAAACGATTTTGGCGTTATTGAAGTGCGCTTCACGCCCGAGATTGAATCCCGCCGCAAACGGTTTAGCGAAAGCCACATAGGAGATAGTGCCGCCGTAGGCCAGCCCGCGCAGCGCCGACTGTAACGCGTCAGCATAACCACAGGTTTCGATGATCACATCAGCGCCCTGTTTCCCGGTCAGTTTTTTAATTTCCATACCGACATCCGTGCCGACCGGGTTCAGGCAATAATCCGCGCCATGACGACGCGCAATATCGCAGCGGTGAGCGATCGGGTCTACGCCGATAACCACTGACGCTCCCGCTTTTTTCGCCAGTTGCACCGCAATCTGACCAATCGCGCCCAGCCCGACAATCACGACAAAGTCACCCACGCGCACATTCGCGTCACGCACGCCGCTCATCGCGAATTGTGCCGGGTCATAGCAGACTGCGTTTTTCCAGGAACACCCTTCCGGCATTTTGCGCAGCTTATAGTTATTAACGGCGTTGATGATGACCGTCTCAGAAAGCGGACCATAACCACATACGCGATCGCCCACGGCATAGTCCGTCACGTCACTGCCGCATTCGATAATGTCGCCCACCACCATGTTACCGAGCTGGAACTTACCGAATTCGATACCGCGCGGCGCGCCTTCCGGGCGCGGCATAAACATCTGCCATTGCGCATCAAAATCTTCATCAATGAACGGGCTGGCAGCGCGGAAATCAACCACCTCAGTACCATGCTTCGGCGCGCCAAACAGAACGCGGATTTTCACTTCGTTGGCTAAAATCGCGCGATCTTCATACTCCACAAGCGCCGCAACGCGCGGTTCGGTGGCAACTAACTTTTTCATTTACAACTCCTTAATTAAACTGGCCGCCTTAGCCCTTCACGCCACCAGCGGTCAAACCACTCTTAATAAAACGTTCGGAAAGCGCATACATAATGACGACAGGTAATGCCGTTACCAGCGACGCCGCCATCATGCGTCCCCAGATATAATCCGGCGTGCTAAACAGCGTATTCAGCCCTACCGGAAGGGTGAAATTGCTGGCGCTGGAGAGGAAAATCGACGCAAACAGATAGTCATTCCAGGCCACCATAAAGCAGTAGACAAACACCGAGACCAGGCCAGACATCGCCAGCGGAACGGTAATGCGAAAAATAATTTGCAGACGGTTCAAGCCATCCATCATGGCGGCCTCTTCAATCTCATCCGGGATGGTGTCGAAGTAGCTTTTCAGCATGAACACCGCAGTCGGCAGCGTCTGAGTGACCATCGTGATAATGAGCGCCATTTCGGTGTCATAAATGCCTAACGCAGTGATGATTTTGAACAACGGCACCACCAGCAAAATGCCGGAGAACATGTACACGGTGTAAAAGCTGGCATTAATGGTCATGCGACCTTTAAAGCGCAGACGTGACAGCGCGTACGCGCCAAGCGTGCCCAAAAATACGGCCACAACGGATGACACTACCGACACCACCATGCTGTTGCGGAAATAATCGACAAACGGGAAAATCAGCGGATTAAAAATGTCGATATAGTGTTCCAGCGTCCAGTGCTGCGGGAAAAGGGTCGGATGCAGTGAAATCGCCTCTTTCGCGCTTTTAAACGAGGTCATCAGCATCACAAAGAAAGGAAACAGCGTGATGAGAAGAAAGACGATCAGGCCACAGTAAAAGCCGACACGCTCAAGTTTGCGTTTATTTGTTGCCATTGAGATTCACCCGTTTTCTGGTCAGCAAGATGACGGCAAAAATAATGATGAAGAGCACCACGGAAATGGCGGCTGCTTTACCTAAGTCATTAAATGCAAATGCTGTTTTGTAGAGATACACCCCGAGAATATCGACCTTCGTCGTCAACAGATAAACATCGGCGAACATGTAGAACATCCAGATGGTGCGTAAGGTCACGACCGTCGCCAGCACCGGCATGATGGCGGGCAGCGTTACGATGCGAAATCGCTGCCAGGCATTCGCGCCATCCATTTCGGCTGCTTCATACAGCGATTTATCGATAGTCTGTAAGATCGCCAGGAATGAAATGAACGCATACGGGAAGTAACGCCAGATCGCAAACAACACCACCAGCGCGAAACTACTGCCCGGATTGTCGAACCACAGCGGCGCATGATCGTAGAGATGCAGCAGATCCACGCCGAGGTAGTTCACAATGCCGTAGCCGTTGTTGAACATGTACTTCCAGGCGAACACCAGCGAGATGGACGGCGTCACATAAGAGAGGATCACCAGCGAACGTGCCGTTTTACGCAGGCGAAACTCCCGGTTAAAGAACATCGCGACGCCCAGCCCCAGTGCGGTACTACCGGCCACAACCAGCGCGGTATACCAGATCGTCATCCACAGCGCGTGCCAGAACCCAGGATCGGAGAGAATGTTAATGTAGTTGCTAAACCCCACGAACGTTGAGGCAATTCGCGGATTAAGCGGCAAACGCAAAAAACTGATTTCGATATTCGATATCATCGGCCATGCCACCAGACCGCCCAGCAGTAATAAACTGGGCGTCAGCAGCAACATCGCGAATGGCATATCGGAACGACCGGAAAAAAGCCTGGTCATAACTGCTTTCCTCTTTCCGCATTAGCGCTGTTCAACAAGGGTATCCAGCTTTTTCTGGCTTTCCTTAAGGGCCGAAGACAGGCTGGCGTTACCCACCGTCACGTTATGCACCAGCGAACTCACCACGCCAGAGCCCGTCACGTCGCCCATACGGGTAAAGTTCTTGTCGCCCACCGCGCCAAACACCTGGATATTAGGCAGTTTTGCAATCAACTGATAAGGCAGATCGCCAAGCGCGTTGATCACATCGTTTTCCTTCCACACGGGCGTGTTCACCACGGCTTTGTTGACCGGCAGTGCCGCTCCCGGAGACATCATCACCCAGTCCGCAATGTTGTCCGCCTGCTCCATAAAGGTGACAAATTTCTCGGCCGCCTCCGTCTCTTCCGCTTTCTGTCCGCTGGTGATGGTCAGCGAAGTCAACATGCCATAGACGGCAGAGGTTTTTTCCGTCGGAACGACAAACCCCACGTTCTGCGGTTCGCCTTCTTTAATGACGGCCGGGAGGATATAGGTGGAATAAATCGCCATTGGTGCAGTCCCGTTCATGAAAGCGTCTTTCACTTCCATGATGTCGTTAGAACCCGGCATCGTATTTGCCGCCAGCGCACGATAATATTCCAGCGCCTGCGCCATCTCTGGCGTATCAAGGGTTATTTTTCCTTGTGCATCAAAGACGTTGGCCTGATTTGACAACGCAAACTGCGAGAAAGACTGTTCAGTCAGCACGCTCTCCGCCGTCGGTAGCGCAATACCGTATTTCTTACTGGCGGGATCGTTGAGTTTTTGCGCGACGGTCAGCAATTGCTGCCAGTTTTTTGGCTCTTCCAGCCCGGCTTTCGCCAGAACATCTTTGCGATACCAGATACCGCCAATCCAGGCACTTACCGGAACGCCGGTCCACGCCGCGCTATCTTCAGTACGCACAATGCGCAGCACACCGTCATAAAACGCGCTTTCACCCACGTTCTGAATAACATCCGCAACAGCATCACGGTCGATCAGTTGCTCTTTATCCATCACTTTGGCGTAATCATGGCTGGTCTCAATAACCTCCGGCAGCGAGCCGCTGCGCGCCAGCGTGATCACTTTGGTGTTATAGGCATCTTCCTCAACAGGAACCTGTTTCACGGTGATTCCAGGATTTTCTTTTTCAAAACGCGTAATCAGTTTTGTAATAACGGCCTGACGCTCCTGTTCCACCGACGAATGCATAAATTCAATGGAGACATGAGATTGTTTGTCATCTTTGCACCCTGAAATCAGGGCGCAGGAAACCAGTGCTGATAACAGCACAACGTTAGATTTAAGCATTAGATGTTCCTTATTATTTTTTAATCCACATAACCTGCCATGGGTGCAGCATTAATGTTTCCCCGGTGATATAAGTTTCACTAATTAAGTCATAACCACCCGAGCAACAAATATTCATAGTTTGAATTTGATCGCTCACATTAAACAATGCAGTAATGGCTTCGCCATCTTTTGTTGTACGCGTCACTCGCATAACTTCTGATGTGAGACTCTCTATTTCAAAAGCGCTGTTCGGATGAAAGGCATTATTATGACGACGTATAATAATAAGCTTTGATAATGTCTGAAAGACGTTATGTCTTAGCGTGTCGTCATCGTTTAAAGCCGCTTCAATTGTTGCCAGATCATATTTTTTACGATTAATAGCGCGGTTATACCCCAGTTGTTCCACACCATCATAGTCATTACGAGAGCCCAGAATACTTTGAATATATACCGCAGGTACGCCAGGGAAACTCAATAATATGGCATGCGCTAAAATAAACCGGGCGAGTCTCTCATCATCACTACTGTCGCGCTTGCTGAGCGCATCCATATAAGTAACATTGATTTCGTAAGGGCTTCGACTCCCGTCCGGGTTGTTTTTCCAGTTGACTAACGCCCCTTCCTGTTGCAACGCTTCAACTAATTGCAGTATTTCCTCTTCCGGCAAAATACCGCGTAATGGATTCAGGCCTATTCCGTCATGGGAAGCCAAAAAGTTAAACCAGGTCGTTTTCGAGGATGGCAGCGACAGCGTTTTCGCCCAGTCGCACAACGCACGCGTATCCTGGCGTTGCACGGCATGCAATACCAGCGGCGGAAGAGAAAACTGGTAGACCATGTGCGCTTCATCATAGCCATTACCCAGATAGGAAATGTTATCCTGATGCGGAACGTTGGTCTCAGTAATGATGACGGTCCCCGGTGCCACCTCATCAGCAATAGCCCGGAACAGCTTGATTAACTGGTGCGTTTTTTCCAGGTGAATACACGTTGTACCCGGTGCTTTCCACATAAACCCGACGGCGTCCAGACGAATATAGTCCGCCCCTTGTTCGAGGTAGGTCAGTAAAACATCAACCATCGCCAGCAGCACGTCAGGGCAAGCATAATTCAGGTCAATCTGATCATCACTGAATGTCGTCCATAAATAACGGACGGTGCCATCGTGCAATGTAAAAGGCGTCAGTAACGGTAATGCGCGCGGACGCGTCACTGCACTCAGGTCTGTCGAAGGGTCCATTTCAATAAAGAAATGCTCATAGCCCGGCTTTTGCTGTAAATAGTTTTTAAACCATTCACTTTTGGCAGACATATGATTGCAGACAAAATCAAACATTAATTGACTTGTTTGATTCAGTTCACCGATATCTTTCCACTCCCCTGTTTCCTGCGCCACCTGGTGATAATCAATGACCGAAAATCCATCATCAGATGACCATGGATAAAAAGGTAACAGATGGACATGAGAAAAACTCGCGCTTAGCCGTTTACGGAAGAACTGATTAAATGCGGGAAGCGGTTTTGACGTCTCACAGTGAAATTGGTCGGCATAGGTAATAAGCACAACATCACTTTCATCCCAATGCAACTTACGCTGTTTTTTAATTAATGAACGTGATTTTTCAATACGCCTTTCCAGTACGTCGTAGTGGCGTTGCGAAAATGTTTCCCCATAGACTTCAAGCAGGTATTTCTGGATTTTTTGGCTCACTTTTGTTTTCCGTGGTAGCGGTCCCATGAAAGAAGAGACTACTCCGTGAAAAATAAGCTTTCAATCAGGCGAGCGGGTTTAGAGGGGGGGTAAAAAAGAATTTTGGCAGCCCAAAAATCGTATTTGTGAGCTGCCGCAAATTACCGAGGAATATGTAATCGAAGTGTTACTCTGCGTACACAGAATCGTAGTCAGGGATGATTTCCGGTATAACGCCGGGATAATTTAGCCGCTGCCCGGCTCAGTAAAGGCTCAAGCGCCAACGCCAGCAACATCTTCAGCGGGCGCCGGGCCACGGATTTCACCGCCCACCCCGCTACGCCTGCGGGACCGTAGCGTAACGCGGTCAGGAGAACCAGCTTCCCTGCAAGTTTAAAGCCCGGCTTCACCTTTTGCCCGGCGCGTTGCCAGCGAGTATTCATCTCTGTCCTCTTACAATTGACGGAAGCGGCTGCGTAACGTGAAGGTATCAGAGGTCACATAGCGCTCCATTTCGCGTAAACGTTTTTCGCCTGCGGCCAGTTCACGATCCACCGCATCTAACAGTTCACCGCTGGAAGGCTGTTGCTCGCCCGTTGCCATGCTGTCCGGCATCGGGTCCAGTACAAAAGAGAGAATGATATAAGCCACCAGGGTGAAAAATGCCAGACCAAAGAAGATCGACAACACCACCAGGATACGCACCAGTTTCACCGGTACATCAAGGTACTGCGCGATACCGGCACACACCCCTCGCACCATCCCCTGCTGCGGCATGCGCCATAATTTCTTGTTCAGGTTAATTCCTCCCATTAGCGATCCCTCCAGTTCGGATGTTCGGCGTCAAGAATGGCTTCCAGCGCCTGAATACGCTCGCGCATGCGTTGCGCTTCGTCGGTTAGCTGCATTAAACGTTGCTGTTCGCTTTGCGACAGTTCGCCCCGACCGGAACGGTTGCTGTAATGCAGCCATAACCAAATCGGTAACACGAACAGCACGAAAATGGTTAACGGTATGGCCAGAAATAACGCGCTCATGAGTGCTCCTTACAGGTGATGAGCGGCGGCGCGTTCGGGCGCCGCCAGGTATTATTATTGGTTATCTTGCTTCATTTTGGCTTTCAACTGCGCCAGTTGTTCGCTGATTTCATCATCTGCTTTCAGATCGGCAAACTGCTGATCCAGGGTTCTCTGCTTGCCAAAGCTTTGGCTTTCCGCTTCCGCCTCCATCTGATCGATACGGCGTTCAAACGATTCAAAACGCGCCATAGCCTCATCCAGTTTGCCGCTGTCCAGTTGACGGCGGACATCACGGGAAGAGCTTGCCGCCTGGTGGCGCAACGTCAATGCCTGCTGACGGGCACGAGTTTCACTGAGTTTATTTTCCAGCTCACCAATCTCTTTTTTCATCCGCACCAGCGTGTCGTCAACCAGTACCGCTTCCTGATCGAGCGTGGCGATCAAATCCGTCAGTTTTTGTTTCTCAATCAGCGCGGCGCGCGCCAGATCCTCTTTGTCTTTACGCAGCGCCAGCTCGGCTTTCTCCTGCCACTCCGCCTGCTGCGCGGCGGCCTGCTCAATGCGACGGGATAACTGTTTCTTTTCTGCCAGCGCGCGCGCGGAATTAGAACGGACTTCCACCAGCGTATCTTCCATTTCCTGAATCATCAGGCGCACCAGCTTTTGCGGATCTTCCGCTTTTTCCAGCAGCGCATTAATGTTGGCGTTCACGATGTCGGCAAAACGAGAAAAAATACCCATAATTCAATCCTCACACGGTATGTTCTGATATCGGGCTATGCCCTGCTACAGGGTTAATACAATCTGCGTGCCAACTTTTTAATCTATTGATTATTAAAACAATGTACGATTTTACCTCACGAGAGAAATAGGCTAAAGTGGTGAATAACACTAACAAGTGGTGAATCTCATCATGGCAGAATACAAAGATAACCTTCTCGGCGAAGCCAACAGCTTTCTTGAAGTGCTGGAGCAGGTTTCCCATCTGGCGCCGCTGGATAAACCCGTGCTTATCATTGGCGAACGCGGAACAGGGAAAGAGCTGATCGCCAACCGGCTGCATTTTCTCTCAACGCGCTGGCAAGGGCCGTTCATCTCCCTTAACTGCGCCGCGCTCAATGAAAACCTGCTCGACTCCGAGTTATTTGGTCATGAGGCAGGCGCATTTACCGGCGCGCAAAAACGTCATCCCGGGCGCTTTGAACGCGCCGATGGCGGTACGCTCTTTTTGGATGAGCTGGCGACCGCTCCCATGCTGGTTCAGGAAAAACTGCTGCGGGTGATCGAATACGGCGAGCTGGAGCGCGTCGGCGGCAGCCAGCCGTTGCAGGTTAATGTGCGTCTGGTCTGCGCGACAAATGCCGATTTGCCGCAAATGGTGAGCGAAGGGACATTTCGCGCCGATCTGCTGGACCGGCTCGCTTTCGACGTCGTGCAGCTTCCCCCTTTACGCCAGCGTCAAAGCGACATCATGTTAATGGCCGAACACTTTGCCATTCAGATGTGCCGTGAGATTCATCTGCCCCTCTTCCCGGGTTTTACCGCGCGGGCGAGAGAAACCCTGCTTCAGTACCGCTGGCCGGGAAATATTCGTGAACTGAAAAACGTGGTTGAGCGTTCGGTTTATCGGCATGGCAGCAGCGATTATCCGTTAGATGAAATTATCATCGACCCATTTAAGCGTGACATTCCCGAACCGACGCCGCCGGAAACGCCCGTTTCTGCGCCATCATTGCCGCTGGATTTACGCGAATTTCAGCAACAGCAGGAGAAAGACTTTCTGCAAATCAGCCTGCAACAGGCGAAATTTAATCAAAAACGGGCAGCAGAATTGCTGGGTCTGACCTACCACCAGTTGCGCGCATTGCTCAAAAAACATCAGATTTAGCGCTCATGCCCGGGACAGTTGTTATCATTCTGTGGGGGTAATATGTTAAGTGAATTAATGAGGTTTTCTTTATAATTAATTTCGATATTGGTTAATAACATAATAAAAATAATTACAAAGGTGATTGAATTTCCAGCGTAATGTTATACCCAACGATTTTGCATACAAGGGAAATGCCATGAATTGGGATAAACACGCAACCGTAGAATACGCACGCAGACACGCTATGATGGGTGCGAGCCTGGCTGGCTTGTTAATCAGCTCTTCTGCTTTTGCGGCGTTGTCTCCCGGCGGACCCGAAGCTACAGCTTTAACATTTAATCGCTGGTACATATCCCAGTTAATACAGGAGAAAAATCCACTGGCTGATTATGAGGGACTCCAACCCTACGTTACAGCAAACACCATTGCTGCGTTAAAGACCTCAAATACAGCAGACCCAGGCTCCGAAGATGTACCCGATTCTGATATGTTCATCAAAGCCCAGGATTTTGACGATGACTGGCAGCAAATAGAGATCGTCTCATCAGACTTAGATCCCGTATGTACACAGGTCTATGTCTCTTTCGGCGCTGAACAGAAACACACAGTAATAGACTGCATGGTGAAAGAAAACGGTACCTGGAAAGTACAATCTGTCGCAGGCCAGAAAATATTGCGAAACGTAAGCCTGAAGTAATCATGTATCAAAGCCCGTAACTTAACTGAACGGGCATTTCCTTTGGTGTTTATTCAACCAGTATGACGATTCCTTCATCGCAATTGTGTACATTTACGCCAGTTGTCCGCAGTCATTTTTACCTGGCGGGCCGAAGTGCGATACACTTTGCTGATCGAATCTAAAAACCTTAAAAATTATTTGCGCATTTTAAATCTCTCTTGCGAATCAATAATTTATAAAATAAACAATTAGTTAGAACAATCACCATTAAGACAATGTGAGTCATTACTGGTCATTTTACTGCCCCAAAACCTGTCCCCAAGCAATTTTCGCCCCCAAATTTGCCCCCAAAAATCCCACTTTGCGTAGCTCCTTCCAGTTTCGAAACACCCAGTTTTACCGGCTCCTGATCTTGCTTCATGATGTTCGTGTTTAAAATCATAAAGTTTCGGTGCGCACCGCTTTTTAGACAGGGATATCATCTTCAGTTGCACGGTTAATGAAAAACGTTACACGTCCCAACACCTCAACTTCAGCCAGAGCAGTACCTTCGATCGCTTCGCCATCGTCTGTGATAAGCACCTCCCCCATAAGCTTTGCAAACTGAGTGTTTCCATCGAATAGGATCAGCAGCACGTCACCTGGTGTCTTTCTGGTTGCAGGCTCAATGACAGCAAACCCGACGTCAGTTTCAAGCACTCTGCTTTCCGCCCCTATATTGCATAGAACTGCAGGTGAGAGCGCGCACTCAACGTAATCGGTAGCTGGTGAAGGGAAACCCATCTCATAGCCCTCCGTTCGGATTGAAAAGCTGGAAAGTACGATCTTTGCCTTCGTGGTCAGTAACATCCTTGAACGTCGTCACATACGTTTCTATCCAGGTGTTGGCCTGTCCCAGAGACCAGTTCCAGTTCACTTTTCCCAGCTCGCTCAAGAATGCCTGAGTAGTGACAGTTCTGCGTCCATTCGGTTCAATGCGGATAATTGAAAAAATCAATATTGCAAACCTCATCAATAACCAACTGAAATATATAGATTTTGCATAACACATTTTGCCTAATAATCTTAATAATTAGGGGATTATTAACGTTTCTAGCATATGAACCGTTAATAAAAAAAGGAGTTTTGAAATGGCAATCCCGGCATATCTTTGGCTGAAAGATGATGGCGGCGCAGATATCAAAAGCGCTGTTGATGTACAAGATCGCGAAGGAAGTATTGAGGTTTTGGGGTTCGGTCATGGACTACATCTGCCGACCGATAATATGACAGGGAAGATCACCGGCACACGCGTACATAGCGCTCTTGTATTTGAAAAGGAGTTCGACAGCTCAAGCCCATATCTGTACAAAGCAGTGGCAAAGGGTCAGACATTGAAAAGTGCGAAGTTCAAATGGTACCGCATTAATGACGCCGGGCAGGAGGTGGAATACATCAACATGCTGCTAGAGAACGTCAAAGTCGTCTCGATTTGCCCGATGATGCACGACGTGAAGACCCCTGCCACCGAGAAGCATAACCATCTCGAAAGCGTTGCGCTACGATACGAGAAAATCACCTGGAAGCACTGCGACGGCAACATCATCTTTTCTGATGAATGGAAAGACAGATGATCCGCTGCACGTTTCATCTCAATAGCGGACAGCTGTCGACGCTGAGCTGCCCTGGCGTGGGATTCTTTCCGGCTTACTCTGGAAACGCGGGTGAGAACAGAAACAATCCGGGCAAAACCGGCGTTCCGGAGAAGGGGCCGCTTCCACCCGGCAAATACTATATTGTCGCCAGACCGGGTAGCGGCGCGGTGCATTTCATCAAAAACGTGGCATATTCGGTAGCGTCTGGCTCGAATTATTTCAACTGGTTCGCGTTATATCGTGAAGACTCGAATATTGATGATTATACGTTCGTCGAGGAAGTAAAGAGAGGGAATTTCAGACTGCATCCCGCGGGATACAAAGGAGTAAGCAACGGCTGTATAACGTTCGTCAGCACTACTCATTACAACATATTGAGAGAAGCCATTTTAAGACAGCCGACATTTAGAATAAACGGGACGCACCTCGTCGCGTTCGGCACGGTGCAGGTGTACTGATGAATACTTTGAAATTTACAGTGTTATGGCATATTTATTTATTATCGTATGCTTGCATTTTTATTGCATTTTTTGCGGTAGTACCAGAGCAACAATTGTTCACATGGCTGTCAAATAAATATGGGTTTATTGATATTGAGAAGTGGGATATTTACTATTCATTATTCACTCTATTGACTACAGCCTTGCTGAATAGTTTATTCATTATCATAACCTTTCGACTTGTTAGAAAAAACAGTCGAGCGAATAACAACTATTAATACACATAGGGGAGGATTCCCTCCCCCTGTTCATCTTTAAGTTTTTGCCGCATTAATTATTACGTCAATGCCAGCCAGTTCAGCCCCGTTTTTACCTGAGCCGAAATTCGTCACAGTATTGTACTGGCTATACGACGGTAGAGCAGCATCTTTATCCGCAGCGGCTTTTCTGACTGCAGCTGTTGCAGCGTACTCTGCTGCTTTGGCTTACCGGGCATATGGAAAAGACAGATATCGTTTTCAATCATAGAGAGCATGGACACACTGAACAACAAAGCCTCAGATTCGTGTTTGTTCCAGGAAAACAGTCAAAGGATGGGAGCACTTATTTTTCGCGGGGTTCCATCGCAAGCAGTTGGAAACGATCCGGCATCAGGAGGTGCCCACCCTATCAGTCGCGCCATACTTACGCCTGCTGGCTATTGTCCACCGGGGCTAACCCTTCGTTTATTGCGAGTCAGATGGGCCATGAAAATGCTAAGATGGTTTATGAGGTATATTCGAAGTGGATAGCTGGTATGAACGCTGATCAGGTTGCAATGTTAAACGCCCGATTACCATCACTACTGCCCCCATTATGCCCCTAAACACAAACGGCAATGGCAAATGTCATTAAATATTAGTAAGATAGCATCTTTATACATAATCCCTTAAAAATTATGCGCCTGGTTTTATCGTCTCTGATCGTGATGGCTGGACTCCTGAGTGGTCAGGCTGCGGCTGCGCCTGAACCGACTACGCATGCTGATATTCGCGACAGCGGCTTTGTCTATTGTGTCAGTGGGCAGGTCAACACCTTCAATCCACAAAAAGCGAGCAGTGGCCTGATCGTTGATACGCTTGCCGCCCAGCTGTATGACAGACTGCTGGATGTGGACCCTTATACTTATCGTCTGGTGCCGGAACTGGCAGAAAGCTGGGAAGTGCTGGACAACGGCGCGACCTACCGTTTCCACCTGCGTCGCAACGTCTCTTTCCAGAAGACCGCCTGGTTCACCCCTACCCGCAAGCTGAACGCGGATGACGTGGTGTTTACCTTCGAGCGCATTTTTGATCGCAAACATCCCTGGCATAACGTTAACGGCGGCAGCTTTCCCTATTTCGACAGTTTACAGTTTGCCGATAACGTACAGAGCGTGCGTAAGCTGGACAACAATATTGTCGAATTTCGCCTGACCCAACCAGACGCCTCCTTCTTATGGCATCTGGCGACGCACTATGCGTCGGTCATGTCAGCGGAATATGCGGCGCAGCTGACAAAGCAGGATCACCCGGAACTGATTGACCGCCAGCCGGTCGGCACCGGCCCGTTCCAGCTCTCGGAATATCGCGCCGGACAATATATTCGTCTGCAACGTCATGAGGGATTCTGGCGTGGTAAACCGCTGATGCCGCAGGTGGTGGTTGACTTAGGCTCCGGCGGCACAGGCCGTTTATCGAAATTGCTCACCGGCGAATGCGATGTGCTGGCCTGGCCCGCTGCCAGTCAGCTCACGATTCTGCGCGACGATCCGCGCCTGCGTTTGACGCTGCGCCCCGGTATGAACATCGCCTACCTGGCCTTTAATACCGATAAGCCGCCGCTGAATAATCCCGCCGTACGCCATGCGCTGGCGTTGTCGATCAACAACCAGCGGTTGATGCAGTCGATCTACTACGGTACAGCGGAAACCGCCGCCTCTATTTTGCCGCGCGCCTCGTGGGCCTATGACAACGAGGCTAAAATTACAGAATACAATCCGGCTAAATCCCGCGAGCAGTTGAAAGCGCTGGGGCTGGAAAACTTAACGCTACAGCTGTGGGTGCCGACCAGTTCCCAGGCCTGGAACCCCAGCCCGCTGAAAACCGCCGAGCTGATCCAGGCGGATATGGCGCAGGTCGGCGTAAAAGTGGTGATTGTTCCGGTAGAAGGTCGTTTCCAGGAGGCACGGTTGATGGACATGAACCATGATCTGACGTTGTCCGGTTGGGCAACCGACAGTAACGATCCAGATAGTTTCTTCAGGCCGTTGCTGAGCTGCGCCGCCATTAACTCACAAACCAACTTTGCACACTGGTGCCATCCTGAGTTTGACGGCATTCTGCGAAAAGCGCTCTCGTCCCAGCAGCTTGCGGCGCGTATTGACGCGTATGATGAAGCGCAAAATATTCTGGCAAAAGAGCTGCCGATACTGCCGCTCGCCTCCTCGCTGCGTTTACAGGCTTATCGCTATGATATTAAAGGGCTGGTTTTAAGTCCCTTTGGTAACGCCTCGTTTGCAGGTGTTTCGCGGGAAAAAGAAGATGAGGTGAAAAAACCATGATTATTTTCACCCTGCGTCGGTTTCTGCTGCTGTTGGTCACACTGTTCTTTCTGACCTTTATCGGCTTTAGCCTGAGTTATTTCACGCCCCATGCGCCATTACAGGGCGCATCGTTGTGGAACGCCTGGGTTTTCTGGTTTAACAGCCTGATCCACTGGGATTTTGGCGTTTCCAGCATTAACGGCCAGCTGATCTCCGAACAGCTCAAAGAGGTTTTTCCCGCCACGATGGAGCTGTGCATTCTCGCTTTCGGCTTTGCCCTGATGGTCGGAATCCCGGTGGGGATGCTGGCAGGCGTAACGCGGAATAAATGGCCAGACCGTTTCATCAGCGCCCTCGCCTTAGTGGGATTTTCGATTCCGGTCTTCTGGCTGGCGCTGCTGTTGACGCTGTTTTTCTCGCTCACGCTCGGCTGGCTGCCGGTATCAGGTCGTTTTGATCTGCTTTACGAAGTGAAGCCGGTCACCGGTTTCGCCATTATTGATGCCTGGATTTCCGACTCGCCCTGGCGCGATGAGATGGTGATGAGCGCAGTGCGCCATATGGTATTGCCGGTGCTGACGCTGGCCGTCGCCCCCACCACGGAAGTGATTCGTCTGATGCGCATCAGCACTATTGAAGTGTATGACCAGAATTACGTGAAGGCAGCGGCGACGCGCGGTCTGTCACGGCTGACGATTCTGCGTCGGCATGTGCTGCACAACGCGCTGCCGCCGGTGATCCCGCGTCTCGGCTTGCAGTTTTCCACCATGCTGACGCTGGCGATGATCACCGAGATGGTCTTTAGCTGGCCGGGGCTGGGACGCTGGTTGATCAACGCTATCCGCCAGCAGGACTACGCCGCTATTTCCGCAGGCGTAATGGTGGTTGGTTCGCTAGTGATTATCGTCAACGTGATCTCTGATATTTTGGGTGCTATGGCTAACCCTCTGAAACATAAGGAATGGTATGCCTTACGATAGTGTGTACAGCGAAAAGCGCCCACCGGGAACGCTGCGCACTGCCTGGCGCAAATTTTATGGCGACGCTTCTGCGATGGTCGGTCTTTACGGCTGCGCAGGTCTGGTGGTGCTGTGTATTTTTGGCAGCTGGTTTGCTCCCTACGGCATCGATCAGCAGTTCCTCGGCTACCAGTTGTTGCCGCCGTCCTGGTCGCGCTATGGCGAAGTCTCGTTTTTTCTGGGCACGGACGATCTGGGGCGTGACGTTTTAAGTCGCCTGCTGAGCGGCGCGGCGCCCACCGTCGGCGGCGCGTTTATCGTCACGCTGGCGGCAACGCTGTGCGGCCTGATTCTGGGCGTTGTCGCCGGGGCTACGCACGGCTTACGCTCCGCCGTACTCAACCATATTCTGGACACCCTGCTCTCTATTCCGTCGTTGCTGTTGGCGATTATCGTTGTTGCCTTTGCCGGGCCGCATCTGAGTCACGCAATGTTTGCCGTCTGGCTCGCACTGCTGCCGCGTATGGTGCGCTCGGTCTACAGCATGGTGCATGACGAGCTGGAAAAAGAGTATGTGATCGCCGCACGCCTCGATGGCGCCACCACGCTCAATATTCTCTGGTTTGCCATTCTGCCCAATATTACCGCCGGTCTGATTACCGAAATCACCCGCGCGTTGTCGATGGCGATCCTCGATATCGCCGCGCTCGGTTTTCTCGACCTCGGCGCGCAACTCCCCTCTCCTGAATGGGGCGCCATGCTCGGCGACGCGCTGGAGCTGATATATGTCGCGCCGTGGACGGTGATGTTACCTGGCGCGGCAATTATGATCAGCGTTCTGCTGGTGAACCTGCTCGGCGACGGCATCCGGCGCGCGATTATCGCGGGGGTGGAATAATGCCGTTACTGGATATCCGCAACCTGACCATTGAATTTAAAACCGGCGAAGACTGGGTTAAAGCCGTAGATCGGGTCAGCATGACGTTAAATGAAGGGGAAATTCGTGGACTGGTCGGCGAATCCGGCTCCGGGAAAAGCCTGATTGCGAAAGCCATTTGCGGTGTGGCGAAAGACAACTGGCGCGTCACCGCCGACCGTATGCGCTTTGACGATATCGACCTGCTGCGTCTTTCCGCGCGCGAGCGCCGCAAACTGGTCGGCCATAACGTGTCGATGATCTTTCAGGAACCGCAGTCGTGCCTTGATCCTTCGGAGCGCATTGGCCGTCAACTGATGCAGAATATTCCCGCCTGGACCTATAAAGGTCGCTGGTGGCAGCGTATTGGCTGGCGAAAACGCCGTGCCATTGAACTGTTGCACCGGGTCGGCATTAAAGATCACAAAGACGCGATGCGCAGTTTTCCGTATGAGCTGACGGATGGCGAATGTCAGAAAGTCATGATCGCCATTGCGCTCGCCAATCAGCCGCGCTTGCTGATTGCCGACGAACCGACCAACGCGATGGAACCCACCACCCAGGCGCAGATTTTCCGCCTGCTGACGCGCCTGAACCAGAACAGCAATACCACTATTTTGCTGATCAGTCATGACCTGCAAATGCTCAGCCAGTGGGCAGACAAAATTAACGTTCTGTATTGCGGGCAGACGGTTGAAACTGCGCCCAGTAAGGATCTGGTGGCTACGCCTCACCACCCTTATACTCAGGCGCTCATCCGCGCGATACCGGATTTTGGCAGCGCCATGCCGCATAAAAGCCGCCTGAATACCATGCCAGGGGCAATCCCGCTGCTGGAACAATTACCGATAGGTTGTCGTCTGGGGCCGCGTTGCCCGTATGCTCAACGAGAATGCATTGAAACCCCGCGTCTGACCGGGGCGAAGAATCATCTCTACGCCTGTCATTTTCCGCTGAATATGGAGAAAGAGTGACATGGTGGAAACCCTGCTCGAAGTGCGTAACCTGAGTAAAACCTTCCGCTACCGTACAGGATGGTTCCGGCGTCAGACCGTCGAGGCGGTAAAGCCGCTCAGCTTCACCTTACGCGAACGCCAGACGCTCGCCATTATTGGTGAGAATGGCTCCGGCAAATCCACGCTGGCGAAAATGCTGGCAGGAATGATCGCGCCGACCAGCGGCGAACTGCTGATTGACGATCATCCGCTGAAATACGGCGACTACTCGTTTCGCAGCCAGCGCATCCGCATGATTTTTCAGGACCCGTCAACGTCACTCAATCCGCGACAGCGCATCTCGCAGATTCTGGATTTCCCGCTGCGGTTGAACACCGATCTGGAACCGGAGCAGCGACGTAAGCAGATTATTGAAACCATGCGGATGGTCGGCCTTCTCCCTGACCACGTCAGCTATTATCCGCACATGCTGGCGCCAGGGCAGAAACAGCGTCTGGGATTAGCCCGCGCCCTGATTTTACGCCCGAAGGTGATCATCGCCGACGAAGCGCTGGCTTCGCTCGATATGTCGATGCGCTCGCAGCTCATCAACCTGATGCTGGAACTCCAGGAAAAACAGGGGATTTCGTATATCTACGTCACTCAGCATCTGGGGATGATGAAACACATCAGCGATCAGGTGCTGGTCATGCACCAGGGCGAAGTGGTCGAACGCGGCAGCACTGCTGATGTTCTCGCCTCTCCGTTACATGAACTCACCCGCCGTTTGATCGCAGGACACTTCGGCGAAGCCCTCACCGCCGACGCCTGGCGAAAAGATCGCTAGCCTGAAGGAGCGTTATGATGTTGTTGTCTGAATCAATTAGCGGCCATTTGGTCATCCACCACGCGCCTCGAATGCAGGAGCGCCCATGAGAAAATATTCCTGGCTGATCCTGTGTCTGGCGCTGGCTGTGCTACTGGCGTCCGCTTTCGCATTCACTCGCGCTGACAACCAGACTGAACCGGCATTCGGCTACACTCTGGACTTCAAAAAATCGTTGTCCGGGATCGACAATTTATCCTCCCTGAGCTACGTGCCTGAAGAAGATGTTTTTGTCGCCACCCTCAACAGACCCGCCACCATCCTCAAACTGTCTAAAAATGGAGAAATACTCGCCAGAAAAAGCATCGCAGATCGGATTAAAGATGCTGAATCAATCGAATACGCGGGTAACGGGACATACTTACTGGTCGATGAAGCAGACTCCGCGATGTATGTTTACCAGCTCAGCCAGGATCTGGACATCAGGTCAGTGAGAAAAATAGAAACAGACCTGTTTGAGAACGCGCGCAACCGGGGAATCGAAGGCATTGCCTGGATGGCCGGACGAAATGAACTCTATTTCGCCAAAGAACGTAAACCGGTCATGCTGTACCGAACCCAAAGCGACGGCGGCCTTACTCATTTTTCTGAGATCGTCCCACTGGATGATCTGATTAAAAATCTGGACGTAGACGATATCTCCGCCCTTCACATCCACGGTGAACATCTGCTGATCTTATCTGATGAGTCACGCAGCCTGACAGAGATAGACCTGAACGGCAATGTGCTGCGCCGGATGTCATTAACGCAAGGCGAAAATGGTCTTGAGGAACATATCCCGCAACCTGAAGGCGTGTCGATGGATAAGGCCGGCAACATTTATATTATGAGTGAGCCGAACCTGTTTTATCGATTTGAAAAGGTCTCGACTGGCAGGTAAACCGTAAGTTCAGACTCTTCTTTCCCGTTGAAACGCGGTTTTGACGGGAGAGAAGAAATGGCGATACGCGGGCTTCTGTGAAGTCAGAAAACACTGGAAACGTTTGAGATGGTGCCGACTACCGGAATCGAACTGGTGACCTACTGATTACAAGTCAGTTGCTCTACCTACTGAGCTAAGTCGGCCTGGGCCGCCATCGAGGCCTCGAACCCCGTTCCCTACAACACCCACAACAAATGTCGTTCGCTCTTCCAGATGAGCTAATGGCGGTTTGACGGTTCTTGTGAGTTATCACGCACTTACGCGTCATAACGAACCGGCTGCGGATAATACATAAGTAGAATTAGTCATGCAACCATTATGATTCGTCCAAATGTATTTATCCCTTATATTCGCAGCGCGTCACCCGCTCGTGCTGGTTGGATGAGGCGAACCTGATAGCGGGTGATATACTGGACGGATGCAGGAAAATATCGAAAGTAAACAGGCTCGCCCTGCGCCGCCCCGGAGCTAAGTCACGGGAAATGACGGAAAAATATCGTGACACAAAGGGCTGTGAGTGGGATATAATTTCGAGCTAATTTCGAATAACTTTGAAATGTTGCTTTTAATTTATTGATATTAAAAGCAAAAAATAAGTAATGACTATAAGGATTAAAGCTATGGGTTTTCTTTCCGGTAAGCGCATTCTGGTAACGGGTGTTGCCAGCAAATTGTCCATCGCCTACGGTATCGCTCAGGCGATGCGCCGCGAAGGAGCTGAACTGGCGTTCACCTACCAGAACGACAAACTGAAAGGCCGCGTGGAAGAGTTTGCCGCTCAACTGGATTCCAGCATCGTGTTGCAGTGTGATGTGGCTGAAGATGCCAGCATCGACGCTATGTTTGCCGAGCTGGGTAAAGTCTGGCCGAAATTCGACGGTTTCGTTCACTCTATCGGCTTCGCGCCTGGCGATCAGCTGGATGGCGACTATGTGAATGCCGTTACCCGTGAAGGCTTTAAAATCGCGCACGACATCAGCTCTTACAGCTTTGTGGCGATGGCAAAAGCTTGCCGTACCATGCTGAATCCGGGTTCCGCCCTGCTGACCCTGTCTTATCTGGGTGCTGAGCGCGCAATCCCGAACTACAACGTCATGGGTCTGGCAAAAGCGTCTCTGGAAGCAAACGTGCGTTACATGGCTAACGCGATGGGCCCGGAAGGCGTTCGTGTTAACGCAATCTCCGCAGGTCCGATCCGTACTCTGGCCGCGTCCGGCATCAAAGATTTCCGTAAAATGCTGTCGCATTGCGAAGCGGTTACGCCGATTCGCCGCACCGTTACCATTGAAGATGTGGGCAACTCTGCCGCCTTCCTGTGCTCCGATCTGTCTGCCGGTATCTCCGGTGAAGTCGTTCACGTCGACGGCGGTTTCAGCATCGCAGCCATGAACGAACTGGAACTGAAATAATCGTTTCACTTCCCGCAATGGGCGGCGCAGCGTCGCCCATTATTCCCTTCTCTGATGACGCCTTTCACCCCCTTCCATTCTTCGCGCGCTGTCGCATCGCGGTATATATCATTCTGATATTTATTATCACCTAACAATCTTTTATCCCCTCTCTTGCTTACGCCAGGATAATGCAGCGAAAACGATCCGGCGTGATTCGACGACGACGTGTCCGGGTCGCCACTTTTAGACCAAGGAACGCCCATGGAACAACGCCGAATTGAAGGCAAAAGCCACTGGTATCATGAAACCCAGTCCAGCACTTATCCGCAAGAGGTTCTCCCGCTGGTGCCGGAAGCCGCGAACGTCGAGGACAGTTTTCTGCTGGATTTAGCGATCGCCGAAGACGTGCTTTTACCCTTTCAGTCCTGGTTGCACCCTGCCCGTCAACTTGCTCAACGCCTCTTTCCCGAGCGCGTCACACAGAATCGTCTCCACACGTTCAGCGCCTATGAACGGATGAGTACCGCATTGACCGTTGCCCAGGTCTATGGCGTACAGCGGCTCTGTAACCATTACGCCGCGCGACTGACCCCGCTTCCCGGCCCGGACTCCTCCCGGGAGAGTAACCACCGACTGGCGCAAATCACGCAATACGCGCGTCAACTGGCCAGTTCCCCTGCGGTCATTAATGCCCGCGACCGCCAGCATCTTGACGATGTGGGTCTGACGACCTGCGACATCATTCTGATAAACCAGATTATTGGTTTTGTGGGTTTTCAGGCGCGCGTCGTGGCGATATTTCAGGCTTATCATGGACACCCCGTTCGCTGGGTGCCGGGTCTGGATATACAGCAATTCGCCGATGCGCCGCTTTTCCAGGAAAAGGACGCGCAATGGCACCCGGCTCAGGAAGGCGTGGAAATACGTTACGCCAGCGCCGAACAGCTGGAGTGCCTGTCCCACCATCAGCCGGTTGCAGAACTGCTGACGCTCGCGCCAGTCCTGGTTCACGAACCCGCCCTGCTTTCTTTACTTGGCACACTGCTCACCAGCGCCCTGCGTACGGATGCGCCACCGGCGTCGCTCCCACTCGCCACGCTGCTCACGTCGCGCATCAATGGCAGCGTCGCCTGTTTTAATGAACAGTCACGCCACGCGAGCGAATGGGCAGAGACCATTTCGGTGTTCCGCCGGGGTGAACGGGAGATACAGCACTGGGAAAGCCAACATCCGGTTGAGCGTCCTGTCACGCAAGCGATACAATGGCTGACCAGGGCGCCCGATCGTTTTAGCGCTGCGCAATTCACGCCGTTACTCGAACAAGGGGCGTCACTGGAACAGGCCGTCAATTTGCTGGGCTGGTGCGGATTGTGCGGTTGGTTGAACCGTTTAAAAATCGCGTTGGGCGAAACACATTAACCGCGCCTTTACTGAAAGAGCGCTTGCTGCGCCAGGCAGAATCGCGTAAAACTGTCAGCCGCTCTTTTGGCCACGAAAATAGACAATTATGTTTCAGGACAACCCGCTGCTAGCGCAGCTTAAACAGCAACTACATTCCCAGACGCCGCGTGCTGAAGGGGTGGTAAAAGCCACGGAAAAAGGCTTTGGCTTCCTGGAAGTCGATGCACAAAAAAGTTATTTCATCCCGCCGCCGCAGATGAAAAAAGTCATGCATGGCGACCGTATTGTCGCGGTGATCCATACGGAAAAAGAACGCGAGTCCGCCGAGCCAGAAGAACTGATCGAGCCGTTCCTGACCCGCTTCGTGGGCAAAATCCAGGGTAAAAACGATCGTCTGTCCATCGTACCGGATCATCCGTTGCTGAAAGACGCTATCCCATGCCGTGCCGCCCGTGGCGTGGAACACGAATTTAAAGAGGGTGACTGGGCCGTTGCTGAAATGCGCCGTCATCCGCTGAAAGGCGACCGCTCTTTCTACGCCGAGTTAACCCAGTTCATCACCTTCGCCGACGACCACTTCGTACCGTGGTGGGTCACGCTGGCTCGCCATAATCTCGAAAAAGAAGCGCCGAACGGCGCGGCGACAGAAATGCTTGATGAAGGTCTGGTACGCCAGGATCTGACCGCGCTGGATTTTGTCACTATCGACAGCGCCAGCACCGAAGACATGGATGACGCCCTTTATGCGCAAGAGTTGGGCGAAGGTAAGCTGCAACTGACGGTTGCGATTGCTGACCCGACCGCGTGGATTGCGGAAGGCAGCAAGCTGGATAACATCGCAAAAATCCGGGCGTTTACCAACTATCTGCCGGGCTTCAACATCCCGATGTTGCCGCGCGAACTGTCTGACGACCTCTGTTCCCTGCGCGCGCAGGAAGTTCGCCCGGCACTGGCCTGCCGCATGACCATTGCCGCCGACGGCACTATTGAAGATGACATCACCTTCTTTGCGGCCACGATCGAATCGAAAGCCAAACTGGCCTACGACAATGTCTCCGACTGGCTGGAAAATACCGGCAGCTGGCAGCCTGAGAGTGACGCTATCGCCCAACAGATCCGCCTGCTCCAGCGCATTTGCCTGAGCCGTGGCGAATGGCGTCACAACCATGCGCTGGTGTTCAAAGATCGCCCGGACTATCGCTTTATTCTTGGAGAGAAAGGCGAAGTGCTGGATATCGTCGCGGAACCTCGCCGCATTGCGAACCGCATAGTGGAAGAGTCCATGATCGCGGCGAACATTTGCGCCGCCCGCGTGCTGCGCGACAAACTGGGCTTTGGTATTTACAACGTTCATATGGGCTTTGACCCGGCCAACGCCGACGCGCTGGCAGCGTTGTTGAAAACGCATGGCCTGCACGTTGACGCAGGAGACGTATTAACCCTGGAAGGCTTCTGCAAACTGCGCCGCGAGCTGGATGCCCAACCGTCCGGTTTCCTGGACAGCCGTATTCGTCGCTTCCAGTCATTCGCAGAGATCAGCACCGAACCGGGCCCTCACTTCGGACTGGGTCTGGAAGCGTATGCGACCTGGACCTCTCCGATTCGTAAATACGGCGACATGATTAACCACCGCCTGCTGAAGGCCGTCATCAAAGGCGAAACCATCGCGCGTCCGCAGGAAGAGACAACGCAGCAGATGGCTGAACGCCGCCGCCTGAACCGTATGGCGGAACGTGACGTCGGAGACTGGTTATATGCGCGTTTCCTGAATGATAAAGCCGGTACAGAAACACGCTTTGCGGCGGAAATCGTTGATATCAGCCGCGGCGGGATGCGCGTTCGCCTGGTCGATAATGGCGCAATGGCCTTTATCCCGGCGCCGTTCCTGCATGCCGTACGTGACGAGCTGGTTTGCAGCCAGGAAAGCGGCACCGTGCAGATCAAAGGTGAAACGGTATACAAAGTGACGGATGTGATCGATGTAACGATCGCGGAAGTTCGCATGGAAACCCGTAGCATTATCGCCCGGCCTGTCGCCTGACGTTTTTGATGTAGCGGCCTTTCTTTAACCGGAAAGGCCGTTTTTTTTCTGCCCGCCCCACCCACCGCACGCTACACTTCACTCATCCGTTCAGAATTATTTTTATCCGCTCGCTATGCTTTTTTCTGAATCTGGATTACATATAAATACATAAGTAAAACAATATGTTCAGCCATAATTACCTCGTACGAATCATGGCTAACCTTTCTCCTGAGGCTGTATGCGCTTTAAACGGGATGGTAAGCATCATGAAAGACGTTCTGGAGCCTGTTTCATTGTTTAGCGATTTGGGAACCCATAGCCCTTACTGGCGTTTATCGGATGACTGCGACACCCTGCGTTTATCCGCGACTGAGGCTGCCGACGCTGACCAGACCGTTGCGTTATCTTCCGAGCAGGCTGACCGCATCCGGGAGATGACCGTCATCACGTCAAGCCTGTTACTCACCCTTCCCGGTGAACATAATGCCGTTCCCGTGCAACTTGTCGGACGAAAAATCAACAAGCGCGAATGGGCAGGAAACGTATCGGTCTGGCATGATGCGCCCTCAGATACGCAGGAGGCCGTTCTGGGACTCTCCTTTGCCGAGCAGGTGGTATCAGAGGCCAACTCAGCGATCGTGATCCTTGACAGCCGCGGGAATATCCAGCGTTTTAACCGTCTTTGCGAAGAATACACCGGGTTAAAAGAACATGACGTCATTGGGCAAAGCGTCTTCAAATTATTTATGAGCCGGCGCGAAGCCGCGGCCTCCAGGCGCAACATCAGCGGTTTTTTCCGCAACGGCAACTCTTATGAGATCGAACGCTGGGTAAAGACCCGCAAAGGCCAGCGCCTGTTTCTGTTTCGGAATAAATTTGTCCATAGCGGCAGCGGTAAGAACGAAATCTTTTTAATCTGTTCAGGTACCGACATTACCGAGGAGCGGCGTACGCAGGAGCGTTTACGCGTACTGGCGAATACGGACACAATCACCGGGCTGCCTAACCGGAATGCCATTCATGAGCTGATTAACGATGCCATTGAAAACGCGGGCGACAATCAGGTCGGTATCGTCTATCTGGACCTGGACAACTTCAAAAGGGTGAACGATGCCTACGGGCATATGTTTGGAGACCAGCTGTTACAGGCCGTCTCGCTGGCGATCCTGAGTTGCCTTGAGGAGAATCAACTGCTGGCCCGCCTCGGCGGCGATGAGTTTATCGTTCTCGCCACGCAGACTTCGCAAGGGTCGCTGGAGGCTATGGCATCGCGAATTCTCACACGCTTACGTCAACCCTTTCGCATTGGCCTTATCGAGGTGTATACCGGCTGTTCTATCGGTATCGCCCTTGCGCCACAGCACGGGCATGACAGTGAAAGCGTGATTCGTAATGCGGATACCGCAATGTACACCGCGAAAGAAGGCGGACGTGGACAGTTTTGCGTTTTCTCTCCCGAGATGAACCAGCGCGTCTTTGAGTATCTTTGGCTGGATACCAATCTGCGCAAAGCGCTGGAAAACGATCAGCTCCTGATCCACTACCAGCCGAAGATGACCTGGCGCGGCGAAGTCCGCAGCCTCGAAGCGCTGGTGCGCTGGCAATCACCGGAACGTGGGTTAATTCCCCCGCTGGAGTTTATCTCCTACGCCGAAGAGTCTGGGCTGATTGTCCCGCTGGGGCGATGGGTGATGATGGATGTTGTACGGCAGGTCGCCAAATGGCGCAGCAAAGGCATCAACCTGCGCGTCGCGGTGAATGTATCCGCCCGCCAGCTCGCGGATCAAACTATTTTTACCGACCTGAAGCAGGTGCTTCATGAACTGAACTTCGAATATTGCCCGATTGATGTCGAACTGACAGAAAGCTGTTTGATTGAAAACGAAGAACTGGCGCTGACCGTCATCCAGCAATTCAGCCAGCTTGGCGCGCAGATACATCTGGACGATTTTGGCACCGGCTACTCGTCGCTTTCTCAGCTTGCCCGCTTCCCCATTGATGCGGTCAAGCTGGATCAGACGTTTGTCAGAGACATTCATAAGCGGTCGGTTTCGCAATCGTTAGTACGCGCGATCGTCGCCGTAGCGCAGGCGTTAAATCTACAGGTGATTGCGGAAGGCGTCGAAAGCGCAAAAGAAGATGCGTTTTTAACCAAGAATGGCGTCAACGAGCGCCAGGGGTTCCTGTTTGCCAAACCCATGCCCGCCGCCGCTTTTGAACGCTGGTATAAACGTTATCTGAATAAAAAGATGCGCTGAGATGGGCAAAAAACAGGCGTTCGGGACAGGGTAAGAGACCTCTGGTAACAAACTTATCTGCATGTAATAACAGAATATATAATATTACCCAATGGTTTTGGCGAATCCTGTTTTTCCCCTTCTCTTTTGGCATTATTTTCTGCATCATGAAATTCATACATTTTTGACGTAAGGATGATAACCATGTCTGATATCGACGCCCAACGTGTTGCCGAACGCATTGATACCGTGCTGGATATCCTTGTTGCTGGCGATTACCACTCTGCCATCCACAACCTTGAAATTCTTAAAGCGGAGTTGTTAAGTCAGGTGAAAGAAGATACCGACGCCTCCTCGACGAAACCCCGGGCTCCGTGGGAGATCTAAGTGACGCGAGCTTTTCGTGGCACCTGACTCAGGAAACGCAGCATCCCTTATACTCCCCGGTACTGATACCGTTATAAAAATTAAAATTATGAATTCCCGACAACAATCAATTTTGCAAATGGTCATTGATAAAGGCCAGATGAGCGTGGCTGAGCTGGCGAAAATCACTGGCGTCTCTGAAGTCACGATCCGACAGGATCTTAACACCCTGGAAAAACAGAGCTATCTGCGCCGTGCGCATGGTTTTGCCGTCTCGCTGGACAGCGATGATGTCGAAACGCGCATGATGACCAATTACACGCTCAAACGCGAACTGGCTGAATTTGCCGCGTCACTGGTCAGCCCCGGCGAATCGGTGTTTATTGAAAACGGCAGCAGCAATGCCCTGCTGGCCAGAACGTTAGCGGAACAAAAGGATGTCACCATTATTACGGTGAGTAGCTATATCGCTCACTTGCTCAAAGAGACGCCGTGCGAAGTGATCCTCCTTGGCGGAATCTACCAGAAAAAAAGTGAAAGTATGGTCGGGCCATTGACCCGCCAGTTTATCCAGCAGGTTCACTTCAGTAAGGCCTTCATCGGTATTGATGGCTGGCAGCCGGATACCGGTTTTACCGGACGGGACATGATGCGATCGGATGTGGTTAATGCCGTACTGGAAAAAGGCTCTGAAGCCATTGTTCTGACGGACAGCTCTAAATTCGGCGCAGTACATCCTTATACGCTGGGGCCGTTAACACGTTTTAGCCGCGTGATCACCGATTCCAGAATAAGTGCGGACCATCAAATGCAACTGGAACGCACCGGGCTGACGGTGAACATCATCGAACCTCGTGCCTGAGCGCATTGCAGATGATTTGCCGGATGGCAAATCATCTCTCCCCTCTGAGATTTTTCCGACAATCTAATTAAGACTATTTACCTGTTATTAACAGGGTAAAGTCGTAAAATTTATATTAGCGATATAACAGGAAGTGACTATCACCTGCGTGATTTTAAGCTGTTACCCCTGCGCAACAAGGTTTTGCGGACAGTCTCTTTAATGGCTTTAATGAACATCATTTTAGCTATAATTAAAGAGAACTTACTTCCGTGAATCAATTATTCAGGAGAAAGTATTATGTTTATGACGAGCAAAAAAATGACCGCCGCTGTTCTGGCAATTACCCTGGCGATGTCTCTGAGCGCTTGCTCTAATTGGTCTAAACGTGACCGTAACACTGCGATCGGTGCAGGGGCTGGGGCGTTGGGCGGTGCCATTTTAACTGACGGTAGCACGCTGGGTACGCTTGGCGGGGCTGCGGTAGGTGGTGTTATCGGCCATCAGGTAGGTAAATAATCTACGGTCGACCGGCTCGAAATAATAATACGGTAATTCTTTACAGGTCTTTACTCTAAATATACACAGTGAAATTTAAAGCCACGATAAATAACTATCGTGGCTTTTTTCATTAGCCGCCAGCCAGTTTAACTTTCATTCCTTTGGCTTCCAGTAATGATTTAATCAGATCGCGCTTATCGCCCTGAATTTCAATTATTCCCTCTTTAACCGCCCCACCGCAGCCGCATTTTTTCTTCAGTTCTGCGGCCAGTTTGGTCAGTTCAGCATCATCCATATCAATGCCGGTAACGAGGCACACCCCCTTACCTTTCCGCCCGCTGGTCTGGCGCTGAATACGGACGATACCATCACCCTTTGGGCGTTCAACTGCCGCTTTCGGTTCGTCAATCCGGCCCGTTTCCGTGGAATAGACCAGACGGCTGTCAGAATTGTTCATCAGGCTCCCCGTTTCAGTGATGCATTAATGGACTTCAGGGTTTGCGCAGGGTCAGCAGACTGCGTAACCGGTCGTCCTATAACCATATAGTCCACGCCCGCCGCCAGCGCCTGTTCCGGCGTCATGATACGGCGCTGATCGCCAGCGTCAGATCCCTGAGGACGAATACCCGGCGTTACCAGCTTAAACTCTGTGCCAAATTCCTGCTTAAAGCGCACCGCTTCCTGCGCCGAGCAGACCACGCCATCCAGCCCGCAATTTTGCGTCAGGCGCGCCAGACGTTCCGCATGCTCAGCCGGTGACAACGTCACGCCAAGATCCGCCAGATCGCTGGCCTCCATGCTGGTCAGTACCGTCACCGCAATCAGCAATGGCGCATCCTTACCCAGCGGCAGTAAGGCTTCGCGCGCTGCGGTCATCATTCGCACCCCACCCGACGCATGGACGTTAACCATCCATACGCCCAGATCTGCCGCCGCCGCAACGGCATGTGCCGTGGTATTTGGAATATCATGAAATTTCAGGTCAAGAAAGATATCGAAGCCGCGCTGCTGCAAATCACGAACTAACTGCGGGCCGAACAGCGTGAACATCTCTTTGCCGACTTTCAGGCGGCAATCACGCGGGTCGATTCTGTCGACGAAAGCCAGCGCGTTATCACGATTATTGTAATCCAGAGCAACAACGACAGGAGAATCGGTAACAGCGCGGGAAGAAGATGAAGCAGTAAACGTCATGACCAGACCTTCTTGATGATGGGCACCGGGTGCGGCGCGAAATGGGTAAACGGCGTGCATTCTACCTGCGCAAGGGCAAAATGAACAGGCGCGATTATACCCCTGCGAGGCGATATTGCCCGGATGCCAGTGTGAGGGACAGGTAAAAACTAACAGGATGTTGTAACTAAAGCACAGGTTTTTTTTAAACTACTGCCCGTCAAGACCGCGAATAGGTTTAATCGTCGACCACGCCCGGCAGGAAGGACAATGCCAGTACATGGTATAGGCGGTAAACCCGCACTTCTGGCAGCGATAACGCGGCTTGCTGCGCACCTGCTCACCGACCATATCACGCAGCACCATCAGGCTCTCTTTCGCGCGCCCTTCTTCTGCCTCATTGAGGTGATAATCCATCAGCTTATGAAACACCCGCATGGTCGGATGGCGCTGTAACTGGCGAGTGATATAGACCTGCGCAGTGTCGTGCCCTTCCCGCGCTTCCAGAATATCGGCAAGCATCAACTCAGCGGCGGCGCCGGTGTTTTCTTCCACGGCCCGACGTAAGAACTCCGCCCATTCATCATTTTTACCAAGCTGCTGATAGCACGTCTGCAACATCTCCAGCGTTTCACTGACCAGCTCTTTATCCTGGGAGATAACCCGCTGTAAGCTCTCCACCGCTTTGGCGTATTCCCCCTTTGCCATAAACACACGGCCCATCATGATAGAAACACGGGCGCTGTTTTTGTCTGCGGCGGCGCCTTTTTTCAGCAACGTCATGGCGCGATCCATATCATCGCAGCCCATCTGTTGCAGCGCCAGTTCACAATAGAAATGTGCGATCTCAATGCGCTGTTTGTCTTTGCCGAGCTTCACCAGCCGCTCAGCCACATCAATCGCTTTCTGCCAGTCGCTGGTCGCCTGATAAATTTGCAACAGCTGTTGCAACGCCCCTACGCGGAAATCCGTTTCATCCGTGAGCTGGTTGAACATATCTTCCGCCCGGTCATACAACCCGGCCGCCATGTAATCACGCCCCAGTTGCTGCACAGCCAGCAGACGCTGCTCATAAGTCAGCGACGCGCTTTCCATTAAGGTCTGGTGGATGCGGATGGCGCGGTCTACTTCACCGCGAGAGCGAAACAGGTTTCCAAGAGTGAGATGAGCCTCAACGGTGCCGGTATCCTCTTTCAGCATGTCGAGGAACAGATCCACCGCTTTATCCTGTTGGTTACTCAGGAGGAAGTTAACCCCCGCCACATAGTCGCGAGAAAGACGGTTAGCTTCGTCCTGTTTTGTTTGTTGCGCACTTCTGCGACCCATATACCAGCCATAGGCTGCCGCTACAGGCAAAAGCAGAAACAACAACTCCAGCATAAATGATTATTCCTTCACAACCGACGAATCGGCAGATACCGCAACGTCGGTCGCAGGCGAAAGCTGGTTTTCCAGTCGTTTGATTTTACGTTCGGCACGCACCAGGGAGACGCGAACACGCAGCCAGAACAGGCCGCAAATTAGCCAACCAATAGCAAAGCCTGCGGCAAATAAAACGGCAAGCAACGTAGAAATACGGTACTCCCCTTGAGCCAGCAGGTAATTAAACGTTACCTGTTGATCGTTCTGCGCACCCAATGTCACCGAAATAACAAAAATCGCCAACACCAGTAAGAAAATGAGTAAATATTTCACATTACTTCCCGTTATGTGGTTTGAGCGAATAAATCGTGTTCAACTTACCGCATTCAGCCCTTTAAATTACCATTTTCGCGACGCGCGCGAAACGGAAAAGCGTTCTGTCCACTCATGATTTAAGGGCAAATTACGGAAAATCAACCACCGTCAACGTTCTTGCTCCCGCTGCGCTATCTCGCGAGCCTCTTCAACGGGTGGCGTAAGCGGTCCGCAAATGCGCTGAGCAAGCCAGGTCGCCAGCGTCACCAGAAGCCAGGATATCAACGTCGCGACAACTAAATCGCGCGGCCAATGCATACCCAACAACAGGCGGCTGCCCATAACACTTGTTGCCCAGACTAACAAAATCGCAATCGTAAGGGTACGCCTGCGCGGCCATAATAGTCCTACCGCCAACAACGCCCAGCTTGCGGCAAACAGGGTATGCCCGGAAGGAAACGCGAATCCGGTCTCTTTTTGCCAGTGTTGACGCAGAAAAGCCGGAATATCCTGCTGCCCGGACAGTTGTTCTTTGACTAAGTGCCCACGTTCTTTACGTTTTAAAGTGTAGAACTCATCAACGGGAATATGGTGCGTTTTTTCCAGCCAAATAACAAAAGGTCGGGGTTCCTGCACCCGCTCCTTCACCAGCGATTTTACCCCCTGCCCCAGCAGGATCGCACCGGCCAGAATAGCAAAAAGCATCATTGCGGCTTTCAGGCGAAATCTCAGGCACCAAAGAAACCAGGCGCACAGAAGCACATGCGTAATAATTCCCCACGGCTGCGTCACCGTTTCTGTCACCCAGTATAAGGATTTTAACCACCAGACCGAGTGTCCGGGTTGCCAGCTCCAGCCTGAAATCCATACGCTAACCGGCATCACAAGCAACAGAGCAGCGCCTACGGTTGTGCGCTTCGCAATCGAAAGCATGACCTCTCCTTTCGTCGATAAGTGCCACAATCATAACTGAAAACCTGGCGTGCCGGAAAATTGACAAATTTGTGCCATTCCAAAAGCGATCGCACGGCAGCGATTAGGTGAAGTCCGCCGCCTTATGGCAAAATAGAAACATACAGAAGCCAATTGGCGATGACACCAGCATTATCTGGAGAAATACATGCAGCTTAAACGAGTGGCAGAAGCCAAACTGCCAACCCCATGGGGCGATTTCCTGATGGTGGGATTTGAAGAACTGGCAACCGGACACGACCACGTCGCGCTGGTTTATGGCGATATCTCTGGTCAAACCCCTGTCCTGGCTCGCGTCCATTCAGAATGTCTGACCGGCGACGCATTGTTTAGTCTGCGCTGCGATTGTGGTTTTCAGTTAGAGGCGGCGCTGACGCATATCGCGGAAGAAGGTCGCGGTATTCTGCTCTACCACCGTCAGGAAGGACGTAATATTGGCCTGCTCAATAAGATTCGCGCCTACGCGTTGCAGGATCAGGGTTACGATACCGTGGAAGCCAACCATCAGCTGGGTTTTGCCGCCGATGAGCGTGATTTCACCCTGTGTGCCGATATGTTTAAACTGCTGGGCGTCGATGAAGTCCGTCTGCTGACCAATAACCCGAAGAAAGTCGAAATTCTGACGGAAGCAGGTATCAATATTGTTGAGCGCGTACCGCTGATTGTTGGCCGTAACCCAAATAACGAACACTATCTGGATACCAAAGCCGCTAAGATGGGGCATTTATTGGGTAAATAAATTTTTGCTATTAAAGGCCTGATGAGCACCGCGCCATCAGGCCTTTTTTATGTCTTAATGCAACATATTACGAATCACATAATGCAGAATGCCGTCATTCTGGTAGTAGGTTAATTCAGTTGCGGTATCAATACGGCACCGGCACGAAATCACCTCTGTGCTGCCATCCACTTTGGTTAACGTCACCGGAATGGCGGCGCCAGGCTTCAGGTTTTGCAAACTGGCAATATCAATTGTCTCCTCACCGGTTAACCCGAGCGTTTTACGCGTAACGCCCTGCGGGAATTCCAGCGGTAGAATCCCCATACCAATCAGGTTTGAACGGTGAATACGTTCAAACGACTCGGCAATCACGACGCGAATACCCAGCAAACGCGGGCCTTTGGCCGCCCAGTCACGGCTGGAACCGGAACCGTACTCTTTACCAGCAATCACCGCCAGCGGCGTTTTCTCCTGCTGATACAGCATCGCTGCATCATAGATGGAGATCACCTCCGTCCCCGGCAAATGTCGGGTCATTCCCCCTTCAACGCCGGGAACCATTTCGTTGCGGATACGAATATTCGCGAACGTACCGCGCATCATCACTTCATGGTTTCCACGGCGCGAACCGTAGGAGTTGAAGTCCCGACGCTCAACGCCATGATTCTGCAAATAGCGCCCTGCCGGGCTGTCCGCCTTTATGCTGCCCGCCGGAGAGATATGGTCAGTGGTGACGGAATCACCCAGCATGGCCAGAATACGGGCACCATGAATATCCTCCACCGGATCGGGTTGAACCTGCATTTCGTCAAAGAACGGCGACAAGCGGATATAGGTGGAGTCATCCTGCCAGCCATAGGTGTCTGAGCGATCAACATTGATCGCTTTCCATTCCGGCGTCCCTTCAAAAACCTCGGCATACTCTTTGTGGAACATTTCTGACGACACCAGCTCAACGGCGCGGGCGATCTCCTGCGCGGAAGGCCAGATATCCTTCAGATAAACCGGGTCGCCTTTGCGATCGTGGCCCAGCGGCTCTTTCGCCAGGTTAATATTCATATTGCCCGCCAGCGCATAGGCGACAACCAGCGGCGGTGACGCCAGCCAGTTGGTTTTCACCAGCGGATGGATTCGGCCTTCAAAGTTACGGTTGCCGGAAAGTACCGCGCCTACCGTCAAGTCGCCCTTTTTGATTGCCGTTTCGATAGGCTCCGGCAGTGGGCCGGAGTTACCAATACAGGTGGTGCACCCATACCCCACCAGATTAAAGCCAAGTTCATCAAGATAAGGCGTGAGTTTCGCCTGCGCCAGGTAATCCGAGACCACTTTCGATCCCGGCGCCAGCGAAGCTTTCACCCACGGCTGCCGTTTCAGCCCCAGCGTTACCGCTTTTTTCGCCAGCAACCCGGCGGCCATCAGCACGCTGGGATTTGAAGTATTGGTACAGGAGGTGATAGCCGCAATCACGACAGCGCCGTCCGGGAGCTGGTATTGATGGCCGTTCATAACATAATCGATTGGCTGCCGGTCTTTTTGCGCGGTGTTCAGTTCCAGCTCCGTGCTCGCGGCGAAGGCTTTCGGCACATCCGCCAGCGCAACCCGATCCTGCGGGCGCTTCGGCCCGGCAAGGCTCGCCTCGACATCCCCCATATCCAGTTCCAGCGAACTGGTGAAAACAGGTTCATCGCCAGGGTTTCGCCACATCCCCTGCGCTTTGGCATAGGTTTCGACCAGCTCAACCTGCTCCTCGCTACGGCCGCTTAAACGCATATATTCGAGGGTGATGCCGTCAATCGGGAAGAAGCCGCAGGTCGCGCCATATTCCGGCGACATGTTTGCTATCGTCGCGCGATCGGCCAGTGGCAAGGAGTCCAGACCGTCGCCGTAGAATTCAACGAATTTACCAACGACGCCGTGTTTACGCAGCATCTGGGTCACGGTCAGCACCAGGTCGGTCGCGGTGATACCTTCACGCAGCTTACCGGTCAACTTGAAGCCAACAACATCGGGAATGAGCATTGAGACCGGCTGGCCCAGCATCGCGGCTTCCGCTTCAATCCCCCCGACGCCCCATCCCAGCACGCCAAGGCCGTTGATCATCGTGGTGTGGGAGTCGGTACCGACCAGCGTGTCCGGGTATGCGACCCACTCTCCCGCCTGCAATTCGCTCCAGACGGCCTTACCAAGGTATTCCAGGTTCACCTGGTGGCAGATCCCGGTTCCTGGCGGCACCACGCTGAAGCGACTAAAAGCCTGTTGCCCCCATTTCAGGAACACATAGCGCTCGTGGTTGCGTTCCATTTCCAGACGCACGTTCTCTTCAAAAGCGTCATCATCGCCAAAGCGATCGACCGTTACCGAGTGGTCAATAACAAGGTCTACCGGGGATAGTGGATTCACTTTCGCAGTATCCCCGCCGAGGCGTTTGACCGCTTCGCGCATGGCGGCCAGATCCACCACCGCCGGGACACCGGTAAAATCCTGCATTAATACACGGGCGGGTCGATAGGCAATTTCGCGGTCGGCATGGGCTTTTTTCAGCCACCCGGCTAACGCCTGAATATCTTCTTCGGTAACAGAGTCACCGTCCTGCCAGCGCAGCAGGTTTTCAAGCAGAACTTTTAGCGACTTGGGCAAGCGGGTAATATCGCCCAGTTTTTTGGCAGCCAGGGGCAGACTGTAGTAATGATAGGTTTTGTCTTTGGCCTGCAACGTGTCCTTACTGGCTTCTCGTAGGGTTGACGACATAGCTCCTCCTTAATAACAGGGTTGGATACCCTGACTCTCCTCAGGGTTAGTATTAAAGATAACACAAACAGAATGTAACGTTTTGATAACAACCCAAATTGATAAAAGAGGAGAAACCTTACGGACGGGAATCGGCATGCGCAGGCCCGATGACGTTGCGCCATCGGGCATTTACCGGCATACGATCAGAAAGAGACAATCCAGATAAGTTGAGCCCAGAACAAGAGCGATACTGAGAACGCCCCAATCCATGACCAATATTTAAGATTCACAGTTTGCATAGGCTACACCGACATTTGTTTAATACTTTATGCTGAGATTTACTCAGCGCTTATTGCTGTGGTGTATAAGGAAATACAGTACGGGATGTTAATGACCTGTACTGGAAATGATGATTAAAAAAAATCGCCAATTATTGTTTCTGTTGCTCATCTTCAGCGAATGAATCAATAAATGCCTGTTGCTGTTGTGTGAGTTTCCAGGATTCTGGAATATTCGTCACACATTCGCTCCGCGCTTCCTTCACGCTATCACGAGGCTGACGTGCTGGCGTTGAGGGTTGCTGATGTTCCTGCGAAACCATGACTTACCCCCACACTTGCCAGATAACCAGCGCAATCACAACCCAGAACAGCGCAGAGCCGAGGAATACCGCCAGCCATGCTTTGCGTTTAAGCTCGGGGTCCCTGCGGGGTTCCTGGTTTCCAGAAGGCATTGCTAACCTCATACAATCGGCATCACTTATCATTTCAGCACCAAACAATCGGTACAATTAATCATCAGATGAGACAAATCCTAAAGAAACTTTAGTCAAAAATCCAGTGAATTTACGAATCGTTTCCCATGAATAAATCAATCTTTTGACCGGAAATAAATATTTGAAAGGCGGAATTTGCGAGGCGGGTAATTCGAAACTACTTTACTGGCGCTTTTCCATGAATACGATGCAGGTAATATGATCGCAGAAAAAGCGAAAACCATAATCCATAAATTTAGTGGTTATTCAGGTATCTCCTCGTGTCTGGAGATACCTGAAAACTCACGCGCGTGATTACTTTTCCGGTAATTTAATATCGTTAAACATGGCTTCAATTTCTTCGTTAGAACGCAAGGCCACGGCGGTATCCACAACATCGCGCGTCAGATGCGGCGCAAAGCGTTGAATAAAGTCGTACATATAGCTGCGTAAAAACGTGCTGCGGCGAAAACCAATTTTCGTGGTGCTATGGCTGAAAATATCATGCGCATCGACACGCACCAGGTCCGGGTCGGAAATTGGATCGACGGCCATGCTGGCAATCACCCCAACCCCCAGGCCAAGCCGGACGTATGTTTTTATCACGTCCGCATCGGTTGCCGTAAAGACAATACGCGGCGTCAGCCCGGCGCGATTAAACGCGGTATCCAGCTCGGAGCGCCCGGTAAAGCCAAAGGTGTAGGTCACCAGCGGATACTGTGCCAGTTCCTCAATCGTCACCGATGATTTAGCGGCCAGCGGGTGCTCTGGCGTGACGACGATAGAGCGATTCCAGTGGTAGCATGGCAGCATCACCAGATCGTCATACAGGTGCAGCGCTTCAGTGGCGATAGCGAAGTCGGCATTCCCTTTCGAAACCGCTTCCGCGATTTGCGTGGGCGACCCCTGATGCATATGCAATGAAACGCGAGGATAGCGCTCAATAAAGCCCTTGATCACATTTGGCAGCGCATAGCGCGCCTGAGTGTGCGTGGTGGCAATATACAGAGAACCTTTATCCGGCCAGGTGTGTTCGCCCGCCACGGACTTGATGGCATCGACTTTGGACAACACTTCGCGCGCAATGCGAATAATTTCCTGCCCCGCTGGCGTCACCTGCGTCAGGTGTTTACCGCTACGCGCAAAAATCTGGATGCCAAGCTCATCTTCCAGCATACGAACTTGCTTACTGATACCCGGCTGGGAGGTGTAAAGCCCTTCGGCGGTGGAAGAGACATTAAGGTTGTGATTAACCACCTCAACAATGTAGCGAAGCTGCTGTAATTTCATGTTAAACCATCCAGATTAGCGCCGTCATGTCATCGTTTGATAAGCAGCACGTCACGCGCTGCTAATACGATTTAATAATAAAAAAGCCGTTAACTATAACCACTATATCATTTATATCAGAGCTGTATAGATGCGAAGAAAAAATAATAAGCCCGGAATAAAAAAGGGCCGCTTGCGCGACCCTCTTAAGTGAAATTCAGCCAGGTGACTGTTATTTCTTACCTTCTACCCACTTGCCATCAACGAAGAATGCGGACCATCCCGTCGCTTTCCCGTCTTTTTCAGCGGCAACATACTGCTGTTTCGTCTTACGGCTAAAACGCACCAGCGTCTTATTGCCTTCCGGGTCCTGCTGCGGCGCATCGGCCAGATAACGCAGTTTTTCCGGCAGACGGTCGCGGAAGCGGTACAACTCTTCCACTAACGGCGCACGCGTTTCACGCGATTTCGGGAAGGTATTCGCCGCGAGGAAGATCCCTGCGGCGCCGTCACGCAGCACGAAATACGCGTCCGATTTCTCGCACGGCAGTTCCGGCAACGGCACCGGATCTTCTTTCGGCGGCGCGACTTCACCGTTACGCAGAATCTTACGGGTATTTTTACATTCGTCGTTAGTACAGGCCATGTACTTACCAAAACGCCCCATTTTCAGGTGCATTTCAGAGCCACATTTTTCGCACTCAACGATCGGGCCGTCATAACCTTTAATGCGGAACTCGCCCTCTTCGATTTCGTAACCGTCGCAGGTCGGGTTATTACCGCAGACATGCAGCTTGCGTTTCGGATCGATCAGGTAGCTGTCCATTGCGGTGCCGCACTTCTGGCAACGACGTTTTGCACGCAAGGCGTTGGTTTCCGCATCATCGCCTTCCAGTACGTTCAGCACTTCATTTTCCGGCACCAGGTTGATGGTGGTTTTGCAGCGCTCTTTCGGCGGTAGCGCATAGCCGGAACATCCCAGGAACACGCCGGTGCTGGCGGTGCGAATCCCCATCTTGCGCCCGCATGTCGGGCAGTCAATGCTGGTCAGCACCATCTGGTTAGGACGCATGCCGCCCTCTTCAGGATCTTTCTCCGCTTTATCAAGCTGCTGAGTAAAATCGCTGAAGAAGTTATCCAGCACGTTTTTCCACTCGGCTTCGTGGCTGGCCACCTTGTCGAGGCTGTCTTCCATCTGGGCGGTGAAATCGTAGTTCATCAGCTCGCGGAAGTTTTCTTCCAGTCTATCGGTGACAATCTCACCCATTTTTTCAGCATAGAAGCGACGGTTTTCCACGCGGACATAACCGCGATCCTGAATGGTCGAGATGATCGACGCATAGGTGGATGGACGACCAATACCGCGTTTTTCCAGCTCTTTAACCAGCGATGCTTCACTGAAGCGCGCCGGTGGTTTGGTGAAGTGCTGCGCCGGGGTCAGTTCAACCAGCGTCAACACATCGCCTTTATTCACCGCAGGCAACGTCCGGTCTTCATCGCCTTTACGCAGCGCAGGCATGACTTTCGTCCAGCCGTCAAAACGCAGAATGCGGCCACGCGCTTTCAGGCGGAAATCACCCGCACCGACCGTCAGCGTGGTGGAATCGTACTGGGCTGGCGTCATCTGACAGGCGACAAACTGACGCCAGATCAGCTGATACAGTTTCTGCGCGTCCGCTTCCATATCCTTCAGCGCTTCGGCCATCACCGCGACATCAGAAGGACGGATCGCTTCGTGCGCTTCCTGTGAATTTTCTTTGCTGGCGTACTGGTTCGGGCTCTCCGGCAGGTATTTCTTGCCGAAGCTATCGCTGATATAACCGCGAACCATGTTTACCGCATCCTGGCTCAGGTTGGTGGAGTCAGTACGCATGTAGGTGATGTAGCCTGCTTCGTACAAGCGCTGCGCCATCATCATGGTTTTTTTCACGCCAAAGCCCAGACGCGTGCTCGCCGCCTGTTGCAGCGTCGATGTGATAAACGGCGCGCCAGGCTTGCTGCTGGTCGGTTTATCTTCACGCTCCAGTACGCTGTAACGCGCTTTTTCCAGCAGGCTGACCGCCGCCAGCGTTTGCTCGCGGTTAACCGGACGGAACGGTTTATCATTCTGGTGCGTAACGTCGAGCGGCAAGGCATCGCCAGAAGGCGTTGTCGTGCTGGCGTTCACTTCCCAGAACTCTTCCGGTACGAACGCTTTGATGTCACGTTCGCGTTCAACAACCAGACGCACGGCAACGGACTGTACGCGGCCTGCCGACAGGCCTCGCGCAATTTTTTTCCACAGCAATGGCGACACCATATAGCCCACAACGCGGTCCATAAAGCGGCGCGCCTGCTGCGCGTTAACACGGTCGATATTCAGTTCGCCTGGCTTATCAAACGCCTGGCGAATCGCGTTTTTGGTTATTTCGTTAAACACCACGCGGCTATAGCGCGTGTCATCACCCCCGATCACTTCCCGCAGGTGCCAGGCAATGGCTTCCCCTTCGCGGTCAAGGTCGGTTGCGAGATAGATGTGGTCGGCTTTTTCAGCCAATTGTTTCAGTTCAGAGACGACCTTCTCTTTACCGGGCAGCACTTCATACTGCGCATCCCAGTTATGCCAAGGGTCAACCCCCATTCGGTTGACGAGAGCGCCACGTTCATCCTTTTTGGGCTTTTTAGCCGTTTTGGTGGAGGTAGAGTCGGCGCTCTTTTTAGCTGCTGAGCCACTGGTCGGCAAATCACGGATATGACCGACGCTGGACTTAACCACGTAATCATTACCCAGATACTTGTTGATCGTTTTGGCTTTTGCCGGGGACTCAACGATGACAAGAGCTTTACCCATATTCACCTTTACCTAAATTGATTCTTCCTGGAATGCGTCGCACGTTGATTCACCTTCCACTGGCGACGAGACACCGATATGGTCTCTGTGTCGGCGGATATCAACCCCTTGTACTGACTCGGTGCGCGAAACGTGATCCTCAGGTGACTGAGTTAACAGGCTTTTTAGCACACAAGCGCTATAGCACGACGGAATTTTGGTCGAATGTCAAGCAAATCTGTTGCCAGATTGACGAAAGCGTCACACTGTACCTGATAAAATTCGTTACGCAACTTTATTAGCATGCAAAAACAAATCTCGCCAGTAACAGCACCTTTACAAGACCTTCGTGTTTATCAGGGAATATTTGCCCATAAGCAGCGCCCGGCGTAGACTAATGTCCTTGTTTAAGGAGTAAATAATGCATAAAGACACCCAACCTATCGATCGTGAAACACTGCTGATTGAAGCCAACAAAATCATTCGTGAGCATGAGGACACGCTGGCGGGGATTGTCGCCACCGGTGTGGCGCAGCGAAACGGCGTGCTGGTCTTCAGCGGCGATTACTTTTTAGACGAGCAAGGTTTACCGACGCCAAAAAGCACCGCCGTGTTTAATATGTTTAAACATCTGGCACATGTGCTTTCTGAGAAGTATCACCTGATCGATTAACGCAGGAAAGGTTTTGCCGGATGGCGGCTGCGCCTTATCCGGCCTACAAAACAATCCGCAAGCCCGGTAAGCGTTAGCGCCACCGGGCTGTTTGCCGGATGGCGGCTGCGCCTTATCCGGCCTACAAAACAGTCCGCAAGCCCGGTAAGCGTTAGCGCCACCGGGCAATGACAATTTTACATCAGCGGTTTTTGTCCGCGCTGCCACCAGCGTAGCAACAAACGATCGGCGCTTTCTGCGGCGCTGCCCGTAAACCGATCCATCAATTTCTTGCGCTGCATAAAGCGAACGTTGAACACCTCATAACCGTCCATCAAGCGGAGAATGACGTCATCACTGGTGTTGATTTCGTCCACCAGACCTTTCTCCAGCGCCTGTTGGCCATACCAGTGCTCGCCTGTGGCCACCTGTTCGATATCCAGCACAGGGCGCATCTGCTGCACAAAATGCTTAAACAGGTGATGGGTTTCATTCAGATCTTCACGGAATTTCTGGCGCCCTTCCTCCGTGTTTTCGCCAAGCAGCGTCAGCGTGCGCTTATACTGGCCCGCCGTGTGCAGCTCAATATCGATATCCTTCCCTTTCAAAAAGCGATTAAAGTTAGGGATTTGCGCCACAACGCCAATAGAGCCAACAATCGCAAACGGCGCCGAAACAATTTTGTCGGCCACACAGGCCATCATGTAACCGCCGCTGGCGGCGACTTTGTCCACCGTTACCGTCAACGGGATCTGCTTATCGCGCAGACGCTGCAATTGCGAAGCCGCCAGGCCATAGCCATGCACAACGCCGCCGGGGCTTTCCAGACGCACGACCACCTGATCCTGCGGTTTAAACGCCGCTAACACCGCCGTCACCTCCTCACGCAGCGCGCTGACTTCGTGGGCATCCATACTGCCTTTAAAATCCAGCACCCAGGCACGAGGTTTCCCCGTCGCGGCATTTTCCCCCTGCTTTGCTTTCGCTTTCGCCGCTTTTGCCTCCAGCTTCAGCTTCTTTTTCTGCGCTTTATGCCAGAGTTTTTGTTGATGACCGTCCATCAGCGCCGTCGCCAGATCGTCCTTCATCTCTTTATATTGCTCGCTGAGATTCGTTACCCGCAGTTCCCCACGCTGGCGTTTACGCTGGGCAGCATTCACGATCAGCATCACAATGACGGCGATTGCCACCACGACAGTGACGATTTTTGCCAAAAACAACCCATATTCAGACAACAATTCCACGAGTCCCACCTTGGTTAAACAACGCTATTTTGGCTCAGTGTACAACAGGCGTGTTAGCCCGTCTCGTTTGATCCTGCGTTGCGGTTACTGGGTGAAAAGTATGACAAAGTGTTCATTTTTCGGCGTTATCGCCGTTGACTGATTGAAATGACGCGGGCTTTCAGGCATAAAGCCGAAAAGTTAAAGAGAAGATAAGACAACTGGCAGGGTGACCCAACGCGTCGCCGAGGAGTAGCCGTGCATTACCAACCTAAACAAGATCTACTGCAAAATCGCATTATTCTGATCACTGGCGCCAGTGATGGCATTGGTCGCGAAGCCGCGCTCACCTACGCGCGCTACGGCGCAAACGTTATTTTGCTGGGTCGAAATGAAGAAAAACTGCGTCAGGTCGCACAGACTGTCGCCGAAGATACAGGCGCATTGCCACAGTGGTTTACGCTGGATCTACTGACCTGCACCGCTGAAGAGTGCCACCAGTTAGGCCAGCGGATTGCGGCGCACTATCCACGACTGGATGGCGTTCTGCATAACGCCGGGTTACTGGGCGATATCTGCCCAATGAGCGAACAAAATCCGCACGTCTGGCAGGATGTTATGCAGGTTAACGTCAATGCGACATTCATGCTGACTCAGGCGCTGCTTCCTTTATTACTTAAATCCGACGCCGGTTCGCTGGTCTTTACCTCATCAAGCGTCGGTCGTCAGGGACGCGCCAACTGGGGCGCTTACGCCACCTCTAAATTCGCCACCGAAGGCATGATGCAGGTACTGGCGGACGAATACCAGAACCACCCCTTACGTGTAAATTGCATCAACCCAGGCGGCACGCGCACAAGTATGCGCGCCAGCGCCTTCCCTACGGAAGATCCGCAGAAGTTAAAAACGCCCGCCGATATCATGCCCCTCTATTTGTGGCTGATGGGCGACGACAGCCGCCGTAAAACCGGTATGACTTTTGATGCCCAGCCGGGCCGTAAACCAGGAATCGCCCAATGACTGAAGAACGCTATCAACAACGCCAACAGCGTGTGAAAGACCGGGTCGACGCCCGCGTTGCGGCGGCGCAGGACGAACGCGGCATCATCATCGTGTTTACCGGCAACGGTAAAGGCAAAACCACGGCGGCATTCGGCACCGCAACGCGTGCCGTCG
This sequence comes from Citrobacter sp. CK181, assembly GCF_030333595.1. Lineage (NCBI taxonomy): Bacteria > Pseudomonadati > Pseudomonadota > Gammaproteobacteria > Enterobacterales > Enterobacteriaceae > Citrobacter > Citrobacter sp. CK181. Next base: position 865,294 of record NZ_JAOWFN010000011.1, on the reverse strand, counting down.
GCCACGGTAAAAAAGTGGGCGTAGTGCAGTTCATTAAAGGCACATGGCCTAACGGCGAGCGCAATCTGCTGGAGTCCCACGGCGTGGAGTTTCAGGTGATGGCGACCGGGTTCACCTGGGAAACGCAAAATCGCGAAACCGACACCGCAGCCTGTATGGCTGTCTGGGAACATGGCAAACGTATGCTGGCGGACCCAACGTTGGATATGGTCGTGCTGGATGAACTGACCTACATGGTGGCGTATGACTATCTGCCGCTTGAAGAGGTCATCAATGCCTTAAATGCCCGTCCGCAGAATCAGACGGTGATTATTACCGGTCGCGGTTGTCATCGCGATATTCTGGAACTGGCCGACACGGTCAGCGAGCTGCGTCCGGTCAAACATGCTTTTGAAGCGGGCGTGAAGGCCCAGATGGGAATTGATTATTAGGAAACGGTGCCGGATGACGGCGTAAACGCTTTATCCGGCCTACAGGCAAAACGTAGGCCCGGTAAGCGTAAGCGCCACCGGGCATTCAGCATCAACCGTTGTTGTTACGACCGCCTGAACGACGACCGCCGCCAACCTGGCTGTGACGCTTCACCGCACGGCGAATCTGGTTCGCCTTCATACGACGTCGGTCTTTCTCCACGGCCACTTTGGAGGTGGTTTCCGGCGCCAGCTGCACCAGTTCACGCAGATAGTTGGTCTGCGCCAGGTCCAGTTCGGTCCAGCCACCGCGCGGCAGCCCTTTCGGCAATGGAATATCGCCATAGCGCACGCGGATCAGTCGGCTAACCTGCACGCCAACCGCTTCCCACAGACGACGTACCTCACGGTTACGCCCTTCGGTCAGCGTGACGTTGTACCACTGGTTAATGCCCTCACCACCGCTGAATTTGATGGTCTTAAACGCCGCCGGGCCATCTTCCAGTTGAACGCCACGACTCAGGTCACGCAGCTTGGCGTCATCAACCTGACCAAATACGCGCACGGCGTATTCACGCTCAACTTCACGACTCGGGTGCATCAGACGGTTCGCCAGTTCGCCATCCGTCGTGAACAACAGCAAACCGCAGGTATTCACATCCAGACGACCTACGGCAATCCAGCGCGCGCCGCGCAGTTTCGGTAAGCGATCAAAAACGGTAGGACGACCTTCCGGGTCGTTACGGGTGCACAGCTCACCTTCTGGTTTGTAATAGGCCAGAACGCGACAAATTTGTTCCGCAGACTCTTTCACCGAGATCAGATGACCGTCGATACGGATTTTCAGACCCGGCGTGATTTCAACGCGATCGCCAAGCGTGGCGATTTTGCCGTCAACGCTTACACGGCCTGCTTCAATAATGGATTCAATTTCACGGCGAGAACCGTGGCCAGCGCGAGCCAGCACTTTTTGTAACTTTTCGCTCATAGAGCTTCCTTCAGGTGTCGCCTTCACAGGCGTCGAACAGGAGAATCAACGGCGCTTTACAGCGCCATTTTAAGGCCGCGTAGTATACAGAGTTGCGCCCTTATAAGAAAGGTTTAACGTCACCAACGCCTTCGCGCAAGACAACCGGGGAATCATCGGTTAAATCAATCACCGTGGTCGGTTGCTGGCCGAGGTAACCGCCGTGAATGATCAAATCGACCTGTTTTTCCAGGCGGTCTTTGATCTCTTCCGGGTCAGACTCGGTAAATTCGCTGCCGGGCAGCATCAGCGAGGTGGAGAGCATCGGTTCGCCCAGCGCTTCCAGCAGTGCCAGCGCGATCGGGTTCGACGGCACGCGCAGACCGATTGTTTTCCGTTTTTCCTGTAACAGGCGGCGCGGCACGTCTTTCGTTCCCTTCAGGATAAAAGTGTAGTTGCCCGGCGTATTGTTTTTAATTAAGCGAAAAGCAACGTTATCGACAAACGAATAGGTCGATAACTCAGACAGATCCCGACACATCAGCGTGAAGTTATGCCCGTCCGGCAGGTGGCGAATGCGACAGATGCGCTCCATCGCCCCTTTATCTTCGATTTTACAACCCAGCGCATAGCCGGAATCGGTTGGATAAACAATCACCCCGCCTTTACGCACAATTTCAACCGCCTGATTGATCAGCCGTTGTTGCGGGTTTTCAGGATGAATATAAAAAAACTGGCTCATACTTCCCTCACTGTGGTGTTTGTGGCTCTTCCCACAGCTGCCATACGCCTTCGACGCCTGCTGGCAGCCAGAGCTTGCGACCCAGTTCAATCCACGGGCACGGCTGATGAAAATCAGAGCCTTGTGATGCCCATAAATGGTGCTGGCGCGCATAGGTCGCCAGTTGGGTTCGCTCATTGGGCGACTGCTGGCATTGCGCCACTTCCATCGCATCACCGCGATGCAGCGCAAAATACGCAATCAACCTTTTCAGCCACTTAGCGCTAAGGTCGTAGCGGCCCGGATGGGCCAATACTGCCTTACCGCCAGAATGATGAATCACATCAATAGCTTGTTCTATTGTACACCACTGTGGCGGAACGTATCCGGTTTTCCCACGCGCAAGGTATTTTTTAAAAACATCGGCAATGCTCCCGGCTTTGCCGCACTCCACCAGAAAACGGGCGAAATGCCCGCGCGTCACGGCCCCACCGTCGGCAAGCCGCAAAGCGCCTTCCCACGCCCCTGGAATATGCGCTTTCTCCAGACGCTCGGCAATCAGACGCGCACGCTGCTGACGACGTTCGGTTTGCTCCGCCAGGAACGCGCACATCGCCGGATGCGCAATGTCGATATTCAGACCCACAATATGGATCTCATGATTTTCCCAGACAGTTGAAATTTCCACGCCAGGAATCAGGTTCAGGGCAAGCCCGGAACGTGAAATTTCTTCTCTTGCCGCCGGAATAGCGGCTGTGGTGTCATGATCGGTGATCGCCAGTGTGCCGACTCGCATCTCTACCGCACGATGTACTAACGCTTCTGGCGTTAACCGACCATCGGACGCCGTTGTATGACTGTGCAGGTCGTAAATCACTGCGTAATTCGTGTCGCTCAAGGCGGCTCCCGTCTTAATAAATGTTCTTTCACAAACATCATAACGGTTCCGGCAAATATACTGAAATCAGGTGTTGACTTTATTTCATCGAACTAGTTAACTAGTACGCAAGTTCACATGAAGAAGGTATCTGAGATGAAAGCAACATTCGTACTGCACGGTTGGTGGCGCACTTCCTGATTTCGGGCAGTGTATGACGTCTGCAATAAGCAACCAGATACCCGGCCCGCCAGATGAGCGGGCTTTTTTTTGAACAGAATGAATGAGAATAACGATGCAAATACAAAAACCAACACTCGAATTGCTTTCCTGCAATGCCGCCTACCGTGAGAACCCGACGGCGTTGTTCCATCAGGTTTGTGGCGACCGCCCGGCAACGCTGTTGCTGGAATCTGCTGATATCGACAGTAAAAATGATCTGAAAAGCCTGCTGTTGGTCGATAGCGCGCTGCGCATTACCGCTTTGGGTGACACTGTCACTATCGAAGCGTTAACGGATAACGGTGCATCCCTGCTCCCGCTGCTGGATGCCGCGCTGCCCGCAGGCGTTGAAAATACAGCGCTGCCCGGCAACCGGAAGCTGCGCTTTCCCGCAGTAAGTCCGCTGTTAGATGAGGATGCGCGTCTGTGTTCGCTGTCGGTATTTGACGCATTCCGTCTGTTGCAGAACCTGGTGAATGTGCCTGCTGAAGAGCGCGAAGCCATGTTTTTCGGCGGTTTGTTTGCCTATGACCTGGTGGCGGGATTTGAAGCGTTACCGCAACTGGAAGCCGGTAATCGCTGCCCGGATTACTGCTTCTATCTGGCGGAAACGCTGATGGTGATTGACCATCAGAAGAAAAGCACCCGTATTCAGGCAAGCCTCTTTACCGATAATGAAGCGGAAAAACAGCGTCTGACGGCGCGCCTCGCGCAGCTGACGCAGCAATTAACCGAACCCGCGCCGCCGTTGCCCGTTACGCCAGTGCCGCAAATGCGCTGCGAATGCAGCCAGAGCGACGAAGAGTTTGGCGCCGTTGTGCGTACCATGCAGAAAGCGATTCGCGCAGGAGAGATTTTCCAGGTGGTGCCTTCCCGCCGCTTCTCATTACCCTGCCCGTCACCGCTGGCGGCCTATTACGTACTGAAAAAGAGCAACCCAAGTCCATACATGTTCTTTATGCAGGATAACGATTTCACCCTGTTTGGCGCCTCCCCGGAAAGCTCGCTGAAGTACGACGCGACCAGTCGCCAGATTGAAATCTACCCCATCGCCGGCACACGCCCGCGCGGTCGCCGTGCCGACGGCTCGCTGGATCGCGATCTCGACAGCCGCATTGAGCTGGAGATGCGCACCGACCATAAAGAGCTGTCTGAACACCTGATGCTGGTCGATCTGGCGCGTAATGATCTGGCGCGCATTTGTACTCCCGGCAGCCGCTACGTTGCCGACCTGACGAAAGTCGATCGTTATTCGTTCGTTATGCACCTGGTGTCCCGCGTGGTGGGTGAATTACGCAGCGATCTGGATGTGCTGCATGCTTACCGCGCCTGTATGAATATGGGCACGCTGAGCGGCGCGCCAAAAGTTCGCGCCATGCAGCTTATCGCCGGTGCCGAAGGACGTCGTCGCGGCAGTTATGGCGGTGCGGTGGGCTATTTCACCGCGCATGGCGATCTCGATACCTGCATTGTGATTCGCTCTGCTCTGGTGGAAGACGGCATCGCCACCGTGCAGGCCGGTGCCGGAATCGTGCTGGATTCTGTTCCGCAGTCTGAAGCCGACGAAACCCGTAATAAAGCGCGCGCGGTTCTGCGTGCTATTGCCACCGCGCACCATGCACAGGAGATTTTCTAATGGCTGACATTCTGCTGCTCGATAACATCGACTCTTTTACTTACAACCTGGCAGATCAGCTACGGGCCAACGGCCACAATGTGGTGATTTACCGTAACCATATCCCGGCGCAGACCTTAATCGACCGTCTTGCGACGATGAAAAACCCGGTGCTGATGCTTTCTCCTGGACCAGGCGTCCCCAGCGAAGCCGGTTGTATGCCGGAGTTGTTGACCCGTCTGCGCGGCAAGTTGCCCATTATCGGCATCTGCCTCGGACACCAGGCGATTGTTGAAGCCTACGGTGGTTACGTCGGTCAGGCGGGCGAGATTCTCCACGGCAAAGCGTCGAGCATTGAACATGACGGACAGGCGATGTTTGCCGGCCTTGTGAACCCGCTGCCGGTCGCTCGTTATCACTCTCTGGTGGGCAGCAACGTGCCTGCGGGGCTGACGATTAACGCCCATTTTAACGGCATGGTGATGGCGGTACGTCACGACACGGATCGCGTCTGCGGTTTTCAGTTCCACCCGGAGTCCATTCTTACTACGCAAGGTGCGCTGTTGCTGGAACAAACGCTGGCCTGGGCGCAACAAAAACTGGAGCCGACCAATACGCTGCAACCGATTCTGGAAAAATTGTACCAGGCGCAAACCATGACCCAGCAGGAAAGCCACCAGCTTTTCTCTGCCGTGGTCCGTGGCGAACTGAAGCCAGAACAACTGGCGGCGGCGCTGGTCAGTATGAAAGTGCGTGGCGAACATCCGAACGAAATCGCTGGCGCCGCTACCGCGCTGCTGGAAAATGCCGCGCCGTTCCCGCGCCCGGACTATCTGTTTGCCGATATTGTCGGCACCGGCGGTGATGGCAGCAACAGCATCAATATCTCCACCGCCAGCGCCTTTGTGGCGGCGGCCTGCGGGCTGAAGGTGGCCAAACATGGCAACCGCAGCGTCTCCAGTAAATCCGGTTCGTCCGATCTGCTGGCGGCATTCGGTATCAATCTGGATATGAACGCCGATAAATCGCGTCAGGCGCTGGACGACCTGGGCGTCTGCTTCCTGTTCGCACCGAAATACCATACCGGTTTCCGTCATGCGATGCCGGTTCGCCAGCAGCTTAAAACCCGCACCTTGTTCAATGTGCTGGGGCCGCTGATCAACCCGGCTCACCCGCCGCTGGCGCTGATTGGCGTCTACAGCCCGGAGCTGGTGCTGCCCATTGCCGAAACCCTGCGGGTACTGGGTTATCAGCGTGCGGCGGTGGTTCACAGCGGCGGTATGGATGAAGTGTCGTTGCATGCGCCAACCATTGTGGCTGAACTGCACGATGGCGAAATCAAGAGCTACCAGCTCACGGCGGAAGACTTCGGCCTCACCCCGTATCACCAGGAACAGCTGGCAGGCGGCACGCCGGAAGAAAACCGTGACATTCTCACCCGCTTGTTACAAGGTAAAGGTGAAGCCGCTCACGAGGCCGCTGTCGCTGCGAATGTCGCCATGTTAATGCGCCTGCATGGTAAGGAAGATTTAAAGGCCAATGCGCAAACTGTGATTGATGTACTGCGCAGTGGCGCAGCTTATGACCGGGTTACCGCACTGGCGGCAAGAGGGTAAATGATGCAAACCGTTTTAGCGAAAATCGTCGCGGATAAGGCGATCTGGGTAGAAGCCCGTAAACAACAACAACCGTTAGCCAGTTTCCAGAATGAGGTTCAGCCAAGTGCCCGCCATTTCTATGATGCGCTGCAAGGCACGCGTACCGCATTTATTCTGGAGTGTAAAAAAGCGTCCCCCTCCAAAGGGGTGATTCGTGATGACTTCGACCCCGCGCAGATTGCCGGTGTTTATAAACATTACGCGTCGGCGATTTCCGTTCTGACCGATGAGAAATATTTCCAGGGGAGTTTTGACTTTCTCACTGTTGTCAGCCGTATCGCGCCGCAGCCGATTCTGTGTAAGGACTTCATCATCGATCCTTACCAAATCTATCTGGCGCGTTACTACCAGGCCGATGCCTGTCTGCTGATGCTCTCCGTACTGGATGACGAGCAATATCGCCAGCTTTCCGCCGTCGCCCACAGTCTGAAAATGGGCGTGCTGACGGAAGTCAGTAACGAAGAAGAACTGGAGCGCGCCATCGCACTGGGTGCGAAAGTCGTCGGCATTAATAACCGCGACCTGCGCGATCTGTCGATTGACCTTAACCGTACCCGTCAGCTTGCGCCAAAACTGGGGCACGGCGTGACCGTGATCAGCGAGTCCGGGATTAATACCTATGCACAGGTGCGCGAGCTAAGCCACTTCGCTAACGGTTTCCTGATCGGTTCTGCATTGATGTCCCATGCCGATCTGCACGCCGCCGTGCGTCGCGTGTTGCTTGGCGAGAACAAAGTCTGCGGCCTGACGCGCGCTCAGGATGCAAAAGCCGCTTACGAAGCAGGCGCCATTTATGGCGGACTGATTTTTGTTCCCTCGTCGCCTCGCGTCGTAAATCTCGACCAGGCGCGCGAGGTGATAGCCGCAGCCCCCCTGCAATATGTCGGCGTATTCCGCAATACCGCTATCACCGAGGTATGTGAAAAAGCGACCACCTTGTCGCTCAAGGCCGTGCAACTGCATGGCAGTGAAGACCAGGCTTATGTCGATGCTCTGCGCGCCGCATTACCGGAACAGGTACAAATCTGGAAAGCGCTTAGCGTGGGCGACGCACTGCCAGCTCGTGATTACCAGCACGTTGATAAGTACGTTCTCGATAACGGTCAGGGCGGCAGCGGCCAACGTTTTGACTGGTCGTTATTGAACGGTGAAACGCTGGACAACGTATTGCTGGCGGGCGGATTAGGCGCAGACAACTGCGTGGAAGCGGCAAAAACCGGCTGTGCCGGTCTCGATTTTAATTCTGGTGTAGAGTCACAGCCGGGCATCAAAGATGCACACCTTCTGGCCTCGGTCTTTCAGACACTGCGCGCATATTAAGGAAGAAAACATGACAACATTACTCAATCCCTACTTTGGTGAATTTGGCGGCATGTATGTCCCGCAGATTCTGATGCCTGCCCTGCGCCAGCTGGAAGAAGCGTTCGTCAGTGCGCAGAAAGATCCGCAGTTTCAGGCCCAGTTTGCCGATCTGCTGAAGAACTATGCAGGCCGTCCAACCGCGCTGACCAAATGCCAGAATATCACCGCCGGCACCAAAACCACGCTGTATCTGAAGCGTGAAGATTTACTGCACGGTGGCGCGCACAAAACAAACCAGGTACTGGGGCAGGCGCTGCTGGCGAAACGCATGGGTAAAACAGAGATTATCGCCGAAACGGGCGCAGGTCAGCATGGCGTGGCTTCCGCGCTCGCCAGCGCCCTGCTCGGTCTGAAATGCCGTATCTATATGGGCGCAAAAGACGTCGAGCGTCAGTCGCCAAACGTCTTTCGTATGCGACTGATGGGCGCGGAAGTGATCCCTGTACACAGCGGCTCCGCCACCCTGAAAGACGCCTGCAACGAAGCGCTTCGCGACTGGTCCGGCAGCTATGAATCCGCGCACTATATGCTCGGAACTGCGGCAGGCCCGCACCCGTTCCCGACCATCGTCCGTGAATTTCAGCGCATGATCGGGGAAGAGACGAAAGCGCAAATCCTCGAAAAAGAAGGTCGTCTACCGGATGCCGTGATTGCCTGCGTGGGCGGCGGCTCCAACGCAATCGGCATGTTTGCGGACTTCATCAACGAAACCAGCGTGGGTTTGATTGGCGTCGAACCTGGCGGCCACGGGATTGAAACAGGCGAGCACGGCGCGCCGCTGAAGCATGGCCGCGTGGGCATCTATTTCGGTATGAAAGCGCCGATGATGCAAACCGAAGAAGGGCAAATTGAAGAGTCCTACTCCATTTCCGCCGGGCTGGATTTCCCGTCCGTTGGGCCGCAGCACGCGTATCTGAACAGTATTGGTCGCGCCGATTACGTGTCGATCACCGATGACGAAGCGCTGGAAGCCTTTAAAACGCTCTGTCTGCATGAAGGGATTATTCCGGCGCTGGAGTCGTCCCACGCCCTGGCTCACGCCCTGAAAATGATGCGTGAAAATCCAGAAAAAGAACAATTGCTGGTCGTTAACCTTTCCGGTCGCGGCGACAAAGACATTTTCACCGTACACGATATTCTGAAAGCGCGAGGGGAAATCTGATGGAACGCTATGAAAACCTGTTTGCTCAGCTGAAGGATCGCAAGGAAGGCGCATTTGTCCCCTTCGTGACCCTGGGCGATCCTTCCGTTGAACAGTCACTGAACATTATTGATACGCTGATTGAAGCTGGCGCCGATGCCCTTGAACTCGGCATTCCGTTCTCCGATCCGCTGGCAGACGGGCCGACCATCCAGGAAGCCACGCTGCGCGCGTTTGCCGCAGGCGTAACGCCTACGCAATGCTTTGAGATGCTGGCGCTGATTCGTCAGAAACACCCGACGATTCCGATTGGTCTGCTGATGTACGCCAACCTGGTGTTCAGCAAAGGGATCGACGAATTTTACGCGCAGTGCGAGAAAGTCGGTGTGGATTCCGTACTGGTGGCGGATGTGCCTGTTGAGGAGTCTGCGCCCTTCCGTCAGGCGGCATTACGCTACAACGTGGCGCCGATTTTCATCTGCCCACCCAATGCCGATGACGATCTGTTGCGCCAGATAGCCTCTTATGGCCGCGGCTATACCTATCTGCTTTCGCGGGCAGGCGTGACGGGCGCAGAAAACCGCGCCGCATTACCACTGCATCATCTGGTGGAAAAACTGAAAGAGTATAACGCCGCGCCCCCGTTGCAGGGCTTTGGCATCTCTTCCCCGGAACAGGTTACAGGTGCCATTGAAGCCGGCGCCGCCGGGGCGATTTCCGGGTCAGCAATCGTTAAGCTCATTGAGAAAAACGTCGCAAACCCCGGGCAGATGCTGACCGAGCTGAAAGCGTTTGTCACGGCAATGAAAGCCGCGACCCGCGCATAATATTGCTCAGGCAACAGGCCCGATAATGCCATGATTATCGGGCCAATCCCGTCATTCTCTCATCTGCTTCATTCTGTACATTTCGTTATCCGCATCCTGAATAGCCGTATCCAGATCGCGGGTTACTTCTGCGACGCCCCATGACACCGACAGCGGTACAACATGACCATCAACCATAAATGCATAATCATTTATCTGGCCGGTTATCCGCTCCGCGATGGCTATCGCGTCACCGATCTGCGCGCGGTAAAGCAAAATAACGAACTCATCGCCGCCGGTACGAATCACCAGGTCATGACTGGTGCGGGTGTTAGAGAGCATTCTGTTGGCAATGATTTGCAACGCCCGGTCTCCCGCCACATGCCCCCAGGTGTCGTTGATGGCTTTAAACTTATTACAATCCAGCAGCACCACGCAGCTGCGCGTTAAGTCCCTGCGCTTCACAATATCAAGGATCTTGCGGTTAAAGCAGCCCGTCAGCGAGTCGATATACACCTTCAGATCGCTCGCGTTCAGCCAGAATTTTAAGCCGAGGAAGATCAGGATAAAGAAGAATGGCGCCAGCAGAATCGCAATCCCGGCCTGCGTGTCGTATCTGACGAACCGATGCAGAGAGAGCGAGGAATGGAACGCATATTTTGCAGACATTGCGCGGATGGACTCCCCGGCGACAGGCTGGCAATCACCGCTCAGGCAGAGACTTTCCTGCGTGGGCGTATGCACCAGAGCCACATTAAGGCCGGGTGGAATATGATGTTCAAAGGCCTCCGTCAGCGCCTCCTGTAGCTCAGGTTTAGAATGGTCATACACCAGATACGCAACGATATGATCGGAGATCTCTTTTCCAGAAAGATCGTAAATATAACTGACTACGCTGTACGCTTTTTCATTCGTGATTTTGTCCGTATAAAAGTCCGTTGAACTGAGCGACTTGGATTTGACATTCTTTTGCAGCAGACGCGTATAAAAGCCCACGGGCGGTAAGAAAAAGTCGGTGATATCGCCCGCCATTTTAGAGTCGCTAAAATAGAAGGGTTTTGCATCTGCTGGCGTGAACCAATAAAAATAGCTGGCATCTTTGGCGATAATGTAGCGATGCGCGGCATAATCCCCCGGATTAAGGGTGTTCATCCGATCCCGAATAAACTCCGCCGCCGCAAACATACATAAAGCGTTAATATTGGGCTGACGGGAAACAATAGTGCCCGTTGCGGAATGGATCCGCGCCCGGTCGGCATTGATTCCCCATGAATCCGAATCCCTGGGGGAAAACCTTGAGAGGTTGCCGCACTGCCCGGCATTTTTGATCTGGTGGTAGCGAACCCCTGTCGCATCGGCGATGAGTTCGTTATCGTTGAAAATATCCATCATCCGCGTTTGCAGACGACTCATCCCTTCATTCACAACGGCCTGTCGTTGTTCGTAAATAATAAAGAGATACAGTGAAGTAAAAAGTAAAGTGATAAGCGCTGACATCAACAACGCCTGGCTATTTCTTAGGCTGTCCTGAACAATCTTCACTGAGGCACCTTAAGCCTGAATCGCGGGGCCGAATACGTTAGTAGATTTTGCTGATACAGTACAGTTTTCAGTGATTAATCATCTCCTTCAATCGGGTATCCCGCCCTGCGAATAGCCTCACGGCAGTCACTGACGCCAGCGGCGTACCCGGCTTCAATCTCACAAACCGGACTCGAACTGCAATAAGGTAAACGGACGGGCGTAGCAATATTCTCTTCCAGCGAATCAATCTTATGCATTGCATCCAGCAGCATACGCAGCGCCTGTAAAGTGAACTCAGCCTCTTCATCTCTGACTATCGATTCCAGGGTCGCGATTTTTTGTTGCAGAAGGGCTTGAGTTACTATCATCGTCAATGCTCTCAAAACAGGCTTGTTTCAAAGATAGCATCTCAGGGAGAGGTATGATGTTGAAATCAGCAGAATATAAAAAGCGGGCTGTAAGACAGCCCGCTTTTTAGATGGGTCATATAAACTCAGAAACGATAACCGGCAGAGAACATAAATACCCACGGGTCGAGGCGGACGCTGTCATGCTGCTGGGCACCACCGAGTTTATAGCTTGCGGTAGTATCGATATCCATATACCAGACCGACATGTTAATTAACCAGTCTCGGTTAATCAGGTAATCCATACCCACCTGCCCGGCCATTCCCCAGGAATCCTTCAGACTCAGATCGGACAATCCTGTCTCTTTACCATTGTTGTTGAAACCTTCGTCAAAGAAGGTGGTGTAGTTTACACCTGCGCCAATATAAGGACGCAGTTTGCTACTGGCGTCGCCAAAGTACCACTGCGCCATTAATGTCGGCGGCAGGTGACGCACGGTAGCGATATCACCGGTATCCCCTGTCCCAATTTTATGGCGGAACGGCGTCGCCGCCAGCAGTTCAATACCAATGTTGTCGGTTGCCATATAAGTAAAAGTCAAACCGAGTTGCGTATTGTTACTGACGTCAAAACCGTTCAGATGCCCCAGCGTTCCGCCTGCCCCTTCCGTCGGTCTCACGGTCGCCGAGCCCGCACGGATAAAAAACTCACCGCTCTCATGCGCAAGCGCACTACCAGAGAGAAGAGTACTTACTGCCAGGGCTGCCACTGTTAACTTTTTCATATCCGCTCCATCGTTATGGTTATAAATGCGTCACGAATATACCTACAATGGAGTAATAAGTGATCCAATACAGATCACATTAGGCCCTGTAATTTAACCTTTATTGATCCAGATTAATTTAGAACTTGCATCTAAAATCCTGGTTAAAGCCGTTTGAATCAAATTTTCCGAATTTTAGTGATAAATGGCCTTTTTCAACCAGGCGGATGGATTGTAAAAGAGAGGACGGCTGGCGCTTTCGCAGCCCAAATTACCCGCGCTTTACAAAGATATGCTTTTCCATACACCCCGTGATGCTGCCACTGTAGAGTTATCCAGGGTACAATTGCCCGCAAATTAACACCTGCAAAACTCAAGGAGAGTGCATGTCTATCACGGCGAAGTCCGTTTACCGTGACACGGGGAACTTTTTCCGTAATCAATTTGTAACCATCTTGCTGGTTTCGTTGCTGTGCGCATTTATTACGGTGGTTTTAGGTCATGCCTTTTCCCCCAGCGATGCCCAAATCGCGCAACTCAGTGAAGGGGAGCATCTGACCGGTAGCGTTGGCCTGTTCGATCTGGTGCAGAACATGACGCCGGAACAGCAGCAAATATTATTACGGGCTTCAGCGGCATCAACATTTTCAGGACTCATTGGCAATGCGATCCTGGCAGGGGGCGTTTTGCTGATGATCCAGCTGATTTCCGCCGGTCATCGGGTCAGCGCATTACGTGCTATCGGTGCCAGCGCGCCGGTTTTACCTAAATTGTTTGTCCTGATTTTTCTGACTACCCTGTTAGTGCAAATCGGTATTATGCTGATTGTCGTACCGGGGATTTTGATGGCGATTCTGCTGGCGCTTGCGCCGGTGATGCTGGTTCAGGACAAGATGGGCGTATTTGCCGCCATGCGCAACAGTATGCGTCTGGCGTGGTCTAATATGCGACTGGTCGCTCCGGCGGTGATCGGCTGGTTACTGGCGAAAACGCTCTTGCTGCTGTTTGCCCCCAGCTTTGCAGCGCTGACGCCGAATGTTGGCGCAGTGTTGGCGAATACGCTGAGCAATTTGATTTCCGCCATATTGCTCATCTATTTGTTCCGCCTGTATATGTTGATTCGCCAATAACCCTGAACGTGTTAAGGGCCGGTTTGCCCAAAACTTTTGATTACGGAATCGAAGAATGAAGCAGTTTCTTGATTTTTTACCGCTGGTTGTCTTTTTTGCTTTTTATAAGCTGTACGACATCTATGCGGCGACCTCCGCCCTGATTGTCGCGACAGCCATTGTGTTGATCTACAGTTGGGTTCGCTATCGCAAGGTCGAAAAGATGGCGTTGATCACTTTCGTTCTGGTTGCCGTGTTCGGCGGCCTGACCATTTTCTTCCACAACGATGAGTTTATTAAGTGGAAGGTGACGGTGATTTACGGCCTGTTTGCCGGTGCGCTGCTGATAAGCCAGTGGGTCATGAAAAAGCCGCTGATTCAACGCATGTTAGGGAAAGAACTGACGTTGCCGCAGCCGGTCTGGTCTAAGCTGAACCTGGCATGGGCCGTATTTTTCATCCTCTGCGGGCTCGCCAATATCTACATCGCGTTTTGGCTGCCGCAAAACATCTGGGTCAACTTCAAAGTGTTCGGTTTAACCGCGCTGACGCTGATTTTTACCCTTCTGAGCGGGGTCTACATTTACCGCCATCTGCCGCAGGAAGATAAATCCTGAGTTCTGTTTGCCAGACCGTCTGGTCTGGCATCCCCTTCACGCCAGCCTGACGCGCGTTTCCCCTCTGTTCTCCCTGCGCAAATCATAGTAGCATTCGCGCCTGAAATCTTTCTTCACAGTCGGTTCTACAATGACAACAACAAATAACGCTCCTCAGGGCGAACTGGTTTTACGCACGCTGGCCATGCCCGCCGATACCAATGCTAACGGCGATATTTTTGGCGGCTGGCTCATGTCACAAATGGATATTGGCGGCGCGATTCAGGCTAAAGAAATTGCTCATGGTCGCGTAGTGACCGTGCGCGTTGAGGGAATGAGTTTTCTGCGCCCTGTCGCCGTAGGCGACGTCGTATGCTGTTATGCCCGCTGCGTTAAACGCGGCACAACGTCTGTCAGCATTAATATTGAAGTGTGGGTGAAAAAGGTGGCGTCAGAGCCAATCGGCCAGCGTTATAAAGCAACCGAGGCGCTGTTCATCTATGTGGCGGTAGACAGTGACGGTAAACCTCGCCCGCTGCCGGTTCAGGCATGAATTACCGGATAAGGCGGTGCGCCGCCTTATCCGCTCTACGATTTAAGGGGATCGCGATTACTCGATCTGCGTGGTGCCGTTCAGACGGAAGATGATATTAACCACTAAGCCCGACCCCGGTTTCCCTGCTTCATAGCGCCATCTGCGCATCGCGTTTTTCACTTCACGCTCAAACATGTTCGCCGGCTGAGCGGAAAGCACCTGAACATTCTCCACTCGCCCGTCTGAAGTGACGTCGAATTTCACTTTCACGCGGCCTTCAATACGCAACGCTTGCGCTCGTGCCGGATACTGCGGCTGGTTGCGGCTCAACGCGCGAGGCCCCGCAGGAACACTGACGGCCGGTTTGCTGGTTGCCGCTGCGGTATTCGTTGTCGGACGCGACGGCGCCGTATTTTCAAACGGTGCGGCCGGGCGCGGTTCAGCAGGCTTAACATCACGTTTAGGCTGCTCCTGAACCTTTTTCACCGGTTTAGGTTTTGGCTTCGGCTTAGGTTTCGGCTTCTCAATCACCACCGGCGCCTCTTTTGGCGGCTCAGGAACAGGTTCCGGCTCAGGTTCGACGACGGGTTCCGGCGGCGGCTGAACCGCCTGTGGTGGCTCAAGATCGGCAGGCGCGACCATTGTGATTGAGATCGGCTGCGCGGGCGCAGGCAGTTCAATAACCTGATGTACCGAGGTATACAGCAGACCCGCCACTACAGCACCATGAATGCCAACGGAAAGTAACGTCGGCCAGGGAAAGCGACGAGGTAAATCAAGGGTCATTGAAGTCATAATCGTTTCAGTTAAAAAACCAGGCCTCGATTTTAAATGCAAATAGCAATCATATTCAATAAGACATCACGGTAAGCCGCATTTAAAACGCAATATTACCGCAAAAAGTCCCTGTGTTATGCACGGTCTTAACAAAGTCGTTATCTTTGCGTTGCAGTTGAAAGACCTTTCCAATAACGTAATTAACGACTTTTACCGATTAAGGAGCTCTACCCGTGCTGTATGTCATTTACGCTCAGGATATCGCCGATTCTCTTGAAAAACGTCTTTCCGTCCGCCCTGCCCATCTGGCGCGCCTGCAACTGCTCCATGATGAGGGCCGACTGTTGACCGCAGGCCCTATGCCAGCCGTCGACAGCAACGATCCCGGTGCAGCCGGGTTTACCGGCTCAACCGTGATTGCACAATTCGAATCGCTGGAAGAAGCGCAGTCCTGGGCAGACGCAGACCCGTATGTGGCTGCGGGCGTGTATGCGCAAGTCTCTGTAAAACCGTATAAAAAAGTCTTTTAAATCAGGCGGGGTTTGCATTCATGGGCACCGAATACGGTGCCCTGGTTGTATCAGATGCTGTGAATCGCAAACAATAACGTGTTACGTTGATGATTGAGAATGCATTTTCTGATTGAGTGGATACGCATATTACGACGCGATTGTCCTTCAAGCCAACGCGCTTTACGGCGGCTAGCCTGACGTTGCATGCGCCAGCGTCCCACTTCCGTTCTACTACGCTTCATGTTAACTACTCTTACAGTGCCAGAGCAGGCATTATACCCTCTCGTCAGGAGCAGACCAGCGCTTTTCCGGTGTTTTTATTTGCCAGATGAAGCCTGATGCGTAAACTCTTAACAATACGCTTTCAAAAGGATTTTTAAATTTATGACAACCTTCTACACAGTGGTGAGTTGGCTGGTCATTCTGGGGTACTGGATACTTATTGCCGGTGTGACGTTACGTATTTTAATGAAACGACGCGCCGTTCCCTCCGCGATGGCCTGGCTCTTAATCATCTATATTCTGCCGCTGGTAGGGATTATTGCTTATTTATCATTCGGCGAGCTGCATTTAGGGAAACGCCGCGCCGAACGCGCCAGAGCGATGTGGCCGTCCACCGCGAAGTGGTTGAACGACCTCAAAGCCTGTAAACACATTTTCGCCGAAGAAAACAGCAGCGTCGCTTCGTCGCTGTTTAAGCTGTGTGAGCGACGCCAGGGAATCGCTGGCGTTAAAGGCAATCAGCTGCAACTGCTGACCGACTCTGACGATGTGATGCAGGCGCTTATCCGCGACATTCAACTGGCGCGCCATAACATTGAGATGGTGTTCTACATCTGGCAGCCCGGCGGCATGGCGGATCAGGTTGCAGAGTCGCTGATGGCGGCGGCGCGACGCGGCATTCATTGCCGTCTGATGCTGGACTCCGCCGGGAGCGTGGCCTTTTTCCGCAGCCCGTGGGCGGCCATGATGCGTAACGCCGGAATTGAAGTGGTTGAGGCGCTGAAGGTCAATCTGATGCGTGTCTTTCTGCGCCGTATGGATTTGCGCCAGCACCGCAAGATGGTGATGATTGATAACTACATCGCCTATACCGGCAGCATGAATATGGTCGATCCGCGTTTCTTCAAACAGGACGCCGGCGTGGGACAATGGGTTGATCTGATGGCAAGAATGGAAGGCCCGGTAGCGACCGCGATGGGGATTGTCTACTCCTGCGACTGGGAAATCGAAACGGGTAAACGCATCCTGCCGCCGCCTCCAGACGTCAATATCATGCCGTTTGAGCAGGCCAGCGGACACACCATTCATACTATCGCCTCAGGGCCCGGCTTCCCGGAAGATCTGATTCACCAGGCGCTGCTGACGGCAGCCTATTCCGCTCGTGAATATCTGATCATGACAACGCCCTATTTCGTCCCCAGCGACGATTTACTGCACGCGATCTGCACGGCGGCGCAGCGCGGCGTGGATGTCAGCATCATCCTGCCGCGTAAAAATGACTCCATGCTGGTCGGCTGGGCCAGCCGCGCCTTTTTCACTGAACTGCTGGCCGCCGGAGTCAAAATCTATCAGTTTGAAGGTGGATTGTTGCACACCAAGAGCGTGCTGGTGGATGGCGAGCTGAGTCTGGTTGGCACCGTGAACCTGGATATGCGCAGCCTGTGGTTAAATTTTGAAATCACGCTGGTGATTGACGACGCCGGATTCGGCGGAGATCTGGCTGCGGTTCAGGATGATTATATTTCACGTTCTCGCCTGCTTGATGCCCGCCTGTGGGTAAAACGGCCATTATGGCAGCGGATTACTGAGCGACTGTTTTACTTCTTCAGTCCGTTGCTGTAAAACGTGCCCAAGAGACGGTAAACGGGTAGTCATTATGGAAATGGATCTGAACAATCGCCTGACTGAAGACGAAACGCTTGAGCAGGCTTATGATATTTTTCTCGAACTGGCGGCGGATAATCTCGATCCGGCAGATATTATTCTGTTCAATTTACAGTTCGAAGAGCGCGGCGGCGCGGAGTTATTCGATCCGTCAGAAGACTGGCAGGAACACGTTGATTTTGACCTCAACCCTGACTTTTTTGCCGAAGTCGTGATTGGCCTGGCGGATAGCGAAGACGGCGAAATTAACGATATTTTTGCCCGCGTGCTGTTATGCCGCGAAAAAGATCACAAACTTTGCCATATCCTTTGGCGTGAATAAGAAAGACGTCGAGCGATCGGGCTGATGCCAAAAAAAGGGCTGACATCATGTCAGCCCTTAAATTTATAGCGGGTCCACCTTCAGGCAGGAAACCGCATGCCTGAAACTGCCCTCCAGCACCGGTCGGGTTTTCGCACACTCCGGCCCGGCAATCGGGCAACGCGTGCGGAAAACACACCCCGACGGCGGATTGATGGGTGACGGTAATTCCCCTTCCAGCAACTGAATCGTCTTGTTCTTTTCCAGATCCGGGTCGGGAATCGGCACGGCGGACATCAGCGCTTTGGTATAAGGGTGCAGCGGATTATGATACACCTCATCGTAGGTTCCCAATTCCACCGCATGACCCAGGTACATCACCAGCACACGATCGGAAATATGCTTCACCACCGCCAGATCGTGAGCGATGAAGATCAGCGATAACCCCATTTCACGCTGTAGCTGTTGCAGCAGATTCACCACCTGCGCCTGAATCGACACGTCCAGCGCCGAAACCGGCTCATCGCAAATAATCAGCTTTGGCTCCAGGATCAGAGCACGCGCGATACCAATACGCTGGCACTGGCCGCCGGAAAACTCATGCGGGTAACGGTTAATCAGATTCGGCAGCAGCCCCACCTTCATCATCATCGCTTTCACCCGATCGCGCACTTCCTGGCGCGGCAATTTTGGATGATAGGTGCGTAATGGTTCAGCGATGATTTCTCCAATGGTCATGCGTGGGTTCAATGACGCCAGCGGGTCCTGGAAAATCATCTGAATATCGCTGCGTACGTCCCGCCATTCATCAGGTTTCATCCCCAGCAGATCTTTCCCTAACCACGCCACGCGGCCATCGGTCGCTTTCACCAGACCAATAATCGCCCGCGCAAAGGTCGATTTACCGCAGCCGGATTCCCCAACCACCCCCAGCGTTTCACCTTCATACAATCGCAGCGTAACGCCATCGACCGCTTTCAGGGTTTTCGCCGGCTGCCAGAACCACTGTTTGCCATCTTTGATATCGAAATGCACTTTAAGATCGGCAATTTCGAGGAGCACTTTTCTCTCCTGGGTCACAGCATTCATACCAGCTCCTCCACCGGTTTAAAGCAGGCGCGCAAACGCCCCGGACTGAACTCCTCCAGGGGTGGAGTTGAACTGCAAATCTCCATCGCATACGGGCAACGCGGCTGGAATGGACACCCTTTAGGCAAGCGCAGCAAGTTCGGCGGGTTGCCCGGAATGGTCAGCATCGTTTCCCCTTCGGCATCCAGACGCGGAACCGCATTGAGCAAACCGATGGAATACGGATGAACAGGCTGGTAAAAGACGTCGCGCGCCTTGCCGTATTCCATCGTACGCCCGGCGTACATCACCAGCACCTTATCGCAAATACCGGCCACGACGCCAAGGTCGTGCGTAATCATGATAATCGCCGTGTTAAATTCGCGTTTCAGTTCATTAAGCAACGTCATGATCTGCGCCTGAACGGTCACGTCCAGCGCGGTTGTCGGTTCATCCGCAATCAGTAATTTCGGCCGACACAGCAGCGCCATCGCAATCATCACACGCTGGCGCATCCCGCCGGAAAACTCATGCGGATACATCTTCATCCGTTTCCGCGCTTCCGGCATTTTCACCGCGTCCAGCATTCTGACAGACTCTTCAAACGCTTCGGCCTTGCTCATACCTTTATGCAGCATCAGCACTTCCATTAACTGCTCGCCAACCCGCATATACGGGTTAAGAGAGGTCATTGGGTCCTGAAAAATCATTGAGATTTGTTCAGCGCGTAGCCTGTTGAGTTCACGCTCCGGCAGGTTGAGAATTTCGCGGCCGTTAAACGTCGCAGAACCACCAATGCGGCCATTCGCCGCCAGCAGCCCCATCAACGCAAACGCCGTTTGCGATTTGCCTGAACCTGACTCGCCGACAATGCCTAAGGTCTCCCCGGCACGCAGCGTAAAGTTCAGGTCGTTTACGGCCGTCACATCGCCGTCGGGTGTACTAAACGTCACGCGAAGATCTTTCACGTCCAGCAGTGCGTTAGCCCGTTGTTGCGCGAGTGGCGCGGTTGAGGTTTCAATTACGCTCATGGCTGCACTCCTTAACGATCTTTCGGGTCGAGGGCGTCACGCAGGCCATCGCCGATAAAGTTAAAACAGAATAAGGTCACAACGAGAAAACACGCCGGGAACAGCAGCAACCAGGGTGAGACCTCCATAGAGTTCGCACCATCGCTCAACAATGCGCCCCAACTGCTCAGCGGCTCCTGCGTCCCTAAACCCAGAAAGCTGAGGAAGGATTCAAACAGGATCATGCTCGGCACCAGCAGCGATGCATAAACCACCACCACGCCCAGCACGTTCGGCACAATATGACGCACAACAATGCTGACCGTTGAGACCCCGCCAACCTGCGCCGCTTCGATAAACTCTTTGCGCTTCAGGCTTAACGTCTGCCCGCGAACGATACGCGCCATATCCAGCCAGGAGACCATCCCGATCGCCACAAAAATCAGCAGGATGTTTTGGCCGAAGAAGGTCACCAGCAAAATGACGAAGAACATAAACGGAAAGGAGTTGAGGATTTCCAGCAGACGCATCATTACGGAGTCAATTTTGCCGCCAAGATAGCCGGACAGCGACCCGTACAGCGTACCGACAACCACCGCCACCAACGCGGCAGCAATGCCGACCATCAGCGAGATTCGCCCGCCTATCGCCACACGAACCAGCAGATCGCGACCGGAGGAGTCCGTACCAAAATAGTGGCCCGACTCCATATCCGGCGCGCTGGACATCATGCCCCAGTCGGTATCGAAATAGGTGAACTGCGACAGCATCGGCGCCAGTGTGACAAACAGCGCGATAATGACCAGAACGATAAGGCTGGCCACCGCCGCGCGGTTATGCATAAAACGACGGCGAGCATCCTGCCACAGGCTGCGCCCTTCAACCTCCAGCTTCTCACTGAAATTCTCCAGCGTCTCGCTGTTTTTCTTACTTAACATCATAGCGAGCTCCAGTATCAGTAACGAATTTTCGGGTCGATAACGGCGTACAGCACATCGACAATCGCATTAAACAGAATGGTGAGCGTACCGACGAGAATGGTCAGACTCAGCACCAGCGAATAGTCGCGGTTCAGCGCCCCGTTCACGAAAAGTTGCCCGATACCCGGCAAACCATAAATCGTCTCGATAACCATTGAACCCGTAATGATACCGACAAAGGCCGGGCCCATATAAGACAGTACGGGTAACAACGCCGGTTTTAAGGCATGACGGAAGATAATCCGGCGCATCGGCAAACCTTTTGCGCGCGCGGTACGGATAAAATTGGAGTGCAACACTTCAATCATGGAGCCACGGGTAATACGGGCGATACTGGCGATATAGGCGAGCGACAGCGCGACCATCGGCAGAATCATAAATTTCAGCGCCCCGCCATTCCAGCCGCCGCCGGGCAGCCATTTTAAGGTGATGGCAAATATCATGACTAATAAGGGGGCGACCACGAAACTGGGAATCACGACCCCGGTCATTGCCACCCCCATCACCGTATAATCCCAGCGCGTATTTTGTTTCAGCGCCGCAATCACGCCCGCGCTCACGCCAATAATAACGGCAAGGAAAAAGGCGGCTGCGCCCAGCTTCGCCGAAACCGGGAAACTCGATGCCACCAGATCGTTGACCGTATAGTCCTTATATTTAAACGAAGGCCCAAAATCGCCATGCGCCAGTTGTTTCAGATAGCTGAAGTACTGCGTCATGATGGGATCATTAAGATGGTATTTCGCTTCGATATTCGCCAGCACTTCCGGCGGTAATGCGCGCTCTCCGGTGAAAGGGCTTCCCGGTGCGAGACGCATCATAAAGAACGAAATCGTAATAAGTATAAAAAGCGTCGGAATCGCTTCCAGACAGCGACGTAAAATAAATTTTAACATTGCCCGTACCTTCTGGCGTGTGCCTTTACATCTCGTCATTCAGACGCACTGAAAGAGAGATGTTTATAGTGCGATGAAAATAAGACACTGTGGGGCAAAACACATTTGCCCCACGCTTTGCCATTAATGCTTGATAATATACAAGTTCTTAACGTAGATATTATCCATCGGGTCTTTACCGGTATAGCCGCCTACCCACGGTTTCACCAGACGCGCGTTCACATAGTAATAGAGCGGCACAATCGCAGAATCTTTATCAAGCTGCTGTTCCGCTTTGGCATACAACTCGGTGCGTTGCGCTTCGTCGGTCACTTTCAGCGTGTCGGCAATCAGCTTGTCAAACTCCGGGCTCTTATAGTGAGCGGTGTTGTTTGAGCTGTCGGACAACATGGTGTTCAGGAAGGACGTCGGTTCATTGTAGTCTGCACACCAGCCCGCACGCGCGACATCAAACGTCCCCTGATGACGGGTATCAAGGAAGGTTTTCCACTCCTGGTTTTCCAGCTTCACGTTGGCGCCCAGGTTTTTCTTCCAGATTGATGCGACCGCGATCGCCAGTTTTTTATGCAGATCGGAGGTGTTGTACAGCAGGTCAAACGTTAACGGCTTATCGGCGGTATAACCGGCTTCCGCCAGCAGTTTTTTCGCTTCTTCGTTACGTTTTTCCTGTGACCATGTGAACCACTCAGGCTCAACCAGTTTCGCGCCATCGGTATACGGAGGGGTGTAGCTGTAGGCTGGCAAATCGCCCTGGTTCTTCACTTTATTAACGATAATGTCGCGATCCATCGCCAGTTTCAGCGCGGTGCGAACGCGCACGTCGTTAAACGGCGCTTTCTGGTTATTAATTTCGTAATAGTAAGTGCACAGATACGGGTCAACGCGCACTTCATTTGGGATCTCTTTTTTCAGCTTCTGGAATAACTCAATCGGCATGTTGTTATAGGTCATGTCGATTTCACCGCTGCGATAGCGGTTCACATCCGTCACTTCAGAAGAGATTGGCAGATAAGTCACCTGGTTGATAACCGTTTTATCGTTATCCCAGTACTGGGTATTACGTTCCAGAACAATCCGCTCGTTGACGACCCAGTTTTTGAGTTTATACGCGCCGTTGGTCACGATATTCGCAGGTTGGGTCCATTTCTCGCCAAATTTTTCCACAGCCGCTTTAGGAACCGGAGAAACGGACGGGTGAACCAACAGTTTGTAGAAATAAGGCACCGGTTCGCTCAGCGTCACTTCGAACGTATTATCGTCGATGGCTTTTACGCCGAGATCGGTCGCCGGTTTTTTGCCCGCAATAATGTCATCGATATTCGCGATGTGCCCGTATTGCAAATAGCTGGCATACGGTGATGCGGTATTCGGATTCGCCAGGCGCTGCCAGCTATATACAAAATCGTGCGCGGTAACAGGCGTGCCGTCTGACCATTTTGCGTTTTTACGCAGATGGAATGTCCAGACTTTAAAATCTTTATTTTCCCACTTTTCAGCGACGCCCGGTGACGGGTGGCCTTCAACGTCGCTGATCAGTAAACCTTCAAACAGGTCGCGGCTGACGTTTGACTCCGGGACACCCTCAATTTTATGTGGGTCGAGAGACTGAACTTCAGAACCATTATTGCGAACCAGCGTCTGCTTGTCAGACAGCTGAACACCCGCCGGGACATCTGCGGCCATTGCGACATTCCCGCCGATTAGCGCAGTTAAAATCCCCGCCGCCAGCAAACTTTTTTTTGTGATGTTGGACATTGTGTTTGTACTCCACTCATTATAATTACTGGTTTTCTTAACCAGCCTGTTTAATCCCGTTAGGGTCCTGTACAGCACGGGAGATTTTGCTGCTGCCAGGTCGTTTACTGCTTTGCTATCACCGACTTTATTTATTCTGACGATTCGTACGATCGCCTTACGTCGATTCCGTATCCGCCTCCCCTGTCAGAGACGGACATTTATTCTGTCTGGTGCAAGAAGCTTATTGAAAATAATTCTCATCACCGCAAAATCTTCTGCAAAATATCTGGCCGGAAAGTACCAAATGCGTTTCTTAACCGCCAATACATTTTACAGATTTGTTAACTAATTCTCTTTTACGGAAAAATTTTTGACCAGAAAGACATCTCCAAAAGAGACGTTTAGGAAAAATTATTTGCCCAGTCAATATGTTAACTACTCACCCACAGTCTGACCTCGTTCTGTTGCTGCTGCCAGGCCAAAATGCACATAAATTTAACAATTGGTTATTATTTAGCACATTCATCTGAGAGAGCGTTGAAATAACTAATAACATTTCGATAATCCTTCATCAAGCCCCAGAGTATGATGTTAAGAAAATAACAGGCGACATAACGGCAGGTGTGAGTGTTATTAGAATAATTTATAATAGAATCAATAACAAAGAGGCATAAACATTATCAGTATCTTTTATTATTTCAACGCTGAATTTCAACTTTAGTGAGAAGATTTACTGATAATGGAAAAGAAACGGAGCCTGAAGCGGCTCCGTTTTATCGGTCAGGATCGTTAATTCAGTAAACCGGGGAAAATCGCTTTAATCCCCGTAACAATGAATTCAATGCCCAATGCCATCAGCAACAAGCCCATAATACGCGTAATGACGTTGATGCCCGTTTGCCCCAATAAACGCACCAGCCAGGGCGCCATGCGGAACACCCCCCAACAACAAAACGCAAACAGAGCGATGGCCACAGAGAAGCCGATTAAATGCATGATTGTGTGGTAACGCGTTCCCCACACAATCGTCGAACTAATGGCCCCTGGCCCTGCCATTAATGGTAAGGCCAGCGGAACCACGCCAATACTTTCGCGAATGGCGGTCTCTGATTTTTCCTGTTTGTTTTGCTTATCTTCACCCAGCTTCCCGCTGATCATCGACATCGCGATCGTCACTACCAGAATCCCACCGGCAATTCTGAACGAATCGATCGAAATGCCGAAGAGTTGCAAAATGCCATCTCCGAGAAAGAGCGAAATCCACAAAATGATGGCTACCGACAGGTTTGCCGTGAGATTTGTTTTGTTGCGCGCCGCTGCCGTCTGGTAGCTGGTCATGCTGATAAAGACGGGGATAATCCCCACCGGGTTTACCAGCGCAAATAACCCTATGAAAAACTTGGAATAAACAGGAAAATCAAAAAGCGTTTGGGTCACGGTTAGCTCCGAAACGTTAGCCGGATAAATGATGTCGATAAAAATGGTGAAAAACGCGCTGAAGATACGCCTTTTGTCAGCATATTTCACCTCCTGACTGCTTGAAATTACGACTATTTCTCGGTGTTATAAATATGTGTAGATTATGCTAACTTCACCTCTATTCATCACCACTATTTATTAACACTTGGCGGAAATGGCTCAAATGGGCTGCTGAAAGGTGTCAGCTTTGCTTAAATTTGATCTGGATCACGCAATTACTACTCAGAAGTGAGTAACCTTGCTTACGCCACCTGGAGGTAACGCGTTAGAGTTAGATAACGCTATCGCTTAAGCTCTTTTAGTAAATCAGAGCGAAATGGACGTTAAGTAACCGTTTGATTTTCAGACTGTTATACAAACTTTCGTCAATCTGTCTATACTCTCGTATCGAGCAGATGATTTACTAAAAAAGTTTAACATTATCAGGAGAGCATTATGGCTGTTACTAATGTCGCTGAACTTAACGCACTCGTAGAGCGTGTGAAAAAAGCCCAGCGTGAATATGCCAGTTTCACTCAAGAACAGGTTGACAAAATCTTCCGCGCCGCCGCTCTGGCTGCCGCAGATGCTCGAATTCCCCTCGCTAAGATGGCCGTTGCCGAATCCGGCATGGGTATCATCGAAGATAAAGTGATTAAAAACCACTTCGCCTCCGAATACATCTATAACGCCTATAAAGATGAAAAAACCTGTGGTGTGCTGTCTGAAGACGACACCTTCGGGACTATCACCATTGCTGAACCGATTGGTATCATCTGCGGTATCGTACCGACCACTAACCCGACGTCTACTGCGATCTTTAAATCTCTGATTAGCCTGAAGACGCGTAACGCAATCATCTTCTCTCCGCATCCGCGCGCCAAAGATGCAACGAACAAAGCGGCTGACATCGTTTTGCAGGCGGCTATCGCTGCGGGCGCGCCGAAAGACCTGATTGGCTGGATCGATCAACCTTCCGTTGAACTGTCTAACGCGCTGATGCACCACCCTGATATCAACCTGATCCTGGCGACAGGCGGTCCGGGCATGGTTAAAGCTGCATACAGCTCTGGTAAACCGGCTATCGGCGTTGGTGCAGGTAACACGCCGGTTGTTATCGACGAAACAGCAGATATCAAACGTGCGGTGGCTTCCGTACTGATGTCCAAAACTTTCGATAACGGCGTAATCTGTGCATCTGAACAGTCCGTTGTTGTTGTTGACTCCGTTTATGACGCAGTTCGCGAACGTTTCGCCAGCCACGGCGGATACCTGCTGCAAGGCAAAGAGCTGAAAGCCGTTCAGGACGTTATCCTGAAAAATGGCGCGCTGAACGCGGCTATCGTTGGTCAACCGGCATATAAAATTGCTGAACTGGCAGGCTTCACCGTACCAGAAACCACTAAGATTCTGATCGGCGAAGTAACGGCTGTTGATGATAGCGAACCGTTCGCTCACGAAAAACTGTCTCCGACGCTGGCAATGTATCGCGCTAAAGACTTCGAAGACGCTGTTGATAAAGCAGAAAAACTGGTTGCAATGGGCGGTATCGGTCATACCTCCTGCCTGTACACCGACCAGGACAACCAGCCAGAACGCGTTGCTTACTTCGGTCAGATGATGAAAACCGCGCGTATCCTGATTAACACCCCGGCTTCTCAGGGTGGTATCGGCGACCTGTATAACTTCAAACTCGCACCTTCCCTGACTCTGGGTTGTGGTTCCTGGGGTGGTAACTCCATCTCTGAAAACGTTGGTCCGAAACACCTGATCAACAAGAAAACCGTTGCTAAGCGAGCTGAAAACATGTTGTGGCACAAACTTCCGAAATCTATCTACTTCCGCCGTGGCTCTCTGCCAATCGCGCTGGATGAAGTGATTACTGATGGCCACAAACGTGCGCTCATCGTGACCGACCGTTTCCTGTTCAACAATGGCTATGCTGACCAGATCACCTCCGTGCTGAAAGCGGCTGGCGTTGAAACTGAAGTCTTCTTTGAAGTTGAAGCTGACCCGACGCTGACTATCGTTCGTAAAGGCGCAGAGCTGGCGAACTCCTTCAAACCAGACGTGATTATCGCGCTGGGCGGCGGCTCCCCGATGGATGCGGCGAAAATCATGTGGGTCATGTACGAACATCCTGAAACTCACTTCGAAGAACTGGCGCTGCGCTTTATGGACATCCGTAAGCGTATCTACAAGTTCCCGAAAATGGGCGTGAAAGCGAAAATGGTCGCAATCACTACCACTTCCGGTACCGGTTCTGAAGTAACGCCGTTTGCTGTTGTGACCGACGATGCGACCGGTCAGAAATATCCGCTGGCAGACTATGCGCTGACGCCGGATATGGCGATTGTCGATGCGAACCTGGTTATGGACATGCCGAAGTCTCTGTGTGCATTCGGTGGTCTGGATGCGGTCACTCACGCTCTGGAAGCCTACGTTTCCGTACTGGCATCTGAGTTCTCTGACGGTCAGGCTTTGCAAGCACTGAAACTGCTGAAAGAAAACCTGCCAGCGTCCTACCACGAAGGGTCTAAAAACCCGGTAGCGCGTGAACGCGTTCACAGTGCAGCGACTATCGCCGGTATCGCGTTTGCGAACGCCTTCCTGGGTGTGTGCCACTCTATGGCGCATAAACTGGGTTCTCAGTTCCACATTCCGCACGGTCTGGCAAACGCCCTGCTGATTTGTAACGTTATCCGTTACAACGCGAACGACAACCCGACCAAGCAGACTGCGTTCAGCCAGTATGACCGTCCGCAGGCTCGCCGTCGCTATGCAGAAATCGCCGACCATCTGGGTCTGAGCGCACCGGGCGACCGTACTGCCGCTAAGATCGAGAAACTGCTGGCATGGCTGGAAAGCGTGAAAGCGGAACTAGGTATTCCTAAGTCTATCCGTGAAGCTGGCGTGCAGGAAGCTGACTTCCTGGCTCATGTAGACAAGCTGTCTGAAGATGCATTCGATGACCAGTGCACCGGCGCTAACCCGCGTTACCCGCTGATCTCCGAGCTGAAACAGATTCTGCTGGATACCTACTACGGCCGTGAATTCACTGAAGGTGAAGTTGCTGCGAAGAAAGAAGCTGCCGCACCGAAAGCTGACAAGAAAGCGAAGAAATCTGCTTAATTCGTTAGCCCAGGCGACATTCTGAAAAAGCCCCCGTCTTCGGGGGCTTTTTTTTGCCTGATGGCGGCGCAAGCGCCTTATCAGGCCTACAGGTTCTGCGTAATGTTGTAGGGGTCGCCGGATGGCGGCACAAGTGCCTTATCCGGCCTACAGAACGCGTGCAATCACGCGTGGCGGTGTTTCTCCTGAATCGACGTCAGGGAGCCTTCGGCAAGGGCTTCTTTGTAATGCTTGCGGCATACGGAGACATAACGCTCGTTCCCACCAATCACAACCTGCTCCCCTTCATTATAAGGTCTGCCAGCCTGATCAAGACGCAATACCATGCTTGCCTTACGGCCACAAAAACAGATTGTCTTTAATTCGACGAGTTTATCTGACCACGCGAGTAAGTATTGGCTGCCGCCAAATAACTCGCCACGAAAATCAGTACGCAACCCGTAACACAACACCGGAATATCCAGTTGGTCAACAACCTCAGATAATTCGTACACCTGCTGGCGAGTCAAAAACTGACACTCATCAACCAGAACGCAATGTATTGTCTGTTGCGCATTCTCGGCGCGAATCTCTTCAAACAACGATGAATTTTGGTTAAACAATTTTGCTGGCGAGGAGAGACCGATACGCGAACTGACTTTACCGGCGCCGAAGCGGTCATCAATTTCCGCTGTATATACAACGGTACGCATCCCGCGTTCCTGATAATTGTATGAAGATTGCAGCAATGCAGTCGACTTACCCGCATTCATTGCCGAATAGTAGAAATATAGCTGTGCCATTGGCAGCAGGCCCTCACCTGGCTGAAATAAAGATTGGGCGGGATTGTATCATAATTTACCGGCATGTCGGGGGCGCCTCGTCACGCCTCCAGTATAAAGAATTGAGCAAACATCGTTCGGTTATACACATTCCTTCACAAATTGTGCCTAAGATATTCATCAATGCTGCTTATCATCTCATCGCATAACCGGGCGCTCATACTTATTGTTACGCTTCCTCATAAATGTGGCAACGTATTAGGACTTTCCCGTAAGGGAAACTAATACAAAAGGTTGAAATTACTGCAATGACAGCCTATTCCACCCTGATAAAATGTGACTAAAATCCTGGAATTTTAACGTTATGCCAGGAGTAACCTCGTTGCCAATAAGCTCTTTTTTGTGCGGTTCTTCAAGAAAAATTTAAGATGGGATAATTAATATCTGTACTTAATAAAGAGCAATTTTGAATTCCTTACATTCCAGGCTATTGCACATCTGAATTTATCGCTCTATTATTAGCTCAACAAACCACCCCCAATATAAGTTTGAGATTACTACAATGAGCGAAGCACTTAAAATTCTGAACAACATCCGTACTCTTCGTGCACAGGCAAGAGAATGTACCCTGGAAACGCTTGAAGAAATGCTGGAAAAATTAGAAGTTGTTGTTAACGAGCGTCGCGAAGAAGAAAGCGCCGCAGCAGCTGAAGTTGAAGAGCGTACCCGTAAACTGCAACAATATCGTGAAATGCTGATTGCCGACGGTATTGATCCGAACGAACTGCTGAATAGCATGGCTGCCGTTAAATCTGGCACTAAAGCTAAACGCGCTGCTCGTCCGGCTAAATATAGCTACGTTGATGAAAACGGTGAAACGAAAACCTGGACTGGCCAGGGTCGTACACCGGCAGTGATCAAAAAAGCGATGGAAGAACAAGGTAAACAACTGGACGATTTCCTGATCAAGGGATAATTCGGAATATGTTTGCTTAAAATCCCGCCAGTGGCGGGATTTTTTTTGCCCTTCCCCCATACCTCGTCTGTTCAGGGCAAAAAAAAACGGCGCTGTTAAACAGCGCCGCGCCTTTCAGATTATACCGCTTACTTCTTAATACCCAGCTCGTCTTCAAGCCATGCTTTAAATTCAGCGCCCAGAGAATTATGACGGATGCCATATTCAACGAACGCCTGCATGTAACCTAATTTATTACCGCAGTCGTGGCTTTTGCCCTTCATATGGTAGGCTTCGACCGTTTCTTTTTCGATCAGCATATCAATCGCGTCGGTCAGCTGAATTTCGTCGCCCGCTCCCGGAGGGGTTTTCGCCAGCAGAGGCCAGATGTCCGCGCTCAGGACATAACGGCCAACTACCGCGAGATTAGACGGCGCGACATCCGCTTTCGGCTTCTCTACAACGCCAACCATCGGCACGCTTTCGCCCGGTGCCAGCGCCGCGCCTTTGCAATCAACAACGCCGTACGCGGTAACATCTTCAACAGGCTCAACCATAATCTGGCTACAGCCGGTTTCGTCAAAACGACGAATCATTTCAGCAAGGTTATCCTGAGACAGATCGGATTCGTATTCATCCAGAATAACGTCCGGCAGAATCACCGCGACGGGCTCATTACCAACAACAGGATGCGCGCACAATACGGCATGACCCAGGCCTTTCGCCAGCCCCTGACGCACCTGCATAATCGTTACGTGCGGAGGGCAAATAGATTGCACCTCTTCCAGCAGCTGACGCTTAACACGTTTTTCCAGCATAGCTTCCAGCTCGAAGCTGGTATCGAAATGGTTTTCGATCGAGTTTTTGGAAGAGTGCGTCACCAGCACAATTTCAGTGATGCCCGCAGCAATACATTCATTCACGACATACTGAATTAATGGCTTATCAACCAGCGGCAGCATCTCTTTCGGGATCGCTTTCGTCGCCGGTAACATCCTGGTTCCTAATCCCGCGACCGGGATAACGGCTTTTTTGACTTTCGAATTTAGGGCAGCCATTTAAAAATCTCCTGGACTGTTCATGTATTGAACGTGTTCATCAATCTGTATCGCATCCGAGTATATCAGCACTGGTACAAGCCTCAGTTCCGAAAAGGACGCGTGTTAGTATAATTAAGACAAATACGTATAATCTGGCGCTGATAGTAGCACCCACAGAGAAAGGCGGGTAAATCAATTTCACTTTGCCTTTTCATTTGCTCATTCCGCAGACAACATAAGACGCAAACGCCCGCCCGCGCCCCAAATTTGGCACTGCCATGACTCGCAGCGTTGGCTTAATTGGTTCAGGTAGGTATTGCCCAATGTGCCCAGCGGAACGCCATTACTGATCTGTACCTGGTGAGAACCGGTATTTAACGTCGCATTCAGGCCTGCTGAAACCAGTATCAAATTTTTAAGACCGCTGTGGTAATAACCCACTAATAGCGGAAACTGTCCCGGCAAATTCGCCTGCCGAAGCAGATGATTGACCTGTTTCAATAACGCCCCCAGTTCCGGCAAACGCTGATTCTGATGAGCGAGCTGTTCCTGCAATAAGCCATTAAATAGCGCCCGCAGTAATAACGCGGCCAGTACGCCATTATCCCCTGCCCGCGTCACGTCGAGGCAATAAAAAGCGAGATCGTTATCAGACAGCGGCGCAATATCCAGCACCAGGCCGGGTTTGTCTGCCGCAACAAGTTGGCGGTAATTGATTCGGCAATGCGAGATAACCTGCTGAACCGGAGGTTGCAACTCCTGCAACAGCTTTGCTGCCGCCACCGGGTTATCAACCATCGCATCCCAGTCCCGAAACAGGCGTTCTTCTTCTTCAACCCGAGAGTTAAACATATTGGGATAGAGGCAGGCGAAGACGGTTTCCCGCAGACGATTGAGATCTTTCACTGGCTTTAGCAGGACGTCCTCAACGCCCAGTCGCAGCGCTTTGGCGATATCTGCCATATTTTCTGTCGCCGAGATAACCAGAATGGGGGTCTGATCGCCCCGATTACGTAAATGCTCTACCAGTTTGAGACCGTTCATCCTTGGCATCGCAAGATCGCAGATCATCAGATCAGGCGTAAAACTTCCCAGTAACTCCAGGGCGTCAAGACCATCGCCCGCCAGTGCCGTTGTCGCTCCCAAAGAGGAAAACCACGAATCCAGAAGCGAGCGAAATACAGGCTCGTCCTCCACAATAAGAATCTGTTTTCCGACCAATGGCTGCGTCATGTTTTCTCCCCTGACTGGCTTTAGTAAATAGTGGCATGCTATTGCCGCTCGCGCCTGTCAGAATTTGCTTAAGTGTGTATAAAAGGTGCGTTAAACGTCGGTACGCACCAAAGGCAAAAGTTCGTCCATCTTTTTCTCTACCGCCAGTTGTCCCGCAGCAATAGCGGCACTGGCACGGTGGAAGTCCAACGTGGATATTTGCGGACAGAACGGTTGAATCAGAATATCCGGCGGGTCGCCTGCCATTCGGTTGCGTTTAAGGCGGTTTTCCAGCACCTGAATGGACGTTGTCATAATCTCCATCGCCGTTGGCGCGGTGACCGCACGGCGTGAAGTCATGCTGCTGAGGCGCTCTTTCAAACGCGCATGCCAGGAGAGCGAATCATCACTCTCGTCGTTATCATTGCTGACATTCAAAGACAGAAGATCTTGCTGCATGAGGTGCGCATCGTGCTGAAGATCGACCGCAATAACAATATCGGCGCCCATCGCACGCGTCAGAGAGACAGGAACAGGGTTAACGACGGCGCCATCCACCAGCCAGTAGCCGTTATGCGCCACCGGAGACATCAGGCCAGGCATACTGCAAGACGCGCGAACCGCAAGGTGCAGGTCGCCTTCGGTAAACCACAATTCTCGCCCTGTACTCAGGTTGGTCGCCACCGTACCAAAACGTCGGGTGCATTGTTCAAAATCCAGTACCGGCATAACGTTCCGGTACTGATTGAAGACGCGCTCGCCGCGCAGCAACCCTCCTCTGCGCCAGGAGAGATCCATCAGGCGCAGGACATCCCAGTAACTGAATGAGCACACCCACTGTTCAAGCGCGGGCAGTTTATTGCAGGCGTATGCGGCGCCAACCAGCGAACCAATTGAACATCCCGCCACGATATCGATATCAATGCCCATGTGTTTCAGGGCTTTGATGACACCAATATGCGACCATCCTCTTGCGGCGCCGGAACCTAGCGCCAGCCCTATTTTAATTTTTCTCATCGTACGTAAAAACTTCCCCTGGCTTCCAGACGTAGCAACATCGTCACCACTCGGTTAACATAGCGCTACCCTGGCGTTTGTACGCCGTTTTTTTTATCCAGGGAGATGATTGTGTCTCAGCTTTGTCCCTGCGGTAGCGCTGTCGAGTATAGCCTATGTTGCGGCCCTATTGTGTCCGGTGAGCGAGTTGCACCCGATCCGTCACATCTCATGCGTTCTCGCTACTGCGCTTTTGTGATGAAAGACGCAAATTACCTGATTAGAACCTGGCACCCCGCCTGTGGTGCAACCGCCTTTCGGGACGATATTGTCGCGGGGTTCGCCCATACTGAGTGGCTTGGGTTGACCATTTTTGAAGAGAGCGGGTCAGACGCGGAAAACACAGGGTATGTCAGTTTTGTGGCCCGTTTTATCGAACAGGGAATACCCGGCGCGATTATTGAACGTTCGCGTTTCTTAAAAGAAAACGGTCAGTGGTACTATATTGACGGTACGCGCCCCCAGTTTGGTCGAAACGATCCCTGCCCCTGCGGGTCCGGCAAAAAATTTAAAAAGTGCTGCGGCTAAAACGCCTGACAGTGCTGATACAGCAAACACATTAAACAGGATTTACCCGGTAATGCATTCACTACAACGAAAAGTTCTGCGCACTATCTGCCCCGATCAGAAGGGCCTCATCGCGCGTATTACAAATATCTGCTACAAGCACGAACTCAATATCGTGCAAAACAACGAATTTGTTGACCACCGGACCGGGCGCTTCTTTATGCGCACAGAGCTGGAAGGCATTTTTAATGATGTCACGCTGCTTGCCGATCTCGACAGCGCATTACCGGAAGGTTCGGTACGCGAGTTAAATCCTGCCGGGCGTCGCCGCATCGTCATTCTGGTCACCAAAGAAGCGCATTGTCTGGGCGACCTGTTAATGAAAGCCAACTATGGCGGGCTCGACGTTGAGATTGCCGCCGTAATCGGCAACCACGAAACCCTGCGACCTCTGGTTGAACGTTTTGATATTCCTTTCGAGCTGGTCAGCCACGAAGGGTTAACGCGCGACGAGCACGATAAACAGATGGCGGACGCCATTGATGCGCACCAGCCTGATTATGTCGTGCTGGCTAAGTATATGCGCGTCCTGACGCCGGAATTCGTTTCCCGCTTCCCGAATAAGATTATCAATATTCACCATTCGTTCCTGCCGGCTTTTATTGGCGCACGTCCTTACCATCAGGCTTATGAGCGTGGCGTGAAAATTATCGGCGCTACCGCGCACTACGTTAACGATAATCTGGACGAAGGCCCGATCATTATGCAAGACGTAATTCATGTCGATCACACCTATACGGCTGAGGATATGATGCGTGCAGGGCGTGATGTTGAAAAGAATGTGTTAAGCCGCGCATTGTATAAGGTGCTGGCCCAGCGTGTGTTTGTTTACGGGAATCGCACCATCATTCTGTAATCGTCAACGATATGAATTGATTAGCTTTACTCCGTTACGGATGAAAAGTACGCAAACAGTTCATTTTAAGCAAAGGAATGCTTTACAGCGGCGTGTCATTTGATATGATGCGCCCCGCTTCCCAACAGGAAGCAGGCCAGTACAAAGCATTACCCCGTGGTGGGGTTCCCGAGCGGCCAAAGGGAGCAGACTGTAAATCTGCCGTCATCGACTTCGAAGGTTCGAATCCTTCCCCCACCACCATCTCTTCGCAAGACCTCTACAATTTGAATTACCCTTGGTGGGGTTCCCGAGTGGCCAAAGGGAGCAGACTGTAAATCTGCCGTCATCGACTTCGAAGGTTCGAATCCTTCCCCCACCACCATTATTTATCTGTTGCACCCCAGCCAAATTAAATTCCTGTGCTCCATATTTTGCCCGGTGGCACTCCGTTTACCGGGCCTACATGATTACATAACCACATCTTATGTCCGATCGTAGGCCGGATAAGGCGCAGCCGCCATCCGGCAGACAGGCATAAAAAAACCTGCCGAAGCAGGGTTTAGCTACGCGCCGATTCATCCTTCCCCCACCACCATTACTTATCTGTTGCACACCAGCCAAATTAAATTCCTGTGCTCTATGTTTTGCCCGGTGGCACTCCGTTTACCGGGCCTACATGATCACATAACCACATGTTATGTCCGATCGTAGGCCGGATAAGGCGCAGCCGCCATCCGGCAGACAGGCATAAAAAAACCCTGCCGAAGCAGGGTTTAGCCGCACGCAAAGCCGTATCAGCGACGGGCGCGCACGACCTGGTATTTACGCGTCAGGTACTCGACCGGCGCGCTCCAGATGTGAACCAGGCGCGAGAACGGGAACAGCAGGAACAACGTCATCCCCAGCACCAGGTGCAGGCGGAAAATGAACGCTACGCCCTCTAAATGCTCAGACGCGCCGCCGTGGAACGTCACCACAGATTGCGCCCATCCCACCAGTTTCATCATTTCGCTACCGTCCATGTGTTGCGCAGAGAACGGAATAGTCAGCAGTCCCAGCGCGCACTGAATCACCAGCAGAGAAAGGATCAAAATATCCGCTCCCGTGGTCGTTGCACGCACGCGTGGGCTGAACAGACGGCGTTTGAGCAGCAGTACGCCACCAACCAGCGTCATCACGCCACAGGCGCCGCCTGCAATCATCGCCATTTTCTGCTTCACTTCAATCGGCAGGAACGCTTCGTACATCCAGTGCGGCGTCAGCATTCCCAGGAAGTGACCCGCGAAGATCCCCAGAATACCGAAGTGGAACAGGTTCGAAGCCAGGTTCATCCCTTTGCGATCCAGCATCTGGCTGGAAGCCGCACGCCAGGTGTACTGACCGTAGTCATAGCGCAGCCAGCTGCCAATCAGGAACACTGACCCGGCAATGTACGGGTAGATATCAAAGAAGAACATATTCAGGAAGTGCATTATTGCTGTCCTCCGGTGGTGATATTCAAATATTGCGGAGCGACAGCCCCGGCAAAACGACGCTGGTGAGCGGAAATCTCCGACTCGCCGCAACCCTGCTCAGCAAAGAATTTCACCTGTTCTTCTTCCCAGACGGCATCCAGTGCTTGCGGGGTATCGTCACGGACTTCATCCGCAATTTTCTCTGCCACTTTGTCGCTGTCGATAACGGTATTAGCCAGCTTCAGCAGCAGATCGAACAGCACCGCATAGCGACTTTCCCGCTGTTGCAGACGTGCGCCCAGCAACGCCAGAATCGGCGCGATGTCCTGCAAGCCGCCAAGCGCGTCGTTTTTCGGCAACTGCGCCAGATACTCCAGATACAGCGGCAGATGGTCAGGCAACTCACGACTGTCGAGTTGCAGGCCGTGCTGCTCGTACTGCGCCATCAAATCGACCATTGCCTGGCCGCGATCGCGGGATTCACCATGAACATGCTCAAACAGCAACAGCGACGTGGCGCGACCGCGATCAAACAGTTCGCTGTAGCTTGCCTGTACATCCAGCATCTCCTGCGCAGTGAGATCGCGCAGGAAAACCGCCAGACTCTGAGCATCTTCTTTATCCAGGTTTTCGGATGACGCGAGTGCATCGAAAAGTTCCTGTTGATGCTGCCATAAGGCAGCATCCGGGTACTCGAGCAGACGCGAAACAATGACGAGTTCAATCATTGGTGCGGCTCCGTTTTGCTGCTCACATCGATGGCATCAATGCGGCGGCTGTTGAACAGGTTGAATTTGGTATCTGAACCGTGGCAACCATCGCCGAACGTAAAGCCGCAACCGCTTTTCTCCGGGAACGCCTCACGCGCCAGCTCACGATGGCTGCTCGGGATAACGAAACGGTCTTCATAGTTCGCAATTGCCAGGTAACGGTACATTTCCTGCGCCTGCGCTTCGCTCAGCCCCACTTCTTCCAGCGCGCGGGTATCCAGTTTACCGTCAACGGTTTCCGCACGTTTGTAGTGACGCATCGCCAGCATACGTTTCAGCGCCAGCAGTACCGGCTGGGTATCGCCTGCGGTCAGCAGGTTCGCCAGGTACTGAACCGGGATACGCAGGCTTTCCACGTCCGGCAGGATGCCGTTGCTGCCCAGTTCACCTGCGTCCGCCGCAGACTGAATCGGTGACAGCGGCGGCACGTACCAGACCATCGGCAGCGTACGGTATTCCGGGTGCAGCGGCAGCGCCAGCTTCCAGTCCATCGCCATTTTGTAAACCGGGGACTGCTGCGCCGCATCGATAACGCTCTGCGGAACGCCGTCTTTCAGCGCTTGTTCAATGACCGCCGGATCGTTCGGATCGAGGAACACATCCAGTTGGCGCTGATACAGATCTTTCTCGTTCTCCGTGCTGGCTGCGCTTTCAATCGCATCGGCGTCATACAGCAGCACGCCAAGGTAACGGATACGACCCACGCAGGTTTCGGAACATACGGTCGGTTGACCCGCTTCAATACGCGGATAGCAGAAAATACACTTCTCGGACTTCCCGCTCTTCCAGTTGAAGTAGATCTTCTTGTACGGACAACCGGTGATGCACATACGCCAGCCGCGGCATTTGTCCTGATCAATCAGGACGATGCCGTCCTCTTCACGCTTGTAGATGGCGCCGCTCGGGCAGGTCGCCACGCACGCCGGGTTGAGGCAGTGCTCGCACAGACGCGGCAGATACATCATGAAGGTGTTTTCGAACTGGCCGTACATCGCCTTCTGC
The DNA here is from genome assembly GCF_030333595.1 of Citrobacter sp. CK181. NCBI lineage: Bacteria > Pseudomonadati > Pseudomonadota > Gammaproteobacteria > Enterobacterales > Enterobacteriaceae > Citrobacter > Citrobacter sp. CK181. The sequence continues at coordinate 827,228 of NZ_JAOWFN010000011.1, read as the reverse complement.
ATGTTTTCGAAGTTCTGGTCTTTGGCGCGTTTTTCAAATTCGCCGCCCAGAATTTCTTCCCAGTTCGGACCGCTGGTGATTTTGTTCATCCGCTGACCGGTGATCAGCGAGCGCGGGCGCGCAATCGGCTGATGCTTGCTTTCCGGCGCGGTATGCAGGTTCTGGTAGTCGTAATCAAACGGCTCGTAGTAATCATCAATGCCCGGCAGATGCGGGTTAGCAAAGATTTTACCCAGCAGCATCGCGCGGTTGCCCATGCGAGGTTGCAGTTTGCCGTTAATTTTACGGACCCAGCCGCCTTTCCATTTTTCCTGATTTTCCCAGTCGTTCGGGAAACCGACGCCTGGCTTACTTTCCACGTTATTGAACCAGGCGTATTCCATACCTTCACGGCTGGTCCAGACGTTTTTACAGGTCACTGAACAGGTGTGGCAGCCGATGCATTTATCGAGATTCAGCACCATGCCGACTTGTGAACGAATTTTCATTTTACGCTCTCCTGTACCTGGTCATTGCCTTCGCCATCCAACCAGTTAATGTTCTTCATCTTACGCACCACAACAAACTCATCGCGGTTTGAACCGACCGTACCGTAGTAGTTAAAGCCGTAGGCCAGCTGCGCATAGCCGCCGATCATGTGGGTCGGCTTCGGCGTGATACGGGTTACAGAGTTGTGAATACCGCCGCGCTGCTGGGTAATTTCTGAACCCGGCAGGTTAACGATACGTTCCTGCGCGTGGTACATCATGGTCATCCCGGCCGGAACACGCTGGCTTACCACCGCGCGTGCCGTCAGCGCACCGTTGCTGTTAAAGACCTCGATCCAGTCGTTATCTTCAATACCCAGATCTTTGGCATCGGTTTCGCTCATCCAGACAATCGGCCCACCGCGCGACAGCGTCAGCATCAGCAGGTTGTCGCTGTAGGTGGAGTGGATACCCCACTTCTGGTGCGGCGTCAGGAAGTTGAGCGCTTTTTCCGGGTTGCCGTTAGATTTCTCACCCATCACCGCTTTCACTGAACGCGTGTCGATTGGCGGACGGTAAACCAGCAGGCTTTCGCCAAAGTCACGCATCCACTGATGATCCTGATACAGGGACTGGCGGCCAGACAGCGTACGCCACGGAATCAACTCGTGAACGTTGGTATAACCGGCGTTGTAAGAGACGTGTTCATCTTCCAGGCCAGACCAGGTCGGGCTGGAGATAATCTTACGCGGCTGCGCCTGAATATCGCGGAAGCGAATTTTCTCTTCTTCTTTATTGGTCGCCAGATGCGTATGGTCGCGACCGGTGAACTCACTCAGCGCCGCCCACGCTTTCACCGCTACGTGGCCGTTAGTTTCCGGCGCCAGCGTGAGGATCATCTCGGCGGCATCAATCGCGGTATTCAGCATCGGCTGGCCTTTTGCCGGGCCTTCAGCTTTGGTGTAATTGAGCTTGCGCAGCAAATCCATTTCGCTCTGAGTGTTCCAGGCGATGCCTTTGCCACCGTTGCCGATTTTCTCCATCAGCGGGCCGATAGAGGTAAAGCGCTCATACGTCGCCGGGTAGTCGCGTTCCACCGGAATGATGTGCGGCGCGGTTTTACCTGGGATCAGGTCGCATTCGCCTTTTTTCCAGTCTTTCACGTCCAGCGGCTGCGCCAGTTCGGCAGCGGAGTCGTGCTGAATAGGCAGCGTCACCACATCGGTTTCTTTGCCAAGGTGTCCCACGCAGACTTCAGAGAATTTCTTCGCGATGCCTTTATAGATTTCCCAGTCGCTTTTCGATTCCCAGGCCGGGTCAACGGCGGCAGACAACGGGTGAATAAACGGATGCATATCCGAGGTATTCATGTCGTCTTTTTCATACCAGGTGGCGGTCGGCAGCACGATGTCGGAGTACAGGCAGGTGCTCGACAGACGGAAGTCCAGCGTCACCACCAGGTCCAGTTTGCCGTCAAGACCGTTATCCTGCCATTCCACTTCTTCCGGCTTCACGCCGCCCTGCATACCCAGATCTTTGCCCTGAATACCGTTTTCCGTACCCAGCAGGTACTTCAGCATGTACTCATGCCCTTTACCGGATGAACCCAGCAGGTTCGAGCGCCAGATAAACAGGTTACGCGGGTGGTTTTTCCCGTTTTCCGGCTGCTCCGCCGCAAAACGAATCGAGCCTTCTTTCAGCGATTTCACGGTGTAATCCACCGCCGTCATCCCGGCTTTTTCCGCTTCACGCGCGATGTACAGCGGGTTGGTGCCCAACTGCGGCGCAGACGGCAGCCAGCCCATGCGTTCAGCACGCACGTTGAAGTCGATCAGATGACCGCTGTAGCGGGATTTATCCGCCATCGGCGACAGCAGTTCCTGCGCGGTAACCGTCTCGTAGCGCCACTGGCTGGAGTGGTTATAGAAATAGGAGGTGCTGTTCATGTGACGCGCCGGACGCTGCCAGTCAAGAGCAAACGCCAGCGGCTGCCAGCCGGTCTGCGGACGCAGTTTTTCCTGGCCGACATAGTGCGCCCAGCCGCCGCCGCTCTGACCGATACAGCCGCAGAACACCAGCATGTTGATAAGCCCACGATAGTTCATATCGAGGTGATACCAGTGGTTCAGGCCAGCGCCGACGATGATCATTGAACGACCATGCGTCTTATCGGCGTTATCCGCAAATTCACGAGCGATACGAGTGATTTGCGCACGCGGTACGCCGGTTATCTGCTCTGCCCACGCCGGAGTATAGGCTTTAATGTCGTCGTAGCTGGTTGCGCAGTTTTCGTCGTTCAGACCGCGTTCCAGGCCATAGTTCGCCATCGTCAGATCGTAAACGGTAGTCACCAGCGCGGTGGTTCCGTCCGCCAGTTGCAGGCGTTTCACCGGCAGCTTGTGCAACAGAACGTTTTGCAACTCGACTTTGTTGAAGTGTTCAGTGCCTTCACCGCCAAAGTACGGGAAGCCCACTTCTGCGATATCGTCCTGGCTACCCAGCAGGCTGAGTTGCAGTTCGGTTTCCTCGCCTGACGTACCGTCACGCTGTTCGAGGTTCCATTTGCCTTTCTCGCCCCAGCGGAAGCCAATAGAACCGTTCGGCGCAACCATATCGCCTCGGGTGTTGATGGCAACGGTTTTCCATTCCGGGTTGTTTTCCTGACCCAGCGCGTCAATAAGATCGGCGGCGCGCAGCATACGGCCAGCGGCATAGTAACCATCGCGTTCTTCAAGCATCACCAACATCGGCATGTCGGTATAGCGACGGACGTAATCGGTGAAATACTGGCTCGGGTTATCAAGGTGGAATTCACGCAGCATGACGTGGCCCATCGCCAGCGCCATTGCGGCGTCAGTCCCCTGCTTCGGCGCCAGCCACAGGTCGCACAGCTTGGCGATTTCAGCGTAGTCAGGCGTAACGGCAACTGTTTTGGTGCCTTTGTAACGCACTTCAGTAAAGAAGTGGGCATCCGGGGTACGGGTCTGCGGAACGTTAGAGCCCCAGGCGATGATGTAGCTGGAGTTGTACCAGTCAGCGGATTCCGGTACGTCCGTCTGCTCGCCCCAGGTCTGCGGAGACGCAGGCGGCAGGTCGCAGTACCAGTCGTAGAAGCTCAGGCAAGTCCCGCCGATCAGAGACAGGTAACGAGCACCGGATGCGTAAGAGACCATCGACATTGCCGGAATCGGCGAGAAGCCCGCCACGCGATCGGGACCGTAATTTTTAATGGTATAAACGTTGGATGCCGCAATCAGTTCGTTCACTTCCTGCCAGGAAGAACGAACGAAGCCACCACGACCACGCGCTTGTTTGAAGCTTTTTGCTTTATCGGCGTCTTCGATGATGGAAGCCCAGGCTTCTACCGGATCGCTGTGCAGTTTTTTCGCATCACGCCACATTTTCATCAGGCGCTTACGCATCAGCGGATATTTCAGGCGGTTTGCGCTGTAGAGATACCAGGAGTAGCTCGCACCGCGCGGGCAGCCGCGAGGTTCATGGTTCGGCATATCCGGGCGGGTGCGCGGGTAGTCTGTCTGCTGGGTTTCCCAGGTGACCAGACCGTTTTTCACATAAATTTTCCAGCTGCAAGAGCCGGTACAGTTTACCCCGTGGGTTGAACGCACGACTTTGTCATGCTGCCAACGTTGGCGGTATCCATCCTCCCAGTCCCGGTTTGTTTCGAGAAGCTGGCCGTGCCCATCGGCAAAGGTTTCGCCCTTCTGTTTGAAGTAGCGAAACCGGTCCAGGAATTTACTCATCGGGTTTCTCCTGTTTGGAGCCTGACGGCTCTCTGATAAATCGACATTGCTGGATTGGCTGTGAAGGTAACGCTCTGAAAGGGCGTCAGAATTGATAACGATCAAGGCAGACGGGGATGAAAATCGAGGGTGTTTTTTGACATACCCCTTAAGGAGGATGATTTTTATTCATTCAACATACTGATTAATATGAATATTTTTAAATTCATCCATTATGTAAATGTTAAATTCTTTATAAGTGGGTATTAAGGGGTATGCCCCCTGCAAGGCATAAATGAACGCCGTTCTGACAAACCGGCGCTGTTTATTTATAAATAAGTATGTTGTAACTAAAAACAGGCAAAAAAAAGCGCGGTCTAACGCCGCGCAATGGATAATCAAACAATTACTTTTTTATTTTTTAGAATGACGTCCGTATACCGCCCAGGTGATGACTACGCAGGCAATATAGAAAATCAGGAACACTTTCATCGCATCGACCGGTGAGCCGGTTAATGCCAGAGATGTCCCGAATGCTTTCGGAATAAAGAAACCGCCGATTGCGCCAATCGCAGAGATAAAGCCCAATGCGGCTGCGGTATCGGTCGCGGCTTCACGCAGCGCTTTCTCTTCAGAACCCCCTTCCGCTTTAACCCTGTCCATCGTCAGCTTGCGGAAAATAACGGAGATCATCTGGAAAGTAGACCCACTGCCCAGCCCGGCAGTCAGGAACAGCGCCAGGAAGACAACGAAGAAGGCGATAAAGCTGCCGCCCTGGCCGTTAGAAGGCAAGGTCAGGAACAGTAAGGCGCTGAAAATCGCCATCAGCACAAAGTTAACCAGCGTCACCCGCGTTCCGCCCAGACGGTCGGAAATTGCCCCGCCCGCAGAACGGGCCAGCGCGCCGATTAACGGGCCGAAGAAGGCATAATGCAGGATCTGTACTTCCGGGAACTGCGTTTTGGACAGCATCGCAAACCCGGCGGAGAAGCCGATGAATGAACCGAACGTCGCCAGATACAGCAGGCTCATCATCCACAGGTGCCCACGTTTAAGTACCGGCAACTGATCTTTCAGCGAAGCCTTCGAGGTCGCCAGCTCATTCATACCGAACCAGGCGGCCAGGGTGAAAATGGCCAGGAACGGCACCCAAATCCAGGCGGCGTTCGCCAGATACAGCTGCGAACCGTCCGGCTGTTCCACACCGTGACTGCCAAATACGGCAAAGACAGACAACGAGACCACCAGCGGCGCGACCAGTTGCATAACGCTCACGCCCATGTTGCCTAAACCGCCGTTCAGACCCAGCGCGCCGCCCTGTTTCTGTTTTGGAAAGAAGAAGCTGATGTTAGCCATGCTGGAGGCAAAGTTCGCGCCGGCAAAACCGCACAGCAGAGAAATCAGAATAAAGGTGCTAAACGGCGTGGAGGTGTCCTGCACGGCAAAACCTAACCATACGCAAGGAATGACCAGAATCCCGGTGCTGAACGCCGTCCAGCGGCGGCCGCCAAACAGAGGAACCATAAAGGAGTACGGCACACGCAGTAATGCGCCAGAAACAGACGGCAAGGCGGTCAGCATGAACAGCTGATCGGTGGTGAAGTTAAAACCGACCTTCGGTAAATTCACCGCGACGGCGCTGAATAACATCCATACACAAAACGCCAGCAGCAAACAGGGGACGGAAATCCACAGGTTGCGGCTGGCAACACGATGACCACGCTGTTCCCAGAAAGCGGGATCTTCCGGCCGCCATTCTGTGATTACAGCTCCAGATGCCCTTTCGGGGGCAGATGAGTGACTCATAGACACCTCTGTTACTCGATTCGATGTCTGCCACATTAGGGTTTACAGCCGGGGGTAAGTTGATATAAATCAAAGGAAAAGCCGTCATTATTCGCGGCTAAAAATTATCATGCCCCTTAGTGAGTAGGCTTTGTCGACAAAAAAGATGTGGTTTTTCACGGTGCTGTATAACCCTACCCCCCGGCTTCGCGATCCCCTCCCACCACCAGCAATTAAGAGGTAACTCGTTATAGGTATGGGTATACTCCAGGGTATGGCTGAGAATAACGTCACTGTCGAAACGCCCCTCGGTGAGCATCCCGGCAGAATCGTCATTCATTAAGGTTTCCTGAGCAGGAAGCCTGAAGGAAGAAGTCTACATGTTTAAACGTTGTCTCTCTCCACTCACGCTGGTCAACCAACTGGCGCTTATTGTTCTCCTGTCCACCGCTATCGGTGTGGCGGGCATGGCTATCTCTGGCTGGCTGGTTCAGGGCGTACAAGGCAGCGCCCATGCGATCAACAAGGCCGGTTCGCTGCGTATGCAGAGCTATCGTCTGCTGGCAGCAGTGCCGCTGAGCGCCCACGACCAAAAACTGCTGGATGAGATGAAACAGACGGCGTTCAGCCCTGAACTGACCCGCGCTGCGGAACGCGACGGGCAACAAGAGCAGCTTCGCGCACTACAGGACTACTGGCATACGGAACTGGCGCCAGGGCTGCAACGCGCGCAGGACAGAAACGCCGTTGCCGGCGATGTTATGCGTTTTGTCACCGGTCTGGATCGGTTAGTCACCGCCTTTGATCACACGACCGAGCTGCGCATTGAGCGCGTGGTGATGGTGCATCGATTAATGGCCATCTTTATGGCGCTGCTGTTCGTCTTTACGATCATCTGGCTACGGGCGCGCCTGCTGCAACCGTGGAAACAACTGCTTTCGATGGCGCGAGCCGTCAGCCAGCGCGACTTCACCCAGCGGGCGCATATCAGCGGGCGCAATGAGATGGCGATGTTAGGCTCAGCGCTCAACAACATGTCGGAAGAGCTGGCCGAAAGTTACGCCGTACTGGAACAACGCGTGCAGGAAAAGACGGCCGGGCTGGAGCATAAAAACCAGATCCTCTCATTCCTGTGGCAGGCCAACCGCCGCCTGCATTCCCAGGTGCCGCTGTGCGAGCGCCTCTCCCCGGTGCTGAACGGCCTGCAAAACCTGACGCTGCTGCACGATATTGAACTGCGGGTTTATGACCTGGAAGATGAAGATAATCATCAGGAGTTCACCTGCCAGTCCGACAGCAGTTGTGATGACAAAGGGTGCCACCTCTGCCCGCGCGGCGCGCTGCCCGCGATCAACGGCGGCACCACGCTGAAATGGCGACTTACCGATGCCCATACGCAATACGGCATTCTGCTGGCGACGCTGCCGCACGGGCGCCATCTGAGTCACGATCAGCAGCAGATGATTGATACGCTGGTCGAGCAATTGACCGCTACGCTGGCGCTGGACAGAAATCAGGAACGCCAGCAACAGTTGATTGTGATGGAAGAGCGTGCCACCATTGCCCGCGAACTTCATGATTCTATTGCACAATCGCTCTCCTGCATGAAGATGCAGGTCAGCTGTCTGCAAATGCAGGGCGCGACGTTGCCGGAAAGCAGCCGCGAGTTGCTCAGCCAGATCCGCAACGAACTGAATACCTCCTGGGTACAGCTACGTGAACTGTTGACCACCTTCCGGTTACAGTTGACCGAACCCGGCCTGCGGCCTGCGCTGGAGGCGAGCTGTCAGGAATATAGCGCCCGATTTGGTTTTACGGTGAAGCTGGATTATCAGCTCCCGCCGCGACGGGTGCCGTCGCATCAGGCTATCCACCTGTTGCAAATTGCCCGCGAAGCGTTAAGTAACGCCCTCAAGCATTCCCATGCCGATGAGGTGGCCGTCGCCGTGGTGCAAAATGGCAATCAGGTCAAACTGACAGTAAAAGACAACGGCTGCGGCGTACCAGAAAACGCCGAGCGCAGTAACCATTATGGCATGATTATTATGCGTGACCGCGCGCAGAGCCTGCGTGGCGATTGTCGTGTACGCCGTCGTGAGACGGGCGGTACGGAAGTTGCTGTCACCTTTATTCCCGAAACAAACTTCACAGAAGTCCAAGGAGATACCCATGAGTAATCAGGAACCGGCTACCATCCTGCTGATCGACGATCATCCGATGTTACGGACCGGTGTTAAACAGCTTGTCAGCATGGCGCCCGATATTAGCGTGATCGGCGAAGCCAGTAATGGCGAGCAGGGTATTGAGCTGGCAGAGTCTCTTGATCCCGATCTGATCCTGCTGGATCTGAACATGCCGGGCATGAACGGTCTGGAAACCCTGGATAAGCTGCGTGAGAAATCACTGTCAGGCCGTATCGTGGTATTCAGCGTGTCCAATCATGAAGAAGACGTGGTGACGGCGCTGAAGCGCGGCGCAGACGGCTATCTGTTAAAAGATATGGAGCCGGAAGATCTGCTGAAAGCCTTACAGCAAGCGGCCGCTGGCGAAATGGTGCTGAGCGAAGCGTTAACGCCGGTTCTGGCCGCCAGCCTGCGGGCAAACCGCGCGACCTCTGACCGCGACGTGACCCAACTGACGCCGCGCGAACGCGATATCCTGAAGCTGATCGCCCAGGGACTGCCGAATAAAATGATCGCCCGCCGCCTAGATATCACCGAGAGTACGGTCAAAGTGCATGTGAAACATATGCTGAAGAAGATGAAGCTGAAGTCACGCGTCGAAGCGGCGGTATGGGTGCATCAGGAACGCATCTTCTGATTACTCCTCCGGGAGCAGCTTCCAGCGCGGATCGTTATCGGGCATCGCCATAAACGGTTCAGTCAGTGATAGCGTGATCTCATTGGAGGAGACACGCTGGCCCTGCTCATCTTCAACAACGACCGACAGCCGCCAGCGATTTGTCGCCCCTTCGCTGCTGTCCCAGGCCGGCATGATAATGGTCCAGCCCTCTGCGCTGTCCGCCTTCGCTCCTGCCGTCAGACTCAGCGCCTGCGTATCGCCCTGCCACGTCACATGACGAACGCCATGCCGACTGCGAATCTGCACCTTCAGCGGCACCGTCTCGCCAGACTGGAGATCCCACGGCGGCGTCGCCAGAAAAACAGTGAGCGTTTTACGCTGACGGTACTCCATCGTCGGGAGATTATTGCGCTGCGGGTTGTCATAGCGACTGCCGCGCAACGACTGACTCTCCGCCACCTCGCTGGCCGACAGCTGTTTGTTCAACGGCACGCCAAAACGGTAGTTCAGGTTCAACCCCAGATTATTCTGGCTCACCCCGCTCTCGCCCTGTTTATGTTGCGCCGTTACCGTCACCAGCGGCACCGGCGTGTAATTAAGCCCTAGTTTTACCGCTACCGGATTATGGTATCCCGTGCCTGAGTCAAACAGATCCACCCGTTCGCCGAAATACTGTTCCACGCTGACGCTGGTGTTGAGGTGTTGGTAAAACGGCATGCGCATCTGCGCGGTAACATCGTAGCCGCGCGCCATACGCTGCTCTAAGGCGGTGGTCTGTTCATGCCAGGAAGCGAAAGGCTGGTAGTAATTGGCGGATAATCGCAGGTATTCGCCCCACGCTTCCGCGCCAAATCCCGCCCGTTGCAGATTTTCATCCAGCAGGTTGTCATAAAAAGTGTTGTACCCTAACAGCCAGCCGTCGCGCGCCCAGCGTTGGCCGATGCCGACATTACTGACCAGGCCATCGTCCTGCTGAGTCAGCCCGAGTTGACTCCAGGTCAGATACCGCGTGTTGTCCTGCCAGGGAATAAACCAGCCCCCACGACTGCCGGTAAAGCTCCCTTCGTTATCAATCCTGAGATCGACACTCGCATTCCCCCAGGGCGAAAGCCAGGACTCCAGTTGATGATTCACCTGTTCACTCACGGCGTCCCGCACCTGGCCAAACGCAAACTGACGCGCCTGCTCGCCGGTATCCAGCCCATTGTCGGTCATGCTCGCTTCGCCAAAGGCTTTCACCATCTCAGCAAACTGTTTTTCACCTTCGTGTGACTCAGGCGTCATGCCCAAATCAGGTAAACCATCCTGGTTGTTATCGAAGGGATTTTCCGCCTGTTGAATAAACGAGGATTGCGCGCTGGCAGTACCGCCTGCCAGCAGCAAGAGTATGCAAAGGGAAAGAGGGCGATAAACAATACGGCTCAAATTGTCAGCTGCTTTTACATTAAACGAATGAAATCTCACACTTAACTAAAACCATAACGTTTCCATCCGCGTTTTGCAGCCCTTTATCGCATTTTCAGGAGAATCCCAGGCTTCCGGCGGATGCCGTTTGCGCCAGCAGCGCTTTCAGCTCCGGTACGCATGAGCCGCAGTTGGTGCCGCAGCGTAATGTTTTGCCCAGCGCCTGAACGGAGTCGCACCCTTGTGCGATAGCCTGCTGAATAGCACACTCCCCCACGCTAAAGCAGCTACAGATAATGCGTCCCTGGTCGGGCATCCCGCCGCCCGGTTTGCCACTCAACAGGCCATGCCGTTCAGGGGCGTTTTCCGGCGGATGGCGGAACGCGGCAATCACCGCCGCATCGTCTGTTTCGGGTTTTATCGCATCTGACCAGAACCCCAGCATTAATTGTCCCGCCTGCCAGGCCAGAATATTCAGCCCCTGCGACGTCTGCGCGGTCTGCAATTGCCAGCGCTGTTCGCGGCACATCGCCAACAACCAGTCGCGATCGTCACGATCGCTTGCGAGAGTGAAACGCGCCACGCCTTCCGCCGCTTTACGCCACCAGTGAACAAAAGGAGGAAAGGTTATCTCTTCGCGGATGAACAGCTCCCCCTGCCAGCGCGGCTGCCACGGCGTGATGCGCACCGCCGTTTGTTTACTCTCCGGCTGCCCTGATTGAGGATCGCAGACGGGCGCGACCAGCGCATTCACCCTTCCCTGCCGGGCAAAGCGATTACTCCAGTGCATCGGCGTAAACGCCGTCCCTTCCCGCAAGCCGGCCTGAATCACCACTCTGGCGACCATTACCCCGCGTGAGGAGCTGATACGGCCAAATGCGCCATCCACCAGGTGAAAACGGGCGGCATCAGACGGTGAAACCTCAACAATCGGTTCGCTAATGTGCTGCATAAGCCGAACCACCGTTCCGGTTCGGGTCATGGTGTGCCACTGATCGCGCAGGCGACCGCTGTTTAAAATAAGCGGATAGAGCGCGTCACAGCGCGTTCTCATGCCCTCCGGTTCAACGGGCACCAGCCGCAGACGCTTATTGCGATGCCAGCCGCGAGCCAGGTCCAGCGCTCCGTGGTGACGGCTGACCGGCCAGCGGACAGGCGCCATTTCATCCCACGCCGCGCGGCTCAGATCCGCCAGCGCGCCAATATCAAACGCGCGGGCGCCGTCATTCTCAAACCCCGACAGCGCAGCGTGTTCCCGAAAGACATCCCACGCATCCTGCCAGGCGAATGCCTCGCCAAAGCCGAGTTGTTTTGCCATCTGCGCGACAATCCACCAGTCTGCTCTGGCCTCGCCGGGGGCGGTTAAAAATGCGCGCTGACGCGAGATGCGCCGTTCAGAGTTGGTGACGGTGCCGTTTTTCTCCCCCCAGGCCAGCGCCGGAAACCGGATATGCGCCAGTCGACTGGTATCGGTATCGGCCACCACCTCCGAGACAATGACCAACGGGCAGGCAGACAGCGCCTGACAGACGGCATGAGTGTCCGGCAGCGATACCGCCGGATTCGTGCCCATGATCCACACCGCCTTCACCTCGCCGCGTGCGATAGCGTCGAACAGATCCACCGCCATCAACCCCGGCGTCTGCGCCAGCCGCTCCGTGCCCCAGAAACGGGCAACCCGCGACAGATCCTGCGGCTCAAAATTCATGTGCGCCGCCAGCTGTGTCGCCAGCCCGCCGACTTCACGCCCTCCCATCGCATTTGGCTGTCCGGTCAGCGAAAAGGGCCCACAGCCTTCCCGCCCGTATTTACCGCTGGCAAGGTGTACGTTAATGATCGCGTTACATTTATCACTGCCGCTGGCGGACTGGTTAATCCCCATCGTGTAAAGGGTGATTGCGCGCGGCGCGATCAGAAAACCATCATAAAACCGGCGGATTTCCGCGGGTTCCAGACCACAAAATTGCGCGACTCGCTCAACAGGCCAGCGGCTGGCGCGGGCAAACGCCGCCTGCGCATCATCAAAATCGACGTCATGTTCGCCGCTTGTCGCGATGGCGTGCAGCAGCCCGACAAACAGCCCGCCATCGCTGCCGGGCGTCAGGGCAAGGTGCATATCCGCAATATCACAGGTGGCGGTGCGCCGGGGATCAATCACCACCACTTTCATGGACGGGTTCTCTTTTCGCACCTGCACCAGGCGCTGATAGAGCACCGGATGCGTCCACGCCGCGTTCGAGCCGACCAGAATCACCAGATCGCTGCGCTCTATATCTTCGTAGCTGCATGGCACCACATCCGCGCCAAACGCGCGTTTGTAGCCCGTAACGGCTGACGACATGCACAGGCGCGAATTGGTATCGATATTGGCCGCACCGATGAATCCCTTCATCAGCTTATTCGCCGCATAGTAGTCTTCCGTCAGCAGTTGTCCCGAGGCGTAGAAAGCCACCGACGTTGGGCCATATTGCGCGATGATGCTGCGCAGGCGCTCGCCCGCCGTGTTCAGCGCCTGCTGCCAGCTTACCGTTTCACCGTTAACCTGCGGGTGTAATAACCGTCCGGTCAGTCCGGTGGTTTCCCCCAGCGCGGCGCCTTTCACACACAGTCGCCCAAAATTGGCCGGGTGATCGGGATCGCCCTGAACCGTGACGCCCTGTTCGCTGACGCGGGCGATCACCCCACAGCCGACGCCGCAGTAAGGGCACGTTGTCCGGGTTTCATTCATGACGCCTCCGCACGTAGCAGTAGCGCCTGATTCCCTACCCATACCTTGCCCGCTTCGACTTTCACCGGCCAGGCGCGCACAACGGGCTCACCGCTGTCATACTGCCGACCATCGCGCAGGCGAATACGCTGTTTGTAGAGCGGTGAAATGACAACGGGCTCACCGCCGGCATCCCCCAGAATTCCCCGGGAAAGCACGTTTGCGTCGCTGCCGGGTTCATGGTTATCAAGGGCGTAAATCGTCTGACCAAAGCGAAACAGCGCAATTTGCAGGTTGCCCAGACGGGCGCCAATGCCCGCCTGTTCGGGGATCTCCTCCAGTTGACAAACCTCCTGCCAGGGTTTTTTCGGCAGGATGGTTCTCGCTGGCGCCGCCGGTTTCGCCAGCTGCGGTTGCCCACGTAGCATCTGGCGCGCTACGGCTTCATCCGGTTCGTCGCCGTTCACGCTGGCGCGGAACAGCGCCAGACGCTGCGGATCATTCAGCGTGGTTTGCCATTCACACTGGTATGTTTCCACGATTCGCGCCATCTCCTGTTCAAGCTCGTCGCCGATACCCAGGCTGTCGTGTATAACCACCTCGCGCAGATAGTCGATGCCCCCTTCAAGATTATCCATCCAGGTGCTGGTGCGTTGCAGGCGATCGGCGGTACGGATATAGAACATCAGGAAGCGATCCACGAATTTAATCAGCGTGGCGTCATCCAGATCGCTGGCGAACAGATCCGCATGACGCGGCTTCATACCGCCGTTTCCGCAGACATACAGGTTCCAGCCCTTATCGGTGGCGATCACGCCAACGTCTTTCCCCTGCGCTTCGGCACACTCGCGGGTACAGCCGGAGACCGCCATTTTGATTTTGTGCGGGGCGCGCAGTCCCTTGTAGCGGTTCTCCAGCGTGACGGCCAGACCGGTTGAATCCTGAACGCCATAGCGACACCAGGTTGATCCGACGCAGGATTTCACCGTGCGCAACGACTTCCCGTAGGCGTGCCCGGTTTCAAAACCGGCGGCAACCAGATCGCGCCAGATATCCGGCAGTTGTTCGAGGCGCGCGCCAAACAAGTCGATACGCTGCCCGCCGGTAATTTTGCTGTAGAGCTGATAACGTTTGGCGATTTCGCCTATGGCAATCAGCCCATCCGGCGTCACCTCGCCTGCCGCCATGCGCGGTACAACGGAATACGAACCGTCTTTCTGGATATTGGCAAAATAACGATCGTTGGTGTCCTGCAACGGCAGATGCGCAGGTTTTAGCAGATACTCATTCCAGCAGGAGGCCAGCACCGAGCCCACCAGCGGTTTGCAAATCTCACAACCATGCCCGCGACCATAGCGGCTAATCAGTTGCTCAAAGGTGTGGATGCGGTTCACCCGCACCAGGTGGTAAATCTCCTGCCGCGAGTACGCAAAGTGTTCGCAGATATCCTTTTTAACCTCCACGCCCTGTGCCGCCAGCTGGAACTCCATCACCTGTTTCACCAGCGCGCTGCACCCACCGCAGCCGGTTGCCGCTTTGGTGCACTGCTTGATTGCGCCCATCTCCGTTGCGCCCGCGCTGACCGCCTGGCAAATGTCCGCCTTGCTGACGTTATGACAAGAGCATATTTGCGCGCTGTCCGGTAATGCCGCAACGCCCAACGCTTTCGGCGCGCTGCCCGCCAAAGCAGGTAAAATCAGCGATTCCGGCTGTCCGGGCAGCGCCATACCGTTAAGCATCATTTGCAATAACGTGGCGTAATCCGCCGCATCACCCACCAGCACGCCGCCCAGCAGCGTCTTGCCGTCCGCGCTGACCACAATTTTTTTGTAGATTTGCTCCGGGCCATGCGTCCACTGATAGCTTTGCGCGCCTGGCGTGCGCCCCTGCGCATCGCCGAACGAGGCCACATCCACCCCCAGTAATTTGAGTTTGGTGCTCATATCCGCCCCGCTGAACGCCGCATCTTCACCGGCCAACTGCGCTGCCGCCACGCGCGCCATCTGGTAGCCCGGCGCAACCAGCCCGAACACCCTGCCGTCCCAGAGCGCACATTCACCGATGGCAAAAACATCCGCGTCAGAGGTCAGACAGTGGTTATCAATACACACCCCGCCGCGTTCTCCGATACGAAGTCCGGCGCCGCGCGCCAGCGCATCCTGCGGGCGAATACCGGCAGAAAACACCACCATATCCGTCTCCAGACGCTCACTATCCGTAAACACCAACTGTAACCCTTGCGGGGTAGAGACAATTTCCGCAGTGGATTTCGAGGTATGCACGCTCACGCCCAGCGCCTCGATTTTTTCGCGCAGCATCGCCGCGCCAGCGTTATCAAGCTGAACCGCCATTAACGATGGCGCGAACTCGACAACATGCGTCTCCAGCCCTAATTGCCGCAAGGCGTTCGCCGCCTCCAGCCCCAACAGCCCGCCGCCAATCACCACCCCACGGCGAGAGTGTTTTGCCTTCGCGGCAATCGCATCCAGATCGTCCAGCGTGCGATAGACGAAACACGCCGCCGAATCACCGCCTTTCACCGGCGGAACAAAGGGATATGATCCGGTTGCCAGCACCAGTTTATCCCAGTGCGTTTCATGTCCGCTGGCGGTGCGAATAACGCGGGCATCCCGATCGATCGCCGTGACGCATTGCGACAACCGCAGCTCAATACCGTGGCGGGCAAAAAAATCGCCTTCCACCAGCGAGAGCGATTCTGCGCTGCGCCCGGCGAAATACTCCGACAGATGAACGCGGTCATAGGCGGCATAACGCTCTTCGCCAAAGACCACAATCTGATAGTCAAGATGCAGATTGCGGCTAACGCATTGCTCAAGAAAATGGTGGCCAACCATACCGTGTCCAACAACAGCCAACGTGGGTTTTGTCATAGTCACCTGTCCTGCAGCCGCAGGCTGCGTATCAAATCTGTCGAATAACCAGTCAGGATTCGCCGACGCAGCCTGCGCCAGCAAATCAGTCAACGGCGCGGCGCTGCGGCAATCGCCCATCAGCAGCACCCCCTGTAACCGTCCATTGCGGATCAGCAGACGACGGTAATGGCCGCTCAGCGGGTCAAATGTGCGCAGCAGGTCATCACCTGCCGTAGCGTTTACCTCCCCGGCGCTGAACAGATCGATGCCCGTCACCTTCAAACGCGTACCGCTGTCCTGCCAGTGAAAATCAGCGCCGGGGATTCCCGCCAGGCGGGCCGCCAGCACCTCCGCGTGCGCCAGACAGGGCGCGACCAGCCCCCAGGTCTGGCCGTCGATTTCACAGCACTCGCCTATCGCGCTGATCCCTGCCACCGCCGTGCGCAGTTGCCCGTCCACCACAATTCCACGCTGACAGGACACCCCGCTTGCCAGCGCCAGCGCCGTATTGGGTTTTACGCCAGTGGCAATCACCACGCGCGTTGCAGACAGCACGCAACCGTTCGTCAACGTGACGTCATCAGGCGTAATCCTGTCGATACCGGACGACAGCACGCAGTCAATCCCGCGTGCGGCAAGGTGTTCCGCCAGCAGTTCCCCGGCCTGCTCATCAAGCTGTTGCTCCATGAACCGATTGCCGCGATGAATTAACGTGACATTGTCACCTTTTAGTCGCAGTGCGGCAGCCGCCTCGACACCAAGCACACCGCCGCCCAGCACGGCAACCGGCCCGCAGCCATGCAGGATGCTGTCCACATCGTTAATCGTGCGAAAAGCATGCACATGGGGTAAATCAGCGCCGGGGATCGGCGGAATAAACGGAACCGAGCCGGTGGCAAACACCAGCGCATCCCACGCCAGCGTTCGACCGGTGGTGGTGGCGGTACGCGCTATCGCGTCAACGGCGATGACGGCTTCCCCCGTCAGCACCGTGACGCCGTGGCGCTGATACCACTCAGGCGGATGCAGCAGCGTCTGCGCAAAGCGCTTTTCGCCGCCCAGTACGGGCGAAAGCTGAATGCGGTTATACGCATGCTGCGGTTCTTCCCCCACAACGGTTATCGTGAAGGCCTGCGGCGCCTGCGCCAACAGCGCCTCCACCAGACGGGTGGCGGCCATCCCATTGCCGATAATGACCAGTCGCTGCGTCATACCGCCTCCCTACGCCGCCTTCGGCTGCTTTTCGTAGAGGAAGTGAAGAATCTGCTGGCGCAGCTGGTGGTATCGGCTGTCGTCAGCCAGCTGCACGCGATTACGCGGGCGAGGAAGCGTGACGGGCAAAATGTCGCCTACCGTCGCCGCCGGGCCGTTGGTCATCATCAGCACGCGATCGGAGAGCAGCACCGCTTCATCCACATCGTGGGTAATCAGCACAATGGTGGTATTGAGCGACTGCTGGATTTGCATCACCGTGTCCTGCAAATGCGCGCGCGTCAGGGCGTCCAGCGCGCCAAACGGTTCATCCATCAGCAGCACTTTGGGTTTCATCGCCAGCGCCCGGGCGATGCCGACGCGCTGCTTCATCCCCCCGGACACTTCTCCCGGATGCTTGTGCATGGCGTGCCCCATTTGCACCCGTTCAAGATTGTGTTCAATCCATTCCCGACGCTCTGTTTTCCCCATCGTGCGGCGAAAGACCCGATCAACCGCCAGCGCAACGTTATCGAAGCAGGTCAGCCACGGCAGCAGCGAGTGATTCTGAAAGACCACCGCCCTTTCCGGCCCCGGCCCGGCGATTTCCCGGTTGTCGCAAATAAGCCCCCCGTCGGTAGGGAGCGTAATTCCGGCAATCAGATTCAACAGCGTCGATTTCCCGCAGCCGGAATGCCCAATAAGGCTGACGGTTTCACCTTCATGAATGTCGAAAGAGACGTTTTGCAACGCCAGAAATTCGCCGCTGGCGGTAGAAAAACGCTGACTGACGGCCTGTACCTGAATTAACGGTTTCATGGTGTTCCCCTTATTTTTCCTGCCAGCTAAAACGACGCGCCACCAGCATTAAACCCTGCTCCAGCAGCAGGCCAACCACGCCGATGATGACGATAGCGATGAGAATGTTTTCCACATTGAGGTTGTTCCACTCGTTCCAGATCCAAAAGCCAATGCCAAGGCCGCCGGTGAGCATTTCCGCCGCCACAATCACCAGCCAGGCGATGCCGATAGACAGGCGCACGCCGGTCAGCACCGCAGGCAGAACCGCCGGAAAGAGAATACGGCGCATCACCGTCCATTCCGGGAGTTGCAGGACCCGGGCAACGTTAAGGTAATCCTGTGGGATGCGGCGCACGCCTTCGGCGGTGTTGATCACCATCGGCCAGATAGAGCAGATAAAAATAGTCCAGCTTGATGCCGGTTCCGCTTTCTGAAACAGCAGCAAGCCAATTGGCAACCAGGCCAGCGGGCTGACCGGTCGCAGCAGCGCGATCAGCGGGGTAAACATGCGTGAGAAAAAGGTGAACCGGCCGATCAGGAAGCCAAGCGGAATCCCCACCAGCGCCGCCAGCCCAAAACCAATCGCCACACGCTGTAGCGACGCCAGCACATTCCAGCCAATCCCCATATCATTAGGCCCACCGTTATAAAACGGGTCGGCAAACAGCGTCAGCGCGGAATCAAGGGTGCTGAGCGGCGTCGGGAAGCCTTTGCTGTTAATGGCCGCCAGTTGCCAGCCCACCACCAGCAGCGCCAGCCCCAGCAATGCGGGAACGGTTCGCTGCGCCAGCGTTCGCATCAGATGCGACAGCGGCGGATTACGCCTGCGCACCGTAACGGGCGGCAGCGTAATCACTTCACCGGCGGCGGGTTCAGGAATGCGTCTTTGCGCGTTTTGTACTATTTTCATGTCAGGCCCCTTGATGATGGAGAGTGAAACTGTTGGCGTAACGTTCGGGGTCCCGCCCGGTCCATACGGAACCATCCATGAGGGTGCTGGTGCGTAACAGCTGAGAAGGCGGCGTGATGCCGCCTACCGCTGCGGCGGCGTCCCGCCAGATGTCCGTGCGGTTAATCCGGGCGGCGATGGCGTTATAATCCGGCGCGTCCTTGAGCAGCCCCCAGCGACGAAACTGCGTCAGGAACCACATCCCGTCGGAATGCCACGGAAAACTCACTTCCGCATCGTGATAAAAACGAATGGCGTGCGCGTCCTGCCAGCGATGCCCTGCGCCGTTGTCGTACTCGCCCAACATACGTCCTGTCAGGTACTGCTCTTTGGTGTTAAGCCAGGCGCGACGGGCCAATATTTGTGCGGTTTCGCGTCGGTTTTCCACTGAGGCGTCGATCCAGCGCGCCGCCTCCAGTACCGCGCTGACCAGCGCTCTGGCGGTGTTTGGATGCTGTTCGACCCAGTCACGGCGCGTTCCCAGGATTTTTTCCGGGTGATCGGGCCAGATGGCCTGCGAGGTCGTGGCGGTAAAACCAATGCGATCATTAATCGCGCGGGCATTCCACGGCTCACCGACGCAAAAGCCCACCATGTTGCCAATACGCATGTTCATCACCATTTGCGGCGGCGGCACGACGACCATTCGGACATCAGAGAACGGGTTAATCCCCGCGCTGGCCAGCCAGTAATAGAGCCACATCGCATGCGTTCCTGTCGGAAAGGTATGCGCAAAGGTGTAAGTGCCGGGCGCTTGTCCGGCGATCATGTTTTTCAATCCGCCAGCGTCGGTAATGCCTTTCTCCTGGAGCGCCGTCGACAGCGTGATTGCCTGCCCGTTCTGATTTAGCGTCATCAGGTTCGCCATCGGCTGCGGCTTACTGGCGATACCAAGCTCAAGACCATAGAGCAGGCCATACAGCACATGCGCCGCGTCCAGTTCGCCGGAAACGAGTTTGTCGCGCACCGCCGCCCAACTGGCCTCTTTGGTCGGCACGAGGGTAATGCCGTATTTCTTATCAAACCCTTTCAACGCGGCGATGATCAGCGGAGCGCAGTCGGTGAGCGGAATAAAGCCGACTCTGACAATTTCAAGTTCGGGTTTGTCCGACCCTGCCGCCCACACGGACTGCATCAAACCGGGCACCAGCAGCGCCCCGCCCATCGCGGCCCCTGCCTGCAATAATCGACGTCGCGTCAATGAAACAGACCTGTCACCCATACATGCTCCCCATTGCAAAAAAAAGCGCCCGGCAATGCCGAAGCATTGCAGGACGCCTTTATCCCAAACGCGCGCAAACCGTCGTTGGTTTGCCGCTAAACTGTTTTCAGAACTCTTTTACCATTTCAGTCCTGCAATTCAGATGCCAACATCAACATGCCCCTATTCCGCCGCTTTTCAGGCGGTACGCGAACGCGCTTGCACCCGAATCTGGCACACGATGCCCAGCCATTGTGCAGCTACCCTTTGGTTGTCACCTGCCAGAGCGATTTCACCGTGAGCAGCGCACGCGCGATGTCCACCATCCGCTGGTTCTTATCCATCGCCATTTTGCGCAGCGACTGCCAGGCCTGCTCTTCAGACAGATTCTGGTGATGCATCAGCACATATTTGGCCTTATCAATAACCTTTCGCTCCTCCAGCGCATCCTGTAGTGACGCCAGTTGCCCGCTAAGCTGCTCCAGCTCCCGCGCCTGTTGCCGCACAACCAGCAGCAACTGCTTATCCCGGCGCAATGAGAACGTATCGTCGGTGGCATCATCCAGCCAGCTGGCGAGCGGCAACGTTGTCTCATCCTGCGCCAGACGGCGCTCCACCGCAGACATTAACTCGGCGATCAGCATCTCCTCGATGCTGCGCAGTTGCTCCAGCCGTTGCGTCTGGAGCGTGAACCAGCGTAAAGCGCTTTCGCCCTTATCGGGCGCAGGCTGGCGCGTACAGGCCAGGCGGCGCCACTGTTCGATAGCGGCTTCCGCTTCGCACTGCTGGCGAAATGCGTGAACCACCGCCGGAGACGCCAGCGATATAAAGGTGTCAAAGCAGAGCTGCTGTCCGTCAATGCGATCCACCAGTTCCTGTCGCATCTCGTGGCTGAACGCCCCTTGCGTGAACCCTATCGCCCCCAGCGCCCGCTCTTGCCCCACCAGCTCCTTACCCTGCATAAAGCTGTACAGCGCGACCATCCCTCCGGCGATGTGGGGATGGTCGATGTTGTCGTTAAGCTGCGGCACAATGCTTAGCAGGTGGCGCAGCGTGCGGCTGTACTGATCCATCGCCTGTGGCGCATCGCTATGCCGTCCACTGACCGCTTCGCGCAGCTGCGGCAACTGCTCCAGACACCAGACAGCCCCGGCGATGCGATGACAGAGCGCGCTGTTCGCCATCGGCCTCATCTCCTGCAACAGGGACTGCAACCGGGCGTGTTCTTCGTCCACCAGCGCGCGGCTGGCGCGTATCTCCGGCCCATAAAGTTGCCCTGCGGAACACAACCAGATGTTGGATGCGCCGCGTTCGCACTGTAGCATATGCACCAGATGGCTAATCCGGGACACCAGCTTCCCTGACTGCGCCAGTTGGCGAAGCTGCGTATTCTCAAGCTGGCGCGCATAATGAAACCATTGGGTGGCGCCGGGGCGGCTTTCCATATTCGTCATCATCGTTGCTCTCCCGGGTAACAGGTCTACCCGTAACTACAAGCAATATCCATGCCCCCCTGACAACAGGAGTCAAAATGCAAAAGATAGTGATCGTCGCAAACGGTGCGGCATACGGTAGCGAAGCGTTATTTAACAGCCTGCGTCTGGCCATTGCGCTACGTGAACAGGCCGGCGACCTCGACCTGCGTTTATTTTTAATGTCGGATGCCGTCACCGCAGGATTACGCGGACAGAAGCCTGCGGAAGGTTACAATATCCAGCAAATGCTGGAGATCCTGACCGCGCAGAACGTCCCGGTGAAACTGTGTAAAACCTGTACCGACGGGCGGGGAATCACCACATTGCCGCTCATTGACGGCGTGGAAGTCGGTACGCTGGTCGAACTGGCCCAGTGGACGCTGGCGGCGGATAAAGTTCTGACCTTCTGATCCCTGGCGCGGGAATTGCCCCTGGTTTCCGCGCACCTTCATTAGCGCTTAACGCGCGTTTAGCCCTGCTGATACTATTTTCTTATGGACGCGGTTGCAGCCTCAAGATTCGCCGCCCGGTAGCCGATAGGATTTCCAATACCACACTGAAGGAAATACTATGTTCAGCTCAATTCGCGCCCGTATTATTGCGGCGACAACGGGATGTCTGGTTGTCGCCCTCCTCCTTAACACGCTGATTAACCTTCAGGTAACGCGTCTCGATAACCAACAAGCGCAGCAGGATACGCTCACCAGTACCAGCGCCAGCCACAGTCTGGCGATTGCCGACTGGGTTAGCAGCAAAATGAATATGATTTCCTCGTTGCAGCAGGCGGCGCTAACCGACGATCCGGTGCCGGTATTTCGTCAAATGGCGCTGGGCGGCGGCTTTACGAATATCTATGTCGGGTATGCCAGCAAAACAGCAAAATTTTCCGATCCGGCAGGCATACCGCCAGATTTCGATCCGACGTCACGTCCCTGGTATCAACAGGTTGTCAGCGCTGACGCCGCCGTCGTTACGGCCCCCTATGTTGATGCCGGAACCGGTAAGCTGGTGGTAACGTTCGCCGTTCCGGTGAAAGAGAACGGCGAACTGAAAGCGGTAGTCGCCGGTGATGTCGCGATGGACGCCGTCGTGGCGAATGTACACGGTATTCGACCGACGCCCGCCAGCAGCGGTATGTTGCTCGACCAAAACGGAACGCTCATCGCCGCCAACGATCCGGCGCTGACGATGAAACCTTTCGCGCAGGTCGTCAGCGGCGTGGATTTCAATCAGGTAAAAAGCGGACACCCTGTTCAGGCGCTGATCGGCGAGAGCAGTAAAACGCTGCTGGCGACGCCGGTGCAAGGAACCCACTGGTGGCTGGTCGTGGCGTTAGACGAAAAAGAGGCGACCTCCGGCATGCTGGCACTGCTGAAGGCGTCCACCCTGTCTCTGCTGCTGTTGGTTCTCGCGGGCGGCGCAGTGATGCACCTTCTGGTGGCTCGCCTGATGAAGCGTCTGTCCACGATCCGCGACGCGATGCATGCCATTGCCAACGGGACGAACGATTTGTCTCAGCGTTTGCCGGACAGCGGCACGGACGAAGTCGCGCAAATCGCCAGGGCGTTTAACGGTTTTAGCGATAAGCTGTCCGTGGTGATGGTACAGCTACGCGATGCCAGCGCCTCGGTGAAAATGGCCGCGCAGGAGATTGCCGCCGGTAACCGCGACCTTTCAGGCCGTACCG
Source organism: Citrobacter sp. CK181 (assembly GCF_030333595.1). Taxonomy (NCBI): domain Bacteria; kingdom Pseudomonadati; phylum Pseudomonadota; class Gammaproteobacteria; order Enterobacterales; family Enterobacteriaceae; genus Citrobacter; species Citrobacter sp. CK181. Next base: position 804,146 of record NZ_JAOWFN010000011.1, on the reverse strand, counting down.
AGCAGGCCGCCTCCAGCCTGCGTGAAACCGCCAGCGCCGTTGAGCAAATCACCGCATCGGTCGCCCAGTCCACGGAATCTGCCGCCGAAGCCAACGATCAGGCGCAAAAAGCCTCACAGGCCGCCACGCGCGGCGGCGACGTGGTCTCGCAGGCAATCACGACAATGCAATCTATTGAAGGGGCATCGGCGAAAATCGGCGATATCACCAGCGTGATCGACGGCATTGCGTTCCAGACCAATATTCTGGCGCTGAATGCTTCGGTCGAAGCCGCCCGGGCGGGAGAGCAAGGCCGCGGGTTTGCCGTTGTCGCGGGTGAAGTGCGCAACCTTGCCAGCCGCAGCGCGCAGGCGGCAAAAGAGATTAAATCGTTGATCGACTCCACAACCACCAGCGTCGCGACAGGTTCACGTTATGTTCATCTGGCCGGAGAAAGTATGCAGGAGATCCTGTCCAGCATCGGCCATGTCTCCGGCATCATGCATGAAATCAGCATCGCCACCAGTGAGCAGATGAAAGGCATTCAGGAAATAAATCACTCCGTGAACCACCTTGATCGCATGGTGCAACAGAACGCTGAACTGGTGGTGCAGTCTGCCGCCGCCGCAGGCGCCTTGCAGAGCCAGGCAGGCGAGCTGGCTGAAACTGCCGGGCATTTCCGAATTTAATCTTATAAGGGCGTGTTTTTGTCGAAAGTTACCACGCCCTTTCAATGATTTTCAGGCATTTTGTCATTTTTGTTTAATGGTTATGCCATTTTTTGATCAAAATCAGCATCCGTGAGCTCACCCTTTGGTGTTATGCAATGAGTGAAATGTGAACAACATCACGCAGCACTTCCGCAAGGGAGTACGTTGTTTTCAAGAACGGGGTGAAAAATGGCATTAGTGAAAGCAAGTTTGAAATTGTTTGGTGGGGATACGGTGATAGTGCGTTGTTCTGAACGCTGCCACATCCATTTAATGAGTGAGAAAAAACACGTCAAAGACACGCAGACCGATATTTTAAGCGTGCAGAACCGTGATAATGCCTGGCTGACCGTACCGTACACCGGTGTCTGGAACGTGCTGATCGACAGCCACAGCCAGTCACTGGAACACTCCATCAGTTATATCGCAGCCTGATGTTTTTGCCCCTGGATTCAGGGGCAACGCTCAGGCAAATCCGGGGTTGAACCCCCTTTCCGGCTGATTCTCGCCTAACAAGCCTCTGACTTTCGCCACCAGATCGTTCAGGCAATCGTCCCGCATCCCCAGTCTGGCAAGCTCCTGTTCCAGCGAGAACAGATATTGCGCGTTGGTGCCCAACGGCCCACTGGCGGCAGCGATCAGCGGCGCGATAATCTGAGCGCGAGTATCCGACTCATACAGCGGGTGCCGCGGGTCCATAATAAACACCAGCGCATTGACCGTCCGGCCATCATCCAGCGCCAGCTGGCACCAGGTGGGAAGATAACAGCCAGTAATCATTTCCCGCTTCCACAGCAGCGTCAGCTCCTGCTCCAGCGCGTTCTCCGGCAGTTTATAAGCCACGCCAGTCGTTCGCCCGCCCTCTTTCAGCGCCAGCATCCGTCCGGGCTGGCACACCGTTCCACGCCCTGCCGTCAGACGCAGACAAAACGCCCGGTGCCAGCCGACCAGCGTACCGGTACAGGACTCGTCAAATTCTAACGCCGGATTCCACATCAACGATCCATAACCGAAGATCCACACCGGTCCATCATCGGGCCTGCAAGCAAGCGTCGCCGCCAGTGAAGCGGCCCGTTGTTCTGCTGACCAAAGTAGTGATTCTTCAATAGCGCCAAACGCCGTTTTACAATCGGCATTCAGTAAAAAATCACGCGTTAACACCTTACACCTCCGCCACTGCAAACTTCCCTGCAACACTTTTTTGACGCCTTCCGGGCATTTTAACTGCTCATTTTGAAACCACTAACAGGACAATATGCAATTCAACCGCCGCTTGCAAGGCAACAGACGCTCAACGCGCATCATTTGCCTGGTCTGGCACGAAGACGATCAGCGCTTTTTATGCCACTTATCATCGTCCCCTTTTTGGTAATCATTTTTGACGGCAGCCCAGGCAACCTTATGCGCGGTCTCCTCCCGGCTGGCGTCGTCACGTCTGTCCGCTTTATCTTTATATTGTTCCCAGGCGCTATTAAACGCCTCTTTATAGATATCCTGCGCGTGCGCAGGCAGCACATTCTGAACGCTTTCCGGCAAATCGCTTTTCGTTTTATAAGGCATTGCTGACTCCTCTTTTTGCTGTAAACCTTTAGTGTGGTCAACAATGTTTTGTCTCGCCAGTCGGGTGCTATTTTACTTTTTATTTGTCACTAACCCACTGTTATTCATATGCTCTCTAAACAAGACGTACTTTTTCATTCACTCTGCGGGGAAAAATAGCCCATGCCGTAAAATTACGTAAAAACACAATGATGAAGCCGCGATTTCTGTTATTTTTTACAATCTTTAATACATTTATAATTAAAAACACCTGCGGAGATGGAGAATCATAATGACACACGCACATGAGGCGGTGAAAACCCGCCACAAGGAGACCTCGCTTATTTTCCCGGTTCTGGCACTGGTGGTGCTGTTCTTATGGGGAAGCAGTCAGTCACTACCAGTGGTCATCGGTATTAATATACTTGCCCTTATTGGTATTTTAAGCAGCGCTTTCAGCGTTGTCCGCCATGCGGATGTATTAGCGCACCGACTCGGCGAACCCTACGGTTCCCTTATCTTAAGTCTTTCTGTCGTTATTCTGGAAGTGAGTTTAATTTCCGCATTGATGGCCACCGGCGACGCCGCGCCAACGCTGATGCGCGATACGCTCTATTCAATCATCATGATTGTAACTGGCGGACTGGTCGGTTTTTCTCTGCTGCTTGGCGGTCGTAAATTCGCCACACAATATATGAACCTGTTTGGCATTAAACAGTATTTAATTGCCCTGTTTCCGCTGGCGATTATCGTACTGGTCTTCCCTATGGCGCTGCCAGGGGCTAATTTTACTACGGCTCAGGCGCTGTTAGTGGCGCTTATTTCCGCCGCGATGTACGGCGTTTTCCTGCTGATTCAGACGAAAACGCACCAGAGTTTATTCGTTTACGAGCATGAAGATGAAAGTGATGACGATGACCCGCACCACGGCAAACCGTCCGCGCACAGCAACATCTGGCACGCTGTATGGCTGATCGTACATCTGATTGCCGTTATCGCCGTGACGAAAATGAACGCCAATCCGCTGGAGACGCTGTTAACCGAACTGAATGCGCCAGTGGCATTTACCGGTTTCCTCGTGGCCTTGCTGATCCTCTCCCCTGAAGGGCTGGGCGCGCTGAAAGCGGTGTTGAATAACCAGGTACAGCGAGCCATGAACCTGTTCTTTGGTTCGGTACTGGCAACCATCTCCCTGACCGTACCGGTGGTGACGCTGATTGCATGGGCTACCGGAAATGACCTGCTCTTCGGTTTGGGCGCCCCGGAGATGGTGGTAATGGTGGCCTCACTGGTGCTGTGCCACATTTCCTTCTCGACCGGGCGAACCAATGTGTTGAACGGCGCGGCGCATCTGGCTCTGTTTATCGCTTACCTGATGACCATTTTTGCCTGACGGACAAAAAAGCCCGGTAGCGTTTACGCTTTCCGGGCTTACGAAACCGCGTTTATTGTAGGCCGGATACGGCGTCAGACGCCCTCCGGCACACATCATTCCCGCTTAGTGTTCGGTATCCAGCTCGCCGAAGCTTTTCACCAGATCGTCAATCGCTTTAATTTGCTTCAGGAACGGTTCCAGCTTCGCTAACGGCAGCGCGGACGGACCGTCACATTTCGCATGCTCCGGGTCCGGGTGCGCTTCAATGAACAGACCGGCCAGGCCTACCGCCATACCGGCGCGCGCCAGTTCGGTAACCTGCGCGCGACGACCGCCAGACGCGGCGCCAAACGGGTCGCGGCACTGCAACGCATGGGTGACGTCGAAAATAACAGGCGAGTTACCGGAAACTTTCTTCATCACGCTAAAGCCCAGCATATCAACAACCAGGTTGTCGTAGCCGAAGTTCGCACCGCGATCGCACAGGATCACTTTATCGTTGCCGCCTTCGTGGAATTTGTCCACGATATTGCCCATCTGACCAGGGCTGACGAACTGCGGTTTTTTCACGTTAATGACCGCGCCGGTTTTTGCCATCGCTTCCACCAGGTCGGTCTGGCGAGCGAGGAACGCCGGAAGCTGAATGACATCCACCACGTCGGCGACAGGCTGCGCCTGACTGGCTTCATGAACGTCGGTGATCACTTTCACGCCAAACGTTTGTTTCAGTTCCTGGAAAATCTTCATCCCTTCTTCCAGACCCGGGCCACGGTAAGAGTGAATAGAGGAACGGTTGGCTTTATCAAAAGAGGCTTTGAACACATAAGGAATACCCAGCTTCTGGGTCACGGTTACGTAGTGTTCACAGATACGCATCGCCAGATCGCGTGATTCCAGCACGTTCATACCGCCAAACAGCACAAACGGCAGGTCATTTGCCACGTTGATGTCGCCAATGCTAACCACTTTTTGTTTCATAGGATCGCCTTAACCATGGGTAAAATGTCGATTAATTAATGCAAAACAATTTGCTTGTGCGCAATGGTATTAATCTGCGCACGAATCATTTCGCTGATCGGGTCTTCTGGACACTGTTCAACAAAATAACTTAAATCCGTCAACGCAACATGTTCACACTCCAGTTGCGCATAAATCAGCCCCCGGTCGCGGATCTCGTAAGGGTCTTCCGGGTTAAATTGCAGTAACGCTTCGCTGGCGCGCAACGCCAGTTCCATTTGCCGCTCTTCCATCAAGGAAGATTTCAGCGTATCCAGCAATTTGCGAATGACCTCAGCGTTATCCGCCTCATCCAGATCTTCGTTAAACAGCTCAGCGACCGGGCTAATATTGCCCTTCAGCCAGACTTCCAGCGTATGCTCATCGAGCGTTTCGCCGTTAAATGGGTTGATCAGCCACATTTCCCCCTCCAGCGATTCAATACGCAGAATCAACTGGGTCGGGAAAATGACCGGCACCAATGGGAGACCCAGCCGGTGAGCCAGCCACAATAAGATTGCGCCTAACGATACCGCGCTCCCCTGGCGGTTTTTCAGAACCTGATCGAGCCACAATGCATCAGAAAGACGGTAGACGCCGTGGGTATCTCTGAACCCCCACTCGCCATAAAAAAGTGCCAGCAATTTTTCCAGTTGCTCATCCTGAGACAGGAGCTGGCTAATTTCTTCATGGGCCAGACTGGCCAGACGTTCCAGTTCGTCATAGACCGCTTGCGTCGGAAAATCCAGGCGGATCGATTCCGATGCCAGGATCATCCCATCGCACAGTGGCGCTTTATTAAATTCGAAATCAGCTAACGACCTCATGACTTACCCCAGTAACGGTATTTTTGTGGTGGCGAGTTTAATGATGATGTACAGCACCACCAGCGCCAGCGGGAAGGCGATAACGCGCGCCTGCTGACTGCGCGCCTGACGATAATCAAGCGCAATAAAACCCAAAACGATGTAGATGATAACGCCAAACAACTTCTCAGTCAGCCATGTCCCCTGTACGGTGAATGGCAGGATGTGCGTTTTTATGATCAACCCCGCTCCGCTAAGCAGCAAAACGGTGTCAATAATCGGCGGGACAACCCGCGTCCAGCGTGCGGATGCCAGCGCATGGCGGGTATAGCGCCACCAGAAACGCAGCACGAACAGGCTAACGGAAAGCGTAACGCTGGTCAGATGGACGCCCAGCAGCAGCGTAAATGTATTCATGGCGCGATCCGCCCAAGCGTGATTCGTTCGTTGTCGCCATAATCACGGCAGGTCTCAACCTGAACGTACCCCGCCTGCGTCAACGCGGTTCTGACCGCCGCCCCTTGCTGCCAGCCGTGCTCCAGCAACAGATACCCCCCCGGCGCCAGCGCATGGCGCGCCTGCGCGATAATGTGCGTGATATCCGCCATGCCGCTATCGTCTGCGACCAGCGCCGACAGCGGTTCAAAACGCACATCGCCCTGCGCGAGATGGGGATCATGCGCATCAATATACGGAGGGTTGCTGACGATCATGTCAAATTGCTGCCCCGGCAACGCCGCGAACCAGTCGCTTTGCAATATGCGAACATTGTGAATCGCCAGATGTTGCGCATTACGGCCAGCCAGCGCCACGGCGTCTGGCATACGGTCTACCGCCGTGACTTCGCAGTCCGGTCGCTCTGTCGCCAGCGCCAGCGCAATCGCGCCGGTTCCGGTGCCGAGGTCGAGAATCCGACACGGCGAATCAGGCAGACGCGCCAGCGCCTGCTCGACCAGACATTCGGTGTCCGGGCGCGGGATCAGCGTGGCGGGCGAGACAAACAGCGGCAGTGACCAGAACTCGCGCATGCCAGTCAGGTGTGCAACCGGTTCGCCGCGCTGACGACGCGCCAGCAACTGCGCCAGTTGCTCACGCTGCGTGTCGGTCAGCGTCGTTTCGCCAAATGCCAGAATAAAGGTGCGCGCCTTACCGGTAACGTGACCCAGCAAAATCTCGGCATCACGTCGGGGGCTTTCACTCTCCTGTAAGCGGCTTATCGCCTCGCGCAACCAGTGCTGGTAATCCATTATTCCTGCTCGGACAACGCCGCCAGTTGGTCGGCCTGATGTTCCTGAACAATCGGCTCAATGAGCATGTCCAGTTTCCCCTCCATCGCCTCATCCAGACGGTAGAGGGTCAGGTTAATACGATGATCCGTCACGCGACCCTGCGGGAAGTTATAGGTACGGTTGCGATCGCTGCGGTCACCGCTGCCTAACAGGTTACGCCGGGTTGAGGCTTCAGCCTGCTGACGCTTCGCCGTTTCTGCGGCGTGGATGCGCGCGCCCAGCACCGACAGCGCCTTCGCTTTGTTTTTATGCTGTGAACGTTCGTCCTGGCACTCCACCACGATACCGGTCGGCAAGTGCGTAATACGAATTGCGGAGTCGGTGGTGTTAACGTGCTGACCGCCCGCGCCCGAAGAGCGGAAGGTGTCGATACGTAAATCAGCCGGGTTAATATCCGGCAGTTCGGCCTCCGGCAGTTCCGGCATAACGGCGACGGTACAGGCGGACGTGTGGATACGCCCCTGCGATTCGGTCGCCGGGACGCGCTGAACGCGATGGCCGCCGGACTCAAACTTGAGTCGCCCGTAAACGCCATCGCCGCTGATTTTGGCGATGATCTCTTTATAGCCGCCATGCTCGCCTTCACTGGCGCTCATGATCTCTACCCGCCAGCGACGCGCTTCCGCGTAACGGCTATACATGCGGAACAGATCGCCTGCGAACAGCGCGGCTTCATCGCCGCCCGTTCCGGCGCGCACTTCGAGGAAAGCGTTACGTTCGTCATCGGGATCTTTTGGCAGCAGCAGAACCTGCAACTGTTGCTCCAGTTGTTCACCTTTTTCTTTGGCTTCGCGCAGTTCATCCTGCGCCATCTCGCGCATTTCAGGATCGTCGAGCATCATCTGTGCCGTTTCGATATCATCCTGAACCTGTTGCCAGTCCGTAAAACAGCGAGAAACATCGCTTAATTGCGCATACTCACGCGACAGCGCGCGAAAGCGTTCCTGGTCTGCGATGGTTCCCGCATCACCCAACAGCGCCTGAACTTCTTCATGGCGTTCGTGCAGGGCTTCCAGTTTGGCAACGATAGAAGGCTTCATAGGCGTAAATGCACCCTGTAAAAAATAGATTGGTGTGCTGCTACTCCAGCCCGAGGCTGTCGCGCAGAATATTCAGGCGTTCGTCATCCCCGTCACGGGCAGCCTGTTGAAGAGATTTAGTTGGCGCATGGATCAGGCGGTTGGTCAGTTTCCATGCCAGATCCTGCAAAATGGCTTGCGCGTCGCCGCCCTGTTCAAGGGCTGCCAACGCTTTAACTGTCAGTTCATCGCGTATGTGCTCTGATTGACTACGGTATTCGCGGATGGTCTCGCTGGCGCTTTGCGAGCGCAGCCAGGCCATAAATTCGCTGGCTTCCTGCGCGACAATCGTTTCGGCTTCCACTGCCGCCGCTTTACGCTGCGCCAGGTTATGCGAAATGATGCTTTGCAGGTCATCAACGCTGTACAGATAGGCATTCGCCAGTTTCCCGACTTCCGGCTCCACGTCGCGCGGCACGGCAATGTCCACCAACAGCATCGGCTGGTTACGGCGGCTTTTTAATGCGCGCTCCACCATCCCTTTGCCGATAATCGGCAGCGGACTTGCGGTTGAGCTGATAATAATATCGGCTTCCCGCAGACGTTCGTCGATGTCGCTCAACGAAATAACCTCGGCTCCCACTTCATCTGCCAGCACTTGCGCGCGTTCGCGGGTGCGGTTGGCGATGATCATTTTCTGTACTTTATGTTCACGCAGATGGCGCGCGACCAGTTCAATGGTTTCACCCGCCCCGACCAGCAACACCGTCACCGTGGAGAGGGATTCGAAAATTTGACGCGCCAGCGTACAGGCGGCAAAAGCAACGGACACGGCGCTGGCGCCGATGTCTGTTTCGGTGCGTACGCGTTTGGCGACGGAAAACGATTTCTGGAACATGCGTTCCAGCGCGCTGGCATGCAGATGGCCTTTTTGCGAATCCGCAAACGCTTTTTTCACCTGACCGAGAATTTGCGGTTCGCCCAGCACCAGCGAGTCCAGCCCGCTGGCGACGCGCATCAGGTGGCTGACGGCGTCGTTGTCCTGGTGCCAGTAGAGGCTATTGCGCAGGTCGTCTTCATTGAGATTATGGTAATCACATAACCAACGAATCAGCGCCTCTTGCAGGTTATCCTGTTCTTCAACGCTGAGATACAGCTCCGTACGGTTGCACGTCGACAACACCACGCCGCCCTGCACCATCGGCTGCGCAAGCAGGCTGTCCAACGCCTGATCGAGCGTATCTGGCGAAAACGTTACGCGTTCTCGCAGCGATACAGGTGCCGTTTTATGGTTAATACCGAGCGCTAAAAGGGTCATGTGTGCGGGAATAGTACCAGCGTTGATAAGGTTAGACTGGGTGCATCATACAGGATGCTCGTGGTCAATAAAAGAGACAGCCTCCTTTTGGAGTAATAGCTTACTGTTTAAATTAAGATAACGTGAACGTAGACGATGTACCCGGTCAGCGCTAGCATTAAGGGTTATAACTGCAACCAACCGACGGGTTCAGTTTGTCGGCCTGATAAGCATAGCGCCATCAGGCAATTATCGCACCGTATTACAAGGATTCGTCATCACTATGACCCTGCCTGATTTTCGCCTGATCCGCCTGCTCCCGCTGGCTAGCCTGGTCCTCACCGCCTGTACGATCAATGCGCCGAAAGGTCCTGGCAAAAGTCCCGACTCCCCTCAGTGGCGTCAGCATCAGCAGGATGTGCGCAAGTTGAATCAGTATCAGACGCGTGGCGCGTTTGCTTATATCTCCGACGATCAGAAAGTGTATGCCCGCTTCTTCTGGCAGCAAACCGGTCAGGATCGCTACCGTCTGCTGTTGACCAATCCGCTGGGCAGCACCGAACTGGAGCTGAACGCCCAGCCGGGCAATGTGCAACTGGTCGACAACAAAGGGCAGCGTTACACCGCTGACGACGCCGAAGAGATGATCGGCAAGCTGACCGGAATGCCCATTCCGCTTAACAGCTTACGCCAGTGGATTCTCGGTCTGCCGGGCGACGCCACCGATTACACCCTCGACGACCAGTACCGCCTGAGCGAAGTGAACTACCGCCAGGACGGTAAAAACTGGAAAGTGGTATACAGCGGATACGACAGTAAAACGCAGCCCGCCATGCCGGCAAATATGGAACTCTCTGACGGCAGTCAGCGCATCAAACTGAAGATGGATAACTGGATTGTAAAATGATGACCCACTGGCCATCTCCGGCAAAACTGAATCTGTTTTTATACATCACCGGACAGCGTGCGGACGGTTATCACACATTGCAAACGCTGTTCCAGTTTCTTGATTACGGCGACACGATCGGCATTACGCCGCGCGGCGACGGCGAAATTCATCTTTTGACGCCTGTCGAGGGCGTCGAAAATGACGACAATCTGATCGTCCGCGCGGCGCGGTTGCTGATGAAGACAGCGTCTGCCCACGGGCGTTTGCCCGCAGGCAGCGGCGCGGATATCAGCATCGAGAAACGTTTGCCCATGGGCGGCGGTCTGGGTGGAGGCTCGTCCAATGCGGCGACCGTTCTGGTGGCGCTGAATCATCTCTGGCACTGCGGATTATCGGTCGATGAACTGGCGGAAACAGGCTTAACGCTGGGCGCGGACGTCCCGGTGTTTGTCCGTGGACATGCGGCCTTCGCCGAGGGCGTGGGTGAAATCCTGACGCCGGTAGACCCGCCGGAGAAGTGGTATCTGGTTGCCCACCCAGGGGTAAGCATCCCCACGCCGGTTATTTTCAAGGACCCCGAATTACCGCGCAACACGCCAAAAAGGTCAATAGAAACGTTATTAAAATGTGAATTCGGCAATGATTGCGAGGTTATCGCAAGAAAACGTTTTCGCGAGGTTGATGCGGCGCTTTCCTGGCTGTTAGAATACGCGCCGTCGCGCCTGACTGGTACAGGGGCCTGTGTCTTTGCTGAATTCGATACAGAATCCGCTGCTCGTCAGGTGCTTAAGCAAGCCCCGGAATGGCTCAATGCGTTTGTGGCGAAGGGTGTCAACCTCTCTCCATTGCAAAAAGCCATGCTTTAAGCCGGGCAAGCTGAGTTTCGGTGACAACGTCACCCTGTTCCAGACGTTGCATCGCGCTCTTTAATACACCGCCTGGATAGGATATTGCCTGGCCCGCACAGTTTTCGGCAGATTCTATCCACCAATGGACGCATGCCTGAGGTTCTTCTCGTGCCTGATATGAAGCTTTTTGCTGGTAACGCCACCCCGGAACTAGCACAACGTATTGCCAACCGCCTGTACACTTCTCTCGGCGACGCCGCTGTAGGTCGCTTTAGCGACGGCGAAGTCAGCGTACAAATTAACGAAAATGTACGCGGTGGTGATATTTTCATCATCCAGTCCACTTGTGCCCCTACTAACGACAACCTGATGGAATTGGTTGTTATGGTCGATGCGCTGCGCCGTGCTTCCGCAGGCCGTATCACCGCCGTTATCCCTTACTTTGGCTATGCGCGTCAGGACCGTCGTGTACGTTCCGCTCGTGTACCGATTACCGCAAAAGTCGTCGCTGACTTCCTGTCCAGCGTTGGCGTTGACCGCGTTCTCACCGTTGACCTGCATGCTGAACAGATCCAGGGCTTCTTTGACGTTCCGGTTGATAACGTATTCGGTAGCCCAATTCTGTTAGAAGATATGCTGCAACTGAACCTGGATAACCCGATTGTGGTTTCTCCAGATATCGGTGGCGTTGTGCGTGCCCGCGCTATCGCTAAGCTGCTGAACGATACCGATATGGCGATCATCGACAAACGTCGTCCGCGCGCTAACGTTTCTCAGGTGATGCACATCATCGGTGACGTTGCCGGTCGTGACTGCGTACTGGTTGATGATATGATCGATACCGGTGGTACGCTGTGCAAAGCAGCAGAAGCACTGAAAGAACGTGGTGCCAAACGCGTATTCGCCTACGCGACTCACCCGATTTTCTCAGGCAATGCGGCAAACAACCTGCGCAATTCTGTGATTGATGAAGTCGTTGTCTGTGACACCATTCCACTGACCGATGAAATTAAAGCACTGCCGAACGTGCGCACGTTGACACTGTCGGGTATGCTGGCCGAAGCGATTCGTCGTATCAGCAACGAAGAATCCATTTCAGCTATGTTCGAACACTAATCGAACCCGGCTAAAAAACCCGCTGCGGCGGGTTTTTTTGTCTGTAACTCTTATTTGTATGACCAATGCCTCCTTCACCTGCCATTTAGTTGACAGATGATGCGCTCATGGATGAAACATTATTGTGAACAGAATATTTTCCTCACATGTGATGCCTTTCCGCGCCCTCATCGACGCTTGCTGGAAAGAAAAATATACCACCTCACGGTTCACCCGTGATGTGATTGCCGGGGTAACCGTCGGGATCATCGCTATCCCGCTGGCGATGGCGCTGGCAATTGGCAGTGGTGTTGCACCGCAGTACGGTCTTTATACGTCCGCTGTGGCGGGAATTGTTATTGCCTTAACCGGCGGGTCGCGCTTCAGCGTCTCCGGCCCGACCGCCGCATTTGTCGTTATTCTCTACCCGGTATCGCAACAATTCGGGCTGGCAGGTCTGCTGGTCGCCACCCTCATGTCCGGGGTGTTCCTGATCCTCTTCGGCCTCGCGCGTTTTGGCCGCCTGATCGAATACATTCCCGTATCGGTCACGTTAGGTTTTACATCAGGGATCGGCATCACCATCGGGACAATGCAGATTAAAGATTTTCTCGGTCTGCAAATGGCCCATGTGCCGGAGCATTACCTACAAAAAGTCGGGGCGCTGGTTATGGCGTTGCCGACCATTAATCCGGGCGATGCCGCTATTGGCGTGGTGACGCTCGGTATGCTGATTTTCTGGCCGCGTCTGGGGATTCGTCTGCCGGGCCATCTTCCGGCGCTGCTGGCGGGCTGCGCCGTTATGGCCGTGGTTAATCTGCTGGGTGGTCATGTGGCGACGATTGGTTCACAGTTCCACTATGTGCTGGCCGATGGTTCGCAGGGCAACGGCATTCCTCAGTTGTTGCCGCAGCTGGTATTGCCGTGGAATCTCCCGGATTCAGATTTCACGCTAAGCTGGGATTCATTGCGGGCGTTATTGCCAGCCGCTTTCTCGATGGCGATGCTGGGGGCGATTGAATCCCTGCTGTGCGCGGTCGTGCTCGACGGCATGACGGGCACCAAACACAAAGCAAACAGCGAACTGATCGGCCAGGGGCTGGGGAATATCGTAGCGCCGTTCTTTGGCGGGATCACCGCGACGGCAGCGATCGCCCGTTCTGCGGCAAACGTGCGCGCAGGCGCGACCTCGCCCATTTCCGCCGTTATCCACGCAATTCTGGTCATCCTCGCCCTCCTCGCGCTGGCTCCCCTGTTGTCATGGCTGCCGCTTTCCGCCATGGCCGCGCTGCTGCTGATGGTTGCGTGGAACATGAGTGAAGCCCATAAGGTGGTCGATTTACTGCGACATGCGCCCAAAGACGACATCATCGTGATGATGATGTGTATGTCGCTGACGGTGCTCTTCGATATGGTGATTGCGATCAGCGTCGGGATTGTCCTGGCTTCCCTGCTGTTTATGCGCCGTATTGCCCGTATGACGCGCCTCGCGGCGGTAAACATCACGGTTCCCGATGATGTGCTGGTATTACGCGTTATCGGGCCGCTCTTTTTCGCCGCCGCGGAAGGGTTATTTACCGACCTCGAATCACGCATTGAGGGTAAACGCATTGTGGTGCTGAAGTGGGACGCCGTTCCGGTACTGGATGCCGGTGGTCTGGACGCCTTCCAGCGCTTTGTGAAGCGTTTGCCGGAAGGTTGTGAACTGCGCGTCAGTAACGTGGAATTCCAGCCGCTGCGTACCATGGCCCGCGCCGGTATCAAACCCATTCCGGGTCGTCTGGCATTCTTCCCGAACAAAGATGCCGCGCTGGCGGATATCTAATCCCGACTGCCGGTCTGTATCTCAACAGACCGGCAAGTTTTCTTATTGAAAACTGGTTTTCTGCGTCTGGCTTGTTATTATCGTTTTCCTGATATTTGTTAGCGATAACCGATATGAAACCAACCTCTCCGTTTGTTTTTCGTGAAATAACGCGGGACGATATTCCTGCCGTACAGTCCTTTATTATTCGGCATCTTAATCTTTATTTTAATGCCGGCAGAGCATTACCCACTGCGAGTGACGACGTATTCGACCTCCGGGGAAATTATCTTGAGCGGGAAAGAAACCAATTGTTCGGCGTCTGGAATGAACAACAGCAGATAATTGGAACGCTGGCGATATGTCAGTACGATGACAGAATAGAGATGTTGCACGGTCGTTATAATTTACCGGAGACAGCTGAGATTTGTCGCTGCTATGTCGATCAGCATTATCGCAGGCAAGGTATTGGCAGCCAACTGGTCTCGCTGGCTGAACAATTTTGCGAGCAGCAACACTATAAAATATTATATTTGCACACCCATCATTTTTTACCCGGCGGGTATCAATTCTGGCGGCGAAATCTGTTTAACGTCTTCATGGATGTGGGCGACGAGTGGCAGATCGTGCATATGGAAAAACCGTGTAAATATATTGTTACCAGCGACAATATTGATAACATTCACTGTTTATAATAACGCCTTCTTTCTCATCGCGATTAATTGATCAACGTCAATCAATTCTCATTTGCCTTTCCGTTATTACTTGCGGTTGCAATAATCACCACTCCAACAAAAACACAACTATTTGAATTTAAATTAATTAATATAAAAATCGCCATAAAGTATGATGTTTTTGCTCTTTTTTCATACGGTTGACGAGGTTATTGATTGCCGATACAGTCGCCAGTGACAGTATTCATAACACAGCCGTTGTTTTGAAAGGAATATGGTGCGGATTATTTTAATCTCATTCCATAGCTGCCCCCGCAACTGTAGGCGGATACCGAATATCTGCGTGTGGTTATTGTAACCACCGGTCACTGTAAAGATTTGCTTTATGGGAAGACCGATATTCTGATTACCGCGAGCCAGGAGACCTGCTGTCAGGGTTGTACACATTGAGTGGACGGGATGGTCCATGGGATGATTTATTTGGCATAAATACCATTATGAATTGATGAGCCTATTCCTGCTGAGATTTTGCATTCTCATAATTTCATCATTCAATGTCATCTATCGTCATGTACCTGTCCCGATATATGGAACCAAATAAACCATGACCAGACGTTCAGATTCTGGCATGTACAGGACGATAACAATGTACGCAGACTTTACTTTACCTCATAAAAAATACCTTCTGGCTGTGGCTGGCGCAGCGTTATTATTCACATCAGGATTGACTCATGCAGCAAAAACAGTCTATCCGTTGACGATTAAAAACTGCGGCCGTGATATTACCTTCAATAAAGCCCCGGAACGCGTTGCCACGGTCGGGCAAAACAGCACTGAAATTCTTTATTCCCTGGGACTGGCCGAGCGCGTTGTCGGCACATCGCTGTGGTTCGGCCCCGTCCCGGATGCTTACAAAGCGGCAAATGAAAAAGTGGCCGTGATTGCGCAGAACATCCCCAGCTTTGAAGGCATTATTGCCAAAAAACCGGATTTGGTCGCCAGTCAGTTTGAATGGCAAATTGGGCCTGCCGGAACCGTCGCCTCTTACGAGCAGTTTAGCGAGTTGAACGTGCCGGTATATACCGCGCCTGCGGACTGCGCTAAAGACAACGAAGACGGTGGCGACGGTGTACGTAAAGGCATGTTTGATATTGCTATGGTTTATCAGGAAGTCTCCGATCTGGCGAAAATTTTTGACGTGCAGGACAAAGGCGATGAATTGATCGCCAGTCTGAAGGCCCGTGAAGCTGCCGCCAAAGACAAAATTGCCGGAATGGATAAAAACGTCTCCGCCGTATTCTGGTTTTCCAGCGCCGATCTGCAACTGGACCCCTATGTGGCCGGGAAATTTGGCCCTGCCGCATGGATCGCCCAGACGCTGGGGGTGAAAAATGTGATTGATTCTGCTGAAGAGTGGCCAACCGTTGGCTGGGAAACCATCGCGAAAGCCAGCCCGTCCGTCATTGTTCTCGGTGAAATGAGCCGTCGTCGTTTCCCGGCAGATGACTGGCAGGTCAAACTGGAATATCTCAAGTCCGACCCCGTGACTAAACTCATCCCCGCCGTGAAGGAGAACCATCTGCCAGTGGTGGATGTGCAAACAATGAACGCCGGCATCAGAACGATAGATGGCGTCGAAAAACTCGCAGATGCGTTGGTTGAATACGGTCTGGCGCATCCGAAAACGGCTCAATAATCTTTATGTCGCGCTATGTCTTACCGGGCATAGCGCGCCTCTGGTATTCAGGATTGCAGGTAGATGATGAGCGAAACTCGCAGGACGCGTCGCGCTGTCGGCCAGTTAACGATAAGAATCGGGGGACACGCCCTTTGGGTCAGCGTGTTAATGTGCTGCGTTCTACTGGCGGGGATCTCCATTGGCGAGACGTTTATCCCCTGGCAGCATGTCATCCATACGCTTTCTAACCAGTTCTTTGATACGCGCTATGCCGTTGATGCGCTGGATGCGGGCATTATCTGGAACTATCGCCTGACGCGGGCGTTGGTTTCTGCCTGTTGTGGCGCATGTCTGGCGGTTTCCGGCGTCGTATTGCAGTCATTGCTACGAAACGCGCTGGCAGAGCCTTATCTACTGGGGATCTCTGCCGGCGCCTCGACCGGCGCTGTTCTGATCGCCTTAACAGGGCTTGGCGCTGGGATCGTCAGCATGTCGCTTGGGGCTTTTATTGGGGCGTTAACGGCTTTTCTTTTCGTGGCGTTACTGGCGATCGCCGCCGGGGGGAGACAGGGAAGCGCCACCACGCAAATCATCCTGGCCGGGATCGCCAGTTCACAGTTATTTAATGCCCTCACCTCGCTAATCATCACTCGCTCAGCGAATGCGGAACAGGCCCGTGGGATTATGTTCTGGCTGCTGGGCAATCTGAGCGGCGTTCGCTGGCCAGATGTCGTTTTGGCCGTCCCTACCGCGCTGGTCGGTGTGGCGTTATGTTTTTGTTACGCCCGTCATCTGGATGCGTTTTCGTTTGGCGCAGAGTCCGCAGCGTCACTTGGCATCCCGGTAAAACGCACGCGCGGAGTCCTGATTGCCGCCGTTACCGGGATGACGGCAATTATGGTCTCCATTGTCGGGGCGATTGGTTTTGTTGGCCTGGTGATCCCTCATGCCGCCCGCCTGCTGGTGGGTAATCAACACCATCGATTGCTGCCGGTCAGCGCCATGATCGGCGCCATTTTTCTCATTATCGCCGACGTAATCTCCAGGACATTACTTCCCGGGCAGGTGTTACCCATCGGGGTGATTACGGCGCTTGTAGGCGCACCTGCGTTTTCCATCATTTTGATCAGAGGAAACCAGACAAAATGACGGTAAATTCTGCTCTCACCGCTCCACGCTATCCTTCTGCAACAGTCCGAAGCCTGGTGCAGGCGCAGCAACTGCACTGGGAAGTAAAAGGCAAAGCCATCGTCAGCGACGTCTCTTTTCACGTCGCGCCCGGTGAGTTTGTCGGCATTATCGGCCCCAATGGCTCAGGCAAAAC
This sequence comes from Citrobacter sp. CK181, assembly GCF_030333595.1. Classification (NCBI taxonomy): domain Bacteria; kingdom Pseudomonadati; phylum Pseudomonadota; class Gammaproteobacteria; order Enterobacterales; family Enterobacteriaceae; genus Citrobacter; species Citrobacter sp. CK181. Next base: position 786,824 of record NZ_JAOWFN010000011.1, on the reverse strand, counting down.
ATCACTGATCTCATTGCTTGCCGGTTTACTGAAACCCTCATCAGGCAGCGTAACGCTGGAGAATAAAAATATCCGCCATTACTCGCGCCGCCATTTAGCGCAAAAAGTGGCGCTGGTGGAACAACAAGCGGAAACCAGTGAACGTCTCACCGCATTGCAGGCTGTCTCTCTGGGGCGCACCCCGTGGTTGAGTCTGCTCTCGCCCTGGTCTAAAAAAGATGACGATATTGTCCAGACCATGCTGGAGAAGGTAGATCTACAGCGCGTACAAAATCGCTGCTGGAATACCTTTTCTGGCGGGGAAAAACAGCGTCTGCATATCGCCCGGGCCCTGGCGCAGCAACCGAAAGTGCTGCTGATGGATGAACCCACGAACCATCTCGACATTCAACATCAGATAGGTCTGCTTAATCTGGTGAAACGCCAGAAGCTTACCGTCATTGCGGCTCTGCACGACCTGAACCATGCCGCCATGTTCTGCGACCGCATTCTCGTAATGAAAGCGGGTCAACTGGCGATGCAGGGCAGCCCTGCAACCATTTTTACGCCTGAAAACCTCAGCCAGTGGTTTGGCATTAATGCCATCGTTGAGCAGGCGCCGGATGGATTGAGCTGCTTCATCCGCTACCAACGACCGGAATAAACACCTAAGGGAGAACCCATGAAATTGATTAAGCAAAGCCTGAGCATGTTATGTCTGTTAGCGCTGACCACCACGGCTTTCGCTCAGACCCACGAAGTGCTGATGAAAAACAGAGGCGCGGGCGGCCCGATGGTATATGAACCTGATTATCTGGCGATTCAGCCAGGCGACACCGTGAAGTTTATTCGCAAGCATAAGAGCCATAACGCTGCGTCAATCGCAGAGCTTTCGCCAGCAGGCTACCCCGGATTTATCGGCAAGATTGATGAGGAAATTGAGGTCAAGTACGACAAACCTGGATTTTACGGTATTAAATGCACCCCGCATTACGCGCAAGGGATGGTGATGCTCATTAAAGTGGGTGATGCAACCCTGCCTGACAGCTATCGAACCTTTAAGGCGCCGGGGATCGCGGATAAGCGTTTCCAGGACATTTATACACGCATTGAGAAACAGTAATCCAGATACGCGAAAATGGTGAGGGGCGCACGGTGGCGGATAAAAAACAGAGCAATGAAGACGTTCAGGTACAGCGGCGAGAATGCCTGTGTAAACTCACAAAATTTGTCGGGGCTGCGGGTGTCACCGCCGCCGTCTGGCCGCTCATCACCGCACTGGGGCCGGATGATAAAACCGTAGCGGAAAACGAACCTGTCGATGTCTCTCTCGCCGGGGTTGCCGTCGGCCAGACGGTGAAAAGAGTCTGGCAGGGAAAGCTTATCCTTATTCATCACCGTACCCCGGAGGAAATTCGCTCAGCGCAGCAGGCGGATGTCCATCGTTTTATCGATCCGCAGGCTGACGGCGAACGTATCAAGACAGAGTATCCGCAGTGGCTGGTCATTCAAGGTTACTGCCCCCACGCAGGCTGTGTGCCCAATGCCAAACCCGGTGGGCAAGGCTGGGTATGCCCTTGTCATGGCTCGGAGTTTGACACTTCAGGGCGCGTCACGCGGGGGCCCGCTACGGCGAACCTCGCAATCCCCGATTACGCGTTTCATCCTGATGGCCTGACTGTGCGTATTGGCGCGAAGGAAGTCTGAAATGGCGGCAGAACATCTATCCGTACCCCGACGAGAACGAGTGTGGCGTATTCCCTTCCCTCGTACGGTCGCAGGCGTCTGGGTTTTTGCCGTCGGGATCATTCTGCTGGTGATGCTCGGAGTACAAATCCTTTCTGGTCTCGTTCTGGCGATGTTTTATGTACCCACGGAAGGGCTGGCTTTTGATTCAATCATTCATATTATGCGATCCGTGAGACACGGCGAACTGGTGCGCAACGCGCATTCTATTGGCGCATCGCTATTTTTCTTCGCCTGTTACCTGCACATCTTCCGCGCCATGTATTACAACGTGTACCGAAAGCCTTATCTCAAAATGTGGATGATAAGCGTGACGTTATACGTGTTACTGATGATCACCGCATTTCTGGGATATAGCCTGATTTGGGGGCAAAAAAGCTACTGGGCCGCCACCGTTATTACCGGATTCACTCGTGCGATCCCGTGGGTGGGAGATACGTTGTATTCGTTTTTAGTCGGCGGGTATGCTCCAGGAACACCCACATTAGGCCGGTTTTATGTGCTTCATTTTATTATCCCCTTCGTCATTGTCGGGGGAACGATATGGCATATCCGCACCGTGCAGTCCGCATTTGCGCAGGCAATGAAAAAGACATTTACGCAGAGCGAGTCCCGGAAACTGTTTTTCGATTATAAAATCACCGACAGTGATGCCATCAAGCTCACTCTTTTCATGATGCTGTTCGCCTGGTTTTTATTCTTTGCCCCGCACTATCTCAGCAGCGCCGATAATTTTATCCCGGCAGATCCCACCGTAACGCCCGCTGTCGTGGCGCCTGAGTGGTATTTTTTGCCGTTCTTTTCCATTTTGCGCTGCTTCCCAAACGAACTTCTCGGGATAGTCGCCATGTGTGCTTCAGTGCTGATTTTTTATTTTCTCCCCTGGCTCGACACTTCACGCGCCCGCTTTCGCAATTACAGCAAGCTCGTTAAATGTGGTTTTTGGCTCTGGGTTGCTAATGCATTCTTTTTAGGATGGCTGGGTTCAAAAGCGCTGGTCGGCCCCGACCTGCCTGACGGTTTCAGTAATGAAGAGGGCTGGATACGCTCGGCATCGCAACTTTCAACGCTGGTTTACTTCGGATGGTTTGTCATCGTACTGCCCTGCCGACGTTTTCTGGAAAAGCAGGATTAACCGCCATGAAGGGATTAGTAAGATATAGCGTTTTATGGCTGTGCATTCTGGGCGCCAGCGCTGTCTGTGCGCAAGAGACGCCACCTCGCCAGGCGTGGAGTTTTAGCGGCATAACGGGCCACTATGATAAAGAACAACTGCGGCGCGGTTTACAGGTCTACGAAGAGAAATGCCGCGCCTGCCACGGGATGGTTCATCTTAATTTTCGCACCCTGACAAAGCCAGGTGGGCCCGAACTCTCGCTCACAGAGGCAAAGCGTCTTGCCAGCGGCTACGTCTTTCCCGACATTCAGGATGATGGTCAAACCGGCGAGCGGGAAGGCAATCTCAATGATACGTTTGTCTCACCCTACCTTAACGATCAGGAAGCAAGATATCTCAATAATGGCGCCCTTCCCGTCGATTTAACCTATATCGTTCGCGCCAGAACGTACGACCGGGGGTTCCCGCAATTTCTGTTCGATGCCTTCTTGCCCTATACCGATCAGGGGGCGGATTACGTCTATGCCTTGTTGACCGGTTATCTGCCTGACGACCCAGAAATGAAGGCAAACCGATACGCTCCCGGCGGCATAATTAACATGCCGAAGCCGTTGTCTGATGGGGAGATCACCTGGTCAGAAAAGGACGATATACCAGAAACCGAAGAGCAGTACGCGCGGGACGTTACGGCTTTTCTGGCATGGGCTGCCGATCCGGTGCTTGAACAGCGAAAACATCAGGGCCATTACGTAATGAGTTATCTGGTCATTATGCTGGCATTGCTGCTGATTTTGCGCCGATTAAAGAGACGCTCGTCAGAAAAAACGAGTGAGAATGGTTAAGACAATAACCAGTCAGTCCAACGCTGACTGGTCTTAAACCGACGCGATACCTTAGCTGTGACGGCGATTGTCGTTACGGCGGCAACGTTTGTCGTAGTGGCGAACCCACCAGTAACGATCGCTCACCTGTTCATGCCCACCTACGCGGGCGCCTGCCAGCCAGAGAATGGCACCGACAAAGATGCTCAGCACCGCACCATGTGCAAAAAATTGTGGCAGGTTAAACTGCGGTAACTGGTTTAAAATAGAATAACCAACACCAACCACCATGACCACTAACCCCAACCCCATGAGCACGTTACCGAGTAACGAAGCGTTTTTGCGTTTCATATGTCACCTCCGGAACTTTTGGGTTGTTTCAGGGAATACCCCTAATCCTTATGTGTAAAGTATAGACAACACTGTGCTTTATGAGTGCGTGGGCGATCACAATTACAACCTGTTATTCAACAAAACTTTACAAATAACCCTCTGAACAGCTTGACTTTCCAATAGTTCAAACAGGCAATTATTCAGCTTCCGGCGCAATCCACGCTGTTTTTTGTCAAGCGCGGCCGCAGACAGTAAACTACGCGCCAGTTATAGACACACTCAGGACAAAAAACGTGACGATTAAATTGATTGTCGGCCTGGCGAACCCCGGCGCAGAATACGCGGCGACACGCCACAATGCGGGCGCATGGTACGTCGATTTACTGGCAGAGCGACTACGCGCGCCTCTGCGTGAAGAGCCGAAATTCTTCGGTTACACCTCCAGAGTGCCCCTCGAAGGGGAAGATGTTCGCCTGCTGGTACCGACCACGTTTATGAATCTGAGCGGTAAAGCCGTCGGCGCGATGGCCAGTTTTTACCGCATCATGCCCGATGAGATTCTGGTTGCCCACGACGAACTGGATCTCCCCCCTGGCGTCGCGAAATTTAAGTTAGGCGGCGGACACGGTGGTCATAATGGCCTGAAAGACATCATCAACAAACTGGGTAATAACCCTAACTTTCATCGCTTACGTGTCGGAATTGGTCATCCGGGCGATAAAAATAAAGTTGTCGGTTTTGTTCTGGGTAAACCGCCGGTGTCGGAACAAAAGTTAATTGACGACGCCATTGACGAAGCGGCGCGTTGTACTGAAGTCTGGTTCAAAGAAGGGTTAACCAAAGCGACGAACCGATTACATGCCTTTAAAGCACAATAAGCAGTGATGTGCGGCATTTTTGCCGCGCGCTGTGTATAATAGGCAAAGTTGTTTACTTTTCTACAATCTGTTTTCTGCAACAGGTTGATTATCAAGATATTAAGGTGATTTAAATCATGGGATTCAAATGCGGTATCGTTGGTTTGCCCAACGTCGGGAAATCCACCCTGTTCAACGCCCTGACTAAAGCCGGTATTGAAGCGGCAAACTTCCCGTTCTGCACCATCGAGCCAAATACCGGTGTAGTGCCGATGCCCGATCCGCGTCTGGACAAACTGGCTGAGATTGTCAAGCCGCAGCGCATTCTCCCTACCACTATGGAGTTCGTCGACATTGCCGGTCTGGTAAAAGGCGCGTCGAAAGGCGAAGGCCTGGGTAACCAGTTCCTGACAAACATCCGTGAAACCGAAGCGATTGGTCACGTAGTACGCTGCTTTGAAAACGACAACATCATCCACGTTGCGGGGAAAGTAAACCCGGCGGAAGATATTGACGTTATCAACACCGAGCTGGCGCTGTCCGACCTTGATACCTGTGAACGCGCCATTCACCGCGTGCAGAAGAAAGCCAAAGGCGGCGATAAAGACGCGAAAGCTGAGCTGGCCGCGCTGGAAAAATGCCTGCCGCACCTGGAAAACGCCGGCATGCTGCGCTCACTGGATCTGACAGACGAAGATAAAGCGGCGATCCGCTATCTGAGCTTCCTGACGCTGAAGCCGACCATGTATATCGCTAACGTCAACGAAGATGGCTTCGAAAATAACCCGTACCTGGATCAGGTTCGCGCCATTGCCGATGCAGAAGGCTCTGTCGTGGTTCCGGTTTGTGCCGCTATCGAGGCCGACATCGCAGAACTCGACGATGCTGACCGTGACGAGTTTATGGCTGAGCTGGGTATTGAAGAACCGGGTCTCAACCGCGTAATTCGTGCGGGCTACAAGCTGCTGAATCTGCAAACTTATTTTACCGCTGGCGTGAAAGAAGTACGCGCGTGGACGATTCCTGTCGGCGCAACCGCACCGCAGGCTGCGGGTAAAATTCACACTGATTTTGAGAAAGGCTTTATTCGTGCGCAGACCATCGCTTTCGACGACTTCATCACGTACAAAGGTGAACAAGGCGCGAAAGAAGCCGGTAAGATGCGTGCGGAAGGCAAAGACTACATCGTTAAAGACGGCGATGTGATGAACTTCTTGTTCAACGTCTAATTGTTGTCTTATGAGGTTTCAATAAACCTCGTAAAGGCCACAAAAAGCCATAAAATCCACGCAATTGCGTGGATTTTTTATTTATAGCGTATCCGTTGATATCATGGAAGTGCGGTCGGAACTGAGTATAGCGGTGGTTATAATCTGAATAGCCACCCATTTTGTAGACGCCTTAAGTGGTTGTAGTTATAAATTATCCTTTGTATGAGGCTTCTTGTCCGCAATGACAGGCGGAAGTCGGCTAAAAACGATATTACATGTTATTTAATCATATCCAGAATGTCTTGAGCTTTTTGAAATAGCTCGTCATAAGTGACAATCTCAACGTTTGTCATACTATTTCTGAATAGCTCAAATGATTTGTATTGACTATTATTTTTAAGCTCTGACTCAAGTGTGCCAATAACAATTAAGCATTTAGGATTGAATGCCGAAAATGAATCACCTCCGTTACCTTCACTTAGCTTGAAATATTCCTTCATTAATTGGTCTTTATAATTTAACACCTGAACAAACGCCCCAGATAGTTCTTCGCTAATTGAATAGGCATTAGTTCTATATCTTTTCCCCAGTAGTATCGTCTTTGGGGTCTTTATTTCGACCAATACTATATTTCCAGTCAGCCTGCTTGCGTAGATAAAATCGACAAGATTACCACCCGAATTGTTTATCGATTTTCCACCAACATAGCATTTACTGCCTAACTGAAACATACTTTGTGGAAATATCTGTGATAATACAGCAGGACATTTTTGTAGAAGCGTTTGCCAGAATTCCTCGGATGCATTTTCACGATTTACTTTCCAGACACCTATTGCTTCCTCTAAAGAGATTTCGACCTGCTCATCCAGCTTGACCTCTGCTACACACTTAGAGGCAGACACTATTTCTGATATTTTATTTAAATGTTCTTTCCTGGCCTTTCTTAGCCACTCAGCCGAATATATTTCCGGCTGCCTGTCAATAATCGCATGATGATTCGGGCACAACAGAAGATAGTTTTCTGTTTGAAGTAGTTGGTCTGCATTTGTAGAAGGGTTGTATCTTGGCCCGTGAGAGTGAATGGCTTCAATCGAAGCTATTTCCCCAATAAATGATGAGTCCTGAAGCATGAGGTTTTGATCACAACCTGGAAACGAGCATCGATAGCCGCTCAATATAGCTACCTGCCGCTTCACGCTAGCGGAGAGATAACGTCTTACCTTTCTCTCAAAGGTTACTTTTTCCGCCTCAAATTCCATTAGCACAACCTCAACTTTCGCAGTGTATTTTATTTATCCTGACGCGCATCTTGCAGATGCGTACAGCATATTCGAGTATCTTTACCTGCATCATACGATTTTGTCAGTAGATTTCCACTCACCGTTTTTGAGTGAAGATTCTCCGCAATGAGCGACAACATCTGGTCGCCAGCTGCGCTCAGCCGCTGTCGACTCATCATTGCCCTTTGCACTAAACATAAATCTGCCCGAAATGGGTGTTCATGAACGGAAGCTTTACTCATCATTGACCAATAGGAAAAAGTTGATCAACCAAGTAACACAGGTAAGATATATCTAATCCGAATCATTAAGAAGCACTATGCAAGTGAGGGTCCTATGGGGATTCCAGGAAATTATTACCTTAAGGGTTATATAGATGACTCCAGGCCAGGCCACATCGAGACGCTCTTTCAGGCAACATTCTCTGGCACAGAAGAAGTCGTTGCATCCTGCCCTCTTTTACCCGAAGAAGTTTTTCTCTTGGTCGAACGGCTTTACTGGACCTCGATTGATGGCGACACGATTTATAAAAACGATGACAGCGGTACTAAATTAATTCTAAAATATCCTTTTTCACGATTTTGGGATGTTATTACAAATAACTTTGCTATAGCACAATATTCTGAACATTACGGGCTTTCTTTTCAGCTAAATTTGAGAGAGAAACTCAATCTCGATAACCTGCAATTCCCTCATTTCATCCGCATCACACTGCCGGGAAACTCGATTGGTGACGAATTTAACAAAATAAAAACACGCCCTCATCATGCTGGTATTGATCATTTCGAATGCCGCTCAGATATAATTTCTCATGCTACATATGTAGAAGGAATGTTGTACAAAATAATAATTAATAGTGGACTGTCAGTAACCGGGTCCATTGATGAAATGACATTTAATGAGAAAATAGTATTTTGCAGAAAGAACAAGCTACTTAAAATGAAACTTATTAATATAGTCTGGCTTTTGAAAAATTTAAGAAATGAGGCAGCCCATCAATTTTCCTTTGAAATTGATGATTCTTCAGAAAGTCATCTGGAAATAAAACCCGTCAGCGAAAAACTGTTAGTCGGGATAAAAGAGTTTGTTAAAACCTGCGAGAAGCGATATGGTTTGACAGCAGCTAAGATACATCGCTTTGATAATAGCTTTCGAATGCTTGCGGGAGAGCTAAATGAAGCAGCTAACCTTACCCAGGTCATTACTCTGGGAAAGCAGTTCCCGGTCGAACTATCTAGTTATTTTTACGGATAATGGAAACTACAAATTATCAACGCTAACAGAGAATTCAGAACCGAGTATGAGTCAATCTAAGATATCCGGCCATCCCCGTTGATAATGGTTAGCGAACTCCCTTCAATGTTGGCATGGTTAAATATTCGCTCAAGGGAATTGTGGTTTTTAGGGATCTGAGCTTTTGACCCATAACGTATCTTCGTGAAAGAGACACCTTTCACGAATAACAAAAATCCACGCAAAAGCGTGGATTTTTTTCATAACGCTGCACTTCACATTAATAACCAGCCGCTGACTAACGGGCAATCTCACCCGACTACCCCTGCTCTGCCGCTATTAAATAGGGCGCAATGCTCGCTAATTTCTCCCGGGTTTCTGTCAGTTCGCGTTCCGGCGTAGATTGCGCGATGATTCCCGCCCCCGCCTGTATCCAGCAGCGCTGGCTGTCCTGAAATACGGAACGCAGAACTAGCGCCGCATCAAAGCGCGTATCGTCCAGCAGCAGGATTGCGCCGGAATAAAGCTCTCGCGGCGTCTTCTCAATTTGCATAATCGCGTTCAGAGCAGCATTTTTAGGGATACCTGAGGCGGTAATCGACGGAAACAGCACGGTAAACGCATCCCAGGCATCCTTGTTTTCCGCAAGCTGACCGCTCACGCCAGACCCCAGATGCTGAACGCTGCCGCGCTGGCGAACCGACATTAAATCTTCAACCACCACGCTGCCCGGCTGGCAAACGGCCTCCAGTTCAGCAATAGCTTCTTTGACCGAAAGGATATGCTCAAGCACCTCTTTACTGTCGTGCAGCAGTTCTGCCTCTTTCGCCTTATTATGCTCCGGGTTTCCCATGCGATCGCGGGTGCCCGCAAGCGGTTCAGTGACCACTTTATTGCCCGTCACTGACATCACCAGTTCCGGGCTAAAGCCCAGCGCTTCGCGTCCTTCCTGACGGAACATAAACGACCGCACAGGTGTATTTGCCTGCCGCCCGTATAACAGCGTGGCGGGCATATCAATCCGCGATGGCAGGGGAATGGCGCGCGAGACAATCACTTTGACATACTCGCCACGGCGGATCTCCGCAACGGCGCGCGCAACCTGTTGTTTATACGCCTCGCCATTGAGGGCGGTATCCACCGCCAGTGGTGCGTTCTGCGTCGTTGTACTGGCCTCTTTTACCCACTCGCACAAACGTCGGCACCCGTCGGCGGAGTCCGCATAAACGGTGACATTTCCCTTTTCAAAAATAAGTTCTTCACGGGGAACGGTTAACGTCAGCAGCGGCCACTCCCCGGCGTTAAAGGCAATCCCCCGCGCATGCGCCGCAAAGTTGAACCCAACCTGTCCATAAACCCGACGTCCTTTCACCTGAGGATGTGCCATAAAACGACGCGCGCAGTCGGCAATGGAATCCACCGCCCATTTTTGCTCCCCGGCATCATCAATAAATGTCGCCTGCGTTCCATCGGCATTAATGTGCAACCGTGCCTGGCACCCTTTGCCTAAATACCAACAGGGTTGACGCTCATAGACATAACACTCTTCTTCTGCGAACTGGCGTAAAACGCCAGAAATCGTCGGCAGCCATTGTTCCTCTGGTAACGCCAGGTGTAAAAATTCACTGATTTTCATCCCTTACCTCTCTGTGTTATTCCCGGATCAATCAATTGCGCTTGTCATCAGTTCTCTTGCCGAATGCAGCCGGATATAAGCAACCCACGCCGCCAGCAACGTGAATGCCCCGGCAAACAGGAAGCAGGCCGCATAGCCAAAATGTTGAGCAACAACGCCGCCGATAACGCCTGCCAGAATGGCGATTGCCGCGTCAGTACATTGAAAGAGGGTGAAGTCGACACCGGCCTGCAAAGGCGATGAAAGCGACATCAGCGTGGCGTAAAGACAGACCAGCGCGCAGGCCAGCGAAATGGACTGGACAATGACCAGACACTGGAGAATCGGCAGCAGCAGATGACCCGGCGCCATCATGAGCGTCATCACCACCGCCAGCAGCGCGATCCCCTGGACGCCATAAGCCGTCAACAGCGCTCTGCCGGGTGAGGTGTATTTCATCAGCAATCCGCCGGCCAGCGTTCCTGCTATGCCCGCTGCAATATTGCCGCCGCTGAACAGCGCGCCCAACGCGGACATGCTTAACCCATGATCCAACAACAGCGGCGCCAGAAGAGGCAGCACAAACCGCATGCCTGAATTCAGCATCAATACCAGCAGTAAGCCCAGGCGCGCCTGTTTCCTCCGTAGCGCATAACCTAACGCCGGAACATGCGGGATAGTCGCTGTTCGCGTCGGCTCCGTAATGCGCCACAGCGGGAGTGACAGCGCCATAATCAGCACCGCCATCATCAGCATGGCGACAGGCCAGCCGGATGCTGCCGACAGCATCAGGAACACCCCGCCACCGCACATCATTCCCAGATAGCTGCCGCCAACCTGCACGCTGTTTCCCCAGCCGTAACCCGCGCGGGTCAGTTGATCGACGCAAAAGCCGTCGCTGGCGATATCAATGGTGGAGGCGACCGTGCCTGCCACCATAAACAGAACAAATAACGCGACGATTTGCGTATCGGGAAATCCCCCTTCTCGCCCAAACGAGCCAATCGCTGCGGCAATCATCAGGATCGCCGCTAGCGCGACCTGACCACGCAGGATTAACATGCGGGAACGGCGTTCCTGGCTACCGGGCGGAAGCCGCCAGCGTTCGATCCACGGCGCCCAAATAAACTTCAGCGCCCAGGGCAGCATGAATAGGGTTGTCGCACCGGCAAGCGCCAGCGAACCGCCAGCAGCGCGCACCAGCGCGGGTAAGGACTGCATAGACAGCGCCGATACCAGGCTCTGCGTCACATAGACGCCGGCAATAGCAAAAATCACCCGCCCGGTCGTCAACGTCAGCGGTTTCACATTCGACTGAACATCACTCATGCACCCACTCTCCAGACGCGGAAACCCCGTCGTCGCGCCACACGCGCGCGGCCATTTGCGCCTGCCACAGCGCCTGATAACGTCCATGATGAGAGAGCAATTGCGCATGAGTACCCTGCTCAACCACCTGTCCCTCTTCCATCACCAGGATGTTTCCGGCCCCGGCGATGGTGGATAAACGGTGGGCGATGATAATCACCGTCCGGTTGTGGACCAGGTTATCGATCGCTTTTTGCACCGCCAGCTCGCTTTCAATATCCAGCGCGGCGGTCGGTTCATCGAGAATGACGACCGGCGCGTTTTTCAATAACGCTCTGGCAATGGAAATCCGCTGGCGCTCGCCGCCCGATAGCTGGCCGCCCATCTCCCCCATTGGCGTCAGCCAGCCTTGCGGAAGACGGGAAATAAACTCAAGGCACTGCGCCGCGCGGGCTGCCTCTTCCACCTCCTGTCGCGTCGCCTGTGGGCGCGCGATACGGATATTCGCCAGCAGCGTGTCATCAAACAGCCAGACATCCTGGAAAACAACAGAAATCAGGCTATTGAGCTGTTCCGGCGTCAGGCGGCGAATATCGACGCCGCCAATAGAAATCTGCCCTTGCTGCGGATCGGCATAGCGCATTAGCAGTTTAGTGACCGTGGTTTTGCCTGCGCCGGAGGCGCCCACCAGCGCGCTCATACTGGCCGCCGGGAACGTCAAAGAAACATGATTAAGCGCGTGGCCGTCGCCTTCTTCGTAGCAATAGCTGACGTTGTCAAAGCGGATATCGTAACGTTCCGGCATCTCGCTTTGCTCTGCGACGGGAAGCGGTGCTATCGCCATAAACTGCTCAATCCGTTGCAGGGCGCTGGCGATCAGTTCCACAACCGAGGTGTAGCTGATAAACATCGCCATCGGTTCTGCGAAGCGCATAATCATCGCGACGGCGGCAATCAGAAAGGCGAGGTTCAGAGTGCCCGTCACCACCCAGACGATCCCGGATAACACCACCACCTGTAGGCCCAACTCCACGACGCTGGCGATCAGCATCGTCGCGCCAGCGCCCTGACGGTGAGTGCGGGTCTGTAAGTTTTCCAGCGCATTGAAATGCGCCAGCAGCGCCCGGCTTTTATCGGCATCGCTGCCGCAGGTGCGCAATACCATCATCCCCTGAGCAAATTCAACGATATCGCCGCTCAGCCGCTGGTGCGCTTCCCCCAACGTCTGCATTTGTCGCCGCATCGCCGAGCGGCGCCAGTAATAAAACGGCACCAGCAGAGGGAAGATCAGCAACATCACCAGCCCCAGCCGCCAGTCTATCCACAATGTCGCCAGCGACGCCGTCAGCGGCGTGACAATGGTGAGCAGCAAAATATTGGCTATCGCAATAACATAATTGAGGTTTTCATCCACGCTGCCCAGCAGCAAGGCGTTCATTTCACCCGCCCTGCCGCGCTGGAGCTTCTCCAGCGGCACGCGGCGTAACTGCTCGCCAAGTCGCAGGCGCAACTCATGGGTGGCCTGCGCCAGATGACCACGGTATTCAAAGCCCAGGCCATACCAGCGTAGCACCAGCGTCACAATTGCGGCGACGCTGAAGGCCATAGCCCAGTTAAGAAGTTGCGGCGCGTCTCCCCGTAACAGCGCATCAATGATCGGATAAAGACAGGCAAAGGCGATCCCCTGCATGAATGCCGCCAGCAACAGCGCCAGCATACTGCGTCGCAGCATCCTGGCCTGACTGCCAACGCTGGAGATAAGCTGGCGCCAGATGACGCGCCAGGCCAGGTTATCCGCAGGATTATTGTCTTTCATTTTCCACCACCTCTTCCTGTGTTCCACCCGGCACCCAATGCTGCGCCTGCTGATAGTGTTGCCAGAGCCGTTGATACAGGCCGCCCTGCGCCAACAGTTGCGTATGGTTCCCCATTTCCCTGAGCTGTCCGTCGGAAAACAGCAATATCACATCGGCCTGAGTCACCATTGAAAGACGATGCGCGACCATGATGACCGTCCGGCCGCGCATGGCCGCCGCGAGCGCCTTGATAAGCGCCGCTTCGTTTTCCGGGTCAGCAAACGCCGTCGCCTCATCGAGCACCAGGATGGGGCGATCCTGCAAAAGCGCCCGGGCGATAGTGATGCGCTGCCGCTGGCCGCCGGAGAGAAATACCCCGCGTTCCCCGACTCGCGTGTTGTAACCTTCTGGCAGCGCGCTAATAAAATCATGGGCCTGCGCCACTCTGGCCGCCGCTATTACCGCCTCCAGCGGCGTATCCGGCGCGCCCAGACGAATGTTATTGGCTATCGTGTCGGCAAAAAGGAAGTTGTCCTGAAACACAAACGAAAGTTGCTTCATCAGGGTGTCCGTCTGCATATCGCGCAGATCCACGCCGCCAATACGGATATGGCCTTTGTCCGGGTCGGCGTAACGCAGCAGCAAGCGCGCTACGGTGCTTTTTCCGGCGCCGCTTGGCCCGACCAGCGCCACAATTTGCCCGGCAGGCACATGAAAGCTCACCTCCTGCAACGCGGCGCCAGTACGCGCTTGCGGATAATGAAAGCTCACCTGCTCAAAGGTAATGCTCGCCTCTTTCGGCTGCTGGTCAGACAGCGGCAGCGATAACTCCGGCATCGCGAGAACCTGATAAATACGCTGAATGCTTAAACGCGTTTGCGCGACCAGGTTATTGAGCATCATCATTGGCATTACGGCTTCGGCCATTCCGCTGCCCAGCAGTAAAACGGCCACCCACGCGATAAAATCGAGACTGCCATAGTGCAACAGGCCGTATCCCGACCAGATCAGAACAAACAGGGTCGGGAGAGGATTCAGAATCGAGAAGGAAAAACGCGCTGAAAAACCGGCTTTGCGATACCAGGTTTTGAGCACATCGACCCACTCTTCAAGGGCGCGTTGATAGCGCAAAAAACTGGTGCTGCCGCTATCAAACGTTCTCACCACGGGCATGGCCTGCACGAACTCAATAACCGCCGCGCTAACCTGCTCGCGCGCCTTATGATAACGCTGAGCCATATCTTCCGAACGCTGGCGGGCGAGCACGAGAACAACCGATCCAAACGCCAGTACCCCCAGCGTCGCGATTGCCAGCCGCCAGTCCAGCCAGAACAAGATAACGATTGTCGCCAGCGGCATAATGATCGCGCGGGCATAGAGCGGCGTGCTGTCGGCCACAAAAATATGTAACGACTTCACGTCATCCAGCATCACTTTCGCCACTGACCCGCTGCCCATTTGCTGTAACACGCCAGGCGGAAGCTGCAATGCTTTACGGGCTAACCTGCTGCGCAGAATGTTCTCCAGATGAAAAGCCGCGTAATGAGAGGTGTTGAACGCCTGCAAGCGCAGAACAAAAGTTAAGATCACGCAGCCGATCACGCCGCCCAGCGGCCAGGCCGGAATAGCGTCAGGCGTCGCGCGAATGTCGCGCAGGCTCCACGCCAGAAAAAGGAGCGCCCCCAGGCTGGTTAATGCCGCCAGCCCCGCCAGCGCCATAGCTAAAATAACCTTCCTGCGAACCGGTGTAATCACCTGCCAGAGAGGAAATCGGGACAGCGATTCAGTATTGGATGATTGAGATGACATGGGAGTAACTGAATTTCCTGATGAATTTTTACGGACGCCAAAAACGACAATTCAGGGTGGCGTTCTGAGAATTAATGTGAATAATAACCATTATCAATAACTCATCTACCCCATTCGGTTCTATTTATACCCGCATTGGTCTAAGCCACAGGGAGATAACCAGGTCATGACGGAGTCACCGCAAACGCAATCTGAAATCTCTATTCACCAGTTGGTGGTCGGGAAACCTGCAAACGATGGCAATATTCCTGCTCAGTGTGAACTGCTGCGCTGTTCGTTGCAGGAAGGTATGGATATTTTGCTCTGGAGGGGCCATTTTGCGCGGCCTGAGACGTTGCAGCTACACGACGATCTGGGCAGGATTAACTTCTCGTGCATCCTGGAAGGCACATCGCGCTTTGCGATTCAGGGACTCCGGCGCCCTTGCGCGCAATCGCCATTACATTACCCATACGCCAGACTGCCGTGGCAGCGCCTCCTATTGTGGCCGATTCGAGAGCATTACCCTCTCCTTCAGCCCTGAAACCCTCGCGCTGTGGGTGCCAGATATTAGCGCGGTCATTAAGAATAAGATCGACTCCCACTGCTGTTGCCAGCAGCAGCGTTGTAATGCTGAAACCCACTTAACGGCTCAGGCCTTGCGTCACGCGCTGATGCGCATGCACGGCGGCTTCAGCCATGAACAAAAGCCGTCGACGCTATGGTTGCAGGGGCAAAGTCTGGTCATGCTCAGTCTGGTGCTGGATGAACATCGCGAAGACGCCAGTTGCCTCTCCTGCCACTTCAACCCGATGGAACGTCAGAAACTGCTGCGGGCGAAGGATCTGCTGCTGGCTGATCTGACGCAAGCGCCGGGCGTCGCGGAGCTGGCCAGAGAGTCCGGTCTGAGCGTTCTCAAAATTAAGCGAGGCTTCCGCGTTCTGTTCAACAACAGCGTCTATGGCCTGTTTCAGGCTGAACGAATGCAGGAAGCCAGAAGACGCCTGGCCAACGGCAATACTTCCGTCATGACGGTGGCGGCCGATCTGGGCTATGCCAACGCCAGCCATTTCTCTGCCGCCTTCCAGAAACAGTTTGGCGTAACCCCTTCGACCTTTAAACGCGTGATGTAACCGGGGTCGCGCCCCCCTAAATTCCTCCCTGACAGAGGCCCGGATACCCCATCCGGGCCTCTGTTCTTTCCGCCTGTTACCAACCCGAAACGGGCATAAATAAACCCGTTTCGGGTAGCACTCAATTGTTAATAATTACTATTCTCATATGAGCAATGCTTTTCGGTAAGACGTGCCATCAGGAGGAAGAATGATTTCTGGCGCACCATCTCAGGATTCGCTGTTACCGGACAACCGCCACGCGGCTGATTACCAACAATTACGCGAGCGGCTTATACAGGAACTGAATTTAACGCCGCAGCAGTTACATGACGAAAGCAACCTGATCCAGGCCGGCCTGGATTCAATAAGATTGATGAGATGGTTACACTGGTTTCGTAAAAATGGCTACCGCCTTACCCTTCGCGAGCTGTATGCCGCCCCCACGCTGGCGGCATGGAACCAGTTAATGCTCAGCCGGTCGCCGGAGAACGCGGAAGAAGAAACGCCGCCCGACGAATCATCCTGGCCGAACATGACCGAAAGTACCCCCTTCCCATTGACGCCGGTACAGCACGCCTACCTGACGGGCCGCATGCCGGGGCAGACGCTTGGCGGCGTGGGTTGCCACCTGTATCAGGAGTTTGAAGGCCATTGTCTGACGGCGTCACAACTGGAGCAGGCCATCACGACCTTGCTGCAACGCCACCCAATGCTGCATATCGCCTTTCGCCCCGACGGGCAGCAGGTCTGGCTACCGCAACCTTACTGGAACGGCGTCACCGTTCATGATTTACGCCATAACGACGCTGAAAGCCGCCAGGCCTATCTGGACGCACTGCGCCAGCGCCTGAGCCACCGTCTTTTACGCGTGGAGATCGGCGAAACGTTTGATTTTCAGCTGACGCTCTTGCCGGACAATCGCCACCGCCTCCATGTCAATATTGACCTGCTGATTATGGATGCCTCCAGCTTTACGCTTTTCTTCGATGAGCTTAACGCCCTGCTGGCCGGAGAATCGCTGTCGGCTATCGACACCCGCTATGATTTCCGCTCGTATTTGCTGCACCAGCAGAAGATCAATCAACCACTGAGAGACGACGCGCGCGCTTACTGGCTGGCGAAAGCATCGACGCTTCCCCCCGCGCCCGTCTTGCCGCTGGCCTGCGAACCCGCCACGCTGCGTGAAGTCCGTAATACCCGGCGCCGCATGATTGTCCCGGCAACACGCTGGCACGCCTTTAGCAACCGGGCCGGCGAGTATGGCGTGACGCCGACAATGGCGCTGGCGACCTGTTTTTCTGCCGTGCTGGCTCGCTGGGGCGGCCTGACGCGTCTGCTGCTTAACATCACCTTATTCGACCGCCAGCCGCTGCACCCGGCGGTTGGCGCAATGCTTGCCGACTTCACCAATATTCTTCTGCTGGATACCGCCTGCGATGGCGATACCGTCAGCAACCTGGCACGTAAAAACCAGCTCACGTTTACGGAGGACTGGGAGCATCGCCACTGGTCCGGCGTCGAGCTACTCCGTGAACTCAAACGCCAGCAGCGCTACCCCCACGGCGCCCCGGTGGTATTTACCAGCAATCTGGGCCATTCCCTCTACAGCAGCCGCGCAGAATCGCCGTTGGGCGAGCCGGAATGGGGCATCTCGCAAACGCCGCAGGTCTGGATAGATCATCTGGCGTTCGAGCATCACGGCGAGGTCTGGCTGCAATGGGACAGCAACGACGCGCTGTTCCCTCCGGCGTTAGTCGAAACATTGTTCGACGCCTACTGCCAGTTGATTAACCAACTCTGCGATGACGAAAGCGCCTGGCAAAAGCCGTTCGCAGATATGATGCCCGCCAGCCAGCGCGCGATACGCGAACGGGTCAACGCCACCGGCGCCCCCATTCCCGAAGGTTTGCTGCATGAAGGCATTTTCCGTATCGCTCTGCAACAGCCGCAGGCGCTGGCGGTAACGGACATGCGTTATCAGTGGAATTATCATGAGCTGACAGACTATGCCCGCCGTTGCGCAGGCAGGTTAATCGAGTGCGGGGTTCAGCCCGGCGATAATGTGGCTATCACGATGTCGAAAGGCGCAGGACAACTTGTTGCAGTTCTGGCCGTCCTGCTGACCGGGGCGGTTTACGTTCCGGTTTCGCTGGACCAGCCTGCCGCACGGCGCGAGAAAATCTACGCTGACGCCAGCGTCCGGCTGGTGCTCATTTGCCAGCACGACGCCAGTGCCTGGTCAGACGATATTCCCGTCCTTGCCTGGCAGCAGGCCATTGAGGCGGAGCCAATCGCCAACCCGGTGGTACGCGACCCCACGCAGCCGGCCTACATTATCTACACCTCCGGCTCTACCGGCACGCCGAAAGGGGTAGTCATTTCTCACCGGGGAGCGCTCAACACCTGTTGCGATATCAATACCCGCTATCAGGTTGGCCCGCATGACAGGGTGCTGGCCCTCTCCGCCCTGCATTTTGATTTATCGGTTTACGACATTTTTGGCGTACTGCGTGCGGGCGGCGCGCTGGTGATGGTGATGGAAAATCAACGGCGCGATCCTCACGCATGGTGTGAGCTGATCCAGCGCCATCAGGTCACGCTCTGGAACAGCGTCCCGGCGCTGTTCGATATGCTGCTGACCTGGTGTGAAGGTTTCGCCGACGCCACGCCGGAAAACCTGCGCGCAGTGATGCTTTCCGGCGACTGGATCGGGCTTGACCTCCCCGCCCGTTATCGGGCCTTCCGTCCACAAGGACAATTTATCGCGATGGGCGGCGCCACCGAGGCGTCTATCTGGTCTAACGCCTGCGAAATTCACGACGTCCCCGCCCACTGGCGCTCCATCCCTTACGGTTTTCCGCTAACCAACCAACGCTACCGGGTGGTGGATGAACAGGGCCGGGACTGCCCTGACTGGGTGCCGGGTGAATTATGGATTGGCGGCATTGGGGTCGCGGAAGGCTATTTCAACGATCCCCTGCGTAGCGAGCAGCAATTTTTGACGCTCCCGGACGAGCGCTGGTATCGCACCGGCGATCTCGGCTGCTACTGGCCAGATGGCACAATCGAGTTCCTCGGTCGTCGCGACAAGCAGGTCAAAGTCGGAGGATATCGCATCGAGCTGGGCGAAATCGAAAGCGCGCTCAGCCAGTTGGCGGGGGTGAAACAAGCAACCGTTCTGGCGATCGGCGAAAAAGAAAAAACGCTGGCGGCATACGTGGTTCCTCAGGGCGAGGCTTTTTGCGTTACCGATCATCGGGACCCGGCACTGCCGCAGGTGTGGCACACGCTTGCGGGAACGTTGCCCTGTTGCGCCATCTCGCCAGAGATCTCCGCAGAACAGGTAGCCGATTTCCTTCAGCATCGCCTGTTAAAACTGAAGCCGGGTCACACCGCTGGCGCCGATCCTCTCCCCCTGATGAACTCACTCGCTATCCAGCCGCGCTGGCAGGCCGTGGTGGAACGCTGGTTAGCATTTCTGGTGACGCAACGGCGACTGAAGCCCGCTGCTGAAGGTTATCAGGTCTGCGCTGGTGAAGAACGCGAGGATGAACACCCGCACTTCAGCGGACATGACTTAACCTTATCGCAAATTCTTCGCGGCGCCCGTAACGAACTGTCGTTACTGAACGACGCGCAGTGGTCGCCGGAAAGCCTGGCCTTCAACCATCCGGCCAGCGCCCCGTATATTCAGGAACTGGCGACAATTTGCCAACAGCTTGCACAGCGCTTACAGCGCCCGGTACGCCTGCTTGAGGTGGGAACCCGCACTGGCCGCGCCGCAGAATCGCTGTTAGCACAGCTCAACGCCGGACAGATTGAGTATGTCGGGCTTGAGCAGAGCCAGGAGATGCTGCTGAGCGCCCGGCAGAGGCTCGCCCTCTGGCCTGGCGCCCGTCTGTCCCCCTGGAATGCAGACACGCTGGCGGCGCACGCTCACTCGGCGGACATTATCTGGCTTAATAACGCCCTGCATCGTCTGCTGCCGGAAGATCCCGGGCTCCTTGCGACATTACAACAGCTTGCCGTTCCCGGCGCGCTGCTCTACGTGATGGAGTTTCGCCAGTTAACGCCGTCCGCCTTGCTCAGCACGCTTCTGTTAACCGATGGGCAGCCGGAGGCCTTGCTGCATAACAGTGCCGACTGGGCGGCATTATTTAGCGCAGCCGCCTTCAACTGTCAGCATGGCGATGAGGTCGCGGGGTTACAACGCTTCCTCGTACAATGCCCTGACAGGCAGGTGCGCCGCGATCCCCGTCAACTTCAGGCCGCCCTCGCCGGGCGCCTGCCGGGGTGGATGGTGCCGCAACGGATCGTCTTCCTCGACGCCTTACCGCTGACGGCTAACGGGAAGATTGACTATCAGGCGCTGAAGCGTCGTCATACCCCTGAAGCGGAAAACCCGGCCGAAGCGGATTTACCGCAGGGCGACATTGAAAAACAGGTTGCCGCCCTCTGGCAGCAACTCTTATCGACTGGCAATGTCACCAGAGAAACCGACTTCTTCCAGCAAGGCGGCGATAGCCTGCTGGCGACCCGTCTGACCGGGCAACTTCATCAGGCAGGTTATGAAGCGCAATTAAGCGACCTGTTTAATCATCCCCGGCTGGCGGATTTTGCCGCCACGCTGCGGAAAACCGACGTCCCGGTTGAACAACCATTCGTCCACTCCCCTGAAGATCGCTACCAGCCCTTTGCGCTTACCGACGTGCAGCAGGCTTACCTGGTGGGGCGTCAGCCAGGCTTTGCCCTGGGCGGCGTCGGCTCACATTTCTTTGTTGAATTTGAAATTACCGATCTGGATCTCACCCGGCTGGAGACGGTCTGGAACCGATTAATCGCCCGCCACGATATGCTGCGCGCCATCGTGCGTGATGGACAGCAACAGGTGCTCGAACAGACGCCCCCCTGGGTGATACCCGCACACACCCTCCATACGCCTGAAGAGGCATTGCGGGTACGCGAAAAACTGGCGCATCAGGTACTCAACCCCGAAGTGTGGCCGGTATTCGATCTCCAGGTCGGATACGTGGACGGGATGCCCGCCCGCCTGTGGCTGTGTCTGGATAACCTGTTGCTTGACGGTCTGAGCATGCAGATCCTGCTGGCGGAGCTGGAGCACGGATACCGCTACCCGCAACAGTTGCTTCCGCCGCTGCCCGTCACTTTCAGGGATTATCTGCAACAACCCTCGCTACAGTCGCCCAATCCAGATTCTCTGGCATGGTGGCAGGCGCAGCTTGATGATATTCCTCCGGCGCCTGCGTTGCCGTTGCGCTGCTTGCCTCAGGAGGTTGAAACACCGCGCTTCGCCCGCCTGAACGGCGCGCTGGACAGCACGCGCTGGCATCGGCTGAAAAAACGGGCGGCTGACGCCCATCTCACCCCGTCGGCCGTGCTGTTGTCGGTGTGGTCAACGGTTCTCTCTGCATGGAGTGCGCAGCCTGAGTTCACGCTTAACCTTACGCTTTTCGACAGGCGACCGCTGCACCCGCAAATCAACCAGATTCTGGGCGATTTCACCTCGCTGATGTTGCTGAGCTGGCATCCCGGCGAAAGCTGGCTGCACAGCGCACAGTCACTACAGCAGCGGCTGAGCCAGAACCTCAACCACCGCGATGTGTCAGCTATCCGCGTGATGCGTCAACTGGCGCAACGGCAAAACGTGCCTGCCGTTCCGATGCCCGTCGTCTTTACCAGCGCGCTGGGCTTTGAGCAGGATAACTTCCTCGCCCGGCGTAATCTGCTCAAACCGGTCTGGGGCATCTCCCAGACGCCGCAGGTCTGGCTCGATCACCAGGTTTATGAATCCGAAGGCGAACTGCGCTTTAACTGGGATTTTGTCGCCGCGCTGTTTCCTGCCGGGCAGGTGGAGCGCCAGTTTGAACAGTATTGCGCATTGCTAAACCGAATGGCCGAGGATGAAAGCGGCTGGCAACTGCCGCTCGCCGCGCTGGTGCCTCCCGTTAAACACGCAGGGCAATGCGCAGAGCGCTCACCGCGCGTATGCCCTGAGCACTCTCAGCCACACATTGCAGCGGACGAGAGCACCGTCAGCCTGATTTGCGACGCCTTCCGCGAGGTGGTTGGCGAGTCTGTCACACCCGCAGAAAACTTCTTTGAGGCGGGCGCAACGTCGCTGAATCTGGTGCAACTGCACGTTTTGTTACAACGTCACGAATTTTCCACCCTGACGTTGCTTGACCTCTTCACCCACCCTTCTCCTGCCGCCCTGGCCGATTATCTGGCCGGCGTCGCCACGGTGGAGAGAACAAAACGTCCTCGCCCTGTTCGCCGTCGTCAGCGGCGGATATAGCGCGAAGCAAACTGATTTTCCCCGGAACGCCATCGCGAACGCATGGCGTTCCATTGACTTTGTGAATCTTAGGAAACGGGACCGATTATGGATAACTTGCGCTTCTCTTCTGCGCCGACAGCAGATTCCATTGATGCATCGATCGCTCAACACTACCCGGGCTGCGAACCTGTCGCGGTTATCGGCTACGCCTGCCATTTTCCTGAATCGCCGGATGGCGAAACGTTCTGGCAAAACCTGCTGGAAGGTCGTGAATGCAGCCGACGCTTTACGCGCGAAGAGCTTCTGGCCGTCGGTCTGGATGCCGCCATCATTGACGATCCTCATTATGTCAATATCGGTACGGTGTTAGACAACGCCGACTGCTTCGACGCCACCCTGTTTGGCTATTCGCGACAGGAAGCGGAGTCGATGGACCCGCAGCAGCGCCTGTTTTTGCAGGCGGTCTGGCATGCGCTGGAACATGCCGGTTATGCCCCCGGCGCCGTCCCCCATAAGACCGGCGTTTTCGCCTCTTCCCGGATGAGTACCTACCCCGGTCGCGAAGCATTGAACGTGACAGAAGTCGCGCAGGTAAAAGGTCTGCAATCTCTGATGGGCAATGATAAAGACTATATTGCCACCCGCGCCGCGTACAAACTCAACCTGCACGGCCCGGCGTTATCGGTGCAGACCGCCTGCTCCAGCTCGCTGGTTGCCGTGCATCTGGCCTGTGAAAGCCTGCGCGCAGGCGAATCCGATATGGCGGTTGCCGGCGGCGTGGCGCTCTCTTTCCCTCAGCAGGCGGGCTACCGCTACCAGCCCGGAATGATTTTCTCTCCTGACGGTCACTGTCGTCCCTTTGACGCCTCGGCTGAGGGCACCTGGGCCGGTAACGGTCTCGGCTGCGTGGTACTGCGTCGCCTGAGAGACGCGCTGCTATCAGGCGATCCGATTATCTCGGTGATCCTCTCCAGCGCGGTCAACAACGACGGCAACAGAAAGGTCGGCTATACCGCCCCTTCCGTCGCAGGGCAACAGGCAGTCATCGAAGAGGCGTTAATGCTGGCGGCCATCGACGACAGGCAGGTAGGTTACATTGAAACCCACGGCACCGGCACACCGCTGGGCGACGCGATTGAAATTGAAGCGTTACGCAACGTCTATGCGCCTCGCCCGCAGGATCAGCGCTGTGCACTCGGTTCCGTGAAAAGTAATATGGGGCATCTGGATACCGCAGCGGGCATTGCCGGACTGCTGAAAACCGTTCTGGCAGTCAGCCGCGGGCAAATTCCACCCTTACTGAATTTTCACACCCCCAACCCGGCGCTGAAACTTGAAGAGAGTCCCTTTACCATACCGGTGTCGGCGCAGGCGTGGCAGGACGAAATGCGCTATGCGGGCGTCTCCTCCTTTGGTATTGGCGGCACCAACTGCCATATGATCGTCGCCTCGCTGCCCGACGCGCTCAACGCGCGCCTCCCCAATACGGATGGCGGCAGAAAAAGTACCGCGCTGCTGCTCAGCGCCGCCAGCGACAGCGCGTTGCGGCGGCTGGCGACGGATTATGCCGGGGCGCTGAGGGAGAATGCGGATGCCAGCTCTCTGGCCTTCACAGCCCTGCACGCGCGCCGTCTCGATCTTCCCTTCCGCCTGGCGGCGCCATTAAACCGTGAAACCGCCGCTGCGCTCAGCGCCTGGGCCGGTGAGAAATCGGGGGCGCTGGTTTACAGCGGCCACGGCGCCAGCGGCAAGCAGGTGTGGCTGTTTACCGGCCAGGGCTCGCACTGGCGCACTATGGGTCAAACGATGTACCAGCACTCAACGGCGTTTGCCGACACGCTGGATCGCTGTTTTTCCGCCTGTAGCGAAATGCTCACGCCGTCACTGCGCGAAGCGATGTTTAACCCCGACTCGGCGCAGCTGGACAATATGGCCTGGGCGCAACCGGCGATTGTCGCGTTTGAAATCGCGATGGCGGCGCACTGGCGCACTGGCGCGCTGAAGGACTGAAGCCAGACTTCGCCATTGGGCATTCCGTCGGTGAATTTGCCGCTGCCGTTGTCTGCGGACACTATACGATTGAACAGGTCATGCCACTGGTTTGTCGGCGCGGCGCGCTAATGCAGCAGTGCGCAAGCGGCGCGATGGTGGCGGTATTTGCAGACGAAGACACGCTGATGCCGCTGGCTCGCCAGTTTGAGCTGGATCTCGCCGCCAACAACGGTACGCAACATACGGTATTTTCCGGGCCGGAAGCCCGTCTCGCGGTATTTTGCGCCACGCTCTCGCAGCATGACATTAACTATCGTCGCCTGAGCGTAACCGGTGCGGCGCACTCCGCTTTACTGGAGCCGATACTCGATCGGTTCCAGGACGCCTGCGCGGGACTGCACGCGGAGCCGGGGCAAATACCGATTATTTCCACGCTCACCGCCGACGTCATTGATGAGTCAACGCTCAACCAGGCGGATTACTGGCGCCGACACATGCGCCAGCCGGTGCGTTTTATCCAGAGTATTCAGGTGGCGCATCAGCTCGGCGCCCGCGTTTTTCTGGAGATGGGGCCCGATGCCCAGTTGGTTGCTTGCGGGCAGCGCGAATACCGCGATAACGCATACTGGATAGCCAGCGCCCGGCGTAACAAAGAGGCGAGCGATGTCCTCAATCAGGCCCTGCTCCAGCTTTACGCTGCCGGCGTCGCCCTACCGTGGGCCGACCTGCTGGCGGGCGATGGACAACGTATCGCTGCGCCATGTTATCCGTTTGATACTGAGCGTTACTGGAAAGAGCGCGTCTCCCCGGCCTGCGAGCCTGCCGACGCAGCGCTGTCTGCCGGGCTGGAGGTGGCGAGTCGCGCCGCGACAGCGCTCGATCTCCCTCGCCTGGAAGCGCTTAAACAGTGCGCCACGCGACTGCACGCCATCTACGTCGATCAACTGGTACAACGCTGTACCGGCGATGCCATTGAGAACGGCGTGGACGCCATGACCATCATGCGCCGTGGACGTCTGCTGCCCCGCTACCAGCAGCTACTCCAGCGCCTGCTGAATAACTGCGTGGTCGACGGCGATTACCGCTGCACCGACGGGCGATACGTCCGCGCCCGCCCCATTGAACATCAACAGCGGGAATCACTGCTGACGGAACTTGCCGGTTATTGTGAAGGTTTTCAGGCTATTCCCGACACCATCGCCCGTGCCGGCGATCGGTTATATGACATGATGAGCGGCGCGGAAGAACCGGTGGCGATTATCTTCCCGCAAAGCGCCTCCGACGGCGTGGAAGTGCTGTATCAGGAATTCAGCTTTGGCCGCTATTTCAACCAAATCGCCGCCGGGGTATTACGCGGCATTGTCCAGACGCGTCAGCCCCGCCAGCCGTTGCGTATTCTTGAAGTTGGCGGCGGAACCGGCGGCACCACCGCGTGGCTGCTGCCGGAACTTAACGGCGTTCCGGCACTGGAGTACCATTTCACCGATATCTCGGCGCTGTTCACCCGCCGCGCCCAGCAGAAATTCGCCGACTATGATTTTGTGAAGTATAGCGAGCTGGATCTCGAAAAAGAGGCGCAGTCTCAGGGTTTCCAGGCACAGTCTTACGATCTCATTGTGGCGGCGAACGTGATTCACGCCACCCGCCATATTGGCCGCACGCTCGATAATCTGCGCCCCCTGCTCAAGCCGGGCGGGCGCCTGCTGATGCGCGAAATCACCCAGCCAATGCGTCTGTTTGACTTCGTTTTCGGCCCGCTGGTTCTTCCACTACAGGATCTCGACGCCCGCGAAGGCGAGTTATTCCTCACCACCGCTCAGTGGCAGCAACAGTGCCACCACGCTGGATTCAGCAAAGTGGCGTGGCTACCGCAGGATGGCAGCCCGACCGCCGGGATGAGCGAACATATCATTCTCGCCACGCTGCCCGGTCAGGCGGTTAGCGCCGTAACATTCACCGCGCCATCAGAACCCGTGTTGGGGCAGGCGCTGACGGATAACGGTGATTATCTCGCCGACTGGTCTGATTGCGCAGGTCAGCCCGAACGGTTTAACGCCCGCTGGCAGGAGGCCTGGCGTCTGCTCTCACAGCGTCATGGCGACGCTCTCCCTGTGGAACCGCCCCTCGTCATCGCCCCGGAGTGGCTGGGGGAGGTTCGCTTAAGCTGGCAAAACGAAGCCTTTTCCCGCGGTCAGATGCACGTTGAAGCCCGTCATCCTGATGGCGAGTGGCTGCCGCTATCGCCCGCCGCGCCTCTTCCTGCGCCGCAGACGCATTATCAATGGCGCTGGACGCCCCTCAACGTCGCCAGCATTGACCATCCGCTTACCTTTAGCTTCAGCGCCGGTACGCTTGCGCGCAGCGACGAGCTGGCGCAATACGGCATCATTCACGATCCGCACGCCTCTTCGCGACTGATGATTGTTGAGGAGAGCGAGGATACGCTGGCCTTAGCGGAGAAAGTGATGGCTGCGCTCACCGCCAGCGCAACCGGATTGATTGTGGTCACCCGCCGCGCGTGGCGAGTCGAGGAAAATGAGGCACTCTCTGCGTCCCATCACGCGCTATGGGCCTTGCTTCGCGTCGCGGCCAACGAACAGCCGGAACGGTTGATTGCCGCCATCGATCTCGCCGAAAACACCCCGTGGGAAACGCTGCATCAAGGGTTGAGCGCAGTCTCACTATCACAGCGCTGGCTCGCAGCGCGGGGTAACACCCTCTGGCTCCCTTCACTGGCGCCCAATACGGGATGCGCCGCCGAATTACCGGCAAACGTGTTTACCGGCGATAACCGCTGGCATCTGGTGACCGGAGCGTTTGGCGGATTAGGCCGCCTTGCCGTGAACTGGCTCAGAGAAAAAGGGGCGCGACGCATCGCCCTGCTGGCGCCGCGCGTGGATGAGTCATGGCTACGCGACGTGGAGGGCGGGCAGACGCGCGTCTGCCGTTGTGATGTGGGCGATGCCGGGCAACTGGCCACGGTTCTTGACGATCTGGCGGCCAACGGCGGCATTGCCGGAGCGATTCATGCCGCTGGCGTATTGGCTGACGCGCCCTTGCAGGAGCTTGATGACCACCAGCTGGCTGCTGTTTTCGCGGTAAAAGCGCAGGCGGCAAGCCAGCTGTTGCAAACCCTGCGCAACCACGACGGACGCTATCTTATTCTCTACTCTTCCGCTGCCGCCACCCTCGGCGCGCCGGGTCAGAGCGCCCATGCGCTGGCCTGCGGCTATCTGGACGGGCTGGCCCAGCAGTTTTCCACCCTTGATGCGCCGAAAACGCTCTCTGTCGCCTGGGGCGCATGGGGAGAAAGCGGTCGGGCGGCCACGCCGGAAATGCTGGCGACGCTCGCCAGCCGTGGTATGGGCGCGTTAAGCGATGCCGAAGGCTGCTGGCACCTGGAACAGGCGGTGATGCGCGGCGCCCCGTGGCGACTGGCGATGCGCGTTTTTACCGACAAAATGCCCCCGTTACAACAGGCTCTGTTTAACATCAGCGCCACAGAAAAAGCCGCAACGCCTGTCATTCCTCCTGCTGATGACAACGCCTTTAACGGCAGCCTGAGCGATGAAACAGCGGTGATGGCATGGCTGAAAAAGCGGATTGCGGTTCAGCTAAGGCTGAGCGATCCGGCGTCACTGCGCCCAAACCAGGATCTGTTGCAACTCGGCATGGACTCGCTGCTCTTCCTTGAACTCAGTAGCGATATTCAGCACTACCTGGGCGTACGCATCAATGCGGAACGGGCGTGGCAGGATCTGTCTCCTCATGGACTCACGCAGCTTATCTGTTCTAAGCCAGAGACGACGCCTGCCGCTTCGCAGCCGGAAGTGTTGCAGCACGACGCCGACGAGCGTTATGCGCCCTTCCCTTTGACGCCCATTCAGCACGCCTACTGGCTGGGGCGAACCCACCTCATTGGCTATGGCGGCGTCGCCTGTCACGTCCTGTTTGAGTGGGATAAACGCCACGATGAGTTCGATCTCGCCATACTGGAGAACGCATGGAACCAGCTTATCGCACGCCACGATATGTTGCGCATGGTGGTTGATGCCGACGGGCAGCAGCGAGTCCTGGCGACAACGCCGGAGTATCACATCCAGCGTGACGATCTGCGCGCGCTTTCCCCGGAAGAACAGCGTATAGCGTTGGAAAAACGGCGGCATGAACTGAGCTATCGCGTTTTGCCTGCCGACCAGTGGCCTCTCTTTGAGCTGGTGGTCAGCGAAATCGACGATTGCCATTACCGCCTGCACATGAACCTCGACCTTTTGCAGTTCGATGTGCAGAGTTTTAAAGTCATGATGGACGATCTGGCGCAGGTATGGCGCGGCGAAACGCTGGCGCCGCTCGCTATTACCTTCCGTGATTATGTGATGGCTGAACAGGCGCGCCGACAGACATCGGCATGGCACGATGCCTGGGATTACTGGCAGGAAAAACTGCCGCAGTTGCCCTTAGCGCCAGAGCTGCCGGTGGTTGAGACACCCCCGGAAACGCCACACTTCACCACCTTCAAATCGACGATCGGCAAGACGGAATGGCAGACCGTGAAACAGCGCTGGCAGCAGCAAGGCGTCACACCGTCTGCCGCGCTGCTCACGCTGTTTGCCGCCACCCTTGAGCGCTGGAGCCGCACCACGGCATTTACGCTGAACCTGACGTTCTTCAATCGCCAGCCGATCCATCCGCAAATCAACCAGTTGATTGGTGATTTTACCTCCGTCACGCTGGTTGATTTTAACTTCTCAACGCCGGTGACGTTGCAAGAGCAGATGCAACAGACCCAACAGCGCCTCTGGCAAAACATGGCGCACAGTGAAATGAACGGTGTTGAGGTGATCCGTGAGCTGGGCCGCCTGCGCGGGTCACAACGTCAACCGCTGATGCCGGTGGTGTTTACCAGTATGCTGGGGATGACGCTGGAAGGCATGACTATCGATCAGGCGATGAGCCATCTGTTCGGCGAACCCTGCTATGTGTTCACGCAAACGCCGCAGGTCTGGCTGGATCATCAGGTCATGGAGAGCGACGGCGAGTTGATGTTTAGCTGGTACTGCATGGACAACGTGCTGGAACCCGGCGCTGCCGAGACGATGTTTAATGACTATTGCGCCATCCTGCAAGCCGTCATCGCCGCCCCTGAAAGCCTGAAGACTCTCGCCAGCGGCATCGCCGGGCACATTCCCCGCCGACGCTGGCCGCTGAACGCGCAGGCGGACTACGACCTGCGGGATATTGAGCAGGCGACGCTCGAATACCCCGGCATCCGGCAGGCCAGAGCGGAAATGACCGAACAGGGCGCGTTGACGCTGGATATCGTAATGGCCGACGATCCGTCGCCATCAGCGGCGACGCCTGATGAGCACGAACTTACCCAACTGGCGCTGCCGTTGCCTGAGCAGGCGCAGCTTGATGAGCTGGAGGCGACCTGGCGCTGGCTGGAGGCGCGTGCGCTACAGGGGATCGCGGCTACGCTAAATCGTCACGGCCTGTTTACCACGCCGGAGATCGCCCATCGCTTTAGCGCAATAGTACAGGCGCTGTCCGCGCAAGCGTCTCACCAGCGTCTGCTGCGCCAGTGGCTACAGTGTCTGACGGAAAGAGCGTGGTTAATCCGCGAGGGTGAAAGCTGGCGCTGCCGCGTTCCGCTCAGCGAGATTCCTGAGCCTCAGGAAGCGTGCCCGCAAAGCCAATGGAGCCAGGCGCTGGCGCAGTATCTGGAAACCTGCATCGCCCGGCACGACGCCCTCTTCTCCGGGCAGTGTTCTCCGCTGGAATTGCTGTTCAACGAGCAGCATCGCGTGACTGACGCGCTGTATCGCGACAACCCCGCCAGCGCCTGTCTGAATCGCTATACCGCGCAGATTGCCGCCTTGTGCGGCGCAGAACGGATTCTGGAGGTTGGCGCCGGAACCGCAGCCACTACCGCGCCGGTGCTGAAGGCCACGCGGAATACGCGGCAGTCGTACCACTTCACGGACGTCTCCGCACAGTTCCTCAATGACGCCAGAGCCCGTTTCCATGATGAATCGCGGGTGTCTTATGCCTTGTTCGACATCAACCAGCCGCTGGATTTCACCGCCCACCCGGAGGCGGGTTACGACCTGATCGTTGCCGTCAATGTGCTCCACGACGCCAGCCATGTCGTCCAGACGTTGCGCAGATTAAAACTGTTGCTGAAAGCCGGCGGACGTTTGCTGATCGTTGAAGCGACGGAGCGAAACAGCGTATTCCAGCTGGCGAGCGTGGGATTTATTGAGGGATTAAGCGGATACCGCGATTTCCGCCGCCGGGATGAGAAACCGATGCTCACCCGCTCCGCATGGCAGGAGGTTCTCGTTCAGGCCGGGTTTGCAAACGAGCTGGCGTGGCCCGCGCAGGAATCGTCGCCGCTGCGCCAGCATCTGCTGGTGGCGCGTTCGCCTGGCGTAAATCGCCCGGATAAAGAAGCCGTGAGCCGCTATTTACAGCAGCGCTTTGGCACCGGTCTGCCCGTTTTACAGATCCGGCAAAGAGAAGCGTTATTTACGCCGCTGCATGCCCCGTCTGATGCGTTGATTGAGCCAGCCAACCCCACGCCAGTTGCCGGGGGGAATCCGGCGCTGGAAAAACAGGTGGCTGAACTCTGGCAATCGCTGCTGTCTCGCCCCGTGGCAAGGCATCACGACTTTTTCGAACTGGGCGGCGACAGCCTGATGGCGACAAGGATGGTCGCGCAGCTAAACCGGAGAGGGATTGCCAGGGCTAACCTTCAGGATCTGTTCAGCCATTCGACGCTGAGCGACTTCTGCGCCCATCTACAGGCGGCGACGTCAGGAGAGGACAACCCGATACCCCTTTGCCAGGGCGACGGCGACGAAACCCTGTTCGTCTTCCACGCTTCGGACGGCGATATCAGCGCCTGGCTGCCGCTCGCCAGCGCGCTGAACAGGCGCGTTTTCGGCCTGCAAGCAAAATCGCCGCAGCGCTTCACCACGCTTGACCAGATGATCGATGAGTATGTCGGGTGCATCCGTCGCCAGCAGCCTCACGGCCCTTATGTACTGGCGGGTTGGTCGTATGGCGCGTTTCTCGCGGCGGGCGCCGCACAGCGCCTGTACGCCAAAGGCGAGCAGGTTCGGATGGTGTTAATCGATCCCGTGTGCCGACAGGATTTCTGTTGCGAAAACCGGGCGGCCCTGCTGCGCCTGTTAGCCGAAGGACAAACGCCTCTGGCGCTGCCCGAACATTTCGACCAGCAGACGCCCGACAGCCAGCTTGCCGACTTTATCGGCCTCGCTAAAACGGCCAGTATGGTGTCGCAAAACCTGACGCTGCAAGCGGCAGAAACGTGGCTCGACAACATCGCGCATCTGCTGCGTTTACTGACTGAGCATACGCCGGGCGAAAGCGTTCCGGTCCCCTGTCTCATGGTGTATGCCGCCGGGAGACCCGCGCGCTGGACGCCAGCAGAAACCGAGTGGCAGGGCTGGATAAACAACGCCGACGACACTGTGATTGAAGCCAGCCACTGGCAAATCATGATGGAAGCCCCCCACGTTCAGGCTTGTGCGCAACACATTACGCGCTGGCTTTGCGCAACCTCAACGCAACCGGAGAACACGTTATGATGCCGTCCGCCTCCCCAAAACAACGCGTACTGATTGTGGGCGCCAAATTTGGCGAAATGTACCTGAATGCCTTTATGCAGCCCCCGGAGGGGCTGGAACTGGTTGGCCTGCTGGCACAGGGAAGCGCCCGCTCAAGAGAGCTGGCCCATGCGTTTGGCATTCCGCTGTATACCTCGCCGGAACAGATAACCAGGATGCCGGATATCGCCTGTATTGTCGTGCGTTCGACCGTCGCCGGAGGAACCGGTACGCAGCTTGCCAGACACTTTCTGGCGCGCGGCGTACACGTCATTCAGGAGCATCCCCTCCACCCGGATGACATCAGTTCCTTACAAACGCTGGCGCAGGAACAGGGCTGCTGCTATTGGGTAAACACGTTTTATCCGCATACGCGCGCGGGACGCGCATGGCTTCGCGATGCGCAGCAGCTGCGTCGCTGCCTGGCTAAGACGCCGCCGGTGGTTCACGCCACCACCAGCCGACAGTTGCTCTACTCCACGCTGGATTTGTTGTTGCTGGCTCTGGGCGTTGATGCCGCCGCCGTGGAGTGCGACGTGGTTGGCAGCTTTAGCGATTTTCACTGTCTGAGACTCTTCTGGCCGGAGGGAGAAGCCTGTCTGCTGCTTCAGCGCTATCTCGATCCTGACGATCCAGATATGCATAGTCTTATCATGCACCGCCTGCTGCTGGGCTGGCCGGAAGGTCATCTTTCGCTGGAGGCGAGCTACGGCCCCGTCATCTGGTCATCCAGCCTGTTTGTCGCAGACCATCAGGAGAACGTCCACAGTCTCTACCGCAGACCGGAGATCCTGCGCGATCCGCCGGGTCTGACGCGCAGCGTGGCGCCCCTGAGCTGGCGTGACTGCTGCGAAACCGTCGGGCCGGAGGGCGTCAGCTGGTTGCTACACCAGTTGCGCAGCCATCTGGCGGGCGAACATCCACCAGCGGCCTGTCAAAGCGTACATCAGATCGCGTTATCACGTTTATGGCAGCTGATTTTACGTAAGACCGGCAATGCGGAGATCAGACGCCTGACGCCGCCACACCACGACCGGTTAGCCGGTTTCTACAACGATGATGATAAGGAGGCGCTGTGACGCAATCTGCAATGTGCATCCCGCTATGGCCCGCCCGGAACGGCAATACTGCACATCTGGTCATGTGCCCTTTCGCTGGCGGCAGCAGTAGCGCGTTTCGCCACTGGCAAGCTGAGCAACTGGCTGATTGCGCGCTTTCTCTGGTGACCTGGCCGGGGCGCGATCGCCTTCGCCATCTGGAACCGCTCAGAAGCATTACACAACTGGCGGCACTGCTGGCGAACGAACTGGAAGCGTCCGTATCGCCTGACACGCCGCTTTTACTCGTCGGGCACAGCATGGGAGCGCAGGTGGCGTTTGAAACCTGCCGACTTCTGGAGCAACGGAGGCATGCGCCGCAAGGACTGATTATTTCCGGGTGCCATGCCCCGCATCTGCATTCTGAACGCCAGCTCAGCCATCGCGATGATGCCGACTTTATCGCTGAACTGATAGACATTGGCGGATGTTCTCCTGAACTGCGAGAAAACCAGGAATTAATGTCGCTGTTTCTTCCTCTTCTGCGCGCTGATTTTTACGCCACCGAGAGCTATCACTACGACTCGCCCGACGTCTGTCCGCCGCTGCGCACGCCTGCGCTGTTATTGTGCGGCAGCCACGATCGCGAAGCCTCCTGGCAGCAGGTCGATGCCTGGCGTCAGTGGCTGAGCCACGTTACAGGCCCGGTGGTGATTGACGGCGATCATTTCTATCCCATTCAACAAGCCCGGTCCTTTTTTACGCAGATTGTCCGCCATTTTCCCCACGCATTTTCTGCAATGACCGCGTTGCAAAAACAGCCCAGTACTTCAGAAAGGTGACGCATGAATTCTTCCTTTGAATCTCTGATTGAACAGTATCCCTTACCCATTGCCGAACAGTTGCGCCACTGGGCGGCCCGTTATGCCTCGCGAATTGCCGTCGTTGATGCAAAGGGGTCGTTAACCTACAGCGCGCTTGATGCACGGGTCGACGAACTTGCCGCTGGTCTGTCATCACTGGGTTTGCGTTCGGGGGAACATGTGATTGTGCAGCTTCCCAACGACAACACGTTTGTTACCCTGCTGTTCGCCTTGTTAAGACTGGGCGTTATCCCCGTGCTGGCGATGCCCTCCCAACGGGCGCTGGATATCGACGCGCTGATTGAGCTGGCGCAACCCGTCGCTTACGTTATTCACGGGGAAAACCACGCAGAGCTGGCCCGACAGATGGCGCACAAACACGCCTGCTTGCGTCATGTCCTGGTCGCAGGAGAGACCGTGAGCGACGATTTTACGCCGCTCTTCTCCCTTCACGGTGAGCGACAGGCGTGGCCGCAGCCTGATGTCTCCGCCACCGCGTTGCTGCTGCTCTCAGGCGGCACAACCGGCACGCCCAAACTCATCCCGCGCCGACATGCCGACTATAGCTATAACTTCAGCGCTTCTGCTGAACTGTGCGGCATCAGCCAACAGAGCGTGTATCTCGCCGTCCTCCCGGTGGCGCATAACTTTCCGCTGGCCTGCCCCGGCATTCTGGGAACGCTTGCCTGCGGCGGAAAAGTGGTGCTGACCGACAGCGCCAGCTGTGATGAGGTGATGCCTTTAATCGCGCAGGAAGGCGTGACTCACGTCGCCCTGGTTCCGGCGCTGGCGCAATTATGGGTGCAGGCCAGGGAGTGGGAAGACAGCGACCTTTCGTCGCTGCGCGTCATTCAGGCAGGCGGCGCCCGGCTCGACCCGACGCTTGCTGAGCAGGTTATCGCCACCTTTGACTGTACCCTGCAACAGGTCTTCGGTATGGCGGAAGGCCTGCTCTGTTTTACCCGGCTGGACGATCCGCATACCACCATTCTCCACAGCCAGGGGCGCCCGTTATCCCCTCTGGATGAAATCCGCATCGTTGATCAAGACGAGAACGACGTCGCGCCAGGCGAAACCGGGCAATTGTTAACGCGCGGCCCTTATACCATTTCGGGCTATTACCGCGCCCCTGCCCACAACGCGCAGGCCTTTACTGCACAAGGGTTTTACCGCACAGGCGACAATGTCAGGCTGGATGAGGCGGGGAACCTGCACGTTGAGGGGCGCATAAAAGAGCAGATCAACCGCGCCGGAGAAAAAATAGCCGCGGCTGAAGTGGAATCGGCACTGCTGCGTTTAGCGGAAGTGCAAGATTGCGCGGTGGTCGCCGCGCCGGACACGCTGCTTGGCGAGCGGATTTGCGCGTTTATCATCGCGCAGCAGGTGCCAACTGGCTATCAACAGTTGCGTCAACAACTGACCCGTATGGGACTCAGCGCGTGGAAAATTCCTGACCAAATCGAGTATCTGGACCACTGGCCGCTCACCGCCGTCGGCAAGATAGACAAAAAACGCCTGACGGCTCTCGCCGTCGACCGTTATCGCCATTCAGCCCAATAAGCGCAAACCGACCCGAAACAGGTTGAAATAAAACCGTTTCGGGTAGCACCACTATTAGAAATAGTTATCATTTTCAATTCACCATTGTCGGTATTTTTGGCGTTTCGCCGTCTTACAGGGACTCACAACAATGAAAATGACACGGCTTTATCCTCTGGCCTTGGGGGGATTATTGCTCCCCGCCATTGCTAATGCCCAGACTTCACAGCAAGACGAAAGCACGCTGGTGGTTACCGCCAGTAAACAATCTTCCCGCTCGGCATCAGCCAACAACGTCTCGTCTACTGTTGTCAGCGCGCCGGAATTAAGCGACGCCGGCGTCACCGCCAGCGACAAACTCCCCAGAGTGTTGCCCGGGCTCAATATTGAAAATAGCGGCAACATGCTTTTTTCGACGATCTCGCTACGCGGCGTCTCTTCGGCGCAGGACTTCTATAACCCCGCCGTCACCCTGTATGTCGATGGCGTCCCTCAGCTTTCCACCAACACCATCCAGGCGCTTACCGATGTGCAAAGCGTGGAGTTGCTGCGAGGCCCACAGGGAACGTTATATGGCAAAAGCGCTCAGGGCGGGATCATCAACATCGTCACCCAGCAGCCGGACAGCACGCCGCGCGGCTATATTGAAGGCGGTGTCAGCAGCCGCGACAGTTATCGAAGTAAGTTCAACCTGAGCGGCCCCATTCAGGATGGCCTGCTGTACGGCAGCGTCACCCTGTTACGTCAGGTTGATGACGGCGACATGATTAACCCCGCGACGGGAAGCGATGATTTAGGCGGCACCCGCGCCAGCATAGGGAATGTGAAACTGCGTCTGGCGCCGGACGACCAGCCCTGGGAAATGGGCTTTGCCGCCTCACGCGAATGTACCCGCGCCACCCAGGACGCCTATGTGGGATGGAATGATATTAAGGGCCGTAAGCTCTCACTTAGCGATGGTTCACCAGACCCGTACATGCGGCGCTGCACTGACAGCCAGACCCTGAGTGGGAAATACACCACCGATGACTGGGTTTTCAACCTGATCAGCGCCTGGCAGCAGCAGCATTATTCGCGCACCTTCCCTTCCGGTTCGTTAATCGTCAATATGCCTCAGCGCTGGAATCAGGATGTGCAGGAGCTGCGCGCCGCAACCCTGGGCGATGCGCGTACCGTTGATATGGTGTTTGGGCTGTACCGGCAGAACACCCGCGAGAAGTTAAATTCAGCCTACGACATGCCGACAATGCCTTATTTAAGCAGTACCGGCTATACCACCGCTGAAACGCTGGCCGCATACAGTGACCTGACCTGGCATTTAACCGATCGTTTTGATATCGGCGGCGGCGTGCGCTTCTCGCATGATAAATCCAGTACACAATATCACGGCAGCATGCTCGGCAACCCGTTTGGCGACCAGGGTAAGAGCAATGACGATCAGGTGCTCGGACAGCTATCCGCAGGCTATATGCTGACCGACGACTGGAGAGTGTATACCCGTGTAGCCCAGGGATATAAACCTTCCGGGTACAACATCGTGCCTACTGCGGGTCTTGATGCCAAACCGTTCGTCGCCGAGAAATCCATCAACTATGAACTTGGCACCCGCTACGAAACCGCTGACGTCACGCTGCAAGCCGCGACGTTTTATACCCACACCAAAGACATGCAGCTCTACTCTGGCCCGGTCGGGATGCAGACATTAAGCAATGCGGGTAAAGCCGACGCCACCGGCGTTGAGCTTGAAGCGAAATGGCGGTTTGCGCCAGGCTGGTCATGGGATATCAATGGCAACGTGATCCGTTCCGAATTCACCAATGACAGTGAGTTGTATCACGGCAACCGGGTGCCGTTCGTACCACGTTATGGCGCGGGAAGCAGCGTGAACGGCGTGATTGATACGCGCTATGGCGCACTGATGCCCCGACTGGCGGTTAATCTGGTCGGACCGCATTATTTCGATGGCGACAACCAGTTGCGGCAAGGCACCTATGCCACCCTGGACAGCAGCCTGGGCTGGCAGGCGACTGAACGGATGAACATTTCCGTCTATGTCGATAACCTGTTCGACCGTCGTTACCGTACCTATGGCTACATGAACGGCAGCAGCGCCGTCGCGCAGGTCAATATGGGTCGCACCGTCGGTATCAATACGCGAATTGATTTCTTCTGATCCTTTAAATAAACAGGGATGCCGTGACGGCATCCCTGACGCGCTTATCCCGCCCAGGTTATCAATTGCCACATCCCCCCTGCCTCTTTGTCTATGATGTACGTTTAAGAGGATGCTATGGGTGTACAGAAATCTTCGCCTGAAAAGGTAGTATTGGAAGGTGTTATCCCTGGAACATCCCGTCTATCGCCCCCTCATTTGCGATGCAAATAACAATTGATCTTTACCCATTCAAGCTAAACCTGATTACTCAGTAAAACCAGGCAATGTCTTTTCCTTGTTTCGAAAACGATTTCCTTAAATGTGCGCTTATGGTGACTAAAAACTACACTTGTACTTAAATTTAAGTGTACACTCTTTACGAAAACGTTTTCGATAAATAACAGCAGGAGATGAGTATGAGCTGGAGTGGACGTGCAATACGCTCGACGATTGATAAAAGCGGTGAACTTGTGCTGTCTCTGGAGCAGGTCGAACTGACCGAACCGGGCGACGATGAGGTGATCGTCAGGATCGAGGCGACCCCGGTTAACCCCAGCGACAGCGGCATGCTGTTAGGCCCGGCGGATCTATCTGATATTCGGGAATTCGACAGCCGTGTCACGATGACTGTCCCATCAGAACGTCTGGCGGCTATCGCTGGCCGCCTGGGACAACCCATGCCTGTTGGAAACGAAGGCGCGGGTACCGTCGTGGCCGCAGGGAAAAATGCACAAGCCTTTATCGGTAAACGTGTCGGGATGTCCGGTGGTGGTATGTACGCCGATTACCGCAGGACAGATATGCACAATCTGATTGTGCTGCCCGAGGGCGTGGAAGCAGCCGATGGCGCCTCTATTTTTATTAATCCACTCACCGCACTCGGTTTTGTGGAGACGGCACTTCGGGAAGGCCATAAAGCGCTTGTTCATACCGCAGCGGCATCGAATCTTGGTCAGATGCTACAGCGCATCTGTCTGGCCGATGGTATTCCGTTAATCAATATCGTGCGCTCCACTGAGCAGGAAAAGATCCTGCGCGAACTGGGTGCGACTTATGTGCTCAACAGCAAAGAGCCTGATTTTGCTGCCCGGTTGACCGATGCGATTGAAGAGACCGGCGCGACCGTTGCTTTTGATGCCATCGGCGGCGGCAAACTGGGTATTGAAATTATAAATGCTATGGAGCGCGCTGCCGCCCGCAAAACCGCAGCCTATAGCCGCTACGGTTCCACTCTCTTTAAGCAGCTGTATATCTATGGCGGGCTGGACAGTGCCCCGACAGTCCTCGATCGTGGCGGGCTCGGCTATGCCTGGAGCATATCGGGATGGCTGCTGTTTAACTATCTCAACACGGTTTCCCCGGCGGTTCTTCAGCGACTGCGCCAGCGGATCGTCGATGAACTGACGACCACCTTCGCCAGCCACTACACGCGGACCATCGGCCTGGCCGATCTGCTTGATCCTGATGTCTTACGCGCGCTTGAACGCAAAGCGACGGGCGAAAAATTCCTGATTGATCCGCGAGTGGGCTGAATGCCCACCTGCGAAGAACCCACTTTAACCAGAATAAGCCTTCTCATGAGGCATGGAGAATCCGCATGACAAATTTAGTGAAAATTATCCGGTTCCACGAAAAAGGAAGCGCAGATGTTTTACGTATCGATGAGCTCACTCTACCGGAACCAGGTCCGGGTGAAGTTCGCCTGCGGGTAAAAGCCATTGGGCTGAACCGCGCCGAGGTGATGTTCCGCGAAGGGCAATATTTCCTGGAACCTACTCTACCATCAAACATTGGTTATGAAGCCTCTGGGATTGTCGAGGCGGTTGGCTCGGGCGTGGATACCGGGCTTATCGGGAAAATCCGCTCCACAGTTCCCGCTTTCCCACTTAATCAATACGGCGTGTATGGCGAAGTCGCTATCGTGCCCGCCGAGGCGCTCGCCGCGTATCCTGAGCGCTTATCATTCGAGGAAGGAACAAGTATCTGGATGCAGTACATCACAACCTACGGGGCGCTGGTGCATAACGGCCATGTCACCAAGGGCGATTACGTCGTGCTGACAGCAGCAACCAGCTCCATTGGGATCGCGGCAATTCAGATTGTTAAAGCAGAAGGTGGGATTGTCATCGCGACCACGCGCGGCGCCGACAAACGGGATGAACTGCTTGCTGCCGGGGCGGATCACGTTATCGTGACTAGCGAAGAAGACGTTGCAACCCGAATTATGGAAATCACCCAAGGCGCTGGCGCGCGGATCATTTTTGATAGCGTAGCTGGTTCCGGTCTGGCCGAACTGGCGCGCGCGACGGCCAAAGATGGCCTGATCATGATTTACGGTAACCTTGCGCCGGAACCGACACCGTTCCCGATTTATGAATCCTGGGGTCAGGGAGCGCAGGGTAAACCATTCAAAATGATGGGCTATACCATGTTCTCAATTACCGGCGACCCGGTCGCGCTCAAAAACGCGGAACGCTACATTTTCGAGAAGCTGGAGAGCGGGCAGCTGAAACCGCGCATCGACCGCACCTTCCCGCTTTCCGAAATCGCCAATGCACACCGCTATATGGAAAAAGGTCAGCAAATCGGGAAAATTGTTGTCGTGATTTGAGGTTGAGCCTTCGTAAAAGGAGGTTGCGAATCAGCTTATCTGCACTTCGCTGATTTGGGCGCGCTGATTCCCAAATTATTTCCATAGACAAATAAAGCCACCTGTATCTCAGGTGGCTTTATTATTATTCGATTTCCGTTACCCGGATTAATTTTCGGTTCAGGAATTCCCCCATCCCGATTTCCGATAACTCGCGCCCGAAGCCGGAGTTTTTCACACCGCCAAACGGCAGGCCCGGAGAGTCAGCAAAACAGGAGTTGATGTAAACCATCCCGGAGTCAATATGCGACGCAATGCGCTGCGCGTTTTTCGTATCAGCATCAAAGACGTAACCGCCCAGGCCGTAAGGCGTCGCGTTTGCCAGACGAATCGCCTCTTCTTCGCTGTCGACAACATAAAAAGAGAGTACCGGTCCAAAGGCTTCCTGAGTATAGAGTGGGTTAGCCTCAGTAATATCCGTAATAATGGTCGGTTCAAGATAGAAACCCGGACGGTCGACTCTGTTGCCACCAAAAACAATGTTTGCCCCTGCCGCTTTCGCCTCTTCAATCTGTTTCAGCAACCCCTGCAACGCACGTTCGCTTACCAGCGGGCCGAGCAGCGTCGACGCATCCTCAGGATCGCCAACGTTGATTGCCGCAAACTTCTCTTTGAGCGCCTCCAGCATGCGTTCGCCACGCTCACGGCCAATCACAATGACGCGCTTAATATTGACGCAACCCTGCCCCGAGTTCCAGGTACGCCCCATCACAACCTGCTCTACAGCATGATCCAGCGGCGCGCCAGGCATAATAATCGCCGGATCGCTACCGCCCAGCTCAAGAATGACCTTCTTCAGATTTCTCCCGGCACGTTCGCCAACGGACGTTCCCGCCCGCTCGCTGCCCGTCAGCGCGACCCCGCGCACCCGGAAGTCGTCAATCAGGCTGGCAATCTGATCGATACTGCAAAACAGGTTGGTGTACGCCCCTTCCGGCGCGCCCGCTTCCTCAAACAACCGTGCGAACGCCAGTGCACACTGCGGGACGTTTTCCGCGTGTTTGAGCATAACGACATTACCGGCGATGAGCTGCGGCGCCGCCACGCGCACCAGCTGGTAATAAGGGAAGTTCCAGGGTTCGATCGCCAGGATAACCCCGATAGATTCGGAGAGTAACGTCGCACCTGGCTCGCCTGGAATAGCCTGTGCCGCGAGCAGACGCTCACCGTTGGTGGCATAGTAGTCGAGAATATCCGCGACTAAATCAATTTCCATATAGCCAAAGCGCGTCACTTTCCCCATTTCAAGCGTCGGGTAGGTCACATACTCATCGCGTTTCTCACGCAGGATTTTTGCCGCCTTGCCGACAATCGCAGCACGCTCAGCCACAGACCGTAAACGCCAGTCGTCGCGATAAAGCGTGTCGGCTTTTTCCAGAGCGGAAAAGACCTCAGCATCGGTCTGCAACGGGAAAGTTTTGAGTAATTCACCTGTTGCCGGGTTAATACTTTGAAAGCTCATAAAAGGCTCCTGATGATAAATGCATAAGAGAAAATATAGGGGAACGGCGAGCCTGGGCAAACCGCATCATTTTCCCCTGTTCGTTTTATATTTAACGAAAACGTTTTCGTAAAGAATTAAAAATAAAGTCATCGTGTTCAGGCAACAGGGGCCTGAACGAACCGTACACAACCCGCGATCGGCGCGTGCCATTTAACAGCATACCGGGTATAAATTTCGGCCTGCGGGGAAAACTCTCCAGGGTTATCGAGCGTGCCGGCCTTAATCAGTAACATGCCGGGCATATTTGTCGCTTCGGTTACCACTGGCGAGCCGCATTCCCGGCAGAAGTGGCGGTGTGACGGCAGTCCGCTGTCGCCTGTATCGGTAAAGCATGCCGTTACTCCCTGCTGTTCATAATCACTTTTTTCCACCAGAAGGTTAACCGAGAATGCACTTCCGCTCGCTTTCTGACAATGGGTACAATGACAAACCACCACCGAGCGGGGCGGTGTTTTCATTCTGTAGCGGACGGCACCACACAGGCATCCTCCTTCCACCAACGTCATGTTCTTTCTCCTTTGTTAATTTTATCGAAAACGTTTTCGATAATTAAGTAGACAATACCCTGACCGCGTGTGGCCGTCAAGGCAGGGAAATTGGCAGGTTATGCTTTCTGGAAAAATTCACTACCGTGTGAGGAGCGCAGGATCAGCTCGGGCGACCACACCTCCTGTAGTGTTTCGACCGGTTTACCGTTCATGTGCGCCAGA
The DNA here is from genome assembly GCF_030333595.1 of Citrobacter sp. CK181. NCBI lineage: Bacteria > Pseudomonadati > Pseudomonadota > Gammaproteobacteria > Enterobacterales > Enterobacteriaceae > Citrobacter > Citrobacter sp. CK181. Next base: position 744,246 of record NZ_JAOWFN010000011.1, on the reverse strand, counting down.
AGCAGCTGGACCATTCGCTGGCCCGCTTCCTGGGTTGGCGCGGAAAAGGTGGTTAACGGCGGATTCAGGTAAGGTCCGAGCGGGTGGTTGTCGCAGCCAATAATTGCCACATCGGTACCGGGGCGCTTTCCGGTTTCCACAATGGCCTGCATCGCGCCGCTGGCAATCAAATCGTGGCCGCACATGATCGCCGTTGGCGGATTTTTCATCGCCAGCAGCTTTCTGGCACCCGCTAATCCGCCTGTATCGGACAGCTCCCCGTCAACAATCAGAGCAGGATCAAAAGACAGATTTGCGGCATCCAGCGCCGCCATGTAGCCTGCCCGCAAGTGGTGGCTGAGCATGAGGTAGTCTGGAGTATTGAGAAGCCCGATGCGGCGGTGCCCCAGGCCGATAAAGCGCGCGGTGCCGTTGCGCCCGGCAACAGTGCGGTCAATATCAACGAACGGGAAAGGATTGCCCGTTTCACTTCGTCCGAGAGTGGCAAATGGCACGCTGCGATCCTGCAAAAACTGGATTCTGGCATCCTCTTTACGCGTTCTGCCAAACATCACCGCATCAACACGCTGTTGTTCAACCAGGCGTCTGAAGCTGTCTATCTCCGATTCAATGCTTCTTCCGGTGACAATAACCAACTGATAAGGCGTTTTTTCCAGTTCCTGGTCGATTCCGGCCATTAGATCGAGAAAAAAAGGTTGTGCAAAGTGGGCCTGAGGATACGAAAGCACAAACCCGATGGTTTCCGACGTTCCGCTGCGCAAACGCCGCCCCGCCGGATCGGGCGAGAAGCCCAGTTCAGACGCGGCGGCAAGCACGCGTTGCTTCGTGGCTTTACTCACATCCTCCCGGCCATTCAGCGCCTTGGATACCGTAGAGACGGACAACCCGAGGTGCTGTGCCAGTTTTACGATATTGATCCTTTGCTTCATCCCATGCCACCAGAATTGATTGATTTATCGAAAACGATTTCGATTAAATATAACAGATTGGCTTTTTTAAAACTATCAGGATGCCCTGTCCCCACATCATTAGTGCCGTGCGGACATTAGCAATGTCCCCTCCTGGCACAACGCAGTCAGTCTAAAGCGCCGTCAGGTCTGCCATAATCGTACAGCAGACCTTATACCTGAAAGCCCATTCCGAACCGCATTCTGGACGTTCTAGCGCAACAGTACCTTACCCAGCAGATAAGTTGTTGCCTGTCCGCCGATGTGGACTCGATCCCCCACTCGCTGGCAGCGTAAATCCCCGCCACGTTCGGCGCCCTGGTGCGCCAGCATTTGTGTTTTTTTCAGTTTTTCAGCCCAGTACGGAATTAGCATGCTATGTGCTGAACCTGTAACAGGGTCTTCCGCCACGGCTTCTCCCGGGCAAAAGAAACGGCTGACAAAATCGTATTTCTCTTCGCCGGGTGCGGTTATGCAAACCATTTTCCCCAGAGGGAGCATGGCATTAATGTTCGGGCGTAGCGCTTCTACCTGCCGTTGATTATCCAGCACGACCATGTAATCACGCGCCACGCGCACTTCTTTGTATTCTGTGATGCCCAACGTTTCCAGCAATAAGGATGGCGGCACGACGGGCTCGGTTTCCCAGGCAGGAAAATCAAGCGTCAACCACTCGCCGCTGCGTGCTACTGTCAATGGGCCAACAAACCGGGTATCAAAATGGATAGTCGCGCCCGGGTAATCAAGATGTTCAAAGATGACGTGCGCGGCAGCAAGTGTGGCATGCCCACACAGATTTATTTCCCCCTGAGTGGTAAACCAGCGCAACTCAAAGCCGTTTTCATTTGGGACAAAAAAAGCCGTTTCTGACTGGTTATGCTGTTTAGACATTTTCAATAATGTCTCATCGGGCAACCACTCGGTGAGCGGACACACGGCTGCGGCATTGCCGCCAAAAGTAGCCGTGCTAAAGGCATCAACCATGTAAAAATCAATTTGTTGCATAGCGCAAACCTCGAATCATTCTTTGAGCCCCCCCACTCTACCATGCCTCGACAACGCGCAATCTCGTATTTTTCATCGTTTGATGTTCGGCTTCGGCGCCATTCCGTTGCTGGCGCTGTATCCCAATACCAGACGACATTTAAACAATGTCGCAACACCCCATTGACCTTCAAGTGAACTTTAAACTTATACTTTGAAAAAGGCCAATGGGCCGGGACACCCGTCTGAAATTGTCGAAGAGGAAGTGAGATGCAAACGATTCTGGGGGCAAGCGGACAGATTGCCCGGGAACTTGCTCGCGAGTTAACGCATTCTTACAGTGCTGAACTGAGGCTTGTAAGCCGTAATCCACAGAAGGTAAATGACAGCGATAGCCTTATGCCCGCTGATTTACTGGATGCCCGTCAGACACTGGAAGCGGTTAAAGGAAGCCGCATTGTCTATTTTGCGGCGGGTCTGCCGCCGGATGCCGACCTCTGGGAACAGCAGTTTCCGGTAATGCTGCAAAACGCGCTGAACGCGTGTCGGACAGTGGGGGCAAGTTTTGTTTATTTTGACAATACTTATATGTACCCACAGGACAGCAGATTGCAGACCGAGGAAACGCTGTTCCTGCCGTCAGGGCGCAAAGGGCGGGTTCGGGCCCTGATGGCAAACAAAGTGCTGGAGGAGATGCGCCGGGGCGACATCCCTGTGCTTATCGGGCGCGCGCCCGAGTTTTATGGGCCGGGGAAAACCCAGAGTTTTACCAATGCCTTAATTTTAGACAGACTTAAAGCAGGGAAAAAGCCACGCGTGCCATTACGTGACGACACGTTACGTACGCTCATATGGACTCCCGATGCCAGTCGGGCTTTAGCGCGCCTTGGCAACACCCCTGATGCCTTCGGTCAGACGTGGCACCTGCCCTGTTGCGATGAACGGCTCACCTATGCGCAGTTTGTTTCTCTGGCCTGTAACGTGTTCGGGAAAGAAACGTCATGGTCTGTCCTGAGCAAATTCGCCTTGTTCGCCGCCGGTATCTTTTCCAAAGGCCCACGGGAACTCCGGGAGCTCCTGCCCCGCTATCAACATGATAACCTGTTTGATTCATCAAAATTTAAGCGGCGATTCCCGGACTTTCAGATAACAACGTACCGTCAGGGACTGGAAACCCTTTACCGTGAATGGAAAGCGCCACTCACCGTAAAGAAAGACAAATAAACAACCACGCAGGTAGTATCGCTAATCAACCCCTGACATTAAACAGGTAGAATCAGATGAAACTCATTGAGATAACAGAAGCTGGCGGCCCTGAAGTTCTGAAGGTAAGCCAGGGAAAAATGCCGGAATGTGGCGAGAACGATGTCCTGATCTCAGTTAAAGCGGCCGGCGTAAATCGCCCGGATATTATGCAGAGAGAGGGAAAATATCCCATGCCAGAGGGTGTTACGCCGGTTCCCGGGCTGGAAGTCGCGGGTATCGTACACGCAATCGGGAAAAACGTTGCTCACTTTTCAGTTGGCGATCGCGTCTGTGCGCTCACCAATGGCGGGGGATATGCAGAATTTTGCGCCGTTCCGGCAGGTCAGGTATTGCCTGTCCCACAAAATTTAAGTTTTACAGAAGCAGCAGCGCTCCCGGAAACATTCTTTACGGTATGGGCCAATCTTTTTTCGTTAGGAAAAGTGAAAAAAGAGGATGTTGTTTTGATCCACGGTGGCGCAAGCGGCATAGGGACGACCGCGCTGACGTTGTGTAATGCCATGAATATTAAAGCGTTCAGCACCGTCGGAAGTGACGATAAAATTCCGTTCCTGCAACAATATGGGGAAATCATTAACTACAGAACCCATGATTTTGAAGAAGAAATCCTCAGTAGAACCGACGGAAAAGGCGTTGATGTTATTCTTGATATTGTCGGCGCCGCTTATTTTAACAAGAACCTTCGCCTTCTTAAAAAGGACGGTCGGCTCGTACTGATTGGATTTATGGGGGGCAGGATGGTTAAGGAATTCGATATCCAGGAACTGATCCTTAAAAGAGCGGTGGTAACCGGTTCAACGATGAGGAGCCGGGACGCCGCTGAAAAGGAAGAAATCGCCCAACAGCTCATACAAAAAGTATGGCCTTTAATCGAAGCCGGAAAGTGTAAACCCGTCATTCACCAGACAGTTAAATTTGAGGATGTCCGTCAGGCACATACGTTACTGGATGCCGGAACTCATATCGGTAAAGTTATCCTTACCCTTGAATAAGCGCAAAGGGCGGGAGCATCCCCTGTCCCGCCCTGAGCAATTATACAATCCTCAGCGGGCCAGCCCCTGGTAACCGGGTTATCAGATTTGCGCCCATTAACGTTGCCGGCGTGTAGGCCCCTCCTGCAATCCGGTTCATCATCAGGTGCTCAACCACCGCTAACGCCCCCATAATGGTCAGGGTATAACCATTCGGTGTACGGATACGGGCAGTTTTTTTGTCGCCACGGGCGTTGATGGCCTCTCCCCACACAAAAGAGGGCGTCTGTTCACGTTTCATTTCTCCGGGACCTTTCACCGTTCGGGATATATAAGCCTTGAGGAGCTTCTGCACCCATGCCAGTCGCAGCAATGGTCTGATGTAGTTTGCTCTCCGGGCCTGGGAAATCATGCGCGTCGAACCCGGCACAAAGACCTGAATGTCTGGAATACCTGTCGTGTAATACGCCGTGGACACGTCCCCCCAGGGGATTGTCATCGCGTCCTTCTCGCCATCGCCGAAGTCAATACGGCGAACTTCATAAGCAAGCGGCACGGTAATGATCTTCCCTCCTCGCCGAATTTTTCCGCCCTGCGCCAGCCCCTCGATCGCCGTTTTCGCCGTACCCGGAGAAAAAACAGAGCGTGAATCGAATCCCAGGTTAAGGCGGATCGCATCCGGCAGGGCCTCCTTCAGGGCGGCCGCCACGCAGTCCGTAGGAATAACGTCAAACCCGACGCCGGGGCACAATACAACACCGGCATCCCGGGCACGGGTATTCAGCAGTTGTGCCGCTTCGAACACGCCTATCTCCCCTGTAATATCAAGATAATGGGTTCGGGTTTGCAGGCAGGCCTCCATCAAAGGCGCCGCAGTAGCGGAGAACGGCCCCGCACAATTTAATACCAGAGCACACCCTTCGAGCTGTCTGAGCAGTTCAGCCGGGTTATCAAGGGCGAAGGCGTGAGCCTCAAGCCCGAGATTGCAAGCCAGAGAGTCTATCGTTTCTTGCCTACGCCCCGCCAGAACTGGCCTGAATCCTCGCCGTACGGCCTCACGGGCAATCATTTCTCCGGTATAACCGTTCGCGCCATAGATCATCCAGCGCGGAAATTCTGGATGGGAATGTTGCTCATTCATTGCATTGACCCCTTTAATAAATAAATTGCCCGGCTTACGTCACAGCATAACCTTAAAGTTAACTTCAAGGTCAATATACCCGTCATACTTCACGTTGCATGTACATTGGTTGCGCCGTAACGGTGACAGTTCAAATCTGAGCCAGGAGGTATAACGTAATGATTAAATTCACCAGCGAATGATAAAGCCAATACCATTACTTTTATTCCGCCTTATTTTTATTCGTCATTGATTGTCAGACGGCAAAATAACGATTAAAATAGTTTCTATCGCATTCACCCTTCGTTGAATCCTTCTCATTACATCTTCAGAGAAATCGTCAGTCATGATTATCAGACCAGAGCAACATTGGTTTTTTCGATTATTTGATTGGCATGGCTCGGTATTGTCAAAAATAACATTTCGGTTATTTTTAAACCTTGTCATGTCAGCTATCGCAATTATCATTTATCAATGGTATGAGCAACTGGGCATCCACTTAACCGTTGCCCCTTTTAGCCTGCTGGGGATCGCAATCGCTATCTTTCTTGGCTTTCGCAACAGCGCCAGCTACAGCCGTTTCGTTGAGGCACGGGGACTGTGGGGAACCTTACTGATTGCCGAGCGTTCCATCATCCGTCAGTTAAAAAATTTGTTGCCGAATGACGTTGAGCTACATAAAAGAATTTCAGGTTATCTGATTGCCCTTTGCTGGAGCCTGAAACATGAATTACGTAAAACCGACGCCGGATATGATATGTACCGAATTCTGCCCCGACATATTCTTACCCAGGTCATGTTCAGCCCGATGAAAACCAACCGGATATTATTATTGATCGGCGATGAAATGGCAGCATTGCGTGAACAAGGCAAGCTGAGCGATATTACATTTGGCCTCATCGATAATAAAATAGATGAAATCGCCCACGTTATTGGCGGCTGTGAACGAATTGCAAATACTCCGGTGCCGTTTGCTTATACATTAATACTCCAGCGAACCGTTTATCTTTTTTGTACCCTTCTTCCTTTTGCGCTGGTTGGCGACCTGCATTACATGACGCCATTCGTGTCCGTTTTTATTTCCTATACCTTTTTATCCTGGGATTCCCTGGCGGAAGAACTTGAAGATCCCTTTGGCACATCGGCTAACGATTTACCGCTTAACGCGATTTGCAACACCATTGAGCGCAATCTGAAAGAGATGACCGGGCAACAGCCCCTGCCGGAGCCGCATCAGCCCGATCGCTACTTCAATCTGACCTGAGTCCATTGCCCGCTATCCACCAATGTACGACAGGTTTTGCGTAATGCCGGTGTTCCCCTGATGTAAAAAATGCGTCTGTTTTTTATGCGTCAGCGCATCGGCAATACGCATCTTAAGGGCATCCTGCTGCGTATCGTCTTGCAGCACGTCTCGTAAATCGACCCCGCCATCACCAAAAAGACATAAATGCAGTTTGCCGATGGAAGAGACGCGCAGCCGGTTGCAACTGGCGCAGAACGTTTTTTCATAGGGCATGATCAGGCCGATTTCGCCTGCAAATTCCGGGTGGCAAAAGACCTGTGCCGGGCCATCACTGCGCTGGCGAATCTGGCGCACCCAGCCGCGTCGCAGCAGTTCATCACGCAGCACCACGCCCGAAATATGATGGCGTTGAAACAGCTCGCTGCCCTCACCCGTTTCCATCAGTTCGATAAAGCGCAACTGAATGCGGCGAGGCTTAATCCAGGCCAGAAACGTGTCCAGTTGATGATAATTCACATCGCGCATCAGAACCGTATTCACTTTGACCTTTTCAAAACCGGCGGCAAACGCCGCATCAATACCGTTCATCACTTCCTGAAATTTATCCTGCCCGGTGATGGCATAAAACTGGCGAGCGTCCAGACTGTCCACGCTGACGTTGATGGCGGTTAATCCGGCCTCACGCCAGCGTGCGACATCACGCGCCAGGCGATAGCCATTGGTCGTTATCGCAATCTGGCGAATCGCCGCATTTTCACGCACCGCCGCGATAATATCGATAAAGTCGCGGCGCAAGGAGGGTTCCCCGCCGGTAAGACGGACTTTTTCCGTACCCAGCGCGGAGAACGCGCGGGTGACGCGGCGAACTTCATCCACCGACAAGAATGACTTGTTACTCACGCCGCCGGGTTTGTACCCGTCCGGCAGACAGTAGGTACAACGAAAATTGCACACATCGGTAACGGACAGACGTAAATAGGTGAATTTACGCTGCCATGAGTCCATAAGCGGTTGCATAGATAACCTCGGGAGACAACGAACAGGCAGGCCACATCACGCTGATGTGGCCTGAGAAAGGAAGTAAGACGTGTTAGTGGGTTTTCATCCCCGCCGCCAGCATCAGCAGCTTAAACCCGGATGCGACGACGGCCAGCGCCATAACGCTTGCCGCCCAGATGATGACCATCCAGCCCACCCTTTTCCACCAGGCGCGTGGGGCGGTATCCGCAGGTTTAGCGTGCTCTGTGTCTGATAGTGAAGCCATTAATGATACCCCTCATCAGGATTAATTTTTCCGCGAAAGACGTAGTAACTCCAGCAGGTGTACATCAGAATCACCGGGATAATCAGTAGCCCGCCCACCAACATAAAGCCCTGGCTTTGCGGCGGTGACGCGGCCTGCCAGATAGAGATCGACGGCGGAATGATATTGGGCCAGATGCTGATGCCCAGCCCGCTGAATCCCAGGAAAATCAGTCCAAGGGTCAGCATAAACGGCCCATAGCTCGCTTTGCGGTTATAGGCGGAACGCACAATTCCCCAGCAGCAAACCAGCACTAACAGCGGGACAGGCGCAAACCAGATGATCTCTGGCAGGCTGAACCAGCGTTGAGCAATCGCCGGATGCGTCAACGGCGTCCACAGGCTGATAATGACGATGATCGCCAGCAGCAGCAGCGTCAGGATAATCGCCTTCTCCGACATGCTTCGGTGCAGCGGGCCTTCCGTTTTCATGATAAGCCAGGTGCAGCCCAGTAACGCATAGGCCACCACCAGCCCCACGCCGCAGAACAGCGGGAAAGGCGCCAGCCAGTCCATCGTCGAGCCGCTGAACGCCCGTCCGGTTACCTGCAAGCCGTTAACCAGCGTTCCCACGGCGACGCCCTGGCTGAAGGTTGCCAGCACAGAACCGCCGATAAAGGCTTTATCCCAAAGCGGACGGTGTTCCGGCGTCGCTTTAAAGCGAAATTCAAACGCCACACCCCGGAAAATCAGCCCCAGCAGCATGGCGGTTAGCGGCACGCTGAGCGCATCGACAATCACCGCATAAGCCAACGGAAACGCGCCATATAACGCCGCGCCGCCCAGCACCATCCAGGTTTCATTACCATCCCAGACGGGGGCCACGGTATTCATCATCATGTCGCGCTCTTTCTCGTTCTTATTGAACGGAAAAAGAATGCCGATCCCCAGATCAAAGCCGTCCATCACGATGTACATCAACGTTGCGAAAACAATGATGACGAACCAGATTATTGACAGGTCGATGCCCATTTTATTCTCCCCTGCGTGTGTTCATGGGTTCGCTCACCGCCGATAACGGACGCGCTGGCGTACCCCCCTGAGCGATATCATGCGCATGTTCGCGCACTGGCCCCTTTTTGATCAGCCGCACCAGGTAGAGGTAGCCCACCCCAAAGACGGACGAATAGACGAGGATGAACGCCAGCAGGCTGACGGACATGTGCATGTCGCCGTGTGCGGAAACAGCATCACGCGTGCGCTGCAAACCGTAGACCACCCACGGCTGGCGGCCAATCTCGGTGGTAAACCAGCCCGCCAGAATAGCGATTAACCCCGATGGCCCCATGCAGAATACGAACCACAGGAAAGGACGACACTGATACAACCGGCCACGCCAGCGCAGCCACGCGCTCGCCACGCCGGTCAGGATCATCAGCATCCCCAGCCCCGCCATTATCCTGAACGACCAGAAAATGATGGTTGAGTTCGGGCGATCCTCTTTCGGGAACGACTTCAGCGCGGGCACTTGTTTGTCGAGGCTGTGCGTCAGAATCAGGCTTCCCAGATAAGGGATTTCAAGGCTGTACTTCGTTTTTTCCGCGTCCATATCCGGTACGCCAAACAGAACCAACGGCGTGGCTTCGCCTGGCGGGTTTTCCCAGTGCCCTTCAATCGCCGCAATTTTCGCCGGCTGATGTTCCAGCGTATTGAGACCGTGCGCATCGCCAATCACCGCCTGAACCGGTGCGACAAACAGCGCCATCCACAACGCCATCGAAAACATCTTTCTGATCGCGGGCGTGTCGTTTCCTTTCAGCAAATGCCAGGCCGCCGACGCGCCGACGAAGAACGCGCTCGCCAGAAACGCCGCCGTGGACATATGCAATAAACGGTACGGGAACGACGGGTTAAAGACGATGGCCATCCAGTCCACCGGCACGACAACGCCATTCTCAATCGCGTAACCCTGCGGCGTTTGCATCCAGCTATTGGAAGAGAGGATCCAGAACGTTGAAAACAAGGTTCCCAGCGCAACCATACAGGTCGCGAAGAAATGCAGCCCCGGCCCGACGCGCTTCCAGCCGAACAGCATCACGCCCAGAAAGCCCGCCTCAAGGAAGAATGCCGTCAGAACTTCATACGTCAGCAACGGACCGGTGATACTTCCGGCAAATTGTGAAAAGCCGCTCCAGTTAGTCCCGAACTGGTAAGCCATGACCAGGCCTGAGACCACCCCCATCCCAAAATTGACGGCAAAGATCTTTGACCAAAAATGATAAAGGTCGCGATACGTTTCATTTTTGGTTTTGAGCCATAGCCCTTCAAGGACGGCGAGAAAACTTGCCAGGCCAATTGTTATTGCGGGAAAAAGAATGTGAAAAGATACGGTAAAGGCAAATTGTATCCTCGCAAGGTGAAAAGCATCTATTCCAAACATAATTCCCCCCACGGAGTCGACATTGACTGATTTATTTTGTACAACGCTTTCATTTCCAGCCTTTTTCTTTGATTAATAGCGATTTTCTGAATATTTCAGAGCAGGTGAATCTAATAATTTTCGGCGTGTTTAATTAGTCTCAAACAATTATTCAAAAAGTTCAAATAGGTTAAATTTAATAAGTGATAGATAACATTTATTATGATAATGATAAAATCCTGTTATAATTTCTTTAAATCGACAGCATAGACGCCGCATAATCCGGGCAAACCCCGCGAATTAACTGGGTTCCACCATCTGTTATATAAAATTTTATATAACGAATAATAAAAGATGTTGCTGTTATCTCCCGTGTAGAGACAACTGTTTGTATTTATTAACCATCACCATTACCCATTTTTTAAATAAGGTTAATGGCTTTTCAAATGGATATTTGTCCGGCTGGCTTTTATTTATATAACGCGCAGCCGCTAAACGTAATTGTTAAATACACTGGAATAACCCTACCTGTTATGTAGCTATTTCAGGATGCCAATGTGACCAGAATAGTCAGGAGTTCATATGAATAAGAAAAGACGTTCAGTTCCCGGAGTCAGACACTATGACGGTCCTGCTGGCGGCTGGGGCGCGTTAAAAGCAACGGCCATTGCCGTCCGAACACAAATGGACGCGCTTGAAGCCCCCGTTACCCTGTTGCGCACAAACCAGCCAGACGGCTTTGACTGCCCGGGATGCGCATGGCCGGATAAAGAACATAAATCAACGTTTCAGTTTTGCGAAAACGGTGCGAAGGCCGTCACGTGGGAAGCGACAAGCAAGCGCGTCACACCAGCGTTTCTGGCCAAAAATACCGTCAGCGCGCTGCTGAAGAAAACAGATTTCGAACTTGAAGGGTATGGTCGCCTGACTCATCCGCTGGCCTATCACAAAGAAAGCGACACATTTCGCCCTGTCGAATGGGAACAGGCCTTTGCCCGCATCGGCGAAGTGCTTCGCGGCCTCTCCCCTGAACAGGTGGAATTTTACACGTCCGGTCGCGCCTCCAACGAAGCGGCATATCTGTTCCAGCTTTTTGCGCGCGAATACGGCAGCAACAATTTTCCCGACTGTTCCAATATGTGCCACGAAGCCACCAGCGTAGGCCTGCCGCGCTCAATTGGCATCGGTAAAGGAACCGTATCGCTGGATGATTTTGAAAAGACGGAACTGGTGATCGCCATCGGCCATAACCCAGGGACAAACCATCCCCGTATGATGGGGACGCTGCACGAGCTTGCGCGCCGCGACGTGCCGATTATCGTCTTTAACCCGCTGCGAGAAAGAGCGCTGGAACGCTTTGCCGACCCGCAGAGCATCATCGAAATGGCGACCTACAGTTCAACCGACATCGCCTCAACCTATTTCCAGGTCAGAGCTGGCGGCGATGCCGCCGCGCTGAAAGGCATTGCCAAACATGTGTTGCAGCTGGAAGCCGAGCGTGGCGATGTTCTGGATCGCGAGTTTATCGCCGCCCATACGCTGGGCTTTGACGATTTTGCCGCAGATATTGCCGCAACCTCCTGGGAATCCATTGAGCGCGAATCAGGTTTAAACCGTGAGCAACTGGAAAAAGTCGCGGAAGCCTACGCCAGGTCCAACGCCACCATCATCACCTACGGCATGGGCATTACCCAGCATAACAAAGGGACGGCGAACGTGCGTCTGATTGCCGACCTGCTGTTAATGCGCGGCAATATTGGCAAACCCGGCGCAGGTATTTGCCCGCTTCGCGGACACTCCAACGTTCAGGGGAACCGCACCGTCGGCATTACCGAGAAACCGGCGCCAGAATTCCTCGAACGGTTGAGCGACGTTTTCGGGTTTGTTCCCCCGTCGAAACACGGACACGACGCCGTACAGGCGACGCAGGCCATGATCGACGGGCGCGCCAGGGCGCTGATCTGCCTGGGCGGTAACTTTGCCGTGGCAATGCCCGATCACGAACAGGGGTTCCCGGCAATGCACGGGCTGGACTTGAGCGTCCACATCGGCACCAAATTGAACCGAACGCATCTGCTGGTCGGGAAAGAGACGTTCATCTTCCCCTGCCTCGGACGCACCGAACTGGATATTCAGCGCACCGGCAGACAATCCATCACGGTAGAAGATTCTATGTCGATGGTGCATGCCTCCTCCGGCAAACTGAAACCGGCGTCGCCGTTATTGCGTTCGGAACCAGCCATTATTGCCGGAATGGCGAAAGCCACGCTGACAAACAGCAAAATCGGCTGGATGGAGCTGGTTGCTGATTACGATCTCATCCGCGAACTGATTGAACAAACCATTCCCGGTTTCGACAATTACAACGATCGTATCCGGGTGCCTGGCGGTTTCCGTATGCCGCTGCCGCCGACCGAACGCGTCTGGCCGACATCGACGGGCAAAGCCATGTTCTCCGTATTCCACGGCGTTAACGAGAACGTGACCGGCGAAGGTGAAAATACGCTGCGTCTGATTACCCTGCGAAGTCACGATCAGTACAACACCACCATTTACGCGATGGACGATCGTTATCGCGGCGTATTTGGCCGTCGTGACATTATCTTTATGAACGAAGGCGATATGGAGCAGTTAGGGCTTGAACATGGCGATCGCGTCGATATCCGAACGGCCCTGCCTGACAGCGATCTCTGCCTGGAAGATATCACCGTCGTGGCCTACAGCATTGCGGCAGGTTCTGTCGGCGCCTATTATCCTGAGGCCAATGTTCTGGTTCCGCTCAATTATATTGATAAAGAGAGCGGTACGCCTTCTTATAAATCCGTACCGGTAAATATCACCTTGCGTTCAAAAGAAATTCGCGCGCTGTAAAATTCGCCCCTTATTCATGGCGTTCTGCTGAATAAGGGGATTTATTTTTCAGCCACTGACGCGCAGAAACGGTATTGTTACGCCGCAATTCGGTTACAAAATTTATACATTCATGCAATAATGTGAACCCATGTCGTAGCGCAAACGGCTGCCGGAGCCTCTTCTTTGCCCCCAACAGACCGTCTGCCGAAGAGATGAATGATGGACATAAAACAACTCAAATATTTAATCGCGCTGGATCAGACCCGTCACTTTGGTAAGGCCGCATCGCAGTGTAATATCACGCAACCCACCCTCTCCATGCGCATTCGCAATCTGGAGGAGGAACTTGGTCTGGTGCTTATCGTTCGCGGGCAACGCTTTGAAGGCTTTACCCCGGAAGGCGAACGTATTCTGGCATGGGCAAAATCCCTGCTGGCCGCGCACGATGGCTTACAGGCCGAGGCCGCGCTCTGCAAAGGACAGGTTGTCGGCGTGCTCCGTCTGGGTATGGTGCCGCTCGCCAGCGTCGATCCTATGCTGTTTATTCGCGAATTAACCCCCAAATACCCGGAACTGCAATTTAGTCTCTATTCCATGACCTCGGAGCAAATTGCCGAAGGCGTAAACAGCAACCAGCTGGAGCTGGGAATATGTTATCTGAATAACATTGATGTCAGTCCGTTTGATGTTATCCCGTTAGCGAAAACCCGGATGGGTCTGCTGCACGACACGCGCCATTTTAAAATAGAAAATGAGAGCCTCTCCTGGAACGATCTCATTAATTTCCCGCTGGGTTTTCTGACCAAAGGTATGCATTACAGAGAGCACATGGATATGAGTTTTAAATCAGCCGGAATCTCGCCTAAGCATATTTTCGAAAGCGATTCGACATTCCAGATTATTCAGGCCGTGCAGCGTGGCATATGTTGCGCCATTATGCCGCTCAATAATGGGCTGGAGAATTTAAACAGTAATTTCCATATTACGCCGGTCGTCAATTCCAACATTGAAGCCCCTGTCGGCCTGATCATGCGTAAGCAAGCGCCGGTTTCTTCGCTCGCGCTGCGCTGCTTTACGGACGCGCGCGACATCTACGCCGCCCACAACCCACAGCATTCGTAATACCCGCAATCCGCGCCTTTGCGTGGATTGCTTACACAAGCCATCCATCGTCATCATTGCAGGATTCGCACATGCCGTTTCTGTGCCGGTTTTTTTCCTTTACCGCATTTAAAAACAGTAATAACTCACGATCGGTTCTTAAGCGGAATTTCGTCATTAACGCGTTTCGATGCGCCAGCACCGTTTTCTGACCGATCGCCATTTTGTAAGCAATCTGCTTTGACGTCATCCCCGCATAAAGAAAGGCAGCGAGCTGGTTTTGTTGCCCGGTAAGCGTCTTATGCGGGCAATGTCCGCAGTGGTGTACGGCATGGGGCGTTTTTGCCTGCTGTAAAGAAAACCAATGCTGCTTAATCACTTTACTGATCTTACTGACGCTTGCATTGAGCGGAATAAACACGATGTTTTCTATACAGGAGGGAATTTCTCCTCGCGCGGGAATATGTTTTTTATCCACCAGGCCAATCATCAGGCGTGGCGCACGAAATCGCATTTCAGCATGACAAATATACTGTTCACCGGGGTGCAGCATCAGAATTAAGATATCGGCACAGGCGGCGTTTGCGTGGTCATAGTCGTTAAAGGTGAGCGTGGTCCGATTCAGGTTCGGTGGAAATATTTCGCACAGTAACGCGCGCAATCCGTATTGATAAAAACGATCCTGACATCTGATGACAATATTCATGTATACGCGGCTCCGGGTAATAATTACTGATAGCTCAATGAAACCGTCACAACCGAATCAATGGTTCCCGGTGAGACCTGCCCTTGTTCACTGTAGAGCCGGGCGCGTAAATTCCAGGTGTAACGCTGTGCGACAATTTCACTGGTCAGAACCTGACCGTCGCCCAGCGGTCGGCCGTCCGCCGCCTGCAACTGTATCGCGACAGGGGTAGCGGTTCCCAGATTGCGATACATATCATCGCGATGCATGTCATCAGCGTTGCCGTTAAACTGAATCATCACGCCGGTTGTGCCTTCCGGGCAATGTTCAATGCTGAAATCAAAACTGACCCACGGCGTCGTTGACCCTGCGGTATACATTGATGAGGCCGATACCGGACTCCCCGCCGTTAAATCAACGGTTTTAGTGATGCTGTCGCTGCTCACCTGACACGGCGCGGCTTTCACATTCCCTTTGATATTTAATGCGATCGGATCGCCCTGACCCCATACCTGACCAGTAAGCAGCATCAGGGTCAGCAGCCAGCGTTTTCTTCCAGGCATACTTTTTCCTTGGATTATTGGTAGGTAATATTCAACGTGGCGGTGGCATTCGCGCTGCCCGGCTTCACCTGGCTTTTGGTCTGGTAATAACGCGCCACCAGCGGAAATGTCTCCTGCCCGCCTGCGGATTTTTTCAATACGATGCGGTTATTCAGTTGCAGCGGCACATCGTTATAAACTATCTGGACTCCCACGCCGCCTGCCGTTTCGGGGCTACCCTGCCCGGTCAGCGCCAGAACGCTGGTGTCAGCCGGCGCGTCAGGGTTTTGCGTTCCCGCCAGTTCAACATTGATATTCGCCCCCGGATCGCAGTTCAGCCCCAGATTTTGCGTATCGCTGTGCGACAGCACGGCTCCGGGCTGGCCGGTGAACTCGGCGGCATTAATATCACCGAGCTGAAAATTAAGAATCTGGCTGGAAAACGAACATGCGAGCGCCGTCACCTGGGTATCGGCGCCCATTGAAATCTGCATAAAAGAATGATCCGGCGTACCAAACCATCCCTGTGCAACCACTCCCGGCGTCAAATATCCCGATTGGATCGTTGCTGTTTTAATCAGCATCACGTCATAGTTACCGAGGTTATAGATATAGCTGGCGCCATTTGACGGCAGCACAAAATCCCCTGCGGGAATGGATAGCCTGATTCCCACCCCCTTCAGATTGGTGTTGTAAACATGATTTATCGGCGAAGGCGTCGCTGACAGGTAATTGATCGCATAAGCACCGTTGCAATAGACGGCACCGCCAGGCGCCGTGACCAACAATTTGGCATACCCGGAGACCCTGGCGCGGGCGATTTCTGCCCCTACCGGCGCATCTCGCTGCACGACAACATTCCCCATTGAGACGGTATTAAATAATGTCGTATTCACGGTACAGTCATCGGCAACGCTGAACCCTGAAAAAAGCATCAGTAAACTGAATAAGAGATAAGTTCGTTTCATTGTCAGATTCTCACGCGAGGTCAGCCCACTTAGCGGCAAAGAGAGCCGGTCACGCTAACGCCGCTGTAGTTCTCGGCTGCGGTTAATGAATAATTTGCCGTGCAGCGCTGCTCGCCGTCACGTCCCCAGACCACATTCAGCGTCCCTTCCGGCGGCATGCCGCTTAAATAAACCTGCCCCTCGTCACCGACAATAAATTGTTGTTCTTGCGCGCCTTTTAATGTCACCATCGCCCCAAACGGCACCGTCGAACCGTGGGGCCTGGTCAACGTCAACAGCACGCGCAGCCCAACATTAGCGACATAGTCCGCCCTCACGACCGCGCCACGGGTTGGCACAACGGTTTTGTTGGTGAGCGCCAGTTCAACATCGTCCGCAACGGATGCCGTATCCAGGCCGATATCATTTTTGCGATACGGTGAAACATTGGCGGAAACGGTGTAGCCACGAAAATCAGTTCGTACGCCGCTCTGGTTTTTAATCCCGACCCCCGATGCGCCAGGCGCGCCAATCAGCACGTTGGTTTCCCCCAGAGGCTGAGAGAACGTTACGCCATCGGCATATGCCAGCACGCCCCCCGCGAGAGCGTAATTCACGCGCTGCGAGTGGCGATCGTAACGATAACCCCCGCTAACATCGGCGTAAGTACCCTTATAATCCGCGCTCAGACTACCGGTATACCCCACGTCATCCGTGCCGTAACCTTGCTGAATATTCCAGTTCAGCGCGTTGCCAGCCAGCGCCGTTCCACTCAGCCCTGTGCTATGAGTCGCGCCCTTCCCGCTGCTGGCATTCATGCCATAACTAGCCCAGGTATTGCTCATAAAGCGATCCAACGGAATGCTGACATTCAGCGCCAGCTGTTGGTCTTTATCATAACGATCGCCGCTGCCGTTTTTACTCAGCGTCCAGGCGACGCTATAGCTCACGCCGTTCCAGGCATTGTGATACCCCACGCTCCACGATTGCATCGGTTTTCCGGTATGCCAGTAGTCCTCCTGTACCGCGCTTAACGCCAACGATCCGCCGCCTGCGCCCAGGGACTGGTTGACGTTGGCTTCCATACGGTTACGTCGTTTCGTTATCTGCCCGGAACTACCGCCATACGTATCGAAAGCGTCCTGCATACCGTAGTAACCGCGCGTTGAATATCGGTAACCCGCAATCGAAAAGTTTGTTCCTGTCGCGATGCTATTTTTGCTATAGCGCACACGCCAGGATTGCCCCTGAGTCTTGCTGCCATCAGCGGGTTGCGCCCATGACTGGATTACGTCAGCAGAAAGCGCGCCAATCGTTCCCAGATTTTTACCGACGCCGGACGCTATCGCCCGATAGTTACGGGAAGTCTGGACGCCGCCATAAAGCGTGAAACCGCCCGGCAAACCATAAATCGCGGTTCCCTGGCCGAAATCGGTTTGTTCCACACGACTGTCGCTGGAGCGATAGCGCCCGCCGGTTAACGCATATTTGAACCGGCCTTCACGCTGTAACACCGGTAATGATGCGAACGGGACGGTGAAGTGCTGCTCACTGCCATCCGCCTCTTTAACCGTGACCTCCAGATCGCCGGCGCCTCCCGTGGGGAACATGTCGGTAATGTCAAACGCGCCAGGGGCCACGTAACTTTGGTAGATTTGGTAGCCATTTTGCCGGATGACGATCTGCGCATTGGTGCGGGCAATACCGCGCACCACGGGCGCATACCCCTTCAGCGAATCGGGCAGCATGTCGTCATCTGACGCAAGCTGGCCGCCACGAAACGGTATACTGTCAAAAACATCCGCAGGAGAGGCGCTGTCTCCCAGCACCAGTTGCGCTTTCAGCGGGACGATATTGCGCTGGACATAGGTATAAATCGAATCCCAGTCCTCATCGCCCTGGCCGCCGCGCCGCCAGGTGGTGTAATTGCGCAAACGCCACGGGCCGATATTTATTCCGGGGCGCAAATTAGCGTACTGACTATTACTGTTATCACCGCTCAGACTGTAGTTAAGCATCGCGGCGGTAATGCCCTCATCCCAGAGTTCCGGCGCGACATCCCCCCGCGCCCTGGCAGATAACGCCGCCTGCGGAATACTTAACAACAGCTTTTGCGTCGAAAACTGGAACTCACTTGAAGCCTGTGGAATAGCGGACAAATCGGCGCAATCCCCTTTGCCCTGCACACCCGGATACTGCGCGATGTTAACGCCATAGCGTTGCAACATTTCCCCCGACAGGCAGGGCTCAAGCGCATCCTCACCAGAAGGCGTTGGTGTTTTATTGAATGCGATATCCTGCGTGTCCAGAAACTGCCCGTTGAGGATAATATCGACATGGTAAGTGCCCTGTGCCTGCCCCCCCATTTCAAAACCAGAAAGATCGATATTCTCGCTACCGGATGATATATGCTCCAGTAGCGCCGGATTAAAGTAATCCCGACCCAGAACCTCATTCAGCACGCTGAATATTCCCAGGGAGATAAACAATACAAGCCTGGCCGGATACGGATTAATTATATATTTGGCTATCATCATTAACGTAATTCCGACCCGTCGCTACTTAAACAGAACCGCTGTACTCCTCGCTGATTCCACCGTAATCATTAATAATCCTGAATTTCACGCTTCCGCCATTTCCGCCCGAAGGCAGTGCAAAACGGGCGGTACTCCCCGGCGCCACAAACGTTACATTGTCAACTTTCTTACCGGATACGGTAATTTCATTGAAATTAACGTAATAAGGCGTGGGGTTATTTACCTGAATAAACGCCCCGCTCCGGCTCCAGCTTAACTTTCCGAGCTGCGCTTCAGGCGTTGACTTGCTCAGCAACGCAGGCCGATAAATCAGTTTTATTCGTGTTTTAACCGCAATCTGTAACGTATTATCTTTACGTTGGGCCGACGGTATCGATTTAATATTCAGCCAAAACAGGGACTCTTTATCCTCAGGCAGATTTCCTGCCCGAATAATACGCATTACGTTTTGCTGCCCGTTATCAAGCCGGTAAAGCGGCGGTGTAATAATAAAAGGAGCTTTGCCCTTACCGTCATTTTGCGTTTCGATCCACGACTGAATTAAATACGGAATATTATCGGGATTACTGACGCTTAATGACGCTTCTTTTTTACCGCCATCGTAAATAACCCGTGTTCCGCCAATGGAAACGCCAGCATTCACACTGGAAACGCCGGTAACAAACAGCGCCAACGCGGTGGCGCAAACACGTAATACTTTCATGGTAAACCTCTGAGAGGGCCGGTTATCGGCCCCCCAACAACATATGCTCGTCAGTTATAGTTAACGGTGAAGTTTGCTACGGCGTTCACGACGCCCGGCACAACAGGCACGCTGGTAGCGACATAGGCGGCGTAGAAATCCAGTTGGTTGTCAACCATATCTAACAGTGAATAGGAATAGCCATTGATCTGATTAAGGCCTAAAGGCGCTCTGTCTGCCGTCATCAGTCGAATGGCCACCCCACTTGCCGAACCAGGATCGGCGGAAAGCGCCAACAGATCGGTATTACCCGAATGATTAACGCCATCAAATTTCACCCGCGCGGACGTGACGGAAGAGGGGCAGTTAATCAGACGCAAGGTAAATTTGGTCGTTGACGCTTCATCCCCTGCGTTGGTAAACGCTGTTTTATAGACACTTCCCATATCAACGGTCATCGTATTATTGGCGCCAATATCTACGGTACAGGCGGTATCAAGAACCTGACCCACAAATTTGACCGTGCCGTCATACGCTATCGCATGTGATATTGACAAAATGGCCGCAGCGGAAAGCGCCATCGCTATCATATTTTTTTTCATCATCGCTATCCTTAACACCTGTTTATTTATCGCGTTACGACATAATGTCCATACATTTTCTGCTCTGGAAATGGGCTGCCGGGAAACGCTTATTTTTGGCTATCATCGTAAAGACAAGGAGATAAATAACATGCGATTTCCCCTTCATCATTCCGGGCCGCATCACGTTAGCGGTTTGAATCCTGAATCAAGGCGCGATGTCAATTAAGTTCTCCTTAATTTAAATTTTCATATAAATGCACATATTTGCTCAAGTGATTTTTTGGTGTAATTTTACACCTTGTTCTGGATTCACTTATTTTTAGTCTGTCACCATAATTATTAGCTCAAGCAAGACGTTACGCTATTACAGAGACTATTATATGGGAGGACGGATCATGCCTGAAACCAAAATAGCTATTGAATCAAGTATGTATAAGGCTCTGCCTCTGAAGCCAATTGAACATGTAGAAAAACTGATTGCGCACCTGAAGCCACACGCAAACACACGAGAAACAAAATGCAGACAAATTATTAACAACGAAAATAATAGACCACATCAATGTTATTTATTGCTGAAGGGAACCATCGGGGTTTTCAGAGCTCGGGACGGCTTCATGCTTAACTCAGAAGTCGCCCCCTTTATTTTTGGCCTCAGCAATCAACTGGTTGATGCTGAATATTTGCTGATGCGCAGTGAGGAGTGCTCTGAGATCGCCTTTATTCCGCTGGAGAAAGTTAACGACGTTATAGCAAATGAGAATCTTTGGGAAAGTCTGGCGAAGGTGCTTATCTACACCGCCGGTCGGGTGTACGACCACTGTACGCGCATTTCAGCGCCGACATCCTATGATATTATTCGCGCTCAGCTGTATGAATTAATGCGTGAGTCTAATGAATTCAGACAAAATATAACTGCCGCAAATTATATTCAGTCAAGAACATTCCTGTCGCGCAGCAGCGTGATGAAGATACTGGCCGATTTAAAAAAAGGCGGCTACATCGTGACCGATCGCGGTGTTCTGAAGCAAATTCAGCAGAATATTCCCCTGAAATACTAGCTATGTTCAACACGCATTAACGCAGAGCCACTAAAATAGAATGACAACGACAGTGACCGGATAACACCTACCATGCCCCTGGATTCTTCCTTTAATCAACTGAAGCAGCCTTCGCCCTACGCAATTGCGCTGCTCAACGCACTCACGTCAGAACAGGATTTCAAACGGTATCCTCGCGGAAGTCGCTTTGTCTTCGTCCAGGGGGGCGAGCACCAGTGCCTGTTTTTCCGCACGGGCGTCGTAAGCATTGAGAACATCGAAAATAGTCTGTTGCTGGGGATAGCTTCTGCCCCGGTCTCCCTGGGGTTCACCAGCGCCCTGTCGGATAAACTGCTGATTCGCACGCTCGAAGAGTGCGAAGCGGCGACAATTCCCCTCGATGACGTGATGGAAACCATTGAGCGCAAGCACCTGTGGGAGATCATGGCAAAGCATATGATCATCGTCACCAATAAATTGTTTATCCAGAATGAAATGGCGACAGCGCCGACCGCTTACGACCTGTTGTGCTACCAGTTGCAGGCGCTAAGCCAGGAGCCGGAAAGCATCCGTTCTCAGATGGCGGCCTACCAGTATATTCTTGAACGTACCCGCCTTTCGCGCAGCAGCGTGATGAAGATGCTGTCAGCGCTGAAAAAAGGCGGCTATATCGAACTGGAACAGGGCAAATTAATCGCAATTAATCACCTCCCTTCTCGTTTCTAACCCCCCGTTTTTTACGCTTAAAGCGGCGGCATTCGTTGGTCGGGATCGCAATTCTGACGATTACCTCGCCTTTACGTTCCATAATGAAACGTGATTAAGCATAAATGTTCCGTTGATGAAACATGTTATGGCCGAATTTTCTTTTCCGCTCACTGTTGCACAATAAGGTTATCGGCAGTGAGTGGTAGCCGTGTCATGGTACACAACCGATACCCCTACAGCAGAAGATGCGGAGCAAAATAATGAAAAAGCTGATTAACCGTGTAGAAGAGGTGCTGAACGAACAACTCGCTGGTCTGGCAAAAGCGTACCCGACGCTGACGCTGCATCAGGACCCGGTCTACGTTACCCGGTCAGATGCGCCAGTGACAGGAAAAGTGGCGCTGCTTTCCGGTGGCGGCAGCGGGCATGAACCCATGCACTGCGGCTATATTGGGCCAGGCATGCTCTCCGGCGCCTGCCCGGGCGAAATTTTTACCTCGCCGACGCCAGACAAAATGTTTGAGTGCGCCATGCACATTGACGGCGGCGAAGGCGTCTTACTGATCATTAAGAATTACACCGGCGACATCCTGAATTTTGAAACCGCCACGGAGCTGCTGCACGACAGCGGCGTAAAAGTCACCACCGTTGTGGTAGATGATGATGTGGCGGTCAAAGACAGCCTTTATACCGCCGGTCGTCGCGGCGTCGCCAATACGGTATTAATTGAAAAACTGGTGGGCGCGGCCGCAGAACGCGGTGACACGCTGGAAGCCTGCGCGGAGCTTGGCCGTAAGCTGAATAATCAGGGGCATTCAATCGGCATCGCGCTCAATGCCTGTACCGTGCCTGCGGCGGGCAAACCGTCCTTCACATTGCAGGATAACGAAATGGAGTTTGGCGTGGGAATTCACGGCGAACCCGGCATTGACCGTCGCCCCTTCTCTTCTCTCGATCAAACTGTCGATGAAATGTTTGACACGCTGCTGGAAAACGGCGCATACAGCCGCACGCTGCGTCACTGGGATCATCATCAGGGAAGCTGGCAAGAAGATAAGCAGAGCAAACAGCCGTTGCAGCGTGGAGATCGCGTCATTGCGCTGGTCAACAACCTCGGCGCCACGCCGCTGTCTGAACTGTTCGGCATCTATAACCGGCTTGAAAGCCGCTGTCAGGAAACCGGCATTACCATTGAACGCAACCTGATCGGCTCTTACTGCACCTCTCTGGATATGACTGGCTTTTCCATCACCCTGTTAAAAGTGGATGATGAAACGCTCGCGCTCTGGGATGCGCCGGTTCACACGCCTGCGCTCAACTGGGGCAAATAAGGAGATTATGTATGTCACTCAACAGAACACACATTGTTAACTGGCTCTATCGCTGCGGTGAGATTTTCACCAAAGAGAGTGATTATCTGACGGGTCTGGACAGAGAGATTGGCGACGCCGACCACGGGCTGAATATGCATCGCGGCTTCAGTAAAGTCGTCGAAAAATTACCCGCGATTGCGGATAAAGACATCGGCTTCATTCTGAAGAACACGGGGATGGTGCTGCTCTCCAGCGTCGGCGGCGCCAGCGGCCCGCTGTTCGGCACGTTCTTCATTCGCGCCGCCCAGGTGACACAGGCGCACCAGAGCCTGACGCTCGACGAGCTGTACCAGATGATGCGGGAAGGCGCGGAAGGCGTGACCAGCCGAGGTAAAGCGGAGCCTGGCGATAAAACCATGTGTGACGTCTGGGGGCCAGTTGTGGAGTCGCTGCGCCAGTCATGCGAACAGCACCTGTCGGTACAGGCGGCGCTGGATGCCGCCAGCGCCCAGGCCGAAGCGGCGGCGCAGAGCACCATCACCATGCAGGCCCGCAAAGGGCGCGCCAGCTATCTTGGCGAGCGCAGCATCGGCCATCAGGACCCGGGCGCAACCTCCGTGATGTTCATGATGCAAATGCTGGCGGCAGCGGCAAAAGAGTAAGGATAACGCGATGGTAAACCTGGTCATTGTTTCGCACAGCGCCCTGTTGGGTGAAGGCGTCGGGCAGTTAGCCCGGCAGATGTTAATCGGCGATGGTTGTAAACTCGCGATTGCAGCCGGTATCGACGACCCACAAAATCCGATTGGCACCGATCCGCTCAAGGTGATGGAAGCCATCGAATCCGTGGCTGATGCGGACCATATCCTGGTCATGATGGATATGGGCAGCGCATTATTGAGCGCCGAAACCGCCCTGGATTTGCTCGACCCGGCGATTGCGGCGAAAGTCCGCTTATGCGCGGCGCCGCTGGTAGAAGGCACGCTGGCGGCGACGGTCAGCGCGGCAATGGGCGCCGGTATTGATAAAGTCATCAATGACGCCATGAGCGCGCTGGATGCCAAGCGTGAACAACTGGGTTTACCGTCACCCACTCAAACCGGGGGCGTCGCCACAAAACCAGCATTTCAGGATAACGACGCCCACTCCATTTCTGTTGTGGTGAAAAATCCAAACGGGCTGCATGTTCGTCCGGCATCGCGCCTGGTCTCCACGTTGTCGGGGTTTCGGGCCGACATGCTACTGGAGAAAAATGGCAAATGCGTGACGCCGGACAGCCTGAATCAGATAGCGTTATTACAGGTGCGCTGCAACGATACTCTGCGCCTGATCGCCAAAGGAGAACAGGCCGACGAGGCGCTGGCGGCGTTCAAACAGCTGGCGGCGGAAAACTTTGGCGAGTCCGTGGAGGAGACGCCTGCCAGCAGCACGGAGCGTCAGCTCCCCGCGCAGGTCTCCGGCGTGGTGTTCTGCTATTCCCCCGCTGCACCGGACGTCGCAAATCCGACGACCGTCAATTTGCCGGAAGAGCAGCAGCGCCTGCAAACGGCGATTCGTCAGACGCTGGACGATCTCAACGCGCTGACCACGCTGGCGGAAGAGAAATACTCCGCCGACCTGGCGGCGATTTTTTCCGGGCATCACACGCTGCTGGATGACCCCGAGCTGTACGAGATGGCATGTGAAGTGATGCGTGATAAACCGTGTCGGGCGGAAACGGCGTGGCGCAGCGTGCTGGACGATCTCCGCGATCAGTACCGACAGCTCGACGACGCCTATTTGCAGGCCCGCTATATCGATATCGACGATATTCTCCATCGGACGCTGAGGCACCTGAGCGGAATAAACGCGCGCTTGCCGGTATTCACGCGCCCGACTATCGTGGCGGCGGAAAATATCTTCCCGTCCACCGTGTTGCAGTTCGACCCACAGACGGTTAAAGGGATCTGCCTGAGCGCAGGCAGCAATGAATCACATTCGGCAATCATCGCCCGTGAAATGGGGATCGGCTGGCTTTGTCAGCAAGGGGAAGCGGTATATGCCCTGAGCACCGGCGAGTCGATTACGCTGGATCTCGCGGCACAGCGCATTCTCTTTTCTGACTGACCTCTCTCCCATCGCGCGTCCTCTTCTGAGGGCGCGCTGTCGCATCACCGCGCTCATCCCCACGCTTCAACCGGCGATAACGGGAAATGTTTACCAGTTCCCAAAATAGCGGTTCGATCACGCGCACATGACAATCCTGGACTAAGGTTTTGTCATGGTTCATGCCGCTGACTGCGGCACGCCGTTAAGGAGAATATTGATGATAACACCTGCGCTTCGCCATTCCGGCACGCTCTCTTTCGCCATAAAACTGACCGTTGCAAGCACCCTGCTGACATTCGCGTCGCTCTCGGCGCATGCTGAGGAACAGCCGGCCAGTCCTCCGCAGCCCCCGGATATTCTGCTGGGGCCGCTGTTTAATGACGTGCAGAGCGCCAAACTGTTCCCCGATCAGAAAACGTTCGCCGATGCCGTGCCTAACAGCGATCCGCTGATGATCCTCGCGGATTACCGGATGCAACGAAACCAGTCAGGCTTCGATTTGCGTCACTTTGTTGATGTGAACTTTACGCTGCCCAAAGATGGGGAAAAATACGTTCCGCCGGAAGGACAGTCGCTGCGTGAACATATTGACGGTCTGTGGCCCGTGTTGACCCGCACAACGGAGAGCGCCGGAAAATGGGATTCGTTATTGCCGCTGCCGGAACCGTACGTGGTGCCTGGCGGACGTTTCCGGGAAGTCTATTATTGGGATAGCTATTTCACCATGCTGGGACTTGCCGAAAGCGATCACTGGGATAAGGTCGCCGATATGGTGGCGAATTTCGGCTATGAACTGGACTCCTGGGGGCATATCCCCAACGGCAACCGTACCTATTATCTGAGCCGCTCGCAGCCGCCTTTCTTCGCATTTATGGTGGAATTGCTGGCGCAGCATGAGGGCGACGACGCCCTGAAAAAATACCTGCCGCAGTTGCAAAAAGAGTATGCCTACTGGATGGAGGGCGTGGAGAATCTCCAGCCCGGCGAGCAGAATAAGCGCGTGGTGAAACTGGATGACGGCACCGTCCTGAACCGCTACTGGGATGACCGGGACACGCCGCGACCGGAATCGTGGATGGAAGATATCACCACCGCGAAAAGCAACCCGAACCGCCCGGCAACCGAGATTTATCGCGACCTGCGATCTGCCGCCGCATCGGGCTGGGATTTCAGCTCGCGCTGGATGGACGACCCGAATCAGCTAAGCACCATTCGCACCACCAGCATCGTCCCTGTCGATCTCAACGCCCTGCTGTATAAACTGGAGAAAATGCTGGCGCGCGCCAGCAAAGCGGCAGGCGATGACGCCAACGCGAACCAGTATGAAGCGCTCGCCAGCGCCCGTCAGAAAGGCATTGAAACGCACCTGTGGAACAATCAGGAAGGCTGGTATGCCGACTACGATCTGAAGAGCAAAAAGGTGCGTAACCAACTGACGGCGGCCACGCTGTTCCCGCTGTATGTCAACGCGGCGGCGAAAGATCGCGCCAGCAAAGTGGCTGCCGCGACCCAGGCGCACCTGTTGCAGCCTGGTGGACTGTCCACCACCTCGGTGAAAAGCGGGCAGCAATGGGACGCCCCCAATGGCTGGGCGCCGTTACAGTGGGTGGCGACCGAAGGGTTGCAAAATTACGGGCAGGACAACGTCGCGATGGATGTCACCTGGCGCTTCCTCACTAACGTTCAGCATACCTACGACCGCGAACAAAAACTGGTTGAGAAATATGACGTCAGCAGTACGGGAACCGGCGGCGGCGGTGGAGAATACCCTCTTCAGGATGGTTTCGGCTGGACCAACGGCGTGACGTTAAAAATGCTCGACCTGATCTGTCCAAAAGAGAAACCGTGCGACAGCGTACCGGCAACTCGCCCCGCAGCGCCAGGCGCTTCCCAGCCTGCGCCGCAAAAACAGGTTGAAACCACGCCGTAATGTAACCCGACCATCATGCTGACAAAAATCCGCGCGCCGTCGCGGATTTTTCTTCCTGGCAATGCCGCGCGTTCAGCTCTGCCCCTCCTAGCTCTTAAGGGTTACTCCCCCTTTTCATCGGTGAGAATTTGATACTGAACAAGTTTTTTAACGTTATATATGTAAACATATAGCGATTTTTTAACCATTTCAGGATGAAAACAATGCCGCTCACAAGACGGAGATTCGCTCAGGCAATGGCCTCTGCGCTGCTGTTTCGCCACCTCCCTGGCATTGCGCAGACACCGCTGACGTTTGCTATTGGCCGCCCGCCGGAAGGCAATATTATTCGCCGCGTGGTGAGCGCCGGTGCGCCCGCCGATGTGTTACTGCTGGCCGTCGCGCCGGAAAAGCTGGTGGGTTTCTCCTCTTTTGATTTCTCGCGCCAGGCGGCGATTCCCTTCCCCGAGTCCATTCAGACGTTGCCCAAACTGGGCAGGCTGGCGGGGCGCGCCAGCACGTTGTCTCTGGAAGGACTGCTGGCCCTGCATCCCGATCTGGTAGTGGATTGCGGCAACGCCGATGAAACCTGGCTCTCGCAGGCGCGCCAGGTCAGCGCTCAGACCCGGATTCCGTGGTTGCTGATTAACGGTGAACTGCGGCAAACGCCGGAACAACTGCAAGCCGCAGGACAAGCGCTGGGAATGGAGGCGCGTACTGCCGCTCAGGCGGCGCTGGCTCAGCGCTTCATTGCGCAAGCGCTCGCGTTTTCCCGCACGCCTGCTGCCGGTATTCGTTTTTATGCGGCGCGGGGCGCCCGAGGTCTGGAGACGGGATTACAGGGATCGCTGCATACGGAAGCGGCAGAGTTACTGGGATTACACAACGTAGCGCGAATCCCCGGACGAAGCGGACTGGCCCAGGTATCTATGGAAAACTTACTCACCTGGCAGCCCGACATCATTCTGGTACAGGATGCCGCCACAGCGCACTACCTGCGTCATGACCCCGTCTGGCAAGGCGTTAAGGCGGTTGCGGACAAGCGCATTCTTTTCCTGAGCGGCCTGCCATTTGGCTGGCTGGATGCGCCGCCGGGCATTAACCGTTTACTCGGGCTGCGCCGGTTGCATGCCTGGCTGGACCCGAACGTTAATCAACATTTTAAAGACGATATGGTGCGTTATGCGCGCCTGTTCTGGCATACGTCGCTGACTGACGAACAGTATCAACAGTGGGCGATCATCTGATGAGAACGACCACCCTTTCTGTCCTGATGCTGGGGATTGCCCTTCTCTGTATTGCCTTTGCCAGTGTATCGGGCGCTTATCACCTCGATGCCCGGCAGGTGCTGGCGATGATCTTCAGCCATGACACGGTGCCGACACAGGATCAAATCGTGTTCTGGCAGATCCGCCTCCCCCGCATTCTCGCCGCGCTGCTGCTGGGCGCTGCGCTGGCGGGCGCGGGCACGACGTATCAGGGGATGTTTCGCAATCCGCTGGTCTCCCCGGATATTCTCGGCGTTGCCGCCGGAGCGGGTTTAGGCGCATGTACGGCGATTTTACTGGGCCTGCCGATTTTGTTTATCCAGCTCTACGCGTTCGGCGGCGGTCTGCTGGTGGTTGCTGGCGTCTGGCTGATTACCCGCCGGGTGACGCGTCACGACCCCGTATTAACCCTTGTGCTGGTGGGTATCGCGCTCGGTACGCTGTGCGGAGCGGGAATTTCCCTGATAAAAACGCTGGCCGATCCCTATACCCAGTTGCCTTCCATCACCTTCTGGTTACTCGGCGGGCTCTCTACCATCACGCTGCATGATCTTTGCTTCTCGGCACCGCTGATTCTGTTCGGCGCCATCCCTTTGCTGCTACTGCGCTGGCGTATGAATTTACTGACGCTTTCAGATGATGAAGCCCGTTCCCTGGGCATCAACGTTACCCGCCTTCGGCTCGCGCTGATTGTCTGCGCGACGCTCATCACCGCCAGCACGGTGGCGATTGCCGGGATTATCGGCTGGATAGGCTTAGTCGTGCCGCATATCGGCAGGTTGCTCACCGGCAATAACCACCAGCAGTTGCTTCCTGTCTCAATGGGCGCTGGCGCCATTTTACTGCTGCTGACCGACACGCTCGCGCGCGCAATCAGCAGTACGGAGATTCCACTCGGTATCCTCACCGCATTTATCGGCGCCCCTTTCTTTTTGCTGCTTCTGCTGCGCGGAGGACGCCAATGACACGACTGACAGTTCGCCACGCCAACCTGGGATACGCCCGACGCCCGGTTTTGCGCGACGTCTCTTTTACCGTACCGGCGGGAGAAATTTGCTGTTTACTCGGCGCAAACGGCAGCGGCAAGACCACGCTGATGCGCACCATTCTTGGCGTTCTCCCCTTGATCAGCGGCGACATCCTGCTTGATGGCGTGGCGGTGCAGCGTTTTTCAGACCGGGAGCGCGCCAGCGCCATTGCCTGGGTGCCACAGGCGCACGACGGCGCATTCGCCTTCACCGCTCTGGATATGGTGATGATGGGGCTGACGCCGAAAATGGCGGCATTCGCCGTTCCCGGCGCCAGGGAGCGAGAAATTGCCCACCAGCAGCTCGCTGCGCTTGAAATCGTCCATCTGGCGCACCGACGCTGGAACACCCTGAGCGGCGGAGAGCGTCAACTGGTGCTGATCGCCCGCGCCCTGGCGCAACGCCCTCGCCTGCTACTGCTGGATGAACCCGCCTCCAGCCTCGACTTTGGCCACCAGATCCGCCTGCTCGACACGCTGGTGACACTGAAAAAAACGGGGATGGCGCTACTGATGTCAACCCATCATCCGCTCCATGCCAGGGCGATAGCCGACAGCGTCGTGCGCGTGGAGTCCGACGGTCAGGTATCGCAAGGCGCGCCAGAGCGCCAGCTCGCTGCCGACAATCTGGCCGCGCTTTATCGGGTCTCGCCCACACAAATCCACCGCCATCTTTTTGGCGATCAGCAATAAGGGACAGCCATGCTCATTGATGACATTGATTTTGCAGACCTCTACCGCCAGCAGCTATTGCAGGCGAAACGAACGGAAAAAACGCCCGACCATTGGGATAAACGGGCAGAGAAAATGGCAGAAAACTGCGCGTCGCCGACGGACACCTACCTGCAACAGCTGATGGAAAAAATGGATTTGCAGGGCGTGAACTCGCTGTTTGATATGGGCTGCGGCCCGGGCACCGTCTCGCTGGCGTTGGCGGGCAAAATACCGCATATCTGCGGCGTGGATTACAGCCCCGGAATGCTGCGCGTTGCCGCCCGTCGTGCGACAGAGCAACGGGCAACCCATGTTCACTGGGTGCAACGCGCCTGGGAAGAGGACTGGAGCGATCTTCCGCGCTGCGATATCGCCGTGGCCTCCCGCTCAACGCTCGTTGCGGATATGCGCCAGGCGATGACAAAACTCAACAACCAGGCGCGGCTGCGCGTCTATACCACGCACCTGGTCAGTTCCTCTTTTGTTTCCCCCACTATCCAGCGCGCGTTGGGTCGCGAGGTTATCGAGCTGCCTAACTATATTTATGCTCTCAATGTCCTGTACCAGATGGGGATCTGCGCCCATGTCGATTTTATCCGTGGGCAGAACTGCCAGCAGGACAACAGCACCTGGGAACGCTTTGCTGAGAACGTTCGCTGGAGCATGGGCGACATCAGCGATGAAGAGCGTGAGCGTCTGTACCGCTGGTATCAACAGCAGGATGCCAGCGCCCTTGCCCCGGCCAGCCGGGACTGGGCGCTGATCTGGTGGGACAGCATTCCACAAAAGGCGCTGAAATGATCTACTTCTCACACGCACAAACGGACGCATTGCTGCTGGAGGATATTCAGGGAGGCGACCTGACCACGCGCGCTCTGGGCATCGGCAATCTGCCAGGCCGCATGACCTTCCGCCATCGCCAGGGCGGCTGCGTGAGCGGCATTGCCGTGGCCAGACAAATGTTGCAGTCGCTGGGGCTGACCGTCCTGGAGCAGATGAACGACGGCGAGCGCGCCGCAGCCGGTCAACAATTGATCAGCGTCAGCGGGAATGCGGCGGCGCTGCACCAGGGCTGGAAGGCCGTACAAAACGTACTGGAGTGGAGTTGCGGCGTTTCACACTATCTCGACAGCATGCTTCACATCCTGCATAGCCGTTACCCCGACGGGCAAATAGCCTGCACGCGTAAAGCCATTCCCGGCACCCGGCTGTTAGCCGCACAGGCGGTGCTCGCCGCAGGCGGAATCATTCACCGCGCCGGGTGCGCGGAAACCGTGCTGCTGTTTGCAAATCACCGCCGCTTTCTCGCCCCCGGTAACAACTGGGCCGGGGCCATTTCGCAGTTGCGCCGTCATGCCCCGGAAAAAAAGATCGTCGTCGAAGCAGACACCCCAGAGGAAGCCCTTGAAGCGCTCCGCGCTGGCCCCGACGTTTTGCAACTCGACAAATTTACCCCACATCAGGCGGCGGAGGTGGCCCGGACGGCGCCTTCACTGGCTCCCCATTGCACGCTGGCGCTGACTGGCGGCATCAACCTCGCCACTCTGGCGAGTTATCTCGACTGTGGTATCAGGCTCTTTATTACATCCGCACCGTACTACGCACCACCGATGGATATCAACGTCATCCTGAACCCGGACGAAAGTGACATATAACATTGATAAATGGAATAAAAACAATGAAATTCACTCAGAGTTGTCTTTACACGGCATTATCGGTAGCTTTTGCGCATAATGCGTTTGCTGGGCAAGAAAGCGACACCATGACCGTCTGGTCGAGCCCCGCCTCTGCGGCGACCACCACGGTGCTTGGTCAACAAACCATGCAGGATCTGGATAAGCAGAATGTGGCGCAGGCATTAAGCGTCATCCCTGGCGTGGCGTTGCAAAAATCAGGCAACCGCAACGAACAGCAGGTCAAAGTTCGCGGTTATGACAGCCGCCAGGTTCCGATCTTTTTCGACGGCGTGCCGGTTTACATCCCTTACGACGGCAACCTCGACTTAGGGCGCTTCCTCACCTCGGACATTGCCTCCGTTGAGGTGTCCAAAGGCTACT
The DNA here is from genome assembly GCF_030333595.1 of Citrobacter sp. CK181. Classification (NCBI taxonomy): domain Bacteria; kingdom Pseudomonadati; phylum Pseudomonadota; class Gammaproteobacteria; order Enterobacterales; family Enterobacteriaceae; genus Citrobacter; species Citrobacter sp. CK181. The sequence goes on along the minus strand of NZ_JAOWFN010000011.1, from coordinate 711,999 downwards.
CATCGCTGTTGCAAGGCCCTAACCAGATGGGCGGCGCGATCAACATCACCACCAAAAAACCGACAAAACCTCTCGAAGGGAGCATCGGTTATCGCCAGGGATGGAGCCGGAGCAAAGATAACGCCCACGATATGCACGCCTCGTTTGGCGCCAGTAATGAGCTGGGTTATCTGCAAGTCAGCGGTAGCCAGTTGAAGCAGGATTTCCTGGGTCTGCCGCACGGGGTGGACAACGCCATTGCAGGCAGCAACGGGAAGATGATCAACTCGTCGGCAGATGATAAACGGGGCATTGTTAAGTTGGGCTTCACGCCGCGCGAAAATGACGAGTACACCCTGACCTATATCAACCAGGACGGTGAAAAAGACAACCCGCCATACGCAGGCACCAGCAGCCAGAAGTCGCGCTACTGGCAGTGGCCGCAATACGATAAAGAGAGTTATTACTATCAGGGCACCACGCATCTGGGCGATCGCTTCACGCTGAAAAGCCGGCTTTATCGCGACACCTTTGAAAACACGCTGATGATGTACAACTCCCTTGCCGACCTGAAAAACAAGAAAGGCAGCTATAGCCACTATTCCGATTACAGCGATGGCGCAGGGTTACAACTCGCTGCCGAAATGCGTGAAAACGATCTGCTCTCATTCGCCGTTAACTGGAAAGATGACGTCCACCGTGAAAAAGGCGCGCCGCATGCGGCATACGATCGCTATGAAGATCGCACCTGGTCGTTAGCCAGCGAATACCAGTGGGCCGCCGCCGATAATGTGGATGTCGTGGCCGGTATTAGCTATGACTGGCGTGACAGTCTGGAAGGGATGAAACACGAAAAAGACGGCAGCGTAACCCACTACGACGACAACAACCAGTCGGCGTTTAACTGGCAGGTCATGACCAAATACCACTTCGCAAACGAGGACACGCTGGCGCTCTCTTACTCTGACCGGACGCGTTTCCCGACGCTCAAAGAACGGTATACCACGTCGAAACCGGCGTATAACCAGGTGGCTATCGTCAACCCGCAGTTAAAACCCGAACGCGCCCGCAGCGTGGATCTGACCTGGAACGGTTCGCTGACCCGCGACTGGGGATTCGAGGTCAGCGTGTACTATAACCGCGTGACCGACGCAATCCTGTCGCACAACATTGATGCCGATACGATCCAGAACCGCAATAGCGGCCGGGTGGATTACACCGGTCTGGATGCCGGAATCAAAGGCAATGTGTCTGAAATGCTGGATGTCGGGCTGAGCTACGGGCTGATCCACGCGGACGTCAAGCGTGATGAAATCGGTGAAATCACCGATTTGCCAACGCAGACGCTCACCGCATGGATGACGCTCAAACCGTGGGAACCGCTGAGTGTTACGCTGTCAGAAGAGGCGCGTTCCTCCAGCTACAGCAATTCAGACGGTTCACAGAAAGCGGGCGGATTTGCCATTACCCATATCCGCGCGGATTATGCGGTGGGCTACGGTTTTAGCGTCAATGCGTCCGTGAACAACCTGTTCGATACGAAGTATGCCTACAGCGAAGGGTTTATCGAGGAAGGCCGTAATTTCTGGGCCGGGGTGGAATATAAGTTCTGATTGTTCCACCGAATGAAAACGAACCCGGCCTGCGCAATTGCAGGCCGGGTTGCTATCAGAAGCTGTAGCTGGCGCCAACCTGAACGGTGCGGTCGCGACCAATCCAGCAGTTGTTGTCGTCGTAACAGCTAAACGTCTCTTTGTTGGTAATATTCTGCGCGCTGGCCTTCAGCGTCACCCCGCTCAACGATGGGATCGCCTCTCCCAGACGGTAAGAGACGGCCATATCATACTGCGTCGTGCCGCCGAGTTTGCCTTTGTCGTTAGCTGGCGAGATCTCCATCGGCCCGGTATAACGGACGCCCGCGCCAACGTTCAGCCCGCGCAGCGGCGTATTATCAAAGGTGTAATCGCCCCACAGGTTAAACGCGTTTTCCGGCACCTGAGTCGGACGTTTGCCTTCATACGTTTCATCTTCCGTGTTGATCGCATGGGTATAGGCATAGTTGGCGATCAGCGTGACGTTATCCGCCGGACGGCTGACAATCGACAGTTCGGCCCCTTTTGACTCAATCTCGCCGGTCTGACGGTAATCCCAGGTCGGTGTGGCGGAAAGCACATTTTTCTGGCGGATATTAAACACCGATGCGGTAAAGGTGGTCGCGTATTCCGCCAGCAGGTATTTCACCCCGCCCTCAACCTGCTTGCTGGTGGTCGGCTTCACCTCTTTCGAGGTCAGTGTCCCTTGCGGCGAGATCGGCTTAAAGCCTTCGGAATAGCTGATAAATGGAGAGATCCCATTTTCAAACGCGTATAACGCACCGAAACGTTTGGTGACGCGATCCTGTGAAATCCAGGTTTTATCGCCGTTTTGCAGATAGTCGGTCGTGGCGGAACGATAGTCATCGTAACGCACGCTCGCCAGCAGGTTCAGGCCGCCAAACGCAATCTGATCCTGAAGATAATAACCATTCTGCTGATAAGAGAGACGGTTATTCTGCGCAGTACTCAGCCCTAAATCGTCGGTATGAATCTGACGATAGTTCGGGTGGCGCATGTCGATCCCCGGCGTGCTGCTGGCATAGCGGTAGAAGTAATGGCTGTCGAGCTTCTGGTAATCGAAGCCTGCCAGCAGATGGTGCTGCCAGTCGCCTGACACTACCGTTTTCGTAACCTGGTTGTCGATATTAAAACTTTTCAGGTCTTCATCGGTCGTGTAGGCAAACCGGTTCAACTCCCAGACCGGATTCCCCGTATTTCCGGTGGAGTAGACGCTACGCTGGTGGGTATCCACATCAAAGTAGCGCGCTTTCTGATTGAAGCCCCAGCCGCTGTCAAACTGGTGTTCAAAGCTGTAACCCAGCATCCATTGACGCTGCTTAAAGCCGCTCCACTCATCTCCGGCAAAATCACGACGCCCCGCATACTCTGAGCGCAGATAAGAAATGGGCAGCGGGTTGGAAGGCGACAGCGACGGTGTATTCTGCGCCAGCGCATCAATCGTCAGACGCGTTTTGTTGTCCGGTTGCCAGGTAACGGACGGGGCAACCAGATAGTTTTCATAGCGGGAGGTATGCGGTTGATCATCCCCTTCCGTCGCTTTGCCGAGTAAACGGTAGTTCCAGTCGCTGTCGCTGATTTGCCCGGTTGAATCCAGATAACCCTCTTTCAGATTACGGGTGCCGGTGTTGAAGCCCACTTCCGTTTTCTGTTCCGCCTGCGGTTTTTTACTCTGGATGTTTACCAGTCCACCCGGCGAGCCATTGCCGTACAGCACCGAGGCCGGGCCTTTCAGAATATCCACGCTTTCAATCAGCAGCGGATCAATACGCGCTTTGGTATTCCCGGTCACGTTGTACGGCAGTTGCAGGCCGTTGTAATACTCCTGATCCACCGTAAAACCGCGAATCTTATATTCACTCATATAGGAGGTATTACCGCGAACTTCCGTTGACACGCCCGGCGCGTAGCGCAGAATTTCATTCACCGAGTTGGCGTGGCGTTGCTCAATCTCCTGCCTGTCGATGGTGTTGATCACCTGCGGCGTTTTGCTTTCCGGCACGGCGGATTTGGTGGCGCTGTTGGTCCAGGCCGGAAGAAGGCTCTCCTGCCCGGCGGCGGTGACCACAATGGTCGACTCTTTTGCCTCTTCAGCATAAGACGGGACAGTCAGGGCTAAGGTGATACATCCAGAGAGCGCGCGTAATGTGAAACGATGAGTTGTTTTCATGAGCAAATTATTATATGTGAAATGGAATGACAATTATTCTCATTTTTATTCACAAATCAAGCCAGCTTTCGCCGTTAATCCGGCCAGGCGTTGCTCAGGAATACAGATTGTTCTGACGTCTGTTGAATCCCCGTAAACGTGCCGGGAAGACGCCTCCCCTGACACGTTCACGACTGATAATGCGCCAGAGCGATAATGGGCATCAAGTGAACGGAAAACACGCCAGGGTAGCATGTCGCCGATTTACGCCCTCATCCCCACATCCGCTCTGTTCATTTAATTGCGCCGCAGAAGGCGAAAAACACCGAGCACAACAATCGCCCCGACGACGGCCACCAGGAAACTGTGAAGATTGAACCCGCTGATGCTGCCGCCGATACCAAACATGGTTGCCAGCCAGCCGCCGACAACCGCACCAACGATACCGAGAATACAGGTCAGTATAAAACCACCGCCATCGCGACCCGGCATAATCAGCTTAGCGATAACACCTGCAATCAGACCAAAAATAATCCAGGCAATAATTCCCATATTCAGGCCCTCTTTCCAGTGAAAGCATGCGCAAGACGTTCTTGCGCCAGTCCCTTAAGTATAGGCAAATCAACCGGCCATGCTTTTCATCCTGCGACGTTATGCGCTGGCGTTGATAAAAATTTCACCCATTTGTCTTAAGTTCCGTCATGCCATGCCGATAACCAAACGATAATCTGTCAGGCATCCAGGAGTCATTACGCGTGAGTCACTACAGTGAGCAGTTCCTGAAGCAAAACCCGTTGGCGGTATTAGGCGTACTCAAAGATTTAAACAAGAGCCAGGTGCCGCTACGCATCTCCTGGGCCGGGGGGCAGTTCATCAGTAAGATTCTGGACGTTAACGCGGAAAAACTGGTGATGGATTTCGGCAGCCAGGACTATGAAAACATCGCCGTTCAGCGCGCCAGACAGATAACCATTACCGCAGAAACGCAGGGCGCGAAAGTGGAGTTCACGCTGGATCAGCTCACCCGTGGCGAATACCAGCAGCTTCCGGCATTTATTACCGCGCTGCCGCCCGAGCTGTGGTTCGTTCAGCGCCGGGAGTATTTCCGTATTTCCGCGCCTTTACATCCCCCCTATTACTGCCAGGCGAAAATGCCGGACGACAACACGCTACGTTTTCGCTTGTTCGATCTCTCGCTGGGCGGCATGGGCGCATTGCTGGAAGCGACAAAACCCGCCGGATTAACCGAAGGCATGCGCTTTTCGCAAATTGAGCTGAACATGGGGCAATGGGGCGTTTTCCACTTTGACGCCCAGCTTATTTCCATCAGCGAACGCAGAGTGATTGACGGGAAAAATGAGACGATTACCACTCCCCGCCTGAGCTTTCGTTTTCTCAACGTCAGCCCGGCGGTGGAGCGGGAATTACAGCGGATTATTTTCTCTCTTGAACGGGAAGCGCGGGAAAAATCCAATAAGGTGCGTGAATAACCCCCGTGCGGGTTACATCGCATCCAGCGCTTGCTGGAGTTTCCAGATATAACGCGGCGCCTGTGGCGCAGGATGATTTTTGGCAACGTGCTCGAAAAACTCATCCGCGCTCAGATCGTTGATTTTCTCAATCGCTTTTTTGCGATCGGAAGAGAACGTGCGCAGCAGCGCGCCCGCGCCATTGGCATAAGAGACCACCAGCGCGTACTGCATCACCTGCGGATCGTTAATACCGGCCAGCGACCCGTGTTCCAGAATACTCAGGTACGCCGTCCCCATCGAAATATTCCGCTCCGGGTTTTTCAGTTCGCTGGTCGACGGTTCGCCGCTCCAGCCCATATGACGATAAACATCACGCCCGGACGTCGAGGCCTTCAGTTGCATTAACCCAACCGCCCCGGATTTACTGACCACCGTCGGATTACCGCCCGATTCAATCGCGATGATCGCGGTAATCAGACGCGGGCTGACGCCCCAGGCTTCCCCGGCTTTTTCACTTATCGGCATCCACTGCATTGCCCGTTTAACCGGGACTTCGGCGTTCCAGGGCGGATTCTTGTAATCCTGCTTTGAACTACAGCCCGCCAGCAATACAACCAAAAAAGCAAACCATCTCAATTTCACGTCATCTATCCTTATAGCCGGAATTCGCCGCTGCGAGTGACAACGACATGCTCAATCGGCATGATATACATTTGGTTTTAGATGTCAGCAAGGAATTGCCATGTCCCTGTTTCACTTAATCGCCCCATCGGGTTACTGCATCAATCAGCAAGCGGCTTTACGCGGCGTACAACGGCTTATCGAATCCGGCCACCAGGTGGATAACGCCGCCGTCATTGGCCGCCGTGACCAGCGTTTTGCCGGTTCAGACGCCGAGCGTCTGGCGGATGTTAACGGCCTCGCCCGCCTGACGACGCCCGATACCATTGTGATGCCGGTTCGCGGCGGTTACGGCGCCAGTCGTCTGCTGGAGAGCATTGACTGGCAGGCGCTCATCACACGGCAACAGGCGAACCCGCTGCTGATCTGCGGCCACAGCGATTTTACGGTGATTCAGTCCGCTCTGCTGGCGCTGGGCAAGGTGATAACGTTTAGCGGCCCCATGCTGGCGGCGAATTTCGGCGCGGAGGAGATGAACACCTTCACCGAGCGCCATTTCTGGCGGGCCTTGTGCAACGCGCAGTTCACGGTGGAGTGGCAAGGTAACGGCCCGACATGTGAGACGGGAGGCACGCTGTGGGGCGGCAATCTGGCCATGCTGGTCTCCCTTATCGGCACCCCGTGGATGCCCGCCATTGAAAATGGCGTACTGGTGCTGGAGGATATTAACGAGCATCCTTTCCGCGTTGAGCGAATGCTTCTGCAACTGTATCACGCGGGGATTCTGGCCCGGCAGAACGCGCTGATATTGGGCAGTTTCAGCGGTAGCGCGCCGAATGATTACGATGCCGGTTACGATCTTGACGCGGTTTACGCGTTTCTGCGTTCCCGTCTCTCCATCCCCGTCGTGACCGGTCTGGATTTTGGTCATGAGCAACGCACCGTTACGCTGCCGCTCGGCGCTCACGCGGTGCTAAAGAATGGCGAAAATGGCAGCCAACTCACACTCTCCGGCCATCCTGTCCTCAAATCATAAAAAAAGCCGTCGCCTGGGCTAAGTAAAACGCTGTTTCTGTCGTTATTATGTTAGGGTTTATTATTAGAAACAGCGTAATTCAGGAGTAACATAACGTTGGATGCCGCAGCCATTATTAGTCTTTTCATTTTGGGTTCAGTCCTCGTAACCTGTAGTATCTTATTAAGTTCATTCTCATCTCGTCTTGGCATCCCTATTCTGGTTATCTTTCTCGCGATTGGCATGCTCGCGGGTGTTGATGGCGTTGGCGGTATCCCGTTTGATAATTATCCTTTCGCGTACATGGTGAGTAACCTCGCGCTGGCAATTATTCTGCTGGATGGCGGGATGCGTACCCAGGCCAGCTCCTTTCGCGTCGCCCTGGGCCCGGCGCTCTCGCTCGCGACGGTAGGGGTACTGATTACCTCCGGTCTCACCGGCATGATGGCCGCCTGGCTCTTTCATTTGAATCTCATCGAAGGGTTGCTGATTGGCGCCATTGTCGGTTCAACGGATGCGGCTGCCGTTTTTTCTCTGCTGGGCGGTAAAGGGCTTAACGAACGCGTCGGTTCGACGCTGGAAATCGAATCCGGGAGTAACGACCCGATGGCGGTTTTCCTGACCATCACGCTGATAGAGATGATTCAGAAACATGAGACCGGCCTGAGCTGGCTTTTCGTGCTCGATATCATCCAGCAGTTTGGACTGGGGATCATGCTGGGGTTAGGCGGCGGATATCTGCTTCAGCAAATGATTAACCGGATTGCCTTGCCCACCGGGTTATATCCGCTGCTGGCGCTGAGCGGGGGAATTCTCGTTTTCGCCGTAACCACCGCGCTGGAAGGCAGCGGCATTCTGGCCGTTTACCTGTGTGGATTCCTGCTGGGCAACCGCCCTATCCGCAACCGGTTTGGCATCCTGCAAAACTTTGACGGCCTGGCCTGGCTGGCGCAAATCGCCATGTTCCTCGTACTCGGACTGCTCGTTACGCCATCCGATCTGCTGCCTATCGCCGTTCCGGCGCTGGTGCTGTCGGTCTGGATGATTCTGGTGGCTCGCCCACTCTCCGTTTTCGCGGGCCTGCTGCCGTTTCGGGGCTTTAATCTGCGTGAGCGGATCTTCATCAGTTGGGTGGGGCTGCGTGGCGCCGTACCCATTATCCTGGCGGTTTTCCCGATGATGGCCGGGCTGGAGAATGCCCGACTGTTTTTTAATGTCGCATTCTTTGTGGTGCTGATATCGCTGCTGTTCCAGGGAACGTCCCTGACCTGGGCGGCCAAAAAAGCCAAAGTGGTGGTGCCTCCCGTCGGCTGGCCGGTTTCGCGTATCGGGCTGGATATTCACCCGGAAAACCCCTGGGAGCAGTTTGTCTACCAGTTGAGTGAAGATAAGTGGTGCGTCGGCGCCGCGCTGCGCGATCTGCACATGCCGCAGGAGACCCGCATCGCCGCCCTGTTTCGCGACAACGTGCTGTTCCATCCGACCGGAAGCACCCGTTTACGCGAAGGCGACGTTCTGTGCGTTATTGGACGTGAGCGCGACCTTCCGGCGCTGGGCAAACTGTTCAGCCAGTCGCCGCCGGTCGCGCTGGATCAGCGCTTTTTCGGCGATTTTATTCTCGAAGCCAATGCGAAGTTTGCTGACGTCGCCCTGATTTACGGTCTGGATGAAGGAACGGAATATCGCGATAAACAGCAGACGCTGGGGGAAATCGTACAGCAGTTGCTGGGTGCCGCGCCGGTTGTGGGCGACCAGGTGGAGTTTGCCGGCATGATCTGGACGGTCGCAGAGAAAGAAGACAACGCCGTGCGTAAGGTCGGGGTTCGCGTCGCGGGGGATGAAATGGAATAATGGAAACGCTGCCGGATGGCGGCGTTGACACGCCTTATCCGGCCTACACTCTGTCTTCTGTAGGCCGGATAAGTACTGGCGCCATCCTACGGCACCACAAAAAAAGTTACGCCGTCACAACCGGAACACGCGGCGCCAGCGCGCACATCAGTTCATACCCCACCGTTCCCGCCGCAGAGGCGACATCATCAATCTTGATCTCTTTCCCCCACAGTTCCACAGACGTACCGATACCCGCCTGCGGGCACGGCGTCAGGTCCACCGCCAGCATATCCATCGACACGGTGCCAACCGTTCCGGTACACACACCGTCCACCAGCACTGGCGTGCCGTTTGGCGCATGACGGGGATAACCATCCGCGTAGCCCGCCGCCACAATCCCGATGCGCTGCTCCTGGGTCGCGGTATAGCGTCCGCCATACCCGACCCGATCGCCCGCTTTCAGCGTCTGTACGCCAATAATCTGGCTGCTCAGGGTCATAACCGGTTTCAGCCCGGTATTGGCGATATCCCGCCACTGCCCTGACGGCGATGCGCCATACAGAATAATTCCGGGGCGCACCCAGTCAAAATGGGCTTCAGGATGCCACAGCGTAGCCGCTGAATTCGACAGCGAGCGACGGCATTCAAGCCCTTCCGTCGCATGGGCGATTTTCGTCATCGCCTGGTCGATCCCTTCCGGGTGCTCAGCATCGGCAAAGTGCGACATTAACGTCATTTCGCCCACATTCGGCAGCGCCCGCAGTTGCTGCCAGACGGTCTGTACCCGCTCGGGTAAAAAACCCAGCCGGTTCATGCCGCTATTCACTTTGAGATAAACATCCAGCGGCGCGTTCAGGCGCGCGTTTTGCAACACTTTGAGCTGCCAGTTGCTGTGTATGCAGGTCGTCAGACGGTATGTGTCATATATGGCCAGCTCGTCGGCATGGAAGAACCCTTCCAGCATTAAGATCGGCCCTTTCCATCCCCGCTCTCGCAGCGTAATCGCCTCTTCGAGATTGAGCATGGCAAAGCCGTCGGTCGCCCCCAACGCCGTCCAGATACGCTCGATACCATGTCCGTAGGCATTGGCTTTCACCACCGACCAGACGCGAGCGTCCGGGGCGGCCTGGCGCACAATGCCAAGATTTTGTTTCATCGCCTGCAGGTCAAGGCTGGCCAGTATAGGGCGGGTCATCTCGCTTCCTTATTAGTTATGCGCGCCATGAAGATGCCGGGGTCGTGACGGCGTAAAGCCAGGGCTGTACCGCGCGACGCTCAGGTCGTCATAAGGAATAGCAGGTGTACGACCTGAAAGAATATCGCTCAGTAATTGCCCTGAACCGCAGGCCATTGTCCAGCCCAGCGTCCCATGCCCGGTATTCAGCCACAGGTTTTTGAAGCGCGTCCGTCCGATCACCGGCGTACCATCCGGGGTCATTGGCCGCAGCCCGGTCCAGAACGTGGCTTGTTCCACATGCCCTCCGCGCGGGAAGAGATCGCGTACGACCATCTCCAGCGTTTCACGACGCGGTTGTAATAATTCAGTGTTAAAGCCGACAATTTCCGCCATTCCCCCCACGCGAATACGCTTATCAAAACGGGTAATGGCAATTTTGTAGGTTTCATCAAGGATAGTCGAAACTGGCGCGCCATCGTCCTGTGCGACCGGAATCGTCAGCGAATAACCTTTAAGCGGATAGACCGGAATATCGACGATCCCTTTGAGCATCGCCGTCGAGTAAGAGCCAAACGCCATCACGTAAGCATCGGCTTTGATGATGTCATCCCCGCACTTCACGCCGTAAATTTGTTCACCTTCGTACAGCAGTTTTTCCACCGGCGTGTTGAAGCGAAACGTCACGCCCGCCTGTTCCGCCATCTGCGCCAGGCGCTGAGTGAACAGCTGGCAATCTCCGGTTTCATCATTGGGCAAACGCAGGCCGCCGGTCAGTTTGTGCGCCACTTCCGCCAGCGCAGGTTCAACCTCCGCCAGACGGCTGGATTCCAGTAGCTGATACGGTACGCCAGCATCTTCCAGAACGGCGATATCGCGGGTGGCGTTCTCATACTGTTGCGCGGTACGGAATAACTGCAATGTTCCGCCCTGACGCCCTTCATACTGAATGCCGGTTGAGGCACGCAGCGCTTTCAGGCAATCACGGCTGTACTCCGCCAGACGCACCATGCGCCCTTTGTTCTCCATGTAATGGCGGGTGTCGCAGTTACGCAACATTTGCCACATCCACTTCAACTGAAACTGCGTCCCGTCCAGGCGAACAGCCAGCGGCGCATGGCGCTGGAACATCCACTTGATGGCCTTCAGCGGCACACCCGGCGCCGCCCACGGCGCGGCATAGCCCGGAGAAATTTGTCCGGCGTTCGCCGCGCTGGTTTCCAGCGCCGGGCCAGGTTCACGATCGATGACGGTGACGTCATGCCCAGCCTGACACAGATACCAGGCGCTGGTTACGCCAACGACGCCACTTCCCAGTATGACAACTCGCATAGCCACTCCGTTAACAGTAAAAGAACAATCTTCTAATTACATCTTGATAACTCAGTTGAAAATATTATTCAACATATGGCTTTTTTATGGTGACGTACCTCACATCTGCCTCTGTTGTCAGGGATCTCTCTGCTTTGGCATCTCCTGCTGCGCGTCATTTTTATCCAGCATAAAATATCGCAGCCATGCCAGTTTCTGGCGTGCCGGCGCTGCGAAATCGCAAAGAAAAATTTTCTTCATCAGCACGTTTTTTAACACGGTGTTCTATGCTTGAAATGAGGTGCTCCAGACAGAGAGTGCCGCCAACAATGAGGGTGCGCGAATGGCTACGATTGATTCCATGAACAAGGACAGCACACGTTTGAGCGATGGACCCGACTGGACGTTTGATCTGCTGGATGTCTATCTGGCGGAGATTGACCGCGTCGCGAAACTCTACAAACTGGATACCTATCCGCACCAAATCGATGTGATCACCTCTGAGCAGATGATGGATGCCTATTCCAGCGTCGGGATGCCGATCAACTATCCTCACTGGTCGTTTGGCAAAAAATTCATTGAAACCGAGCGCCTGTATAAGCATGGTCAGCAAGGGCTGGCCTATGAAATCGTCATTAACTCCAACCCGTGTATCGCTTATCTGATGGAAGAGAACACCATTACTATGCAGGCGCTGGTGATGGCGCACGCGTGCTATGGGCATAACTCTTTCTTCAAGAATAACTACCTGTTCCGCAGCTGGACTGATGCCAGTTCGATTGTCGATTACCTGATCTTTGCCCGTAATTACATTACCGAATGCGAAGAACGCTATGGCGTGGACGAAGTTGAAAAGCTGCTGGATTCCTGCCATGCGCTGATGAACTATGGCGTCGATCGCTACAAACGCCCGCAAAAAATTTCGTTGCAGGAGGAGAAAGCCCGGCAGAAAAGTCGCGAAGAGTATCTGCAAAGCCAGGTGAATATGCTGTGGCGTACTCTGCCGAAGAAAGAGGAAGAGAAAGCCGTCGCCGAAACGCGGCGTTACCCGTCTGAACCGCAGGAAAACCTGCTCTACTTTATGGAAAAGAACGCGCCGTTGCTGGAGTCATGGCAGCGCGAGATCCTGCGCATCGTGCGCAAGGTCAGCCAGTATTTCTATCCGCAAAAACAGACGCAGGTGATGAACGAAGGCTGGGCGACGTTCTGGCACTACACCATCCTGAATCATCTTTACGATGAAGGTAAAGTGACCGAGCGCTTTATGCTGGAGTTTTTACACAGCCACACCAATGTGGTGTTCCAGCCGCCGTACAACAGCCCGTGGTATAGCGGAATTAACCCTTATGCGCTTGGCTTCGCGATGTTCCAGGACATCAAACGCATTTGCCAGTCGCCAACGGAAGAAGATAAATACTGGTTCCCGGATATCGCCGGTTCAGACTGGCTGGAAACCCTGCATTTCGCGATGCGTGATTTTAAAGACGAGAGCTTTATCAGCCAGTTCCTGTCACCGAAAGTGATGCGTGATTTCCGTTTCTTTACCGTGCTGGACGACGACCGGCACAACTATCTGGAAATTTCAGCCATTCACAATGAGGAAGGTTATCGCGAGATCCGCAATCGGCTTTCGTCGCAGTACAACCTGAGCAATCTGGAGCCGAATATTCAGATCTGGAATGTGGATTTACGCGGCGATCGCTCTTTGACGCTACGCTATATTCCTCACAACCGCGCACCGCTGGACAAGGGACGTAAAGAGGTGCTGAAACATGTGCATCGCCTGTGGGGGTTTGATGTCATGCTGGAGCAGCAGAATGAGGATGGCAGCGTTGAGCTGCTGGAGCGGTGCCCGCCGAGAATGAACAGCCTGTAGTTTAATTGCCGGATGGCGGTGTAAACACCTTATCCGGCCTACAAACAGCACATCACCGTAGGCCGGATAAGCGAAGCGCCATCCGGCACAAACAAACAGCACATCACCGTAGGCCGGATAAGCGGAGCGCCATCCGGCGTATAACGATTAGCGGCCCTGAATGGCCAAATCGCCTGGCAAATTCTTCTGCATACGATGCCAAATCTCACCGCTGTCATGACCGTAACGGCGTACCGTTTCGTACACCTGGTCATGCGCGCCCTGTTCGCAAAGCGATGACAGCTTATGGTAGAAACCGAGCGCCAGGCTCCGGGCTTCCGGGTTGGCAAAATAGTGACGGCCAATGCGGGTATACAGCCCTTTCATCCCGTTCAGGATCAGACCGTAAATCGGATTACCGGAGGCAAACGCCAGACCGCGGAAAATGTTGTAATCCAGCTCCGCGAACGCATCGGCGTGGTCGGCCACTTCATTCGCCGTCGCCAGCACTTCCTGCGCCTTATCAGGATGCTGACGAAACGCGGTGCGGATAAAAATCGTGGAGATATTGGTTCGCACCGACAGCAGATTATCAATCAGTTGCGGCACGCTTTCATGATCAAGACGCGCGAGCGTTTCAAGAATATTCAGCCCGGACGTTTCCCAGAAATTGTTCACCTTTGTCGGTTTGCCGTGTTGAATCGTCAACCAGCCGTCTCGCGCCAGGCGCTGCAATACTTCGCGTAACGTGGTGCGCGTCACTCCGATAAGTTCGGAGAGTTCACGTTCGGCAGGCAAAATAGTGCCAGGTGGGAAGCGGTTATTCCAGATACTTTCAATGATGTACTCTTCCGCGAAACCCGCCGGGCTCTGCGCCTTAATGACCATAGTGAGATTTCCATTACACAGCAAAACATAGTTACACTCATCATACCAGACGGGTTTCATGGCTGATAGCGGACAGGATGAAGAAAAAGGGGATCAAGGCTTCATTTTCTGGATAACGCCGCGCCATCACGTTAAGGACTTGCCTGCTTTTACCCTGGCCGCTAAGCTTTGCGCCTAAACATAAAAACATGATTCTCACATTTACAGGTAAGGGAAACTGCCATGGAGCTCTCCTGGGGTCGCGCATTCTGGCGCAACTTTCTGGGCCAGTCGCCTGACTGGTATAAACTTGCATTAATCGCTTTTTTAATTGCTAATCCACTGATTTTCTTCATCAATCCGTTTGTAGCGGGCTGGCTGCTGGTCGCTGAATTTATTTTCACGCTGGCGATGGCGCTGAAGTGCTATCCCCTGCTGCCAGGCGGATTACTGGCGATTGAAGCGGTCATCATTGGGATGACCAGCGCAGCGCATGTGCGCGAAGAGGTTGCCGCCAACCTCGAAGTGCTGCTGCTGCTGATGTTCATGGTCGCAGGCATCTACTTTATGAAGCAGTTGCTGCTGTTCATTTTTACCCGCCTGCTGCTTAGCATTCGTTCCAAGATGCTGCTGTCGCTCGCATTTTGTATGGCTGCCGCCTTCCTGTCCGCTTTCCTTGATGCCCTGACCGTTGTCGCGGTGGTCATCAGCGTCGCGGTCGGCTTTTATGGCATTTATCATCGCATCGCCTCTGCGCGCGGCGAAGAGAACGATCTCCAGGATGACGATCACCTCGACCAGAACAGTAAAGCGGTGCTGGAGCAGTTTCGCGGTTTCTTGCGCAGCCTGATGATGCATGCGGGCGTAGGCACCGCGCTGGGCGGCGTCATGACGATGGTTGGCGAACCGCAGAACCTGATTATCGCCAAAGCGGCGGGCTGGCATTTCGGCGATTTCTTCCTGCGCATGTCGCCGGTGACGGTTCCGGTGCTAATTTGCGGGCTGTTCACCTGCGTGCTGGTCGAGAAACTGCGCTGGTTTGGCTATGGTGAAACGCTGCCGGAGAAAGTGCGTCATATTTTGCAGGAGTTCGACGATCAAAGCCGTCAACGTCGTACACGCCAGGACAAACTCAATCTGTTTGTGCAGGCGATTATCGGCGTCTGGCTGGTGACGGCGCTGGCGCTGCATCTGGCGGAAGTGGGCTTGATTGGCCTGTCGGTCATTATTCTGGCCACGTCACTCACCGGCGTCACCGATGAACACGCGATTGGCAAAGCATTTACTGAGTCCTTGCCGTTTACCGCGCTGTTGACGGTTTTCTTCTCCATCGTGGCGGTCATTATCGATCAGCATCTTTTCGCCCCGATCATCCAGTTCGTTTTACAGGCTTCCGAACATGCGCAGTTAACGCTGTTCTACCTCTTCAATGGCCTGCTGTCGTCCATTTCCGATAACGTGTTCGTCGGGACGATTTACATCAATGAGGCCAAAGCGGCTATGGAAAGCGGCGCAATCAGCATGAAACAGTACGAACTGCTGGCGGTAGCGATCAACACCGGCACCAATTTGCCGTCCGTGGCGACGCCAAACGGCCAGGCGGCATTTTTGTTCCTGCTCACCTCTGCGCTGGCGCCGCTGATTCGTCTCTCTTATGGCCGTATGGTCTGGATGGCGTTGCCATACACGCTGGTGCTCACCCTCGTTGGTTTACTCTGCGTCGAGTTTACCCTCACCCCCATCACGGAGTGGATGACGCAATCTGGCTGGTTAGCTACATTCTCATAACATCAAACCGGGCAAATCACTGCCCGGTTTGACTTTTTGCATGATAATTATCCGATTATACTTTATTTCATTTCCCACTACTGGCGCATAAATTGAATTGGTTTACACTGCGGTGTCTACGCATGTTGCAGGGAAATAATTATGTTGCGATTTTTAAACCAGTGCTCACGGGGTCGGGGCGCGTGGTTACTGATGGCGTTAACTGCCTTTGCGCTCGAAATGGTAGCGCTGTGGTTCCAGCACGTCATGCTGCTCAAACCTTGCGTGCTATGTATTTACGAACGTAGCGCGTTATTCGGTGTGATGGGCGCGGGTCTGGTTGGCGCTGTCGCCCCTAAAACGCCGCTGCGTTATGTGGCGATAGCGATCTGGATTTACAGCGCCTGGCGCGGGTTGCAGTTGGCTTATGAACACACGATGATCCAGCTTCATCCTTCGCCGTTCATGACCTGTGATTTTGCTGCGCGCTTCCCGACGTGGCTGCCGCTGGATAAATGGCTGCCGCAGGTCTTCCTGGCTTCCGGCGACTGCGCCGAGCGTCAGTGGTCGTTTTTAACCCTGGAGATGCCGCAGTGGCTGTTGGGGATTTTTGCGGCATATCTGGCGATCGCGATCCTGGTGTTGATTGCTCAACCGTTTAAGCCGAAAAGACGCGATCTCTTTAGTCGATAACAGAACGCTCCTTCGGGAGCGTTTTTTTTCGCCTGACGGCGTTGCTTCCGGGCATCTATAAGATGTATATTAAATACATCTTATAGATGCCCCCACAAGGAGACGCTTTATGTCCCATTTACACATCCCGGCAAACTGGAAAATTAAACGTTCCACTCCCTTCTTCACCAAAGAGAATGTGCCAGCCGCACTGCTCTCCCACCATAACACCGCTGCGGGTGTCTTTGGGCAACTCTGCGTGATGGAAGGCACAGTCACTTACTACGGTTTCGCTAACGAAGACGCCAAAGAACCTGAACTCAAAGTGGTCATTAACGCCGGTCAGTTTGCGACCAGCCCGCCGCAATACTGGCACCGCATCGAATTAAGCGACGATGCGCAATTCAATATCAATTTCTGGGTTGAAGACGACAACCACGGCGATGAAATGTATCAGGCGAAAAAAGCGTAATTAACGCTTGCTGAACAATGGGCGGTTCAGTCCGCCCATGAAGGTTTGTTTAAGATGTGATCCTGCCAGTCCCGCACTTCAGATTCTTTCACCGCAATATGGCGCACAGAAATACGCTCGCCGTGCATCGCCGCTTTCGACCCGGTCAACAACGGATGCCAGCCCGGCAGCCCCTTTCCTTCCGCTAACAAGCGATAGGCGCAGGTCATCGGCAACCATTCAAAGGTAGGCAGATTATCGCGGGTGAGTTTAATGCAGTCTGGCTCGTACTCGAACCGACGTTCATAGTTACGACACTGGCAGGTTTTGATATTCAACTGGCGACACGCCACGTTGGTGAAATAGATTTCGTCGGTGTCTTCATCCATCAGTTTGTGCAGGCAACACTGGCCGCATCCATCACACAACGACTCCCACTCGGCATCGGTCATGTCATCCAGGGTTTTACTTTGCCAGAAAGGTATGTCGCTCATCAGGGTATCCGCCATTGCTGTAAAGCTGCACCTTATAACCAGTCTGGCACGCTGATGCAAGTTTTGCCGCCCGAAAAGGCGGCAAGCAGAGATTACAGGACGCGCGTCGTCAGCGTTTGACCGTTAAAACTGACTTCCAGCTCGTCGCCGCTTTGCAACGGACCGACGCCTTCCGGTGTGCCGGTCAGGATCACGTCTCCCGCTTTGAGCGTGAAGAAACGGCTCATGTAGGCGACGAGCGGCACGATGTGGTGGATCATCTCCGCCGTCGAGCCTTGCTGACGAATTTCGCCGTTCACTTTCAACCCGAGCGCGGTATTTTGCGGATCGCCATGAAACTCCGAAACCGGAATAAAACCTGACAGCGGGCAGGAATTATCAAACCCTTTTGCTTTTTCCCAGGGCTGACCGGCTTTTTTCATTTTGCCCTGAATATCCCGCAGCGTCAGATCGAGCGCCACGCCATAACCGGCAATCGCCTTGCGGACATGGTCTTCCGTCGCCTGGCGCAGAGTCGAGCCAATCAATATCGCCAGTTCGACTTCATGGTGAACGGCGCCCATGTCCGTCGGAATCGCCAGCGGCTGGCGCAGATCGCACAGCGCCGTTTCCGGTTTAATAAAAAGAACGGGTTCATCCGGCGTTGCGCTACCCATCTCCTTAATATGCTTTGCGTAGTTACTGCCTACACAAACCACTTTACTTACCGGGTAATCAAGCAGAGCACCTTGCCAGTTGTGATGTTGATACATTATTTTCCCCTAACGTAATCGTGGATTTCAGGAACTGCATCGGCAGGGCATTCGCGTTGCCGGATACAGTTTAACTTTTAGCGTCTGGTTTATTTTCGCCCGGCGCAGAAAGATGTTGTTTGAGTAAATCTTCCGGCGGTGGCGGCAGTTGTAAATAATACCCCTGGTCGGTTAACGCTTGTTTTACTTTCTCCAGGTCGGCATTCACTAATTTCTTACGCCCATCCAACGGCAGAATCATTGCCAGCGTTGGCTGCCCGAATCCCTTCATCAGATCTTCAGGAACCCGTGAGAAATCGTCTTTTTTTTCGACGTATAAATAGGTCTGGTCGCGTTTGCTACTTCGATAGATCACACAAAACATACTTTTACTCTGAATTAACGGGATGGTGACTTGCCTCAATATAATACTGACTATAACATGCCTTCTAGTCTTCGGAATATCGCCCCGCATTGGGGATGATAAATAGCAAATTGAGTAAGGCCAGGATGTCAAACACGCCAATCGAGCTTAAAGGCAGTAGCTTCACCTTATCAGTGGTTCATTTGCACGAAGCTGAACCCAAGGTTATTCGTCAGGCGTTGGAAGACAAAATCGCTCAGGCACCTGCTTTTTTAAAACATGCTCCCGTGGTCATTAACGTCAGCGGCCTTGAAAGTCCAGTAAACTGGCCTGCGCTGCAAGAGGTGGTGACGTCTACCGGTCTGCGTATTATCGGCGTTAGCGGCTGCAAAGACGCGTCGCTAAAAGCGGAAATTGACGAGATGGGTCTTCCTTTACTGACTGAAGGTAAAGAGAAAGTCGCTCGTTCCGCCCCGGTCGAAGCCCCGGCACCGAGCGCGCCGCCGCAAAATGTTACCCCCATCACAAAAACGCGATTAATTGACGTACCGGTTCGTTCCGGTCAGCGCATTTATGCTCCACAATGTGATCTAATTGTTACAAGTCACGTCAGCGCTGGCGCAGAGTTAATCGCAGACGGTAATATCCACGTTTATGGCATGATGCGGGGTCGCGCGCTGGCAGGCGCCAGCGGCGATCGGGAAGCGCAAATTTTTTGTACCCATCTGACGGCAGAACTGGTGTCTATCGCAGGTGTTTATTGGCTGAGTGATAAAATCCCGGCAGAATTTTATGGCAAAGCGGCGCGTCTGCGGTTAGCAGATAACGCTTTGGCAGTTCAACCGTTGAATTGATCCCTTTTTAACAAGGAATTTCTATGGCACGCATTATTGTAGTTACTTCGGGTAAAGGGGGCGTTGGCAAGACCACCTCCAGCGCGGCCATCGCTACTGGTTTGGCCCAGAAGGGAAAGAAAACTGTCGTTATCGATTTCGATATCGGTCTGCGTAACCTCGACCTGATCATGGGATGTGAGCGTCGTGTCGTTTACGATTTCGTGAACGTGATTCAGGGCGATGCGACGCTAAACCAGGCGTTAATCAAAGATAAGCGCACTGAGAATCTCTTTATTCTTCCGGCATCGCAAACCCGCGATAAAGACGCGCTGACCCGTGAGGGCGTAGCAAAAGTTCTCGATGACCTGAAGACAATGGATTTCGACTTTATCGTCTGCGACTCTCCGGCGGGCATTGAAACCGGCGCGCTGATGGCGCTCTATTTTGCCGATGAAGCGATTATCACCACGAACCCGGAAGTCTCCTCAGTACGTGACTCTGACCGTATTCTGGGCATTCTGGCGTCAAAATCCCGTCGTGCTGAAAACGGCGAAGACCCGATTAAAGAGCATCTGCTGCTGACGCGTTACAACCCAGGCCGCGTTAACAGAGGCGATATGCTCAGTATGGAAGACGTGCTGGAAATCCTGCGCATCAAACTCGTGGGGGTTATCCCGGAAGATCAGTCAGTCCTGCGCGCATCCAACCAGGGAGAGCCGGTTATTCTCGACATCACTGCTGATGCGGGTAAAGCCTATGCAGATACCGTAGAACGTCTGTTGGGAGAAGAACGTCCTTTCCGCTTCATTGAAGAAGAGAAGAAAGGTTTCCTCAAACGCCTGTTCGGAGGATAAGTTATGGCATTACTGGATTTTTTTCTCTCGCGGAAAAAGAGTACAGCCAACATCGCTAAAGAGCGACTGCAAATCATTGTTGCGGAGCGCCGTCGCAGCGACGCCGAGCCGCATTATTTACCGCAGTTGAGAAAAGATATTCTCGAAGTCATCTGCAAGTATGTGCAAATTGATCCAGAAATGGTCACCGTACAGCTTGAGCAAAAAGACGGCGATATTTCAATTCTCGAGCTTAACGTGACATTACCGGAAGCCGAAGAGTCCAGATAATCTCTTTTCGGATAACGCAACGCGATAAAAAGGCAGAGTATTCTGCCTTTTATTTGCTGCTGTGCCATAAACAATAACGCGGCGGTGCTTATTCCAGGCTGAACTTCGGGTAACGCTCCTGAAAATAGCGGCGCAGAAATTCAACCGTAATGCGAATTTTTGCCGACGAGGAAAGACGGGAAGCGGAGACCGCCCAGATATTAGCAGGTTGATAATATTCCGGCAGAACCTGCACCAGGTGGCCGCTGGCAATGTTATCGCAGACATCCCACCACGACCGCAACGCAATGCCCTGCCCGTCCAGACACCATTGATGCACAATCTCACCGTGGTTGGAGGACAGTGACCCTGTCACTTTAATCGAATATTCCCGTTCTTTTGTGCGTAACTGCCAGATTCCAAAGGGATGGTCACGCTCTTTAATCACCAGACACGGAAAGGCTGCCAGATCGCTGAGCTGCTTCGGCGTGCCGTGCTGCGCCAGAAACGCCGGTGATGCGCATAAAATGCGGTAATTGGTTCCAAGCTTATGCGCGATTAAATTAGAGGCAATCTCATCACCAATACGAATATCAAGATCGACCCCTTCATTCACCAGATCTACCAGCCGGTCCTCAACGTCAAACCGCAACTCCAGCTGTGGATACTGCTTCGCCAGTACCGACAGCGCGGGCGCAACAATCCGCCGACCGAAGCCAAAACTGCTGATAATACGCAGCATACCTTGTGGGACTTGCCGCACGTCAGACAGCTCATCCATCATCTGATCCACATCCTGCAAAATGCGCTGCGCCCATTCGTAAATACGCTCGCCCTCTTCCGTGATCGTCACCCGCCGGGTCGTTCGGTGGAGCAGCACCACGTTCAGCGTCTGCTCCAGCAACGCCACCCGTTTGCTGATAAACGCCGGCGAAACGCCCAGTTCCTCCGCAACCGCGCTAAAACCCGCACGCCGGGCAACCCGCATAAAGACGCGTAAATCATTCAGGAGAGGCAGATTATTCATGATTTGTGTTTTATGTTTCACCAGTTGGAAGGATTAACTCTCAATCAGTCAATTATAGGATAAGGGGTAAGTCAATTTTGACTGCTGATAAGTGAGAGCTGGTATGAAGAAAACCTGTCGTATTGCCGCTATTCCCGGAGACGGTATTGGTAAAGAAGTCCTGCCTGAAGGTATTCGCGTATTGCAGACCGCCGCTGAACGCTGGGATCTCTCGCTCAGCTTTGAGCCGATTGAGTGGGCCAGCTGCGAATATTATGCACATCACGGTACGATGATGCCTGACGACTGGCATGCGCAGCTAAAATCGTTTGATGCGATCTATTTCGGCGCCGTCGGCTGGCCGGATACCGTCCCGGACCATGTTTCATTGTGGGGATCGCTGCTGAAATTCCGCCGCGAATTTGACCAGTACGTTAACCTGCGTCCGGTACGTCTGTTTCCCGGCGTTCCCTGCCCGCTGGCCGGAAAAAAAGCGGGAGATATTGATTTCTACGTCGTGCGCGAGAACACCGAAGGGGAATACTCCTCGCTGGGCGGGCGCGTCAATGCCGGAACCGAGCACGAAGTGGTGATTCAGGAGTCGGTATTTACCCGGCGCGGAGTGGATCGCATTCTGCGCTACGCCTTTGAGCTGGCGCAAAGCCGACCGCGCAAAACGCTGACGTCCGCCACCAAATCCAACGGCCTGGCCATCAGTATGCCTTTCTGGGATGAACGCGTTGAAGCCATGGCGCAGCACTACCCGGAGATTCGTTGGGATAAGCAGCATATCGACATTCTGTGCGCCCGCTTTGTCATGCAGCCGGAGCGCTTTGACGTGGTTGTCGCCTCAAATCTGTTTGGCGATATTCTGTCCGATCTTGGCCCGGCCTGTACCGGCACCATCGGCATTGCGCCTTCCGCAAACCTGAACCCGGAACGCACATTCCCGTCGCTGTTTGAACCGGTACACGGCTCTGCGCCGGATATATACGGCAAGAATATCGCCAACCCTGTTGCCACCATCTGGGCGGGCGCCATGATGCTGGATTTCCTCGGCAATGGCGATACGCGCTACCGGGAGGCACATGACGGTATTCTCGCGGCCATTGAACAGGTTATCGCTAACGGCCCGAAAACACCGGATCTGAAAGGCGCCGCCTCCACCCGGCAGATGGCGGAGGCTATCTGTCAGGCGCTGCGCTAATGACGGAGCGGCCGGATAGCGGCCATCATCCGTATTACAGCGGATATTCCTGCAACAGATTCCGCAGTTTTTCCGCCATCAGTTCCGCACGCCAGCCGGAGATGAGTTCCGGCTGCGTGGCCTGCGGTTTTAACTTCCAGTGCCAGTTAAGCAACTGGTTGATTTGCCGACGCGACGCCAGCAATTCCGCACTGACGTTGTGCGTCGCGCTAACGTCTGCCACCAGCGCTTTGATGGCTTTAAACGCCTTGCGATAGCCAGGCATATCCATCAGGTTCAGCAAGGGTTCCGGCAGCGTCTCTTCCGGCAGCGCCTGCGCCTTCTCCACTAACGCGATCAGCGTCTTACCGTGAAAACGAATTTCGCTGCCAGAAAGCCCCAGGCTGTCCAGTTCGCCCAGGCTCCCCGGCATATAGCGCGCCACCGCCCACAGGTGCTCTTCGCGCACCACAAAGTTGACCGCCAGATCGCGCTCACGCGCCTTGCGCAGCCGCCAGTCAGCCAGCAGTTGCAGGCAGGCCAGTTGACGGGTACGCAACTGCCACGCATTGGTGATGTCACGCCAGGCCTCTTCCGGCGCCAGAATTTCCTGACGACGCTGCTGCATCAGACGGCACTCATCCAGCGCCGCAGGCAGCCAGCCGGATGCTTCGGTTTCGACCATCAGTTTTTTGGTGATCGGTAACAAATACCAGACGTCCGCTGCCGCATACTCGCACTGACGTTCGGTTAACGGTCTTGCCAGCCAGTCGGTACGGGACTCGCTTTTATCCAGCGCGACGCCCGTAAACTCCTCCACCATCGCGGCAAAACCCCAGGACAAGGGGCGGCCGCAAAATGCGGCAAGGATCTGCGTGTCGATCAGTGGTTGCGGCAGCTCTCCGAAGGTGTTGAGAAAAACCTCCAGATCTTCGCTGCCCGCATGCAAAAATTTGGTTATCGCGGTATCACGCAACACGGCGCGCAGAGGCGACCAGTCGGTAATGCCGTGAGGATCAATCAGGGCGACATGCTCGCCATCAAACAGCTGGATAAGCCCAAGTTGCGGGTAATAGGTGCGCGTACGGACAAACTCCGTATCAAGAGCAATCGCCGGAAATGCCCGAACCGCTTCACATAACGTCGCCAGCGCGTCGTCCGTAGTGATCATTTGGTAATTCAAATCATATTCTCTTTAGTTTGCGCCAAAAAAAACGCCGGCTTAACCGGCGTCTGGCGACTTGCTTAAAGCTCAGGCTTTATTGTCTACTTTGCCACGCGCTTCGTCACGTAATTCTCGTCGTAAAATTTTTCCGACGTTCGATTTAGGCAGTTCGTCGCGAAACTCCACCAGCTTCGGCACTTTATACCCCGTCAACTGGCGACGGCAGAAGGTAATCAATGCCTCGTCGGTCAACGCCGGGTCTTTCTTCACGACAAAGATTTTCACGCTTTCACCGCTGCTGCCCGAAGGTACGCCGACTGCCGCCACTTCCTGAACGCCAGGATGCTGCATCACCACGTCTTCAATTTCATTAGGATAGACGTTAAAGCCGGAAACCAGAATCATATCTTTTTTGCGATCGACGATGCGCAGGAACCCTTCGTCATCAATCACCGCGATATCCCCCGTGTAAAGCCAGCCGTCTTTGACGATTTCATCCGTCGCGTCCGGGCGCTGCCAGTATCCCAGCATCACCTGCGGCCCCTTCACGCACAGCTCGCCAGGCTCGCCTGTCGGCACCTCATTGCCCTCGTCATCCACCAGTTTTACATCGGTAGAGGGAACGGGCAGCCCGATACTGCCGCTGTGATAATCGATATCATGCGGGTTCACGCTGACCAACGGCGCGCACTCGGTCAGACCGTAGCCTTCAAGCAAATATTGTCCGGTCAGTTTCACCCAACGTTCTGCAACCGCATGCTGTACCGGCATACCGCCGCCAGCAGAAAGGTGCAGCGTAGAGAAGTCCAGTTGCTGGAATTCTTTGTTGTTCAGCAAGGCGTTAAACAGGGTGTTAACGCCGGTCATCGCGGTAAACGGATATTTCGCCAGCTCTTTCACCATGCCTGGAATGTCGCGCGGGTTAGTGATGAGCAGGTTTTGCCCGCCCAATTCAATAAACAGCAGGCAGTTCATGGTCAACGCGAAAATGTGATACAGCGGCAGCGCCGTCACCACCAGCTCTTTCCCCTCATGCAGCAACGGCCCGTAGGTGCCTTTTACCTGCTCCAGGTTTGCCAGCATGTTGCGGTGCGTCAGCATCGCGCCTTTCGCTACGCCGGTTGTACCGCCCGTGTATTGCAGGAACGCCAGATCTTCGGTGACCAGCTCAGGCTTCACGTACTGCATCCGATAACCTGCGTGTAGCGCGCGGCGAAAAGAGATCGCGTCCGGCAGGTGATATTTCGGCACCAGACGCTTAATGTATTTCACGACAAAGTTAACCAGCGTACCTTTCGCGGTAGAAAGCTGGTCGCCCATGCGCGTCAGAATTACGTGCTGTACGGACGTTTTATCGACCACTTTTTCCAGCGTGTGGGCAAAGTTAGAGACGATCACGATAGCCGCCGCCCCGCTGTCATTGAGCTGATGCTCAAGCTCACGCGGCGTATACAGCGGGTTGACATTCACGACGATCATCCCGGCGCGCAAAATACCAAACAGCGCGACCGGGTATTGCAGCAGATTCGGCATCATTAGCGCGACGCGGTCGCCTTTTTTGAGGCCCAGTCCTTCCTGCAAATAGGCCGCGAATGCCCGGCTGCGCTCTTCCAGTTTGCGGAAGGTCATCACCTCCCCCATATTGACGAACGCAGGCTGGTCGGCGTAACGCACGACGGCATGTTCAAATAATTCAACCAGGGATTGATAACGGTCAGGATTGATCTCCGCCGGGACATCAGCGGGATATCGGTTAAGCCAAACCTTCTTCAAAGCATCACCTCTAAAATGAGTGTTCGTCGTCATCGCAACCCCAGTTAATAAACAAGTCGTTAACATAATATTAACTCAGCGTACCAGTTTATTAATCACTCAACGAAAAGGTTGCGAAGCGCGTCACTATTTATTTTTCTTATGTCCGTATTAATGCAGAAACAGCGGACCAGCCGCTGTCTCTTTTATTGATAAAACAAGGGGTTATTCAGTTACGATCGTTTGAACCTGTGCGGGGCCTGGGTTATACCATCCCCAACCGCCATAGCCGTACGGCCAGCCTCGTCCACCGTAGAACCAGGGATCGATCGGCTGCGGCGGCATGACGATCTGCTGAGTAAGGTGCCAGCGTTTATAGCCCGTTGCCTGCATCAGCATAAACTTATACGGCGTACTGCCGACCTTACCGTCCACCGTGCCGGTAATCGGCCCGACGACCGTCACCAGTTGCCCACGGAAGTCTACCGGGTCAAGGAAGCCGTTCACGTCGGCATAAATCCGCCCTCGCGAAGCCTCACCGAGGATCGGACGCGCGCCGTTATCAAGCGGCACGCTGGCGATTTCCAGCCGCGTTTTTCCCTGCTGGTTTTGCACATCCACTACTTTACCGCCAAAACGCGCTTCCTGGCCGACGTACAGCTGCGGCGCATTCATAACCCGCACCAGATCCTGCTGCGGCGTGGGACTGGAACCTTTGATGGCATCCGGGACGGTAACGCAGCCACTCAGCGTTAACGCGACCACTCCCGCCAGAATTCCTTTCATTACCTGTTGTTGAACCGCCATAGTGCGACTCCTTTTTTCTCAGCACATATTCTCGTCATACTTCAAACTACCTGTGTGTAACAGCTACGTTCAAATTATTCAGGGTGATAATACTGAGATTCATTCTTTGCCCGGAAGTTTCTTCCACGCGACGTTGTTACGTAAATAAACCGGTTCGGCCTGTTCAACCGCGACGGTTTTCCCCGCTGCCAGCATCTGACTGGCGAGAGGCAGCATATCCTCCGCCGCCGGAAGCAAAACGTCGCCATCGCGCAAAGCCAGACCGCTGTCTTTACCCAGATCAGGCCATGCAGGCCAGCCTGTGCCAACAGTAGCCCACTCCCCGGAAAGCTGCTTCAACCGTTCGCTAACCAGCCCGGGATTTAACACAGCCTCGGTCTCTTCCCCGTGCCAGACGCCATTTTCATCACGCTGGTATTCCGCCCAGTAGACTTCGCCCATACGTGCGTCAATCGCCGCCAGCACGCGCGTCGCGCCGCTTTTACGCCAGGCGCCCTGCGCCATTGTCGCCAGCGTTGAAACGCCAGTCATCGGCAGGTTCGCGCCCAGCGCCAGCCCCTGCGCAATGCCAATGCCAATGCGCACGCCGGTAAAACTGCCGGGGCCGCGACCAAACGCCAGCGCGTCGATATCGGTAAGCGTAATGCTGTTGGCGGCCAGGATATCCTGCACCATCGGCAAAATACGTTGGGTATGTTCTCGTGGGCAAAGCTCAAAATGAGCGTTGATATTACCGTCATTCCACAGGGCAACGGAACACGCTTCTGTGGCGGTATCGATAGCCAGAATTCGCATGGGTCTTCGTGCTTAAATCAATAAAATGGCGCGCATCTTACCATACTCCGTAACAAATTACTCGGCCGTTGGTATGGCGAGAAATCTGACGGCGCGGGCGATGTCCCGGGTGCGCGGCGTGGGCGGCAGGCTCGCCAGGAAGGTGGCGCCATACGGTCGCATCACCAGCCGGTTATCACAAATCACCAACACCCCACGATCGTCAGAATCGCGAATCAGACGCCCCACCCCCTGTTTCAGCGTGATGACCGCGTCGGGTAGCTGCACTTCATCAAACGGATCGCCGCCGCGCAGACGACAATCCTCCATCCGCGCTTTCAGCAAGGGATCGTCAGGAGAGGTAAAAGGTAATTTATCGATAATCACCAGCGACAGCGTATCGCCGCGCACATCCACCCCTTCCCAGAAGCTGCTGGTTGCGACCAGTAGCGCATTACCGGCGCTGACGAACTGTTGCAGCAGTTGACCTTTGCTGGTTTCGCCCTGCAACAGGACGGGCAGCGTCATGGTGGCGCGGAACTGTTCCGCCAGATCGCGCATCATGGCATGCGACGTACACAGCATAAAGCAGCGGCCATTGTTGGCTTCGATGATCGGTCTTAACATTGCCGCCAGCTGTCGGGCAGAGCCCGGCTGGTTGGTCTGCGGCAGGTTACGCGGCACGCACAACAGCGCCTGGCGGGTATAGTCGAACGGACTGGGCAACAGCATCGATTCGGCCTGTTCAATGCCCAGCCGCGACGTAAAATGATGGAGATCGTCGTTCACCGACAACGTGGCAGAGGTAAAAATCCAGCTGCCGGGTTTCTGCGCCATCACCTCTTTGAATTTATCCGCGACCGTAAGCGGAGTGAGCGCCAGCGTGAAATGGCGTGACGTGCATTCGTACCAGTAGCTGTACCCTGGCTGGTTGATCTCTTTTAAGCGCTTCAGGCGCGCACGATACAAGGTCGCACGCTCGAAAGCGGCATCCAGCAATGCGGAACGCCCCAGAGACAGTTTTGCCACGTCGTAGCAAAGCTCAAGCGTATCGTCGAGCAGCAATAGCGCGCGCTGTACCCGTGGGTCGGCCAGCAGCTCACGTAAATTTCCGCGATAGCCCGGCTCGCCCAGTTGCAGGCGAAAATCCTGCGCGCTCTGCGCCAGTCGGTCGGCGCATTTCTGCAACTGCTGGGTGTCTTTCAATTCCGTGCGGTAGGCGATGGTAAAATCTTTCGCCAGGTCGAGGAGCTGTCGGCTGGAGAGCGACTGGCCGAAATACTGGCTGGCGATATCAGGAAGCTGGTGGGCCTCATCGAAGATCATCACCTCCGCCTCCGGGATCAGTTCGCCAAACCCACTCTCTTTGACCACCATATCCGCGAGGAAAAGATGGTGGTTGACGATAACCACATCAGCGTCCATCGCCTTTTTACGCGCTTTAACCACAAAACAGTCTTTATACAGCGGGCAGTCGCTGCCCAGACAGTT
Organism: Citrobacter sp. CK181; assembly: GCF_030333595.1. NCBI lineage: Bacteria > Pseudomonadati > Pseudomonadota > Gammaproteobacteria > Enterobacterales > Enterobacteriaceae > Citrobacter > Citrobacter sp. CK181. The sequence continues at coordinate 683,511 of NZ_JAOWFN010000011.1, read as the reverse complement.
GTCATTGGTGCTGGTGACCAGCGGCCACGCCTGCGAGTCTTCCGCTACGCTGACGCAGGTACTGATGTCGCCGTCTTCGGTCTGATTCGACCACGACCGCAGCAAAATCACATCGCTTAAAATTTGTACCGGCAAATCGCCGCCCGCCAGCGCTTGCTGTTCGAGACGTTCCAGACAAAGATAGTTAGAGCGCCCTTTCAACAGCGCCAGTTTACCGGTGAATTTGAGGGCGTTTGAGACGGTGGGAAGATCGCGACTGTAGAGCTGATCCTGCAACGCTTTCGATCCCGTCGAGATGATCACTTTTTTTCCGGCGCGTAACGCCGGCGCGAGGTAGGCATAGGTTTTGCCTGTTCCCGTCCCGGCTTCGACAACAAGCGGTTGTGATTTTTCAATAGCATGCGTGACGGCAACGGCCATCTGCCGCTGTGGTTCGCGCGGTTTAAATCCCGGTATCGCTTTAGCCAACTGACCGTCTGCTGCAAAATCGTCCGTCACACTACCCCCTGTTGATTTGAACAGGGATTATGTCAGGACGCCGTCGCTTACGCCAGTTGAAGAGGTGACGGCAACGCAACATTATGGCAGTCTTGCCGCGTCGAACGGAAAGTTAACGAGGAATGATTTATGACTATCATACGTATTGATGCCGAAGATCGTTGGTCTGATGTAGTAATCCATAACAACACGCTTTATTACACCGGTGTGCCGGAAAACCTCGACGCCGATGCGTTTGAACAGACCGCCAACACGCTGGCGCAAATTGATGCGGCGCTGGAAAAACAGGGCACCCGTAAGTCACGTATTCTTGATGCCACTATTTTCCTGGCCGATAAAAGCGATTTTGCCGCCATGAATAAAGCCTGGGACGCGTGGGTCGTTGCCGGTCACGCGCCAGTACGTTGCACGGTGCAGGCCGGGCTGATGAACCCGAAATACAGAGTTGAGATCAAGATTATCGCCGCAGTGTAATGCGACGTTATTCGTCCTCATCCTCAAAACGCGCCACGATCCGCTCGCCGGTATGGGTGGCGCGCAGTTCATCCGCCACCTGCGCGATTGCCTGTCCGCTGCTCATTCCTTGCGACATCAGTTCCTGAATGCGCTCTACCGCTTTTTGTTGCTGCTCGTGGCTGAGTGAAGGTAAACCTGCAAACATTGTTAACTCCTGCTAAATTGTCTGCGCTAATTATTTCATGCTACCCGGCACATAGCCAGTAGACCAGGACCGATGAAGACATTATCACCCGCTGTTATTATTTTACCGTGGCGCCCGGACGCCGCCGAGTACTATTTTGCCCCGCTGAGCCATCAGCCCTGGGCCATGCTGCTGCATTCCGGCCATGCTGAACATCCGCATAATCGTTTTGATATTCTGGTGGCCGACCCTGTGGCAACGCTGTCGACACACGGCGAAGAGACCCGCGTGCGCGATAAGCATGGCACGACCACGACCGCCGACGATCCCATGACCGTGTTGCAGGCGGCGCTGGCGTCTGCGGGCATCCAGCCGCCATATGACCCCAATCTGCCGTTTCAGGGCGGCGCGCTGGGGCTGTTAGGTTACGACCTTGGCCGCCGTTTTGAATCCCTGCCCACGCTCGCACAGCGCGATATCACCCTGCCGGATATGGCGATCGGCATTTACGACTGGGCCTTAATCGTCGATCATCGCAGACAGACCGTCTCTCTGCTGAGCCATACCGATGTTCACGCTCGCCTTGAGTGGCTGGCACGCCAGCAGGCACCGGTGCGAAAGCCCTTCGCGTTGACCTCCGCATGGCAATCAAACATGACCCGCGCGCAGTACGGTGAAAAATTCCGCCAGGTGCAGGACTGGCTGCACAGCGGCGACTGTTATCAGGTTAACCTCGCCCAGCGTTTTCAGGCTGACTATCAGGGAGATGAATGGCTGGCCTTCGTGCGGCTTAATCACGCTAACCGCGCCCCGTTCAGCGCGTTTTTGCGCCTGGAGGACGGTGCGATTCTGAGCCTTTCTCCCGAGCGTTTTATTCAGTCCGAAGAGGGTCACATTCAGACTCGCCCAATCAAAGGCACCCTTCCCCGTCTGGACGACCCGCAGGCGGATCGCCAGCAGGCGCTAACGCTCGCGATGTCGGCAAAAGACCGCGCAGAAAACCTGATGATTGTCGATTTGATGCGTAACGACGTCGGCCGCGTTGCCGTTCCGGGGTCGGTCAAGGTTCCCGAGCTGTTTGTGGTTGAACCCTTCCCGGCGGTACATCATCTTGTCAGTACCATTACCGCCCGTTTGCCCGATAATTTACATGCCACCGATCTGCTGCGCGCCGCTTTTCCTGGCGGTTCGATTACCGGCGCGCCAAAAGTCCGGGCGATGGAGATCATTGACGCGCTGGAGCCGCACAGACGCAACGCCTGGTGCGGCAGCATCGGCTACCTGAGTTTTTGCGGCAACATGGACACCAGCATCACGATCCGCACGCTTACCGCTGTAGACGGGCATCTCTATTGCTCTGCGGGCGGCGGCATCGTAGCGGACAGCCAGGAGGACGCGGAATATCAGGAGACGTTTGATAAAGTGAATCGAATTTTGCAGCAACTGGAGAACTGAGTCGTGGAAAACAGCAGCCTGACCCTTGATGATTTTTTATCACGCTTTCAACTTTTGCGCCCGCAGGTGAATGGTGAGACGTTAAACCATCGTCAGGCTGCCGTGCTGATCCCGGTGGTTCGCCGCGCCCGGCCGGGTCTATTGCTGACTCAGCGTTCAGCACGCCTGCGCAAACACGCCGGTCAGGTCGCGTTCCCCGGCGGCGCCGTTGACAGCAGCGATGCGTCGCTGATTGCCGCTGCGCTGCGTGAAGCGCAAGAAGAGGTGGCAATCCCGCCGGAATCCGTCGAAGTGATTGGCGTGCTGCCGCCCGTAGACAGCGTCACGGGTTTTCAGGTTACGCCGGTGGTCGGCATTATTCCCCCGAATCTGCATTATCACGCCAGCGAAGATGAGGTGGCCTCTGTCTTTGAGATGCCGCTTTCAGAAGCTCTGCGTCTGGGGCGTTATCATCCGCTGGATATTTACCGACGCGGCGATTCACATCGCGTGTGGCTTTCGTGGTATGAGCATTATTTCGTCTGGGGAATGACCGCCGGAATAATTCGTGAGCTGGCGCTGCAAATTGGCGTGAGACCCTGACTATACTTATCTTTACACGCGCAGAACACAACTTGAGATTCCCGTCCCAACATTAGTAAATACGTGGTTATCCATTAGTTTAATTCATGTGAATAGTTAAGCCGATCGCCGCGTTCCCTCTTACACTATGCGCAGTTATTACATCGTAACCGGGAAGCCCGGTCACCCTGTCAGGAGTATTATCGTGATTAGTCTATTCGACATGTTTAAGGTGGGGATTGGTCCCTCATCCTCCCATACTGTAGGGCCTATGAAGGCGGGTAAACAGTTCGTCGATGACCTGGTCGAAAAAGGATTACTGGATAGCGTTACCCGTGTCGCCGTCGACGTGTATGGTTCACTGTCGCTCACGGGTAAAGGTCACCACACCGATATCGCCATTATTATGGGTCTGGCGGGTAACGAACCTGCCACCGTGGATATTGACAGCATCCCTGGTTTTATTCGCGACGTTGAAGCGCGCGGTCGCCTGTTACTGGCGCAGGGCCAGCACGAAGTGGATTTTCCCCAGGATAACGGGATGCGTTTTCACAATGGCAACCTGCCATTGCATGAAAATGGAATGCAGATCCACGCGTACAATGGCGAAACCGTCATTTATAGCAAAACGTATTATTCCATCGGCGGCGGCTTTATTGTCGATGAAGAGCATTTTGGTCAGGACGCCGCCAATGAGGTCAGCGTCCCTTATCCGTTTAAATCGGCGACCGAAATGCTGGAATATTGCAACAGCACCGGTCTGTCGCTCTCCGGGATGGTGATGCAGAACGAACTGGCGCTGCACAGCAAAAAGGAAATCGAAGAGTATTTCGCCAACGTCTGGCAGACCATGCAGGCGTGTATCGATCGCGGGATGAATACCGAAGGGGTTCTGCCGGGGCCGCTGCGCGTTCCACGTCGTGCTTCCGCACTGCGTCGCATGCTGGTTTCCAGCGACAAACTGTCCAGCGATCCGATGAACGTCATTGACTGGGTCAACATGTTTGCGCTGGCGGTGAACGAAGAAAACGCCGCGGGCGGGCGTGTCGTTACGGCGCCGACCAACGGCGCTTGCGGGATCGTGCCTGCGGTGCTGGCTTACTATGACCACTTCATTGAACCCGTCAGCCCGGATATCTACACCCGTTACTTCCTGGCCGCTGGCGCTATCGGCGCGCTGTACAAAATGAACGCCTCGATTTCCGGCGCCGAAGTCGGCTGCCAGGGAGAAGTCGGCGTCGCCTGCTCAATGGCGGCGGCAGGACTGGCAGAGCTGCTTGGGGCCAGCCCGGAGCAGGTGTGCGTCGCCGCTGAAATCGGCATGGAGCACAACCTGGGGCTGACCTGTGACCCGGTTGCCGGTCAGGTTCAGGTGCCGTGTATCGAGCGTAACGCGATTGCTTCGGTAAAAGCGATCAACGCAGCGCGTATGGCAATGCGCCGTACCAGCGCCCCGCGCGTCTCGCTGGATAAAGTCATTGAGACCATGTACGAAACCGGCAAGGACATGAACGCGAAGTACCGCGAAACATCACGCGGCGGACTGGCGATTAAAGTCCAGTGTGATTAACAAAACATAGCCTGCCACTTCGCCCATCTCCCACTGATGGGCGAATTTTTCTCATCAATCTCGTCTGCGGTAAATTTCCCCACTACACTTGCTGTGTTGCAATTGGCTTTTGTGACCAACGGCTTATCAGGCGGCCCGCATGCAAACAGCACAACGGATCATTAAAAATTATCGCCGCAATCGTTTCATCGTCTGCACGGTCTGTGCGCTGATCACGCTTATCCTCACATTGAGTATCCGATTTATTTCGGAGCGAAATATAAATCAGCACCGCACCGAAACGTTCGCCGCTCACGCCGTAGAGACGCTGGATGAAGTGCTCCGCCCTCTACAGGCCGGGCGCGATCTCCTGCTGCCCCTGGTAGGACAACCCTGCCCGACCGCGCATTTTCCCCTGCGTAAACAGGTCGCCAGACTGCAAACCGTGCGTTCCATTGGTCTGGTTCAGAACGGTATTCTCTACTGCTCCAGTATCTTTGGCTCACGCGACGTGCCGATTCACCAGCTACAACCCGATCTGCCCGCGCCGAACAACCTGTTGCTGCTGTCTACCGATCAGTCCCTGCTCAAAGACAGCCCGATTCTGATTCAGTGGTATCCGTCATCGCCTGATGGCAAAAACGGGCTCTTTGAGATCGTCAATATTGATCTTCTGGCGATGATGCTGCTTGAACCGCAACAGCCGCAGATCGCCAGCGCAAGCCTGACGGTCGGCAACCGCCACTTGCTCTATGGTCAGGGGGTGGTGGAGGCGCTACCCGCCCTGAACGGTGAAAAACGTTATCAGCGCGCATCCCAGCACTTCCCCTTCACCATCAGCGTGACGGGGCCCGGCGCTGGCGAGCTGGCGCTACGCCACCTGCCGACGCAGCTGCCGCTGGCGGTGATGCTGAGTTTACTGGTGGGATACCTTGCCTGGCTGGCAACGGCCAGCAGAATGAGTTTTTCATGGGAGATCAATCTCGCCCTTGCCGCCCGTGAATTTGAACTGTTTTGCCAGCCGCTGTTAAATGCCCGTACGCAGCAATGCGTGGGGGTTGAGATCCTGCTGCGCTGGAATAACCCGCGACAGGGATGGATTTCTCCCGATGTTTTTATCCCTATCGCTGAAGAACACAACCTGATCGCCCCCCTTACCCGCTATGTCATTGCGGAAACCATTCGGCAGCGGCATTTCTTCCCGATGAACAGCCAGTTCCATATCGGCATCAACGTTGCGGCCAGCCATTTTCGTCATGGCATGCTATTAAAAGATCTCAATCATTACTGGTTCAGCGCCCATCCTGTTCAGCAACTTGTGCTTGAGCTGACGGAACGGGACGCCTTACTGGACGTCGATTATCGGCTGATGCGTGAACTCCACCGTAAAGGGGTGAAGCTCGCCATTGATGACTTTGGCACCGGCAACAGCTCGCTGTCATGGCTGGAGAAATTGCGCCCGGACGTGCTGAAGATCGACAAATCATTTACCGCGGCGATCGGTACTGATGCGGTGAACTCCACGGTGACCGATATCATCATCGCGCTGGGGCAAAGGCTGAATATTGAACTGGTGGCGGAAGGCGTTGAAACGCGAGAGCAGGCGCAATATTTGCGGGGACACGGCGTTCAGGCGTTGCAGGGATTTCTGTTCGCAAGGCCTATGCCGCTTCACGATTTTCCTCAGTGGCTGGCGGGTAGCGCACCGCCGCCCGCCCGGCATAACGGACACATGACGCCCGTTATGCCGTTTCGTTAGATCCCGGTTTTACCGGGGAACGGCGCTTATTCGTCTTCGTGGTGAGCAGGTTGTTCTTTAACAATACGAACCAAATCAACACGGTAGTCGTTCGCTTCGACAATCGTGATATGAAGCGGCGCAACGTCGATAACATCGCCCACCTGCGGGATATGACCGTTTACGGCGATAACCAATCCAGCGACGGTGGCGATGTCTTCCTCGTCGTTCACCAGGTTATCGACATCCAGCGCCTGTTGCAGGGCATGCAGATCCGTCCCCCCCTTCACCAGCCAGCCGCCCGCTTCGGTAATGATCTCAGGCGTTTCGTCGGCATCCGGGAACTCACCGGCAATCGCTTCCAGCACGTCCAGCGGCGTAACCAGCCCCTGCACGACGCCAAACTCGTTGGTGACGATAACGAAGCTGCCGCGAGCGCGACGCAGGACGCCCAGCAGATTAATCGGGTCCAGCGTTTCCGGGACGACAATCGCTGGTGATTCCGAAGCAATCGCGGCCACATCCACGCCCTCTTCCAGCGCCACCAGCAGTTCTTTCGCGCGAACAATACCGATGATCTCATCCAGTTCGCCGCGACACACCGGGAACAGGCTGTGCGGAGAAGAGAGTAACTGTTCGCGGATTTCATCCACGCTCAGGTCAGCATCCACCCAGCTGATTTCACCGCGAGGCGTCATGATGCCGCGCAGCGAACGGGACGCCAGGGTCAGCACGCCGTTGATCATATAACGCTCTTCTTCAGCAAACGCGCCTTCAGGTACAGGCACCGTCGCCGGGCTGTCAGACTCGTGCTGCGCGCTCGCCTGACGTTTACCGCCCATCAGTCGCAGGATGGCGTCTGCGGTGCGTGCACGCAGCGGTAACGTTGACTGATGGCGAATAAAGTTACGACGCGCAATCTGGTTGAACAATTCGATGACGATTGAGAAACCGATAGCAGCGTACAGATACCCTTTCGGAATATGGAAGCCAAAACCTTCCGCCACCAGGCTCAGACCGATCATCAACAGGAAGCTCAGACAGAGCACTACAACCGTCGGATGCTGGTTGACGAAACGGGTAAGCGGCTTAGACGCCAGCAGCATCACCGCCATCGCAATCACCACGGCAGCCATCATCACCGGCAGATGGTTAACCATACCCACGGCGGTAATTACCGCGTCAAGGGAGAAGACGGCATCAAGGATAACGATCTGCGTTACCACGACCCAGAAACTCGCATAGCCTTTGCCGTGCCCCGAGTCATGCTCGCGGTTTTCCAGGCGCTCATGCAGCTCCGTCGTGGCCTTAAACAGGAGAAAGAGACCCCCGATGAGCATGATCAGATCGCGCCCTGAGAAGGTGAGATCCCAGACGGTAAAGAGTGGTTTCGTTAAGGTCACCATCCACGAAATGATGGACAGCAGGACCAGGCGCATCACCAGCGCCAGCGACAAACCGATAAGACGCGCCTTATCACGCTGCTTCGGCGGCAGCTTGTCAGCCAGAATCGCGATAAAGACCAGGTTATCAATACCCAGAACAATTTCGAGGATAACAAGCGTGAGCAAACCCGCCCAGATTGAGGGGTCCATTAAGAATTCCATGACAAGCTCCTGCTTAAGGAATAGCGAACAGGCGAGAAAGCAATATGCGAATTAAGGTTGCGGCCAAAAGAGCCAGACAGACAGGCCTGATACGGCCTCAAAGTGAAATGACGTCGGTGACGATCCATACGGCGGGCTACTGCCCTATACTCCTTACTAATTAAACGGAAGCTAAACATAACAGAGACAATGTCTTTTTGGCAAAGATTTACCTTCCTTTGCAATGAGATGTTACAGGGATATTTTACACTACGAAATTTCTCTGATGTGAAAGCTAAATTGCGGATCTTCATCACATAAAATATTTTTTTCGCTATCTAAAATAATTCCCGGAAATAACTGTTTTTTCATTATAACCCTTATCTGAATCGATTCGAGTGCGGACGGCGATTCAAAATACATCTGTCACGTTGATGTGTTAACGATAATAAAGGAGGTAGCAAGTGACCATTGCTATTGTTATAGGCACACATGGTTGGGCTGCAGAGCAGTTACTTAAAACAGCAGAAATGCTGTTAGGCGAGCAGGAAAACGTCGGCTGGATCGATTTCGTTCCAGGCGAAAATGCCGAAACGCTGATTGAAAAGTACAACGCTCAGTTGGCAAAACTCGATACCAGCAAAGGCGTGCTGTTTCTCGTTGATACATGGGGAGGCAGTCCATTTAATGCTGCCAGCCGTATTGTCGTCGACAAAGAGCACTATGAAGTCATTGCTGGCGTCAATATTCCGATGCTGGTGGAAACGTTCATGGCCCGCGATGACAATCCGAGCTTTGACGAATTAGTCGCTCTGGCGGTAGAAACCGGTCGTGAAGGCGTGAAAGCGCTGAAAGCGAAACCGGTTGAAAAAGCCGCTCCGGCGCCGGTTGCTGCGCCAAAAGCGGCGGCGCCCGCTAAACCAATGGGACCCAACGATTACATGGTAATCGGTCTCGCCCGTATCGATGACCGTTTGATTCACGGCCAGGTCGCCACCCGCTGGACCAAAGAGACCAACGTCACCCGCATCATCGTCGTGAGTGATGAAGTAGCGGCGGACACCGTACGTAAAACGCTGTTAACACAGGTGGCACCTCCGGGCGTAACGGCGCATGTGGTAGACGTTGCCAAGATGATTCGTGTCTACAACAACCCGAAATACGCAGGCGAACGTGTGATGCTGCTGTTCACCAACCCTACCGATGTGGAACGTATCGTTGAAGGCGGCGTGAAAGTGACTTCCGTAAACATTGGCGGTATGGCTTTCCGTCAGGGTAAAACGCAGGTTAATAACGCCGTTTCCGTCGACGAGACCGATATCGACGCCTTTAAAAAGCTCAACGAACGCGGTATCGAGCTTGAGGTTCGTAAAGTTTCCACCGATCAGAAACTGAAAATGATGGATTTGATTGCCAAAGTGGCGAAATAACCACCCGGCATTTAATTAGCATTCACACTTAAGTCTGTATAGCAATAGGAGAAGTACAATGGAGATTACCACTCTTCAGATTGTGCTGGTGTTCATCGTCGCATGTATCGCGGGTATGGAGTCGGTACTTGATGAATTTCAGTTCCACCGTCCATTGGTGGCCTGTACGCTAATCGGTGCCGTTCTTGGGGACATGAAAACCGGTATTATCATCGGTGGTACCCTGGAAATGATCGCGCTTGGCTGGATGAACATCGGTGCTGCCGTTGCGCCTGATGCCGCGCTGGCTTCCATTATTTCAACCGTGCTGGTTATCGCCGGTCATCAAGGCATTGGCGCAGGTATCGCGCTGGCGATTCCACTGGCGGCCGCAGGTCAGGTGCTGACCATCATCGTACGTACCATCACCGTGGCATTCCAGCACGCGGCGGATAAAGCGGCCGATAGCGGCAACCTGACGGCGCTGTCCTGGATCCACGTATCCTCCCTGTTCCTACAGGCAATGCGTATCGCGATTCCGGCGGTTATCGTGGCGATTTCTGTCGGCACCAGTGAAGTTCAGGGCATGCTGAATGCGATCCCGGAAGTCGTGACCAGTGGTCTGAACATCGCCGGCGGCATGATCGTGGTTGTCGGTTACGCAATGGTCATCAACATGATGCGCGCGGGCTATCTGATGCCGTTCTTCTACCTCGGCTTCGTCACTGCGGCATTCACTAACTTCAACCTGGTTGCTCTGGGCGTAATTGGCGCGGTAATGGCCATCCTCTACATCCAACTGAGCCCGAAATATAACCGCGTAGCCGGTGCGCCAGCTCAGGCTGCTGGTAACAACGATCTCGATAACGAACTGGACTAACAGGTGAACGAAATGGTTGATATGACTAAAACTACCACTGAGAAAAAACTCACTCCGAGTGATATTCGTGGCGTGTTCATCCGTTCTAACCTGTTCCAGGGGTCATGGAACTTCGAACGTATGCAGGCGCTGGGCTTCTGCTTCTCCATGGTGCCGGCGATCAAACGCCTGTACCCGGAAAACAACGACGCGCGTAAACAGGCGATCAGACGTCACCTGGAGTTCTTCAACACCCATCCTTACGTTGCCGCTCCGGTACTGGGCGTTACGCTGGCGATGGAAGAACAGCGCGCCAACGGCGCGGAGATCGACGATGGTGCCATCAACGGTATCAAAGTCGGTCTGATGGGGCCGCTGGCAGGCGTGGGCGACCCGATCTTCTGGGGTACTGTTCGTCCGGTATTCGCCGCGCTGGGCGCGGGTATCGCGATGAGCGGCAGCCTGCTGGGGCCGTTGCTGTTCTTTATTCTGTTTAACCTGGTGCGTCTGGCGACCCGTTACTACGGCGTGGCTTACGGCTACCGTAAAGGCGTCGATATCGTTAAGGATATGGGCGGCGGCTTCCTGCAAAAACTGACTGAGGGGGCGTCAATCCTCGGCCTGTTTGTCATGGGAGCGCTGGTTAACAAGTGGACGCACGTCAATATTCCGCTGGTGGTATCACGCATCACTGACCAGACGGGTAAAGAAAACGTCACCACCGTGCAGACCATTCTCGATCAGTTGATGCCGGGTCTGGTTCCGCTGCTGCTGACCTTCGCCTGTATGTGGCTGTTGCGTAAGAAAGTAAACCCGCTGTGGATCATCGTTGGCTTCTTCGTCATCGGTATCGCCGGTTACGCTTGCGGCCTGCTGGGTCTGTAATTCTGTTGTACACTACCGGGGCCCTTTGGCCCCGGTTTTTTTATCTGGAGGATTAATGACTGTCACGGACCTGGTGCTGGTTCTTTTTATTGTCGCGTTACTGGCTTACGCCATTTACGATCAGTTCATCATGCCCCGCCGTAACGGCCCCACTCTGCTTGCAGTGCCTCTGCTGCGTCGTGGTCGTGTTGATAGCGTTATCTTCGTCGGCCTGGTCGCCATTCTTATCTACAACAACGTTACCAGTCACGGCGCGCAAATTACCACATGGTTATTATGTGCACTGGCGCTGATGGGGTTTTATATTTTTTGGGTTCGCGCCCCCAGGATCATCTTCAAACAGAAAGGTTTTTTCTTCGCCAATGTCTGGATAGAATATAACCGTATTAAAGAGATGAATTTATCGGAAGATGGCGTACTGGTGATGCAATTAGAACAACGGCGCCTGCTTATTCGCGTACGAAATATCGACGATCTGGAAAGAATATATAAGCTTCTTGTTTCATCTCAATGAGTTACAGATATAGCCTGAACTATGTTTTAAGTATATTCGCGATCAAAAAAACATAGCTAAGGCTATATTCATCCCGCCTGATTTGTTATTTATTTTAACGTTTTATTGATAATTAAATCTAAATGAAAATCGTTTTCAATTAGAAGTCAAATAATATTTCTCCATTGTTGTTTTATATTCTCAAAATATGTTAATGTTGCGCCGTCATTTGGGGAGTAGCCGATTTCCAGACTCAGGAAATGTACGTGTCAACATACTCGTTGAAAAACGTGGCGCGTACGGACTGATATCACTCTATTTTCAGTCAGGCGAGACCATATGCACATCAACTGCTATGCATAGCTTATGAACGCCATGTTCAGGTATGCATGTTCGCTGGGGGCAGTGATGTGTTTTATGGAACCCCGGTCAGGACGCTGTTATGAATATCACCGCAACTGTTCTTCTCGCTTTCGGCATGTCAATGGATGCTTTCGCGGCATCGATTGGTAAAGGCGCCACGCTACACAAACCTAAATTCTCCGAAGCCCTGCGCACCGGCCTTATTTTCGGCGCGGTTGAAACGCTCACCCCGCTGATCGGCTGGGGGCTGGGTATGCTGGCCAGTAAATTCGTACTGGAATGGAATCACTGGGTTGCGTTCATCCTGCTGGTGTTTCTGGGGATTCGTATGATTATCGAAGGCGTTCGTGGCGGTAATGACGAAGATGACGAGCCGTTACGCCGCCACAGTTTTTGGCTGCTGGTCACTACCGCTATCGCCACCAGCCTGGATGCAATGGCCGTTGGCGTCGGTCTGGCGTTCTTGCAGGTGAACATTATTGCGACCGCGCTGGCTATCGGCTGTGCCACGTTAATCATGTCCACGCTGGGCATCATGGTGGGGCGCTTTATCGGCCCGCTGCTCGGCAAACGGGCGGAAATTCTTGGCGGGGCTGTACTTATCGGTATCGGCGCCCAGATCCTCTGGACACACTTCCACGGTTAACACTCACGTTGCCAGATGTGAAGGCTGAAATCCGTCTGGCAATCAAACTGCTGGCAAGCCGCCAGCCGCTCCCATACGTCAGGTTTTGCACGCCAGGCGAAAGGCGTCATCTGGAGCAACGCAACGGCCTCATTACCGCGCAACCGCATCTCATACCCTAACGCCATGCTTTGCTGCAACGTAAACCCTTCAAGCTGCTCAGTATGCGGGGCATGTAAGCGCACTTCATCATATATCAGCCCTTTTAGCGCCATCAGATGGCGCGGCCCCGGCGTAGCGGTGATTACCCAACCACCCGGTTTTACCACTCGCGCTAACTCTTCAGCCTTACAGGGGGCATAAATCCTGACAATCGCATCCATAGAGGCGTCGGCGAAAGGCAGACGATGGCTTGACGCCACACAAAACGTCACCTGCGGATAACGTTTCGCCGCCGCTTTAATGGCGACTTTCGCGACATCCAGACCAAATGTGGTGCCTGACGCCAGCGTTTCGGCGAAGGCATGTGTGTAATACCCTTCACCGCAGCCGATATCCAGAATCGACGTTGCATTTTCGTCCAGCCGTTCAGCAAGTATCCTGACGATGGTATCGCGCAACGGCTGATAATGCCCGGCATCAAGGAATGCCCGACGCGCCTGCATCATTTCGGCGCTGTCGCCCGGGTCCCGTGACCGTTTATGCTGCACGGGCAACAGGTTGACGTATCCCTCTTTCGCCACATCAAACTGATGCCGTTGTGGGCAGATAAAACTGTTTTTCACCTGCGCAAGTGGCTGATGACAAAGGGGACAAGAAAACGACATGACAACTCCGGCCGGTAATTTTAGGGCGCAAGTGTAACGCGAATTGCGCCCCGGGAAAATAACTTACAGCGAGGGGGACGACAGGCGGTTGCCGTGCATCACTAACAGGTGGTCGGAGTCGGCGGGCATACCGTCCGGTTTAACGTTTTCCAGGCGCAGAACATCGCCCATAATCTGGCTGAACACCGGCGCCGACACCGCGCCGCCATAGTAAGATCCGTTTTGCGGATTGTTAATCACAACCACCAGCGCAAACTGCGGATCGCTGGCCGGAGCCACGCCCGCCGTATAGGCCACGTATTTATCGACATACTTACCGTCATCGCCGATTTTCTTCGCCGTACCGGTTTTTACCGCCACGCGATAATCTCTGACTGCGGCTTTGGTTCCTCCCCCGCCGGGGAGCGCGACGCTCTCCATCATATGCTCAACCTGATGCACCAGTTCGGCGGGCATCACACGCGTCCCCACAACGGGCGGATCAATACGCGTAATGGAAAGCGGCCGGTAGATACCAAAACTGCCGATGGTGGCATATACGTGCGCCAGCTGGAGCGGCGTCACCATCAGACCATACCCGAAGGCAAACGTCGCCCGATCCAGATCGCTCCAGTAACGACGCTGCGGCAGTAAGCCGCTGCTCTCCCCGGTGAGTCCCAGTCCCGTAGACTGCCCAAAGCCAAAGCCTTTATACGTATCCAGCAGTCGTTGAACCGGCATAGCGAGCGAGAGACGCGACACGCCGGTATCACTCGATTTTTGCAGGATTCCGGTCAAACTCAGCTCCGGGTAATACCCCACGTCACGAATCCGGTGGCCGTCAAGATTGAACGGATGCGTATCAATCACGCTGTCGGGCTGGACAATGCCCTGCTGAAGCGCCGTCATGATCACCAGCGGCTTGACCGTGGAACCCGGTTCAAAGGTATCGCTGATGGCACGGTTGCGAAAATCATCCAGCACGGCGCCTTCCCGGTTATTCGGATTAAAGTCCGGGAAGCTTGCCATCGACAGAATTTCCCCCGTCGCGATGTTGACCAGTACCGCCGCGCCAGACTCCGCTTTGTTCCAGGTGACGGCGTTATCCAGCGCATCCTCCGTCACAGTCTGTAGACGCTCATCAATACTGAGCTGAAGCTCATGCGCCGGCACAGGATTTGTTTCGGTTATGTTCTCGATGACATGACCAAATTTATCTTTGCGAACAAGGCGGGAGCCGGGTTTCCCCGTCAGTTGGGTATTAAAACTTTTCTCAACCCCCTCAATCCCCTGCCCGTCAATGTTGGTAAAGCCAATCAGGTTGGCTGCCACATGCCCTGCCGGATAAAAACGCCGGGACTCTTCACGCAGGTTAATGCCAGGAAGATTGAGCTTATCGATCCATTCGGCCTGCTGCGGCGAAATCTGGCGCGCCAGATAGATAAACCGCCCGGCAGGATTGCTGTTTACCCGCTCAACCAGCGTAGCCAGTGAAAGATGCAGCGTCTGCGCCAGCGCCTGCCAGCGTTGGTTATACCCCACGCCGCCTTTACTGACGATCGTCTTCGGGTCGGCCCAGACCGCATTGACCGGCACGCTAACGGCTAACGGACGCCCTTCTCTGTCGGTAATCATGCCGCGTGGCGACGCCGTGGTGACCTCACGTAACGAACGCCTGTCCTCTTGTTTAACCAGATTTGTGGGCGTGATGATCTGTAACCACGCCACGCGTCCCAGCAATAACCCCATGCTCAGCAAAATCGCCACGCACAGCAGAGCAAAACGGATAGGAGCAAAATTACGTACGGTGCCGTCGCTTTTCTTTTTCACCTGGTCTCCAGCAAGGTCGTTTTTCAGGTGATTGATTTAACGGGAATTGACGAGGGAAAGCGGGAAAAACAATGCTACGAACATCGCGGCTTTGCAACAAAGCGCTAACAGGAGTGTATTCAGAAATATTTTGAAGGAACCTGAATTAAAAAGCCCCGCACTGGCGAGGCTTTATATCTGAGGTTGATGCGCCTTGGCGCTTCAAATCAGTGGTGTCGATCAGATAGCTGTTACGTTAACAGCAGCCGGACCTTTCTGGCCGTCCTGAATTTCGAACTCAACGTTCTGGCCTTCAGCCAGGGTTTTGAAGCCGTTACCCTGGATAGCGGAGAAGTGTACGAACACATCTTTGCTGCCATCAGCCGGAGTAATGAAGCCAAAACCTTTAGACTCGTTGAACCACTTAACTTGACCTTTAATCTTTGCCATTTGCAAAATTCCTTAGAGTGTTTTCTTCGCCCGCAGGCATAACATAGATAAAACTGAGACATTACTGCTTGAGGCACTAATATAAGGTTCGGCAGAGAAGCGGTATTCAACGTCAACGTGTTTACTCAGGACTTCTTTACTGAAAATGCCACACATAAACAGAACTGTACCTCGTTTAACCCAAAACGTGTTATCACATACAACGTTAATTATGGCAAGCCATTTTTAAACGTGTCTCGATCAGTCGCACAAATCCAGAGAGATATCAAAGATCAACTGCACAGTTATGCGGCACAGTTCCCGACGATATATTCTCGCTTCTCCAGGCGCCTTTCGACAGGCTTACGCCCGTACAGCGGCTTTTCTACCATAGCTCAATAACTTCGGTTGTTCCAGGTCATGCGTTGATCTTATCGATACGGTAAACAGATATCACTTTTTATGCTTTGTAATGCATAAATTGTCACAACGCAAAAAAACCAATATTGTTTAAAAATGCGAAGTATTCGACCATTTTTCATCCGTTTCACTGATAGCCAATACGTGCTTTGGTTGTGCACCAAAATAATGAAAGAATGATGACAATGCACAAAAAAAGTGAGAGAAACGTTTCGCTATTAATAAAAACGATCGCTATCACAAAAGCGACATAATCACATTATTAGCGTATGGATAAATATATTTAAGGAGAGATTAAGTTAAAGCATTAAATGATCAATGAAATAACAGACCTGGTATACACAGGGTTACATTAATGAAAACAGGATGGGCCTGCCTGAAGGAATGGCTGGCAGACGCGCATCCTGTCTCTGCTTGTCGTTACCGTTCAGCGACCAGACGGATGATATCGTCATCCTCTTCCTGAGGTTTCGCTTCAGACTCGGCCTCAGCGACTTTTTCAGGCTCGTTAGCTTCGCACAGACGGCGTAGCAAGGCATTTTGCCGCTTTTGCTGATCCAGCAGCGCTTCAAGCAGCTCAATCTGCTCATTTGTTCTTGAACTTGCCCGGTTCACAAAAAACCACAGGACCAGCCCGACAATCAGAACCACCACCGATACAATCAAAGACGTAAAAGTCAGTACGCCAGAATTCAGAACTTCGTTCATGTTACCACCTCAATGTAGACGCCGTATTTTACCACTGCTACACGGGAAGGTAATCAACTGTTGTAAAAATGCTATCACCAGGGGATAAATTTATTGATGGCACAAATTCCGTTGAAAAATTGTACATCCTGATCGCACATTATGTTGAACACCTGCGCCCACAGCAGCAGACATACCAACGCAACAATAATCAGGATTACCCACCGAAACTTTTTCACTCCGCTCTCCGCATCCACATCTTATGCCATCAAATTACCACGCGTTATCTAAACCGGAACTAACTGGAGCGACATTATATACTTTTAGGAATGATACACTTGTTTCAGTGGGCGTTCAGGCTACCCTTAATCTAACCAAAAAAAGAAAAGAGGTAGTAATGCGTTTGATCATTCGCGCGATTGTTTTGATTGCTCTGGTATGGATTGGTTTATTGCTCAGTGGCTATGGGGTTCTGATTGGCAGCAAGGAGAACGCCGCCGGTCTGGGTCTGCAATGTCAATATCTGACCGCTCGCGGCACCAGTACAGCGCAATATGTCCATACTGACAGCGGCATCATTGGTCTGTCAGACTGTCCTGTATTCAGAAAAAGCGCCGTGGTGGTCGATAACGGCTAATCTGGCATCACATCCATTCATCTGCATAAATATCAGGCATAACGTGGTTATGCCTTTTTAATGCGTTTTTTAGCGGGAGAAACCACTCTCCCGCCCCTTTTCAGGGCAATAAAAAAGCCAGCAGGTATCTTCTACCGGCTGGCTTCTGAACGGCTCAGGGCGCACTCACCTCAGAATGGATAGTCGTTGTAACCCATCTGCTCAGAGATTTTACGCGCAGCCGTGTGCAGCATAGCGACATACTCATGCAGACGTTCTTCGGAGAAACGCAGCGTCGGGAACGAAATGCTCAGACCGGCGATCACCACGCCAAAACGGTCGAACACCGGCACGCCAATGCAGCGCAGACCTTCTTCCTGCTCTTCGTTATCTTCGCCGTACCCCTGCTCGCGCACCTGATCCAGCATCGGCAGTAACGCCTCGGTGCTGGTAATCGTGCGCGCGGTGCTACGCTTGTACTCCACGCCATCCAGTATCTGTTTGACTTCATCACGGTCGCGCCATGCCAGCAGCACTTTACCAATTGCGGTGCTGTACAGCGGGTTACGGCGGCCAATGCGGGAATACATGCGCAAATTGTACATGGAGTCGATTTTATGAATGTAGACAATGCTGTCTTCATCCAGCGCACCGAGGTGAATTGTCTCTTTGGTCAGACGGGAAATTTCACGCATCTGAATATCAGCGCTACGGATCAGATCAACGTTTTGCAGCGCACGGGCGCCCAGCTCAAACAATTTCAGGGTCAGCGAATATTTTTCAGATTCACCTTCCTGCGCGACATAACCCAGCGTTTTCATCGTTTGTAAAAAGCGATAAACGGTGCTTTTTGACATCATGACACGTTGCGACAGCTCGGTGATCCCTATTTCGCGCTCTTCACCCAGCGCTTGCAGAATGCCAAAAACCTTCAGCACAGAAGAAACAGAATCAGGTTGTTTATCCAGATCTGCGATAGCCATTTATCACCTCATTGCGAGTGTTTTATAAAAATCAGAACCGGTTTTTATTATAATTTCACGTCATGGCGGTCGCAATCCATCTTTGCTTACTTAGTTACAAATCTGCGACATAACCCCGCGATATCAATGCTAAAATCATTACTCTGATCATAATCCCCCGAAAGACATTGACTCTCTATGGACAAAATCCAGGCCGATGGCCTGCCATTACCCCAGCGTTACGGCGCCATTTTAACCATCATTATTGGTATCTCGATGGCCGTGCTGGATGGCGCAATCGCGAATGTCGCGCTCCCTACCATTGCAACCGATCTCCAGGCGTCCGCCGCCCGATCGATCTGGGTTGTTAACGCCTACCAAATCGCGATCGTGGTTTCTCTCTTATCGCTCTCATTTCTGGGAGACATGTTCGGCTATCGACGCATCTATAAATACGGCCTGGTCATTTTCCTGTTTTCGTCACTGTTCTGCGCGCTGTCGGACTCCCTGGAAATGCTGACGCTTGCGCGCGTCGCGCAGGGGTTTGGCGGCGCCGCGCTGATGAGCGTGAACACGGCGCTGATCCGACTTATCTATCCGCAACGCCACCTTGGGCGCGGAATGGGCATCAACTCCTTCATCGTCGCGGTGTCATCGGCTGCGGGGCCGACCATTGCGGCAGCAATCCTGTCGATAGCGTCATGGAAATGGCTGTTCCTGATTAACGTTCCGTTAGGCATTATCGCATTGCTGTTGGCTATGCGTTTCTTACCCCCAAACAGCGCTCGTAGCGCCAAACCGCGCTTCGACTTGCCCAGCGCAGTGATGAACGCCTTAACCTTCGGCTTGCTGATCACCGCTCTCAGCGGATTCGCACAGGGGCAACCTTTAACGCTGATTGGCGCAGAACTGGCGGTTATGCTTGTCGTCGGTTTCTTCTTCATTCGCCGCCAGCTCTCACTCCCGGTGCCTTTGTTACCGATTGACTTACTGCGTATTCCGCTCTTTTCTCTGTCGATCTGCACCAGTATTTGCTCTTTCTGCGCGCAGATGCTGGCGATGGTTTCCCTTCCCTTCTATCTGCAAACGGTACTGGGGCGTAGCGAAGTCGAGACCGGGTTATTGCTGACGCCCTGGCCGCTGGCGACAATGGTGATGGCGCCGCTGGCGGGCTACTTAATTGAACGGGTTCATGCCGGGCTGCTGGGCGCGTCAGGACTGATAATTATGGCCACAGGACTTTTTGCGCTGATGCTGCTGCCAGCCTCGCCGTCAGATATCAGTATCATCTGGCCGATGATCCTTTGCGGAGCCGGTTTTGGCTTATTCCAGTCGCCCAATAACCACACGATTATCACCTCTGCGCCACGCGATCGCAGCGGAGGGGCCAGCGGGATGCTGGGCACGGCGCGTCTTCTGGGCCAGAGTACCGGCGCGGCGCTGGTTGCGCTCATGTTGAATCAGTTTGCGGACAACGGTACGCATATTTCCCTGATGACGGCGGGCATCCTGGCGACCGTAGCCGCCATTATCAGCGGTTTGCGCATCACTCAACCCCGCTCCGTGGCGTAAAAAAAAAGCGCATCATCTGATGCGCTTTTTTAGAATGCCAGGCATACCGCCTTACTTCAGGTACTCGCCGCTACGCAGCGCTTCAATACGCTTATCCAGCGGCGGGTGAGTCATGAACAACTCGCTCAGTGACTTCGACTTGCCGTTGATGCAGAACGCCATCATGCTGTTGGCTTCCTGCGGCTCATAGCTGGTTTTCAGGCGCTGCAACGCGGCAATCATCTTTTCACGGCCGACAAGCTTCGCAGAACCGGCGTCCGCATGGAATTCACGGTGACGTGAGAACCACATGGTGATAATGCTTGCCAGTATTCCGAACACCAGTTCAAGAACCATCGCCACCGCGAAATAGATCATTGGGTTGCCGTTGCTGCTTTCACCCTCATCACGGTTTCCACCAAGGAAGCCCGCGGCGATCTGCGCGATAATACGCGAGATGAAGATCACAAAGGTGTTCACAACCCCCTGAATCAGCGTCATGGTGACCATATCGCCGTTAGCGATGTGGCTGATCTCATGCGCGATAACGGCTTCGGCTTCATCCGGGCTCATGTTTTGCAGCAAGCCGGTGCTCACCGCAACCAGCGACGCATCACGGCGCGCGCCGGTCGCAAACGCGTTGATATCCGGCGCATGATAGATAGCCACCTGCGGCATAGCGATTCCGGCCTGACGCGCCTGCGTCGCCACCGTGTTCATCAGCCAGCGTTCTCTTTCATTACGCGGTTGCTCAATGACTTCCCCACCCACGGACTTTAACGCCATCCATTTGGACATCAGCAGCGAAATGAAGGAACCACCAAAACCAAACAGCAGCGCCATAATCAGCAAGCCTTGTACGCTGCTTGACTGTATCCCTGTCAGGCTCAGCACCAGCCCGAAAACGACCATCACGGCCAGGTTCGTCAGCAGGAAGAGCGCGATTCGCATCATAATTTTCTTTTAACCTCAACTTAACAAAACGCACTATGCGATACCCACATCGTATGGGTCTTGTGGCTATTTTCAAGCATCTGCGGGCGGTAAGTCACCAGAAAGACACAACTTTACATTTTGTTGCATAAGACTGACGGCTTAATGCGCTTGTTAAAAAAACAGGCACAATTTCTTGTGCCTGCTTGACGCTATTTGCTGGTTGCGGGTTGCTCCGCGGGCTTCTCTTTCTCAAGATGCGCCAGATCCAGCGCTATCCGTACCGTTTCATCCAGATACGGATCCGGCTCTTTATAATCCTTCGGCAGATCGTCCAGTTTCTTCAGAAGCGGCTTGCCTTCACGTTTAAACCGATCGTTGATACGCGCCAGACGCAGGGCATCGTCTTCGTTATTCTCTTTTTCGCGCTGGGCGAAATTGAGAGAAGCGATATTACGCTTATCTTTCATCGCGTTAAAACGGGCAATGTCCTTCAGGATGTACTGGAACTCAGGATCGTTCGCGATGCGCGCGTTATGCTCTTTCAGCAGTTCCGGGCCAAACGGCGTTAAATCATCTGACTTCACGTACGTTGCCGCATCAATGCTGTCCCACGGCAAGGCGTTGTCTTCAAACTTCTCGCCGGTTTCCGTCTCTTCATTCCCCGTCGGCATGACGATATCCGGCGTGACGCCTTTACGCTGCGTGCTGCCGCCGTTAACACGGTAGAATTTCTGAATGGTGTACTGCACGGAGCCCAGCGCAGGCCATTCAGGACGCAGCATCTGATCATAAATACGGTTCAGAGAGCGGTACTGCTGTACGGTGCCTTTACCGAAAGTCGGTTCACCGACAATCAATGCGCGCCCGTAATCCTGCATCGCCGCGGCAAAAATCTCCGACGCGGATGCGCTGAAGCGATCGACCAGTACCACCAGCGGGCCTTTGTAATACACCACGCCATCGGTATCGGCGTCTTCACGCACTTTACCGTTGTTGTCACGAACCTGAACAACCGGGCCAGACGGGATAAACAGACCGGACAGCGAAACCGCTTCGGTCAGCGCGCCGCCGCCGTTGGTGCGCAGATCGATAACAATGCTGCTCACGTTCTGTTTTTCCAGTTTCTGTAGCTGGACTTTGACGTCATCCGTCAGCCCCACATAGAACCCCGGAATATCCAGCACGCCGACTTTCTCTTTACCGACCGTTTTCACCGTCATTTTAACGGCGCGGTCTTCAAGACGAATGCGTTCGCGCGTCAGCGTAATGGTTCGTGTTTTCGTGCCCTTACCGGCAGGCAGAATTTCAAGACGAACTTTGCTGCCTTTCGGCCCTTTGATCAGCGCCACCACGTCATCA
Organism: Citrobacter sp. CK181; assembly: GCF_030333595.1. Lineage (NCBI taxonomy): Bacteria > Pseudomonadati > Pseudomonadota > Gammaproteobacteria > Enterobacterales > Enterobacteriaceae > Citrobacter > Citrobacter sp. CK181. The sequence goes on along the minus strand of NZ_JAOWFN010000011.1, from coordinate 661,275 downwards.
AGACGCCAGCCGATCACATCAACCATTCCTTTCCCCGTCTGGCCTACGCCTACAATGCGATCGCCTACGCTTATCGCCTTGCTTTTTGCCGCCGGGCCGCCGGCAACCATCGAGTTGATGACCGTGTAGTCATCGTCCATTTGCAGAACCGCGCCGATACCTTCCAGAGACAGGCTCATTTCAGTATTGAACTGTTCGGTATTTCGCGGAGAAAGGTAGTTGGTATGCGGGTCGATTTCGCGCGCAAATGCGGTCATCGCCAGTGAGAACACGTCTTCACTGTTGGTTTGCGCCAGACGGCGAATCGCAGATTTGTAACGACGCGTCAGCGTTTCGCGAATTTCTTTATCGTTCTTGCCCGTCAGCTTCAGGCTAAGTTCGTCGAATTTCACCTTGCCATCCCACAACGCGTTCAGCTCAGCCTCATTCTTCGGCCAGGGCGCTTTGCTGCGGTCAAGGTTAAACGTGTCGTTACCGGTGAAATCCATCGGGCGTTCCAGCACGCTTAACGCGTACTGATAACGTTCGAAACGGCGTTTTTGCGCCAGGTTATAGAGGTCATAGAAGACATCCAGTTTTCCTGTACGCAGCTCATCGCCGAGGACAGTTTTGCTTTTCGCAAACTGCTCCACATCACTCGCCAGCAGCACATTGTGGCTGTAGTCGAGCAGATTAAGATAGCGATCGAAAATCTTTGCCGAAAACGCCTGATCCAGGTTGAACTGACGATAGTGGGAACGTGTAAAGCGCGAAGTCACGCGCTCACTCACGGTCGCATGCTGCGTTTCTTCCTTCAGAACGGGAATTTGATCGGCGCGCGTAATGTCATCGACGGCGAAGGACTGGCCTGCTATTGCAAGCAAGCCAGCTAACGCGGTAAGCCTAAAAAAAGTGTTCATGCCAGGCCTGGCCTCCGTTTCAGAACACCAGGTGTTCTGCGCGTACAATCAAAGACATACCCGAATTCAGCTGCACACGGACGCCATCTTTGGTGACTTCTAATACGGTGGCATCCATCGCATTGTTGCCTGCTTTCACCTTCAGTGACTGCCCTACCGTCAGCGCTGAAATATCAGACACCGGGGTATGCTGTTCTTCGCGTGGTGCGCGTGGTGCTTTAGCCGCCGGTTTTTCAGCGCGAGGAGTACGCGGAGTCGTCTCTTTACGACGTGGCGCAGGACGCGGTTTACGCTCACGGCGCGGAGCGTCTTCTTTTTCGCCTGCCGCAGCGGCAGCTTCGCGTTTTTTCGCCTGCTGTTCCGCACGTTGCGCCTGGACGCGTGCTTTCGCTTCTTCAAGCTGCTTACGCGCATGTTCAACGTGCTGCTCATCCAGCTCACCGCAAGGGTTGCCGTCGAGATCGACACGCGTTGCGCCCGGCTTAACGCCGTACAGGTAACGCCAGCTTGAAGTATAAAGACGTAAAGCGGAACGAAGTTGTGTCTTGCTGAGGTTCATTTCGCCCTCAACACGCTCTACCAGATCCTGAAAAATGCCAATTTTCAGCGGGCGCGCTTCGCCTTCCGCACTAAAACACTGTGGAAAACGTTCGGCCAGAAACGCGATAACTTCTTTACTGCTATTCAACTTAGGTTGATTTTCCATGAAATTTCCTGATTACAACGGACGTAGCCAACAAGCCGCAGGCATGAACAGGCGTCATTATAATGACGCCATCAGTAATTGCTACGTTATCCGTTGATTATCCTGCAACGGTCGCAAAGAATTTTTTGTAATCCGTCGTTGCAAGCACGGTTTCAAGCCGCGCGACAAGCTCACGCAGGCCTTGCTCATCCTCTTCGGTAAAGCGGCCAAATACCGTGCTATCAATGTCCAGCACGCCGATTATCTGATTGTCTACCGTCAGAGGCAGCACAATTTCAGCATTGCTGGCGCTATCGCAGGCGATGTGTCCATCAAACGCATGAACGTCCTCAATGCGCTGCACCTGGTTCTGCGCGACCGCCGTACCACAGACGCCGCGTCCAACCGGGATCCGCACACAGGCGAGTTTCCCCTGGAACGGCCCCAGCACCAGCGTGTCGTTTTCCAGCAGATAGAACCCCGCCCAGTTGACGCCCGAAAGGCGCTCAAACAGCAGCGCGCTGGTATTTGCCAGGGTAGCGAGAAAACTGGTTTCACCTGCCATTACTGCCTGAAAGTCGCGGTTAAGATCCGCGTATAGCTCTGTTTTGCTCATTATATAGTCACTTAGTTGTCTTACTCTAAAACTACAGCCTATTAAAATAAGCATTAAATGCGTTAATGCTCAAGATCATTCCCGTCATGAGTTAAGATTACATTAATCTAACACTTTGATTCACGATACATGGCCCTGAACACCCCGCGACTCACGCCAACAAAGAGAATAACGGTCTGGTCTATCAGTGAAGCGTTGCCCCGCGCCCATTATCAGCGCTGTCCCCAATGCGACATGCTGTTTAGCCTGCCGAAAATGCAATCGCACCAGAGCGCATATTGCCCGCGTTGCCAGGCCAAAATTCGCGATGGACGCGACTGGTCGCTGACGCGTCTGGCGGCGCTGGCCGTTACGATGCTGCTGCTGATGCCCTTTGCCTGGGGCGAACCGCTATTGCGTATCTGGCTGTTAGGGGTGCGTATCGACGCCAACGTGATGCAGGGCATCTGGCAGATGACCAGGCAAGGCGATCCGCTTACGGCCGCCATGGTGCTCTTTTGCGTGGCGGGCGCGCCGTTAATTCTGGTCACCGCCATCGCTTATCTATGGTTCGGTAATATTCTCGGCATGAATCTGCGTCCGGTATTGCTGATGCTGGAGAGGCTCAAAGAGTGGGTGATGCTCGACATTTATCTGGTCGGCATTGGGGTCGCCTCGATCAAAGTGCAGGATTACGCCTTCCTGCAACCCGGCCTGGGGCTTTACGCCTTTGTGGCGCTGGTGATCCTCAGTATTCTGACGCTGTCGCATCTCAATGTGGAGCAACTCTGGGAGCGCTTTTACCCACAACGCCCCGCCCGACGCCCGGACGAAAAACTTCGCGTCTGTCTCGGATGCCACTTCACCGGTTATCCTGACTCACAGGGACGTTGCCCCCGTTGCCATATCCCGCTGCGCCTGCGCAGAAATCAGAGCATACAGAAATGCTGGGCGGCGCTGCTGGCCTCTGTCGTCCTGCTGCTGCCCGCAAACCTGATGCCGATATCCATTATTTATGTGAATGGCGGGCGTCAGGAGGACACCATTTTATCGGGCATTATGTCGCTGGCGAACAGCAATATCGCCGTGGCGGCCGTGGTCTTTATCGCCAGTATTCTGGTGCCATTTACCAAAGTTATTGTGATGTTTACACTGCTGCTCAGCATCCATTTCAAATGTGAGCAAGGGCTGCGTACGCGCATCCTGCTGCTGCGGATGGTGACCTGGATCGGCCGTTGGTCCATGCTGGATCTCTTTGTTATTTCGTTAACGATGTCGCTGATTAATCGCGATCAGATACTCGCTTTTACTATGGGACCGGCTGCGTTTTATTTCGGCGCAGCGGTAATATTGACTATTCTTGCAGTGGAATGGCTGGATAGCCGCTTACTTTGGGATGCACATGAGTCAGGAAACGCCTGCTTCGCCGACTGAAGCGCAGATAAAAACAAAACGTCGTATTTCCCCTTTCTGGCTGCTGCCGTTTATCGCATTGATGATCGCAGGCTGGCTGATTTGGGGAAGTTATGAAGATCGCGGCAACACCGTGACGATCGACTTTATGTCGGCGGATGGCATTGTTCCGGGGCGGACGCCTGTGCGCTACCAGGGCGTTGAAGTGGGTACGGTGCAGGACATCAGCCTGAGTAAAGACCTGCGCAAGATAGAAGTGCGCGTCAGTATTAAGTCAAACATGAAAGATGCCTTGCGCGAGGAGACCCAGTTCTGGCTGGTGACGCCAAAAGCGTCGCTGGCGGGCGTTTCGGGTCTGGATGCGCTGGTCGGCGGGAACTATATCGGCATGATGCCCGGCAAAGGAGCCGAGAAAGATCACTTTGTCGCGCTTGATACCCAGCCGAAATACCGTCTGGACAACGGCGACCTGATGATCCATCTTCACGCGCCTGACCTCGGCTCTCTTAACAGCGGGTCGCTGGTCTATTTCCGCAAAATTCCGGTGGGTCGGGTATATGACTATGCCATCAATCCCAACAAACAGGGCGTCACCATTGACGTACTGATTGAGCGTCGCTTCACCAGCCTGGTGAAAAAAGGCAGCCGTTTCTGGAATGTCTCCGGCGTCAATGCGGATGTCAGCCTTAGCGGCGCGAAGGTGAAGCTGGAGAGTCTGGCGGCGCTGGTAAATGGCGCAATCGCGTTTGACTCGCCCGACGATTCGCAACCTGCAACCGCAGATGACGCATTTGGCCTCTACGAAGATTTAGCCCATAGCCAGCGCGGCGTCATCGTCAAACTTGAACTTCCCAGCGGCGACGGCCTGAAAGCCGACTCCACGCCGCTGATGTATCAGGGGCTTGAAGTGGGCGAGCTCACCAAATTAACGCTCAACCCCGGCGGGAAAGTCACGGGCGAAATGACGGTTGACCCCAGCGTGGTAACACTCCTGCGTGATAAGACGCGTATTGAGCTGCGCAGTCCAAAGCTGTCGCTGAGCGATGCCAGTATCAGTTCGCTTTTGACCGGCAAAACGTTTGAACTGGTGCCAGGCGAAGGCGAACCGCGCAGTGAATTCGTCGTGGTGCCTGGCGAAGAAGCCCTGCTCCATGAACCAAATGCGCTGACGTTAACCCTGACCGCCCCGGAAAGCTACGGTATCGACGCCGGTCAACCGCTGGTTCTGCATGGCGTGCAGGTGGGCCAGGTCATTGAACGTAAGTTATCCAGTAAAGGCGTTGCGTTCACGGTGGCTATCGATCCGCAACATCGCGCCCTGATTCAGGGTGACAGCAAATTTGTGGTCAACAGTCGCGTGGATATCAAAGTCGGTCTCGACGGCGTGGAGTTTCTCGGCGCCAGCGCCAGCGAGTGGGTGAGCGGCGGCATTCGTATTTTGCCCGGCACAAAAGGCGAAATGAAATCCACCTACCCGCTGTACGCCAATCTGGAAAAGGCCGTGGAAAACAGCCTCAGCGACCTCCCCACGACCACGGTGAGCCTCACTGCTGAAACGCTCCCGGATGTACAAACGGGGTCAGTGGTGCTGTACCGTAAGTTTGAGGTAGGTGAAGTGATCACCGTGCGCCCACGCGCTAACGCCTTTGATATCGATCTGCATATCAAACCGGAATACCGCAACCTGTTAACCAGCAACAGCGTATTCTGGGCGGAAGGCGGGGCGAAGGTACAGCTTAACGGCAGCGGCCTGACCGTGCAGGCCTCTCCCCTGTCGCGTGCGCTGAAAGGCGCTATCAGTTTCGATAACCTGAGCGGCGCAAGCGCCAGCCAGCGTAAAGGCGACAAACGAATACTCTACGCCTCGGAAACCGCCGCCCGCGCGGTGGGTGGGCAAATCACCCTGCACGCCTTTGACGCCGGTAAACTCGCGGCGGGTATGCCGATTCGTTATCTCGGCATCGACATCGGCCAGATCCAGACGCTGGAGCTGATTACCGCGCGCAATGAGGTTCAGGCGAAAGCGGTGCTCTACCCGGAGTATGTCCAGACCTTTGCCCGAAGCGGTACGCGTTTCTCGGTGATCACGCCGCAAATCTCCGCCGCGGGCGTGGAGCATCTCGATACGATTTTGCAGCCCTACATTAACGTGGAGCCCGGACGCGGCAATCCGCGTCGTGATTTCGAATTGCAGGAAGCAACCATTTCCGACTCGCGCTATCTCGATGGTCTGAGCATCGTCGTGGAAGCTCCTGAGGCAGGTTCGCTGAACATCGGCACGCCAGTGCTGTTCAGAGGTATCGAAGTGGGCACGGTAACGGGCATGACGCTGGGTTCGCTGTCTGATCGCGTGATGATTGCCATGCGCATCAGCCAGCGTTATCAGCATCTGGTGCGTAATAACTCCGTCTTCTGGCTGGCCTCCGGCTACAGTCTGGACTTTGGCCTGACCGGCGGCGTAGTGAAAACCGGCACCTTCAATCAATTCATTCGCGGCGGCATCGCGTTTGCAACCCCGCCAGGGACGCCGCTGGCGCCGAAGGCGCAGGCGGGTAAACACTTCCTGCTGCTGGAAAGCGAACCGAAAGAGTGGCGCGAATGGGGCACCGCCCTGCCACGTTAACTCCCCCGCTCCGGCGTGCTCGCGCCGGAGCATTTATGCTACACTGCGCGCCTGTTTTATTGCCGGTGGTACCCAAGTGGCTCAACACGCTGTTTATTTCCCTGATGCCTTTCTGACGCAAATGCGCAAAGCAATGCCTTCGACACTCTCTTTTGACGATTTCCTCGCCGCCTGCCAGCGCCCGTTACGTCGCAGCATTCGCGTGAATACGCTAAAAATTTCTGTGACCGACTTTCTTGCCCTGACGGCGCCCTATGGCTGGTCGCTGACGTCTGTTCCCTGGTGCGAGGAAGGTTTCTGGATCGAACGCGATGATGAAGAATCGTTGCCGCTGGGCAGCACCGCCGAACATCTGAGCGGCCTGTTTTATATTCAGGAAGCCAGCTCAATGTTGCCGGTCGCCGCGCTGTTTGCTGAAGGGAATACGCCGGAACGCATTATGGATGTTGCTGCCGCACCGGGTTCGAAAACCACCCAGATTGCCGCGCGGATGAATAATCAGGGCGCCATTCTGGCGAATGAATTCTCCGCCAGCCGGGTCAAAGTGCTGCACGCCAACATCAGCCGCTGTGGGATCAGTAATGTTGCCCTGACCCATTTTGATGGCCGCGTCTTCGGCGCCGCGCTCCCGGAGACATTCGACGCTATCTTGCTGGACGCGCCCTGTTCAGGTGAAGGCGTGGTGCGCAAAGATCCCGACGCGCTTAAAAACTGGTCTGTCGAAAGCAACCTGGATATTGCCGCCACACAGCGGGAACTAATCGACAGCGCATTTCACGCGCTGCGCCCTGGCGGTACGCTGGTCTACTCCACCTGCACGCTAAATCGCGAGGAGAATGAGTCCGTCTGCTTGTGGCTGAAAGAGACCTACCCGGAAGCGGTTGAATTTTTGCCTTTAGGCGATCTGTTCCCGGGGGCGGAGCGCGCGCTGACGGCAGAGGGCTTCTTACACGTTTTCCCGCAGATTTACGACTGCGAAGGTTTCTTTGTCGCCCGTTTGCGTAAAACCGCAGCCATTCCCCCGCTTCCCGCGCCTGGCTATAAGGTCGGCAAGTTTCCGTTCGCGCCGATGAAGGGGCGTGAAGCGACGCAAATCACTCAGGCGGCTAACGCTTGTGGACTTCAGTGGGGAGAAAACCTGCACCTCTGGCAGCGAGATAAAGAGGTGTGGTTATTCCCGGCAGAGATTGAAGCGCTGATCGGAAAAGTCCGCTTTTCCCGCCTGGGCATAAAACTGGCGGAAAGCCATAATAAAGGTTATCGCTGGCAGCATGAAGCGGTGATCGCCCTCGCCGATCCACATCATGCCAACGCATTCGAGCTGTCTCATCAGGAGGCGGAAGAGTGGTATCGGGGGCGGGATGTCTACCCGCAAACTGCGCCGTCTGCCGATGATGTGCTGGTCACGTTCCAGCATCAGCCCATTGGTCTGGCGAAACGGATTGGTTCCCGGTTGAAGAACAGTTACCCACGCGAACTGGTTCGCGATGGCAAACTCTTTACCGGCAACGACTGAAAGCGGTCAAAAATAGCGCACTTTTTTACTGGCGCTTTTGCTGAAGTTGGCTACGCTGAAATTTGGGCGATCAAACTGGTCGTACCACAATCAGCGAACTAACGGAGAGCACGATGATGAAAACCAGTGTGCGCATTGGCGCTTTTGAAATCGACGATGCCGAGTTACATGGCGAATCGCCGGGGGACCGAACGTTAAGCATTCCCTGTAAATCCGACCCAGATTTATGTATGCAACTGGATGCCTGGGATGATGAAACCAGCATTCCCGCCATTTTAAACGGAGAGCACTCTGTTCTATTCCGCACCCGTTACGATCGTAAGTCCGATGCCTGGGTCATGCGTCTTGCCTGACTCAAAAAGAACCCGTCGCCAGACGGGTTATTTATTTCGCCCTTTCCCCCTTGCGACAACCTCTCCTACACTATCGATACGGCAGGACAATTTGAGGATGGAATGTTCGCACTGGTACTTTTTGTTTGCTACCTGGACGGCGGCTGTGAGGACATTGTGGTGGATATCTACAATACTGAGCAGCAGTGCCTGTATTCGATGGACGACCAGCGGATTCGTCACGGCGGCTGTTTTCCGGTCGAAGACTTTATTGACGGCTTCTGGCTACCCGCTCGCCAGTACAGTGATTTTTAATTACTGAAGTTGAACCAACGTTAGTTCCCCGCCAAATACCGCGCCGGTATCAATATAGTGCAAATTATCGATATCAACGCGATGACGCAGCGGCGTATGACCAAACCAGAAGTGATCGGCCCCGGCAATGCCGTTTCCATGACCCGCATGCCGCTCGCTCAACCGGGAACGACGCCATAGCACCTGGTGTAAATCCACCTCTTTTTGCCAGGCATAGACCTGATGCGGATAATCAGCATGCGCCACAACATGCATGCCGTTCTGGCAGTGCAATTCCAGAATCCAGGGTAAACGCTGACAGTCGTCGAGCGCTTTTCTTGCCAGGCGCTGCTGGTTTGCCGACAATGCGGCATACCAGTCGCCGCCGTTCATAAACCATAACGACAACTGCGAAGCGGCCAGCGCGTCTAACGCCATCTGCTCGTGATTCCCTCTGACGGCGACCACCCACCGTTTGTGCAGAAGTTCCAGACACCGCAAGCTGTCAGGCCCACGGTCGATCACATCCCCCACCGACACCAGCAGATCCTGCCACGGATCAAACCGACACTGTCGTAGTTTCTCCATCAACTGCGAAAAACAGCCGTGGAGGTCGCCGACAATCCAGACATGCCGCCACTGACTCCCCTCAATTTTCTGATAGACGTTTTCCGGCTGTTTCATTGGTTCACCATCAGTAAAAATGAACCTGACATACTTAACCATAGCAGGAAATCTTCAGTCGCAGGCCGCCTCTCCAGAGACCATTAATCATTTTTATAGCAATAATTTAACCTGCAATAATTCTTGTTGATTTCAATAAAATCATATAAATGCCAATTTATGTAAAAGTGTAATGATAATTATTTTTATTATCATTTTCATGCATTATCTTATTGACTTTGCTTTTTTTAACAAAGGAAGTTCGATAATGCGTATTAAACCTCTCGCTTCACTTGTCTTATCTTGTCTGGGCGCCACAAGTTTTAATGTTTTTGCAGAAGATGTCATGGTCGTCACCGCATCGGGATACGAGAAAAAGATCACCAATGCGGCAGCCAGTGTTTCTGTTATTTCACAACAAGAATTACAGACCAATAAATATAATGATCTTGGCGATGCTCTCAGGGCCGTTGAGGGAGTGGACGTTGAAAGCAGTACCGGAAAAACAGGGGGGCTTGAAATAAGTATTCGTGGGATGCCTGCCAGTTATACCCTTATTCTTATTGACGGTATTCGTCAGAATGGAACATCGGATGTAACACCGAATGGCTTTTCTGCAATGAATACCAGTTTTATGCCTCCACTTTCAGCCATTGAACGTATAGAGGTTATACGCGGGCCCATGTCTACACTTTATGGGTCAGACGCCATTGGCGGCGTGGTGAATATTATTACCAAAAAAAGCACCGATAAGTGGAGCACGGCCATTAATACGGGAGTGAACCTACAGGAAAGTAATAAATGGGGAAACAGCACAACCGCAAATTTCTGGTCAAGCGGTCCCCTGGTGCCTGGCTCGCTGGATATGCAGGTTCGTGGAAGCACAACCCAGCGACAAGGCTCCAGCATTACATCACTGAGCGACACCGCAGAAACACGCGTTCCTTATCCCACTGAGTCGCAAAACTACAACATCGGCGCGAGATTTGACTGGAAAGCCAGCGCAAACAATACGCTATGGATGGATCTCGACACATCCCGACAGCGTTATGATAACAGCGACGGTCAGCTTGGTAGCCTCACGGGCGGATATGATAAAACGCTCCGCTATGAGCGCAATAAAGTGACGTTAGGACATGACACCGCCTTAACGTTTGGTACATGGAAATCGTCTCTTAACTGGAATGAGACAGAAAATAAAGGACGGCAGCTGGTTTCCTCCGCTCTGACGCCCGATCAAGCCTGGAGAGCGGGTGACGATCGTGAACTGAAAAATACCAATGTTATTCTCAACTCGGTGCTTCTCACGCCGCTGGGAGAATCACATTTACTGACGGTGGGTGGCGAATACTGGGACGCACGAATGAAAGATGGCGTCGTTCTGGCAAGTTCAGGTGAAAAGTTCCATCAAAAAAGCTGGGCGACTTACCTTGAAGATGAGTGGCATATCCTGGATTCTCTGGCGTTTACCGTAGGGAGTCGCTATGAACATAACGACGTATTCGGCGGTCATTTCAGTCCTCGTGGCTATCTGGTCTGGGATATGACAGATGAATGGACGCTCAAAGGGGGAATCACAACCGGTTATAAAGCGCCTTCTCTTAGCCAGTTACATAACGGCATCAGCGGCGTTTCTGGTCAGGGAACAATCAATACCGTCGGTAATCCAGATTTAAAACCTGAAGAAAGCACCAGTTATGAAACCGGACTTTATTACGATAATAGCAATGGGTTCAATGCCAATATAACCGGATTCTACACTGAATATCGCAATAAAATTGTTTCTTATTCGATTGATGACAATACCAGTAGCTATACCAATAGCGGAAAAGCGCGTACCGATGGTGTCGAATTTGCAACATCGTTCCCGCTCTGGTTGGATAATTTGAGTCTGTCGCTCAACTATACCTATACTCAGAGCAAACAGAAAGATGGAGATAATAAAGGCGCACCACTCAGCTATACACCAAAACATATGGCAAATGCCCGCGTTAACTGGCAGGCGACAGATGATTTAAATGCCTGGCTAAGCGCCCGCTATCGCGGTAAAGCGCCCCGCTTTACTCAGACCTATGACAATCTCAGTGCGGTACAGCAGAAAGTGTATGATGACAAAGGCGCAAATCTAAAAGCATGGACAGTGCTGGATATGGGGTTATCTTATAAACTGACTAAAGATTTAACCCTGAATACCGCCGTCAATAACGTACTGGATAAAGACTTTAGTGACGTCAAATTATATCAATCTGGCCGTTCCAGCACTTATGCCGGTGATTATTTCCAGACAGCGCAGTCAACGACCGGATACGTTATTCCAGGTCGCAACTACTGGATGTCTTTAAACTATCAGTTCTAATAATACAGCAAGCGTCCATACACTCCGTATGCGGCGCTTGCTTATCTTTTTGTGAGTATAAACAGCCAAAAAACACACGAATATTAATTAATAAATATCTACCCTCACAATATGAATTACCCAATAAAATCAATCTGATTATCGTTATCGCACATCTTGAAAAGATTCAAGACATTAAAAAATAGAGAATAGTCACTGAACAACCCCACTCTTCAATGTGGTATCGCTAAGGCATTCTTTGTTGCGACGCAATTCACAACCAGGAAACCTCGCCGTCATCACCGTTGATTTCATTGATGTAAATCAATTCCCTTCATGCGTAGTTACGCGAAAGTAACAGTGATGTGAATTAGTTGCGAGAAGCACCTTATGTCGATAAAAAACTTTACAGGCAAAACAGTGATAAAAAACATCCGTTTTTCATACAGTTTGCTGAAACAAATAGAGCAAGTGATGGCGAAGGAAAAAACCAGCAATTTTTCTGCATGGGTAAAAGAAGCATGTCGTGAAAAAGCCCTGAATTCCAGTACGCCCAAAGACGTAAATAGAAACAAAAATTAACTCTTTATAGCTACGACCAAAATGAAAAGATGCTTATTTATTAGTAAATACACCTTTATCCTGATATCTATTGGGAATGTTATCTATTTCATTTTGAATTATCACGCATTAGACGCGGTGTTGATCATACTGTTTTATGTCGCTCTGATTTTTACCCCCGTCATCCTTATCCTGCGCGCCTTCTGTGCACAGCATGAGTAACTCATCGAGCATGATTCATAAACGTTCATCCATGTAAACCTGGCTTCACACGGCACTCTGACGCACAAAAATTAACATACCAATCAAAAAACCCTGGACGCACTCGGTACAGAGTATGTTATGGTTTGGACAGGATATGGAAAATTCGAGTAACTTTCGTGTGGTTTCGGGTTAGTATCTGAAAACACACTTCAAAACAAACAGATAAAAAGAGACCGAATACGATTCCTGTATTCGGTCCAGGGAAATGGCTCTTGGGAGAGAGCCGTGCGCTAAAAGTTGGCATTAATGCAGGCTAAGTCGCCTTGCCCTTTAAGAATAGATGACGACGCCAGGTTTTCCAGTCCACGACGAAAGTGGCCGGTAAAAAACGACCGTTGTCAGCCGCAGCAACGAAAAAACCGCAAGTTCCTCTGCATGAGGCTTGCGGTTTTTTATTGGAAATCAGAAAGATACTTCTGGTAATTAGCAGAGCTTTTCCGCGCGTTCAATAAACGGCGCCAGGCTCATTTTTTCACCCGGTTTTGCCGGATCGTCAATCTGAATGACGGTGATAGCCTGCGCGTTGGTTTTGCCGCTTGCAACTTGCTGCTCTGCAACATCGTTCAGCGGGTATTGCACCAGCGTGCTCGGGTTGATGACATACAGGGCATGGCCCGGTCGGCAGGTCAGCATCACCTCTTCGCGGTTAAACGCCCACTTGTCTTTACCCACTTCAAAGCGGCTCACGGTGATAACCTGAGGCGCCGCCAGCGCAGCACCTGAACTTGCCAACAACAGCAGAGAGAGAATCATTTTTTTCATAAGTTTTGCCAGTCCATCAGAAGGGTTCCAGGGTTGCGAACAGGCTGACAATCGCCAGCACAACGGCTCCAATTCCCCATTCAATCTGAGTCATCCAGATAAACCAGAGATTCGCGCGGCGATTTTCCTGCCGCATACGTGGTACGAGAACATACCGGTTCGTTAGCGCAATTGCCACCATTAGCAGGACAAGGACACATTTTAACAAAAGAAACTGCCCGTACGCGGTATGCCAGGGGGCGGAAAACCCCGTAATAAAAAGCACATTTGCGATGCCGGTACACAATACGCCCGCGACAAACAGATGACCATAGCGGGAGAAACGCATCATTGTTTCGATGGCCTGTTGTCGCCAGCGACCTTGCGCCATGCGCATACAGTAGATAACCGGCAGCAGGCCACCAAACCAGGCCGCAGCGCACACCAGATGAGTCGCATGGTTAATCTGCTGTACCGCGCCCACCACGCCATCATTCAGCGTGGCGTGGCCAACGCCTGCCAGCAACATAAACTGGGCAATCATCAGGATGAGCAGCAGACGCGGTAAATTTCTCGGTATAACCAGCGTCATGACCAACGTGACAAGCGCGAGAATAATCTGCCACAGCCATACGCCGCCAAATTGAGTCTGTAAAACCGCGCCCCATATCGAAACCGAGATTACGTCCTGCCAGCCCGCCCCCATTAGTCCACCCTGGATCGCCAGCATCAGCGTCGCGCTGACAAAGCTCCATACGGCAGCGTGCTGTTGCAGGCGCAGAAAGCGGCGCGTCATCAGGCGACGAACAGAAACCGGCGCCAGCCACGCGCCATATAACGCGCAGCCAAACACCAGCATCATGGCGCTAAAATGGATAAAGCGAAGCGCTACCCAGGTAAACGTCAGCATGATTACTTCACGCTAAAGGTGTATTGCCCTTTTGTCTTATGACCGTCAACCGACACCACATGCCAGTTAACCGTATAGGTTCCGGGATTAAGCGTCTGATCCAGAGGAATAATGAGCTGTTTCGCATCCTGCTCATTGCGCTTCGCAGGCCGCGTTTTGATGCTTTCCTGCTTTGGCCCGGTCAGCGTCGCCCCGCTGAAGCCAGGCTCGATGCCTTCGGAGAAATTCAGCGTCAATGCCTGCGGCGCGGCAGTCACCTCAGCGTCAGCCGCCGGGTATTGATGCGTCAGATGCGCATGTGCCCAGGCCGCAGGCGCCGCCAGCGTTGAGGCGAGGAAAAGGAGAGCATAGCGCAAAGAAGGTGCAGTAGAAGCCATATCAATTATTCCTTTTTGTTATGTCTGATTTACAGAGAATAACCTTCTATAATGGTCGAGTCGAGAATCATCATTTCCGGCTTGCCATTGAGGCGCACTCTTAGTAACTTTTGCGCGCCATTGATGATAAGGAGAAGCGTATGCAAACGAACCTGGCTCAACTTGAACAAGCTGACATGGATAAGATCAACGTTGACCTGGCCGCAGCCGGTGTGGCGTTTAAAGAGCGTTACAATATGCCCGTCGTGGCAGAAGTCGTTGAGCGTGAACAGCCAGAACACCTGCGCGAATGGTTTCGTGAACGTCTGATTGCCCACCGTCTGGCGTCGGTTTCCCTGTCACGCTTACCTTACGAACCGAAAGTTAAATAAACTTATATAGCGTTACACTTCCTTACACATGAGTTGCTACAGTATAAGTACATTCTTAAACTAAGATTTAAGGATGATTGTAGACACTATGAAAAGGAAATCATTATGTCACACTGGAAAATCGCGGCGGCGCAGTATGAACCACCTCGCGCCACGCTGGCAGAACATGTCGCGCACCATCTGCAATTTGTTGAGATTGCTGCCAGCCAGCAATGCGAACTCCTGGTATTCCCTTCCCTGTCGTTAACCGGATGCAACGATACGGCGCAGGCGCTCCCTGTCCCGCCCGATGAGTCCTTATTACAGCCGCTTGCTTATGCGGCATCCGCGTACCGCATGACGATTATCGCCGGGCTGCCGGTTGAGCATAACGGCCAGTTAGTCAGAGGCATTGCCATTTTCGCCCCCTGGGTGACATCGCCGCTGATCTTTCATCAAAGCCACGGCGCCTGCGTGGCCCGCCACCGGAAAACGATAAGCGTGATGGATGAGCAGCCGGAAGGCATTGATATCGATCCCGCCTTTTCGTTATTCACCACCAGCCAGTGCGTCAGCGAACATGATTTATTTACCTCCACCTCCCGGCTGCAACGGTTTTCGCATCGCTTTGCCATTGCCGTGTTGATGGCAAACGCCGGAGGCAGCAGCGCGCTATGGGATGAAAGCGGCCAGCTCATTGTCCGCGCGGACAGCGGTTCTCTGTTGTTAACAGGTCAGCATACGACACGGGGTTGGCAAGGCGATATCATTCCATTACGCTAGGTGTTTTCGGTCGGGAGCACCCCATGTTGCGAGTTATAGATACGGAAACCTGCGGACTACAGGGCGGGATTGTTGAGATTGCCTCTGTCGATGTGGTGGCGGGGAGAATTGTCAATCCAATGAGCCATCTGGTTCGTCCTGACCGCCCCATCAGCCCGCAGGCGATGGCGATTCACCGTATCAGTGAATCGATGGTTGCCGATAAACCCTGGATCGAAGATATCATTCCGCTCTATCACGGAAGCGAATGGTATGTCGCGCATAACGCCAGTTTCGACCGGCGTGTGCTGCCAGAGATGCCGGGAGAGTGGATTTGTACCATGAAGCTGTCCCGCCGGTTATGGCCGGGGATCAAATACAGCAACATGGCGCTCTACAAATCCCGTAAGCTAAGCGTGCAAACACCGCCCGGCCTTCATCATCACCGCGCATTGTATGACTGCTATATCACGGCGGCATTGCTGATCGATATTATGAACACGTCAGGCTGGACGGCGGAACAAATGGTCGACATTACCGGACGCCCGGCTCTGTTAACGACATTTACGTTTGGCAAATATCGCGGCAAAGCCGTTTCTGAAGTCGCCGAGCGCGATCCGGGCTATCTGCGCTGGTTATTTAATAACCTTGACAACATGAGCCCGGAGCTGCGTTTAACGCTTAAACACTATCTGAGCGACGCCTGAGCGCCTGCCCTGGCAACGTGCCCTGAGCGAGGCCAATCAGAAAAGCGAATTCCAGCGCCACTCCCTCATACGCTTTAAAACGCCCGGACTTCCCGCCATGCCCGGAATCCATATCCGTACACAGCAACAGCAGGTGGTCATCCGTTTTCAGTTCGCGCAGTTTAGCGACCCATTTGGCGGGTTCCCAGTATTGCACCTGCGAATCATGTAACCCGGTGGTAACCAGAAGATGCGGATAGTCCTGCGCGGTAACGTTGTCGTACGGACTGTAGCTTTTCATATACGCGTAGTATTCCGCATCCTGCGGATTTCCCCACTCTTCGAACTCTCCCGTGGTTAAAGGGATAGATTCATCAAGCATTGTCGTCAGGACGTCAACAAACGGCACCTGCGCGATGACGCCATGAAAAAGTTCAGGACGTTCGTTAATCGCGACGCCCATCAACATGCCGCCCGCGCTGCCGCCCATGCCATAGCAAAATGAAGGCGAGCCGTAGCCCAGTTTCAGCAACGCGTCGCAGGCATCAAGATAGTCATTAAACGTATTTTTCTTTTTCAGAAACTTACCGTCTTCATACCACTGATGACCTAACTCACCGCCGCCGCGAACATGCACGATGGCGTAAACAAATCCGCGATCCAGCAAACTTAACCGACTGCTGCTGAAATCGGCATCCATGCTGGCGCCATAGGAACCGTAGCCGTAGACAAGCAGCGGATTTTGCCCCTTACGGAAGTGTTTTCGATGGTAAACCAGCGAAACCGGAACCTCTACGCCATCCCGGGCGACAATCCACAGGTGCTCGCTCTGATAATTCGCAGCGTCAAATCCCGGCACATCCGTTTGTTTGAGCACGCGCCGCTCGCCGGTATCCATGTCCAGCTCAAACAAGGTGTCCGGCGTCGTCATCGATGAATAACCATAACGTAAGCGGGACGTTTCCGGTTCAGGGTTATAGGCAAGCCAGGTGACGTAGGCCGGATCGTCGAACGCAATCCCCGTTACTTCACGCGTTTTACGGTTAATCTGCCGCAGGCTGGTCAAACCACGCTGGCGTTCTTCCACCACCAGCCAGTCGGTAAAAAGGGTAAACCCTTCCAGCATGATGCTCTCGCGCGGCGCAATCAGCTCTTCCCAGGCATTTTCATCACGTACCCGGCTACGATACAGACCAAAGTTTTTTCCGTGGCGATTGGAACGCAGATAAAACTTATGCTGGTAATGATCGAGACTGTATTCATGATCTTTACGCCGTGGTAAAAACGAGAAGGGTTCCGCATCGGCCAGTTCAGCATCCAGCAACAGCACTTCACTGGTGGTCGCACTGGCGAGATGGATCACCACATAATGCTGAGAGGTGGTTTTGTGCAAACTGACGTAAAAAGCGTCGTCCTTTTCTTCATAGACCAGTTGATCCTGCGTGGCCGGCGTGCCCACGGTATGACGCCATACCTGGTAAGGCAGCAACGTGGTGCCGTGTTTACGCACGTAGTAAAGCGTCAGCGAATCATTCGCCCAGACAAACTCTGGCGCCACGTTATCCAGCAGTTCCGGGTACCAGTTACCGCTTTCAAGATTACGAAAACGCAGCCCATACTGACGACGGGAAAGATAATCTTCCGCCAGCGCCATGATGGTGTTGTCCGGCGTAATGGCCATTCCACCGAGGGTATAAAACTCGCTGTGGGCCGCTCGCTGATTCGCATCCAGCAATAAATCCCACGCATCCGACTCTTCACTTCGCGCCGGCTGGCGTTGGTAAATAGCATATTCACACCCTGGCTCATAAATCTGCCGGTAGCGATAACCATTTTTAACGTAAGGTGCGGAAACATCTCTGGGCGGAATGCGATCGATAATCTCTTTCAGCACGCGATCCTGTAACGCCTGCTGTGACGCCATGACCTGATGTCCATAGGCGTTTTCCTGATGCAGATAGTCAAGGACATCAGGCTGCGAGCGGGAGTCGTCTCGCAGCCAATAATAGTTATCGACACGGGTGTCGCCATGCAGCGTCATGGTGTGCGGAATACGGGTGGCTTTTGGTAGCATGTCTTTGTTCTTTTGTCTTTAAACACCCTATAAGGGTGGCAAAAGTCACGCACGATGCAAGCGAAACATGCTACGCAGGGGTTACGTTAGCCTGGCTGAGCCTGCTTTTGCTGTTGCAGATCCTGCTCGATGCCGTCCCGCACATCCTGAGGAATTTTCAGCGCATCGCCCAACGCATTCAGATAACTGCGCTCCATAAAATGGTCGATATCAATGGCGGCACAGCTCAGGAAGTAGATTTCCAGCGCCTCTTCCTCATTACGGATGCCTTGCGCCAGACGCTGCGGCTCGAGCGGCTGTTCAATCGCCCGTTCGATAAGCACACGTCCCTGCTCCTCCACCCCGGCTTCACGCAACTGGCGTTCGATGGCTGCACGCTCCTGGCTATCGATATGCCCGTCGCTTTTCGCCGCAAACACCAGGGCGAGGATCAACCGCTCGGTTCGTTGGTCCAGCGGCGAACTCTGCGCGCCGAATTGCGGCTCATCCTGATGCGCAGCACGTACCCTCTCTTTGTATTTGTTCCATAAGACGGTGCCTGCCACCGCGCCGCCGCCAACCAACAGGGCGCTGGTGCCATATTTAGTCAGTAACTTACGGGAAGATTTATTGGCGACCAGTAAACCGGCCAGACCGCCTAACGCGCCGGGAACCAGCAGTTTACTCAGCCCTTGTTCGCCTGAAGAAGATGCAGAGGCTCCGTTTTGCCCGAGAAGAGATTGTAATTGGTTTAGCCAGTTAGCCATTTTACCCCTCAAATACAAACGATGAATCGTCAAAGCGTACTTGAGGGGATGTCAGGAAGTGTCTAATTCAGCAAAAGATGCGCAAATTTGCCATTAGCGGGGCTGGTATTCCGCGGTTCCGGCTTTGCAATCAACCTTTACCAGATAATGAAGATCGGCACTTTTCCCGCGAACAGTCAGAGGAACCGTCCAGTTACCCTCTTTGCCGGTAATATCCTGAGTGTTGACCCACACTACCGGATTCGCCTGTCCGACCTTTTTTTGGTCATCAGCCCAACGTACGATACGGTTTTGCTGATAATCGCGCTTCACGCTGGCAGCGATCCCATCAGCGTTCAGCCCTTCACAGGTCGGGAATTTCACCGATTTGCTGGCCGTATCGGCAGCGAAGACCGATACGCTGGCGGACAACAACAGCAGGCTCAACAGCGCTCCTCTTTTTTTATTCATACTTTTTCTCCTTATATCTCCTTCGTCTTTCAGGCTGCATGTTTGCAACGCGAAATCCACGGGCATAGCACAATGATTCAGGAAAAAGCATGGTACAAAACGTCAGGAGCGCAAGTCAGACTCAGGCCGCTTGCGTGTCATCCTCCGTCGTCGCATCGCTTTTAACCACCTGCGGCGACGGCAATTTGCCGGTTTTCAGGATCGTGCTCAATACGTCTTTTTGTTCAGCCAGCCACAGAGAAAGCGCTTCGCGCTGTTCGTCTTCCATCGCTACCGGAGACTGCTCAAGCCATGTGTCGAGCAGGTCTGCCGTATCAAGCATTTTGTCATACGCATCGGCGTCCTTTTTGCTGGTAAACGACATTTTTTCCTCACCTTCCCGAATGACCACGTATTTAACTTCAACCGCCATTTTTGCAGCCTCTCAATTACCTGTAATTATGTACAGTATATTACTTTTCAGTAATGAAATCAACCTGGCAATAAAGACAGACGCAAACGTTTTCGTATATACTGCGCCCAGTTAAATCAGGGGATATATTTTATGACGTTATTAGGCACCGCGCTGCGTCCGGCGGCTACGCGCGTAATGTTATTGGGTTCAGGCGAACTGGGAAAAGAAGTGGCGATCGAATGCCAACGCCTGGGTGTGGAAGTTATCGCTGTGGATCGTTACCCGGATGCGCCTGCGATGCACGTCGCCCACCGCTCACACGTCATCAATATGCTGGATGGCGAAGCGCTGCGCCGCGTGGTTGAACGCGAAAAGCCGCATTTCATTGTGCCGGAAATTGAAGCTATCGCGACGGACATGCTGGTAGAACTGGAGCAGGAAGGACTGAATGTGGTGCCTTGCGCCCGGGCGACGCAACTGACGATGAACCGTGAAGGCATCCGTCGTCTGGCGGCAGAAGAGCTGGCGTTGCCGACCTCTTCTTTCCGTTTTGCCGACAGCGAAGAACGCTTTCGCGAGGCGGTGGCGGAGATCGGTTTTCCCTGCATCGTGAAGCCGGTGATGAGTTCTTCCGGTAAAGGACAGAGTTTCATCCGCAGCGCCGACCAACTGTCGCAGGCATGGGAATATGCCCAACAGGGCGGCCGCGCTGGCGCAGGGCGCGTAATTGTCGAAGGCGTGGTTAAATTCGATTTTGAAATCACTCTGCTGACCGTCAGCGCCATAGATGGCGTCCATTTTTGCGCCCCTGTCGGCCATCGTCAGGAAGACGGCGATTATCGTGAATCCTGGCAACCGCAGCAGATGAGCGATCTGGCGCTGGCGCGCGCGCAGGAGATCGCCCGCAAGGTTGTTCTGGCGTTAGGCGGCTATGGGTTATTTGGCGTCGAGCTTTTTGTCTGCGGCGATGAGGTGGTCTTTAGCGAAGTCTCCCCGCGACCGCATGATACCGGCATGGTGACGTTGATTTCGCAAGATCTGTCAGAGTTTGCCCTGCACGTTCGCGCTTTCCTCGGCCTGCCCGTGGGCGAAATTCGTCAGTATGGCCCTGCCGCGTCCGCCGTTATTTTACCGACGCTCACCAGCCAGAATGTAACGTTTGATAATGTACAAGCGGCCGTCGGAGCGGGTTTACAGGTGCGGTTCTTCGGCAAGCCGGACATCGACGGAACCCGCCGGTTAGGCGTCGCGCTGGCGACAGCGGAACGCGTCGAAGAGGCCGTTGAGCGTGCAAAATACGCGGCGGCACAGGTGAAAGTCGCGGGGTAAAAAAAGGCCGGATGGCGCTGCGCTTATCCGGCCTACAACCCTATAAAACGTAGGCCCGGTAAGCGTCGGCGCCACCGGGCATTTGAGCTTACTGTTTCGCGCCTTCTACCGCTTCGCGAGCCAGTTTCGTGATGCGATCGTAGTCCCCCGCTTCCAGCGCGTCAGCCGGAACCAGCCAGGAACCCCCGATACACAGAACGCTTTTCAGCGCCAGGTAGTCACGGTAGTTCGCCGGAGAGATACCGCCAGTCGGGCAGAAGCGTACCTGAGAGAACGGACCTGCGATCGCCTGCAACGCTTTGGTGCCGCCGTTAGCTTCCGCCGGGAAGAATTTGAACTCTTTCAGTCCATAGTCCATACCTAGCATCAGTTCGGAAACAGTGCTGATACCTGGAATCAGCGGAATGGTGCCTTCAGTCGCCGCTTTCAGCAGAGGCTCCGTCAGGCCCGGGCTGATAGCAAACTGCGCGCCCGCTTCCGTCACTTCCGCCAGCTGTTGCGCGTTCAGAACCGTACCCGCACCGATGATCGCTTCCGGCACTTCTTTCGCGATAGCGCGGATGGCATCCATCGCACACGCGGTACGTAAAGTCACTTCCAGAACGCGCACACCGCCTGCAACCAGCGCTTTTGCCATCGGCACCGCGTGTTCCAGTTTGTTCACCACGATCACCGGTACAACCGGGCCTGTGGTCAGGATTGCTTCTGCACTTGTTTTCCAGTTTTTCATCAGAGTTTTCTCTCGCCTGAGTACAAAATTTGTCGTCTTAAAACGTCATACAGGTTGCGCCCTGCTCGGCGCCGGACAGTTTTTCACGCAACGCGCTGAACATCTCACGGCCTGTACCGATGCGCGATGCGCTCAGGTCAGGAATGTGAGGCTGGCGAGCGGCAAGTTCCGCATCATCAACCAGCAGCGTCAGTTCGCCTGTCTGTCCATTCACACGAATAATGTCGCCATCGCGTACTTTCGCCAGTAGCCCGCCATCATAGGCTTCCGGGGTTACATGGATTGCTGAAGGCACTTTACCTGAAGCACCGGAAAGCCGTCCATCGGTAACTAACGCAATTTTGAAACAACGGTCCAATAATACACCAAGTGGCGGCATGAGTTTATGTAATTCTGGCATTCCGTTCGCTTTTGGTCCCTGATGGCGCACAACCACCACGCAATCGCGGTCAAGCAGACCCGCTTCAAAAGCCGGTAAAACATCATGCTGACTTTCAAAAACAACCGCTGGCGCTTCAATAATTTGATTTTCAACCGGCACCGCAGACGTTTTCATGACCGCGCGGCCAAGGTTGCCGCTCAGCACTTTCGTTCCGCCGTGGTGGGAGAACGGCTTATCAAAGGTGGCAATCACATTGCTGTCCAGGGATTTCGCCACCCCTTCGCGCCAGTCCAGTTCGCCGTTGTTCAGCCACGGTTCGAAGGTATAGCGAGACAGACCAAAACCCGCCACGGTATTCACATCTTCATGCAGCAGTCCCGCATTCAGCAGTTCACGCATCAGTGCTGGTACGCCGCCTGCCGCCTGGAAGTGGTTAATATCTGCCGGGCCATTCGGATACAGACGCGCCATCAACGGTACGATTTCCGACAGATCGGAGAAATCATCCCAGTTAATCAGGATACCTGCCGCCCGCGCCATCGCGACGAGGTGCATGGTGTGGTTGGTTGAACCGCCGGTTGCCAGCAGCGCCACAATGCCGTTCACGACCACTTTTTCATCAATCATCTTACCGATCGGCATCCATTCGTTGCCGTTACCGGTCAGGCGCGTCACCTGGCGCGCGGCGGCAGCGGTCAGCGCTTCACGCAACGGCGCGTCCGGGTGAACAAAGGATGAGCCGGGCAACTGCATCCCCATGAACTCCACCACCATCTGGTTGGTGTTGGCGGTGCCGTAGAACGTACAGGTGCCTGGCGCGTGGTAAGAGGCCGCCTCAGATTCCAGCAGCGCCATGCGATCGACCTTCCCTTCCGCATATAACTGGCGGATACGCACTTTTTCTTTATTAGGCAGACCGCTTGCCATCGGGCCGGAAGGCACGAAAACAGACGGCAGGTGGCCAAATGACAGCGCCGCCATCGCCAGACCGGGGACGATTTTGTCACACACGCCAAGGAACAGCGCGCCATCAAACATATTATGAGACAGCCCCACCGCCGCCGACATTGCGATCACTTCGCGGCTCAGCAGAGAAAGCTCCATACCGTCCTGCCCCTGCGTCACGCCATCACACATCGCAGGAACGCCGCCGGCGACCTGGCCTACCGCATTCGCAGAATGCAGCGCTTTGCGGATGATCTCGGGATAGTGCTCATACGGCTGATGAGCGGAAAGCATGTCGTTGTAAGAGGTGATGATCCCGATATTGTTACGCAACATGCTCTTCAGTGACGCTTTGTCGTCAGGCTGGCAGGCGGCAAAGCCGTGCGCCAGGTTACCGCATGCCAGCTGCGAGCGATGAACAGTGGATGTTCTCGCTTGTTCAATACGGGCGAGGTAGGCAGAACGTGTCTCACGCGAGCGTTCGACAATGCGTTTTGTTACGCGTAACAAATCTGGATTCATAAAGGCTCCTGAAATTTATTTGTCTATGCTGCCGATTAACAAAGAGTTTCAGTAAGGTTAAATATTACTGAATCGCTTGTTATATGGCGCACTGGGGCAAAATCACTTCCGGCAGTGTAATAAAAAAAGCCCCGCGGGTGAATCCACGCGAGGCTTAAAAGTGCAAAAATTGTTCTACAATCTGTGTTAGATCATGTTACCGGTAAAATAACACCTATGGGCTAGATGGAATTTTACTCAAACTCATTCCAGGAACGGCCATCACGGGTGATCATCGCCACCGAAGCGACCGGCCCCCAGGTCCCTGCCTGATACGGTTTTGGCGCATCATTATCCATTTCCCAGGCTTCAGTGATGGAGTCCACCCACTTCCAGGCTTCTTCAACTTCATCACGACGCACGAACAGCGCCTGAATACCGCGCATGGTTTCCAGCAACAGACGCTCGTAAGCATCCGCCAGATGCGTTTGATTGAAGGTTTCGGAGTAGCTCAAATCCAGCTTGGTGATCTGCAAATTGTGCTTGTGGTCCAGACCCGGCACTTTGTTAAGCACCTGGATGTCCACACCTTCATCAGGTTGCAGACGGATGGTCAGCTTGTTCTGCGGCAGATCCTGCCAGGATTCTTTGAACAGGTTCAGCTCAGGCGTCTTGAAGTAGACAACAACCTCAGAGCATTTGGTCGGCAGACGTTTACCGGTGCGCAGGTAGAACGGTACGCCCGCCCAGCGCCAGTTGTCGATGTCCACGCGAATCGCCACAAAGGTCTCTGTGTTGCTGCTCTTGTTCGCTCCCTCTTCTTCGAGGTAGCCCGGCACTTTTTTGCCCTGAGCAAAACCGGTGGTGTATTGCCCGCGAACCGTTTTCTCGCGCACGTTCGAGCGATCGATACGGCGCAGCGACTTCAGCACTTTCACTTTCTCATCGCGAATGCTGTCGGCCGTCAGATCGGACGGCGGCGACATCGCAATCATGCACAGAATTTGCAGCAGGTGGTTCTGGATCATGTCGCGCATCTGGCCCGCCTGGTCGAAGTAGCCCCAGCGACCTTCAATGCCCACCTCTTCCGCTACGGTAATTTCCACATGATCAATCGTGCGGTTGTCCCAGTTATTCACGAACAGCGAGTTGGCAAAACGCAGCGCCAGCAGGTTAAGAACGGTCTCTTTACCCAGATAGTGGTCGATACGATAAACCTGGCACTCTTCAAAGTACTCGCCTACCTGATCGTTGATTTCACGCGAGGTCGCCAGCGAGGTACCCAGCGGTTTTTCCATTACCACGCGAGCCGGTTTAGCGTTCAGCTTCGCTTCACCCAGACCTTTACAGATGGCGCCAAAGGTGCTCGGCGGCATCGCAAAATAGTTAATGGTGGTGCGCGATTTTTGATCCAGCATGGCTCCCAGTCGACCGAACGCCTCAGTGTCGTTAACGTCCAGATTGCAAAAATCCAGACGGCCGCTCAGGGTATCCCACAAGCCTTCATCAATCTTTTCTTTCATGAAGGTTTCGAGCGCTTCGCGAACCACTTTGGTATAGGCATCTTTGTCCCAGTCCGCGCGACCCACCCCGATAATACGGGTATCCGGGTTAATCTGACCGGCTTTCTCCAGTTGATACAGGGAAGGCAGCAATTTTCGGCGCGCCAGGTCGCCTTTCGCGCCGAAAATGACCAGGTCACATGCCTGGGCTGTTTGCGTTACCGCCATGTCATTCTCCTCAGTTAAATATCCCGGTGCTTTTGCCAGGGTATAGTTGTAATTTTATTACAATGCACTGTACTGCTTTTACGTGAATCCCGAAACTGTAAACGCTTATCCACCCGTGCGATTCGGGCGATCTTCGGTTTTCCCGCGGTAAATAGCCGTAAAACAGATAAAAAAATTGTCGTTTTCGTACATGTAACAGACAGCTAAAATCAGACACCGATCATGTAATGAAAAAAAACAACAACTATTCTATCCATTTTGCCCCCTTCCCGGATGCTCAGGGGTAATATCTAACAAAATCGCATCTCGATTTCTCACATCATTGAAATCGTTATTAACTGTGAGCTTTTCTACATCATGAATATGCTAGAAAAAATCCAGTCTCAACTGGAACATTTGAGCAAGTCAGAACGTAAAGTAGCCGATGTTATCGTTGCCTCCCCCGACCGCGCGATTCATTCAAGTATTGCTACGCTGGCCCAGGAAGCGAACGTCAGTGAGCCTACCGTGAACCGTTTTTGCCGCAGCATGGATACGCGCGGCTTCCCTGATTTTAAACTGCATCTGGCACAAAGTCTGGCGAATGGTACCCCTTATGTTAATCGCAATGTGGATGAAGATGACAGCGTTGAGTCCTATACGGGGAAAATCTTCGAGTCTGCGATGGCCAGTCTGGACCACGTTCGCCAGTCGCTGGATAAATCTGCGATAAACCGTGCCGTCGATTTGCTCACCCAGGCGAAGAAAATCGCCTTTTTTGGCCTGGGTTCCTCTGCGGCCGTGGCGCACGACGCCATGAACAAGTTTTTTCGCTTCAACGTGCCGGTGATCTACTCCGACGACATTGTCCTGCAACGTATGAGTTGTATGAATTGTAGCGATGATGACGTGGTCGTGCTCATTTCCCACACCGGCCGAACCAAAAGTCTGGTGGAACTGGCGCAGCTGGCGCGCGAAAACGATGCGATGGTGATTGCGCTAACCTCTGCCGGAACGCCGCTGGCACGAGAAGCAACGCTGGCAATTACCCTTGATGTGCCGGAAGATACTGACATTTATATGCCCATGATCTCTCGACTTGCTCAACTGACCGTGATAGATGTGCTGGCAACAGGATTTACTTTGCGTCGTGGGGCAAAATTCAGAGATAACTTGAAGCGTGTCAAGGAAGCGCTCAAGGAATCGCGTTTTGATAAAGAATTACTCATCAAGAGTAATGACAGCTAAAAGCAATAACAATGTTCTATCCTTTTCGTCATTCGGATACGTTCATTTTTAACCGTTAAGGTCTCAGAACGACCGGATCAATGTTCACGCAACACCAAGTTGTTTCAGTCAACGGAGTATTACATGTCCAGAAGGCTTCGCAGAACCAAAATCGTTACCACGTTAGGCCCGGCAACTGACCGCGATAACAACCTTGAAAAGATTATCGCTGCTGGCGCGAACGTCGTACGTATGAACTTCTCTCACGGCACGCCGGAAGATCACAAAGTGCGCGCGGATAAAGTTCGTGAGATTGCCGCCAAACTGGGGCGTCATGTGGCGATTCTGGGTGACCTCCAGGGGCCAAAAATTCGTGTATCCACCTTTAAAGAAGGCAAAGTTTTCCTCAATATCGGCGATAAATTCCTTCTTGATGCCAACCTGGGCAAAGGCGAAGGCGACAAAGATAAAGTCGGTATTGATTATAAAGGCCTGCCTGCTGACGTCGTGCCTGGCGACATCCTGCTGCTTGATGATGGTCGCGTACAGCTAAAAGTGCTGGAAGTTCAGGGCATGAAAGTCTTCACCGAAGTGACCGTCGGCGGCCCGCTCTCTAACAATAAAGGGATCAACAAGCTGGGCGGCGGTCTCTCCGCCGAAGCGCTGACCGAGAAAGATAAAGCGGATATCGTTACCGCAGCGCAGATTGGCGTGGATTATCTGGCTGTCTCCTTCCCGCGCTGCGGCGAAGATCTGAATTATGCACGTCGCCTGGCGCGCGATGCAGGTTGCGACGCCAAAATCGTCGCGAAAGTAGAACGCGCGGAAGCCGTCTGCGACCAGAACGCAATGGACGACATTATTCTTGCATCAGACGTGGTGATGGTTGCGCGTGGCGACCTCGGCGTTGAGATTGGCGATCCTGAACTGGTCGGGATTCAAAAAGCGCTGATTCGCCGCGCTCGTCAGTTGAATCGTGCGGTGATTACCGCCACGCAGATGATGGAATCGATGATCACCAACCCAATGCCGACCCGCGCGGAAGTGATGGACGTGGCGAACGCCGTGCTGGACGGCACCGACGCCGTCATGCTGTCGGCGGAAACGGCGGCAGGACAATACCCGGCAGAAACCGTTGCGGCGATGGCGCGCGTTTGCCTGGGCGCAGAAAAGATCCCGAGCATCAATGTCTCTAAACACCGTCTGGATGTCCAGTTCGACAACGTTGAAGAAGCGATCGCAATGTCCGCCATGTATGCGGCAAACCACCTGAAAGGGGTAACGGCGATTATCTCCATGACCGAATCCGGTCGTACGGCGCTGATGACTTCGCGTATCAGTTCCGGCCTGCCGATTTTCGCCATGTCCCGCCATGAACGCACGCTGAACCTGACTTCTCTTTACCGTGGCGTTACGCCGGTTCACTTTGACAGCGCGGCAGACGGCGTTGTCGCGGCAAGCGAAGCGGTTAACCTGCTGCGCGATAAAGGCTATCTGGTTTCGGGCGATCTGGTTATCGTGACCCAGGGCGACGTGATGAGCACCATCGGCTCCACCAATACCACGCGTATCCTGACCGTCGAGTAATCGTTGGTGATAAGCCTGATGGCGCTTCGCTTATCAGGCTTACAGGCCGGGTAACAAAAAAGCCTCTCTGACGAGAGGCTTTTTTTATTTGATGGGATACCACTCTTTGCGCTTATACGGCTGAATTTCACCCGGTTTGCGGGTTTTGAGCAGTTTCAGAATCCAGGTATATTGCTCAGGATGCGGTCTGACAAAAATCTCCACCTCTTCATTCATCCGTCTGGCGATAGTGTGGTCATCCGCAGTCAGAAGATCGTCCATCGGCGGTCGCACCAGGATGGTCAGACGGTGCGTTTTACCATCATAAACCGGGAAAAGCGGCACCACGCGAGCACGACACACCTTCATTAACCGGCCAATGGCTGGCAGCGTCGCTTTGTAGGTTGCGAAGAAATCAACGAACTCACTGTGTTCCGGGCCATGATCCTGATCCGGCAGATAGTATCCCCAGTAGCCCTGACGGACAGACTGGATAAACGGCTTGATGCCATCATTGCGCGCATGCAGACGACCACCAAAACGACGACGGACCGTGTTCCAGACATAGTCAAATACCGGGTTGCCCTGGTTATGGAACATCGCCGCCATTTTCTGCCCCTGGGACGCCATCAGCATCGCGGGAATATCCACGCCCCACCCGTGCGGCACCAGAAAGATCACCTTTTCATTATTCCGCCGCAGCTCATCAATGATCTCCAGCCCCTGCCAGTCGACGCGCTTTTGCAGTTTTTCAGGCCCACGAATCGCCAGTTCGGCCATCATGGTCATCGCCTGTGGCGCGGTCGCAAACATTCCGTCGACAATAGCTTCACGCTCTGCTTCGCTGTACTCAGGAAAACACAGAGATAAGTTGATCAGCGCGCGACGCCGGGCGCTTTTCCCCAAACGTCCGGCAAAACGTCCCAGCTTCGCCAGTAAAGGATCGCGAAACGACGCGGGCGTTAATGCAATACCCGCCATTGCGGCTACGCCCAGCCAGGCACCCCAATAGCGTGGATGACGAAAAGATTTCTCAAACTCAGGGATGTACTCAATGTTATTTTTTTTCGTTTCCATGCTTTTCCAGTGTTTGATGCCACGAAAAGTAAATCTGTTGATAGTGTAGCGGCGCGCTGTGCGCCACACAAAATAAAAAAGCCGGTACGCATCGCGTACCGGCTCCATAAGCATATTTATTAATCGAAGCGCAACTGCGGCAGGACTTCTTTGACCTGCGCCAGATAAGCACGGCGGTCAGAACCTGTCAGCCCTTCGGTACGCGGCAGTTTTGCCGTCAGCGGGTTAACAGCCTGCTGGTTAATCCAGACTTCATAGTGCAGATGCGGCCCGGTAGAACGCCCGGTATTGCCTGACAGCGCGATACGATCGCCACGTTTCACTTTTTGCCCAGGTTTCACCAGCAGCTTACGCAGGTGCATATAACGCGTGGTGTAAGTACGGCCGTGACGGATAGCGACATAATAACCTGCCGCGCCGCTGCGTTTCGCTACCACGACCTCACCGTCACCGACCGACAGCACGGGCGTACCTTGCGGCATCGCAAAATCGACGCCTTTATGCGGCGCAACGCGACCGGTCACCGGGTTCAGACGACGCGGATTAAAGTTTGACGAAATGCGGAACTGCTTCGCCGTCGGGAAGCGCAGGAATCCTTTCGCAAGCCCTGTGCCGTTTCGGTCATAGAACTTACCGTCTTCCGCGCGAATCGCGTAATAATCTTTTCCATCTGAACGCAGACGCACGCCCAGAAGCTGGCTCTGTTCACGCTTGCCATCCAGCATTTCACGCGACATCAACACAGAGAACTCATCGCCTTTTTTCAGCTTACGGAAGTCCATCTGCCACTGCATCGCTTTAATGACGGCGCTGACTTCTGCGCTGGTCAAACCGGCGTCTTTCGCACTGGCGACAAAGCTCCCGCCAACCGCGCCTTTCATCAGGCTATTGACCCAGTCGCCCTGCTGCATTTCGCTGCTCATTTTGAAACCCGTTCCGCTACGATCGTAGGTACGCGTTTCGCGGCGTGAAACTTCCCAGGTCAGGCGTTGCAAATCGCCGTCCGGCGTCAACGTCCAGGAGATCTGCTGGCCGATTTTCAGATTACGGAGTTCCTTATCCGCAGCGGCCAGTCGGCTGATATCGCCCATATCAATGCCATACTGATTCAAAATGCTGCTCAGCGTATCGCCGGTGGAGACAACATATTCATGCACACCCACTTCGCCAGACGTTTTGTCGTCCAGCTCATCCTGTGGGATCGCTTCATCTTCCTGCGCCGCCTGATCAATCGGTTCGCTGGCTTCAGGCAGCAGCGAACGAATTTCACTCTTTTCCAGTTCGATGGTTTTGACGATGGGCGCAGAGTCAGGGTGGTAAACGTAAGGCCGCCATACCGCGACGGCCAGTGTCAGAACAGTAAGCGACCCCAGCATAACGCGGTGGGGTCGGGGCAGATTATTAAATGCCAGGGCGACAGAGCGGGCTATCTGTTGCACGTATTCACTTCCTCATTAATCTCCTTTCAGGCAGCTAGCATACTGGTTGGCTAATTGATTCAGAAACGCTGAATAGCTTGTTTTACCCAGTTTAATGTTCGTTCCGAGGGGATCCAACGTTCCCATTCGAACGGATGTCCCTCTCGCAACGGCTTCAACGACCGCTGGCCTGAACTGTGGCTCAGCAAAAACGCAGGTTGCTTTTTGCTCAACCAACTGTGTTCTTATTTCATGTAAACGCTGCGCACCAGGTTGAATCTCAGGGTTCACGGTAAAGTGACCAAGCGGAGTTAGCCCATAATGTTTTTCGTAGTAGCCGTAGGCGTCATGAAAAACGAAGTACCCTTTCCCCTTGAGCGGTGCGAGCTCGTTACCTACCTGCTTATCGGTTGCAGCTAATTGTGCCTCAAAATCCTTCAGGTTGGCGTCAAGTTTGGCTCGACTTTGCGGCATAAGTTCCACTAATTTTTCATGGATTGCAACCGCTGAAGCCCGCGCTATCTCTGGGGAAAGCCAAAGATGCATGTTGTAATCACCATGATGGTGATGTGCGTCACCTTTTTCACCGTGCGCATGCCCGTGATCGTGATCGTCATCGTCGTCGTCAGCGCCTTTCATGAGTAGCGGTTTCACGTCGGCGAGCTGCGCAATCGTTACCTGTTTTCCGTCAGGAATGTTCTTTACTGACTTTTCCATGAACGCTTCCATCTCAGGGCCGATCCAGACAACTAAGTCCGCGCCCTGTAAGCGTTTTACGTCAGACGGACGCAGTGAATAATCATGCTCAGACGCCCCATCCGGCAATAAAACCTGGGTGTCCGTGACGCCATCGGCAATGGCGGAAGCGATGAAACCTAAGGGCTTGAGAGAGGCGACAACGGCGGCATTTGCGGCTTGTGTTGCACCACCCCATAGCGCAGCGGATAATGCTGCGAAAAGAAGCGTATTTTTATGTAACATAATGCGACTAATCATCGTAATGAATGTGAGAAATGTGATATTATAACATTCTATGACTTCTGCAAGCCTAAAATTGACATGACGACTTTGGTTTCACTGGAAAATGTTTCGGTCTCTTTCGGTCAACGCCGCGTCCTTTCTGACGTGTCGCTTGAACTCAGACCAGGAAAAATTTTGACGCTTCTCGGCCCAAACGGCGCCGGGAAGTCTACGCTGGTACGCGTAGTATTAGGGCTGGTAGCGCCTGATGAAGGGTTGATCAAGCGCAACGGGCAGCTGCGTATTGGCTACGTCCCGCAAAAACTGTATCTCGACACCACGCTGCCGCTGACGGTAAGCCGCTTTTTACGCTTACGCCCCGGTACGCAAAAAACCGACATTCTTCCGGCCCTGAAACGCGTTCAGGCCGGACACCTCATTGACGCCCCCATGCAAAAGCTGTCCGGCGGTGAAACCCAGCGCGTTTTGTTAGCCCGCGCGCTGCTGAATCAACCACAGCTGCTGGTGCTGGATGAGCCGACTCAGGGCGTGGATGTCAATGGTCAGGTCGCCCTGTACGATCTCATTGACCAGCTGCGGCGCGAGCTGGATTGCGCGGTGCTGATGGTCTCGCACGACCTGCACCTGGTGATGGCGAAAACGGATGAAGTGCTGTGTCTGAATCACCATATCTGTTGCTCCGGCACCCCTGAAATCGTTTCCATGCATCCTGAATTCATCTCTATGTTCGGGCCACGCGGCGCAGAACAGTTGGGGATTTACCGTCATCATCATAATCATCGCCACGATTTACAAGGTCGTATCGTACTGCGCCGGGGAAATGGTCACTCATGATTGAACTGTTATTACCTGGCTGGTTAGCCGGGATCATGCTGGCCTGCGCCGCTGGCCCGCTGGGCTCGTTCGTGGTCTGGCGTCGAATGTCCTATTTTGGCGATACGCTGGCGCACGCCTCGCTGCTGGGGGTCGCTTTTGGGTTGCTGCTGGACATCAACCCGTTCTATGCGGTGATTGCCGTTACGCTGATGCTGGCAGCCGGTCTGGTGTGGCTGGAGAAACGCCCTCACCTCGCTATCGACACGCTTCTCGGCATTATGGCGCACAGTGCCCTGTCGTTAGGTCTTGTGGTCGTCAGCCTGATGTCCAACATTCGCGTGGACTTGATGGCTTATCTGTTTGGCGACCTGCTGGCCGTGACGCCGGAAGACCTGATTTTCATCGCCATCGGCGTGGTTATCGTGCTGGCGATCCTCTTCTGGCAGTGGCGTAATCTGCTGTCGATGACCATTAGCCCGGATCTGGCTTTTGTCGATGGCGTGAAGTTACAGCGCGTTAAGCTCCTGCTGATGCTGGTCACCGCATTGACTATCGGCGTGGCGATGAAGTTCGTTGGCGCGTTGATCATCACCTCATTGCTGATTATTCCTGCCGCCACGGCGCGTCGCTTTGCCCGCACCCCGGAGCAGATGGCGGGTGTCGCAGTAGGAATGGGTATGATAGCGGTTACAGGCGGTCTGACATTTTCTGCGTTTTACGACACACCGGCAGGCCCGTCAGTGGTGCTGTGTGCCGCGCTGCTGTTTATCTTCAGCATGATGAAAAAGCAGGCGAGCTAAGCGTGTGTTTCCCGGTGGCGCTCCGCTTACCGGGCCCACGTTCACAGGCAGGCCGGATAAGGCGCAGCCGCCATCCGGCCTAACTCACATAAGTTAAGGCATTTCCGGCGGCGTTATTCCAAAATGATTCCACGCCCGCACCGTCGCCATTCGCCCGCGCGGGGTTCGTTGCAAAAAGCCCTGCTGAATCAAATACGGTTCCAGTACGTCCTCAATCGTTTCACGCTCTTCACCAATGGCTGCGGCCAGGTTATCGAGACCGACGGGGCCGCCAAAGAATTTATCAATTACGGCCAGCAGCAGCTTGCGGTCCATATAGTCAAACCCTTCCGCATCGACATTCAGCATATCCAGCGCCTGAGCGGCGATATCCGCAGAGATGGCGCCGTTATGTTTCACTTCGGCAAAATCACGTACGCGACGCAACAGGCGGTTGGCGATACGCGGCGTACCGCGAGCGCGGCGGGCAACCTCCAGCGCACCTTCATCGCTCATTTCCAGCCCCATAAACCGCGCGCTGCGCCCGACGATGTGTTGCAGGTCAGGCACCTGATAAAACTCCAGCCGCTGAACAATACCGAAACGGTCACGCAGCGGCGACGTCAATGACCCGGCTCGCGTGGTGGCGCCAATCAGCGTAAAAGGCGGCAGATCGATTTTTATCGAACGCGCAGCAGGCCCTTCGCCAATCATGATGTCCAGCTGATAATCTTCCATCGCCGGATACAACACCTCTTCCACCACCGGTGATAAACGGTGGATCTCATCGATAAACAGCACATCATGAGGTTCAAGGTTGGTCAGCATCGCCGCCAGATCGCCCGCCTTTTCCAGCACCGGGCCAGACGTGGTGCGCAGGTTCACGCCCATTTCATTGGCGACAATGTTAGCCAGCGTCGTTTTCCCCAGCCCCGGCGGGCCAAAGATCAGCAGGTGATCGAGCGCGTCGCCGCGCAGCTTTGCCGCCTGGATAAAGATCTCCATTTGCGAACGCACCTGAGGCTGACCAATGTACTCTTCCAGCAACTTCGGGCGAATGGCGCGATCGGCAACCTCTTCCACCTGGGTTCCACCTGCTGAAATCAGGCGATCTGCTTCTATCATCCTTTACCTCATAACGCGGCGCGGAGTGCTTCGCGAATCAATGTTTCACTGCTGGCGTCAGGGCGGGCAATTTTGCTCACCATGCGGCTGGCTTCCTGTGGTTTATAGCCCAGCGCCACCAGCGCAGCAACCGCTTCTTGCTCCGCATCATCCGTTGCCGGACTTGCCGGAGAGGTCAGCACCAGGTCGGCGGCCGGCGTAAAGAGGTCACCGTGCAGGCCTTTGAAGCGATCTTTCATTTCAACGATCAGGCGTTCTGCGGTTTTTTTACCAATACCCGGCAGTTTCACCAACGCGGCGGGCTCCTCGCGCTCAACGGCATTCACAAACTGCTGAGCAGACATCCCGGAGAGGATCGCCAGCGCGAGTTTCGGCCCGACGCCGTTCGTTTTGATCAGTTCTTTAAACAGGGTTCGCTCCTGTTTATTGTTAAACCCGTACAGCAATTGCGCATCTTCACGCACCACAAAATGGGTGAATACGGTCGCTTCTTTTCCAGATTCCGGGAGCTCATAAAAACAGGTCATCGGCATATGGACTTCATAGCCTACGCCGCCCACCTCAAGTAATACCAGCGGGGGTTGTTTTTCCAGAATAATGCCTCTGAGTCTGCCTATCACATTGCGCTCCTGCGTTGGGGCCGAAAAAGTAAAGTGGTATCATAAAAAAAGGCTGGATAGATATCCAGCCTCATTTGTCATTATCGTAGCCGCCCACGCGCCAGATTGAGCCGCGAGTCACTCATTTGCATCGCGTTCTGGCTAACGTGGCAGTGGGTGATGGCGATAGCCAGCGCATCCGCCGCATCCGCCTGGGGATTTGCCGGGAGTTTCAGCAACGTGCGCACCATGTGCTGTACCTGGCTTTTCTCGGCGCTGCCGATCCCGACAACGGTTTGCTTCACCTGACGGGCGGCATACTCAAACACCGGAAGATCCTGGTTTACCGCCGCGACAATCGCCACGCCGCGCGCCTGACCCAGCTTAAGCGCGGAGTCCGCGTTCTTCGCCATAAACACCTGTTCAATCGCGAAATAGTCCGGCTGGAACTGGGTGATGATTTCCGTCACGCCCGCATAAATCAGCTTCAGACGAGACGGTAAATCATCCACTTTCGTGCGGATACATCCGCTGCCCAGGTAAGTCAGTTGCCTGCCCACCTGACGAATCACGCCATAACCCGTGACGCGTGAACCCGGGTCGATACCGAGAATAATAGACATCACGCGCCTCCGATTAGAACGGAATTAAACCACGTCATTATAACGTAGCCGCAACCTCATCAGAGATCTCACCGTTATGGTAAACTTCCTGCACGTCGTCGCAGTCTTCCAGCATATCGATCAGACGCATCAGTTTCGGCGCGGTTTCCGCATCCATATCCGCTTTGGTGGACGGGATCATGGACACTTCAGCGTTGTCCGCTTTCAGACCCGCAGCTTCCAGCGCGTCGCGCACTTTGCCCATCTCTTCCCATGCGGTGTAGACGTCAATCGCACCGTCATCAAAGGTCACAACGTCTTCCGCACCGGCTTCCAGCGCAGCTTCCATGATGGTGTCTTCGTCACCCTGTTCGAAGGAGATCACCCCTTTTTTGCTGAACAGGTAAGCCACTGAACCGTCAGTACCCAGGTTGCCGCCGCATTTGCTGAAAGCGTGACGCACTTCCGCAACGGTACGGTTACGGTTGTCAGACAGGCACTCAACCATCACAGCCGTGCCGCCAGGACCGTAACCTTCATAGATGATGGTTTCCATGTTCGCATCATCATCGCCGCCGACGCCGCGCGCAATCGCACGATTCAGCGTATCGCGGGTCATGTTGTTCGACAGCGCTTTATCGACTGCCGCACGCAGACGCGGGTTAGCGTCCGGGTCGCCGCCGCCCAGTTTGGCCGCCGTCACCAGCTCACGAATGATTTTGGTGAAAATTTTACCGCGTTTAGCATCCTGCGCTGCTTTACGGTGTCTGGTGTTGGCCCATTTACTATGACCTGCCATAAATAATATCTCCAAAAAGCGCGCCTTCTCAGGCGACGTTAATTACAAACTCTTCAATCGCCTGCCGGTTACTCCACGACTTGGTTAACTGCGCGGCTTCGTCCGCATTAACCCAACGATAGGTCAGATGTTCGGTGAACACGATCTCTCGTTCAGAGGGAAGAGCCAGGCAAAACCAGGATTCAGTATTACGCTCAATTCCCGGCGCGTAGCGATGACGTAAATGTGAAAAAATCTCAAATTCCACCGTGCGCTGACAGTCAATTAAGGTCAGTTGCTCTGCTGCAACATCTATTGTGACCTCTTCCTTTACTTCGCGCATAGCGGCTTGCGACGCGGTTTCGCCCTCTTCCAGACTGCCGGTAACCGACTGCCAGAAATCAGGATCGTCGCGTCGCTGTAACATCAGCACTCTCCCGGTGTCCTTTGCATAAATCACGACTAACACCGAGACAGGCTGTTTGTATGCCATATCAGTTATTCTCGGCCTTCTTAACGACATCAATACCCAGCTCAGCCAGCGCTGCCGGGTTCGCGAAACTTGGCGCTTCGGTCATCAAACAGGCAGCGGCAGTCGTTTTCGGGAAGGCGATAACGTCACGGATATTGTCGGTGCCGGTCAGCAGCATAGTCAGACGGTCCAGACCAAACGCCAGACCCGCATGCGGCGGCGTACCGTATTTCAGCGCATCCAGCAGGAAGCCGAATTTCTCGCGCTGTTCCTGTTCATTAATGCCCAGAATACCAAACACGGTCTGCTGCATGTCGCCACTGTGGATACGCACGGAACCACCACCAACTTCATAACCGTTGATCACCATATCGTAGGCGTTAGCAACCGCGTTTTCCGGCGCGGCTTTCAGCTCGGCGGCGGTCAGGTCTTTCGGTGAGGTGAACGGATGGTGCATCGCCGTCAGGCCGCCTTCGCCGTCATCTTCAAACATCGGGAAGTCGATAACCCACAGCGGCGCCCATTTGGCTTCGTCGGTCAGGTTCAGATCTTTACCCACTTTCAGACGCAGCGCGCCCAGCGCATCGGCAACCACTTTCTTGTTGTCGGCGCCGAAGAAAATCATATCGCCGTCTTGCGCAGCGGTACGATCCAGAATCGCTTCCACGATTTCCGCGTTAAGGAACTTCGCCACCGGGCTGTTGATGCCTTCCAGACCTTTCGCACGTTCGGTGACTTTAATATAAGCCAGCCCTTTCGCGCCGTAGATCTTAATGAAATTGCCGTAGTCGTCGATCTGCTTACGGCTTAAGCTTGCGCCACCCGGCACGCGCAGGGCCGCTACGCGACCTTTCGGATCGTTAGCCGGGCCGGCAAAGACGGCGAACTCTACAGATTTCAGCAGGTCGGCAACGTCCACCAGCTCCATCGGGTTACGCAGGTCCGGTTTATCGGAACCGTAACGGCGTTCGGCTTCGGCGAAGGTCATGATCGGGAAGTCGCCCAGATCCACGCCTTTCACTTCCTGCCACAGATGGCGTACCAGCGCTTCCATCACTTCACGCACCTGCGGCGCAGTCATAAAGGAGGTCTCGACGTCGATCTGGGTAAATTCAGGCTGACGGTCAGCACGTAAATCTTCATCACGGAAGCATTTTACGATCTGATAGTAGCGGTCAAAACCGGACATCATCAGCAGCTGTTTGAACAACTGCGGAGACTGCGGCAGCGCGTAGAATTTACCTTTATGGACGCGCGAAGGCACCAGGTAGTCACGCGCGCCTTCCGGCGTCGCTTTGGTCAACATCGGGGTTTCGATGTCGAGGAAGCCGTGGTCGTCCATAAAACGACGCACCAGGCTGGTGATTTTGGCACGGGTTTTCAGGCGTTGAGCCATTTCCGGGCGACGCAGATCCAGATAACGGTATTTCAGACGCGCTTCTTCGGTATTGACGTGATTAGAGTCAAGCGGTAGAGAATCTGCACGGTTGATGATCGTCAAATCGGACGCCAGCACTTCGATTTCGCCCGTCGCCATGTCGGCGTTGACGTTTTTCTCGTCACGCGCACGCACGGTGCCGGTCACCTGGATACAGAACTCATTACGCAGTTCAGAAGCCAGCTTTAACGCATCCGCACGATCCGGATCAAAGAAGACCTGTACGATACCTTCGCGGTCGCGCATATCGATAAAGATCAGGCTACCAAGATCACGACGACGGTTGACCCAACCACACAGAGTCACCTGCTGCCCCACGTGGGACAGACGTAGCTGTCCGCAATATTCTGTACGCATGAGATATCCCTTAACTTAGCCGCTGGCGGATTGTTGCCTGCTTTACAGGCGACGTTGTCGCAGCTTTAGCTGAATGTCACAACTGAATGAAAAAAGGCGGCTATTATACTGGAAATTCTGCCGCACGATAAGTCCGATACTGACTGTACGCGTGTTTGCTACGCGGTTATTGCGTATTCTCACAAAAATTAACAATATTTGTCGTCACTTTCCTTCGGGAACGCGCTTAAGGTGTAGCGGAATCATCTATTTTACAGGAGTCATCATGCTGGAACTGAACGCCGCAACCACTGCCCTGGTCGTTATTGATTTACAGGAAGGGATCTTACCTTTCGCTGGCGGCCCCCATGCGGCAAGCGATGTTGTCGCCCGCGCAGCGAAACTGGCCGCAAAATGTCGGGCAAACGGCTCGCCGGTGGTGATGGTTCGCGTCGGCTGGTCCGACGATTATGCCGACGCGTTAAAGCAACCCGTCGATGCCCGGGCGCCAGCCAACGCGCTGCCGGAAAACTGGTGGCGTTACCCGGCGGCGCTCGGTAAAAGCGACAGTGACCTGGAAGTCACCAAGCGTCAATGGGGCGCGTTCTATGGCACCGATCTTGAGTTACAATTACGCCGCCGGGGAGTCGACACCATCGTGCTGTGCGGCATCTCCACCAATATCGGCGTAGAATCCACCGCGCGTAACGCCTGGGAGCTGGGTTTTGGTCTGGTGATCGCCGAAGATGCCTGTAGCGCCGCCAGCACGGAACAGCATCAAAGCAGCATGACACATATTTTTCCGCGTATCGCCAGAGTGCGCAGCGTGGAGGAGATCCTTAACGCGTTATGATCTACATCGGATTACCGCAATGGTCGCATCCTAAATGGGTGCGTCTGGGTATCACCAGTCTTGAAGAATATGCCCGCCACTTTAACTGTGTGGAGGGCAACACCACCCTGTATGCGCTGCCGAAAGCAGAAATTGTCGAACGCTGGCATGCGCAAACAACGGACGATTTTCGCTTCTGCTTTAAGTTCCCCGCAACGATTTCGCATCAGGCCGCGCTGCGTAACTGCGACGATCTTGTGCAGGAATTTTTTACCCGCATGTCGCCGCTGGAGGCAAGAATTGGTCAGTACTGGCTGCAACTCCCCGCGACGTTTTCACCGCGCGACCTCCCTGCGCTCTGGCGCTTTCTTGACGCGTTGCCAAAGGCATTCACCTATGGCGTCGAAGTGCGCCATCCCGTGTTTTTCGCCAAAGGAGAGGAAGAACAACAGCTCAATCGAGGCCTGGTTGAACGCGGGGTGAATCGGGTGATCCTCGACAGCCGCCCGGTGCACGCCGCGCATCCTCATAACCAGGCCATTCGCGAAGCGCAACGCAAAAAACCTAAAGTGCCGGTCCATGCCATCGTGACCGCAAAGCATCCGTTGATCAGGTTCATCGGCAGCGACAATATGGTGCAAAATCAGACATTTTTTGCCGACTGGCTGGCGAAACTCCCGCTGTGGGAAACGACCTCTACGCCGTATCTGTTTCTACACACGCCAGATATCGCGCAGGCTCCCGAGTTAGTGAATACATTATGGGGAGATTTACGCGCGGCCTTGCCCGGCATTGGAACCGCACCGTCTATTCCACAGCAATCTTCTCTTTTCTGAAATTGCCACCTATCATAGACAGTGCCATCAGGCATTTTAAAGGGAGTTTGTATGGTAAGCGCGCTATATACCGTATTAGGTGCGTTGTTGTTGATGAAGTTCTCTTTTGATGTTGTCCGACTAAGGATGCTGTATCGCGTTGCCTACGGTGACGGCGGTTTTAGCGAACTGCAAAGCGCCATCCGCATTCACGGTAATGCGGTGGAATATATTCCTATCGCTGTCGCGCTGCTGCTGTTTATGGAAATGAACGGCGCCGAAACATGGATGGTGCATATCTGCGGGATTATTTTAATCGCTGGTCGGCTGATGCATTATTACGGTTTCCACCACCGTCTGTTTCGCTGGCGGCGTTCCGGGATGAGTGCGACCTGGTGCGCCTTGTTGCTGATGGTGCTGGCGAATCTTTGGTATATGCCCTGGGAGTTGGTTTTCTCCTTGCATTAGCGCACAATACGCCACTTTATTTTTCCCGGATTTTTACGTTATGTCTCACCGCGACACGCTTTTTTCTGCGCCTATCGCCAGTCTGGGCGACTGGACCTTTGATGAACGGGTAGCTGAAGTCTTCCCGGATATGATCCAGCGCTCTGTTCCCGGCTACTCCAATATCATCTCCATGATTGGCATGCTGGCCGAACGCTTCGTACAACCCAATACGCAGGTCTACGATTTAGGCTGTTCACTGGGCGCTGCGACGCTCTCGGTGCGTCGTAATATTCATCATGCCAACTGTAAAATCATCGCCGTCGACAACTCCCCGGCGATGATTGAACGCTGCCGCCGTCATATCGACGCTTACAAAGCCCCGACCCCGGTTGAGATTGTGGAAGGCGATATTCGCGACATCAGCATCGAGAACGCCTCAATGGTGGTGCTGAATTTTACCCTGCAATTCCTTGAGCCGCTTGAGCGCCAGGCCTTGCTGGATAAGATTTATCAGGGTCTGAATCCGGGCGGCGCGCTGGTGCTGTCGGAAAAGTTCAGCTTTGAAGACACAACGGTTGGCGAATTGCTGTTCAATATGCACCATGACTTTAAACGCGCCAACGGCTACAGCGAACTGGAGATCAGCCAGAAGCGCAGTATGCTGGAAAACGTCATGCTGACCGACTCGGTTGAAACCCACAAAGCGCGTCTGCATCAGGCCGGTTTCGAGCATAGCGAACTGTGGTTCCAGTGCTTCAACTTTGGTTCGCTGGTGGCGCTGAAGTCCGGGGTGCCCGCATGATCGAGTTCGGTAACTTTTATCAGCTGATTGCCAAAAGCCCGCTTTCTCACTGGCTGGAAACCCTGCCTGCGCAAATCGCGACCTGGCAGCGCGATCAGCATGGTCTGTTTAAGCAGTGGTCGAACGCGGTGGAGTTCCTGCCGGAATTAACGCCGTACCGTCTGGATTTATTGCACAGCGTCACTGCCGAAAGCGAAACGCCGTTGAGCGAAGGCCAGCTTAAGCGTATCGACACCCTGCTGCGAAACCTGATGCCGTGGCGTAAAGGCCCGTTCTCTCTGTATGGCGTCAATATTGATACCGAATGGCGTTCCGACTGGAAATGGGATCGCGTTTTGCCGCACCTGTCCGATCTGACCGGCCGCACCATTCTGGATGTCGGCTGCGGCAGCGGATATCACATGTGGCGCATGATTGGCGCGGGCGCGCATCTTGCCGTGGGAATCGACCCGACGCAGTTGTTCCTGTGTCAGTTTGAAGCGGTACGAAAATTGTTGGGCAACGACCAGCGCGCGCATCTGTTGCCGCTGGGCATCGAGCAGCTTCCGGCGCTGAATGCGTTTGATACCGTCTTTTCAATGGGCGTGCTTTACCACCGTCGTTCTCCGCTGGAACATCTCTGGCAGTTGAAAGATCAACTGGTGAAAGACGGCGAACTGGTGCTGGAAACCCTGGTGGTGGAAGGCGATGAAAACACCGTGCTGGTGCCAGGTGACCGCTATGCACAGATGCGCAACGTCTACTTTATCCCTTCCGCGCTGGCGCTAAAAAACTGGCTGGAGAAATGTGGTTTTGTCGATGTGCGGATTGCCGATGTCTGCGTGACCTCCACCGAGGAGCAGCGTCGCACCGGGTGGATGGTCACCGAGTCGCTGGCTGATTTCCTCGATCCGAATGACCACAGTAAAACCGTCGAAGGTTACCCTGCCCCACTGCGCGCGGTGCTGATTGCGCGCAAGCCGTAGTCTTTTTGCCAGAAAGCATATTTTCTCCAAAATAGTTCAAGTTGCAGCAAGGCGGCAACGCAGTAAGTCCCCGGGAGCGTAGATAACTACGTGACCGGGGCGAGCGAGGCAGCCAACGCCGCTGCGGCTTGAAATATGAAGGAGAAAAAAAGGCCCCTGTTGAAATGGCAGGGGCCTGGTACGAGCAAGCATCATATTGGGCGACATGATGCAACGGTAAAAATCAATTGGCCTGATGGCGCACAATGACTCCTTTCATTTCAGCAACCGCCGCCCCGTCTACCGCATAGCGCGAATACTCGTCCGCTTGTGCGTCAGTTGACATGGACAATCCATGATTGCGATAACGCATTGGTGAGGCTTGCCACGCTCCAGCGGAGCTGTGCACTTCCTGCACCCCGGCATCAAGGAAACGTTGCAGATTCTCTGAACGTACCCCTGCTCCGGCCATAATGATTGGAGCATCGCCCTGCGCAATAAGTTCCATAATTATTGGCAAACCGTGCACCGCATCTGATTTTTGCCCTGAAGTGAGCACTCTGGCGACACCCAAATCCGCGAGATTCTTCAGTGCATTGAATGGATTAGCGCACATATCAAACGCGCGATGAAAAGTGACGGCCAGCGGCCCGGCGGCGGCCATTATTTTCTCCATTCGCGCGAGATCCACATTGCCATCGACATCCAGCACGCCAGTAACCAGACCGGGAAATCCCAGTTCTCTGACAGTACGCACATCCTCAAGCATTGCGGCAAATTCACCATCGGTATAACAGAAGTCGCCGCCGCGAGGACGAATAATGGGATGCACCGCAATCGCAACATGCTGGCGAACCGTGCGCAGCACACCCAACGACGGCGTCAGTCCCCCCTCTTTCGGCGCCGCGCACAATTCAATGCGATCCGCGCCATTTTGCTGCGCGGTGAGCGCACATTCCATGCTGTAACAACAGATCTCCAGTAACGCCATGTTCACTCCTTTTTAGCGTTTTCGCGCGTCACGTCAGTCGGCTGACTGTTCGCTTGCCACAATGGCCTCAATTGACCAGGGATGAAATTTAATGGTCACCTTGCCGTCGGTCACGGCCAGCGTCGGGTTCGGCAGACGCTCGCGCGCCCCTTTCGGCGAACTGGTTTTCACGACAATGCCCGGCTGGCTCAGCCCCTCGTCGGACAACAGCGCCAGCGCCCGCGCGTTCAGGCTCTCCGGCTCACCCGGGAGGACAATTTCGATATGCTCCCAGCCTTCATGCGGGTAGCGTTTTTCACCCGGCCACGGCAATTCAACAATCGAAAACCGCCAGTGTTCGACGCAAACAGGCTCATGTAATTTGAACAGGCAGATCGGCCTGCCGTTGATGATATTTTCCGACAGCAGCGCGCCGCACTGTTCAAATCCGCGACGCCAGCGCTCAGCGGTCGCATTCTGGTGGCAGCGCAAAGAAATGTGATCGGCTTCAAGCGGTGCGAAATCCAGACCGAGGCGAGTGGAAAGTTCTCTGAACGCCAGAGTGAATCGCGGTAAATCTGCGGAAATATCATGCAGTTCGTCAATAGTCTGCCAGTTCGCCATAATCAAAACTCTTATCGGTGTACAAAGTCGCTAATTTACTCTGTTGTGCATCGCCAACCAACCGCTGATTTCTTTGAATATAAAATGAATGCTTATGCATAATTTTATTGCGCATATTTCCAGCGATACGGCGCGCGCGCAATGCTGACGCCAACGGGCATTTGCAGTATACTCCCGCCCTAAATTCTTAAACTGGCGCGGACTCAGTTAATCCGCGTCTTACACGTAAGGTATTCCGGTGAATATTCAGGCTCTTCTCTCAGAAAAAGTTAGTCAGGCCATGATTGTTGCAGGCGCGCCTGCAAATTGCGAACCGCAGGTTCGTCAGTCAGCAAAAGTACAGTTCGGCGACTATCAGGCCAACGGCATGATGGCAGTTGCTAAAAAACTGGGTATGGCGCCGCGACAACTTGCAGAGCAGGTGCTGACTCATCTGGATCTCAACGGCATCGCCAGCAAGGTTGAAATCGCAGGTCCTGGCTTTATCAATATTTTCCTCGACCCGGCATTTCTTGCTGAACATGTTCAACAGGCGCTGGCTTCTGAGCGTCTGGGCGTGGCTAAGCCTGCGAAACAGACTGTGGTTATCGACTACTCCGCGCCTAACGTCGCGAAAGAGATGCATGTCGGCCACCTGCGCTCCACCATCATCGGCGATGCCGCCGTGCGCACGCTGGAGTTCCTCGGCCATCACGTAATCCGCGCTAACCACGTCGGCGACTGGGGAACACAGTTCGGTATGCTTATCGCCTGGCTGGAAAAACAGCAGCAGGAAAACGCAGGTGAAATGGCGCTGGCCGACCTCGAAGGTTTCTACCGTGATGCGAAAAAACATTACG
Source organism: Citrobacter sp. CK181 (assembly GCF_030333595.1). Taxonomy (NCBI): domain Bacteria; kingdom Pseudomonadati; phylum Pseudomonadota; class Gammaproteobacteria; order Enterobacterales; family Enterobacteriaceae; genus Citrobacter; species Citrobacter sp. CK181. Next base: position 616,519 of record NZ_JAOWFN010000011.1, on the reverse strand, counting down.
ATGAAGACGAAGCGTTCGCCGAGCGCGCGCGTAACTACGTGGTGAAACTACAGGGCGGCGACCCGTACTTCCTCGACATGTGGCGCAAGCTGGTCGACATCACCATGACGCAGAACCAGATCACCTACAATCGCCTGAACGTTACGTTAACCCGTGACGATGTGATGGGTGAAAGCCTGTATAACCCGATGCTGCCTGGCATCGTCGCCGACCTGAAAGCTCAGGGTCTGGCGGTTGAAAGCGAAGGCGCAACCGTTGTTTTCCTTGATGAATATAAAAACAAGGAAGGCGAACCGATGGGCGTGATCATTCAGAAGAAAGATGGCGGCTATCTCTACACCACCACCGACATCGCCTGCGCGAAATACCGCTATGAAACGCTGCATGCGGATCGCGTGCTGTACTACATCGATTCCCGCCAGCATCAGCACCTGATGCAGGCATGGACCATCGTACGCAAAGCCGGTTACGTGCCGGATTCCGTGCCGCTGGAACACCATATGTTCGGCATGATGCTCGGTAAAGACGGCAAGCCGTTCAAAACCCGCGCGGGCGGTACGGTGAAGCTGGCCGATCTGCTGGATGAAGCGCTGGAACGCGCACGCCGTCTGGTGGCTGAGAAGAACCCGGATATGCCTGCCGACGAGCTGGAAAAACTGGCCAACGCGGTTGGTATTGGCGCGGTGAAATATGCGGATCTCTCCAAAAACCGCACTACTGACTACATCTTCGACTGGGACAACATGCTGGCGTTCGAAGGCAACACCGCGCCATATATGCAGTATGCCTATACCCGCGTGCTGTCCGTGTTCCGTAAAGCGGAGATTGACGAGAGCGCCCTGTCCAGCGCGCCGGTCGTTATCCGTGAAGATCGCGAAGCCCAGTTGGCTGCCCGCCTGTTGCAGTTTGAAGAAACGCTGACTGTGGTCGCGCGTGAAGGTACGCCGCATGTGATGTGCGCCTACCTGTATGATGTTGCCGGTTTGTTCTCTGGCTTCTACGAGCACTGCCCGATCCTCAGCGCGGAAAACGAAGAGGTTCGTAACAGCCGTCTGAAACTGGCGCAACTGACCGCGAAAACGCTGAAACTGGGTCTGGATACACTGGGTATTGAGACCGTAGAACGGATGTAATCACATCGAGTGATGTGAAAACCCGCGCTATGTCGCGGGTTTTTTATTTTCCCGAATGACCGCCCTCGTAGGCCTGATAAGCGAAGCGCCATCAGGCGGTAAGGCGCACCTTGCCGGATGGCGGCGTAAACGCCTTATCCAGCCTACGAGAAACGGCTACGTTAACTGTAATTTGTAACGACTCACAAAGAATGACACATTTCCGTAGAGAGATGGAACATCTTTTGTCTGTCATGCCGGTGACGCCTCCGTATTATTAGGCGGCGAATTTATCGGGTGTGGACAATGACGTTTAAAGATTTTGCTGCGGAAGAAAAACTCTTTCTGAGACGCGTGATAGTGGCCTTTGGCCTGGTGGTTGTCTGCTTTGGCGTCCTGATTGTCAATCTCTACGATTTACAAATCCGTCAGCATCAGTATTACACGACCCGCTCAAACGAAAATGACATCAAAATGCTGCCCGTCGCCCCGACGCGCGGCATCATCTACGATCGCAACGGTATTCCGCTGGTGCGCAATATCACCTGGTATGATATTTCCGTCACCCCATACAAAATTGCCGACATGGACGCGCTGTTACGTCAGCTTACCCCTCTCGTGGATCTCACGCCTGATGATATTGCGGCCTTTCACCATGCGTTGAAATCAGGCAGCCGCTATCGCCCGGTGGTATTGAAAAACGCGCTGTCGGACGTCGAAATTGCCCGCTTTTCCGTTAACCAGTTCCATTTCAACGGCGTGACGATCAACAGTTATGAAGACCGTCAGTACCCCTACGGCGCGGAGCTGGCGCATGTGCTCGGTTACGTGTCGAAGATTAACGACAGCGACCTGAAAGCGCTGGATGAAAAAGGTCTGGCTGAGAACTATGCCGCCGATCACAACATCGGTAAGCAGGGCATTGAACGCTATTACGAAAATGATCTGCACGGCAAAACGGGCTACCGGGAGGTCGAAGTAGATAACCACGGACGCATCGTGCGCCTGTTAAAAAATGTCCCGCCCATTGCCGGCAAAGACATCCACCTGACGCTGGATTTACATCTACAGGAATATATAGAAAGCCTGCTTGCCGGTCAGCGCGCGGCAGTGCTGGTCGAAGATCCCCACGACGGTTCAGTGCTGGCGATGGTCTCCACGCCCAGCTATGACCCAAACCCGTTTGTGAAGGGCATCAGCCATCAGGATTACGACAGGTTACTGCATGATAAAGATCTGCCGTTGATTAACCGCGTCACCCAGGGGCTGTACCCGCCCGCCTCCACGGTGAAACCTTATATCGCGATGTCTGCGCTGTTAAACGGCGTTATCACGCCGCAAACCACCTTCTTCGGCGCGCCGACCTGGACGCTCCCCGGCACGCAACGCCATTACCGCGACTGGAAAAAAACCGGCCACGGTATGCTGGATGTCACCAAAGCGATTGAAGAATCCGCCGACACCTTTTTCTATCAGGTCGCCTGGATGATGGGGATCGATCGCATTAACACCATGCTCGGTCAATTTGGTTACGGTAAGCCCACCGGTATCGATCTGGATGAAGAATATAACGGCCTGCTGCCCAGCCGCGAGTGGAAAGAGAGAGTACATAAAAAAGCCTGGTATCAGGGGGATACGATTTCAGTCGGTATCGGCCAGGGGTACTGGATTGCCACGCCGATCCAGATGGTGAAAGCGATGGTAGCGCTGATCAACAACGGGAAAGTGATCGCCCCTCACCTGCTTCAGAGTGAAGTGTCCGGCAAGACCGTCATGCCCTGGCAGGCGCCTCAGACGGAAACGCAGATTGCCGATGCCGCCTCGCCTTATTGGGGGCTGGTGCGACAGGCGATGTTTGGTATGGCGAATGCGCCGAACGGCACCGGTTATAAATTCTTCCACACCGCGCCCTACGGTATTGCGGCCAAAAGCGGCACTTCGCAAGTGTTCAGTCTGAAAGAAAACCAGACCTATAATGCGAAAATGATCCCCATCCGTCTGCGCGACCATGTGTTTTACACCGCTTTCGCGCCGTATAAAAATCCGAAGGTCGCGGTGGCGTTGATTCTGGAAAACGGCGGCAGCGACGGCGTGACCGCCGCGCCGGTGATGCGGCAAATCATGGATCACCTTTTTGCGCCGCCATAACAGCACATGCCGGATGGCGGCGTAAACGCCTTATCCGGCCTACGGTGAATATACAACATGCCGGATGGCGGCGTAACGCCTTATCCGGCCTACAAACTGCGTCGAACCGTAGGCCCGATAAGCGCAGCGCCATCGGGCGTCCCTCTCAAAAATACTTACGCAAATACTCCGTCAGACACAGTATCGCCATCGCCTGCCCGTACGGCATCGATGTCAGTGGAATGTCGCGATAGAAATCCAGATCGTGCCCCATTCCCGTACCAAAGGACGTTTGCAGCAGCTCACCTTCCGGCGAAATGTGTTTCACGATACCGCGAATCGCGCTTTCAGCCGTCTGCGCATATTCCGCCCCAACATAGCGTTTACGCACCGCTTTCAGAATGCCGTAGGCGAAACCCGCCGTTGCCGAGGCCTCCAGATAGGAATCAGGATCGTCCAGCAGGGTATGCCATAGCCCACTCTCATCCTGACAATTTGCCAGCGCGGCGATCTGCGCATTCAGAACCTGAATCAGATAGCGGCGAACCGCGTTCTTCTCCGGCAAATCGACCAGTTCCAGGAAATCTGGAATCACGATGGTAAGCCAACTGTTACCCCGCGCCCAGCGAGCCCTGGCAAAGTTATGATGTCCATCATAGCTCCAGCCGTGGAACCACAGACCGGTCTCTTTATCCATCAGATTCTGTACGTGCAGCAGGAACTGATAAATCGCCTCTTCCACATACTCCGGGCGGTTGAGCAGTTTGCCAATCTTCGCCAGCGGCATCACCGTCATCATCAGCGTGTCATCCCACATCTGCTGATGGTTTTCTTCCGCCAGCGTCATGTGCTGCATACCGCCATGATCGGTGCGCGGCATCTCATTCATCGCCCACTCCGCCCAGGACTCAAGCCAGGGCAGATACGCCGGGTTACGCGTCTCTTCATAGCGATACGCCAGCGTCAAAAACGGCGCCATCGTGTTAACGTTTTTGGTGGTCGCGCCTTCGGCGAAACGCTCGGCAAACCAGTTATCGATAATGTCGCGCATTTTCTCATCACCGGTCTGTTGATAATACTGATGCATACCGTACAGACCGACGCCATGCGTCCACTCCCATCCTGCCCAGCCTTTGGTATCAATCACCCGACCATCGTCCAGGCGCAGCAGAAATTGTCCGCTCTCATCCCTGATATTGACCAGATTGTTCGTCACCGTCTGAATCAAGGCTTGCAGCGCTTCCCGGGAGATAAATCGCTCCGGCTGACGTAATAATGGGCTGTGTTTGACGGGCCAAACTTTCATATCCTTAACCTCTGTTCAATGTCGAATTCAGCGCAGCGCCCTGTTGAAGCGAAGGCGCCGCAGGTTTATTACGGTTCAGATAACCAATATTGTTGTTACCCCACAGTGATTCATACGGCATACCGGAGAGCATCTCGACGGTCGCACGCGCCTGCGGCGTGATGGCTTCCGGCATCACCCGGCCCGACTCACGCATTTTGGCGGTCTCTTCACGCAGGGTGCCGTGCGTTTGCAAATTCAGTTTGAAACGCAAAGAAACCAGGAAACCAAAGGCCAGCACGGACAGCGTGCCGCAGCTCAGAATCAGCAGAATGGTATGACTGACCGCTTCAGGCTGTATGCTCTGCCCTGATACAAAACCAGACATCTGCATCACAATCCCGACCAGCATGACGGCCCCGGCCTGAGAGGCTTTACGGGTCAGCGTCATGATGCCCGCGAAGATCCCTTCCCGCCGTTGACCGGTAATCACCTCATCAACATCGGCAATATAGGTGTAGGTATTCCACGGCACATAGTTGATCCCGCCGCGACCAAGCCCCGCCAGCGCTGAGATCAGCAGCAGCAGCGAATAAACATCGCTTAAGCCCGCATAATAAAGAACGGCATAAGAGAGAGAACTCAGACCAAAGAGCACCACGACCATCCGGTATGACGGCGCAGGCCCGAAGCGAATGCACAGCGGGATCATGGCAATCACCGCAATGAACTGGAAGATAGCCATCGTACCGAGCAGATTCGACGCCAGTGAGGCTTCCTGCATCAGGACAAAAACAACATACCAGGTAAAGACGGCGTTAAAGACGTCCTGTGCGATATATCCCCCAAGATACATCCCCAGATGCTGGCGGAAAATCTTGATGCGCAGCGTCGAGCTCAGCTCAACAAACAAACGGCTCATACTCTGGCTGAACGTCAGGCTTTTCTTCTCTTCTTCCGCACGCAGCGCTGCCTCCGTCCACTCTTCGCGCGGGCGCTCCCAGGTAAAGAACCACACAAAAGTCAGCATCAGCGCGCACAGCACCGAGAACACCAGGCTGGCATAGAAAAAAGAAACGGGGTTGTCTTTACCAAAGGCAGTCAGCAGGATACCCGGCAGGAACGAGGCCAGAATCGCAGACATCTGCGCCATTGAGATACGCGCCCCGGAGAACCGGGTCTTCTGTTTGAAGTCATCGGTCATTTCCGGCACCAGCGTCTCGTAAGGGACAAGAATCATGGTGTAGACAATGTCGAACAGCAGATAAGTCAGCAGGTAGTACCAGAATCCCATATCGCCAACCCACATGAGCGAGTAGCTAAAGACGCATGGAATACCAAGCAGAATAAAGAATTTACGACGGCCAAAGCATCTGCCGAACCAGGTCGAACCGAAGTTATCGGTCAGAAAGCCCATCAGCGGGCTGACGACCGCATCCAGAACCCTCGCGGCAGCGAAAATGAATGTCGCCTCAATCGGCGTAAGGCCACAGAAGGTCGTGTAGAAATAGAGTAACCATGCGGCGGTTAATGCAGTGGTTCCTGCGCCCAGAAAATCGCCCGAACCATAGGCTAAATAATTCGCCAATCCAATTTTACGTGTTTTCATGCCGTTAACCCTGCAAATTGTTGGGAGCCCCCCGGCATATTGGCTTCGCCAAAGGGAGTTTTTACACGGCCACAGTAAAAGCTAACAGGAAGTGAAACCTTTTCATTTTTGCCACGCCATCAGACGAGATGGCAAAAATACAAAGAGTCTGGCAACGCGCGTCACCGATTTATAAAACAGCGTTTCTATTGAATCAAAAGATGGGGTCAAAATTGTGAGACAGCCAGCACGTTGTCTGCTGGCTGCTGTTGGCGCGGGGAGTTAATGATAGTTTACAATCACCTGATTACGCTGCACTTTTAATGCGGGAATCAGTCGCCCGCCGCCCGGCACCTCCCACACGAAGCGCAACGGTTCAGCGGCAGGCACATTCGCGAACCCGTGGGTGGTTCCGCTCTGTCCGTCCAGCTCCACGCAACGGGACTGTGAACACAAACGCACCCGAAGCCCCGCCGGCGTCGGGCCATTCAGTTCATAGCGCCAGGCGACCAGCGTCATTAAACCGGACACCGGCTGGCCTGACGACAATGGAGCAGACGACGCCGACACCCCACGATGGTTCAGGGTAATGCCGATACTGCTGGCCTGCCATGCCCCTTCTCCGGCGGCCTGTACCGCCAGCGGAAATAACAATAAACCGAGTAACTTACGCATTATTTCCCTCCAATTGTCGCCGTCATACGGATGTTGCGATTATCAGAAAGCTCCATGTTCGACAACACCACCAGCTGCGGCAAACTCCGGCGTAAAAAGCGCGACAGCAGCGGGCGTAGCGCGTGGTTCACCAGCAGAACCGGCGGCGCGCCCAGCATTTCCTGACGGGACAGCGCCTCCTGAGTTTGCGCCAGCAAGCGATCGGCCAGCCCCGGTTCAAGGCCGCCACCGCCCTGTAACGCCTGCAACAGCAGGCGCTCCAGCGGAGTATCCAGCCCAATCACCTGCACTTCGTCATTGCCCGGGAACCACTGCTGCGTAATCGCCCTGCCCAGCGCCACACGCACCACGGCGGTTAATTCATGCGGATCGCTTTGCAGCGGCGCATGTTCCGCCAGCGTTTCCAGAATCGTGCGCATATCACGGATCGGCACTTTTTCATCCAGCAGGTTCTGCAACACTTTATGCAGGGTCGTGAGCGTTACAACGCCAGGCACCAAATCTTCCGTCAGCTTTGGCATCTCTTGTGATACGCGATCCAGCAGTTGCTGCGCTTCCTGGCGACCAAACAACTCTGCGGCAAACTGACCAATCAAGTGGTTAAGATGCGTCGCCACGACGGTACTGGCTTCCACCACGGTGAAGCCCTGAATCTGCGCCTGCTCTTTCAGCGCGCTTTCGATCCAGATGGCGTCCAGGCCAAAAGCGGGATCGACAGTCTGTTCGCCCGGCAGCGTTCCCGCCGCCGTGCCAGGGTTAATCGCCAGCCAGCGCCCCGGATAGGCGTCGCCGCTGCCAATTTCTACCCCTTTCATCAGAATGCGATAGCGCGCTGGCTGTAAGTCCATATTGTCGCGAATGTGTACCACCGGCGGCAGGAAGCCCATATCCTGGGCAAACTTTTTACGAATACTGCGGATTCGCCCGAGCAGTTCGCCGTCCTGCTGGAAATCCACCATCGGGATCAGGCGGTAGCCCACCTCCATGCCCAGCGAATCTTCAAGCTGTACATCGTTCCAGGTGGCTTCAACCACCGAATTATTTTCCGGCATCTTGACGGCCTGCGGCTCTGCCGGTGGTTTTTGTTCACGCCCGCGCAGCCACCAGGCAAGACCCAATAGCGCCGCCGTAAACATCAGGAACACCAGGTTTGGCATCCCCGGCACCAGACCAAGCAGGCCGAGAACCGATGCGCTGAGCAGCATCACGCTCGGGTTGCTGAACAGCTGCCCCACCATCTGTTCGCCCACATCCTGGTCGGTGCTTACGCGGGTGACGATAACGCCCGCCGCCGTAGAGATCACCAGCGCCGGAATTTGCGCCACCAGGCCGTCGCCGATCGTCAGCAGGGTGTAACTTTCCGCCGCGTGCCCCATGTCCATCCCGTGTTGCAGAACCCCCACCAGCAGGCCGCCCACGATGTTAATGACCATGATTAAGATACCGGCGATGGCATCCCCGCGCACAAACTTACTCGCACCGTCCATTGACCCGTAGAAATCCGCTTCCTGCGTCACTTCAGCACGACGTTTTTTCGCTTCATCTTCGCCAATCAGACCAGCGTTCAGGTCGGCGTCGATCGCCATCTGTTTACCGGGCATCCCGTCCAGCACGAAACGCGCGCCCACTTCCGCGATACGCCCGGCGCCCTTGGTGATAACCATAAAGTTGATGATGACGAGAATGACGAACACCACGATACCGATCGCAAAGTTGCCGCCGACCAGGAAGTGACCAAACGCCTCGACCACTTTCCCTGCCGCCGCTGCGCCGGTATGCCCATCCATCAGGATGATACGGGTTGACGCCACGTTCAGCGCCAGGCGCAACAGCGTGGTGAAAAGCAATATTGTCGGGAATGCGGCAAATTCCAGCGTGCGCTGGGTGAACATCGCCACCAACAGCACCATGATCGACAGCGCGATATTAAAGGTGAACAGCAGGTCGAGGATGAAGGCGGGCAGCGGCAGCACCATCATCGACAAAATCAGCAGGATGAGGATCGGCCCGGCAAGAATTTGCCATTGCGTGGATTTCAGGTTGCTGGGCAGGCGCAGCATCGCGACCAGATTAGCCATCAGTATTCTTCTCGTTCATAAAATCCAGTGCTTCAGGCACAGGAAGATTTTCAGGTTGTGGAGGACGTTGTCCACCGGCAAGACGCCAGCGTTTGAGCTGCCATACCCATGCCAGCACTTCTGCCACTGCGGCATAGAGCTGGCCGGGGATTTGCTGACCAATTTCAGCATGCCGATACAAGGCGCGCGCCAGCGGGGGCGCTTCTAAGGTCGGCACCCGATGTTCCGCGCCAATTTCGCGAATGCGCAGCGCCACCAGTCCCGCGCCTTTGGCGACCACTTTTGGCGCACTCATTTTGTTTTCGTCGTACTGCAACGCAACCGAGTAGTGCGTCGGGTTAGTCACGATGACATCCGCTTTAGGCACATCTTCCATCATGCGACGCTGCGCAGCCGCACGCTGCATCTGGCGAATTTTCCCTTTGATGTGCGGATCGCCTTCACTCTCTTTAAATTCATCGCGAATATCTTTACGCGACATCCGCAGTTTCTTCAGGTGGCTGAAGATCTGGAAGACGACGTCAAACGCCACCATCGGAATCACGCCCAGTACAACCAGAAGCGCGCACAGCCCGACTAAATCAAGCGCGTTGCCCATCGCCGTAACCGGAGATTCCGCCATCAGGCGCATCATCTCCGGCCAGTGATGCCAGAGATAAAATCCCGCCACGCTTCCCACCAGCGTCGATTTCAGGATTGCTTTCAGCAGTTCCGCGCCGGTCTGGGCGGAGAACATGCGTTTAATCCCCGATAGCGGATTCAGTTTTGAAAATTTGGGTTGCAGTGATTTACCGCTGAAAATCAGGCCGCCGAGCATGACCGGCGAGATCAGCGCGACCAGCACAACGCCGGTGATGAGCGGCAGCAACGCAATCATCGCCTCTTTAATCAGCAAAATAATCTGCCCGAGGATCAAATTGGGGTCGTTCACCATGCTGTGATCGAAACGCAGCCCAGCCGACAACATCCCCGCCAGGCGACGCGCCAGCGATTCACCGCCGATCCAGATAATGCAAACGCCCACCAGCAAAATCAGCAGTGAGGTCAACTCCTTCGATCGGGGGACTTGCCCTTCCTCCCGCGCTTTTTCAAGTCGGTGGGGTGTGGGGGCTTCTGTTTTGTCGTCGTCGCTCTCTTCTGCCACTGCATACGCCTGCTGCCATTACGTTGCATCGATCATGCCAGAACACGCCGCAGTCAATAGGCGGAATAGCCCCCATAACGCCCTCTTTTTGTCTTGTTTGTCAGCAAGCGGATTTTCTCTGCCGGTCAGGCGTCTTATTTTCGGAATAAGGGAAGTGGGTTCACATTTCATTGACATAAAATACAATGAGCATTTATATAAACCTGTATTACGGAGGTTAATTTCGCCTTCTGACATCAAGATTAAAAAGCCTTTAAAATATATTACCTGGTTTTCATTTCTTCAATTTATCTTTTCACCAGAGAAAAAATACTTTATTACAATATTTATGCACAGAAAGCAGGCGATACTGACGGTATAATAGCCTTCATTGATTCACAGAATATATTTTAAATTCACACATATAGATATAATTTAATATTGACCCCGTTTTCTATTTGCAATAAATTCACCCCATCTGAAACTGAACAATTTCATATCATGGATATCACCATTAAGGAACTATAGCTATGAACGCAAGAGGACATATTATATCAGGCGCGCTACTGGCACTGGCATCAACGGGACCCTTCGCCGCCGAAATGAATGCCGGTACGATTCACTTTACAGGACAAATTATTGAACCCAGTTGTGAGATTCAGGGCGATGATGGAACGAACAGCACCGTGCCATTAGGTACTTACCCCACCTCGCTTTTTTCCACTCCAGGAACTGAATCAACGCTTGCCCCCTTTTCCATTGTATTAGTGGATTGCCCACTTAAAAGCGATGGTCTGCCCGCCGTTCAGTTAACGTTTAACGGGACAACCGCCCTGACAGGTTCTTCGACATTACTGGATGTCAGTAAAATCACTACCGCCGGAGATACGGCGGCAACAGGGGTCGGTATTGCCGTTAGCCCGGAAAATAAAGACACGCAACTCATTACAATGGATGGTGGAGAAGGACAGGTGTTTATCGAATTACCCACTCTGACGGGCGACTCTGTTCAGGCGAATTTCAATGCCCGTTATAAATCATTCGCGCAAACCGTCACTGCGGGCCCGGCCGATGCGGACATGACCGTAAATATACTTTATCGTTAATAACCTGACTTTACTCATTGATAAAATCCATAGCATCTTCTGGCATTAACAGATTTATTTCAGGAAGGCGAATCTGATAATAGTCCGAAAATGGACCCGGACTATTATCTCCCCCGCTTTTATATGTCCACTTAATATAAGTTAAGGTTATGCGTACTGTATCTCAGGTTTTATTATGCCTCCCTGTAATATTAACATCATTTAGCCATGCCGCTGGAATTCAGGTTGGCCGCACGCGCATTATTTATGACGCAGGGAAAAAAGAGGTCGCCCTTCCGCTGGTCAATAAAGAGAAGGAACTGCCGTGGCTGATCCAGTCATGGTCCGATACCGGCGACGGTAAAACGCGTGGGCCTTTTATTGTCACGCCGCCACTGTTCCGTCTTGACCCGCAGAAAGAACAAAGCCTGCGTATTGCCTGGAATGGAACTGCGCTTCCCACAGACCGGGAATCCCTGTTCTACATGAATGTGCGCACAATTCCCGGTACGGCCAAAGAAGACGATGATAAAAACGTGTTGCGTCTGATTTACAAAACGCGTCTGAAATTGTTCTGGCGTCCGAAGGGCTTGCAAGGTACGCCCACCGAGACCTGCAAGAACCTGCATTTTGTTCGTCGCGGCGAAATGTTAACGGTGGTCAATGAAGGCGCGTTTCACAGCATCTTTGACAGTCTGCTGCTCGGCAACACCAGACTTGAGAAAGCCGATATGGTCACTCCCAGGTCCAGCGTGCAAATCCCGGTGCCGAAAAGCGCCTCGGGAAACACCGTTAGCTGGCGTTGTATTACGGATTACGGCAACGCCTCTGACAAATATACCGTCACTCTGGCTCAGGATTAAACCACCTTATGGCTTTTGGCCCACCTCTTTTACGTCAGCGACTCACCCCGCTGGTGCGTTGCCTTGGCGGTATGTTGCTGGTCTCTTCCTGTGTCGCGAACGCGCGCGAGTATCGCTTTTCGCCTTCTGCGCTGGAGGGGAATATGCTGACGCAGCAGGATATCGATCTTTCCTTATTTTCTAAATCCAGTGCGCAATTGCCCGGCGTCTACGCTTCCCGGGTCATGATTAACGATGTGCGCCTGGATGATGCGGATATCACCTACCTCGGCACGCCTGGCGGCGAACTGACGCCGCAGCTCACGCCGGATATGCTAAGAAAATGGGGCGTGGCGGTCGATAAATATCCTGAATTAGCCGCACTCAATGCGGCGAAGCCACTGCCTGAACCGTTGAGCGCGTATATCCCACAGGCGCTGGCAACGCTCGATTTCTCCGTTATGGCGCTGCGCCTTAGCATCCCGCAGGCCGCCATTGCCGGCACGGGTAAAGGCTATATTGATCCGTCACGCTGGGATGACGGCGTCCCCGTCGCCTTTGTCGACTACGCCTTTTCCGGTTCACAAAACCAGGACGACACGCAAAACAACACCACTAACCAGTACCTGAATATGCGCAGCGGCACCAATATCGGCGGCTGGCGGCTGCGCAATTACGCCACCTGGAGCGACACTGACGGCAGCCATCACTGGGAAACCATCAACACCTATTTGCAGCACGATATTGACGCCCTGAAAGCGCAGTTTACCGGGGGAGAAAGCAACACCCGGGGCGACGTTTTTGACAGTCTGCAATACCGTGGCGTCAATATCGCCTCTGATGAAGAGATGCTGCCTTACAGCCAGCGCGGTTACGCGCCGGTGATTCGCGGCATCGCCAACTCCAACGCCGAAGTGTCGGTACGTCAGAACGGTTATCTCATCTATCAGCAAAACGTCGCGCCCGGCGCATTTGAAATTAACGACCTTTATTCCACGACCAACAGCGGCGATCTGGAAGTCACGGTAAAAGAGGCCGATGGCACAGAGCGCCACTTTACCCAGCCTTATTCCAGCGTCGCCGTGATGCAGCGTCCTGGGCATATGAAATATGAAGTTACTGCGGGTCGCTATCGCGCAGACAGCGGGAGCGAACAAAATGAACCGGACTTCGTGCAGGGCAGCCTCATTTATGGCCTGAACAATAGCGTCACGCTGTTCGGCGGCGTGACCGCCGCGCAGGATTATCAGGCGATGAACAGCGGAGCTGGCCTCTCCCTTGGCATCGTCGGGTCGCTTTCCGCCGATGTGACGCTGGCGAAAACCCGGCTTGATGATGACACTCAGCACACCGGCCAGTCTTATCGCCTGCTCTACTCCGGGAAAATTGATACCACGGAGACAAACTTTACGCTGGCCAGCTACCGCTACTCTACCCGTGGTTATTACAGTTTCGCCGACGCGAATCAAAAGTACGACGATCATGAAGATGATCTGCTGTTTCGCTTTAACAAACGCAACCGGATTCAGGCCAGCATAAGCCAGAACGTGTCCGGCGCCAGCCTTTACCTGAACGGTTATCAGCAGGATTACTGGGGCACCGCCTACAAAGAGCGCAGTATTTCGGCGGGCCTGAATACCACGATTAAAAATATCAGCGTCCACCTTGCTTATACCTACAGCAAAAGCAACGGCGAAGAGAGCGACCAGATGATCGCCTTCGGCTTCAGCGTGCCGTTAAGTCAGTGGCTACCGGGAGCCTGGAGCAGCTACAACATCAGCAATAACAAGCATGGCTACACCCAGCAAAATATCGGGTTAAACGGTACGCTGCTGGACGATGAACGCCTGAATTACGCCTTCCAGCAGAGCCATTCCAACCATGACGGCGCAGACACCAGCAGCGTATACGGTAGCTATCGCTCACAATATGCCAACCTCAATGCGGGTTACTACACCTCCTCTGACGATACGCAGCGCTTGAGTTACGGCGTCAGCGGCGCGATTGTCGCCCATCCACACGGTGTCACGCTGGCTCAGCCTTTAGGCAGTCAGTTTGCTATCGTCAACGCCAACGGCGCATCGGGCGTACGCTTCCAAAACCAGCGCGGCATTCAGACTGACTGGCAGGGCAACGCCATCATCCCGTCATTAAGCCCCTATCAGGAAAACCGGATTCGCGTCGACACCAGCAGCCTGCCGGAGGACGTTGATACCAGTGAAACCGCCGTGACGGTGATTCCTTCGCGCAATGCCGCCGTTTCCGCCGCTTTTGATGCGCATGTCGGTTATCGCACGCTCATAAAATTAACCCGCCCGAATGGCATGACGGTGCCTTTTGGCGCGATGGCGACGGTCGACGCCCTCGCCATCAGCGGCATCGTGGATGATACGGGCACGCTCTACCTGGCCGGGATCGCCGACGACGTTCAGTTAAGCGTCAAATGGGGAAATTCACAGGATCAACAATGCACAGCCCACATCACGCTGAATAGCGAACACCACGCGGTCAGCCCGACCGGCATCCATTACCTCAGCGCGACTTGTCAGCAGGAACCGCAAAATGTTAAGTAAAATGGGAAAATACGCACGTCTTTCATTGTCCGCAGCAGGTCTTTGCCTGATGGCGTCCGCAACAGCCCAGGCCGCGACCATTCTGCGTGACTGCTTTACCGCGCCACAGTATTACAGCGTCACGTTCAGCAACGAAATCAACGCAAACGACAACACGGCCAACAATATTGTTAAATTTGATGAGCATATTGTCGGGAACGGCGTTGAAATGGCGGCAAACTGCACATGCCCTGGCAATCTGTTTGAATCAACGGCAATAATGGAATTGACGCTGGCCGGAAGCCCGCTTAATGCCGGTATCGCCGGGTACGGTTATCTGACTGAAAACATAGATATTGATGTTGCAGGTTATAGCGATGCCGTTAATTCTCTGGACGGTACCGGCCTGATTCAGATCAGCATTAACCAGTATCCGACGCCGGTGTCGTCGATGGGGAAAGTGATCGAGTCAATGAAACCCACCGAAGGTTCCGCCAGCGTCTGTAGCGACAGCACCCATCCTGGCGCGCCCGCCCCCGCGAAGCGAACGTTCAGATGGAATGTTATCGCCGCCACGTTTTATATCAAAAAGCCCATTCTCGGTATCGAAGTCATTCCCCCAACGATACTCGTGCAAAACTACGCCTGTCTCTATTTTGACTCAGGAAGCTGCGACGCTGGCAGCGCACAGCACGTATCAAATATCTGGCTGAGTGGCTCACTCTCTGCCCCGCTGAGCTGTACGATTAATGCCGGAAGCACCATTGAGGTTGATCTGGGGAAAATTGTGAGTAAACAGTTTGTCACCAGGGGTCAGCCTCCCGAAGGCTACGCCCTGAAAAACGTTGATATCTCTTACCACTGCGACGGCAACGCCGTGGGAAATACCGACAGAATCAAGCTAACGCTCAGCGCCGACCAGGGGGTTGTAGACAGCAGCGATCCCCTGATAGCCAAAATGCTCGGCAGAGACGACCTGGGAGTGAGAATCTTTAGTGAGGACAACCAAAATGTTGCGCTGGACGGCACCTTTGAATTTCCGGTGACGATGGATGAGCAAGGTAACGGCGCGGTACACATCAAAGCCGCACCGGTGAGCACGACCAGCGCAACGCCAGCGCCCGGCGAATTTGAGGGCAATGTGACGGTAAAAATGGATCTGCGCTAAACGTTCCTCAGGTTGTCTGCACAACCTGAGGATACCTTACCGCATCAGAACCCGAGGCTATCCAGCAGGTCATCCACCTGATCCTGGCTGGCGACAACGCCGGCTTTGGTGGTGTCGACCTGTGGGCCATTGAGCAGGCTTTCATTCTCGCGTTTCGGACGTGAATTTTGCTCAGGGATGTTTTCCAGCAATACCATCAGCAGCTGACGCTCAATCTCCTGGATCACATCCATCATGCGCTTGATAACCTGACCGGTGAGATCCTGGAAATCCTGCGCCATCATGATGTCCAGCAGTTGCGCATTGGTGAAGCTGGTATGCCCCGGCACATCACCGAGGAATTTACGCGTATCCGTAACCAGTTCGCGGGCGTCGGCGAGTTCAATCGGGTTTTCGAACCACTCATCCCAGCGTTTGGTCAGCGCTTTGGCGCCCTTCTCCATTTCATCCTGGTGTGGCTGAGAGGCTTCAACGCTGTTCAGCGCACGTTCCGCCGCCTGCGCCGTCATCTGTACAACATAGTCCAGACGATCGCGCGCGTCAGGAATCGCTTCCGCCGCTTCTGCTATCGCCTGATCCAGCCCCAGTTCACGCAGGCTGTCACGCAGCATTCGGGTCAGACTGCCGATGCGCGCAATGATGTCCCCTGCTGAATGCTCATCAACAGGTTTAATTTGTGGTTGCATCATACTCAGACCCTCACATGCCCAGTTTCTCAAAGATTTTGTTGAGTTTCTCTTCCAGCGTCGCCGCAGTGAACGGTTTCACCACATAGCCGCTGGCGCCCGCCTGCGCAGCCGCGATAATGTTCTCTTTCTTCGCTTCTGCGGTCACCATCAGCACCGGCAATGACGCCATTGCGCCATCAGCGCGAATCGTTTTCAGCAGTTCCAGACCGTCCATGTTGGGCATGTTCCAGTCAGAAATTACGAAGTCAAAGCCGCTTGCCTGCAATTTGTTCAGTGCGTCAACGCCATCTTCGGCCTCTTCGACGTTATTGAAACCCAGCTCTTTTAGCAGGTTGCGCACGATGCGACGCATGGTGGAAAAGTCATCCACAACCAGAAATCTGAGCTCTTTGTCCGCCATAAAAAAATACTCCTCGTTAAATACGTATTGCCTGTCCGGCACTGATTTTCGCCAGCATCTGCTGGCTTACCTGGCTAAGATCGACCACTTCGCTCACGCCACCCATATTGATGGCCTCGCGCGGCATGCCGAACACCACACAACTTGCTTCGTTTTGCGCGATAGTCCAGGCGCCAGCCTGGTGCATCGCTAACATTCCGGCCGCGCCATCGTTGCCCATGCCGGTAAGGATGACCCCTACCGCATTGCGCCCCGCATGTTTCGCGACCGAATGAAACAGCACATCCACTGACGGGCGATGGCGGTTAACCGGCGGCCCGTCATGAATTTTGATTTGATAGTTCGCCCCGCTGCGCGTCAGCTCCATATGCTTGTCGCCGGGGGCGATGTAGGCATGGCCTGGCAGCACGCGTTCGCCGTCTTCCGCCTCTTTCACGCTAATCTGGCAGAGCTTATTTAACCGCTCGGCAAACGAACGGGTAAAACCGGGCGGCATATGCTGGGTGATGATCACCGCCGGACTGGAAAGCGGCAGCGGTTGCAGCACATGACGTATGGCTTCGGTTCCCCCCGTCGAGGCGCCAATCGCGATCAGTTTTTCAGAACTGAGCAGCGGCCCCGCTTTTAGCGTCACAGGCGCAGCCATCGGCTTATGCGCCGCCAGGCGAGCGCGTGACGCGGTGCGGACTTTCTCTGCGATCATCTCGCTGTACGCCAGCATCCCCTCGCGAATGCCCAACTGAGGCTTGGTGACAAAATCAATCGCCCCCAGTTCCAGCGCGCGCAGTGTCACCTCTGAACCTTTCCCGGTCAGAGAGGAGACCATAACCACCGGCATCGGACGCAGGCGCATCAGTTTCTCAAGAAAATCGAGACCGTCCATGCGCGGCATTTCCACATCCAGCGTCAGCACATCGGGGTTATATTTTTTGATTAAATCCCTGGCAACCAGCGGATCGGGCGCCGTCGCCACCATTTCCATATCGCTATGGCTGTTAATAATTTCGGTCATGATTTGGCGCATCAGCGCTGAATCGTCAACCGACAACACCCTGATTTTACTCATGCTTTGTCCTTACTTAGCGCATACACCGTCTGTCCGCGCAGGCTAAAGTCGCGCACGAGGTTGCTAAAGTTTTCTGAGTGACCCGCAAACAGCAGTCCGTCAGGCTTAAGGAGTGGAACAAAACGACGCAGAATGTCCTGCTGCGTTGTTTTATCAAAATAGATCATGACGTTACGGCAAAATATCGCGTCGAATGGCCCGGGAACGTTGTACTGTTTATCCAGCAGGTTGAGGGTGGAAAACTCAACGTAATTAGCCAGTTCCTGTCGCACGCGCACCAGCCCTTCATGCGGGCCTGTACCGCGCATGAAATAACGCTGCAACTGTTGTGGCGACAGCGTTTTCAACTCGTCCTGACGGTAAATCCCGCTTCTCGCCTTTTCCAGCACTTCGGTGTCGATATCGCTGGCGAAAACTTTCCAGCGCCCCGGCGCCATCCCTAAGGCATCCGCCAGCGTAATGGCGATGCTGTAGGGTTCCTCTCCGGTAGAGGCCGCCGCGCTCCACACACGGTATTCCCCGTTGCGGCGACGCGCGTGATCCGCCAGTACCGGGAAGTGATGCGCTTCACGGAAGAAGGCCGTCAGGTTAGTGGTCAATGAGTTAATAAAAGCCTGCCACTCAGCGCTGTTCTGGTTGGCTTCCAGCATGCTGAGATAACGGCCGAAATCATCCAGCCCCAGCGTTCTCAGGCGACGGACCAGGCGGTTGTAAACCATATCCCGCTTGTGGTCCGCCAGCACGATTCCCGCGCGCTGGTAGATTAATTGACATATCCGACGAAAATGCGCGTCAGACAGCGCGAGGCGCTGTGTCATCTGTAACAATAATGACGTTTGCCCGGTGGGCAGCGATGATGTCATAGCGCCTTCTCAATCACATTCAGGATACAACGGGTACCGCTTGCGGCGGCGCCGACTCTTGTTGTGTTACGACTTGCTCTTCAAGCTTAAATACCGCGACACGGGCAGAGAGATGGTCTGCCTGGTTCGCTAACTGATCGGTGGCGGCGGCGGCTTCTTCGACAAGCGCGGCGTTTTGTTGCGTCACCTGATCCATCTGGCTGACGGCTTGCGCCACCTGCTCAATTCCTCTGCGCTGTTCATCGGAGGCCGAGGCGATTTCGCCCATGATGTCGTTCACCTGGGTTACCGAGCTGACGATCTCCGTCATGGTATTCGCGGCGGTGTCCACCAGTTGCGATCCCTGATGCACACGGTTTACGGACTCCTCAATCAACCCTTTAATCTCTTTGGCCGCCTGCGCGCTGCGGCTCGCCAGGTTACGCACTTCGCCTGCGACAACGGCAAAACCGCGCCCCTGCTCACCGGCCCGCGCCGCTTCGACCGCCGCATTCAGCGCCAGAATATTGGTCTGAAACGCAATGCTGTCGATAACCCCGATGATGTCGCCAATTTTCTGCGAACTGGCGGCAATATCCTGCATTGTGCTGGCCATACGCGAAGCCTGGTCGCCGCCTTTTTTCGCGGTATCCGCCGCGCTTTTCGCCAGACCGGAGGCCTGACGGGCGTTATCGGCGTTCTGCCCGACCGTTGCCGTTAGCTGCTCCATACTGGCTGCGGTTTGCGCCAGCGACGCCGCCTGCTGTTCGGTACGCGACGACAGATCGTTATTGCCCATCGCGATTTCCGAAATGCCGGTATGCATCGCTAAACTGCCCTGCCGCACGTCGCTGACCGTTTCGCGCAGCGCCTGCTGCATGGCCTTCAGGCTGGCGAAAATAGCGGAAATCTCGTTGCGCCCATACACGGCGATCGGCCGCGCCAGGTTTCCGTCCGCAATGCTGTCAAAATGGCTGCCGATAATCGCCAACGGCTGAACAATCATTTTGCGTGACCAGAACAGCGCCCCGGTGGTTAACAACGCGGCGACGATCACCATCGTGATAAAAATGATCGCCGAGCGGTGATAATTGTCTTTTCCCTGTTCGCTGGCCGTCTCCAGAACATGGTTGATATTCTGCTGCCAGGTAGTGACGTTGGCGTCAAAGGCGTCCTGCGATGCCTGTACCGGCGCGGTCAGAAAATCCGACAGCTGGTTGCTTTCAAGCCAGGTGGCCTGATGCTCCAGATCGCTATACCACTGCGTATAACTTTTTTCCGTGGCGGCCTGTAACGCTTTCCCCTCTTCCGTACTCGCCTCTGTCGCCATAAAACCTTTAAACACAACGCCGGACTGCGCCAGGCT
Organism: Citrobacter sp. CK181; assembly: GCF_030333595.1. Taxonomy (NCBI): domain Bacteria; kingdom Pseudomonadati; phylum Pseudomonadota; class Gammaproteobacteria; order Enterobacterales; family Enterobacteriaceae; genus Citrobacter; species Citrobacter sp. CK181. The sequence continues at coordinate 596,521 of NZ_JAOWFN010000011.1, read as the reverse complement.
TTCCCGGGCGGTGGTCATCAGCTGTTTGATATCCTCGGGTGGATAGCTCAGCGCGGTTAACGTTCCGGCTTTATTCAGCGCGGTACTGGCCTGTAATAAAACGGCGCGTGTTTGCGCCAATGCTGCGCGTTGCTGATTACTCTGCTCGACCTGGTTCAGACTCTGAAAACCATCGCGAAATGCCCAAAATGACAAGCCATTACTGCCAATCTGCAAAACACCGCAGAGGATCAAGATTAAAAACAGCGTGGTCGAGATTCGAATACGATTAAACATCAACGCTCCCATTAGGCGGCAAAGGCCACGATTAAAAGACGATCAAAATGTTTCCCAGTGAGTATCTTGTTCAGTTGCAAGCTGGCGCGGTTGCGCTGTACTCGGCGCCGCTGCGGTTGTATTCAGGTCTGTTTTTACGGTTAATGGACGAGATGCCAGACGAAACGCGGATACCGCCATCGTTAAACGGCTGGCCTGCTCTTCAAGCGCGGCCGCTGCGGCCGCCGACTCCTGCACCAGCGAGGCGTTCTGCTGCGTGACGCGATCCATCTCAGAGACGGCCAGCGCCACCTGATCGATTCCGCGGCTTTGCTCATCGGAAGCCGACGCGATTTCACCCATGATGTCCGTCACGCGGGTCACGGCGTTGACAATGTCTCTCATCGTTTCACCGGCGCTTTCCACCAGCACGGAGCCGGTATCCACCCGCGAAACGGAATCTTCAATGAGCGCTTTGATCTCTTTCGCCGCCTGTGCGCTGCGGCTTGCCAGGTTACGCACTTCCCCTGCCACCACCGCAAACCCGCGCCCTTGCTCCCCGGCGCGCGCGGCTTCAACCGCAGCGTTCAGCGCCAGAATATTGGTCTGGAATGCAATGCCGTCGATAACGCTGATGATGTCGGCGATCTTCTTCGAGCTGTCGGCAATTTCATGCATGGTGTTGACCACGCCATCCACCACTTTCCCGCCGTGTTGCGCGGTGTCGGAGGCGCTTTGCGCCAGGTGCGACGCCTGACGGGCGTTGTCGGCGTTCTGTTTCACCGTCGCGGTGAGCTGTTCCATGCTGGCAGCCGTCTCTTCCAGCGCCGATGCCTGCTGCTCGGTACGGGAGGAGAGATCGGTGTTGCCCGTAGCGATTTCGCTAGTGCCGGAATAGATGGCGTCAGACCCTTCACGTACCTGAGTCACCGTCTCAATCAGCGAACGCTGCATATGATCAACGGTTCCCGCCAGTTCACCGATCTCATTGCGCCCGGAGACGGTCAGCGTATTGGTCAGGTTGCCGCTGGCGATGTCACGAATATGGGCAATCACTCGCGCCAGCGGATTCAGCAAGGTATGACGAATGCCGTACCACACCACAACCAGAATCAGCACCAGGACAACGGCCAGAATACCCAATTGCCACTGGGCAAAATGGTAGTCACGCGCGCTCTCATCAAACGCCTTGCTGTACAGTTTTTCGCTCACGCCAGCGTATTTGCCCAGCGCTTCGCCAAGTGCGTTCTGCATCCCCTGGGTTGGCTGCGCGAAGTAGGCATCCATGTTGCCGTTTTCGAGGAACTGAACCAGTTCCGCCAGCGCCGCATGGTATTGCTGGTATTTTTCATCCACATTGCCGCTGGCTTCCGCCATCTCCGGCAGCGGATTGATATTTTTGAAGTTGGCATAATGCGTTGCCGCCTGCTCCAGCGTGCTTTTGGCGTTTTTTAGCAGGTCGTTTTTCGCGCTGCTCTGCTGATTAGAGGCATCCATCATCATGCGGGCCGAAGAACGGCTCAGGTTAATACGCGTTTGCAGCATGAGATCCCATGTCGAGGTCAGTTCGCTCTGCTGCTGGCGTAAATCATTTGAAATAACAAAACTCTGCTGGTTCTGCTGTAATGACGAAAACAACAGACCACCGGAAACAAGCTGTAGCAGTGCGAAAACCCCCAGCACCATCATCAGCATTGTGACAACGCGGATACGGTTAAACATAAGGCACCTTCCTGAAAACGAGTTATCAACGTTATCGGCACCAGAGAAGAGAACTTTACATTTGCGAAAAGGAAATAGAAGCAGGAAGCGCCGATCGGCGGATCGCGGCTGGCGGTTTTGGGGCGGCAACCAGACATTGACAGAAAAACATCATTATTATCATTATATTAACATTCATCACCTTCCTGGACAGTTTGCATTTTGCCGACAAAAACGATGCTTATGTGACTCCGATCACATAAGCACAGCCGTCAGAACACAACAAAATGAATAAATAATAAAAAATAGTTGTATCCCCCTGCGCTTTAATTCAATTTATATGATGAATATTTCAGTGCGACTCAATAAATAAAACAAAAGCGTTACTGACAACAACATGTTAAATCCAGCCAGAGGGCTTTTCAGTGGCAAGTGCAAACAAACTCACGTTATTTATCGTGATCTTCATGCTGGCAGGCATCCTGTCAGGCGCGGTGATTCACTCTTACGCGTCACAGGAGGCGATCGCCGCCTGGTCCGATAACATCACGCTCCTCACCGATATTTTCTTACGGCTCATTAAAATGGTGATTGCCCCGCTGGTCTTCAGCACGCTGACCGTGGGCATCATGCGTCTGGGCGAAACCGCCACTATCGGCCGCGTTGGCGGTAAAGCGATGGTCTGGTTTATCAGTTCTTCCGTGTTGTCCATTCTGGTGGGGCTGTTTATCGTGACGATTGAGCATCCGGGCAGCGGTCTGAATCTGGCAATTCCGGCAGAATCGGTCGACACCGGGCTTGCGGTGGGCGGTATGAGCTTAAAAGGATTCCTGTCGCACACCATTCCGACCAGCATTGCCGGGGCGATGGCCAATAATGAAATTTTGCAGATCGTCGTGTTTTCCATGTTCTTCGGTATTGGCGGCGCGTCGCTTGGCGAGAAATTCAACGCGCCGCTGGTCGCCGCCCTGGATGTGGTTTCACATATTATGCTGAAGGTAACCGGCTACGTGATGTACGTTGCGCCGCTGGCCATTTTTGCCGCGATCTCCTCGGTGATCGCCACCCAGGGGCTGGGGATTCTGCTTAACTACGCGTCGTTTATCGGCGGCTACTATGTGGCGATTCTGCTGACCTGCCTGGTGCTGTTGGCCGTGGGCTATATGGTGCTGAAAAAAGAGGTGTTCCGTTTAGTCAGCATGTTGAAAGATCCGGTGCTGGTCGCCTTTACTACCAGCAGCTCTGAAGCCGCTTACCCGAAAACGCTGGAACAACTGACGAAGTTTGGCTGCTCACGCAACATCGTGTCGTTTGTGCTGCCTATTGGTTACTCTTTTAACCTCGTCGGCTCAATGGTGTACTGCTCTTTCGCGTCGATGTTTATCGCGCAGGCTTATAATATTCATCTCTCTTTTGCGGAAATTACGGTGCTGATGCTGACGCTGATGCTGGCGTCAAAAGGAATTGCAGGCGTGCCGCGTTCTGCGCTGGTGGTGCTGGCCGCCACGATTCCGAGCTTCAATATTCCGGTGGCGGGCATTTTGTTGCTGATGGGGATTGACCATTTTCTTGATATGGGACGTTCCGCCATTAACGTGTTAGGAAACGGGATTGCCACCGCGATGCTGGCGCAGAATGAAGGTTTGCTGGAAGAGGACGCGGAAGAACGCGTTCCGCAGCAGTTAGTGGGGTAATGTATTTGCCGGATGGCGCTCGCTTATCCGGCCTACACATGACTCATCGCCGTATGTAGGCCGGATAAGGTGTTTACACCGCCATCCGGCACAGGCAGTCAACGGTTATGCAACGTGGGAAGCGGCGATATCAAGCAGCGCCATCTCATCGCTGTTCAGCAGTTTCTCAATGTTCACCAGGATCAACATACGTTCGCCAAGCGCGCCCAGACCGGTCAGATATTCCGTAGACAGGGTAACGGCAAACTCCGGCGCCGGGCGAATTTGCTCCGCCGTCAGCGACAGCACGTCAGACACGCCGTCCACCACAATCCCTACCACGCGTTGTCCCAGATTCAACACGATGACCACCGTGTTATCGTTATACTCAACGTCGCCCTGGCAGAACTTCACGCGCAGATCGACAATCGGCACAATCACGCCGCGCAGGTTCGTCACCCCTTTAATAAAAGAAGGCGTGTTGGCGATGCGCGTGACCTGATCGTAGCCACGGATCTCCTGCACTTTCAGGATGTCGATACCGTACTCTTCATCTCCCAGTGTAAATACCAGGAATTCCTGACCTGACGGCTCGCCGGCCAGTTTGGTTACATTACTCATACCGGTCATATAATTACCTTTCTCACTCAATCAGGCGGCTGTGATCGCCATACGTTGTTCACGGTTTAAACCCTGCAATGCGGAGACATCAACGATCAGCGCCACGCTGCCGTCGCCCAGAATCGTCGCCGCAGAAATGCCAGGCACCTTGCGATAGTTGCTTTCCAGGTTTTTCACTACCACCTGGTGCTGTCCAATAAGCTGATCAACCAGCAGTGCGTAACGGCGACCGCCGCTTTGCAGGATCACCACAATGCCCTGCGTGGCTTCAGTTTTGGCACCAACGACATCAAAGACCTTCCACAGTTCCACCAGCGGCAGATACTCGCCGCGCACTTCCAGTACGCGCTCGCCTCCGGCCAGCGGGTGCAGATCGTCTTCACGCGGTTGCAGCGATTCCATTACCGCATTCAGCGGCAGAATGAACACTTCGCCCGCCACGCGGACGGACATCCCGTCCAGAATAGCCAGCGTCAGCGGCAGCAGAATGCGAATGGTGGTGCCCGTCCCCTGCTTCGACTGGATTTCAACGTGGCCGCCCATCTCCTGGATGTTACGTTTCACCACGTCCATGCCCACGCCGCGACCGGAAACATCCGTCACCTGCTCGGCGGTGGAGAAGCCCGGTGCAAAAATCAACATGCCCACTTCTTCATCGGTCATGTTTTCGTTGACCGCCATCCCCTGAGAGACAGCTTTCGCCAGAATGCGCTCGCGGTTCAGCCCCGCACCGTCATCGGTCACTTCAATGCAGATATTGCCGCCCTGGTGTTCAGCGGAGAGGATCAGATTACCGATCGCATTCTTCCCGGCTTCAAGGCGTGTTTCCGGCATCTCGATACCGTGATCGAGGCTATTGCGCACCAGGTGGGTTAATGGGTCGATAATGCGTTCAATCAGACTTTTATCCAGTTCCGTCGAGCTGCCGACGAGGGTCAGTTCAACCTGTTTGCCCAGTTTCCCCGCCAGGTCGCGCACCAGACGCGGGAAGCGGCTGAAGACGTACTCCATCGGCATCATACGAATCGACATCACCGACTCTTGCAGATCGCGGGCGTTACGTTGTAACTGACCCATGCTGGTGATGAGATCGCCATGATTAACCGGGTCCAGTTCATTAGAACGCTGGGCCAGCATTGACTGAGTAATCACCAGTTCGCCGACCAGGTTGATCAACTGGTCTACTTTCTCAACCGCCACGCGAATACTGGTTGACTCTCGCTCACGGGCCGGCTTTTCACGCTCGGCGCGCCCGGACTGCGGTTCGCTGGCGGCGGCTTTGGCAACAGGTACCACTGCGGTCGGTTGCGGCGTAGTTGCCACGGCAACAGGCTCTTCGACCTGCGCGACCGGGGCTGAGGAGACCGTCTCAAAGGCTATCTGATCGGCTTCAATCACAAAGCAGAGCACCGCAATGATGTCATCTTCCGCAATCGTGCCGTCGAGGGTCGCGGACAGCGAATCCTCGCCTTTCACCACATCCGTTAAGGTGGCCAGGTTGCCCAACTCTTCTTCAAGCAGATCGACTTCATTGGCTTTCAGGCGCGAAAGAACCACGCGCAGTTTGCTCTCTTCCGCGCTGTTTTCCTGTGCGACTGCCTCTTCCTGTATCGCCGTACCGTCGACGACGCTCAGTTTGGCAGCGTTAACCACCGCCGGAGCGGTTTCCCCTTTCGCCTCGAGCGCTAACTGACGTAACGCGTTGCAGATATATTCGAAGCTTGCGGCATCCGGCTCTTCCGAGCTTTTATAGGCGTCGAGCTGTTCCTGCATAATATCTTTCGTTTCCAAAAACAGGTTGATAATGTCGGTATTGAGCTGCATCTCACCGCGCCGGGCTTCATCCAGCAGGTTTTCCATCAAGTGGGTTGTTTCCTGCAAAACGGTAAAGCCGAAAGTACCTGCGCCGCCTTTAATGGAGTGCGCCGCACGAAAAATGGCATTCAGTTGCTCAGAGTCCGGGGCTTCAGGCGCCAAATCAAGCAGGTGCTGCTCCATGTCAGCCAACAGCTCGTCAGCTTCATCAAAAAATGTCTGATAAAAATCGCTAATATCCATGCTCACGCTATCACCTCGGATTGGCTGGTGGCGATGTGGGAACGCTTACCGGCGGGAGTGCCGCTGGCTGTTGTAAGACACTTACCGGCTCATTCTGGCTTTCAGCGTTTTCATGCAAAATGGCCTCTTCTGCCTGCTTGTTCAACACCAGCAGACTTATACGGCGGTTGATGGCGTCATCAGGACCGCGATCGCTCAGACGCATCGTGGCGGCCATGCCTACCACCCGTAATACTTTTCCATCATCCAGACCGCCAACCACCAGTTCGCGACGCGAAGCATTGGCGCGGTCGGCCGACAATTCCCAGTTGCTGTATCCCCGTTCGCCGCTGGCGTACGGGAAATCATCCGTATGACCGGAAAGGCTGATGCGGTTAGGAATACCGTTCAACACCGGCGCAATACCACGCAGAATGTCACGCATGTAAGGTTCAACCTCCGCGCTGCCCGTCTTAAACATCGGGCGATTCTGGCTGTCGATAATCTGAATGCGCAGCCCTTCCTGAACCAGGTCAATCTTCAGGTGCGGCCGCAATGCGCGCAGTTTGGGATCGGACTCAATCAGCTGATCCAGGTCGCCGCGCAATTTGCTCAGACGGCTCTGCTCCATACGCTTTTTCAGTTCATCAATATTGGGTTGCTTGTTCACTTCACCCTGCTGCTGGGTGTAGTCCTCGCCGCCGCCGGGGATCGGACTTTCACTGTTCGCGATGCGATGTCCGCCCGTTATCGCTGTTGCCAGTGGCGTACGGAAATATTCGGCAATTTGAATCAATTCTTTAGGACTGGAGATAGAAATCAGCCACATGACGAGGAAAAAAGCCATCATCGCCGTCATAAAGTCGGCATAAGCAATTTTCCAGGAGCCATGCGCCCCGCCGTGACCCTTATGTTTCCGCCGTTTTACGACGATAATTGGATGGGGCTGATTCTTCATGCTTCCTCGGTCGTCGTCTGCTGCTGGTTCGGGTTTCTCACTGCGCGTACGTGCTCTTCCAGTTCAATGAACGAAGGACGTTCGCTGGAATACAATGTTTTACGACCAAATTCGACGGCGATCGGCGGCGCATAACCGTTCAGGTTAGAAAGCAGTGTGATTTTTACGCACTGCATCATTTTGGTGGTTTCAGCGCTCTTTTGACGCAGCACGCTGGCGAGTGGCGAGATAAACCCATAGGCCAATAAAATCCCGAGGAATGTCCCCACCATCGCATGGGCGATCAGCGCCCCCAGTTCAGCCGCCGGACGATCGGCGGAAGCCAGCGCATGGACAACCCCCATGACCGCCGCAACGATACCAAATGCCGGTAATGAATCGCCCATCAGCGCCAGGCTGTTGGCAGGAACTTCCGCCTCGCTTTCGTGGGTTTCAATTTCCTCATCCATCAGCGCCTCAATTTCAAAGGTATTCATGTTGCCGCTGATGATCAGGCGCAGATAATCGACGATAAAATCAAGCATGACCGCGTCGGCCAGAATACGCGGATAGCTGGCAAAAATTTCACTCTCTTTCGGGTTTTCAATGTCACGTTCCAGCGAGAACATCCCCTGCTGACGCGATTTGGCCATCAGGCGATAGAGCAACGCCAGCAAATCCATGTACATCGCTTTTGTGTATTTCGAACGACGAAACAGTAACGGGAGCGCCTTTAACGTCCCTTTGATCGCTTTGCCGTTGTTACCGACAATGAATGCCCCGATCCCCGCACCACCGATGATGACGAATTCAGCCGGTTGATAGAGTGCTCCAAGGTGTCCGCCGGTCATCATGTAACCACCGAAAACTGTACCGAGAACTACCAGGTAACCTAATAAGATAAGCACGACATCATCCTTCCGCTGTTGACTAAAACAGGATGTACAGTCGGGCGAATAACACGTCGGCAAGGCAAAAAAAAAGCAGCGGTAATTAATCACTTACCGCTGCTGGAGTGTTTGTCCACACCGTATCGGTTAAACAGCCTGTTCGATCTGTTCATCCAGCAGTTGTGGAATAATATCGGCAGCATTTTGGGAAAGTTTACGTCTTTTTACTGCGCGGGACGGCGGCTGGCACAAACTACAGGCAAAACTCCCCGCAGGCTGATGCGCATGGGTAATAAAATTCCCGCCACAGCAATTACAGGTCGATAATTCAAGCAGCCCGCTTTCCACGAAACGCACCAGCGTCCATGCGCGTGTTAACGCCAACAATGGCCCGTCTTCCGCCTGCGGGCACTGTTCCAGATACAGACGGTACGCTTTAATGACCGCATCCACGCCGCTGCACAGACCGGTTTTGAGTAAGAACTGCCAGGCGTTGCAAAACATGGAGGCATGAATATTTTGCTCCCATGTCATAAACCAGTCCGTTGAAAAAGGAAGCATACCTTTTGGCGGAGGACTGCCGCGTAACTCTTTGTATAATTTGATGAGGCGACCACGACTTAACTGCGTTTCGCTTTCCAGCATTTGCAAACGGGCGCCCAAAGAGATCAATTCCATCGCTAACTGGATATCGCGAGCTTCCTGAACAATGCTTTTTTCACTCATCATCAAGCCCTTTTCTTACGCGCCGCATCATCGGCCTGATTCACATCGTGTAACAGGCGTGTTGAAAGCATGATACCGGTATGAATTTGCTGAAGATCGTCAACGCGAGAATCCTGGGTCAGCTGGGTAACTGTCTGGTGGTTGTCAAAACGGAAATGACATACCAACTGGTTTGTTTCGGCCAGTTTAACCATTTGTGGAAGAGTCAGAGTACCCAACGTGTTCGCCATCTCTTCACTGATACCAAGGCGGAACATCGCGGATGCTTTGTCCTGAACGATCAGACGCTGTGCAAGGAGTAAATATGACAGATTGATGTCATAAATGTGTTTCAGCAACTCGGATGTATGCATTGTTCCCATCCAGAATAACCAACTTTATTTTTATGCGGTGTAACCGCACCCCGTGATGTCGCCGGGAATCCCCGGTAAAAAAAGCAAAAAGGTCAAATGCATAGCCACGCCCAGGCACCGATGCATACAGTAAAACCCCCCTTAATGGGGTGTCAGGTTTTTACACGTTTACATGATTTATTACAAAATGCCTAAGATTTTTCCTAATTCGACGCAACTCTACTCGTCAGCACGAACACATACAACGGAGCCGGGCTGCGAATTTGAGAAATATGTGATCCAGATCACATAAATCATCCAAATACTTAACATAAATCCATCAGTTGAACTTTTATTTTGATTATTTTTTAGCCTTTCGTTCAGTTTTTCTATTCCAGATACACGAATATGTGCGTAAATAATCACTCATGCGTTATGTTTAGCACCGTTAAAATAACATCTGAAAATATCCCCCTTCCTGAATATTCCTGTCGGGGACGTAAAATAATTTAATCGTTTCTAAACAACCACTTAAATATTAAGCAGGGTTAACCAATAGACGGTATCTATGATGCATAACAAGTTAATTTTTGTTACATCGTAATTAACATTTTGTTTTCATAATTGGTCGATTTAAGTTAAAGCGCGTAATAACGTTTACAATGTGCGTTATGCCACTATTCCATTTATAAGAATAATTAATGAATTATTATGATAACCTTCACACTATCGTCACAGGAAAACATTGCAGAATTCGACTAAACAGAGTAAAGCTGAAGAAGAAACCTCATATTCTTGCAATAAGGAGCGAGTTATGAGCTATACGCATATTCTTGTCGCCGTCGCCGTTACCCCCGAAAGTCAGCAGCTGTTAGCGAAAGCTGTCTCCATTGCTCGTCCCGTCAATGCCCGCATTAGCCTGATTACCCTCGCCTCTGATCCCGAGCTGTATAATCAATTCGCCGCCCCCATGCTGGAAGATTTGCGGGAGGTGATGCATGAAGAGACGCAGGATTTTCTCGACAAACTGAGTGCGAAGGCAGACTACCCGATTGAACAAACATTCATTACTTACGGGGAGTTAAGCGCGCATATTCTGGATGTGTGTCGTAAGCAGCAGGTGGATTTGGTCATTTGCGGGAATCATAATCACAGCTTCTTTTCGCGAGCGTCCTGCTCAGCGAAAAGTGTCGTTAGCGCCAGTGAAGTTGATGTATTGCTGGTCCCGCTTGCCGGTGATTAGCGGGCGTCAGGCAAGCTTTGGGAAGGTGGCGACCTTATTGCGATGCAGCGTTTCAGCGCTACGTGGCGCGACATCCTTTAGGTCGCGAATAAACCGTTGCTGCCAGTGATTAATATCATTTTTAATAATCGTCTCAAGCATTTCCGCGTGGCGTGAAATGCGTTCGGCAAGCGGCATGGTCAACGCGCGGTGGAGCGCCACGGCCACATCGTCCCGATCATAAGGGTTAACAATGAGCGCGGACGTCAACTCATTTGCCGCACCGGCAAACTGCGACAAAACGAGAACGCCGGGATTTGCCGGGTCCTGCGCGGCGACAAACTCTTTCGCGACCAGATTCATGCCATCCCGCAGCGGGGTCACTAACCCGACATCCGAGTAGCGGAACACCTTCATCAGCAACTTGCGATCAAAGTGCTGGTTAAGATAGTAGAGCGGCGTCCAGCCAAGCTGTCCATATTTACCGTTGATACGCCCTGCTTCCGTCTCCAGTTGGTGACGGATATCCTGATAAGCCTGCACTTCACCGCGCGAGGTCGGCGCTATCTGCGTGTAGCGAATTTTCCCGTGGTGCTGGGGGTATTTCTCCAGCAGCGCTTCATACGCCTGGAAACGCTCCGGTAATCCTTTGGAGTAATCCAGACGCTCAACGGAAAAAATGTTTTGCACATTTTTCAGCTCCGCTTTTAGCTGCGCCAGTTTCGGCGGTAACGGCCCGGAAGCCTGTTGTGCGATCTCGTCAGGTTCAATGCCAATAGGATAGACCTCAGTGCGGAAGGATTTCCCCCATGCCGAATGGCTCTTACTGCCGCGCGTGGTTACTCTGGTCTGGCTTGACAGACTGTCCAGAAACGCCAGGCGGTCGTTTTCCGTCTGGAATCCCAGTAAGTCAAAATCACACAGTTGTTCCAGTAGCGTATCGTGCGGCGGCAAGGCATTGAAAATTTCCGGCGTCGGGAAAGGGATATGCAAGAAAAAGCCGATGCGATTATTCACGCCCCGCTTGCGCAATTCACTGGCAAACGGCAATAAATGATAGTCATGAACCCAGATAATATCGTCATCTTTCAGTAAGGGCAGCAGCTTATCCGCCAGCAGCGCATTCACCCGTGAATACCCTTCCCACGCGGGGCGCTGGAACTGCACCAGATCGAGTCGATAATGGAAGGCAGGCCATAAGACCGCATTCGAAAACTGGCAATAATATTCCTCGTAGTCCTGCTCGCTCAGATTAAAAGACGCCCAGGTCATATTGCCTCGTGTGACCTTTTTTAACGGCTTATCCTCGTTGCCCGTCTCGCCACTCCAGCCGAACCACAATCCGCCCGCCGCTTTCAACGCGCCCAGTACGCCAACTGCCAGGCCACCCGCGCCGCCTTTATTATCCGGGGGAGCAATTCGATTAGATACTACGACTAAACGACCCATAGCCATCTCTCCTGTCATTCATTAATTTTTTTTCTTGTTGTGGATTGTTAATTTCTTCCAGCCAGCGCCAGACCTCAGGAACGCCTGCCAGACGTCCTGTTGCCCGGGTCGCCCCGGCACCCACTTTGACTGAAATCCCTCCCAAATTATTGACGACGTCAAAGCCCGCCTCATCCGTCAAGTCATCGCCCACAAAGACAGGGATACGCCCTGCAAATGGCGCTTCTTGCATAAACGCGGCAATGGCCTCCCCTTTGTTCGCGCCTTTCGGTTTAATTTCCACCACGCATTTACCCGGCTGAAGCGCAAGCTGCGGCCATTTCTGCGTAATGTGCTGCGCCAGCGCCAGCAACGTCGCCTCATGCTGCGGCGCCTGCCGGTAATGCAGCGCAAAGGCCATGCCCTTCGCTTCCAGTTCCGCCCCTGGAAGATTTCCCAGCGCGGCGTGCAGCCGCGCGCTGACATCGCGTGCTATCGCCTGCGGAAGGCGCACGATATGGGTATTACCATTGATGTCACGGCGTTCCGCCCCATGCACCCCGGCGAGGGGAAAGCAAAAGGGGGCTGAGAGCGCATCAAGCTCAGCCATTGAGCGCCCTGAAATCAATGCCAGCGCCCCTGCGTTATGCGTCGAGAGGCGGTGTAACAGCTGGAGAATATTGTGCGGCACCACCACCTGATCCGGGTGTGGTTTAATCTCCGCCAGCGTCCCATCAAGATCGAAAAAATAAGCATAGTTTGCGGACAGTTCGGGGGATACGGTTAACGGTTCTGCCACCCTGTTCTCCTCCTTAATCATCGTTTTTGAGGCGCACGGATCGGCCCCATTAGCCATGTAAGTATAGACAGTGTGACGCTGCTCGCCATTTAGAAAGACAATAGCCAGCCGGGGTAGCGGCTGGCTATCGGGAGGAGCTAAACTGAATAGTTACGGTTTATTTCATTAAACGGTGCGCTTCGCCTTTTGTTTGTAACGGTCGAAGATTACCGCTGCCAGCAGGATTAAGCCGCGCACGACGTACTGTGCAAAGGGGGAAATGTTCAGCAGGTTCATGGCGTTTTCCACCGTCCCCAGGATCAACACCCCCGCGACCACATATGAGATTTTTCCGATGCCGCCCTTGAGGGAGACACCGCCTAATACGCAGGCTGAAATCACAATCAGTTCATAACCAATGGAGGTCATTGGCTGGCCGCTGGTCATGCGCGACGCCAGGATAATCCCCGCCGCCGCCGACACCAGCCCGGAGAGAACGAAGATAATGATCTTCGTGCGTACTACCGGCACCCCGGCCAGACGCGCCGCTTCTTCATTCCCGCCAATCGCCAGCGTATTGCGGCCAAACGTGGTTTTATTCAGCAATAAACCAAAGATAACCAGGCACCCTACCGTTAACCAGATCGGCGCAGGCAGCCCAAACCAGTTGGCATACCCGAGGGTGAAGAAGCGCTCATCTTCAATCCCTACCGCTTTACCGTCAGAGATGATATAGGCCAGACCACGGACAATCTGCATCGTGGCGAGCGTGGTAATCAGGGCGTTGATCTTTAAACGCGCGATAACAAAACCGTTCACCAGTCCACAGAGTATGCCCAGCAGCAGCCCGGCCGCCACGCCAATCCACAGGCTTTCGGTCATATTGATGACCACGGCGGTGGTGACGCCGGCACAGGCAATCACCGAGGCGACGGAGAGGTCAAAATCGCCGGACGCCAGACAAAACAGCATCCCGCACGCCACCATACCCGACATCGAAATCGCCAGCCCCAGCCCCTTCATGTTGATGAATGTGGCAAAGTTAGGCACAAAGATCGCACACGCCAGGAACAGGACGGCGAACACCACCAGCATGCCGTATTGATCCCAGATACGCCCGAAGCTAAACGGCGACTTAGGTGCGCCAGAACCGGATGTAGTTACAGAAGACATCTTACTCTCCTTTACTCAGGCGACAGCCTGGCTGACTTTAGGCATAGCAAGGCTCAGGGCCTGCCGTTCATCCGCCTGTTCATGAAGTAATTCACCGGCGATCTCACCTTCACGCATCACCACAATACGGTCGGCAACACCAAGAACTTCCGGCAGATCGCTGGAGGCAAACAGCACGGCCACACCGCGCGCCGCCAGCGCGTAAATAACGTTGTAGATCTCGTGTTTTGCGCCGACATCGATACCGCGCGTCGGCTCATCAAGCAAAATGACCTTCATCTCTTCCGATAACCAGCGTCCCAGAATCGCCTTCTGTTGATTCCCCCCGGAGAGATTCATAATGAGTTGCTCAGCACCTGGCGTTTTTATATTGAGGGAGCGAATATGGTGTTCGGCATTGCTCTCTTCCCAACCGTTATTGATCAGGCACCCGCCCAGCACATGCTTACGCCGGGCGCTGATGTTGATATTGTCGCGAACCGAATGCACAGGAATGATCCCCTCCGCTTTGCGATCTTCCGGGCACAGCATCATGCCTGCCGCAATCGCGTGCGCCGGTTTGCGGATATCAATGGGCTGCTCATCAATGAACACCTGTCCTTCGGTGATGCGCGTTCCGCCGAACAGCCCTTTCATTAATTCACTGCGCCCGGCGCCAACCAGACCAAACAGGCCGACAATTTCGCCGCTGCGTACGGATAAGCTGACAGGCGCGCGAACGCCCGGCGCTTTCACCTCTTGCAGCCGCAGCCGCTCTGCGCCACAGGCGCGAGGCTGCCAGCCGTAGATATCGCCGAGATCGCGCCCAACCATCGCCTGAACCAGCGCGTCATGGTTAACCTGCTGCATATCGGTAAACGTTTTAACGTAGCGGCCATCTTTAAACACGGTAATGGCATCGCTCAGTGCAAAGATCTCTTCCATACGGTGCGACACATACAGAATGACGCGCCCTTCTTTGCGCAGTTCGCGAATTACCCGGAACAGGTTCTCGATCTCCCTGGCGGAGAGCGAGCTGGTCGGTTCATCGAAAGCGATAATTTTGGCGTTACGCGCTAACGCTTTCGCAATCTCCACCATTTGCCACTGGCCAATCGAGAGGTATTTCAGCGGGGTATCCGGGGAGATATCCATCCCCAGATGTTGTAACTGAAGGCCGGCTTCGTAGTTGAGCAGCGTCCGGTTAACAATCCCCCCCTTATGCGGGAGCTGGCCGAGATAGATATTCTCCGCAACGGTCATTTCCGGCACGAGGTGCAGTTCCTGGTAAATAATGGCGACACCGGCATTCAGTGCAGCCGTGGTGTCGGCAAAGGTCATCTCTTGCCCACGGATCGCCAGCGATCCCGTGGTTGGCGCATAGTTGCCGCTGAGAATTTTTAAGAGTGTGGACTTCCCGGCGCCATTTTCGCCCATCAGCGCATGCACCTGACCGGCATAACAGTCAAAACTGATATCCGTCAGCGCCTTAACGCCAGGGAACGTTTTCCCGATGCCGCGAAATGAGAGATATGGGGTGGGCTGTTGCATAACGTCTCCGTGAGTCAGGATTTTGCCGGATGACGGCGTTGCCTTATCCGGCCTACTGAATACGCAATTCGCAGGCCGGATAAGCCGTTTTCGCGTCGCCATCCGGCATTTGTGTTACTTGCCGCCTAAACCTTTTTTCGCCAGTTCTTCTTTGAAGTTGTCACGGGTGATCAGCACCACGTCGGTCACTTCAGTGAATTTTGGCGGTTCCGCATCTTTGGTTACCCAGTTGTAGAGCATTTCACTGGATTTATAGCCGTGTACGTCCGGGCTGGGCAGCAACGAGCCGTAGAATCCTGTCGCCTGCGCTTTTGACAGTTCGCTGATCGCATCCACACCGTTAATGCCGATGCCGATAACGTCCGCCGCCTTAAAGCCCTGACCTTCGGTGGCGCGCACGCCGCCCAGCACGGTGTTGTCATTCATGCCGACAATCAGCCAGTGTTTCACTTCAGGGTGTTGAACCAGCATAGAGTTAGCGGCATCGAATGCGCCGGGAATATCATTGGATTTCGTTGGAACCTGATAGATCTGTTTTTCCGGGAAGCCCGCAGCTTTCAGCGCTTCCATCGAGCCGGACGTGCGGCGACGCGCGGTATCCAGTTCATTAGCGGTAATCGCCATCACCGCCGTTTCCTTCACATCCCAGCCGCGGTTTTGCATCTCCTTATACAGCTCCTGCCCCTGGCGCTCGCCAATTTTCGTGGCCGCCATCATCACCAGCGGTACGGTGTCCATTGGCTTACCTTTCGCGTTGACGAACTGATCATCCACAGCGATTACCTTCATGTCATACCCACGCGCTTTTGCAACGATCGCTGAACCCAGTTTCGGGTCCGGGGTACAAATAACGAAGCCTTTTGCCCCACTCGCCGCCAGGCTGTCGATGGCGTTCAGGGTTTTCTCACCGTCCGGCACCGCAATTTTAATGACCTCAAAACCCAGATCTTTCCCGGCTTTATCGGCAAATTTCCATTCTGTCTGGAACCAGGGTTCCTCCGGTTGTTTCACCAGAAAACCGAGCTTCATGGTTTCCGCGATAGCGGATTGTGACATAACGGCAGCCAGACCGATGGCTGCCAGCGCTTTAGTAAATTTGTGCATGGTTAACTCCAGCTTTAGCGTTCTTTTATGTAGGGTAAAATCGAACGATTTTTTGTAATTTAGCCGTAAAACAAGGTATTACCTTAAAAGCCAAGGATTGATACCCGTGCTGGTGTTAGTTGTAGCGGGAAATTGATTCTCCATAGGAGAGCGGCATCACACCGCAGAATTACAGTAATTGCGTACATAAATTCAGCGGAAAATGACATAAAAAAAGAAGGTTTTGTCAGACAAATAAAAAAGGGGTAGCAGATTAGTCCATAACATCAGCCAGCAAATCCTTGTCCCCGAATGCAGGCGCATCCGGGGAAATATGCTTTACCAGGCATAGTAAATATGATCGGCATGATCGCGAACAGAAGCGTCATCCCCTGACAGACGAGCAGCCAGCATCAGCGCAAAATCAAAAATATGCCCTAACCCTTTGCCGCTCAAGAGATTGCCATCTTCCACGACCGGCGCATCAACATATTCACCGTCAGTCACATTTTCCCATAGGTCGCCAGAGCAAACGTAACGGCGCCCTTTCAGCAGACCATTGCCCCCCAGCACCCGCGCTGCGGCGGAGCAGACCGGACAGATCAATTTACCCGCAGCGTCATGGCGGGAAACGAAGTCGATCACCTGCGCGCTGGCGGCCAGATTAGCGCTCCCCTGCGGGCCGCCGGGCAAGACGATGGCGTCATACAACGTGTCCAGACGCCCGGCGAGGGTGTTGTCCGCAACCATTGGAATATCGTGATAACTCACTACCGCGCGAGATTCCGCGCAGGCCAGCGTTTCAACATCAATATTCAGGCGACGCAGAATATCAATAGTGACCACGGCTTCTGCTTCTTCGAATCCTGGCGCCAGCAGGACAGCGACCTTTTTCATTTACGACTCCTCGCTTTACTCGTGTTAATCACACCGAAATGACAAATTGTTCATTCGGTTATATTTAAAAAATGGGCAAAAATGATCTGACGCAAAAAACGTTGTCGATAATTTTGGCCAGAACTGTTTCGCCCGCTAATTATTCGATCCTAACACGCCGGTGTATTTTCTTTTGTGATATGAAACATCATTTCAAAAATAAATATCAAATTAAAATCACGTAAAATCAATCATATATATCAACACTCGTTATATTCTTACATTCGCCGTCAGCGATATACCTTCAGCAAACTGTAAAAAAATATAAACATTGGGATTTAAGGATTTTCTTATAGCCGTACTGGCGCTATGCTTATTTTCGATCGGCAACGGAATCAGCTTTTTGATCACATAAAGGACCGGCAGAACGGATTTATTCTGCTAACAGTATTCATTGCGCATACATGAGTAACGCGCATCACCCTTTCTGGAAATAAGGATATTGATATGGCGACAGCTGGAATGGTTCATAAGCTCAACACCCAAATGAACCTTGAGTTTTACGCATCTAACCTCTACCTCCACCTGAGCGACTGGTGTTTTGACCACAGTCTGACCGGTACGGCGACTTTTCTTCGTACCCAGGCGCAGGGAAACGTGACCCAGATGATGCGCATGTTCAATTTTATGAAGAACGCAGGCGCCAACCCCATCGTGAGAGCCATTGATGTTCCCGGCGAAGAGTTAACCTGTCTTGAAGAGTTATTTCAAAAAACGCTGGATGAGTATCAGCAACGCGCCAGCACGCTCTCACGCTTAACCGACGAAGCCAAAGCAATGAATGACGCGCCAACGCTCAACTTTCTCCACGACCTGGAAAAAGATCAGCAGCAGGATGGCGTTCTGTTACAGACGATTCTCGATGAAGTTCGCAGCGCAAAACGCGCGGGATTGTGTATGGTGCAAACGGACAAACACTTACTCAACGTCGTCAACTATCAACACCACTAACCGCCATATTGCCACGACGTTACGCCTCCCGTACCGGGAGGCTGTTACGCAGTCGCTTTACTTTAGTGCGCTTCGTCCTGCGGCGTGAATTTCAGCTCAATCAACGCAATCGCCTTTTGAATGGCCCGCATAGTAACCGGGTCCGCAGCGGCAGGGTGGCTGGTAAAATCGATGTTTTTCAACTGGCTGGACATCTTCTCCCGAACTTCAACCGGGGCAATAACGTCAATAACATCCAGAATCTGTTTGATAACTAACTGGCAGGCAACAACGTCAGAGACCAGTTCCTGATCGGCGTTCAGTGGTTGGGACATAGTAAGCTCCTTATAGAAAGGCCGCCATAGTACCCATTCAGGAGAAGAAACGGTAGCAAAGCAAACGCGGTAAGCCGGATAAACGCCGCGTTATCCGGCTGGCATGACACATTAACCGAGAATGTCGCGAACGAACGCTTCGATCTCTTTATCCTGGCAATTGTCAAAGAAACACTGCTGGAAACGTGGGCCGGAGACCGCCGTTTTCACCAGTTCAGGATCGATGGCGCGCAGCGTATCCAGATAGTTTTCTTTCACCACCGCCGCTTTCACCTGGTTCAGAATGCCCGCGTTACGTACCTGCGGTTCTTTACGTTCTGGTGGATACCCTTCCCCGTTACGGCCGGTGAATGCTTTTTCAAAGATGAAACGCACATTCAACTCCGCACCCCAGCCAAAGCCTTTTGCGAATGGCAGAGAAAGCGCATTACCGTTGTTAATCTGCGCAAACAGGAACGCATCCGCCGGGTCGATGCAGTAGCCGCACACCACGCCCGGATGAATATTCAGCGACATCAGCGCGCCCTGCCCGGTGCCGCAACCCGTCACAACAAAATCCACCGCTTTGGCGTTAAGCAGAATGCTGGCCATAATACCAAGGTGGATATAAGTCAGATGATGGTCGTTTTCATCGCTCATTCCGACGTTGAAAACAGGGAATCCCTTTTCATCCGCTACCGCTTTAAGCTCGCGATGAATGATGGCATTTTTACCTGCCTGGCTGTTTTCCATCATCAGTGCAATTTTCATTCTGTCTTCTCCTGAATGCGTCGCGGGAAATCCCGCCGTGAGTCGTTGACGTATACGTCACATTACTATCTCGCAAACATACTTTCAAATTTAGTGAAAAATGGTTTTAAAAAATTAAGATGTGCTCACACTTTTCCCGTATCGCACAAAGAGCCGGTGTCGTTGGGATTAATCATGGGCAATTCTTAAGCTATTCAGGCCATTGAATGTCTACTGTTCAAGATAGGATGTGCTGTCACCGGATTCTCAGAGCGATATTATGAAAACCTTTATCCTTGGCCTCTCACTCATAGCCCTGACGGGATGTACCCTCACCAAGCAAGCGCAGGTCAGTGAAACCAACCCGACAAGCGGGATTGTCCGCCTCAGTTATAACCAGGCGATGATGCAAACGGCGCGCGCGGATGACTATGTTGCGCACGGTACGGCGACACGCGAATGTCAGCAGATGGGATACGCCAACGCCATCGCATTCGGTCAGCCAGTGTCAACCTGTAGCGTTTATGCCGGTTCGCTGTGCATGAACACCAGAATCACGCTGTCTTATCAGTGTCAGGGCGTAGCCATCCAGCCAATATCCGCTGGCGGGTATTAATATCTTTAGCCAGCATGACGCTGCTGGCTTTAATTATTCTCATTGTATATTTTTATATTTAATAGCGTTAATGCGTTTTATTCCCATTCGCATTTTTAATAATTAAATTTATTATTTTACCTTTTGCAAATAATTAAATAACAAATTATAGTGACGCCACATCAACGTATAATGATTCTTTGTGGAGCGGAACCATGCTGAAAACAGAAATGATCGACAAACTGAATGAGCAAATGAACCTTGAATTATATTCTTCTCTGCTCTACCAACAGATGAGCGCATGGTGCAGCTACCATAGCTTTGAAGGGGCGGCAGCGTTCCTGCGTCGTCACGCGCAGGAAGAGATGACGCATATGCAGCGCCTGTTCGATTATCTGACCGATACCGGTAGCTTACCGTGCATCAATACGATCTCTTCGCCTGCTGCCGAATATGCTTCACTGGATGAACTGTTCCGCGCCACCTACGAACACGAACAATTAATTACGCAGAAAATTAATGAACTGGCGCATGCCGCGATGACCAACCAGGATTATCCGACATTCAACTTCCTGCAATGGTATGTCGCTGAACAGCATGAAGAAGAGAAGTTATTTAAATCTATTATTGATAAATTAACGCTGGCAGGGAAAAGCGGTGAAGGTCTGTACTTCATCGATAAAGAACTGTCTACGCTTGATACCCAAAACTAAAATTAAACGGTGAGTCCCCCTCACCGTTTAGGCTCAATGACGGCAGATCTTGCTTTCGTGCGTAGAGAAGCGGTCATCCTTCGCAATAAACTTACCCTTCGCCGCCAGAAACGCCACCAGCTCCGCCGCCGTCATATCAGCAGCCGAACAGGTATGAAAACGCGCCTGTTCACCAAAACGCGCCGTAATCGCCGCTTCCAGGCTGGCATTCGAATACTGCTCGCCTGACTCAATCATCATATTCAGCACTTCGTGGCCGTGAATAGAATCCATACATCCTCCTCAATAAAGCCTGTAGCCTACCGGGAGCCGGTGAATACCGCTTTGCGCTAACGCAGGTTTACATGCACAGCCGATGCAATCGTGGTGGCGCATGCCTTCATGCCAATTTTCGTAAACAATGGTATACACATGTTGTAACGGTCATTTGACGAAAATAATGTTATGCCTTACCCTGCGCCGCAGATATAACCGTTGATTATCTCTGGGACAGAGGAAAGCGTGAAAAATAGAACTCTGGGTAGTGTTTTTATCGTGGCGGGCACCACTATCGGCGCCGGTATGCTGGCGATGCCGTTGGCCGCCGCTGGCGTTGGTTTCAGCGTCACACTGGCGTTATTGATTGGGTTATGGGCATTGATGTGCTACACCGCGCTGTTGCTCCTGGAAGTATATCAACACGTTCCGGCAGATACCGGGTTAGGAACGTTGGCAAAACGCTACCTCGGACGTTATGGGCAATGGATCACCGGCTTTAGCATGATGTTTCTGATGTATGCGCTCACAGCGGCCTATATCAGCGGGGCTGGCGAACTGCTGGCCTCAAGCATCAGCGACTGGACGGGTGCCGATATGTCTCCGGCGATGGGCGTTTTGCTGTTCACCGTGGTTGCCGGTGGCGTCGTGTGCGTCGGAACCTCGCTGGTCGATCTGTTCAACCGCTTTCTCTTCAGCGCCAAAATTATTTTCCTGATCGCCATGCTGGCGCTGCTGATGCCGCATATTCATAAAGTGAATCTGCTTACGCTGCCGCTGCAACAGGGTCTGGCGTTATCAGCAATTCCGGTCATTTTTACGTCGTTCGGTTTTCACGGCAGCGTACCCAGCATCGTCAGCTATATGAACGGTAATATTCGCAAACTGCGATGGGTGTTTATCACCGGTAGCGCAATCCCGCTGGTGGCATACATTTTCTGGCAGCTTGCCACGCTCGGCAGTATCAACTCCTCTAC
This sequence comes from Citrobacter sp. CK181, assembly GCF_030333595.1. Classification (NCBI taxonomy): domain Bacteria; kingdom Pseudomonadati; phylum Pseudomonadota; class Gammaproteobacteria; order Enterobacterales; family Enterobacteriaceae; genus Citrobacter; species Citrobacter sp. CK181. The sequence continues at coordinate 574,665 of NZ_JAOWFN010000011.1, read as the reverse complement.
CTTTATGGGCTTGCTGGCCGATCATGCCGGGTTAAATGGCCTGTTGCAGGCCTTGCGTGAGGTGGTTGCCTCGCCGCACGTTGAACTGGCGGTGCATCTGTTTGCCGACCTGGCGCTGGCGACATCGTTTTTGGGTGTGGCGCTGGGATTGTTTGATTATCTGGCAGACCTGTTCCAGCGACGTAACACCGTTGCCGGGCGTCTGCAAACCGGCGCGATTACCTTCCTGCCGCCACTGGCGTTCGCACTCTTTTACCCACGCGGCTTTGTGATGGCGCTGGGGTACGCTGGCGTCGCGCTGGCGGTGCTGGCGTTGCTGATCCCTTCCCTGCTCGCGTGGCAAAGCAGGAAGCATAATCCGCAGGCAACGTATCGCGTCGCGGGCGGCGTTCCGGCATTAGCCCTCGTCTTTACCTGTGGGATAGTGGTGATCGGCGTACAGTTCTGTATCGCCGCCGGGCTACTGCCTGAAGTGGGATAAAACAAAAGGGGCCTAAGCCCCTTTTTTGTGTTTAGTGCAGACAGCACTGTTTATATTTTTTACCGCTGCCGCAGGGGCAAGGATCGTTGCGCCCTACCTTTACTTCCGCTCTTACCGGCACCTGCACCGGCGTTTCCTGCGGGTGCGCCATCCAGTACGCGTGTAAATCCAGGGCCGCCAGACGAATCGCGTTAACGCTCTCCTCAAACGCTTCTGGTGACATTTTTTCAACCACGGCGAAGTTCTCTTCCGTACCGTGCAGCGCAATGGCTTTCAGCGCGGGTTGTAGCGTATCCGGTAAGGTGGACCAGTCAGAGAGCGCGACCCCGCGCATATAGCCAAAGCACCACTCTTCCACGATGGTCAGCTCATGACCTTCGACTTCACGCAGACCGAACAGCGGTTCAAACTGTTCCGGGAACTCATTAAGCCTGTCTGCCGTATCCGCCATATGCTGAAACGCCAGTTCCATAAAACGCGTCATCTCCTTTTCAGAGGACCAGCGCGGAACATACTGCGCCCCACCCCATACCGCGACCAGCCATTGCTCTGGCTCAATCTCATAAGGCGAACTGAGTACAGCCGTCAGTAAACCATCCAACTCTGACACATCCAGAATCGCGTGATCGGTATTGTACTTTGTCAGTACATCATCCAGCCATTCCAGCTCGCTTTCGTTTAACGGTCCTGTTTTCATAACGCTTTTCCTCAGTGAAATACTCTCGCCCGCGATTATCTTACATGGCTGGCGAAGTAAGGGATACTTATTGGGGAAGGAATGGCAGACAAGATCATCAGCGAACAGATGACAGACACAAAAAAACCACCCGGAGGTGGTTTTACGACACTGCTTATTGCTTTGATTATTCTTGTCTTTCCCATGGTACCCGGAGTGGGACTTGAACCCACACAGCGCGAACGCCGAGGGATTTTAAATCCCTTGTGTCTACCGATTCCACCATCCGGGCTCGGGAAGAAAGTGGAGGCGCGTTCCGGAGTCGAACCGGACTAGACGGATTTGCAATCCGCTACATAACCGCTTTGCTAACGCGCCATATTCTTCAGGCTTTTCAGCCAGACACCCGCTATTGCCGATGTCTTTAAACTGGAGCGGGAAACGAGACTCGAACTCGCGACCCCGACCTTGGCAAGGTCGTGCTCTACCAACTGAGCTATTCCCGCATCATCAAGTAACTTTGTTAATCACTTGATTTTGTTATCGTCTGGCAACCTGCGCCGCCGTTCGATGCGTTGCATTCTACTTACCTGACGCAACGAGTCAACGATATTTTTCGCCACCCACGATCGTTTGCTGAAATTTGCGGCGAAACGATCACTGATCAAGCAAATCCCCGCGTGCAGCGCTCAAATACTGGAACATAGACCACAGCGTCAGCACGGCAGCAACGAAGAAAAGCGCGATCCCGGCATATTCCACCCAAATGTTTGGACGCCACAGCAGCCACGCCAGCGCCGCCATTTGCGAGGTGGTTTTCACTTTGCCGATCCAGGAGACCGCCACGCTGCTGCGTTTGCCCAGCTCGGCCATCCATTCACGCAGCGCGGAAATAATAATTTCACGCGCAATCATGGTCGCGGCAGGCAGCGTCACCCACCAGCTGTGATAATGCTCCGTCACCAGCACCATGGCGATCGCCACCAGCACCTTATCCGCCACCGGATCAAGGAACGCGCCAAAACGCGTACTCTGGTTCCAGCGACGCGCCAGAAAACCGTCGAACCAGTCGGTCACGGCGGCGATACAGAAGATTAGCGCGGTAACGAAGGGAGCCCATGTAAATGGCAGATAAAACACCAATACAAAGAATGGGATCAGAATGACGCGAAACAGCGTGAGCAACGTAGGGATATTAAATTGCATAGTGACGGGTAACTATCTGTTGTCAGAGAAATTACCCCTATGTTGCTACAGAGACCTCAATGTTTCAACGAGTAGAAGATCTTTTCTGCCAGACCTTGCGAAATACCCGGCACTTTTGCAATTTCCTCAACACTCGCGTTACGTAGTCCTTGCAAACCGCCCATATATTTCAACAGCATTTGTCGACGTTTTGGCCCGACGCCTTCGATAGTTTCCAGCGTGCTGGTGTTTTTCACCTTCGCCCGTTTTTTGCGGTGCCCGCTGATGGCGTGATCGTGCGATTCATCGCGGATATGCTGAATAACGTGCAGCGCAGGCGAATCCGGCGGCAGGCTAAAGCCCTCCCCTTCGGGTTCAAAGAACAACGTCTCCAGACCGGCTTTACGATCGGCGCCTTTAGCAACGCCCAACAATAAAGGATGATTTTTATCCCACGGCACATCCAGTTCAGCAAAAACGGTCTTCGCCTGACCAAGCTGGCCTTTACCGCCATCAATCAGAATAACGTCAGGAATCTTACTTTCTTCAATCGCCTTGCCATAGCGTCGGCGCAGAACCTGATTCATCGCCGCATAATCATCGCCCGGCGTAATTCCGGTAATGTTGTAGCGACGATACTCCGCACGTAGCGGCCCGTTAGCGTCAAAAACCACGCAGGAGGCCACCGTCTGTTCTCCCATCGTGTGGCTGATGTCAAAACACTCCATCCGCTTCACCGCAGGCAGCTTCAGCACGCTTGCCAGCGCGGTCAGACGCTGTGTGATCGTCGATTGCTGCGACAGTTTGCTGATCAGCGCCGTCGCGGCATTGGTTCGCGCCAGCTTCAGGTAACGAGCGCGATCGCCGCGCGGTTTGGTCTGCACATTAATGCGCCGCCCGGCCAGTTCGGACAAGGAGTCCGCCAGCAGCGTTTTATCGCTCAGGTTGAAATCCAGCAGGATCTCTCCTGGCAGCGTGCGCATCTGGCTGCCTTGCAGATAGAACTGGCCGACGAACGTTTCCACCACTTCACCCAGTTCCGTCCCGTTCGGCACTTTCGGGAAATAGCTACGGCTGCCCAGCACCTTGCCCTGGCGGATAAAAAGCACATGCACGCAGGCCATACCCGCATCGAACGCCACGCCGATAACGTCCAGATCGTCGCCGGTATTGGAGACAAACTGTTTCTCAGTAACGCGGCGCACAGCCTGAATTTGGTCGCGTATGCGCGCGGCCTCTTCAAATTCCAGATTCTGGCTGGCTTTTTCCATTCGGGCGATCAATTGGGTCAGAACCTGATCGTCTTTCCCGGATAAAAACAGCCGAACGTACTCCACCTGCTGCGCATACTCATCTTCACTCACCAGTCCTTCTACGCACGGCCCGAGGCAGCGGCCAATCTGATATTGCAGACAAGGACGCGAGCGGTTGCGGTAGACGCTGTTTTCGCACTGACGAATGGGAAAGACTTTTTGCAGCAGGGCCAGGGTTTCACGCACGGCATACCCGTTCGGGAACGGGCCAAAGTATTCACCTTTGGCATGTTTCGCCCCGCGATGCATTGCCAGGCGTGGATGGGTGTCACCGCTGAGAAAGATGAAAGGATAGGATTTATCATCGCGCAATAACACGTTATAGCGCGGTTGATACAATTTGATGTAGTTGTGTTCGAGCAATAGCGCTTCGGTCTCGGTATGCGTCACCGTGACATCAATTTGCTGAATTTGCGCAACCAATGCTTCGGTTTTTCGCGAAGCAAGGTTGCTGCGGAAATAGCTGGAAAGCCGTTTTTTCAGGTCTTTCGCTTTACCGACATAAATAACCGTACCACCGGCATCATACATACGATAAACGCCGGGTTGGCTGGTCACGGTTTTTAAAAATGCTTTCGCATCAAACAGAACACTCACTAGCTTGTTAACGTCTCCGCATTACACAGGCCGTGGCGAATTGCCAGGTGAGTCAACTCAACATCACCATGAATGTTTAGTTTACTGAACATTCTGTAGCGATAGCTGTTCACCGTTTTAGGACTGAGATTCAGTTGTTCCGAGATCTCATTAACCTTCTGGCCCCTGGTGATCATCAGCATAATCTGCAACTCGCGTTCAGACAAACTGGCAAAAGGCGTTTCTGTTTTCTCAGGCTCAATCTGGCTCAGCGCCATCTGTTGAGCGATATCTGAAGCAATATAACGCTGCCCGGAAAAAACCGAACGAATCGCGCTGACCACTTCCTGAGGCGCAGCGCCTTTACTCAGATACCCTGCGGCTCCGGCCTGCATGACTTTCGCCGGTAACGGGTTTTCCGTATGGATCGTCAGCATGATCACTTTAATATCAGCGCTTGAGCGGGCAATTTTGCGCGTCGCCTCAAGACCGCCGATTCCGGGCATGTTCATGTCCATCAGCACAACGTCGACGGCGTTCGCGCGGCACCACTTTACGGCGTCCTCGCCACAACAGGCTTCACCGACAACCTTTATGCCCTTTATATCTTCCAGAATGCGTCGTATCCCTGCGCGCACCAGTTCGTGGTCATCAACAAGAAGAACGTTGATCAAAGGAATATCTCCAGAATAGGGATAACGCTACTGATAGTTAATCGACCCTATATTAGCGGGTTTTATCTCAACTTTGAAACGTAAAAAACGTGGGGCATTCGATTTTGCTCTCGTTTTTGGAAATTAGATTGTACGCTTCGTGGAAACTCCCACAGCTAACGGCCTTTTTTTACCCTCTATTTCTGCATAATAGTTTCAGAATAGTGACAAAAAATTCACTCACTTCCGTCGAAATGCTAAATAGGCAAGCAAGTTTGTAACAATAATTAACGCGTGAAATACGCGAGGTAAACAAAAAAATGAGGAAAATATATGCCTCGCAAGGCATTGTTTATTTTAATGACGCTGGTTTGATTTGCGATCAAAAAACAACCACTGCTATTTTTGGCGCAGCTTATGGTATACTCCGCCGCCTTAACATTTGCCATCGCACTTTTTCACTGAAACATAACGAGGAAAATAAATGAGTACGCCTGATTTTTCCACTGCCGAGAATAATCAAGAACTGGCCAATGAAGTCACCTGCCTGAAAGCCATGTTGACCCTGATGCTACAGGCAATGGGGCAAGCCGACGCAGGGCGCGTGATTCTTAAGATGGAAAAACAGATCGCGCAGATTGAAGATGAAACGCAGGCCGCGGTATTTTCCAGCACTGTTAAGCAAATTAAACAAGCTTACCGCCAGTAACAGGAAACCGGCTGAGAGGGAAACTTTCAGCCGGTTTTGCGTCTGGCACGCAGAACATTCGTTTTTTCAGATAAGGCCCGTCGCGGCCGCATAGCAGGCAATCTGCGTTTTATTCGGCGCGTTAAACTTTTTCTGCATGTTTTTCTGATGAAAGTTAACGGTGTTCTCTGAGATGGACAGAATCATCGCGATCTCTGATGACGTCTTTCCTTCCGCCGTCCACTTCAGGATCTCTTTCTCTCGCTTACTGAAGCGCATTTCTGGCGTCATCACCATTTCATCCTCCAGCCGCGTCAGCGCCGACAGGCTCTCACGCACCAGCAGTTGCAACCGGAGTTCAATTTCATCATGTGCAAACGGCGCATGGCGGGCGCTCGCCCGGGAGACAGAGAGGAAGCCCAGCGCCCGATTCGGCAGCATCAGGCATTGCGTCGCCCCCCGGCGTAGACCATGAGCGCGCGCCGCGTCCCATAGCGACTGCGCTTCGCTAAATAAGGCATCATTCCATGCCAGATGCCCCTGGCGGAAATTTTCCGGCTTTAATACCGGATCAATAGAGAAATAGTTTTCAGACTGATAATGCGCCACCCACGCTTGCGGGTACGTGGTGTGAACGGAGATTTTTGGCCGCGTAAACGGGACGGGATGGCGAACACACAGCGCATAATAATCATATTCAAGCTGCTGTGTCTGATGTTGTAATTCAGTGTAGACATCTTCTGCCGTCGCCATTTCCTGAAAGCGTACCAGCATACTCCGTCGCCAGGTGAAGAAATCATTTTCCTGCATACTAAACGGTAACACCCCTGAGATTGATAATCATTATAATGTTTAAAACAAGCTAACACATAAATGAAGTTTATATGTAGAAAATATCGGTCAGATGGCGAATTACTTGAGGTGTGTTTCACCCGGCGGGAGAACACAAAGGGATTACGGCTATAATCAGGCGGGTATTATTGATATTTATTTAAATACACTCGCCCAAAACGGGATTATTTCAGGCGAGTGCGCGAAAACACTTATTGCATCAGGAACTTCTCAAGAAACTGACGCGTGCGTGGTTGCTGAGGATTGGCAAATAACGGTTTGGCCGCGCCCTGCTCCACAATGCGCCCCTGATCCATAAATATCACCCGGTCAGCCACGTCGCGCGCAAAGCTCATTTCATGCGTCACGATAACCATCGTGCGCTTTTCCTGCGCCAGCTGGCGTATCGTACTGAGCACCTCCCCCACCAGCTCAGGGTCGAGCGCGGAAGTCGGTTCATCAAACAAAATCACCTCCGGGCGCATCGCCAGCGCGCGGGCAATCGCCACACGCTGCTGCTGCCCACCGGACAGGCGACGCGGATAGCTGGTCTCTTTCCCGGCCAGTCCTACCTTCGCCAGCAGTTCCCGCGCTAATGCCGTTGCTTCGGCTTTGGGCTCGCCTTTCACAATCACCGGCCCTTCAATGATGTTCTCCAGTACGGTACGGTGCGGAAACAGATTAAAGTTCTGGAATACGAACCCCACATGCTGACGCAACTGCCGAATTAGCCCTTTTTGCTTGCTTAACGAGCTTGCGGTATCAATGGTAATGTCGCCCACTTTGATGGTGCCCGCCTCAGGCTGCTCCAGCAAATTAATGCTGCGCAGCAGCGTTGTTTTACCGGAACCGCTGGGGCCGATAATCGCCACCACCTCACCAGGTTTCACCTCCAGGTCGATGCCGTGCAACACCGTCTGACCGTGGAACTTTTTCACCAGGTTTTTAACTTCAATCGCACTCATTTTGGATCTCTCTCCTGGCGGTTAAGCTGCTCTTCAAAATAGTTTTGCAGCGCGGAAAGTACCGTCGCCATCACCCAGTAGATCAGCGATGCCGCCAGATACATGGTGAAGACTTCCAGCGTACGCGAGGTAATCAGTTGCGCCTGACGGAACAGTTCCGGCACCTGAATCGTCGCGGCCAGGGAGGTATCTTTCACCAGGCTGATGAAACTGTTGCTCAGCGGCGGCAACGCCACGCGGGCGGCCTGCGGCAAAATCGCGCGACGCAGCGTTTGCCACGGCGTCATACCGATACTTGCCGCGGCTTCCCACTGACCTTTGTCGATAGAAGAGATCGCCGCACGCAGCGTTTCCGAAGTGTAGGCTGCGGTATTCAGCGACAGGCCAATCATCGCCGCCGGGATCGGGTCCAGCTCAATGCCAAACTGCGGCAGGCCGTAGTAGATCATAAAAAGCTGGGCAATCAACGGCGTACCGCGAAAAATGGAGATATAAAAACGCGCCAGCCAGCGGACAGGCAGCAGGGGCGACATGCGCATCAGCGCGAGAATGAAGCCCAGCAGCAGGCCGAAAAACATCCCGCCAATACTCAGCTGTAGCGTAAACACCGCACCTTTAAGCAGATACGGCAGCGAGTCAATCACCAGTTGGATACTTTCTTGCATGAGTGTTTTTCTACCCGGAAGTTACACGTGAGGATGGTAGGCAAACAGCGCTGGCGCCCCACCGGTATGAATAAAGAGAATCGGGCCTTCATCTTTGAAGCGCTTCTGGCTGATGCCATCGATCAGGCCCGCCATCGCTTTCCCCGTATAGACCGGGTCAAGCAGAATGCCTTCCAGGCGCGCCAGCAGCTTCACGGCCTCCATCCCCTCTTCATTCGGCGTTCCGTATCCCGGCGCGAAATAGTCGTCCCACAGCAGGATGTCCGCCGAGGCGGTCAGTTCCAGCTCTTTAGCAATCGCTTGTTGCAGCGTAACCACTTTGGGCTTCTGATCGATAACCTTGCGCGACACGGTCACGCCGATCAACTCAACATCTGGCATCAGTTGTTCCAGACCTACCGCCAGCCCGGCGTGCGTACCGGCGCTTCCCGACGCCACCACCACGGAGGACAGCTGTACCGCACCCTCGCACTGTTGGGCGATTTCCAGCGCGCTTTCCACGTATCCCATTGCGCCTAATGGGCTGGAGCCGCCGACCGGAATCACATACGGCCTGAACCCCTGCGCCTCAATACGGGTCGCCAGTTCCTGTAACTGGGCGTCAGGATCGGTCAGCGCGTCGCACATCTCAATTTGCGTGTTAAAAAGATCCAGCAGCAGACGATTGCCGTTGGTCAGGTAGTTTTCCGCCGTCGTACCGATAGGATTTTCCAGTAACGCAACGCAGTGTAATCCCAGTTTTGCCGCTACCGCCGCCGTCTGGCGAACGTGGTTCGACTGGATGGCGCCCGCCGTAATCAGCGTATCCGCGCCTTCACGCAGCGCATCGGCAGCCAGAAATTCAAGCTTGCGCAGTTTATTCCCGCCCATCGCCATCGGCGTTACGTCATCGCGTTTAATGAAAATGTCGCGACCCAGATAATCAGATAAACGCGGCAGGTATTCGAGTGGCGTTGGCGCGCCAATAAATTCCAGGCGTGGGAACCGCGTTAAATTATGCAGTGGCATAAAGCCTCCGGTATTCATTGTTGTGATGTTCTTTTTATTATGCACGTTCAAACGGATGAAATAAAAAAGGCGCCGTATTAAAGCGCCTTTTTTTGCAATTATGACGATTATTTAGTCACATCTGCGCCAAACCATTTCTCAGACAGCGCTTTCAGCGTGCCGTCTTTCTGCATATCGGCAATGGCGCCATCTACCGCTTTCAGCAGATCTTCATTGCCTTTACGCAGCGCCACACCGGCTTCCTGACGGGAGAACGCTTCGCCGGTAACGGCCAGCGTGTCTTTGGTTTTCTTCACCAGATCCAATGCGGCCAGGCGATCCACCAGAATAGCGTCAATACGGCCTACGCGCAGATCCTGGTATTTCGTCGGATCGTCATCATAGGTGCGAATGTCTACACCCTGTACGTTCTGGCGCAACCACTCTTCGTAGTTTGTTCCCAGACCAACGCCGACTTTCTTACCTTTCAGGTCAGCCGCCGTTTTGATGCTGCCTTCATTGCCTTTTTTCACCAGCGCCTGAATACCAGAAATGGTATAAGGTGTTGAGAAGTCGTATTTTTTCTTACGTTCGTCGGAGATGGTGACCTGGTTGATAACCACATCAATACGTTTGGAATCCAGCGACGCCAGCATACCGTCCCATTTGGTCGGTTTCAGCGAGGCTTTTACGCCGAGGTGTTTCGCCAGTTCTTCTGCGAACTCCACTTCAAACCCGGTCAGTTTGCCGTCATCACCCTGGAAACTGAACGGCGGGTAAGTCCCTTCCAGGCCTACCAGCAGCGTGCCGCGCTCTTTTACTTTGTTTAACAGACCTTCATCTGCATAACTCTTCACGCTCATCCCGGCGACAAGTGCAACTGCCATCACACCCATCAGAGCCTGACGTCCCAGAAGTGCTAATTTCATAGTTACCCCGAATGTTGTCATTAATGACCGTAGTGTAGAGGGTTTGCTGCTAATCACAAACACGACTCCGCTACATGTTATTCATTTTTAATATATATCAGAAGTAGCCATCCGGGATGATTTCTGCATCTGTCCGGCATGCGTATGCGTTTTATACTGTTCGTACTTACGCAGCGCGATCCGATAGTTATTGGTGCTGGTTTCGGGTAACCACGGGGCCAGGTTTTCATCAAGAAAACCTTCCTGTAGCAGGTCGTGAGAGATGTTCTGTTCGGTGAGATGGTTGCCCAAGCGACGCAGGCGCACGACATATTCACGCACGGTGCCGTGGCTCATTTCGGTTTGCTCAAACAAGAATTGTTTAAAACCGATGATGTCAAAGAAGTCACTCTGCTCTTTGCAGTGCAGATCGCCGCAGAAACGGCACAGCGCCGACCACTCCTTCTGCTCCTCCTGCCATTGTGCGTCGTCCATCAGCGTATCCAGGCGGGAAATCGCGATTTTATTGACAATCTGCCCCCGGCGAACCAACGTGATCCTGTCGAGCAATTTATGGCAATGAGCGCAATGCGTCTGGCTGTGTTTAAAGTCTTTGAGGTAGCGGCTTAGTGGCCGTCTTTTAGATTGCTGCACCGTCATGAGAACTCCTGGTAGTCAATACGTTGTGCGGCACTATTAAGGGGCGACGACGATCGCCCTTTATAACTTACCCAGCTTGGTGCGTAGACGTTTGATGGCCTGGCTGTGCAACTGGCTTACCCGTGACTCGCCGACTTCCAGCACCGCGCCAATCTCCTTCAGATTGAGCTCTTCCTGGTAATACAGCGTCAACACCAGCTGTTCGCGTTCTGGCAACGATTCAATCGCATCCATCACACGCTGGCGTAAATTGCTCTCAAGGAGCTGTTGTAACGGGTTTTCCTGCTGGTGTTCTTCCGTCACCAGCTCAATGCTATCGCCATGCTCTTCCCGCCACTCGTCATAAGAGAAGAGTTGGCTGTTATTGGTATCAAGCAACATCTGACGATACTCTTCCACAGGAATCGCCAGCCGCTCCGCCACCTCAGTTTCCGTCGCGTTGCGCCCTAATTCCTGCTCCAGTTGCCCCATCGCCTGCGCCACTTCGCGAGCATTGCGCCGGACGCTACGCGGCACCCAGTCACGGCTGCGTAGTTCATCCAGCATCGCTCCACGAATACGCTGCACTGCGTAAGTGGTAAATGCCGTTCCTTGCAGAGCGTCATATCGGTCAACTGCATTCAATAACCCGATACCGCCCGCTTGTAGCAGATCGTCCAGTTCCACGCTCGCCGGCAAACGCACCTGCAGGCGCAATGCTTCGTGACGCACCAGCGGTACATAACGCTGCCACAGCGAGTGTTTATCCATTACACCTTCAGCGGTATACAGTGAATTCACGATAAACAGCCCTGCGTTAGTTGAGTTATCGGCATGATTATCCGATTCTGCAGGGGTTTTAATCGGGTGAATAGTGGGTGAAATGAGGGGTTATTTGGGGGTTACCGTTATTTATAACCCCCAATTCCCCTCAGGGGATCTAAAAATCAGGCAACGCGCTCGGCAAAAATCTCATCAGTTTTCAACGCTGATGAGTCACTACTCACATTTTCGCTCACTCCTTTTAACAATGAAGCAATTTCTACCTGTACCTCTTTCTCAAGGCCAGGATAGAGAGGCAAACAAAGGACTTCATCTGCACGTAATTGCGCAATTTTAAGTTTATCTTGTCTGGCGCTCTCCAGAGCACGATACATTGGGAAGCTACTAATTAATGGGTAGAAATAACGGCGGGGCATAATATTGTGGGACTTTAATAAATCATAGACCCCATCTCGCGAAACAGGAAACGCATCCGAAACCATAATTGGGCAATAAGCATGATTCCATGCAATATTATCCGGCGGGATCAGCAGTGAGATACCAGGAATATCGGCCAGGAGTGTTTTATAGTTATCAAACAGCGCCGCGCGCTCAGCTAATGCTTTATCGATATGGCGAAGTTGCAATAAACCAAACGCTGACTGAACTTCATTCATTTTGCCATTTATGCCAGGCGCCACAACGGTGGTTTCCCCGGCAAAACCAAAGTTTTTCAAATAATCAATGCGTTGTTTCGTTTTTTTATCATGGCAGATAATCGCTCCGCCTTCTATCGTATTGAATACTTTCGTGGCATGGAAACTCAAGACAGATAAGTCGCCTTCGCGCAAAATGGTTGTCCCTTCCCGCTTAACACCAAAAGCGTGCGCTGCATCGTAAATCACTTTCAGACCATAAATATCAGCAATCTGCTGAATATGCGCTGTGTCACAGGGGATGCCATAACAATGGACAGGCAAAATAGCGGTAGTTTGCGGTGTGATTGCCTCTTCAATTTTCCGTGGGTCCATATTACAGGTGACAGGGTCAATATCGACAAAAACCGGTTTTAAGCCATTCCACAGTAGCGAATGCGACGTTGCCACAAAGGAATACGGCGTGGTAATCACTTCACCTGTGATGCGTAACGCCTGAAATGCAGTTAGCAACGCCAGCGTACCGTTTGCAAACAGACACAAATGTTCAACGCCGAGATATTCCGCCAGCGCCTCTTCAAGTTGCTGGTGAAATGGACCTGCATTGGTTAATTGTTTGTTTTGCCATATTTCTTCCAGATAAGGAATAAACTCATCAAGAGGTGGCAATAAAGGACTGGTAACAAAAATGTTCTTATCCATAATTTCTCCGCCCGCACCGATAAACGAAAGCGCATCGCACCGCATTAAATTAACTGATACTGCCCCAATAACACTTTCACCTCAGAGGGGGAGCAGTTCATTAGCACATCAATAATTGACAATCCGGCATGGAATTTACCCCCACCCTGAGGGTAATGAACATCATCCATTTTAATAAATGACAGTTTCATCCCCTGAGCGACAAATTCATCAGAATGATAAAGATGCTGCCCACCAGGACTATTGATATAATGGTCTCCACCGAGAGTTCGGCAAATGTTCATCACCCTCCCGCTTGCAGTTTTATCACATGAATAATTCAAATCACTAGCCATGTGAAGTGACACTTCAATGCCAAGCCAGGCAAATATTTCTTTAAACGCATACTGGCAAAGCGTGGGAATCTGGCGCTGCTCGGCGGTCAACACCTTCTCAACAATACTAAAAACTGGTTCAAAATATGGCCTTTTATGATAAGCCTGATGAACTGTTTTCAGCACCTTAGCAACATTAACGTCAAAGCTTAACGTATTTATTTTTTTGAAAGATGAAGCGCCCGGCACAGCAACGGTAAAGCGCTGAGGAGAGTTCCCCATCAAAATGGTATTACGATTAATGTAGCCCTGACGGATATAATTTACGTCATCATAAATTACAAACTGATCGACCGCATTAATCAGTTGAAAATATCCCAGGTAAGGGAATAGATAGGGCTGCATAATGCCGATTTTCATTGTGCACCTTTTCTGGGGACAAAATAGTAAACGGTTTCCAGTAGCCCTTCCGTATAGTGACGCAGGTAGATGTCGTAGTCCTCACGATAACCCAATACCTGCTCAGGCAAGGTTCTGAAATCATCAGGTTTGTGATAGCAACAGACGGCAAGCAGTGGATGCTGTTGACGAATAATCCGTTTTGCTCCCTCCAGAGCCTGTGACTCAAAACCTTCGATATCCATTTTGATGAACGTCACTCGCCCTTTTAACACATCGTCAAGGGCCACCATTTCAACATCGATCCCCCCGTCTTCGCTCGCATGCGAAGTCGACCCCGAGGAAGAAAAACTCAGCTTCTGCTGGCTGTGCGAGACGCCACAGGGATAAACATAAACATTTTCCCTGCCCTGCATCGCCTGTTGAATACTCTGCGCCTGGCGCGGTTCTGGTTCAAAGATACATACTGTGTTATAGCTGGGAAATCGACGCATAAACTCAACGGAAGTGGCGCCGTCAAAACTACCGCAATCAATAAAATGTTCGGCATATTCGCCAATAAAGGGCAGATCGAAGTACTGATCGTTCAGGCAAATATTATACTGCGCAAGAAACTGTAGCTTGTTGGTAAGCCTGAAGTTGATGATATCGTCAAAAGTGCGCTTTGAAATATCATCCGCAAGGAGCGCACGGATACGCTCATAGGCTTCACGGTTCTCGGCGTAGTCGCGCACAAATTCGGGTTGATGATACCAGGTCGGCTTGCTTAACAGGTGGCTGAAATAGCGATAAAAGCTGAAGTAATCGATCTGTTTATGTCCCGCTGCCGACAGCGTTCGCCATGCCGATACCGGGCGACCATCCATAATCGAAGAAACAATCAACGCGTCCGAAGGAACCTGACTTAGAGAGATAATCGGAAACCCGTCAATCTGAGTTTGCGTTGTTTTATTATCAATGATGCCCTCAACGTTAAATACCTTAGCCATTTCAATGCCATAACTCGTCAGCCCAAAGATATAACGAGGTGAGGCTTTCTCGATAAACGCATGGCAAAAATCGGCAGTTTGCTCGTCAGTCAACATAACAGGCTCTCTTAGCGCAAATAAAACTCAACGGCATCAACATCCAGAACGAGCACATCTTTCAGCGTTCGGACATCCATCCGCTCAGGAAAATAGTTATCAATAAACAAACTGTTTGGCTGTATATATTCTGACTTTCGCTCTCCAGAAGTCAGATGGATGACCTCATCGAAAAGGTTCAACGCAACCCCTGCGCACATAAGTGTTTCTTCAGGTTTCTGCGCATGGCGAGTGATCAGCGTAATGGCTTTTCCCTGCGCCCGACTCTGGTATAAAAACGCCATGACGGCAGGTACCGCAAAACCATCGATAATGAGGGTGTCGTCAAGATCGACATAGATTCGCTGATAGTTGAGTTCACTTCGCGTTCGGGACACAATGGCCCGATCAACGATACCGACACTCATTTCCGGGAGAGCGACAACATCGCGTCCCATAAAGTCATGGATAGCCATAAGCGGTAAATTCACCCCTCTGGCACGCTGAAAAACCATTGCGCCAGCAATCCTGCAGGCCACCTCCAGCAGTTTCCATTTCCCTGTTCTGTCGCGTTTTAGCTGTACAAACCAAGGGCCACGAAGCGCCAGTCGCGCATTTATCGTTTCGACAATGTCGGTTATTTCATCGTCAAGAACGACCTCTCGTGAACGCATGCTGATACCCGCCCGAACACGTTCACGGGTACGAGGCCCAGCCCAAATCAAACGGCGGTTTCGGTCAGTGAAACAGTCGACGGTGATCTCCTCTCCCGGCAGATATTCCACCACGATCGCCTGCGCGACGGATTCAATCGCCTGTTCCAGAGACAGGCGGTTATTTACTCGCTGTACACCATTTCCCCCCTGTCCACAGTCTGGTTTTACGATCGCCGGCCAGTCGTCAATTGTTGCAAGATCGCAGTATCGATGAGGGACCCAGTGGCAATCGTCAAATAGGGCATAGGTAGCGCTTTTATAACGTAGCGTCTCCGTTACCTGACGATCGCCATTAACCAAAAAGTAGTGCTGCCGGGGTTCATTAAGTTGTGCAAGTTTTAACGCGACAGAATCATGCGTAGCGAAAACGACATCAATCTGCTTCTCTTTCACCAGTCGCAGAAATTGCGCGTCGAAGTCGTCAGCATGAATATTGGGCATATCACCGGCATAATCGGGAAAACGAAACTCCCCGTGATCGCTTACGCTCGATGCCCCCAGCAGCAGACCAATATGGACGGAATAGCGCAGCGCGCTATAAATCTCACCCGCATTCTCTGCACCGCAAGGGAAAATAAGGACATTAATTTTTTTCATCAGAACCTTCCCCGGTATATGAGAGATACGCAATCACAAAATCTGCAAGAGATTGCATTTCATCCAGCCCATAACGATGGTCCACAGGCAACGGTAGGATGTGTCTGATGTAACGGTATTCAATCGAATCGACACTCACTCTTTGCAAGGCATCAAGCCAGTAAACAGGAATAAAAATTCGGCGCTGACGAAGCGCTTCGCGCAGATTTTCATTTTCAGTCAGTAGTGGGTAGCAAAGCGGGCCGCATTCTGGCCTGGCAGGTAAATTTAGCGCATTGATACAGGCAAGACGCTGATACAGGTACTGGTAATTTTCAAGGCGTCGCTGCTCACAGGCTTGATAATCGATCCCGGCTAATAAACGATGAGTCAGCATAGACATGCCTTCCCCCGGTAGTTCCTCCAGCGTTTGCTCTGCCTGTCGGTAGGCGGTGTAGCCAGCCTCTGCGCCCTGCGCCAGGCGAATAAAAAGATGCTCAGTGCGCTGAAGAGAAGCTGATTCCTCTGTCGGAGGGATATCCACCTGTATTGCACCAGCCAGCATCCCGCCATCGGGAACGCCGAAAAATTTCCTGGGTGAGTAGATCGTTGCCAGACCGGGTTGCGGCGCGGAGAAAAAGGACTGAGAGTGATCCCAGACGATCTGCTGTGGATTAAACCGTTCCATGAGCGACTGAGCCAGGTTATCGACGAGGCCAAAATAGTTAACCGCAAGCACCCAGTCACCGTTTTCTGGCTGAAGATCGTCCGCAGGAGCAAACGCGGCGTCCAGAGAATAAAAACGTACGGGAATGCCTAACGTTTCGGCAGGCGATAGCATTGCATTGCAGATCCAGCGCGGCATCCAGAGTGCTGAAGGTTGCCCTTTTTTCAATAGAGCATAAAAGGCCGCACGCGCAGAACTGAAACACTGTGCATCAGAATACAACGTCTGGCTTATTAACGCCGTTTCGAGGGGGAAATATCCACCTATAGCATCAGTCAATGTGTTATTCACTCTCTTCCCCCACCAGCCCTACATAACCTCTTCGCCGTAAATGCCTCACTCACACCAGTTCGCCCATTATGTATCGCTATTAATCACCACTGGCGCAGGCGGCAACCCCTGACAATAACGCTGCCAGATAATCTCCAGCGCCCGCTCGAAATAAATGGCTTCTCGCACCTGAGATACACTCTTCTCTTTCAGGCGAGAGCGCAGCGACTGGCGCAACTCAGCCAACGCATGGGTTTGTTCAGACAACAAAACCGCCTTAGCGATGTACTGTTCTTTGTCAACGGCCACAAAATCCTGCAGCCCACAAAAATTCAGCCCGGCGCTGCACTGCCTGGAAGCGATGGTGTCCCCGGCAATAGTTAATGTAGGAACACCCATCCAGATCGCATGCCAGGTCGTCGTTCCCCCGGTATAAGGAAAGGTATCCAGCAAAACATCAATGTCGTTATGTAATGCCAGATACTCATGCAGCGACATCTTTTGCCTGAATAGCAACCGTTCCTCATTAATGCCCTGCTCCTTAAACAACATTCTGAAATGGTTAACCATATTGCTGTCAGACATATAGCCGATAAGCAAACGCGCATCAGGTATGCTGTGCAAGATCTTGCTCCAGACGCGAACAACCTCATCATTGATTTTTTTCGGGCGGTTAAAGCTGGCAAAAGTGATAAAGCCATTTTTCAGCGCAGGCAATGGGCCAACATCAGGGCTCTCTTTATTCGGATGGAACTGCTGAACCGCTGGAAGATAAATTAATTTTTCAACAAAGGCAGGATCCAGAACGCCCGGTTCCGCAAAACGACTATCAATAAGGTAATAATCTACCGTCGCCATCCCCGTGGTTCCGGGATAACCGATCCAGGAAAGTTGGACAGGTGCTGGTTTTAACGCAAAAGCCGGCAAACGGTTATAACCAGTGTGCCCGGAGAGATCGACAAGGATATCAATTCCATCCCTTTTAACCTGCTCAGCAAATTCGAGGTGGCTTAGATGTGTGACTTTTGACCATACGCAGGCACTTTCCATCAGTCGCTCGGTCACCTCATCCTGTAGTGGGGAGTTCTGGTAACCGTATATTTCAAAGCGATCGCGATCCAGAGAATACCAGACCGGCGCGAGGAAATTCGTCACCGGGTGGCGGCCAAAATCTCCAGAAACAAATCCGATACGTAAGCGAGATTTCTCTTCGCGCGTATGAGTAATAGTAAACGGCTGTTTACTCGCCCAACGCTCAGCGGCCTGGCCAAACTGCTTATGTTCTTCCAGCAGCTCCTGCGCTGTAAGCTCTGTGCTGTGCGTCAGCCCAAACAGCAAGCTGGTGAAGGCATTAAAATTACCCGGATCCAGCTCGACTACGCGGCGTAAATAAGGGATCGCCTCGCTCATTTTTGACTGATCACCAAGGATCGTTCCCAGATTCTCAATAATGCCCGCAGAACGCGGTTCTATCTCTATTGCTTTACGCAAACACATTTCCGCCAGCGTATATTCCATCATTTCACGGTAAAGAGAACTGAGAAGATCCCATGCCGCAGCATACCCAGGTTCGGCGCGCAAGATCGCCCGTGCCAGACGCCCTGCTTGCCAACGCCAGTTTTTACGATAAAAAATAGCGGAGAGCTCATAAAAAATACGCCAGCTACTCGACTGCAACGAGAGCAACGACATACTGGCTTTCAGCCCGGCGTCATAATCGGAAGTACGCAAATAGAAATTCGCCAGAAGATAGTGCACATGGACATTATCTGGTCTCTGTGCAACCAACCGTTCAATGCTCGCACGCGCCTGCTGGAATCTGCCTTCCTGCATTAACTTTTCTAGCTGTCGATGAAAAGCCTCTTCCACCGGGGCCAGAGCCGGCATGGATGTCTTTTTCTTGCCCGGCGTTGCCCTGGCGGAAGGTAAAAATCCGCCGTTGGCCTCCGTACCGGAATAAAGAATCAGCGAGAAAACAAGGGGCCAGGTTTCTTCAGCCGGAAAATGGCCGATAAGCTGCTGCAAAAAAGCCCGCCAGGCTTTGGGAGCAGCCGCCACCATCCCCTTCTTAACCAGACTAAACAAGATTTGCGCATTCTGCGCCGTTACCACCGGCGTCGGAGCAGACATCGCCGACAATTCTTCGTCATTCAGTTCTACAGTTTCATGCCAGCGGTTAATGGCATATTTACCTCTTGTCGCCGCCACCCACTGTGCCGGCGCAGCCTGGCAGGTATCGTAAACGCTCTTATCCAGAGAGAAATGTAAGTCAGGCAACCCTTTCAAAAAAAGAGCCGACAGTGACTGGCTGATATCCTCCCGCCATGCTTTATCCTCTAAGTCGGGCTGACGAACGTTATAAACGAGCTGTTCGAAAGTGAGGCTTGCGGGCCAGCCGTCGCCGAGAACATCAAGGAGAGCCAGCGTAGCGATATCATCCGTAGAGACAGGCGTTTCGCTATTTGCGGTTAACGTGTTGAGAATCCTTCCTTGCAGAGACTGACGGCGAAAACTTCCTGCCCAACGCAGATCTTTCAGTTTCGTCAGGTCCGGCAACACAGACACCGTTTGCGCATTGTCGCTATGGGTCAACAGGCTAAAACGCGTGCCGCGATTCACTGCGAAATCAAGATACTGTTGGATCAGAATTTTGTTATTGAGTGGACTGAGCACATTGTGTAGATGTTGGATCTTTTCATCATAATGCGCCGCAAGCTCTGTCCATGGTAGTAAGTCGCCGACATAAGCCAGGCCAAAAGTCTCGATCACACCCGCAAATTCAAGCAAGTAACGGTACTCGTTTGGTGTTTGCAGAAGGCTATGGCTAATCAGCAAATCTGATAATGTATCGCTACTTTTTAAAAATGCAGCCTCCCCGGTGACGCCGTTTAGCTTTAACCAGCTTAACATTGCCCGGGAACTGGCGATTTGCGTTTCGATATCATTCGCCAGACTGCTATGAATTTGTACCGCGTCGCGAATAATCTCGTTTATTTTTGCACCAGGATGGCATTCCCATTCAATGGCAATACAACCCTGAGGGCTTAAATGCTGTTGGCAAAACGCAAGGAGTTGGTCGCGAATATCATTACTCAACCAACTAAAGCTGCCATGAATAATAATATAATCATATTCACCGATATCCTGGCTGAGTAAGTCATCAAGAGAAAGTGAAAAAAGTGCCAGGTTATCCGGCGCACTGCCCAGTAGAGCCTGTTGCGAAGAAAGAGAGTTTTCGCTCTCAAGCTCCACGCCGACAAAGCGCGAGTTGGGATACATCAGCGCCTGCGAATACAGTGTATAACCTTCCCCTGCGCCCAGTTCAAGCACTCTGGCGGTATCAAGGACAGGCGTTGTCACGCCATAC
The DNA here is from genome assembly GCF_030333595.1 of Citrobacter sp. CK181. NCBI lineage: Bacteria > Pseudomonadati > Pseudomonadota > Gammaproteobacteria > Enterobacterales > Enterobacteriaceae > Citrobacter > Citrobacter sp. CK181. Next base: position 554,545 of record NZ_JAOWFN010000011.1, on the reverse strand, counting down.
AAATGGTTAACAGCCCTGATATGGCCCGGGGTGGAATAGCAAATGCTGTAGCTCTTATCTGACTCTGTAGGCAATCCCAAAATTAATGCTCCCGCCGGTAATCTCTTTACAGTAATGACCAGATTTACAGTACAGGAGTGGGATATTTTTAATGGCGTAAGAAGAGACTTAATTTTTGCTTTATTCGTGGTATCTGCGCGGGAATAAAAAAACCAGTCCGAAGACTGGTTTTATAAAGAGGCTGGTCCGTGCGATTAACGCAGCAGGGACAGAACAGTCTGCGGAACCTGGTTTGCCTGAGACAGTACAGAAGTACCAGCCTGCTGCAGGATCTGCGCGCGGCTCATATTGGAAACTTCAGTTGCGTAGTCAGCATCCTGAATACGAGACTGTGCAGCAGACAGGTTGGTTACGGTGTTGTTCAGGTTAGAGATGGTGGATTCGAAACGGTTCTGAATCGCACCCAGGTCAGAACGCTGAGTATCAACAGCTTTCAGTGCAGTATCGATAGAGGACAGCACGTCAGTAGCCAGAACGTCGAAACCTTTGGTGGTAACGCTACGCGTTTCACCTGAAGCCAGACCCGTAGTAACACCAGAAGTACCGGTTGAATCAAATTTGTTCCAACCGCTGTTGCCATTAATGGTGATGTCGATTTTCTGGGTGTCGTTAGCGCCAACCTGGATAGAGATAGTTGTAGCAGAGCTAGTACCTGCCAGGATTTTGATGCCGTTGAACTGGCTCTGGCTGGCAACACGGTTGATTTCGTCCAGACGCTGGTTAACTTCAGACTGAATGGAGTCGATGTCAGAACCAGAGTTGGTGCCGTTCTGAGCCTGAACAGCCAGCTCACGGATACGCTGCAGGTTGTTGTTGATTTCGTTCAGAGAACCTTCAGCAGTCTGAGCAATGGAGATACCGTCGTTAGCGTTACGCGCAGCCTGAGTCAGGCCTTTGATGTTAGAAGTGAAACGGTTAGAAATCGCCTGACCAGCAGCATCGTCTTTAGCGCTGTTGATGCGCAGACCAGAGGACAGACGCTCGATAGCCGTGCCCAGAGCAGACTGAGATTTGTTCAGGTTGTTCTGAGTGGTCAGTGACATCAGGTTAGTATTGATAACTGCCATAATTTAATTCCTTCAAAAATGGGTTCTAAGTTCGGTGCCGAACACTCACGGCGTCTCTCACCGTCAACAAGGGTATCGGCGCAACTTCACAGTACTTTAGAAATAAACGACAAAAACTTTTAACTAATTATTTTTAAAGGTAATTAAATGCAGTTTTCTCATTTTTTAGAATCAAGAACACGATTGTTTTGTATAAAAATAAAACAAAAACAATCCCTCTATATGCCCTTCTCACCCCGCCCTTTTCTGCCGATTATTTTTTTACGGTCAATGTAAACTTTCACCAAAAGTTGCCGATACAGAGAGCTGTACACCCAAGACTTTAAGGAAAAAAGACATGCCTACTATTAGTAACCTGGGGGTTGGCTCTAATCTGGATCTGACGACGCTCTACAACCAATTGGAAGCTGCTGAAAAAACAAAATTAACATCAATTACAACTCAGCAGACAAACTATAACGCCCAGTTGAGCGCGTACGGTAAGTTACAAAGCGCATTAACCAATCTGCAGACTGCCACTGCGGCATTGGGTAAAACAACAACCTGGAACTCGACAACCGTTAGCAGCACTAACACGGCATTCACTGCCACAACAACCAGTGAAGCTACTGCCGGAAGCTACACAGTCAACGTGAGTCAGGTTGCCAAAGCACAGGTATTGATGTCCGGCAAGATTGACAGCAACACAACAAAACTGGGCGAAACAACGACGAACGGTACGCGCACAATTACGATTACGCAGCCGGGAACCAAAGATCCTTTAGAAATTACATTGTCGGATTCCGACACCAGCCTGAACGGTATTGCGAAAGCCATTAATAATTCCAATGGTAACGTCTCCGCCACGGTAATGAAGGCTTCTGACGGCGACTATCGTCTGATGCTGACATCAAAAACGACGGGTACGGACTCAGACATGACCGTAACGGTAACCGGTGACGACACGCTCCAGCAGGTTATCGGTCACGATGCTTCAACAAATGCGCTAACCGAGCAGACCGCATCGCAGAACGCAAAACTGACAGTGAACGGCGTCGAACTTGAACGTTCAAGTAATATCATTTCTGATGCGTTGCCAGGCGTCACGTTGACGTTGAAGAATAAAAGCACCGCCGATGAAACGCTGGAATTAACCCGTGCAACAGAAGAGAACAGCAAAGCAATAAATGACTGGGTAACAGCCTATAATGCGCTACAGTCAACCATCGCCAGCGTGACGAAGTACGTCAAAGTTGAGCAGGGCAAAGACCAGTCAGCAACTAACGGTGCGTTAATGGGCGACACCAACGTGCGTTCCATTCAATCGCAATTACGCAGTCTGCTGACGGATGTACAAGGCGGCGCTTACGCCATTATATCTCAACTGGGTATTACTCAGGATCCGGTGACCGGCGCCGACGGTTCGACAGGTAACCTGAAAATAGACAGCACTAAGCTGACGAAAGCATTAACTGATAACCCACAGGCGGTTCAGGAATACTTTATCGGCGATGGCAAAACGACAGGTTTTGCTACAGAAATGAACAATATGTTGACCAAAATGCTGGATACCTCCGTCGATCAATCTGGGGTTATTAAAAACGCGCAGGATGGCATCAACAAAACGCTCAAGACATTAGAACAGCGCTATGACGCGATGGAAGCCTCCATAGAAGCAACCATGGCGCGCTACAAAGCGCAATTCACCTCACTGGATAAGTTGATCAGTCAGATGAACAATACTGCAAACTACCTGACACAGCAGTTTAGCTCATCCAGCAGTTAAGGAACTGATATGTATAGTAAAAGTGGTGTTCTTTCCTACCAAAAAGTCGGGGTGGAAAGTGCGGTAATGAGTGCCGACCCACACCAACTGATTGTTATGCTTTTTGACGGAGCACTAAGCGCTCTCGTCAGGGCACGACTATTCCTGGAGCAGGGAGAACTGTTATCGAAAGGTGAAGCGCTGTCAAAAGCGATCAATATTATTGATAACGGCCTCAAGGCGGGACTCAACATGGACGTTGAAGGAGACCTTTCCCGCAATCTGGCATCACTTTACGATTACATGATACGTCGTTTGTTACTGGCCAACTTACATAACGACGTCGAAGCTATCATTGAAGTAGAGGGATTGCTAACCAATATCGCTGATGCCTGGAAACAGATTGGCTCACCGGTTTCACCCGTTCAGGATACCCTTTGATGACTAACTTCATCCCGTCACTTACCGACTGGCATGCCCTGCATGCCCTTAGTATCACAATGTTGGATCTCGCTCATTCAGGGAAATGGGATGAACTGATTGAGCAGGAGATGAATTATGTGCAGCTGGTAGAAGGTATTGCACGTAACCCCATCTCTCCCGGCAATACATTTCTGATAAACCAGGCAAAAGAGATCCTGAATGCCGTACTCCGTAACGAGGCTGAGTTAAAAACGCTGTTGCAGCACCGTATGGAAGAGCTACGTCAGCTTATAGACCAGACCGGAAAACAGCAGTCCGTCTCCACGACATACGGGAACCTGGCGGGAAATATTCTGTTCCCCAGTAACCTGAATCAATAATTTTTCCCAATCTGCAATTCTCATCCATACTCCAGAAGTTGGCCTGACGACTTCTGGAGCACGGAAGATGAAAAACCCCACGCTATTGCAGTACTTCCACTGGTATTACCCTGACGGCGGCAAGCTCTGGCCAGAACTGGCTGAGCGCGCTGGCGGCCTCAATGATATCGGCATTAATATGGTCTGGTTACCGCCCGCCTATAAAGGCGCGTCCGGCGGGTATTCCGTAGGTTATGACTCGTATGACCTGTTTGATCTGGGTGAGTTTGATCAGAAAGGATCTGTCGCCACGAAATATGGCGACAAAGCGCAGCTGCTGGCCGCCATTGGGGCACTAAAGCAAAATGACATTGCGGTTTTACTCGACGTGGTCGTCAACCACAAAATGGGCGCGGATGAAAAAGAGGCCATTCGCGTACAGCGGGTCAATGAAGATGATCGCACGCAAATCGATGACGAGATCATCGAATGTGAAGGCTGGACGCGTTACACCTTCCCTGCCCGCGCCGGTCAATATTCGCAGTTTATCTGGGATTTCAAATGCTTCAGCGGTATTGATCACATCGAAAACCCGGACGAAGACGGCATCTTTAAGATCGTCAACGACTACACTGGCGACGGCTGGAACGACCAGGTCGATGATGAGATGGGTAATTTCGACTATCTGATGGGCGAAAACATCGACTTTCGCAACCATGCGGTCACCGAGGAGATCAAATACTGGGCGCGTTGGGTAATGGCGCAAACCCATTGCGACGGCTTCCGCCTGGATGCGGTCAAACACATTCCGGCCTGGTTTTATAAAGAGTGGATAGAACACGTCCAGGAGGTTGCGCCAAAGCCGCTGTTCATTGTGGCGGAGTACTGGTCTCATGAAGTGGACAAGCTACAAGCCTATATCGATCAGGTGGATGGAAAAACCATGCTGTTCGACGCGCCGCTACAGATGAACTTCCACGAAGCCTCTCGTCGGGGGCGTGATTACGATATGAGCCAGATTTTCACCGACACGCTGGTGGAAGCCGATCCTTTCCATGCCGTAACGCTCGTGGCAAATCACGATACCCAACCGTTACAGGCGCTTGAAGCGCCCGTTGAAGCCTGGTTTAAGCCGCTGGCCTATGCGTTGATCCTATTGCGGGAGAACGGCGTACCGTCAGTGTTTTACCCTGATCTCTACGGCGCACATTACGAAGATACGGGTGGCGACGGCGAAACCTACACCATTGATATGCCCGTTATCGAACAGCTCGATCAACTGATTCTCGCGCGCCAGCGTTTTGCCCACGGTATCCAGACGCTCTTTTTCGACCACCCCAACTGCGTTGCCTTTAGCCGTAGCGGTACAGACGACGATCCTGGCTGCGTGGTCGTACTTTCCAACGGCGATGACGGCGAGAAGACCATTACGCTAGGTGAAAATTACGCCAACAAGACCTGGCGTGATTTTTTAGGCAATCGGGAAGAGCGCGTAACCACCGATGAACAGGGTGAGGCCACGTTTACCTGCAACGGTGGCTGCGTCAGCGTATGGGTCATTGAAGATGCACTGTAAGTACAGGAGAGAACACCGGCCGGGTAAGCGTTAGCGCCACCCGGCAACAATATAATTACCGCCAGCGTTTACCGAAAATGTTTACGGTAACTGACTCGCGAGCGGATGTTTCGATAAATAATCGGCGCATTCGGTCGTGGGTCGATCCACGCGTTGCAGCGTCATACCATCATATTCCAGCGTGTTCCCTTCACGCTCAATCTCATAGAGTTCGCGCTTCACCGTAACGTTGGTTAAATCACCGGAAAGCAGCGTCAGTTTACCCGGCAGGGCAATCACCCGCTGCCACTGACGGCAATCCAGGGTATCACCCTCTTTGGTCACCACCAGACTGGCTATCGCCTCGGGGCTCACCAGTTTGCGCTGAGGACCTTTTGACTGCCAGTATCCTTCCAGACCGGCTGGCGCTGGCGTCTTCACCACATCGTTATAGTTCTGTACCTCTGCACACCCGGTAAGGACCAGAAATGCGCCAACGATCGCTATTTTTTTCATCATTCATCCTGCATGCGAAGAAAACAGGATTGTGGCATTAAAGCCCTGATGTCGCCAGCCTTTCAGGGCCAACAAGTAATATTGATCCAGTCGATATTACTTCTTATTAGTAGTAGGCAAAAAATCTGATCGGTGTACTATCCGCTCTTCTTTTATTTTCCTTCTGAGTTCAGAGGCTAAGAAAGCATGTCATGGCAACAATTCAAACAAGCCTGGTTAGTTAAATTCTGGGCGCCTGTCCCTGCGGTCATCGCAGCAGGTATTCTCTCCACTTATTATTTCGGTATCACCGGTACGTTCTGGGCTGTTACGGGCGAATTCACCCGCTGGGGTGGACAAATCCTCCAGCTGTTTGGCGTTCATGCTGAAGAGTGGGGTTACTACAAGCTGATCCATCTGGAAGGCTCCCCTCTTACCCGCATCGACGGGATGATGATCCTCGGCATGTTCGGCGGCTGTTTTGCGGCGGCACTGTGGGCCAACAACGTTAAATTACGTATGCCGCGCAGCCGTATCCGCATTATGCAGGCGATTATCGGCGGGATGATTGCCGGTTTTGGCGCGCGCATGGCGATGGGTTGCAATCTGGCGGCCTTCTTCACCGGTATTCCGCAGTTTTCTCTTCATGCCTGGTTCTTTGCGCTGGCAACCGCCATCGGCTCCTGGTTCGGCGCGCGCTTCACGCTACTGCCCATATTCCGTATCCCGGTCAAAATGCAGAAAGTCTCCGCTGCCTCGCCGCTGACGCAGAAGCCGGATCAGGCGCGCCGCCGTTTTCGTCTGGGGATGCTGGTCTTTATCGGCATGATCGGCTGGGCGCTGCTGACGGCGATGAACCAGCCAAAACTGGGGCTGGCCATGCTGTTCGGCGTGGGCTTTGGTCTGCTGATTGAACGTGCGCAAATTTGTTTCACCTCGGCCTTCCGTGACTTGTGGATCACCGGTCGCACCCATATGGCGAAAGCCATCATCTTCGGGATGGCGGTGAGCGCTATCGGAATTTTCAGCTACGTGCAGTTAGGCGTGGAAGCGAAGATTATGTGGGCTGGCCCGAACGCCGTTATCGGCGGTCTGCTGTTTGGTTTTGGCATCGTGCTGGCGGGCGGGTGTGAAACCGGCTGGATGTACCGCGCCGTGGAAGGTCAGGTGCACTACTGGTGGGTGGGCCTCGGCAACGTTATCGGCTCCACTATTCTGGCATATTACTGGGATGATTTTGCCCCGGCGCTGGCAACCCGTTGGGACAAAGTGAATCTGCTCGACACCTTCGGCCCGCTGGGCGGCCTGCTGGTCACTTATCTGCTGTTGTTTGCCGCGCTGATGCTGATAATCGGCTGGGAAAAACGTTTCTTCCGTCGCACCGGGTTAACCCCTGCTAAGGAATCCGCATGAAAAATATCGTTCCTGATTACCGTCTTGATATGGTTGGTGAGCCCTGCCCTTACCCGGCCGTCGCCACGCTGGAAGCGATGCCGCAGTTAAAAAAGGGAGAAATTCTGGAAGTGGTGAGCGACTGCCCGCAATCCATCAATAATATTCCGCTGGATGCGCGCAATCACGGCTATACGGTGCTGGATATTCAGCAGGATGGCCCAACGATTCGCTATCTGATTCAGAAGTAATCATTTGCCGGATGACGGCGCAAGCGCCTTATCCGGCCTGTATGATGCATTCAGCAGGTCTGGCTACACCTGCATCGACATCACTTCCTGGTACGCCGACATCAGTTTGTTGCGTACCTGAATACCCATCTGCATTGAGACAGACGCTTTTTGCATATCGGTCATCACATCATTAAGCGCAATGCCTGGCTCACCCAGAGTAAATTTTTCTGCCTGTACGCGCGCGGTGGTTTGCGTATCACTGATGCGATTCAGTGCCGCATGCAGTTGACCGGCAAAACTTACGGTTGGTTGCGGCAGCGCGTCTTGCGCCCGTGCGGACATCGCCGTTGCCTGTAGCTGGCTGATGACCCCTTCAATCCCCTGTATTGCTGACATGCTAATCCCCTGGATGATTTTTTACACAGCAGAGATTACCAGTTTGTCAATAAGATAAAGGCGCTAAATAGCGATAAAAAACCTCGGTTTTTGGCGCATAGAAAAATTCGAAACCGCAAATAATGAGACCGTCAATTTTTCGAGTTTGCTGACCCGGGAGTGAGTCTTGTTCCACTTTGCAAAAAACGCCGTCCACGATCAGTCACGAGGTGCGAGATGAGTGCGACTGCATCGACTGCAACCCAACCTAAACCTCTCGAGTGGCTTAATCGCCTGCGCGCGAATCCCAGAATTCCTCTGATTGTGGCGGGATCAGCCGCCGTTGCCATCATCGTTGCTATGGTTTTGTGGGCGAAAGCGCCAGATTATCGCACGCTGTTCAGCAACCTTTCCGATCAGGATGGCGGGGCCATTGTCACGCAGCTGACCCAGATGAACATCCCTTACCGCTTCACCGAAGGAAGCGGTGCGATTGAAGTGCCTGCCGATAAAGTGCATGAGCTTCGCTTGCGCCTGGCGCAACAGGGATTGCCAAAAGGCGGCGCTGTCGGCTTCGAGCTGTTAGACCAGGAAAAATTCGGCATCAGCCAGTTCAGCGAGCAGGTCAATTATCAGCGCGCGCTGGAAGGCGAACTGGCCCGCACTATCGAAACCCTGGGGCCGGTAAAACGCGCCCGTGTCCACCTGGCGATGCCGAAACCTTCTCTGTTCGTGCGCGAGCAGAAATCCCCTTCCGCTTCCGTGACGGTCAATCTTGAACCAGGCCGCGCGCTGGATGAAGGGCAAATCAGCGCGGTGGTGCATCTGGTATCCAGCGCCGTTGCAGGTCTGCCGCCAGGTAACGTCACGCTGGTCGATCAGGGCGGTCATCTGTTGACTCAGTCCAATACCAGCAGCCGCGATCTGAACGACGCGCAGTTGAAATACGCCAGCGATGTGGAAGGACGCATTCAGCGCCGTATCGAATCGATTCTTTCGCCAATCGTCGGCAACGGCAACGTCCATGCTCAGGTTACTGCGCAGCTGGATTTTGCCAACAAAGAGCAAACGGAAGAGCAATACCGTCCGAACGGCGACGCATCGCAGGCCGTGCTGCGCTCACGCCAGCTTAATGAAAGCGAGCAAATCGGCTCCGGCTATCCGGGCGGCGTACCGGGTGCGCTGTCGAATCAGCCTGCGCCGGCGAATGCTGCGCCGATCAGCACACCGCCTGCTAATCAGCAAAACGCGCAGAACACGCAGACGACCAACAATGCGAACAGCAATGTGCCGCGCAATACGCAGCGCAACGAAACCAGTAACTACGAAGTGGATCGCACCATTCGCCACACCAAACTGAACGTGGGCGATGTGCAGCGACTCTCCGTGGCGGTCGTGGTGAACTACCGCGCCCTGCCGGACGGCAAACCGCTGCCGTTAACCACGGAACAGATGAAGCAGATCGAAGATCTGACCCGCGAAGCAATGGGCTTCTCCGACAAACGCGGCGATACCCTTAACGTGGTGAACTCACCGTTTACCGCAACGGACGACCTGGGCGGCGAGCTGCCATTCTGGAAACAGCAAGCCTTTATTGAGCAGTTGATCTCCGCAGGTCGCTGGCTCCTGGTTCTGCTGGTTGCCTGGATTCTGTGGCGCAAAGCGGTTCGACCGCAGCTTGCTCGCCGCGCTGAAGAGACGAAAGCCGCGCAGGAACAGGCGCAGGTTCGTCAGGAAACCGAAGAAGCGGTAGAAGTTCGCCTCAGCAAAGACGAACAGACCCAGCAGCGCCGGGCGAACCAGCGTCTGGGTGCAGAAGTGATGAGCCAGCGTATTCGCGAAATGTCAGATAACGATCCGCGCGTCGTGGCGCTGGTCATTCGCCAGTGGATGAATAACGATCATGAGCAATAAACTTACCGGCACCGATAAAAGCGTCATCCTGCTGATGACCATTGGCGAAGACCGTGCGGCAGAGGTGTTTAAGCACCTCTCCACGCGCGAAGTGCAAACCCTGAGTTCGGCAATGGCGAACGTGCGCCAGATTTCCAACAAACAGCTGACCGATGTGCTGGCGGAATTTGAGCAAGAAGCCGAACAGTTTGCCGCACTCAACATCAACGCCAACGAATACCTGCGTTCCGTGCTGGTTAAAGCGCTGGGTGAAGAGCGTGCCGCCAGTCTGCTGGAAGATATCCTCGAAACGCGGGATACCGCCAGCGGCATTGAAACGCTCAACTTTATGGAGCCGCAAAGCGCCGCCGACCTTATCCGCGACGAACACCCGCAGATTATCGCCACCATCCTGGTGCATCTCAAACGCGGCCAGGCCGCCGATATTCTGGCGCTGTTCGACGAACGTCTGCGCCACGATGTCATGCTGCGTATCGCGACCTTCGGCGGCGTACAGCCAGCCGCACTGGCGGAACTGACCGAAGTGTTGAATGGTCTGCTCGACGGTCAGAACCTCAAGCGCAGCAAAATGGGCGGCGTGAGAACCGCGGCAGAAATCATCAACCTGATGAAAACCCAGCAGGAAGAGGCGGTTATCAGCGCCGTACGCGAATTCGACGGCGAGCTGGCGCAGAAAATTATCGACGAAATGTTCCTGTTCGAAAATCTGGTGGAAGTCGACGATCGCAGCATCCAGCGTCTGTTGCAGGAAGTGGATTCCGAGTCGTTGCTGATCGCCCTGAAAGGCGCCGAGCCGCCGCTACGCGAGAAATTCCTGCGCAACATGTCGCAGCGTGCTGCCGATATTCTGCGCGACGACCTCGCCAACCGTGGCCCGGTACGTCTGTCTCAGGTGGAGAACGAACAGAAAGCCATTCTGCTTATTGTGCGTCGTCTGGCGGAAACCGGCGAAATGGTAATCGGCAGCGGCGAGGATACCTATGTCTAACGAATTGCCGTGGCAGATCTGGACACCGGACGATCTCGTCCCTCCCCTGGCCGAGTTTGTGCCAATGGAGCACCGCGACGAACCGATAGCCATCGATGACGAACCGGAGCTGAGTGCCGAACAGCAGCTTGAGCAGCAACTGGCGCAGCTGAAAATGCAGGCGCACGAGCAAGGGTATAACGCGGGCCTCGCCGAAGGCCGCCAGAAAGGCCACGAACAGGGCTATCAGGAAGGATTAGCGCAAGGGCTGGAGCAAGGCCAGACGCAGGCGCGCGCTCAACAGGCGCCGCTGAATGCCCGAATGCAGCAACTGGTCAGCGAGTTTCAGAATACGCTGGACGCGCTGGACAGCGTGATTGCCTCGCGCCTGATGCAAATGGCGCTGGAAGCCGCTCGCCAGGTGATCGGCCAGACGCCAGCGGTGGACAACTCCGCACTCATTAAACAGATCCAGCAATTGTTGCAACAGGAACCGCTGTTCAGCGGGAAACCGCAATTACGCGTTCACCCGGATGATTTACAGCGCGTCGAAGAGATGCTCGGGGCCACGCTCAGCCTGCACGGCTGGCGTTTGCGCGGCGATCCCACGCTGCATCATGGCGGCTGTAAAGTGTCCGCCGATGAAGGCGATCTGGACGCCAGCGTCGCCACGCGTTGGCAAGAACTCTGCCGCCTGGCGGCTCCCGGAGTCGTCTGATGACTACGCGCCTGACCCGCTGGCTGAATACGCTGGATAACTTCGAAGCCAAAATGGCGCAGCTCCCGGCGGTACGTCGCTACGGGCGGCTGACCCGCGCCACCGGTCTGGTGCTGGAAGCCACCGGCTTGCAGCTGCCGCTCGGCGCGACCTGCGTCATTGAGCGGCAGGACGGGACGGAAACACGCGAAGTGGAAAGCGAAGTCGTCGGCTTTAATGGCCAGCGTCTGTTTTTAATGCCGCTGGAAGAGGTCGAAGGCATTCTTCCCGGCGCACGCGTTTACGCAAAAAATATTGCCGGGGAAGGTCTGCAAAGCGGAAAACAGCTGCCGCTCGGCCCTGCCCTGCTGGGGCGCGTGCTGGACGGCGGCGGCAAGCCGCTGGATGGTCTTCCCGCGCCAGACACCACGGAAACCGGCGCGTTAATCACTCAGCCATTCAACCCCTTGCAGCGAACGCCCATTGAGCATGTGCTGGATACCGGCGTCCGCCCCATCAACGCGCTGCTTACCGTCGGACGCGGACAGCGTATGGGGCTGTTTGCCGGTTCCGGCGTAGGTAAAAGCGTTCTGCTCGGCATGATGGCACGCTATACCCGCGCGGACGTTATCGTCGTCGGGCTGATTGGCGAACGTGGCCGCGAAGTTAAAGATTTTATCGAAAACATTCTGGGCGCTGACGGGCGCGCGCGTTCGGTGGTGATTGCCGCGCCTGCGGATGTCTCGCCACTGCTGCGAATGCAGGGAGCGGCCTATGCCACGCGTATTGCCGAGGATTTCCGCGATCGCGGGCAGCACGTACTGCTGATCATGGACTCCCTGACCCGCTACGCGATGGCGCAGCGTGAGATTGCGCTGGCGATCGGCGAACCGCCTGCAACCAAAGGGTATCCGCCTTCGGTCTTCGCAAAATTACCTGCGCTGGTGGAACGTGCGGGGAACGGCATTCACGGCGGCGGCTCCATCACCGCGTTTTACACGGTATTGACCGAAGGCGACGATCAGCAGGACCCGATCGCCGACTCGGCGCGTGCGATCCTGGATGGACACATTGTGTTATCCCGCCGTCTGGCCGAAGCCGGTCACTACCCGGCCATTGATATTGAAGCGTCGATCAGCCGTGCGATGACGTCGCTGATCACCGAGCAACACTATGCACGCGTACGGAATTTCAAACAGTTGCTGTCCAGTTTCCAGCGTAACCGCGATTTGGTGAGCGTCGGCGCGTATGCCAAAGGCAGCGATCCCATGCTGGATAAAGCCATCGCGCTGTGGCCGCAACTGGAGGCGTTTTTGCAACAAGGTATTTTCGAACGAGCCGACTGGGAAGATTCTCTCCAGGCGCTGGAACTGATTTTCCCGACGGTGTGATGAAGCAGGAGGGCATAGGTCATGGCACAACATGGTGCGCTGGCAACATTAAAAGATCTGGCCGAGAAAGAAGTGGATGATGCCGCTCTCTTATTAGGGGAAATGCGACGCGGATTCCAGCAGGCGGAAGAACAACTGAAAATGCTGATCGATTATCAGCATGAGTATCGCAACAATCTCAATGCCGATATGGGCCAGGGGATTGCCAGCAACCGCTGGATTAACTATCAGCAATTTATTCAGACGCTGGAGAAGGCCATTGAGCAGCATCGCCAGCAGCTGACGCAGTGGACACAAAAAGTGGACGTGGCGCTGAACAGCTGGCGTGAAAAGAAACAACGGCTTCAGGCCTGGCAGACCTTACAGGACAGACAAAGTGCGGCAGCGTTATTGGCTGAAAACCGCCTGGACCAGAAAAAAATGGATGAATTTGCTCAGCGTGCTGCAATGAGGAAAACCGAATGATCACCTTGCCCCAACTGATCACGACCGACACAGACGTAACGACAGGCCTTCAGGCCGGTAAAACAGCCGATTCAGCCCAGGATTTTCTGGCGCTGTTAGCCGGTGCTTTGGGCGCAGGCGACGCGCAGGGTAAAGATGCCCCGCTTTCGCTTGCCGATCTCCAGGCGGCAGGCGGCAAACTGCAAAAAGGATTGCTGCAAAAAAATGCCGATACGCCGCAGACGACAGCGCTGGCCGATCTTCTGGCGCGCCAGGATCTGCTGACGGATGACGCCACAGCAGACCTGACCGAGGCACAGCAGTTGCTGTCCACGCTGACGCCTTCGCTGAAAAGCAACGCCCTGAACGCGTTAAGTAAGACTGCCCGGCAGGACGACAACGCACCGGCGCTGAGCGATGAAGACCTCGCGAATCTGAGCGCGCTCTTCGCCATGTTACCGGGCCAGCCGGCGCTGACGCCAACCACGCGAACCGCGTCGGCTGAAGGCGCACTCTCCGCCCCGGCATCGCTGCGTGGCGATACGCGCGCCGCTACGCAGGATGCGGTCGCCGGGCTGACGACGGGCGAGCTGAAAAAAGGGAAAGTGGATGCCGCGCCTGACGTCACCGCAAACTCAGCAAGCAACCAGCCGGTAACGCCGCTGGTCGCCGCCGCTGCCGCTAAAGCCGACATGGAAAGCACGCCTTCTCCGGTCACGACCATTGGCGCCATGACCACGCCTGGCGGTATGACGACGCAGACGCAACCCGCGCCTGTCGCAGCCGCCCCGGTGCTCAGCGCGCCGCTGGGCAGCCATGAGTGGCAGCAGTCATTAAGCCAGCATGTGACGCTGTTTACCCGCCAGGGGCAGCAGAGCGCGGAACTGCGTCTGCACCCGGAGGAACTGGGGCAGATTCAAATCTCCCTCAAAATGGATGATAACCAGGCGCAACTGCAAATGGTGTCAGCGCATAGCCACGTTCGCGCCGCGCTGGAAGCCGCGTTACCCGTACTGCGTACCCAACTGGCGGAAAACGGCATCCAGCTGGGACAAAGCAGTATCAGCAGTGAAAGTTTCGCCGGACAGCAGCAGTCGTCATCCCAGCAGCAGCACGCTTCCCGCGCGCAGGGACAAGAGGCTTTTGCCGCCGAAGATGACATCGCACTGACGACGCCGGGCTCGCTCCAGGCTGCCGCTCGCGGCGATGGCGCGGTGGATATCTTCGCCTAACGCCAGAGGTAGCATGATTATCCGCGTCTTTTCCACGCTTTGCCGTGGACAGGACACGGGATAATCAGCCAATAAGCTGTACCGAAACAGGAAGCCCGTATCTGATGACTGACTCCGCGATTAACAGAAAGAGCAAACGCTCAATTTGGATCCCTTTGCTGGTGTTGATTACTCTTGCCGCCTGCGCAACCGCTGGCTATAGCTACTGGCGGATGCAGGAGCACCCGACCGCCAGCGCTACCGCGGCCCCGCCACCGCCGCCAGCGCCCGTATTTTTCGCGCTGGATACGTTTACCGTCAATCTGGGCGATGCCGATCGCGTGCTGTATATCGGGATTACGCTGCGCCTGAAGGACGAAGTGACGCGCGCGCGTCTGAGCGAATATCTGCCAGAAGTGCGCAGCCGTCTGTTGCTGCTGTTTTCGCGTCAGGATGCCACTGCGCTTTCGACGGAAGCCGGGAAGCAGACGCTGATCGCGGCAATCAAAGAAACGCTCTCTACTCCGCTCGTTGCTGGACAACCGAAACAGGAAGTCACCGACGTTCTTTATACAGCTTTCATTCTGCGGTAAAGACATGGGCGATAGTATTCTTTCTCAGGCTGAAATCGATGCGCTGCTCAACGGCGACAGCGAGGCCAAAGACGAACCCACCCCTGGCGGCGTGGGCGACAATGATATTCGTCCTTATGATCCCAATACACAGCGTCGCGTGGTGCGCGAGCGCCTACAGGCGCTGGAGATCATTAACGAACGTTTCGCGCGTCAATTCCGTATGGGGCTGTTTAACCTGCTGCGTCGCAGCCCGGATATTACCGTGGGCGCGATCCGCATTCAGCCATATCACGAATTTGCGCGTAATTTACCCGTACCGACCAACCTGAACCTGATCCATCTGAAGCCGCTGCGCGGTACGGGTCTGGTGGTGTTCTCGCCGAGTCTGGTGTTTATCGCCGTGGATAACCTGTTTGGCGGCGACGGGCGTTTTCCGACCAAAGTGGAAGGTCGTGAGTTTACGCATACCGAACAGCGCGTTATCAACCGCATGCTGAAGCTGGCGCTTGAAAGCTACAGCGACGCGTGGAAAGCGATCAACCCGCTGGAAGTGGAGTACGTTCGCTCTGAGATGCAGGTGAAATTCACCAATATCACCACCTCTCCGAACGACATTGTGGTGAACACACCGTTCCACGTCGAAATTGGCAACCTGACAGGCGAGTTCAACATCTGCCTGCCTTTCAGCATGATTGAGCCGCTGCGGGAGCTGTTGGTGAACCCGCCGCTGGAAAACTCGCGTCATGAAGATCAGAACTGGCGCGACAATCTGGTGCGTCAGGTTCAGCATTCAGAGCTGGAGCTGGTGGCGAACTTTGCGGACATCCCGCTGCGCCTTTCCCAGATATTAAAGCTGAAACCCGGCGACGTGCTGCCGATTGAAAAACCCGACCGCATTATTGCTCATGTGGACGGCGTACCTGTACTGACCAGCCAGTATGGCACCGTGAACGGTCAGTATGCGTTGCGCGTAGAGCATTTGATCAACCCGATTTTGAATTCGCTGAATGAGGAACAGCCCAAATGAGTGACATGAATAATCCGTCCGATGAGAATACCGGCGCATTGGACGATCTGTGGGCTGACGCGTTAAACGAGCAAAAAACAACGACCAGCAAAAGCGCGGCCGATGCCGTCTTCCAGCAGTTGGGCGGCGGCGACGTCAGTGGAAACCTACAGGATATCGATTTAATCATGGATATTCCGGTCAAGCTGACCGTGGAGCTGGGTCGCACGCGCATGACCATCAAAGAGCTGCTGCGCCTGACGCAGGGTTCGGTGGTCGCACTGGACGGACTGGCAGGCGAGCCGTTGGATATTCTGATTAACGGCTACCTGATTGCCCAGGGTGAAGTCGTGGTGGTCGCCGATAAATACGGCGTGCGCATCACGGATATCATCACGCCGTCTGAACGTATGCGTCGTCTGAGCCGTTAAGCATGAAAACCCAGGCTACCGTTTCACAGCCCTCTGCCGTATCAGGCTCGCCGTTAGTTCAGGTGAGCGGCGCGCTGTTTGGGATCATCGTGTTGATTCTGGTCGCAGCCTGGGTCATTAAACGCCTGGGGTTTGCGCCCAAAGGCGCCGGTACGCGAGGGTTGAAAGTGTCAGCCAGCACCTCGCTGGGCCAGCGTGAGCGCGTGGTCATTGTCGATGTTGAAGACGCTCGGCTGGTACTGGGCGTCACGGCCACGCAAGTCAATGTGTTGCATACCCTCCCCCCTGCGCCTGTCGTTGCAGAAGAAAAACCGGCCGCCCCTGCGGATTTCCAGGCCATGATGAAGAGTTTGTTGAAGCGTTCCGGGAGATCCTGATGCGCCGTTTGTTATCCCTCACGCTGATGGCTTTGTGGTTTATCAGCCCTGCCGCGTTCGCACAATTACCCGGACTGGTCAGCCAACCGCTACCCGGCGGCGGGCAAAGCTGGTCCCTGCCGGTACAGACGCTGGTCTTTATTACGTCACTGACGTTCCTGCCCGCCATTTTGCTGATGATGACCAGCTTTACCCGCATCATTATCGTCTTCGGCTTGCTGCGAAACGCGCTGGGAACGCCCTCTGCGCCGCCAAACCAGGTGCTTCTCGGACTGGCGCTGTTCTTGACGTTTTTTATTATGTCGCCGGTTATCGACAAAATTTACGTGGATGCCTGGCAGCCTTTCAGCGAAGAAAAGATTTCCATGCAGGAAGCGCTGGAAAAAGGCGCTCAGCCGCTACGGGAGTTTATGCTGCGGCAAACCCGTGAGGCTGACCTGGGCCTGTTCGCGCGTCTGGCAAACAGCGGTCCGCTACAGGGGCCGGAAGCCGTGCCGATGCGAATTTTGCTCCCGGCCTACGTCACCAGCGAGTTAAAAACCGCTTTTCAGATCGGTTTTACGATTTTCATCCCCTTCCTGATTATCGATCTGGTTATCGCCAGCGTGTTGATGGCGCTCGGGATGATGATGGTGCCGCCGGCCACCATTGCGCTGCCGTTTAAGCTTATGCTTTTTGTCCTGGTCGACGGCTGGCAGTTGCTCGTTGGCTCTCTTGCCCAAAGTTTTTACAGTTAGAGGCGCGAAATGACACCCGAATCGGTCATGATGATAGGCACGGAGGCAATGAAGGTCGCGCTTGCGCTTGCCGCGCCTCTGCTGCTGGTTGCGCTGTTTACCGGCCTTATCATCAGTATTTTACAGGCCGCCACCCAGATCAACGAAATGACGCTGTCATTTATCCCGAAAATTGTGGCGGTATTTACGGCGATTATTGTGGCGGGCCCCTGGATGCTTAACCTGCTGCTGGATTACGTGCGTACGCTGTTCAGTAACTTGCCGTATATCATCGGATAAGACGCGATGTTGCAGGTCACAAGCGATCAATGGTTATACTGGCTTAACCTCTACTTCTGGCCGCTGTTACGTGTACTGGCGCTGATCTCTACCGCGCCGATCCTCAGTGAACGCACGGTTCCCAAACGGGTAAAGCTGGGGCTGGGGTTTATGATCACTCTCATTATCGCCCCTTCACTCCCGGCGAATAATGTGCCTGTTTTTTCCACCGAAGCCTTATGGCTCGCCATGCAGCAAATCATGATCGGCATTGCGCTAGGGTTTACCATGCAGTTTGCCTTTGCTGCGGTGCGTACGGCGGGGGAATTCATCGGTCTGCAAATGGGTCTCTCTTTCGCCACGTTTGTTGATCCGGGCAGCCGCCTCAATATGCCGGTACTCGCCAGAATCCTCGACATGCTCGCCATGCTGCTGTTTCTTACGTTTAACGGTCATCTGTGGCTGATCTCGCTGCTGGTAGACACCTTCCATACGCTGCCTATCGGCGGTGACCCGGTCAACAGCAATGCGTTTCTGGCGCTCGCCCGGGCAGGCGGACTGATCTTCCTCAACGGACTCATGTTAGCCTTGCCGGTCATTACGTTACTGCTCACACTCAACCTGTCGCTCGGGCTATTAAACCGTATGGCTCCGCAGTTATCCGTATTTGTTATTGGCTTCCCGCTAACCTTATCCGTCGGCATTTTGTTAATAACCGCGCTCATGCCATTAATTGCCCCTTTCTGTGAACACTTATTCGGTGAAATTTTCAATTTGCTTGCTGATATCGTTAGCGAAATGCCGACAACCAATAACCCATAATTTTTATCCTGTCTTACTAAGGATTTTCCTAAATTTAAAATCTAAAAACATCTACCAGGATATATCTGCTGCGCTTTATTTGTTTTTACCTTACTCACATAACATAACATTTACTTTACTTTGAGAAGATTCCTGGCAAATTATACGTAACTTTACGGGATAGTAAGTTCGCCTGAAAACAGCGAAAGCGTCATCTTAGGTCACTATTATTGTTCCGTTGGGTTGTGATGAGATATTCAGGTAAGGGGAATTATCGTTACGCATTGAGTGAGGGTATGCCATGTCAACGATTATTATGGATTTATGCAGTTACACCCGGCTAGGTTTGACCGGGTATCTGGTAAGCAGAGGGGTGAAAAAAAGGGAAATCAACGACATTGAGACCGTTGACGAACTCGCCATCGCTTGTGACTCACAGCAGCCTTCTGTGGTGTTTATTAATGAGGACTGTTTCATCCATGATCCATCTAACAGTCAGCAAATAAAGCAGATCATTAATCAGCATCCCAACACGTTATTTATTGTTTTTATGGCAATTGCTAATGTGCATTTTGATGAATACTTATTAGTAAGAAAAAACTTATTGATTAGTTCAAAATCAATTAAGCCCGATTCTCTGGATGATATTCTTGGCGATATTCTGAAAAAAGAGACGGATATTGTAGGAGTAGTAAATTTACCTACGTTATCTTTAAGCCGTACTGAATCCAGTATGTTGCGAATGTGGATGGATGGACAGGGAACAATACAGATTTCAGATCAAATGAATATCAAGGCAAAGACGGTGTCATCCCACAAAGGGAATATTAAACGGAAGATAAAAACGCATAATAAACAGGTTATCTATCATGTCGTGCGGCTGACGGATAACGTGACAAACGGAATTTTTGTTAACATGCGATGAGGCCCCCTGACTGGTGGATATTCCACCAGTCAGGGTAAAAGCGACGAAAATCACATTACTCTGTTTTTTCCACAAAGATCCCATCCTGATGGCCTGACTCATTGAAGAACCAGATACCGAGCGGGTAGTCTTCCAGCGAAACCAGGTACATCGTACCTTCACTAAACTCTTCAACCGCCAATACCACGCCTGGCCGACGAGGGCCGCCGTCTGTTTTGACTGTTACCCGATCATTCACCTTCATCAATTATCCTCCTGTGGCTTTGTGCCAGTGTAGAACAAATTCCTTTTTCTGGCAGCGTCTGCCGCGCGTGATTGCTGGTTTTCTCAACGGTCTATACTTACAGATGCCACGGTTAAATGAGGTACTGAAGATGAAAACCGCGAAAGAGTACAGCGAAACGGCCAAGCGCGAAGTCAGCGTTGATGTTGACGCCCTGCTCGCGGCGATCAATGAAATCAGCGAGAGCGAAATTCATCGCAGCGCTGATGATCCTGAGAAAGTCAGTGTGGATGGCCGCGATTATCATACATGGCATGAATTAGCGGATGCGTTTGAACTCGATATTCATGATTTTAGCGTCACGGAAATCAATCGCTGATCTGGGGTGAAAAAAATCCCGGCTCGCAGAGCCGGGATCAAACTTGCTTATGCAAGAAGCACTTGAAAATTCGTTACACCAGAAAATCTGATGTGCGTTTTACCTTATCTGCAATTTTTTTGTATGACAAGCAAATATTTCTCGCAGAAATGATTAATACAGCTAATGGTTCAGCGTGTATCAGGCGACGGCGCGGGATGGTCGTCACGGACACAAACCTGATTGCGCCCGGCCTGTTTTGCCAGATACAACCGGCGATCCGCCAGCGACTGCAACTGTTCAAAATCGTAGTCTCCGTTCTCCTGCGCCCCGCTTACGCCCAGCGATGCACTAATGCGCAGAGTCGTGCCTTTTGCGATCAGGATTTCTTTGTCGTTCACGCGCTGGCGTATCCGCTCTGCGATCTGTGCTGCCTGCACCAGCGTCGTCCCCGGTAAGACAATACAGAACTCTTCGCCGCCTACGCGCCCGGCAAGGTCATGCGAACGTATTGTGCCGCTAATAAGCCCGGCGGCATGGGAGAGCACCCGGTCTCCCGCCTGATGGCCGAAACGGTCATTGACGCTCTTAAAGTGATCCAAATCGATCTGAATAACGGAAAACGGCTGTCGCTGCGCGTGGCAGCGCTGTATCAGTACGCGCGCCCTCTCAAACAATGCGCCACGGTTATACAGCCGCGTCAAAGGATCGTGCCAGGCCTGCCATTGCAGGGAACTTTGCAGCACAAACATATTGCTGACCATCTTGCGGATAACAACCCATGAGATGAGCAACATCATCGTGAAAAGCGCCCACAGGAGACCAAGCGCAATACTGATACTGCCAAAAGCCCCCTGCACGCCTTCTCTCAGGGTATGAACACGCAAAAGCACGCCATCGAAATGATCCAGCCTTTCCCAACTGATATAGCGGCTGCCCATACGGATACCGCCATGCGTATCATGTTCGATGTCATTCGCGAGCAACGCCAGTTCAAGGTCATCAAAGGTATTAACCTGACGCTTTTCCGGCGTTGAGGTCGCCAGTAGCCTGAGCTGATAGTCGTAGAGCTGGTACTCCCCTTCGGAATCTTTTTCGACCGCATCCTCCAGGAAACGCTTCATGGATGACACCGGAATATCCATTGCCAGCACGCCATACCAGTGTCTTTCGTTATCCAGCGACAGGCTCACGGTGACTTTTTGTTGCACTTCGCCGCCCGGCACCGGCGAGCTAAACCAGCGCACGCCGCGCGCTGAATTTTGTCGTTGGGATTGCCCGCTGAACCAGGGTTGGATCACATACTGGTAATAGCGGGACATAATATCGCCGCCATTGGTTGTGGGTTCAGTTGAGACATAAAAGCCTGAACGCGAAACATACATTGTCCGCTGCGCCAGCATGGTAGAAGAATGCGCCAGCCGTAACAAATACCCCAGTTCCAGCGCGGCGCTTAACTCGTTTGCCAGCGCATCGTTATCCCGCGTGAGAAGCGTTGTACGGTTAACAAACGCGTCAGAGACGCCGTTAAGCGGTAACGTTCGCCGTCTGTCGAGCTCCAGTTGCCAGAAACTTTTGCCGCGCAGTTGCGCAAATTGCGCCACCGCATCGTGCAGGTCGGCAAAATCGAGCGGCGTGACCAGCGCTTCGTACATACCGTTGCGCAGAAACAAGAGTTTATCCACGCTGAATTGCAGCTGTCTGTCCAGCACATTAGCAACGTTTTCCAGATGGTTACGTTGACTGGCCCGGTATGCCGACTCCAGCACGACCACTTCACGCCAGGTCAGCAATGTTGAACAAATCATCACAACCAGAAAACAGATATTTACGACATGGCCTGGCCCAAAGCGTCGTGCTAACGTTCTCAGCCAGCTCCAGTTTCCTGGCGTTGTTTCATGCGGCACCTGACGGCTCCCTACTTTTATTCCTGGACTATGTGTCGCGACTCAACGGCTATTTTCTGGGGTAACAAAACGCCCGGCATTAACCGGGCGTTCCTTTATCAGACATCTTCCCGCAACCGCCTGCCATCACCGGGCATAAGTTCATTCTCGTGGAATGCTTCCCGTTTGACGCCAAAACCGTCATACCAACGGCACTCCACCATGCCGCTGGAATAACCGGTTACGGTCATGCGTGGACCACCTTCTTTTGCGATAACTTCCTCACTGACAAAAAAGACCATACCTGCCTCCTGTATCCAGTGAAACTTTTTCACCTTAGACGACGATGGGCTTTTTTGCATAATCCGGCGAGGCATAAATTAGTGCGAACCACCGCGAACGTTGGCAACAGTTTTTACCAGCCCTACCACCACGCTGCCGATGATGAAACCGAGCACCAGATTAATCAACATGGGAAGCGTGAGCGCAATAAGACCATTCTGCTGCTGAGCAAAATGTTCGATCGCGTGGTGTAATGGCGCGATGCCGTGCACCACGATCCCGCCCCCCACCAGGAACATCGCGAGTGTGCCGACAATGGACAGCGCCTTCATAAGCCAGGGCGCCGTAACCAGTAGCCCTTTGCCCACCGCCTGAGCCAGTACGCTGCGTTTTTCCGCCAGCCAGTACCCCATATCGTCCAGTTTTACGATGAGTCCCACCAGACCATAAACGCCAATCGTCACCACCAGCGCGATACCGGACAACACCAGAACCTGATTGAGCAACGGCGCATCCGCGACAATTCCCAGCGTAATCGCGACGATCTCCGCAGAAAGGATAAAGTCGGTGCGCACAGCCCCTTTCACTTTCTCCTTCTCAAACGTGAGAGGATCTTGTGCGGCGATCGCGGCCAGACGCTGCTGACGCGCCTCCGGGCTCTCTTTGTGCTTTCGGGCCTCAAGCGTGTGTAAAACTTTCTCTACGCCTTCAAAACAGAGAAAAGCGCCTCCAATCATCAACAACGGTGTAATCGCCCACGGGATAAAAGCGCTGATCAGCAGCGCCAGAGGCACCAGGATGACCTTGTTGATCAACGACCCTTTCGCCACGCTCCAGACGACCGGCAGTTCGCGGTTCGCCCGCACGCCCGTCACTTGCTGCGCGTTTAGCGACAGGTCATCACCCAATACGCCTGCCGTTTTTTTCGCGGCCAGTTTTCCCATCATCGAGATATCATCCAACAGCGTGGCGATATCATCGAGCAACGTCAGCAAACTACTTCCTGCCAAAATAAATCCCTCAATATTTTTCTTTTGAAGAGGTAAGTATGAAGTAAAAAACGTAATGCCGAAACGGGTAGCAATCGTCAACAAAAATTTAACAAAAGAGTGCAATTATAACGCTCGCCAGCGCGATAGTTTTGACGTTTACTATGTTGCACCTTTTTATTTCCGCCGTGAGGGATTATGCGTTTCAGGCAGTTACTACCACTTTTTAGCGCGCTCTTCGCGCTGTATATCATTTGGGGTTCCACGTACTTCGTTATTCGTATTGGCGTTGAGAGTTGGCCGCCGC
Organism: Citrobacter sp. CK181; assembly: GCF_030333595.1. Classification (NCBI taxonomy): domain Bacteria; kingdom Pseudomonadati; phylum Pseudomonadota; class Gammaproteobacteria; order Enterobacterales; family Enterobacteriaceae; genus Citrobacter; species Citrobacter sp. CK181. The sequence continues at coordinate 531,063 of NZ_JAOWFN010000011.1, read as the reverse complement.
TGATGATGGCGGGCGTCCGTTTTCTGTCTGCGGGGATTTTGTTAACAACATTCTTACTTCTTCGCGGGCATAAACTGCCCCCTTTGCGTCAATTACTCAATGCCGCGCTGATTGGCATTCTGCTGCTGGCGGTGGGGAACGGTCTGGTTACCGTAGCGGAACATCAGGATGTACCGTCCGGCATCGCCGCCGTGGTGGTCGCGACGGTCCCACTCTTCACGCTGTGCTTCAGCCATTTCTTTGGCATTAAAACGCGAAAACTGGAGTGGACAGGCATCGCCATCGGCCTGGCGGGGATCATCATGCTCAATAGCGGCGGAAATTTGAGCGGCAACCCCTGGGGCGCGCTGTTGATCCTGATTGGCTCGATGAGCTGGGCATTCGGCTCCGTGTTCGGCGCCCGCATCGCGTTGCCGACAGGCATGATGGCCGGAGCGATTGAAATGCTGGCTGCCGGTGTTGTGCTAATGTTCGCTTCCTTTATCGCCGGGGAAAAGCTGACGACGATGCCGACGCTCTCCGGCTTCATGGCGGTAGGTTATCTGGCGCTATTCGGTTCCATTATCGCCATTAACGCCTATATGTATTTGATCCGTAATGTCAGCCCGGCGCTGGCGACCAGTTACGCTTACGTCAACCCGGTAGTGGCGGTGTTACTGGGAACAGGTCTGGGGGGAGAAAGCCTTTCTTCCGTCGAGTGGCTGGCATTAGGGGTAATTGTTTTCGCTGTCGTCCTGGTGACGCTCGGGAAATATTTGTTTCCCGCCAGACCCACGACCGCAGTGAGCGAATCGGAGAAATCACTCCAGTAAATGAATACCCTGCGTGTCGATCTGCGCGGTGGGGCCACCGCCGCAGATCCACTCCTCAAGCCGTTCCGCCAGTGCGGCGTCGCTGAGTTTCAACCGGCCACGCAAAGCACACTCCCAGACAATCAGCACACGCCAGCCAAGCTCGCGAAGCCTCAGCATGTCTCGCCGATCGCGCTCCACATTTTTACCGATTTTGTTTAGCCAGAACTCGGTACGCGTGGCGGGAACTTTGAACAGGTAGCAGTCATGATGATGCCAGAAACAGCCGTGCGTGAAGATAACGCAGCGATACTCATCCACGACAAAATCCGGGCGTCCGGGCAACGTGGCGTCCTGCACATGAAACGCCATCCCCTGCTCCTGCAACAGACCGGCAAGGCGTTTTTCTATCGCCGTATCGCGCGTGGCTATCGCCCGCATATTCTTGCTGCGCGTCGCCTTATCGTGTACGTCCGCCATGCTGGCTCTCTTTCTGGCGCAATGTAACGGCCTGTTTAATTCTCGACTCCAGCAGTTTTGCTACTGCGGCAAATGCCGGAACCACGACGGAGTTACCAAACTGACGGTAGGCCTGGGTGTCTGAAACGGGAATGCGGAACTGATATCCCTGCGGCGATTCAAATCCCATTAACCGCGCGCACTCTCTGGGCGTTAACCGGCGTGGACGGTGCTGCTGATTCACCGGATCGTCGAAATTCGCCTCTCCTGCGGCCATATCCCAGCCACGGTCAATCAGTATCTCCGCGCCATCTTTATAGTAACGCGCCGACAATGTGCGCGTTACGCTGCCGGGATTCGCAGGATAGACCATCCCATAGCCAAAACCGTTACCCCGGGCCTGATGCTTTTTCGCGTAGCGGTACAAATACTTCCACAATACCGGCGTCAGCACATATTTCGCTTCAACCGCCGGTTCAAGCAGTTCCGCCAGCGTGATGCGCTGCTGCGGATAGCGTGTGGCAATATCCCGCAGCGTAAAATCGGTTTTCAGATTAAGATCGCGGCGGAACCCCACCAGCACAATCCTCTCCCGATGCTGGGGTAAAAAATGGCGGCCATCAATAATTTTCGGGTCGTCCGGCCCATTATCCGCAGCATCAGCGACGTCATACCCCAGTTCGTCAAGCGTTTGCATAATGATGCGAAACGTTTTTCCCTGGTCGTGGCTTTTCAGGTTTTTGACGTTTTCGAGCACAAAAATCGCCGGGCGTCGGGCGTCAATAACCCGCACGACATCGAAAAAGAGCGTCCCCTGCGTATCGCAGGCGAAACCATGCGCCCGCCCCATCGCGTTTTTCTTTGATACCCCTGCCAGAGAGAATGGCTGGCAGGGAAAACCAGCCAGTAGAACATCGTGCTCCGGTATGTGCTGGCGAATATGCTCCGCCGCTTCGCTATCGCTCACGCCGTCGCGGTGGCTCAGCGTAATATCGCGAATATCTTCATTGAAATGATGCCGTTGCGGATCGCAGTAATAATTGGCTTTATAGGTGCGTACCGCGTGTTTATTCCATTCGCTGGTAAACACGCACTGCCCGCCTATCGCTTCAAAGCCACGGCGAATTCCGCCGATCCCGGCGAAGAGATCGACAAAACGAAAGGCATAATGCGGATGGTGTGCCGGAGGCGTTGGCAACAATGTCCTGAGGTGCGTATATTCGCTCTCGCTCAGACGATGCCACGCCGTTGCGTTCGCCACGACGCGTTTAAAAATAGCCGGGCTCCAGTGGTTCTCCCCAACGCCATTCAGATGCGCCACCAGCGTTTTCACATCATAGATTTCCAGCAGTTTGCCCAGCAACGCCTGTACGGCAGCCCCGGCATTGTCCGTCATCAGATCCTGGAAACCTGTTACTGAAAGATTTTCCTGCATACATTTAACCGGCGAAATTGATATTCGACAGGTTAACACAAAATGAACGCGTTTACGTTTTGGGTATGGTCACTACTTATCGCGGCTAAAAGCCTGAATTACCGTCTGATCCAACGTGTCGTACTCCCCTCTTAGCTCCGCGCTTAGCTTCGCCATCCAGGTCACCAGGAAGTCGGCATTATGCTCTGCCAGCAGCTTTCCCCGCACGGTTTGCATGGTTTGCGGCAAGGTCAGAAGTTTTGTCTGAAAATGGTCGAGGGCGAATTGCTTATCGTTAAGCGGGCGACGTTGCGCGAAGGGATCTTCAGCATCAAATAGCGAAACGCCCAGCCCGCCGGAAACGGCAAACACGCGCGCCAGACCGATTGCGCCCAGTGCTTCAAGCCGGTCGGCATCCTGCACAATCTTCGCCTCGCTGGTCATTGGCGCAATGTGGGCGCTAAAACTGTGCGCCTCAATCGCATGACTGACTGCCGCTAATTTCGCTTCAGGATACGCAGGGAAATCGTTCATTAATATGCGACGTGCCGCGTCAGCGGCCAGCACGGATGAACGATGGCGATCGGGATGATTTTTCGGCAGGCTGACGATATCGTGGAAATAACACGCGGTCAGCACAACAAGCCAGTCAACATCCTCATCCGTCGACAGCTTTTGTGCCGTTCCCCAGACGCGACGAAAATGAAAAATGTCATGGGCGCTATCCTGCTCGTGGTGATTTTTGCCCAACCACGCTTCGAACTGCGATTGCCAGTAGTGTAAATCCACGCTGCCTCCTCTGAATCAGAAAGCAACATTAGCAATATTCCGCCTTGTCTTCACGCTCAATGATTACGGGAGGAGGTATCAGACAGGTTGACGAAGGCAATAAATGGAATAAAAAGAAAATCCGAACGACGTTAAAATAGCGTTAATTACGATAAAGCATTCACAAAATAAATTCCAAAAACGTAAATCATAATTTATTAAAAGAAGAACATAACACAGTTAAATATAAAGCAATAAATACATATTAAATTATTTATAATCGCACCCAAAGAAACAATTAGAAATATTTTAAATACATTTGTTACATGTAATATTTAAAAAAGAATGAACTTCCTAGAATAGTATTCAACAGTGATCTTCAGGATTCGATCACTTATTCATATCAATTATTATTATAGGGAATACATAATGAAAAGAAAAGTTCTGGCGATGCTTGTCCCTGCTCTATTAATTGCAGGCGCTGCAAATGCGGCTGAAGTGTATAATAAAGACGGCAATAAACTGGACCTGTACGGTAAAGTTGATGGCCTGCGTTATTTCTCTGACGATGCAGGCAGCGACGGCGACATGTCCTATGCCCGTCTGGGTTTTAAAGGCGAAACGCAAATTGCCGAGCAGTTAACCGGTTACGGTCAGTGGGAATACAACATTCAGGCCAACGGTACTGAAGGTGATAAAGGTGACGCCTGGACTCGTCTCGGCTTCGCTGGTTTAGGTTTTGGTCAAAACGGTACTTTCGATTACGGTCGTAACTACGGCGTGGTTTACGACGTAGAAGCCTGGACCGATATGCTGCCAGAATTCGGCGGCGATACTTACACTCAGACTGACGTTTATATGTTAGGCCGTACTAACGGCGTAGCAACCTACCGTAATAACGGCTTCTTTGGTCTGGTTGATGGTCTGAACTTTGCGCTCCAGTATCAGGGTAATAATGAAGGCACCGGTTTTGGTCAGGAAGGTTCCGGCAACAGTACTAATCGCAAGCTGGCTAAAGAAAACGGCGACGGCTTCGGTATGTCCACCTCCTACGACTTCGACTTCGGTTTAAGCCTGGGTGCGGCATACGCCAATTCCGATCGTACCGATGCTCAGGTTGCTCGTGGTTACGGTGACGGCATGAACCAGCGTAATAACTATGCTGGTGGCGATAAAGCTGAAGCCTGGACCGTTGGTGCAAAATACGACGCCTACAATGTTTATCTCGCCGCCATGTACGCTGAAACCCGTAATATGACTTACTATGGCAATGGCGACAGCGAACTTAATGGCGGTATCGCCAACAAAACGCAGAACTTTGAAGTTGTTGCACAGTATCAGTTTGACTTCGGTCTGCGCCCGTCTATTGCCTACCTGCAATCTAAAGGCAAAGACTTAGGTGGTCAGGAAGTAAGACACGGCAACTGGCGTTACACCGATAAAGATCTGGTGAAATATGTTGATGTGGGTATGACCTATTACTTCAACAAAAATATGTCCACCTATGTTGATTATAAAATCAACCTGCTGGATGAAGACGATAGCTTCTACGCAGACAACGGTATCGCAACCGATGATATCGTAGCCGTCGGTCTGGTTTACCAGTTCTAATATTCATTAGATACTGCACTAAGCCCGCATAATGGAATAATTTCATGATGCGGGCTTTTTATTATCACGCGCGCCCTTTAGACCAATATGCCATAAAGTTAATCGCTTTGTGCTCGACGCCACGCTCGCCAATTAAATGGCGGCGCAGCAGTTTGACGACGGTGGACTCTGCGGCCACCCACCCATAAAACGCCGTGCTGCTGGTCGTGGCCTTATCCCAGAGAAGCTCCCCTTCGGCTTCTTCTTTCACCGTATCCACCGTATCGGGATGGCGACTTTCGGGTACTCTGGCATGCGTTTTTACGGCCTGAATCAGGCATTCACCGTGCTTCGCCGCTGCGGGGTTACGCGGCAACCAAAAAATGTCGGCGAACTTAAACTCGCTTAAATTCGCGCAGTCGCCCTGTTCAGGAACTTCAAAGAACGCCTGAACCTGTGGCGGATTGGTCTGTCTCGCCAGCATCTCAAGGATACCGCGCGCGGCGGGGAGCGCCGTCTCATCAGCAATGATTAACGCATTCCGCAGTCCCTGGGGAGGCGTCCATTCATAGCCGCCGCTGTCTTCAGCATACGCCGCGTCAGGCGCCACCATCTGAATGGCGTCGCCGGGTCTGGCGTTAATCGCCCATGCCGAAGCCGGTCCCTCTGTACCATGATTGATAAATTCCACGGTGACCTCCTGGCGAGCAGGATCGACATGTCGCAGCGTATAGGTGCGGATAACCGGGCGCTTCTCTTTTGGCATCCCCAGTACAAGCTGATACCAGTGCCCTTCGGCAGGCAACGACGGCGGCGTACCGTCTTCAGACGGAAACAACATCTTAATGCGCTGATCCGGCGAGTCGCATTTCATCTGCGCCACCTCCTGCCCACTGAAAACCAGGCTCAGCAGCGAAGGGGAAACCTCCGTCTTACGCGCCAGTTGAACGTTGAACAGGCGGTAGCCCTGAACTCCAGCCATAACTTTTCCTTACGCTTAAATCGCGGAATGACGTGAACGGTAGCGGCTGCGCCAGATAAAGCCAGACACCACGGTAAATAACACAGCGACGAAAAAAGCCGCCACAATCAGCGCCGCTGCGGCGCCGGTTTTCGACACCAGCGGCACCAGCAATGCGCAAAGCCCATAGCCAAGCGTGTGGCTGGTCGCGATCCAGCCCGCGCCCGCGCCGTCTGTCAGCTTATCATTCAGTAAAAGCTGATAAGCGGGTGTTGCCAGAGCAGCCCCAAACGACAGCACCGCACAGCCGAGGTAAAACAACCATAGCTGTTCGGCGAGCATTATCGCCAGGCCACAAATCATCAGCGCTCCGGCACTCAAAAGCAGCGCCATCGGCGTCAGGCGCTGCGGGCGGAGCACCCCGAACTGTGCGATAAGCGCAGCAACTGCGGCCAGCCCCAACAACCACGCCACCTGGTGGCTAATGGCGGCGGTATCCGTGGCGAACTGGCGAGTAAGGGCGGGCGAAAGACCAAGCTGCATCATGCTCACCGCCGCAGCTAATAACAGCGCGCAAAGCAGATAAGGCAGGCAATCCAGCCTCAGGCTGGCGCTCTTACGCTCCGCTGCGGGCTGCGGTGGCGTGCCAGGCAACCGCAGCAGCATCACCAGCGCCAGCAATGGCGTTGCCATCAGCAGCCCCATCGGCGCCAGAGGGTGAATTACCAGCATCGCCGCCGCGCACAACGGCCCGAATAGTCTGCCGCAGCTCAAGCCGGAGCTAATGGTTGCCAGAGCGACCATGCGATTCCCTTCCCCCGCTCTCTGCAATGCCCAGACCTGACAGGCTGGCACCATCGCCGACACGGTAAGTCCGTAGGCGATCCGCGCGATGATTAATATTCCCAGCCCCACCGCTGTTGTTACGGCGCCGGTCGCCATCAGCATGCTTCCCAGCCCAAGCAGAGTAAAGCTTGCGCCGTATCCCCCCAGTGCCCACAGCACCACAGGCTTACTGCCCACACGAGCAATTTGCTTTCCCCACCACGGGGAAGACGGCAGGAACAGCATTGAGCCAAGCATCAGCAAAGCCGCCCAAATCGACAGGCTCAGGTTTGTCTGAATCACCAGTACAGGGATCGCGACCAGCAGGCCGTTTTGCCCGACACCGAGTAACCCCGCACTGAACGCAAGCGGCCAGCAGGACAATGGTTTTTGCGGCGTTTCCGCGCTCTCAAGAGACGTCACGATGTTGCAATTCCATGTATTAATTGTGTTTATTTGTAAAATTAATTTTACCGATTCTAACAATTGTTATTGATAATGAGAAACCTTATCGGCAAAATTCGCATTATCATAACGAGTGGGATCTGTTTGATTATGACTTTGCCAACTAAAACGTCAGCCCTGGATGTGGCTGCGCAGTGCTTCCTGAATTCCCTGGTTCGTGAAACCAAAGACTGGCGGCTGACGGAATACCAGCCAACCGAATTGATCATCCCGCTGGGCGAACAGCAGGCGCTCCATTTCAGAGTGGCTTATTTCTCCCCCACCCAGCATCACCGCTTTGAATTTCCGGCGCGTCTGGTCACGGCCTCCGGCAGTCACCCCGTCGATTTCGCCACCCTCTCCCGGCTTATTGTTGATAAGCTCCAGCACCAACTCTTGCTGCCCGCGACCAGTTGCGAAACCTTCCACCAGCGCGTGATGGAAAGCCACGCCCATACGCAGCAGGCGATTGATGCCCGCCATGACTGGGCAGCCCTGCGTGAAAAAGCGTTGAACTTTGGCGAGGCGGAGCAGGCTCTGCTGGTCGGGCACGCCTTCCACCCGGCGCCTAAGTCTCATGAACCGTTTAACCAGCAGGAGGCCGAACGCTACCTGCCGGACTTCGCGCCCCACTTCCCGCTGCGGTGGTTTGCGGTGGACAAAACGCAGATCGCCGGTGAAAGCCTGCATCTCAACCTGCAACAGCGGTTGACGCGATTTGCCGCAGAGAATGCGCCGCAGTTACTCAATGAATTAAGCGACAATCAATGGCTATTCCCGCTGCACCCGTGGCAGGGGGAGTATCTGTTGCAGCAGGAGTGGTGCCAGGAGCTTGTCGCTAAAGGGCTGATTAAAGATTTAGGCGAAGCCGGCGCGCCGTGGCTACCGACCACCTCTTCCCGCTCGCTCTACTGCGCCACCAGCCGCGACATGATCAAATTCTCCCTGAGCGTGCGCCTGACCAACTCCGTCCGTACCCTGTCAGTGAAAGAAGTGAAGCGTGGAATGCGCCTGGCACGCCTGGCGCAAACCGACGACTGGCAGACGCTACAGGCTCGCTTCCCGACTTTCCGGGTGATGCAGGAAGACGGCTGGGCCGGGCTGCGCGATCTCCACGGCAACATCATGCAGGAAAGCCTGTTTGCCCTGCGTGAAAACCTGCTGGTGGATCAGCCGCAAAGCCAGACTAACGTACTGGTCTCCCTGACTCAGGCCGCGCCGGATGGCGGTGATTCGCTGCTGGTTGCGGCGGTAAAACGCCTGAGCGATCGCCTCGGCATCACTGCGCAACAGGCCGCCCACGCATGGGTCGATGCTTACTGTCAGCAGGTGCTGAAGCCGCTGTTTACGGCTGAAGCGGATTACGGCCTGGTGCTGCTGGCGCATCAGCAAAATATTCTGGTTCAGATGCTTGGGGATCTGCCGGTCGGGCTTATCTACCGTGACTGCCAGGGCAGCGCGTTTATGCCTCACGCGGCAGGCTGGCTCGACACCATTGGCGAAGCGCAGGCGGAAAACGTCTTCACCCGTGAGCAGTTACTGCGCTACTTCCCTTATTACCTGCTGGTTAACTCCACTTTTGCCGTGACCGCCGCGCTGGGCGCCGCCGGGCTGGACAGTGAAGCGAATCTGATGGCTCGCGTACGAACGTTGCTGGCTGAAGTGCGTGATCAGGTGACTCATAAAACCTGTCTCAACTACGTGCTGGAAAATCCGTACTGGAACGTAAAAGGTAACTTTTTCTGTTATCTGAACGACCACAACGAGAACACCATCGTCGATCCCTCGGTGATCTACTTCGATTTCGCCAACCCGCTGCTGGCTCAGGAGGGCTAAATGTCTAAGGCAAATATCGTTCACAGCGGATATGGACTGCGCTGTGAAAAACTCGACAAGCCTCTGAATCTTAGCTGGGGGCTGGACAATAGCGCGGTGCTGCGCTGGCCGGGGCCGCTGCCGACAGGGTGGCTGCGCGACGCGCTGGATCAGATATTTATCGCCGCACCGCAACTTTCAGCGGTGGTTCTCCCCTGGGCCGAATGGCGTGAGGAGCCACAGGCGCTGACGCTTTTCGGGCAGGTAAAAAGCGACATCATCCATCGCGCCGCCTTCTGGCAGTTACCGCTATGGCTGAGTTCTCCGGCAAACCGGGCCTCCGGCGAAATGGTTTTTGATGCAGAGCGTGAGATTTATTTCCCGCAGCGCCCGCCCCGTCCGCAGGGCGAGGTTTATCGCCGTTACGATCCACGCGTTCGCAAGACGCTGAGTTTCCGCGTTGCCGATCCCGTTCTTGATGCAGAACGTTTCACCCGCTGGATGAACGATCCGCGCGTTGAGTATTTCTGGGAGCAAAGCGGCTCGCTGGAGGTACAGACCGCCTATCTGGAGCGCCAGCTCACCGGTAAACATGCGTTCCCGCTGATCGGCTGCTTCGACGATCGGCCGTTTAGCTATTTCGAAATCTACTGGGCGGCGGAAGACCGCATTGGCCGCCACTATTCATGGCAACCCTTTGACCGTGGCCTGCATCTGCTGGTTGGTGAACAGCAATGGCGCGGAGCCCACTACGTGCAAAGCTGGCTGCGCGGGCTGACGCATTACCTGCTGCTGGATGAGTCCCGCACGCAGCGCACCGTACTTGAGCCACGCGCCGATAACCAGCGCCTGTTCCGCCACCTTGAGCCTGCGGGATACCGGACAATTAAAGAGTTCGACTTCCCACACAAGCGCTCGCGCATGGTGATGGCGGATCGCCATCACTTCTTCACGGAGGTCGGTCTGTAATGAATCACAAGGATTGGGATTTTGTTAACCGCCAGCTGGTGGCAAAAATGCTGGCCGAGCTGGAGTATGAGCAGGTTTTCCACGCGGAATCTCAGGGCGATGGCCGCTACTGCATTAACCTGCCGGGTGCGCAATGGCGCTTCAGCGCTGAACGCGGCATCTGGGGCTGGCTGTGGATTGATGCTCAAACGCTGCGCTGTGCGGACGAGCCCGTTCTGGCGCAAACGCTACTGATGCAGCTAAAGCCGGTGCTGTCGATGAGCGATGCCACCGTTGCTGAGCATATGCAGGATTTGTATGCCACGCTGCTGGGCGACCTGCAACTGCTGAAGGCTCGTCGCGGGCTGAGCGCCAGTGACCTGATTGATCTTGATGCCGACCGCCTGCAATGCCTGCTAAGCGGCCATCCTAAATTCGCTTTTAATAAAGGACGTCGGGGCTGGGGCAAAGAGGCGCTGGAGCGATATGCGCCAGAGTACGCCAACACCTTCAGACTGCACTGGCTGGCGGTAAAACGTGAGCATATGGTCTGGCGCTGCGACAGCGAGCTGGATATTCAGCAGTTGTTGACGGCCGCGATGGACCCGCAGGAGTTTGCCCGCTTCAATCAGGTCTGGCAGGAAAACGGGCTGGATAACGACTGGCTGCCACTGCCGGTACATCCGTGGCAGTGGCAGCAAAAAATCGCCCTCGACTTCATCGCCGATCTTGCCGAAGGCAGGATGGTTTCGCTCGGCGAGTTTGGCGACTTGTGGCTCGCGCAGCAGTCGCTGCGCACCCTGACCAACGCCAGTCGCCAGGGCGGGCTGGATATCAAGCTGCCGCTAACCATCTACAACACCTCCTGCTATCGGGGGATTCCGGGCAAATACATCGCTGCCGGGCCGCTGGCCTCACGCTGGCTGCAACAGGTTTTTGCGACCGACGCCACGCTTAAGCAAAGCGGCGCGGTGATCCTCGGTGAACCGGCGGCGGGCTATGTGTCCCATGAAGGCTATGCCGCGCTTGCCCAGGCACCCTACCGCTACCAGGAGATGCTCGGCGTTATCTGGCGTGAGAATCCGTGTCGCTGGCTGAAGCCGGACGAAAGTCCGATTCTGATGGCGACACTGATGGAGTGCGATGAAAACAATCAGCCGCTGATAGGCGCATATATCGACCGCTCCGGGCTGGACGCTGAAACCTGGCTTACGCAGCTGTTCCGGGTGGTAGTGGTTCCGCTGTATCACCTGCTTTGCCGCTACGGCGTTGCGCTTATCGCCCACGGACAAAATATAACGCTTGCCATGAAAGAGGGCGTACCGCAGCGCGTGCTGTTGAAAGATTTCCAGGGCGATATGCGGCTGGTGAAAGATGCGTTCCCGGAGATGGACTCCCTGCCTCAGGAGGTGCGTGACGTCACCGCTCGCCTGAGCGCCGACTACTTAATTCATGATTTGCAGACCGGCCACTTCGTGACGGTTCTGCGCTTTGTTTCGCCGCTGATGGCTCGCCTTGGCGTACCGGAGAGGCGTTTTTATCAACTGCTGGCAGCAGTGTTGAGTGATTACATGCAGGAACATCCACAAATGTCAGCGCGCTTTGCGCTTTTCTCACTCTTCAAGCCACAAATTATTCGCGTAGTGCTGAACCCGGTAAAACTGACCTGGCCCGACCAGGATGGCGGCAGCCGCATGTTGCCGAATTACCTTGAGGATCTGCAAAACCCGCTGTGGCTGGCAACCAGGGACTGAATCATGACAAACACTGTAGATTTTATTGGCGTAGGCATCGGCCCGTTCAACCTGAGCATCGCGGCGCTGTCTCATCAGGCCGAAGGATTAAGCAGCCGCTTCTTTGACGGCCGCCCGCATTTTGCCTGGCATCCCGGCATGCTGGTGCCGGACTGCCATATGCAGACCATGTTCCTGAAAGATCTGGTTAGCGCTGTGGCTCCCACAAGCCCGTACAGCTTTGTTAACTATCTGGTGAAGCGCAAAAAATTCTACCGCTTCCTGACCACCGAACTGCGTACCGTGTCCCGCGATGAGTTTTCCGACTACCTGCGCTGGGCCGCCGAAGGGATGAACAATCTGCATTTCAATCATACCGTTGAGAGTATTGATTTCGACGAGAGACGCCAGCGGTTTGTGGTGCAGACCAGCCAGGGCGAAAGCGTTGCCCGCAATATCTGCCTTGGCATTGGCAAGCAACCGCACCTGCCGCCTTGCGTAAAAACGGCGACGCAAACCTGCTTCCACGCCAGTGAAATGAGCCTGCGCCAGCCAGACCTCGGCGGCAAGCGAGTCACCGTGGTTGGCGGCGGGCAAAGCGGCGCCGACCTGTTCCTCAATGCGCTGCGCGGAGAATGGGGCGACGTTGCAGAGATCAGTTGGGTCTCGCGCCGCAATAACTTTAACGCGCTGGATGAGGCGGCGTTCGCCAACGAATACTTCACGCCTGAGTACGTTTCAGGCTTCGTCGGTCTGAATGAAAGCGCGCGCCAGAAGATGCTCGACGAGCAGAAAATGACCTCCGACGGCATCACGGCCGACTCGCTACTGACCATTTATCGCGAGTTGTATCACCGCTTCGAGGTACTGAGGCAACCGCGTAACGCCCGTCTGCTGCCAAGCCGCTCGGTCACCGGGCTGGAAAGTCGCGGCCAGAGCTGGCAACTGCTGCTGGAGCATCATCTGGATAACGGCTATGACACTCTGGAAAGCGACGTGGTGATTTTCGCCACCGGCTACCGTCCCGCGCTGCCGCAGATACTTTCACCGCTGATGTCGCGAATCGCCATGCGCGATGAGTGCAATTTCAAAGTACGCGACGACTTCACCCTGGAGTGGAACGGCCCGAAAGAGAACAACATCTTCGCGGTCAACGCCAGTATGCAAACCCACGGCATCGCCGAACCACAGCTCAGCCTGATGGCCTGGCGCTCCGCCCGTATTCTTAATCGCGCGCTGGGGCGTGATTTATTCGATCTCAGTATGCCGCCCGCCCTGGTTCAATGGCGCAGCGGCAGCCGGGAAAAACCGCAGCCGGAGGCTGCTTCTTTAACTCGCTACACAGCATCTTTGGGCTGATTTTTTCCGCCCGTGTGAAGGAATAATGATGATAAGCAAAAAGTATACGCTTTGGGCTCTCAACCCACTGCTTCTCGCCATGATGGCGCCAGCAGTCGCTCAACAAACCGATGATGAAACGCTCGTGGTGTCTGCCAACCGCAGCAATCGCACCGTAGCGGAGATGGCGCAAACCACCTGGGTTATCGAAAACGCCGAACTGGAACAGCAGATTCAGGGCGGCAAAGAGCTGAAAGACGCTCTGGCTCAGCTGATCCCTGGCCTTGACGTCAGCAGCCAGAGCCGCACCAACTACGGTATGAACGTGCGTGGCCGCCCGCTGGTCGTGCTGGTTGACGGCGTGCGTCTCAACTCTTCACGCACCGACAGCCGACAGCTGGACTCTATCGATCCTTTCAATATCGACCATATTGAAGTGATCTCCGGCGCGACGGCCCTGTACGGCGGCGGCAGTACCGGTGGTCTGATCAACATCGTGACCAAAAAAGGCCAGCCGGAAACCCAGATGGAGTTTGAGGCTGGCACCAAAAGCGGCTTTAACAGCAGTAAAGATCACGATGAGCGCATTGCCAGCGCCATCTCCGGCGGCAATGACCATATCTCCGGGCGTGTTTCAGTGGCGTACCAGAAGTTTGGCGGCTGGTTTGACGGTAACGGCGATGCCACCCTGCTCGATAACACCCAGACCGGCCTACAGTATTCCGATCGCCTGGACATCATGGGCACCGGTACGCTGAACATTGATGAAACCCAGCAGCTTCAGCTGATCACGCAGTACTATAAAAGCCAGGGCGACGACGATTACGGGCTGAATCTTGGGAAAGATTTCTCCGCCATTAGCGGGGCCAGCACGCCATACGTCAGTAAGGGGCTGAATTCCGACCGTATTCCCGGCACCGAGCGTCATCTGATTAGCCTACAGTACTCCAACAGCGATTTCTTTGGTCAGGAGCTGGTCGGCCAGGTTTACTACCGCGATGAGTCGCTGCTGTTCTACCCGTTCCCGACCGTAAATGCGAACAAACAGGCGACGGCTTTCTCCTCGTCACAGCAGGACACCGACCAGTACGGCATGAAACTGACCCTGAACAGCAAACCGCTGGACGGCTGGCAAATCACCTACGGGCTGGATGCCGACCACGAGCGCTTTACCTCCAACCAGATGTTCTTCGATCTGGCCCAGGCAAGCGCTTCCGGGGGGCTGAACAACCAGAAGATTTACACCACCGGGCGCTATCCGTCGTATGACATCACCAACCTGGCGGCCTTCCTGCAATCAAGCTATGACATCAATGATATCTTTACCCTCAGCGGCGGCGTACGCTATCAGTACACTGAGAACAAGATTGATGATTTCATCGGCTACGCGCAACAACAGCAGATTGCCGCCGGGAAGGCGACATCCGCCGACGCCATTCCAGGCGGCTCGGTCGATTACGACAACTTCCTGTTCAACGCCGGTCTGCTGATGCACATCACCGAACGCCAGCAGGCATGGCTCAACTTCTCCCAGGGCGTGGAGCTGCCGGACCCGGGTAAATACTACGGTCGCGGCACCTATGGCGCAGCGGTGAACGGTCACCTTCCTCTGACCAACAGCGTGAACGTCGGCGACAGCAAGCTGGAAGGCGTGAAGGTCGATTCTTATGAGCTGGGCTGGCGCTTTACCGGCGACAACCTGCGCACCCAAATCGCGGCCTACTACTCGATTTCCGATAAGAGCGTGGTGGCGAATAAAGATCTGACCATCAGCGTAGTGGACGACAAACGCCGCATTTACGGCGTGGAAGGCGCGGTGGACTACCTGATTCCAGATACCGACTGGAGTACCGGTGCGAACTTCAACGTGCTGAAAACCGAATCGAAAGTGAACGGTAGCTGGCAGAAATATGACGTGAAGGTGGCAAGCCCATCGAAAGCGACAGCCTACATTGGCTGGGCGCCGGACCCGTGGAGCCTGCGCGTACAGAGCACCACTTCCTTCGATGTGAGCGATGCAGAAGGCTACAGCATTGATGGCTATACCACCGTCGATTTGCTCGGCAGCTATCAGCTTCCGGTGGGTAAACTCAGCTTCAGCGTTGAGAACCTCTTCGACCGTGACTACACCACCGTCTGGGGGCAGCGCGCGCCGCTGTACTACAGCCCAGGTTACGGCCCCGCTTCCCTGTATGACTACAAAGGACGCGGCCGCACCTTTGGTCTGAACTACTCAGTTCTGTTCTAAACCGCCCTCCTTGCCCGGCACATGCCGGGCAAATTCACCGAATGTCAATACGCAATCAATAGCATTGAACTATTTTTGAAAATTCAACAATAGGCCGCATCCTTTTATTTTTAATAAACAGGCGATCGCAACATGGGATAATAATCTGAAAGGACATTGTATTTTAGAGAGATGGTATGTCAGAAGGAGTTTCGAAAAAATCCAGATATGAAATTATTGCTATCCTGAGAGAAGAATTCAGGGTTAAGTCTAAACTGGATTTTAGTTTTAACGATCTGAGCTGGCAATCAGATTTACGAAAAGTTGACAGTTCATCTTTTTATATCGATCTCCCTCCCTCTTTTCAGCCTTCGTTATCTGAAAACGACGATGTCTGTTTTCAGATCCACAGTAAACTTGGCAGGATTGAGTTTGCCACCGCACAGATAAATACTGAGCACAATAGCCCGGATAACGTTTTCCGCTTTGCCATTCCTGAGAGCATAAACATACTGCAACGGCGATCGTCCCCCCGACTTAAGACAAGAGAGAGTTATCAATTCTGTTGTTCTGGTCGTTATAAAAATGGCGTTACTTTTAAACATACGTTAAATGATGTCTCTGACGGCGGGTGTTCTTTCATATCCACCCAATCTCAACTTAAATTTATGCGTAAAGATAATGTGTTAGAAAATGTTGAGATGAGCTTTGGTGAATATGGCAGCGTAATGACTAACTTAAAAATCATCAGCGTAACAGAACTCCATAGCGAAAAATCGTATGAAGAAGCAGATTCCCGCATCTCTTGTATGTTTCAGCATAAAAGTGACGATTATAAACATTACATAGAGAATGTTATCGTCAAGTTAATTATTGACAATAAAATTAAAAATAAGATTTTTTTAGTTTAACGGACTGGGAAAACATTGAGTAATTTATTATTTTACACTGATGATAATCTCATTGGGCAATCAATCCTGCATTACATGGTGGACAATGAGATAAATATTACCACTCTGGGCTATCAGGAGATCGCCGGGAGAACCTGTGCCCCTCAGTCGGGTACGATTATTATCAATGTCATTCATAAGGATATCTCTGCGGCCAGAACGGTCGCCTTACTCAATAGATTACGAATGTATCTCACGCACTGCACGCTGCTCGTTCTGATTGTAAAAAGCGACCTCGCCAGCTTATGCCGTGAACTTCTCGATCTTGAAAATGTATTGATTCTGACGGAAAACGCGTCTTGCTCCGATCTCTCGGCCATCTTCAAACATCCTTTAACGGCCCGCGAATATCAGCGCTTATACACCCGGCGAAAACTCACTACCAGGGAGCAGCAGGTGCTGGCGCTAATGATTGCCAACCATAACAATAAACAAATAGCAGAGCTTCTCAATATTGACTATAAAACAGCCCACACTCACAGAGCGAGTATTATGAGAAAGTTAGGCATGAATAACTCGCAAGTGATGAACAAAAGAATCGTCAATATGTTTCGATGCTAAACATATTAAATGTGCAGATGACCAATCAAAAACCGATAATTAATTGTTAACCAGCCCCCTGTCAATCATTTTCACCGACAAAAATATCACTTATATTAATACCACCTCCTCCCACCGTTGACCTGATTTCTGACGAGATATAATGGACGCACTTATGTTTTTCAATCATAATTTGTCACGTAGCGATATATCCGTTCGATATGTCTTCCAAAAAATGTTTTCACCTCTCGGGGCGCTTGTCGCCGTTGAGTGCCTGAGCCGCTTTGACCATATCCCTGTTTCTCCAGAAGAGTTATTTCGTTATGCCAATGCGGACTTACGGGAAAGTATCTTTATGGAACAACTGGCGTTAATAGAAAAACATAAAGCGTGGTTTATAAAAAACAATGTTTCTGCCACGATTAACGTTGACGACCATATACTTAGCGTCCTGCTACGGCCAGAAGTGAAAGCGAAAGTCAAAGCACTGGGCTGCGTTCACTTTGAAATCACGGAAAACTCTAACGAACTGTTGAATAACTCTCTCGCCGCCTGGTGTGATTCCCACAGCACCCCACTCTGGCTCGATGACTTTGGCGCTGGCTACGCGGGAATTAACGCGATTCGCGGCTATCATTTTGATTATGTCAAAATCGACAGAAACTTCTTCTGGCATTTAATGCAAAAAGAGTCTGGTCGGCCATTGATGGATGCGCTGGTCACTTTCCTTTCCCGTAACCAACATAATGTGATTATTGAAGGCGTCGAAAGCGAAGCGCATAAGAAATGGTTGCAGGGTATGGAGTGGTTTGCCATTCAGGGGCATTACTGGAAAGAAGTCAGTATTGAACAACTGGTCAAAGAAGAGATTACTGTTTAAAAAAGAGAAAAAAATGCCGGAAGACTCCGGCATCAAAACCAACCTTCACACGCAAGAAATCAGTTATACACTAACTCCCAGGTTGCCCAACTGGTCAACGGGCCACTGGTCGCTTTCTCCGGCGCTGGCGTAACGTAACCGATGTAATAAGTAAACACACCGCCGCTTACCGCTTTTTCCACCAAAGGCACCCGGTTTTGCTGCGGGTCAGCCGGAACAATTTTATTGCTTTTATCCAGCGTATTATTGTCGTTGGTCGACAGCGCCAGAAAAATATGGCTGGCCCCATCCGCTCGTGTATTCGCCAGATAACCGGCATTTTCGTTGCCGACGGTATTGACCGTGAATCCATCAATCCAGCGCACACTTACCGTGCTGATCTCATCGTTATTCGCAGCGCCACCATCATGACGTAACTGACAGTTCGACAATTCCAGGGTGAAGGATTGCGGTTTCATAAATGCGCCCGCGCCACGGGCATGTACTTCCGCCAGGCTTACCGGAGCCAGCCAGACGCTACCGCTGCCCGCATTGTTGCCCCCGTTGAGCGCCACGCTACAGGAGATATCCGTTACTCGCCCTGCGAAGTCCACCCGTCCGCGATCGTAATTGGTTTCAAATCCCCACGCTGAAGAGGCGACAAGCATTCCGCTCATCAGGGTCAACTGAGTGAGTCGTCTGATATTTTTATACTGTGCTGAATCACGCATACCCACCTCCCGAATTAATCGTACGTCAGGTTAAAGATCATGTGCGACTCCACCTCACCGGTACTTGTGGTCGATGCGTATTGATAGAAGCGTGCACGATAAGGCAATGTAATGTAACGGGTTTCCTGGGTCTGCAAGGTGCCGATATTATATTTCTTGCTAAATTCCAGCGGGGTGCCATCTTTCAGTACCTGGACGCCAATCCCTTTCGCCGCAGCGTTTCCGCTTTTTTCGTTGATGAGCACGCCCTGAGCGGCAGTGGTGCTTGTCGCCAGGTTGCCGGAAAATGTCGTATGGATATTGGCGAAACCGGATTCACTTACGCCGCCGCTGCACTGCAACTGGATATTAAAATCTTTGCCTCCCGCCGTGGTGCCAACGCCATTCAGATCGCTGCGCTTAATCGTACCGATATCAACGTTCATATTCTTACCGCTTAACACGGTACAGGAGGGCGAGACGACGGTGATGGCATTGGCGCTGAGGAACGTTTCAAGGATCGGGTTACTGCCGTTTTCCCAGTCATAAGAGGTATATTTCCCCGCCGCCAGGGTGCCACTGCCGGTCACGTTCGCAGTTTTAATCACTTCCAGCGTAAAGCGGGAGCCTTCCAGTGAATAATTGGTCTGCCTGTTGACATAGGAGGAGTAGACATCCGGGTAGACAATATTGACCGTTGCGCCACCGCGACTAAAACGCAAGCCGATGCCGTCTACGTTTGTCGAATAAATTTTATTCCCCAGGTCGGTGGCTCCGGGCACGACAATTTTCGCCGCAAAACGGTTAGTACCGGCTGAACAGCTATAGTTTGCTCCACCCGACGCCGACATTGTCCAGTCACGGGACACAATCACTGAGCCCACCGGCAGATCCGGCGGAACAACCACTCGCCCGATGGCCATGTCTAATGTCACCGTCGGCTGTGAAAGGCGCGAGCAGAAAGCCCATGCCGACGTTGTCCCCAGCGCCATTAATCCAATAAAAAGCGTCAGTCTTTTACTCAGCGACATAGCGTTTCCTTTGTTTTTGCCTGACTCAGATCCACCGTACATTGCCCGCCATTCCACTTAACCGTGGCCTTTGACGCGCTGGCGTCGCTGATAAACATCATGCTGCCCTGCCCCACAACACCGATCTCTTTTCCGCTCGGGTCAAAAATCGTGGCGGCAAACGGCAACGGCAGGCCATTCGCCTGGCGCGCCTGCACCGTGATGTTGTTTTGCACTGTGGTATTGAAGGCAACTTTGACTACGCTCCCCTCCCACGGCACAACCTGCGCCACGGTACGATCGAAAGCGATATCGTCATTACTGCCTTTCGGGTCAATTTCCACGGCGTTAATCCGGTAAGGCCGCAGATACGGCAGAATGGCGTAGCCGTTGCTGTCAATGCGGGTCCCCGGCGAACCTGGCAACATGGCGCCTGCGGCATCTTTCGCTTCGATCAGCGCCATCGTGGTGCCGCTTTCCGGCGAGAACACCACGCCATGCTGATGGGCAATCAGCGTCCCGCTGGCGCCAACGCCGCTCTGACGATACCCTTCGCCCTGGCTATAACTGCCGTTCAGCGTAGTCCACGGGGTACGATAGCTGCCGTTCAGCGCCACATCGTGCTGGCCTCCAGTCGCGGTGGTGGTCGATACGCCGTAGTTGAGGTTGTTTTCACTGCCCAGCGAGCCGTTGACGCCAATCTGCGAACTGGCGAAGTGCGAGTTGTTGAACGAGGTATTTGACGTCAGATTCGCGGTGCGATTCTCGCCGAACCACAGCGGGTAGCTAAAGTTGAGCGAAACGCGATCGTCGCGACGATGACCGGAGCTGTCCGGCGTATAGACGCGCTGAGCGCTGACCGACCATGAGAGGCGACCGAACATATTGTTATAGCTGAGCTGATACTGCTTCTCCGTGCCTGAACGGTTCCAGTAATCCGAAACCCGACCGCTTAAGTAGAAACCGCCCCAGCCGTCCGGCAGGTTCTGGTTTACGGTAAAGGTCATGCTGTTTTTCTGTCGCCACACGGTGTAGTTGCTGTTGTGGTTCTTTTCCTGATCGACGGCGTACAGCGCGTCGTTCAGGTTGTAGTAGCCTTTGGTGGAGTAACGATACGCCGCCAGGACAATACTGGTCTGCGTTTCGGTGAACATACGGTTAAAGGTGGCGCGGTAGCTCTGACCATGCTCGTCAAGGGTATCGCTCTTCAACCGCGAATGGGTGACATCGAATGACAAGGCGCCGACGCCGGTGTTCATCCCGGTCCCCAGCAGGAATGCCTGATAGTCATCAAAACCGGTCACGCCAGCATAGCCGGTGAACAGGTTATTTAAGCCCTGTTGCCAGGTCGCCTGGTAGAGCATCGGTTTATTGCGCAGCGAACTATCATCAACCTTACCGGCAGAGAGCGCATAGCGGGTCATCCCCGGACGCAGTAATTGCGCTACCGAGGCATAAGGCACGCTGAACACCTGTACCGAGCCATCGGCTTCTTTTACTGAAACCTCAAGGTCGCTGCCATAGCCGGAGGGGTAAACATCCTGTAACGTAAACGGTCCCGGCGGCACGGTGGTCTGATAGATAATATTGTTGCCCTGACGTACCGTCACCAGCGCGTTACTTTGCGCCACGCCGCGAATTTCCGGGGCGTAGGAACGCATACCGTCCGGGAACATATTGTCATCGGTCGCCAGATTTACCCCTCGCAGGCCGATGGTGTCGAAAAACTCACCGTTGGTAAAAATCTGCCCACCGCTGACAATCGAGTTAATTTGCGGAATCGGACGTTGCAGGTAGGTCTGGTTGCTGTTCCAGTGCGCCTTCCCCTGCTGTTGTTGCCAGTTCAGGTTACCAATGTGTTTGAGCAGCCAGCCGTCCCAGGAAAGACCCGCGTTAACGCCAAGATAGGCGCTGCTGTTATCTGACCCGTTGGCCGATGACGTGTGGCTGTTCCAGGCGTTCGCCATCCAGCCTAAATTCAGCGCCGCAACGCCTTTATCCCAGAACTCCGGGCTGACAAAATTCTTAAAGCGCTGATCTTCGTAGATTTGCGGTACGGAAATATCCAGCCTCAGAGAGGACTGGATCAGGTTGTCGCTGACATTTTCTTCGTTACGCCACTCTTGCAGTCGTCCGCAATAGCCCTCTTTCGCGCTAAGCTGTGGGTTAAATTTTTCTGGCGAGATACCGTATTGCATCAGCATCGCTTTGGTGTAGCAGACGCCCATTTTGCCGTCTTTTCCACGGGTGATATTCAGGTCGTAGCGGCCTTTCCACTCACCATTGGTATACACATCAAGTGAGTAAACGCCCTCAGAGATAGCGCTCGTGGAAAAGCGCGACAGATCGACCTTTTCGCGACTGCCAACAATAAAGCCATCGTTAAACTGATAAACCGTTCCTGGGTTTTCCTGGCCGCTTGAAAATGGCGGAAAGCAGTACAGTGCAATCGCAATTGCCGTACTTAATCTTTCCGGGCGGATTGACCTCTGCTTCATGATCGTTTCCCTTATTTAACGGCAACTTTCACTGCGACATCTGCGCCATAGTCATTAATGTTGTTAACAGTCAGGGTCTCGCCTTTGTTCACTGTCGAGGAAAGCGCGATAGTCTGACTGGACTGTGGGGCAAACATCACCGTTTTGCTGTTCAGCGCTTTGCCGCCGTCACGAGAGATACGGCTTACGGTGATATAAAAAGGCGTGGGATTGTTGACGGACAGGCTGCTGCCGTTGGCGGAAAGCACCAACTTTTCCGCCGCCGCATCACGGTTGCCTAATCCATTCGGACGATAGATAAACTTAAAGCGAGAACGAATCGCCAGTTGCAGAATATTCTGCCCTTCATTTTTCTGGTTAGCCTCTACCGGCGGAATTTCCAGAAGGTTCAGCCACCACAATGTCTCTTTATCTTTAGCGAGCCCTGCATTGCTGCCGAGCTTAATACGCAGAGTCTGACCGCTTTTAGCGTCAACGCGGGAAATAGGTGGTGTAATAATAAATGGCGTAGTAATCGTATCCGGCGTTGCATCGGCATTACCGTTATCCAGCCAGGCTTGTGCCAGTGCCGGACGATCTGCGGTATTAGAGAGCTGCACCGTTATTTCTTTTTCATTTCCTGGATAAATAAAGCGGGTGCCATTAACAATAATGTTATTAGCATTAGCCGCAAAACTAAAAATGAAACAGAAAAAAAGGGCAATAAGCTTCATGCTGACCTCTGAATAAAAAATAAGCGGCAGCAGCGGCCGCTTTATTATTGTTTTATACCGCCCCGGCGCGAGGCGGTTTTATCTCTCAGCCGATATTACTGGTAGGTAATTTCGTAAGTCGCATAGCTATTGACCACACCGGTTGTCACGCTGTCAGGCGTACTGGTGGCATAACCAACATAGTAAGTGAAACGCGCGCCATCCTGAACGGCAGTCGCGTCGCCAGTCGCTTTCGGTTGAGCGGTATCACCAGGGATGATTTTATTGGTCAGCGCGGTGGCATTATCGGTAGACAGAACCAGCTGGATATCCTTCGCGCCAGCCGCTTCCGTATTGGCCAGGTAGCCCTGTTGTTTGCCGGAAGCGCCCGCCAGCAGGTTGCCGCCGGTCCAGTTCACACCCAGTTTGCTCACTTCATCTTGTTTCGTACCATCAGCCGCCTGGCAGTTAGAAACATCGATGGTGAAAGATTTTGGTTTCAGATAGGTATCCGCAGCCGCAGCTTTAACTTCCGTTAACGTTACCGGAGACAGATAAACATTAGCATCGCTGCCCTGGCCGTTTACGGAAACAGTACAAGATACGTCGGTAACTTTACCGAAGAAATTAACCTGACCGCCGCCGACATTAGTATCAGCAGCATTTGCCGCAGCCATGCCAAAAAATGCAGTCGCGATTGCAGCAGAGAGAAGAACCTTTTTCATTGCCATTTCCTTGTCAGAGTGAATTAAGTATCAATGAGCAAACAGTGAGTTCACACAAAAATCAGAAGCGATATGCGATTCTTACTTGTGCGACTGTTAATAGAAACTTCGACTGACCGGAAGCTGCTATATTTAAGGTATCAAAAACGAACTCGATAAAAACTCGTTGATGCTGTCGGCGTCAAAGAATGCTATTTCGGAGTCAAATATACATTTTTTCATATCTTGATTGAGGCCGTTTAACAGGATTACACCTATTAATCCTCACCTGAAAAATAGAAAAATCCACTCAATGGCATATTGCTATCTTAAAACTTCTACAATTTCTCTCTGTACTGCCTGTCAGTGCTTCACCAATATTGCCAAATAAGATCACCGGTTAAATTCGCGGCGAACCCGGCAAAGAGAAGCCGTAATTCTCCGGTCATAAAACGGAAAGCCAGAGGTTTGTTGCCGATCGCAAAGCGTAAGTGTTCCCCGACGCTGAATCGTCCTGTTCTGGAAAAATCGGAGGAGGATGATGGCGAGAAGCATACCCGGTGAATATACCAACACTATACCAAGTGTGACGGGGGTCGTTGAAAGGGAGTGAACTAAGTGCTTGAATAGTGGCGGAGAGAGGGGGATTTGAACCCCCGGTAGAGTTGCCCCTACTCCGGTTTTCGAGACCGGTCCGTTCAGCCGCTCCGGCATCTCTCCGTTCTGGTGGTTGCCATGATGCCAGGTAATTTGGCATTTTAACAGACCCTGTTCCTGCAATTTTGTTCAAGTGACGAGTTTGCGAGCAAAACGATGATTAAGTGGCCCTGGAAAGTACACGAAACAGACCAGAATGCGGCCTTGCCGTGGGATGACGCCCTGGCAATTCCCCTTCTGGTCAACCTGACCGCGCAAGAGCAAGCCAGATTAATTGCGCTGGCCGAGCGTTTTTTACAGCAAAAAAGGTTGGTCGCTCTTCAGGGATTTGAACTGGATGCGTTGAAAAGCGCGCGTATTGCGCTGCTTTTTTGTCTCCCGGTGCTGGAGCTGGGCATCGAATGGCTCGATGGCTTCCATGAAGTGCTAATCTACCCTGTGCCTTTTGTTGTGGATGATGAATGGGAAGATGATATTGGTCTGGTGCATAACCAGCGCGTTGTCCAGTCCGGGCAAAGCTGGCAGCAAGGCCCAATAATTCTGAACTGGCTTGATATCCAGGACTCCTTCGATGCGTCCGGCTTCAATCTGATTATCCATGAAGTGGCGCATAAACTTGATATGCGCAATGGCGACCGGGCCAGCGGCATCCCGTTGATTCCTCTGCGCGAAGTGGCCAGTTGGGAGCACGATCTCCACGCGGCCATGAACAATATTCAGGATGAAATTGATCTTGTGGGCGAAACCGCATCCAGCATTGATGCTTACGCAGCAACCGACCCTGCTGAATGCTTTGCGGTTCTGTCAGAATACTTCTTCAGCGCCCCGGAACTGTTCGCCCCGCGTTTCCCGGCATTGTGGCAACGTTTTTGTCAGTTTTATCGCCAGGACCCCTTACTGCGACTGCGTGATAACCCAGAAGAGGACAATATACCGACATCACACGTCCATTAAATCGCGGTTTTGAAGATTAATTAACCAATTGAAATGACGTGCGAATTTTACTGTTGACACGTTACAGAGCGGTCAGTATTATTCGCCTCGTTCACACGATTCCTCTGTAGTTCAGTCGGTAGAACGGCGGACTGTTAATCCGTATGTCACTGGTTCGAGTCCAGTCAGAGGAGCCAAATTTAAAGAAGCCCGCTTTTTAGCGGGCTTCTTGCTTTATATCTGATAATCAATGACCGCCTCATCCGACTCCATCACCTGCCGCTTAATATCTTCGACAGACAGCCCCGCATTACACAACTCAATAAACCGCCAGACGTAGTTGCGCTGTAACTGTCCGCGCTTCAGCCCCAGCCAGACGGTATTGGCATCAAATAAATGTCGGGTATCAAGACGCGTCAGCGCCCCCTCTTCCTGCTCGCCGCTGGATTGCTCGGCGACCAATCCAATCCCCAGCCCCAGAGCAACGTACGTTTTGATCACATCAGAATCCTGAGCGCTCAGGACAATATCCGGCAACAACCCTTTGCGGGAGAAGGCTTCATCAATACGGGAGCGCCCTGTAATGCCCTGGCGATAAGTGATTAGCGGCCAGTGCGCGATCGCTTCCAGCGTCAGTGGCGAGGTCTGCACCAGGGGATGATCGCGAGGTACTAATAAACTGTGGTGCCAGCGAAACCAGGGAAAGGCCACCAGCAACGGATCATTACTCAGACGCTCACTGGCAATGCCGATATCCGCGCCACCGTTTTGCAACAGCCCCTCTATCTCCTGCGGCGTGCCCTGAATAAGCTCCAGTCGGACTTCCGGGAAAATCTCGCGAAAGGCTTTGATCACTTCCGGCAAGCTATATCGCGCCTGGGTGTGCGTCGTGGCAATGGTCAGTACGCCAGATGTATCATTGGTGAACAGGTCGGCCAGTCTGCGAACATTGCTGGCCTCATTCAGAATGCGCTCGGCGATGACCAGCAGCGCCTTACCCGGTTCTGTCATCCCGAGCAGGCGCTTGCCGCGCCGGATAAAAATTTCAATACCGAGCTCATCTTCAAGCTCGCGAATATGCCGACTCACTCCCGACTGAGAGGTATAAAGCATATTGGCGACTTCAGTCAGGTTGTAATCCTGACGGGCCGCCTCGCGGATGATTTTAAGTTGCTGGAAATTCACGCTTCGCTCCGAAGACATCAGACATGACGCTATTGTTAAAGTCTGAAGCCCGGCATAACAAATAATAAAAACCTGCATCTTATACCGCGATGGAATAACGCTTAGCTCACCAGCAGAAGCTCACGGTTTTCCAGCATAGGGCGGCTCACCAGCGACATCAGGATCTCTTTCACTGCCTGTGCCTGCGGCGTCAGACTCCCCCTCGCCGACATATTCAGCGACAGCGGTAAACTCATCGACGGCGTGGTGATACGCGCCATCCAGCCATTTGCCGCGCCGCTTAACGATCGGGCTGCCGACTCCGGTAACACCGTCACCCCCATCCCACTGGCGATAGCCGCTGTTAATGTCGCGATGGATTCGATTTCACCAATCACTTTTGCGGTCAATCGGCGTAAGGAAAAGGCTTCATCCACACGCGAACGAACGGCGCTATAGTCGCGAGGAAGGAAAAGGTTCATCTCCGCAACCGCCGTTAAATCCACGCTCGGCCCAGGGCAATCCCGGGTTCCCACCAGAAAAAGATCTTCTTTCAGCAGCGGCTGGCTGGTAATACCGGCCACCGGAGAACGCTCGTAAAGAACCGCCATATCAAGTTGGCCGCTGAGTAATTTATCATTCAGCACCACCCCGCTGTTTTCATGCAGGTAGACCAACACCTCTGGCAATTCCGCCCGCACGGCCTGTAGCAGCGGCATCGTCACCGACGAGGCAGCCGTTCCCGGCGCCAAACCAATAGACACCTGCCCCCTCAGCGTTTGCCCGACGTTATTAACCGCCAGCTGTGCCTGTTCACACTGACGCAAAATCGTTCGCGCATGGGTATACAGGATTTTTCCTGCTTCAGTCGGCGTCACGCCGCGCTTTGTCCGAATCAACAATTGCTGATCCAGTTCCCCTTCCAGCGTAGCGACCTGCTGGCTGAGTGCGGGTTGCGCAATGTGTAATACTTCCGCGGCCTGCGTCAGGCTACCGATGTCGACGATTTTCACAAAGTATTTCAGTCGTCTGAAGTTCATTTTGCCTCCTGTCAGGAATACCAGTCATGATACTGGCTGTCATGTTATGAAGGATTGTGCAAAAGGCTTGCCAGTTTCTGGCCGACGCTGATTTTTATGCTAACCTGCTGTCAAATAAGAGAATGTGATTACAAGACAACGTTTTTAACGTTAACAACAGTTTCCGATCTGCCCCATAAGAGGTACGTTTGCACCAGAATGGCGCAAAATAGCGGCCGAATGAAAGATCATCGCTTTGTTGATTTTGTCAGCAAACGAACGCGCAATCGCATTTCACCCTTTGACAATGATCGTGGGCGTCGTTAATATGCGCCCCGTTCACACGATTCCTCTGTAGTTCAGTCGGTAGAACGGCGGACTGTTAATCCGTATGTCACTGGTTCGAGTCCAGTCAGAGGAGCCAAATTTAGAAAAGCCCGCTTTTTAGCGGGCTTTTTGCTTTTCTGTACTCCGAACAACCACAATCAGGTATACGTTCCAGCCGCTTACCGTTTCTGGCCGTCATATTGACGACGTTCTGGCGAGCAATACAATAATAAACAAACCGCCAATACCCGCCGTAATAATGCCGACAGGCAGTTCCTGCGAAGTCAGCAACGTTCGGCTGACAATATCGCCGCCGCACAACAGCACAGCCCCCCAGACACCACAAAGAGGCAGTAAAAGCAGATGTTTAACGCCAGAAAAGTACCGACACAGATGTGGCACCATCAGCCCAACAAAGCCGATCACTCCTGTCAGTGCCACTAAGAAAGAGGTCGCCAGCGCGCAGCACAGGAAAATTTCCATCCGCAGGCGGCTGACGTTAATCCCCAGCGATAACGCCGTCTGCTCACCAGCCAGCATGCCATCCAGCGCACGCCATCGCAGCAGAATAAAAGCGCTCAGTAATATCAGGCTCAGTAAGGCGAAAGGCAGATTGCCCCAACTGGCTAATCCCAGGCCGCCCAGTGACCAGAACAGCACGGAACTGGCGGCACGTTGATCGCCAGAAAAAATGAAATAGCTGGTTAACGCGCCAAACAGAAAGGAGATAGCAAGCCCACTGATAATTAACTGCTCAGCCCCGCGTTGCTTTTTGAAGTGGAACAGTAACATCACCGCCATAGCGGAGCAGATCCCACCAACAAATGCCGATACGGGGAGCGTCAGCGTGCCAAGCTGATTGCCGAATCGGGTAATGACCAGCACCGCGCCCGCCGATGCGCCCGATGACAGCCCAAATAAAAATGGATCGGCAAGATCATTACGTGTGGTGGTCTGCAACAACGCGCCCACTATCGCCAGCCCTGCCCCTGTAAGTACAGAGAGGAGCGTCCTCGGCACGCGTAAGTCAATCACAATTCTGCTGACCATATCCGATACCGGCACATCTGCAATCCCCATCGCTCCCAGCACCTGCAACAGCGATAACGAAACAGCGCCTTTGGCAATACTGAGTAACATTAATCCTGCCAGTACCACCACCGCGCTCCACATCGCCCAGTGGTAACGGTACGAAGTAAAACTCATTGTGCAGCCGTCTGATACATGGCCCGAGCCAGTTTTTCTACTGCTTTGACATTCGCAGGGCCTGGCGTCAGTTCAGCATATTGCAGCTTCAGATAACGTTGGTGTTTCACCGCTGGCGTGAGTTTCATCAACGGGTGATTTTCCAGGAAGTGACGAAGCTCATCAGCCCCACTTCCCGTTTGATAATCCAGCAGAATGATAAAGTCCGGCTCAGTGGCAGCCACACTTTCCCAGGAAGTTGTGCCCCAACTGATATCCAGCGCCTCCATCGCATTTTTACCACCAGCCGCTTCAATAATGGCGTCAGGCATCGCGTATTTCCCGCTGGTAAAAGGTTTATCCTCTCCCGAATCATAAACAAACACGCTTAATGGTCGGGTTCCTTTCGGCGGTTTGGGCAGCGCCTCCAGCGTCTTTTTCCAGCGATTAACCAGCGCCCGAGCGTCATCTTGCTTACCAAAAATCTTCCCCAGCGTCAGTACGTCATTATAAAGTAGATCCATACTGGCTTTACGCTTATGCGCGGCAGTAAAGACGCAACTTTCGCTCAGAACAAAAGTCTTGATGCCATATTTATTGAGTGAAGAAGGCGTCACTTCACCCCCTACTTTCATGCCATAATTCCAGCCTGCGAAAAAGAAATCTGGATTAACCGCCAGCAATGTTTCCAGAGAGGGATATTTTGGTGCCAGTTCAGGGATCGACCCCATTGCTTTTTTAAATTCCGGCGTCATTTTGTACCACCCGCTGATACCGGTCAGACCGACGATACGATCCTGTAAATTCAGAGCGAACGCCATTTCAGACATATTAAGGTCATTAATAATCGCTCGCTTTGGCGGTTCCGTGAACGTCACGGGTGTTCCACAACTCTCTATGGTGACAGGAAAATCCGCAGCCTCTACTGCCGATACCGACAAAATAGCAACCATGCCTGCAAGCAATTTTTTCATCACAATCCTCAGATATTTATTATGCATAGCCAGGAACTTCAAAAATACGTAACGCTTTCCCCGTATCAGGGTGTGGTACGGTAAAGCAGGTCAACCCAAAAACGGGATAAAGGTTTTCAGACACCAGCACACGCTCCGGTGTGTCGCAGAGCACCATTCTTCCCTGCGACAGAAGAAGAACGCGGTCAGCAAAAGATTCAATCAGCGACAGATCGTGCAATACCGCCACCACCGTTATCCCCTTGTTTTTCACCAACGAAAGCAGTTCCACCCGACCGGAGGGATCCAGATGGTTGGTTGGCTCATCAAGCAGCACCAGGCTCGGCATCTGAGCTAACACCCGCGCCAGCGCCGCCCGCTGCCTTTCTCCGCCAGAAAGCGCAGACAGCGACCGCTTTCGCAACGCCAGTAATCCCGTCTCTTTAATGGCCTTCGTCACGATGGCATCATGCCTGTCGCGTAGTGCATCCCGGGCGTGCGGGATACGCCCCAGCGCCACATAATCCTCAAGAGCCAGCCTCAGATCGGGCGTATCATTTTGCGCCAGAACGGCGATCTGCTTTGCCCGCTGCTGCCGCGACAGCGCCGAAACAGACCGGCCCAGTAGTTGAATATCGCCCTTCTGAAGGGGGAGTTCCTGACTTATTGCCCTCAGTAAAGACGTTTTACCGCTGCCGTTAGGCCCAATAACAGCCAGGCATTTCCCTTCCTCAACCTCAAAGCGAATTGCACAAAGCAGTTCTCCGCCTCCGGGTCGCTGTAGCGACGCAATATTGACGCTTAGAGCACTCGCCGGGTTATCACTGGATGCGACGAATTGCACAATACTTAACCTCTTCCATGATCGAACCATTAATTGGATATGTTATATCATAACAATTAACGTTAACAACCCTGAGATACAAGGCGATTTCAACCGGGGCTCCGTACTATTTTTCATCTTGTCTGCGCGTGACGGATAAAATCATTTTCTCTTTCCGTCTGTCGCGGTAGTCTCATAAAGGCCGTTAATATGTCGGCAGCAATATGAGTAATCATTTCTCCATACTAATAACTAAAAAAACAGCACAGACAGGATAACTATGGATTCCACCCTCACCTCCACGCGTCCCCAGGATGAGACGCCTTCGCTTAATCGCGCGCGCCGCGCCGCATTAGGAAGCTTCGCTGGCGCAGTCGTCGACTGGTACGATTTTCTGCTCTATGGCATCACCGCTGCCCTGGTGTTTAATCGTGAATTCTTCCCGCAAATCAGCCCGGCGATGGGCACACTCGCGGCGTTTGCCACCTTCGGCGTTGGCTTTCTGTTTCGCCCGCTGGGGGGTGTGATCTTCGGCCACTTCGGCGATCGTCTGGGCCGCAAGCGTATGCTGATGCTGACCGTATGGATGATGGGTATCGCTACCGCACTGATTGGCATCCTCCCTTCTTTCGCCACTATAGGCTGGTGGGCGCCGGTACTACTGGTGATATTACGGGCTGTCCAGGGTTTTGCCGTCGGTGGCGAATGGGGTGGCGCGGCATTGCTGTCGGTTGAAAGCGCGCCGGAGAACAAAAAAGCGTTTTACAGCAGCGGCGTTCAGGTGGGTTATGGCGTAGGGCTGCTGCTCTCGACCGGTCTGGTCTCGCTGATCAGCACGCTGACGACCGATGAACAGTTTCTGAGTTGGGGCTGGCGCATCCCATTCTTGTTTAGCATTATTCTGGTGCTTGGCGCCTTATGGGTGCGCAATGGCATGGAAGAGTCCGCCGAATTTGAACAGCAAAAACAGGAAACACCACCGGCGAAAAAACGCTTGCCGGTCATGGAGGCGTTGAGCCGTCACCCTGGCGCATTTCTGAAAATCATCGGCCTGCGCCTGTGCGAGCTGCTGACGATGTATATCGTCACCGCGTTCGCCCTGAACTACTCCACCCAAAATCTGGGGCTTCCGCGTGAGCTTTTTCTGAATATCGGTCTGCTGGTGGGGGGACTAAGCTGCCTGACGATCCCCTGCTTTGCCTGGCTTGCGGACCGCTTCGGTCGTCGGCGTGTCTATATTACAGGTGCCTTAATCGGTACGCTCAGCGCATTCCCGTTTTTTATGGCGCTTGAAGCCCAGTCAATCTTCTGGATTGTGTTCTTCTCCATCATGCTGGCCAATATTGCTCATGATATGGTGGTCTGCGTACAGCAGCCGATGTTTACCGGCATGTTCGGTGCAGGTTATCGCTACAGCGGTGCCGGAGTCGGTTACCAGGTCGCCAGCGTCGTGGGCGGCGGGTTCACTCCCTTTATCGCCGCCGCACTGGTCACCTTCTCCGATGGGAACTGGCACAGCGTTGCCATTTACCTGCTGGCAGGCTGCCTGATCTCTGCCGTTACGGCGCTGTTGATGAAAAATAAACCACACGTCTAATCCCTGTACGGGGGCCGTCTGGCCTCCGTCTGTTCTTACGCAACGTCTGACTTTTGTTTCACATTCCTGTGACATACTATCGGGAGAGCAGTACACCTGTGGAACAAGGAGACAGACATGAATAATAAGGGTGCCGGCCTGACCCCGTCTCAGGCGCTGGATAAACTGGACGAACTCTACGAGCAAGCGGTTCAGGCTCTGCGTAACGCAATTGGTAAGTATGTTGAAAACGGGGAGCTTCCAGACATTACAGCCCGAAATAATGGCCTTTTTGTTTACCCATCGCTTTCCGTCTCCTGGAGCGGCAATGCGACGAATCCCCCCAAGACCCGCGCCTATGGCCGCTTTACCCATGCTGGCTGCTACACCACAACCATCACCCGTCCTGCGCTGTTTCGCCCTTACCTTGAAGAGCAATTAACGCTGCTGTATCAGGATTATGACGCGCATATTGCGGTTGAACCGTCCCATCATGAAATTCCGTATCCTTATGTCATTGACGGTTCCGAGCTGTCGCTTGACCGCTCCATGAGCGCCGGATTGACGCGCTTTTTCCCCACCACTGAACTGGCGCAGATTGGCGACGAGACCGCAGACGGTTTGTTCCACCCCGGTGAGTTTTATCCGCTCTCTCACTTCGACGCGCGCCGTGTCGATTTCTCGCTGGCGCGACTGCGTCACTACACGGGGACGCCAGTTGAACATTTTCAGCCCTTTGTTCTGTTTACCAACTACACCCGCTATGTAGACGAATTTGTGCGCTGGGGATGCAGCCAGATTCTGGACCCGGACAGTCCCTATATCGCACTTTCCTGTGCTGGCGGGATCTGGATCACCGCAGAAACCGAGGCTCCCGAAGAAGCCATCTCCGATCTGGCGTGGAAAAAACACCAGATGCCAGCCTGGCACCTGATTACGGCTGACGGCCAGGGGATTACGCTGGTGAATATTGGCGTCGGGCCGTCAAACGCCAAGACTATTTGCGATCATCTGGCGGTACTGCGCCCGGACGTCTGGCTGATGATTGGTCACTGCGGCGGCCTGCGTGAAAGCCAGGCGATTGGCGACTATGTGCTGGCGCACGCCTACTTACGTGACGATCATGTGCTCGATGCCGTACTGCCGCCCGATATTCCCATCCCCAGCATCGCAGAAGTTCAGCGCGCACTGTATGACGCCACAAAAATGGTGAGCGGTATGCCTGGCGAAGAGGTTAAGCAGCGGCTGCGTACCGGTACGGTCGTCACCACCGATGATCGTAACTGGGAGTTACGCTACTCCGCCTCCGCATTGCGTTTCAACCTGAGCCGCGCCGTCGCCATTGATATGGAAAGCGCCACAATTGCCGCCCAGGGCTATCGCTTCCGTGTACCTTACGGCACGCTATTGTGCGTTTCCGACAAACCGTTGCACGGTGAGATTAAACTTCCCGGCCAGGCTAACCGTTTTTATGAAGGTGCGATTTCGGAGCACCTGCAAATCGGCATTCGCGCCATTGATCTGTTACGCGCAGAAGGCGATCGCCTGCACTCACGTAAACTGCGCACATTCAACGAACCGCCGTTCCGTTAAGGCATGAAGGTGTCTATGAGCAACCCAACTCCCCTTTCCGCCCTGCGTAATCTCCTGATTGCACAGGGGCTGGATGGCATGATCGTTCCTCGCGCCGATGCTCATCAAAGCGAGGACTGCACGCCACACGATAATAAACTGGCCTGGTTAACGGGCTTTAGCGGTTCTGCCGGACTGGCGTTAGTGCTTCGCGACCGCGCATTGCTGTTTGTGGATGGCCGCTACCAGGTTCAGGCCCGCGCCGAAGTCGATCGTAATGATTTTGAAATTCATCACCTGCATAACGAGCCGCTTGCGGAGTATTTGCAGGAACAGGTTGCCTCCGGCGCACGTATTGCCTTCGAACCTCTGCTGATGGTCAACAGCCAGTTTGAGACACTCTCAGCCACCCACTGCGAACTGGTGGCGTTAGACAGCGATCCGTTCGACGTTGTATGGCAAAACCGCCCCGCCGCCCCCTGCGGCATCATCCGGGAAATGCCCGTTGAAATCAGCGGTGAACGCAGCACGCAGAAACGCGCGCGCATTCTCGACGAACTGGCAAAACAGCAGGCGGATTACCTGCCGATCACCCTGCCGGATAATATCGCCTGGATGCTGAACGTGCGCGGCAGCGACCTCAACATGGTGCCTGTTCCTTTCTCGTTTGCGTTATTGCACCGCACGGGCGAACTGGAATGGTTTGTTGATGAAAAGAAAACTCAGCAGTTACCTGCAAGTTTGCTCAGCACGCTGACCATTTCCCCGCCGGGTGAGTTCCTTGCACGCTGTCAGCAACGCGCGGCCGGAAAGCGTTTCCTGGTTGATAAAGATTTCGCCCCGGTCGCCCTGCGCTTCGCTATTGAGCAGCATGGCGGTGACGTCATCTGGTCAGCAGATCCGATTACGCTGATGAAAGCGCACAAGAACGAAACCGAGCTGGCAGGATACCGCGAATGCCATGAGCAGGACGGCGCCGCCTGGGTTAATTTCCTCGCCTGGCTGGCGCACGAAGTGCCGCTGCGTGAAGCCGCAGGCAATCCAATAACGGAGCTGGAAGCCCAGGAAAAACAGCGGGCTTATCGCCAGCAACAACCGGGATTTCTTGAGCAGAGCTTTAACACCATTTCTGCATCGGCAGGCAATGCCGCCATGTGCCACTATCATTCAAGCGAGAAAACAAACGCGCCAGTCACAACCCAGGAGATGTACCTGAACGATTCGGGCGGTCAATATCAGAATGGTACGACAGACACGACCCGTACCCTCGCATTTGGGCCGCAGGAGCCGCAGCGTCGGTTACACTACACCGCTGTGTTGAAGGGCTTTTTGTCGCTGATTACCCTGCAATTCCCCAGCGGAACTCAGGGACACCAGCTTGACGCCTTTACCCGCCGGGCGCTTTGGGATCTTGGTCTGGATTACGATCACGGTGCGGGACACGGCGTAGGCCATCAGCTATTGATTCATGAGCAGCCACACCGTATCGCCAAAAAAGTGAACCCCTGGCCGCTGGTGGCGGGCAACATCATTACGATAGAGCCGGGCTATTACCTCGCCGGACAATACGGTATCCGCATTGAAAATCAGGTCGAAATTATCGAAAGCCGTCCTGGTTTCTGCAAATTCTCCACACTGACGCAGGTGCCGATCGACTTAAGTCTCGTGGAATTGCATCTGCTTAGCGAGGCAGAAAAACTGTGGATTGATGAGTACCATCAGCAGGTAAGAGAAACATTATCCCCTCGCGTAGAAAGCAACGCCCGCCCGTGGCTGTTCGCCGCTACCGCTCCCATACGGGTGCGCGCAAATTAACCCTGTATGCTGAAAACCAAAAGCCCGCTAAAAGTGGGCTTTTTGGGTAGAGGGTCGGGTTTGTGCCAGGAGCGGACATTGCTAAGTTCCCGCTGGAGTATTTCTCAAGACCGAGTCATGGGAAAGAACATCGATGATCCTCGAAACACATTCATCACTGGATAATCTGCTCGAGTCTAGAATGAGGTGTTCTCTGTTCCATGGTTCATAAGTCAAATCAGTGACATCTTTCCAGGCAGGGTTAACCCCTCTACTTCAGACACTCTGGTTTCTACTCGTTTACGATGTTCTATCTTATCGGAGCATATAATCTCAATTTCTAAAAAGCCGGTTCTTGCAGATAAAGCGATTTCTCGATAGGCATCACGGATTAACGCCAGTAGGTTGACTGAGTCAGTGATTACTGTTGCTCCTAATAGCAGATTCTCCCTGGCGAGTGAGTAAGCAACAAAATAACCGGCAGGGCCCATTTCACGGTCACCTTCTTCGGCTTTGAGTATGGCTTGCTCAATCGTGTCAATTCGCAAGTAAAATGCGCTTAACTGCTTTGCCAAAGCCTGAGCGATCGTGCTCTTCCCGCTGCCAGGCAAGCCACTGAAGATGATTAGCATAACGTGTCCTTTAAATGATGAAACCC
The DNA here is from genome assembly GCF_030333595.1 of Citrobacter sp. CK181. Classification (NCBI taxonomy): domain Bacteria; kingdom Pseudomonadati; phylum Pseudomonadota; class Gammaproteobacteria; order Enterobacterales; family Enterobacteriaceae; genus Citrobacter; species Citrobacter sp. CK181. Next base: position 495,126 of record NZ_JAOWFN010000011.1, on the reverse strand, counting down.
TGCAGTATTAAAACACAGCAGGCCTTAGATTGTGGGGTTTCGCATCGCAGCGATATGACAAGTGAAGAGTATTACTGCTCATGTTAATACCAGGCGCATCCGCTCCTCGCTCTTAGCTGACATGATTGATCGGGAAAATCTTCCGCACATATCTCCCGACTGTAACTATAAAGCACAGGTTTAAGCTCAGAAAATTTTGGTTTATTAAGTATGGATAAATGCGTAACTTGTTGATTTATACTAAGTGTAATATTGCGGATACACCAGCACGGAAAGTTAACGTGTTGACAATAAATTCGGTATCGAAAACCGTGTTAGGTACAACTCTACCGAGGTTCAAATTCCTATCTCTCCGCTATTATTCAAGAAGTTACCCTTCCTGTTGATAGTGACACATACCGTTGAGAAAAAATGGGAAAAACCAGTGAGAAAAAATAGCGCCAGAGTAATGACTGACGCTACAGTGTTAATCACATTTTTATGTTCAGGGTTGAGCTTATTTTTACCTTTCTGTCGTATACGAGAACCTGAGATTCATGGATGTTATTTGGTCTTTTCTTGTACTTCTTTTTCAGCAGCTTCAACATCACGATACCAGCGAGGATGATGTTTCTTAGCCCACCGTCGACTGACTTTTCCTTCGATCATGCCGGTGATGGAGCCTTTCACCCAGAACGCCATATACATATGAATCAAAATAGCGTGGATCAGCACGATAGCCGCAGTTGCGTGAATCAATAAACTCCAGCGAACGACGACGATTGGAAAATAATGGGTAAAGTAAGGTCGCCAGATAATGACACCCGTCACCAGTAGTACAAAGATCAGGCTCATGATGCTCCAGAACATCATTTTCTGTCCGGCATTATATTTCCCGACATCCGCGACTTTATGTTCATTTCCTTTCAGTACCTCGACAATACCTTTAATCCATGGAATATCTTGTTTATCAGGGATATTGTGATGGACAAAACGGACGAACATAAACATCAGTACGACGAAGATCAGCACGCCAAAGAAGGGATGCAATATCCTTCCCATCTGCGGTGTACCAAAGGTTTCGGTCAACCATTGCAGAGTAGGGAAGAACAGAGCGATACCAGAAAGCGCTACCAGAAAGAAACTGATTACTACTGTCCAGTGACAGGCACGATCAATGAACTTCGTTCTCAGGATCATTTTGCTTTTACTCATGAGCGTTTTCCTCATCATCTGTCTCTTTGTTGGGCCCAATCCCTACATAGTGGTAAATCAGCCCAGCAAAGGTAGCGATAAATCCAGCAGCGGAAAGCGGTTTGAGGATCCCTTTCCATAGATTCACCGGGGTAGCAATATGCGGATCGTTCGGTAAGTTATGGTAAAGTTCCGGCTGATCGGCATGGTGCAAGACATACATCACATGAGTACCGCCCACACCTTGCGGGTTGTACACACCCGCGTTGGTGTATCCGCGTTTTTTTAGTTGTGTTGCACGGGTTTCCGCTACGTTCAGCATCTCTTTCTTGGTGCCAAACTGGATGGCACCTGTCGGGCAGGTTTTCACACAGGCTGGTTCCTGGCCGACGCTGATCCTGTCCACACAGAGCGTGCATTTATAGACACGATTATCTTCAGGGTTCAGCCGTGGGACATTAAACGGGCAACCGGCAATACAGTAACCACAACCGATACAGTGCTCAGACTGGAAATCGACGATACCGTTGGCGTACTGGATGATTGCTCCTGCAGACGGACATGCTTTAAGACAGCCAGGATCCGCGCAGTGCATGCAGCCATCTTTGCGGATCAACCATTCCAGCTTCTCATTCTGGGTGGTTTCGCTAAAACGCATCACAGTCCAGGATTTGGCACTGAGATCTGTAGGGTTGTCATATACACCGTTGCAATATCCGACGTCATCGCGGATGTCGTTCCATTCGGAGCAGGCTACCTGACAGCCTTTGCAGCCAATACAGGTCGTGACATCAATGAGTTTTGCCACTTCGGCACGAAAATCCCGTGCATGCGGCGGTGGAGTAATATTGTTGGTTGCAGAGCGTTTAATAATATCTTGTGATTGCATAGCCATTAGATCCTCCCTTACGCTCGCTCAATGTTAACCAGGAATGCTTTGTATTCTGGTGTTTGTGAGTTGGCGTCGCCGACGGATGGCGTCAGCGTGTTAGCGAGGAACCCTTTGCGTGTAGCCCCTTCAAATCCCCAGTGGCATGGGATCCCAATTGTATCCACCTGCCTGCCGTCAATTGTCAGCGTTTGCAGGCGTTTGGTTACAACGGCTTTCGCTTTGATAAAACCACGTTTGGACATGACCTTCACTGTGTCGCCTGCCGTAATCCCCTTCTTGCTCGCCAGCGCTTCGCCAATTTCGACGAACTGATCAGGTTGGGCGATGGCGTTCAGAAGAGCATGTTTAGTCCAGTGACGGAATAGCTCGGTAATCGAGTAAGTGGTCGCGACGTATGGGAAAATGTCAGATTTGCCCATATTAGCGATATCTCCAGGGTAGATGCGCGCAACCGGACTGGAAACAACATCCGGATGAAGCGGGTTGGTACCAATAGGTGATTCAATGGGTTCGTAATGTTCCGGGAATGGCCCGTCGTTCATTTTGTCGAGAGAAAACAGACGTGCGACACCTTCCGGATTCATGATAAAGGGCCCAACGTTACTGCCCGGAGCGGCCTGACTGTAGTCCGCCACATCCATTCCGGTCCATTTATTACCGTCCCAGTGTAGAAGGGCCCGTTTGACATCCCATGGCTTGCCGGCAGGGTCAGCTGAGGCGCGGTTGTAGAGAATTCGGCGATTTGCCGGCCAGGACCATGCCCAACCTGGCGTACAGCCCAGACCATACGGATCGCTGTTATCGCGATTGGCCATTTGGTTACCTTGCTCGGTCCAGCTTCCACAGTAGACCCAACAGAAGCTGCTGGTCGAGCCATCATCACGAAGCTGAGCAAAGCTGCTCAATTGTTGACCTTTCTTCGCGATCAATTGCCCTTTATCATCGTAGAGGTCTGCCAGCGCTATTCCGTTGGCTTCGCGGGCAATTTCTTCCGGATGTGGGTCATACGGGTCTTTATAGTTCCAGTTAATGCTCATAAGAGGTTCTGGATTCGCACCGCCTTCCTGTTGGTATAGCTCACGCAGACGCATAAACAGACGGCCGAGAATTTTGCCATCATGCAACGCCTCACCCGGCGGTTCGGCCGCTGCCCAATGCCACTGTAACCATCGTCCAGAGTTAGCAATTGAACCGTTCTCTTCTGCAAAACAGGATGACGGCAGGCGGAACACTTCTGTCTGGATATCTTCCGGTTTAACCTCGTTCATTTCGCCGTGGTGCTGCCAGAAGTTAGATGATTCGGTAACCAGTGGATCGATAACCACCATATACTTCAGCTTCGAAAGTGCGCGGGACGATTTGTTTTTATCGGGAAATGCAGCCAGTGGATTGAAACCCTGAACGATGTAGCCGTTTATTTTGCCTTCCAGCATCAGCTCGGCCTGAGTCATCACGTCATAAAGACGATCCCATTTAGGCAGCCAGTCATAACCCCAGCTATTTTCCGCAGTTGCATGATCACCCCAGAAGCTTTTCATCATGCTGACAAAGAACTTCGGCGTATTCTGCCAGTAGTTCACTTCATTTACGCCCAACGCAGGTGGGGTAATTTGCGAGATATAGGTCTGATAGTCCGGCTGTTTTTCGGAAGGCAGCGGCATATACCCGGGGAGGTTGGTCGACAGCAGGCCAAGGTCAGTATAGCCCTGAATGTTTGAGTGGCCACGCAGGGCGTTTACGCCACCGCCAGCCATACCAATATTGCCCAACAGCAGTTGCAGCATTCCGGCCGCACGAATGATCTGCGCCCCGGCAGAATGGTGTGTCCAGCCCAACGCGTACAGAATAGTCGCGGTGCGGTCAGGTACGCTGGTGCTGGCGAGAATGTCGCAAATACGATTGAAGTCCTCCACCGATGTTCCGCACAGGCGACTCACCATTTCCGGGGTGTAACGATCGACATGAGTTTTGAGTAAATTCCAGACACAGCGGGGATGACTCAGCGTTTCATCACGCAGGGCATTTTCCTGCTCATCAAGCTGATAGAACCAACTCGATTTATCATATTGCCGTTTTTTAGGGTCATAGCCGCTGAATAATCCGTCATTGAACTGATAGTCTTCGCGGATCAGTAGAGCAGCATTGGTGTAATGGAGTACGTATTCGTACTGTACGCGCTTGTGTTTCAGCAGATACCGAATGACACCCAGCAGGAACGCGGTATCCGAACCCGCACGGATCGGTGCATAGAGATCGGCAACAGCGGCGCTACGGTTAAAACGTGGGTCGACCACCACAACGGTGGCGTCATTTTTGGTCTGTGCTTCAACCACCCATTTAAAACCAACCGGGTGAGCTTCAGCCGCGTTGCCGCCCATAATCAGCACCACGTTGGCGTTTTTAATATCCACCCAGTTGTTGGTCATTGCGCCACGACCAAACGTTGGTGCCAGCGCAGAAACGGTTGGACCATGGCACAGACGAGCCTGGCAGTCGATGGCGACCATCCCCAGGCTACGGGTAAATTTGTCGTCGAGGATACCGGTTTCATTGCTGGCTGCCGAAGAACACAGCATGCCTGTGGTCGTCCAGCGATTGACGGTCACACCCTGCGCGTTTTTCTCGATGAAATTAGCATCGCGATCATCCTTCATTAACCGCGCGATACGGTTGATGGCATCATCCCAACTGATACGTTCCCATTTATCAGAACCAGGGGCGCGATATTCGGGATACTGCAGGCGTGTTTCACTGTGAATATAATCCAACACGCCAGCACCTTTCGGACACAAAGAACCGCGGCTGACCGGATGATCAGGATCACCTTCAATGTGGTAGATGCTTTCTTTGACGTTTTTAGCTGTATCGCCAAGACTGTACATCAGCATGCCGCAACCTACTGAGCAATAAGTACAGTTATTACGAGTCTCTTTTGCTTTTAAGAGTTTGTACTGACGTGTTTCCGCATGAACGGAAAAAGATGATAAGAATCCGAGAGATGCAACAGTTGTTCCTGCCATACCACCCGCGCAGATTCGAAAGAACTGCCTCCGGCTGAGCTCCATTTTTTCTCCAGCTTAAACTTAAGACATGAAAAAGTTCAGTTATTGTAAGGTTAAATCGAATGATAAACCATTAACTTTTAGTGGTTATTGACATGATGAAATATTGTTTTTTTGATCTCGAGGGGGATTGCCAGGTAAAGAGTTGAACTGATATCTGATGATGGAGAAGCGCTAGAAGGGTTGGCGCTGGATGGTGTCGAACTATTGGGCATCGTGACATACTTCATCAACCGTAGGAGTAATGATAATTGCCCGGTGATCTGACATCGATTCGCGTCGGGATAATACCCCCGGTTTTACCGCAACAATACCTCGCATAAAAAACCAGCATAACAGGCTGGTTCTTAAGGGGAATTTTGGTCGGCACGAGAAGATTTGAACCTCCGCCTCCTGGCACCCTATAATGGAGCTGAAGGCTGCTATGTGCCAATAGCGGACCTTACCCACTGCAGTATTTACCTGACTGAGATCCATTCAGTAATGGTTAACGCCAACGCCTCAGGCTGTTCGAACGGAATCATATGACCGCAATCCTTGATGGTTCTCAACGATGCATCAGGTATGGCATCGACCAGCTCCTCTGCTTCCTGCATGGAACGGATGGCGTCATCTTCACTGGCAATAACCAGTGTGGGACAACCTATCGTTGCTGAAGGAATACCTTGTCGGGTTAAGGTCGATTGCGTAATGAAGGCTTCAAATCCGAGACAACGTCCCATTTGCTGGATAGTTGAAATCATATCCCGATCTGATGCGTTTAGGGGGTGCAGTGACCGGGCAATAGCATGGCTGCTCAGCCCCTTAAACGTTGCGGGTGACAATGACTGCACGCTTTGCCACTTTGATTCCGCCTCTAATGGCGTATCTTCCCGTAACGAACTGGCAATCAGTACCAGGGACTCCACACGATCCGAAAAATCTGCAGCAAACTGCCGGGCAATGTACCCTCCCAGTGAAAAACCTATCAACGTAAATTTGTCTGGCAGACAGGTACTCATATGCTGCGCGATATCATGGAGGGTTAGTCCTCCGGTTACGGAAGCATGATGAACAATACAGTTTGCTGGCAGGTATGTTTCAAATTCACGCCAGAGCATTTCATTCAGCATATACCCGGGAATTAAAACGATCGTTCGTGGCGTTAGACTCATAGCACTTGCTTAAATGTATCGGAGGATTAGCTCAGAACGGTTTAAAAATATCTGACCAGGGCTGAAACGACAATCCCAAGGGTGATAGCAATTAAAGGTCTTTTAAAAACCAGCATCACGACGGCCGTGGTCAATAATGCCATCTGAGCGCCTTTGTCGCCTGTGAGGGCAACGGGGGCTAAAATCGCCACGAGAACGGAGCCTGACATCCCCTGAATAAAGGCTTTTATTCGGTTATTAAAAGGCACAAAAGACATAATCCAGACACCACCCCATCGGGTAACGAGGGTGACCAACGCCATAACAAAAATAATAATAAGAGGTCCTGTGCCTACCGTCTCAATACTCATTTTTTCTCTCTCATGATAATTCCAGTAATACCTCCGGCGAGGGCTCCAGCGATCACATGACTATTTTCTGGTAACCATTTATACGCTATCAGCGAGGCACTGGCCGCTGCGGCCCAGATAATCCACATCCTCAGGTTTCTTTCCCCTTCGAACACCATAGAAAGGAGAAAACACCCCATGACCATATCAAGACCAGCGCTTTTGGGATCCTGGATAACGCTCCCGAAATACAGTCCTGCCAGGGTTCCTGCTCCCCAAAAAAGCCATAACGCAAGACCGCCACCAAAGAGTAATCCCAGCCCCGCGCTTCCCCTGCTGAATGCCTGTATGGACATGGCCCAGTTAGCATCGGAAACGACCATCATGATCCCGTAGCGTTTAGCGGGTGTTAACGCGCGCAACCACGGGTATAAAGTGGCCCCCATTAACAGATGCCTGGCATTAATGGCAAAAACGGTGGCGATAAGGGTTAATACAGGAACCTGATCGGTCCAAAGCTCTAAGGTGGCGAATTGAGCATAACCGGCAAAAACCAGCAAACTCATCATTGTCGCCGACGTCGGGTCCACTCCTTTCTGCGATGCGGCCAGGCCAAAGGCTGCACCAAAAATAGCGACAAACAGTGAAACCGGGATAAGCTGCCGAAAACCATCCCATATCAGCGAATGATTAAGTTGAGACAAATCGGGCTGGTGATGCGTCATCCGGGACCTCATGAACTTCATAACAGTGAAAGCAAACAGGGGCCACTATGACAGTGTTGTGGAATCGATAAAAACGCATAATAATTGATGTTAATATTTGATTACCGAATGCAAGGCTCAAAGGTGCATTATCAAGACCTCCAGATGGACTGGCTTAAATGTTTTGTCGCGGTAGTGGATGCGGGATCGCTTTCGGCTGCGGCACCTGAAGTCCATCGCTCACAATCTGCGGTCAGCATGCAACTTAAAAAGCTGGAATCTGCATTAGGGTGTCAGCTATTACTTCGCGGTCCTCGTCAACATCAACTCACGTCTGAAGGTCAAAAACTGCTGGGATATGCCCGAAGGATACTCGACCTTCATGCTGAAACGCAGGCCGCATTTCACGGTAAGGAGTTAACAGGGCGTATTCGTCTGGGGGTCCCTGATGACTATGCAGCAAAATACCTTACCCCTGCGCTGAAGAGATTTGCCCCTAACTTTGGGTCAGTCGAGATCGAACTGAGCTGTGAGCAATCAACGTCTTTAATTCCCCGCGTTGAGGTCGGCGATCTCGATTTGGCACTGGTTTCCCGGGAACATCCCAACCAGGGCGCGTTACTGTTTTATGAACCGATGGTGTGGGTGGGTTCTCCACAGTTTGAGGTCTGGCGGCGCGATCCATTACCCATTGCGGTTTATGAAAGTACAAGCCTTGCTAAACGTAGTGCTATCAACGCATTAGCACTGCAGGGGCGGAGATATAAGGTGGTGTATAACAGCTCCAGCCTGTCAGGGCAGATTACCGCAGTGGAAAGTGGACTGGCTGTTGCGGTGCTGACCCAGTGCAGCGTGCCGCCTCATCTGCAAATTCTTGGCAGTGAACATCTTTTGGGGCCTCTTGAACCCATGGAAGTCTCATTGTTCAGAAGCCGTACTTCCCAGGGTTCTCCTGCAGTGGATAGTTTGTACGATTTGCTCCTCAGGACATTACGGGTCAGAAAAGTTGAAAGTTGAGACGATTTTTAGGTGCCTCAACGTCCGCTCATCGCTCATAGCAGACTGTTCACTTACGTCAGACTGTTTTGCGTCAAAACGGACGCTACGATTAACCATTTTCTGCCTCTGGCGATCTTAATCGGCTCATAATTCGAGCCGATTAAGATACATGATTACACCGTCGGGATGGTGCCGCCATCTATCACATATTCGGTGCCGGTGATGGTGGCAGCATGAGATGACGCGAGGAAAGCAATGAGCTTCGCCACCTCAATGGGCTTTGACGGACGACCAAGAGGAATACCCCCGAGTGCATTCATGATGATTTGCTTACCGCCTTCGTAATCCGTTCCCGCCTGCTTCGCCAGTCGCTCTGCCATCGCTACCGAAGCTTCGGTTTCGATCCAGCCGGGCGCAACACGAACCACACGGACCCCCTTCGGGGATACCTCTTTCGACAGGCTCTTGCTGTACGCCGACAGCGCAGCTTTTGCCGCCGCATAACCGGTGGTCGATTCCGGTAACGGCAGTTCACGCTGGATAGAGGTGACGTGAATGATAACCCCGCTGCCCTGCGCCAGCATCCCTGGCAGCAGCGCACGATCTAAGCGTACCGCTGGCAGCAGATTAAGGTTGAGTTCCTGCTGCCACTCCGTTTCGCCCAGTGCTGCAAAACCACCTCCAGGTGAGGTAGAACCGCCCGCAACATGGATGATGGCGTCGACACCGCCCAGATGCTTCTGAACGGCTTCAGCTACTGAAGCACACCCGTTGACCGTGGTCAGGTCCGCCGCCACGAAGGCGTCGGCGATACATTCTGTGGGCGTATGACGCGCGGTGGTTAACACCCTGGCACCCAGTTGCTTTAATAATCCAACGACCGCTTTGCCGACGCCTTTGGTGCCGGCAGTAACCAGTATGCGTTTGTCCTGAAAATCAAGATCTAACGACATCAGATAATCTCCAGTGTGTTGATCTTGCCGCCGACCAGGCCGAAAGCATGCTTAAGCACTATCGGGCTGCCGGGAAAATTACCGACGACGTTTGAGGTGACTGTCACCCGGTGGCCTTCGGTGAGGAACTGAACCGGCTCAACGCTGTAGTCAAACGCGGCCTGTGCGGCACGTTGCCATGCCTCGATCGCTGCGTGTCCCTTATGCGTTTTACCTTCGTCTGTCACGACAGCATCGGCAGTAAAACAGTGCTTAACGTTGGCAATATCTGCTCCGTTGCTGATCGCGAAATAGTCAGAAATAGCGTGCGGTAGGGCTAATGACATGGCGCTTTACTCCCGTTGTTTACAGTACAGGAATTTTCAACATAGACTGTGAAATTGACAAGTACGCACGAAAAAGTGAGCAACTGAATTATGAGTAAGTTATACACTCCAGAATCTGCCGCAAGCGGCGTGGAGCATGTGCTGCGACTGCTGGAAGGTCGCTGGAAATTAATTATTCTTTTTCATCTGTTCGATGGAAAAGTACAGCGCTATTCCGATTTTGAAAAACTGATCCCGGGTATTTCACAGAAGATGCTGGCTCAGCAACTGCGACAACTGGAAGCCGACGGCATCGTATCACGCACGGTGTACCCTCAGGTGCCGCCGAAAGTGGAATATCGCCTGACCGAGTGGGGGCAAGAACTGTGCCCGGCCCTTGATGCAATGCTGAAATGGGCGGAAAAACGCGAGGATTAGTTGTCACCGGGGCCTTTTTGTCGTGAGCGAAAATTACTGATATCTGGTTTTCGCTCGTAGCAGCCCCTGGGGCACAATACACTGTTATTGTGTCCCCAGAGACAATGTTGACGTAGTTCTTGCGACACGTTCCATATGATTGAAGTAAGACTATGGAGAAGTTAAAGTGACAGTGAGTTGATAACCTCCCCTCCCCCAACGGCCCCCTGGTCTGATGGACATTTATCACCCAAACTTAAGCCAAAGACATGGTCTGCGTGGGCATTGTGCTTTACACTGCGCGCTGTAAAAACTGAGTAGATAAACGATTAACCAGGCGGTAAGGCGATGAACGGAACAATCACAACGTGGTTTAAAGATAAAGGTTTTGGATTTATCAAAGATGAAAACGGTGATAACCGCTATTTTCATGTGATTAAGGTTGCCAACCCTGAGCTGATTAAGAAAGACGCGGCGGTGACTTTTGAACCCACCACCAATAACAAAGGCTTGTCCGCTTATGCTGTGAAAGTCATCCCGGAAAGCAAATACATCTATATCGCGGGCGAGCGCCTGAAGCTCACGTCGATCAAGTCTTATCTGGTTTACAGCGAAGAAGTGCCAGCCGATACCCGAATTGATAAAGAAAACGCGGTGCTGTCTGTGGGCGTGCTGATGAGTAGTATCAGACCCAAATCAGCCGCAAAGCCCGGTGAAATGCGCTCGCTGAGAAAACTGGCAATCACCACCTTCCAGGGAACGACGTTAATCTTCTCGGAAGATGAGATAGACATAGAGGCCACGGTGAAACTGCTCAAGTAATTCATCTGAATCCCGTGCCGGAATACTGCGCCATTCATAAACAGAATTCCGGCTCGCGTGCGCCAGGTACAGACGCAAAAATTACGGGTATAATCACATACATTATTCAACGGTTTCAGAAACGAAGATGACAAAACTCACCTTACAAGAGCAGATGCTAAAAGCGGGATTAGTAACCAGTAAAAAAATGGCCAAAGTCCAGAGAACGGCTAAAAAATCACGAGTTCAGGCGCGTGAAGCAAGAGAGGCTGTGGAAGAAAATAAAAAAGCGCAACTTGAGCGTGATAAACAGCTAAGCGAGCAACAAAAACAAGCGGCTTTATCTAAAGAATATAAAGCGCAGGTGAAGCAACTTATTGAAATGAATAGAATCAGCATTTCAAAAGGCGATATTGGTTTTAACTTCACAGATAATAACTTAATTAAAAAAATAGATGTGGATAAGGCGACGCAAGCCCAGTTGATTAATGGCCGCCTCGCCATTGCGCGTTTGGTTGTTGATAACGGTGGGGAATGTGAATACGCGATTATCCCCGCAAGCGTAGCCGATAAAATTGCACAGCGAGATGCTAACAGTATCGTCTTAAATAGTGCGCTTAGTCAGGAAGAGCAGGACGAAGAAGATCCGTATGCTGATTTTAAAGTGCCTGATGATTTGATGTGGTAATCAACGTTTGTCGATCAGCGTCCGGCGTGCCGGGCACTGAAAGAACTGAATGCCGATGACGGAAAGCAAAAAGCCCGCTAAAAAGCGGGCTTTTCTAAATTTGGCTCCTCTGACTGGACTCGAACCAGTGACATACGGATTAACAGTCCGCCGTTCTACCGACTGAACTACAGAGGAATCGTGTGAACGGGGCGCATATTAACGACGCCAACGAGCATTGTCAAAGCCTGAATGCACAAACACGTTCGTTTGCCGAAATATTCTTCATTTCGTTGGAGATTCAGGCTGAACGGGCGATTTTATGCGCTCTTCACGCTCAGGACGCGGGTATTTCCATAGCCAACGACCACTGACCATACGCCAGTAAAACAGTGCGGCGCGCACCGCCCAGTCAAAGAACATCCCCAGCCAGACCCCGACAACGCCCCAGCCAAGCACAATCCCCAGCGTATAACCCGCAACCACACGGCAGCCCCACATCCCCAGCATCGAAACCCACATTGCAAAACGTGCGTCCCGCGCCCCTTTAAACCCTGAAGGCAACACCCAGGACGCAGACCAAATCGGCATAAACGCCGCGTTCAGCCAAATCAGAACCACGACAACATCTTTTACATCCTGATCGTGGGTATAAAACGAGGCCATCAGTCCCGCAAACGGCGCGCTTAACCATGCAATCGCGGTCAGTCCAATGGTAGATAGCCAGAACACATGACGAAGCTGAATCTCTGCCTGGGAAATCTGACCATTCCCCAGTCGTCGGCCAGTGATGATTGTCGATGCAGAACCCAGCGCGTTTCCGGGCAGGTTGATCAGCGCGGCAATTGAAAAAGCGATGAAGTTACCGGCAATAACGCTGGTCCCCATCCCCGCCACGAACATCTGCGTTAACAATTTTCCACCGTTGAACAAAACAGATTCGATACTCGCAGGGATACCAATCCCCATCACTTCCCAGATAATGGTAAAGTTCAGCGGCTTAAAATAGCTCTTCAACGTAATACGCAATGCCGGGTTAAAACCAATCATCAACACCCAGATAATGGCGACGGCTCCGATATAGCGAGAGATGGTCAGCCCGAGTCCTGCCCCGACAAAACCCAACCCCTGCCAGGAAAAAACGCCATAAATCAGGACGCTGCTGATCATGATGTTAAGAATATTCATACCGCCATTGATCAACAGCGGAATTTTGGTATTTCCGGCTCCACGCAATGCGCCGCTGCCAATCAGGGCGATGGCCGCAGCGGGATAGCTGATCACTGTCAGTTCCAGGTATGTCAGCGCCAGAGCCTTCACCTCGGAAGACGCCTCCCCGGCCACGACATCAATAATCTGTTCGCCAAAATAGTGAATAACCGCCGCCAGCACGATGGCAAAAAGCGTCATGATCACCAGTGACTGTCTCGCGGCGGCCCTGGCGCGACGACGATCGCGTTTTCCCAGGCTAAACGCCACAACCACGGTTGTCCCCAGATCGATAGCAGCAAAAAACGCCATAATGACCATGTTGAAGCTATCGGCAAGCCCTACCCCGGCCATCGCCTCTTTACCCAACCAACTGACCAGAAAGGTGCTCAGCACCCCCATTAGCAGTACGCAGGTATTTTCCAGAAAGATAGGCACGGCAAGCGGGGTGATTTCACGCCAGAAAAGAACCTTATAACTCTTACGTTTGGCATACCAGGGCGTACGAGAGACGGCCTGGCGTAAGGCTGCGGAGACGTTCAAAGTGGACCTTAATGAAGAAAGTTGAAACCTCATTTCAAATAATGAGGGAGAATCCAAAAAGCTGCAAAGTTTTTTCCCTGTAAAATGTCTGCAATTGCAACAAACTGTTGAGAGAAGCAGCAATTGAACCGTCACCAGGGAAATGAGGTTTGACAAAAGATTTTTCGCCGCTAAGATAAGCCTCCACAACGATTCCTCTGTAGTTCAGTCGGTAGAACGGCGGACTGTTAATCCGTATGTCACTGGTTCGAGTCCAGTCAGAGGAGCCAAATTCTTGTTTTCATGCCGCTTTGTGAATCCCTATATGATTTAGATTCAATCAGTTAGCGTGAAAAGTCTTCCCGATGCATTTTCAGTTTTCCCTCTGCATCGGGAGAATTTGGTGGTCAGATTTGGGGTCAAGTTGGTTCGATGACGGAGTGACCCCCAAATGTCTCTTAACGACTCAAAAATCCGCAACTTAAAACCATCCGCAAAACCCTTCAAAGTTTCCGATTCTCACGGTCTGTACCTTTTAGTTAATCCAGGCGGTTCACGTCTCTGGTATCTAAAATATCGTATAAACGGCAAAGAATCCCGCATTGCACTGGGTGCCTATCCTGCCGTCTCCCTGTCTGATGCCCGCCAGCAGCGCGAAGGTATCCGTAAGATGCTGGCGCTGAACATCAACCCGGCACAGCAGAGGGCTGCTGAACGCAGAGCCTGCACACCAGAGAAGGTGTTTAAAACAGTGGCGCTGGCATGGCATAAAAACAATAAAAAGTGGTCGCAGAACACCGCTGGCCGTCTACTTGCCAGCATGAACAACCATATCTTTCCTGTAATTGGTCATCTGTCCGTCACGGAGCTTAAACCCCATCATTTCATTGACCTGCTGAAAGGCATTGAGGAAAAGGGCCTGCTGGAAGTCGCGTCCCGCACGCGGCAGCACCTCAGTAACATCATGCGCCATGCGGTCCATCAGGGATTTATCGACACCAACCCGGCAGCAAATCTTGATGGCGTGACGGCTCCCCCCATGAGACACCACTATCCCGCCCTGCCGCTGGAGCGGCTGCCTGAACTGATTGAACACATTGAAGCATATCATCAGGGCCGTGAACTGACCCGGCTTGCTGTCCTGCTGACGCTGCATCTGTTCATTCGCTCCAGTGAGCTGCGCTTTGCACGCTGGTCAGAAATTGATTTCATAAACAGAATTTGGACGATACCCGCCACACGCGAAGCCATTGTGGGTGTGCGTTATTCAGGGCGCGGTGCCAAAATGCGCACTGCTCATATCGTGCCCCTCTCACAGCAGGCTATAGCTATTCTGAAACGGATTAAGGAAATATCCGGGGCTTACGAACTGGTCTTCCCCGGCGACCATAACCCGTACAGGCCGATGTGCGAAAACGCGGTTAATAAAGCACTGCGCCTTATGGGATTCGACACGAAACAGGACATCTGCGGACATGGCTTTCGGGCAATGGCATGCAGTGCCCTGATGGAGTCTGGCTTATGGTCGCAGGATGCAGTGGAACGCCAGATGAGTCACCAGGAGCGCAACACCGTGCGTCTGGCTTACATTCATAAGGCTGAGCATCTGGAAGCCCGCAAGGCGATGATGCAGTGGTGGTCAGATTATATCGATACATGCCGGGTCGCATACGTACCACCTTTTAACACAGGGCGGAATAAAAACAACGAAGCTGCATGAACAATAACAAAAAGCTGTACCAGCATACCCTGGTACGGCTTTATTCATTTCTGATGGCTTGCCAACCCCTCCACCCCGACCCGTCGCTGCCTGTAGAAAGCTGTTACACAATAACAACACGCTTGCGCCGTCAGCCCTGGCGTGCCATTTCATTTGAGAGCAAGGATCATCCCTACTGCCCCAGCGACGAGAACGGCATCAATGAGAAGCTCGAACGTATGCGTCTGGAGTTTCTGGACGAGACGTTTCGCAATCATCGAACCGACGAACAATGCGATGCCGATGGCAAGTCCATATGTGAGGACAGGCTGCGCGAGTGCGCCCGATATACCGAACGTAGCTAGCTTGCCAGCGTAGAGCAGGATTGCGCTTGCCGCCTCTGATCCCAAAAATACGCCTCCACTCATTCCGTACCCGGTAAATACCGGCACGCTGAGCGGCCCGGTGGACAGCACGAATCCTGTCAGAAACCCGACAATCGCCCCGGCAAAACTCATGTGCCAGAGATTCAAGTGGAGGTTCGATCGTCTGATGAGACGGCGCAGCGGGATCATCGCAAGGAAGAAAGCTGCCAGGAATACCTCCACTGTGCCAGGAGAAATCGTAAGTAACGTGTGCGCCCCGAGAACAGCCGCAGGAACTCCCGCCAACGAATAGGCAAACACCGGTCGCCAACGAATCTCATGCCACCAGACAATCACCCGTCCGATGTTGCCGAAAAGGGAGGCGATCGCCATAACAGGCACAGCAATCCGTGGCCCGTACGTGGCGACGAGGACGGGCAGCATGATTAACGACGAGCCAGTGCCGACGACACCGCTGAGTACTCCGGCACCGAGAGCGACGAAGAAGAGAAGTAAGAGTGCAATCATCGGCTTTAGGATCAACCAGGGCCATCGCTCGCAGCCGCAAGAAGCGGCACCAGGATGTCGCTGATCGGCGTTGGAATGCTGTGAACCCGGCCGCGACGCGCAATGACGCCGTTGCGGATATCCCATTCAAGCGGTCGGCCAGCTTCTCGATCCGTGAGGATGGAGGTGCTCATGTCTGCAGGAGCCGCCCGGAACTTATCGAGGATCTCCTGCGGCACTTCGTCTCCGAGTTCAGCGCCCTCTGCACGTGCCACGGCCAGGCATTCCTGCAGATAAGCCAGCGTAAGCCTGGCGATATCAGCACGGCCAAACATGCCTGAGCGGCGGTGCGTGAGTGCCATGAGTCCAGCCACCGCATTCTGCATCAGCTTGCGCCAGGCCAGGGAGCTGAAATTCGCGGCCAGATCTACGGAGCACCACGTGCCTTGCAGCGCTGCGGCCACTACACGGGAAGCTGGTGCGTCTGGCACGCTGAGGCGCGCCTCACCACGCAAGCGTACCGAGCCATCGGACTGCGCTTGCGCAGGGAACCACACGACAGCGGGAACGCTCTGTCCGGGCAGAGAGTACGTAGCGAGCCTGTCCAACTGTTCGACCCCGTTCTGGAGCACGCATACAACCGTCTCCGGGCCAGTCAACGCCCTGAGCCATTCTGCTGCCGCGTCGATTTGTGTGGACTTGACTGCCAGAAAGATAAGATCAACCGTGCGAGTGATTTGTGCCGGATTCGTCTGTACCGGACCGGGTACGGTGATAAAGCGGTCGCCATCTTGCAAGGTCAGGTGATCGCGGGGAGTACGTCCACACAGCAATGGTGTGCGGTCGACTTCGTGTAACGCCGCCGCGACTGTTGTGCCGATGGCACCTGGACCTAAAACAGCAACAACTGTATTGATTTCAGTGTTCATGAATGCGGACTCCTTGCAACAGAATCTAATTACGTGGTGGTTGTGCCCTTCCCAAAGGACATGTAATATATTACATATGAATAAAGAAATTGGTAATAGAATTTCAGAAGGTGAGCAGCGGTTACAGCAATGGCTTGGCAGCATTCACGCCCGAAGCGGCGACCTCGCTGCAAGTGAGGCTAAAGTTGTCGACCTCCTGCTTGTCGATCCTTTATTTGTCGGTACAAGCACGGCAGCACAGGTTGCCACCCGTGCTGGTGTATCACCGCCGACAGTAATACGCGCTGCACGAGCGATCGGGTTCACCGGGTTCACTGAACTTAAGATAGAGATTGCCCGGGCTCGTGGCACTGCCCAATTCTTTGCCCCGCCTGAAGTTCTTACAGCGGATGCGACGCTGGCATCAGTGCTGGAAACATCAATTCGTGCTGGTGTAGACGCACTGACTGCGCTCAGCGGTGCTATCGAAATCTCCGCCCTTGATGAGGCGGTCGATTTAATCCAGAGCGCACGCCAGGTATTTGCATTTGGTGCTGGTCCCTCTGCGACGGTTGCCGCTGATGCGGTCTTTCGTTTGCGGACGGCGGGTGTGATAACCGTCAGTATCCAGGATTATTTATCAGCGATGATTGCTGCTCGTCTACTCGGTCCAGGCGACGTCATCATCGTCGTCAGTTCAACAGGGCGCACATCATCCACACTCTCCATCGCTGATGCAGCATCCTCGGCAGGAGCATCGCTTATTGCAATAACTAACCAGTACGATACCCCACTGGCGACACTCGCCAACGTTTCGCTCGTTGTTGGCGGAATGCCACTCCCGGCACAGATGGCCGCTGCCGGGAGTCGACTGGCCCAGCTCGTCGTTATTGATACGCTGGTCGCTGCTCTCACTCTGCGGGATAAAGAACAAAGTCGCCGGGCTGAACGGGCGGGTATTGATTTGCCCGATATGTCCTGATGCAGTTCAGCACGGTAGCAATGATTCTTACTGCTGCGATAGCCCATGCAGTATGGAATATAGCCTCAAAATACAAGAGGGAAGACACTCTTGTGTTCGTCTGGGCGTACAGCTGTGCCTCAGCATTGCTGTGGGTCCCGTTCAGCCTCATTCTGATAGTTGAGGGACAACAGGAGCTCGACTGGAGACTCGCTGTCGGCGCAGTTATCTCGTCTGCACTTCATATCGCTTATTCTCTAATCTTGCAGGCTGGCTACGAGCGCGCCGAACTGGGTGTTGTTTATCCGATTGCCCGAGGAAGTGGACCAGTTCTGACGATACTGTTTGCAACCCTTCTCATGGGAGAACGGCTTTCACCAGGCGCTTTACTCGGCGCCTTTATCGTTATCGCTGGTATTTTCGTTGTCACCGGCAATCCGTTCAGGAGCGGAAGCCGGCCGCTACAGGGAATGCTTTGGGGGACAGCGACAGGCACCGCCATCGCTGGCTATACACTCTGGGACGGTTATTCGGTAATCTCTCTGCACCTGGATCCAGTGAGCTACTACGCCAGCACACTCCTGCTACAGAGTCTGATTCTTACCCCTGGTGCGATGCGGCGACGAAATCGCATTCCAACTGCTGTACGTGTGGATATCATCCCAATCCTTATCATTGCTGTATGCTCTCCCCTTGCCTACATCCTTGTACTGACAGCCATGCAGAGCATGCCACTGGCACTCGTCGCTCCTCTCAGGGAAACATCCATTATTGTCGGCTCTCTTCTTTCGTACTGGCTGTTTCGTGAAAATCATCTGGCACGCCGGATTGCTGGTGCAGTGGTGGTGGTGACCGGCATCGCAATAATTAGCCTTTGATCGCTTCGTTGGATGCCAATCGTCGTCTCATTGTCAGCGTGGATCGTTCGTCGATATACTCTGTTTATGGTACAGGTATCAAGTCCGCTTCCTCTGTCTGTGGCTGTTAGCGCCATTGAGATAAGACTGTATAAACCGCCATCAGTTCTGGTATTGGCATCCCGTACCACCATTATTTAAATGTTCGGACACACGCTGTTATTTGAAGGTTAATCCCTAGTCGAATGATTATCCATGTGAGTGCTTTTCCAGCCATGCCTGATGGGATATGGCTGGCATAGATAGTTCAGTTTTCATCACCAGTTTGATCGCAAAGCTATGCCACATAGCACTATTGGCTTTATAATCATTAACGGTAAAAGTGGTATTGAATAGTGATACTCCGGTGCAACACATTCAACATGTAGCCTGATTCTGATAACCGCTTTCGTTAGAAATGGCTTACTCCATAGCGAGAGTTCGTGATGCTCAAAACAGAAGATCTCAACACTATGATATCAATTGATGAGATTCACTTTGCTGACTGGCAAATCTGGCCACAGCTAAGGATTCTGTTACATCGGGGTAAGCCAGTAAGAATTTCTGCCAGAGCTTTTGATGTTCTGGTTGTTCTGGTGAGTGCCAGAGGTAAAGCGGTAAATAAAGAATCTTTACTTACGCAAGTGTGGGGAAATGAAATCGTCGAAGAAAATAATCTTCAGGCACAAATTTCAGCTATACGCCGCATACTGGGACATGACCGCCATCTACTGGTTACTGAATTTGGTTGTGGTTATCGCTTTAATATCAACAATTCGCCAACTGAACCGCTCTCTAAATCAAAAATACCTGAGCCCGCTATTACCCCTTTTCTAGCGTCGATTCTGGGGCGTGATAAAGCTGTGCAGGAATTATGCGCCTTATTGGATCAATACCGTCTGGTGACGATTACAGGCTCAGGGGGCGTGGGTAAGACTCGTCTGGCATGGGAAGTCGTCAGTCTTACACACACGCATTTTCCTGATGGAATATGTGTGGCTGAACTGGCTCATATCACCGAAGCATCCAGCTTGCTATCCGTTATTTCACAAGCGCTCCATCTTCCATTAGCTGCCATTCATAATGATGCCGATTTACGGCAACAGCTTGCACGGCGTCGATGTTTACTGCTGATTGATAACTGTGAACATGTAATTAATGAACTTGAACCAGTGATTACGTTGCTCCTGCACCTGGCTCCCCATATCAAACTGTTGTTGACCAGCCAGGTAGCGTTGCAGGTTGCCGGCGAGCAACAATATCTACTACCACCATTACAAGTTCCTGAGAGCGAAGAGGCTGATACCCACGAGTTACTAACTTTTTCCAGTGTCCGCCTCTTTATCGAACGCGGGCAGGCCAATCGACATAATTACCATCCATCAGCCAGCGAACTGTCTTTGATTGGCGAGTTATGCCGTCATCTTGACGGTCTGCCGCTGGCGATTGAACTTGCGGCCTCCCGTCTGCCAGTCATGAGTGTCAAAGAGATCTATAGCCGACTGGAAGACCGTTTCCAGCTATTGAGCAATACGCACAGATCTCTGGAGCCCAGACATCAGAAAATACTGACCGCGCTGGAGTGGACTTATCAGTTGCTCAACACACGTGAACAACGATTATTTTGCTCTCTGGGGATCTATACCGATATGTTCAGTGTGAAATCAGTAAGCGACCTTCTGCTGATTAAAGACAAGCATCGCTGGCAGGTTGTTGACGATCTGCAAAGATTGCTGTCTTTATCCCTGATTCAGGTCAGTACTCAGGTACCAGAGACCCGTTTCCGCCTGCTGGAAACCATGCGCCAGTTCGCATGCGATAAACTCAGGCAACAGGGTGAATATACTGTTCTTGAGGCCCGTTTTGCCGACTATTATAAAGTTCTGGTAAAAGAGGCACAAGATGATTGGTTTATGCTGCCAACAGGACAATGGCGTGAACGTTATAGCCATATACTTAATGATTTGCGGAGTGTATTACAGCAAACGTTGATTGAGGGAGCTGATCCCTCTAAAGGGCTTGAGATCTTACAAGCTATGACCCCTTTTTGGATTGAATATTCACTATACGATGAATGTCAGCGCCATATATATCCTCTGCTTTATGAAAATACTTCGCAGGTAGTATTAACGCTACGCCAGAGAATGAATCTCAGCGCTGTAGCAGGTAAGGCGTCAACCTGGGCAAAAGGCCCTACGCCTGAAACACATTCAGCCTGGAAAACCGCGCTGACAATTGCAGAAAAGCTCGACGACAAAGAAATACGTTTACAGGCACATTACGGATTATGGTTGTATTATCTGCGTACTGGCGAGTTGGATAAAGCGCTTGAGCATGCGCAATCTATGTGCGAGCTAGCACGGTCCATTACCGACGAGGAGGCGATGGCAACCGGGCTGCGTATTCTCGGTGTATCCCTGCATTTTTTGGGCCGTCATGATGTCGGGCGTGATTATCTCCAACAATCTCTTGATTGGTATGAACATGGTGAATTAAGCCACTCTTTCCGTTTTGGTCTTGATCAAGAGAGCGCCGGTCAGGCCTTTCTGTCTCGTTTACTCTGGTTACAGGGTGAGTATAAGGCCGCGAAACAGATGGCATGGCGCGGTGTTAAAAAAGCCGCTCGTTTGCAGCATGTCTGTTCTCTTTGCTGTGCACTGGCTGAAGGCGCTTGTATGACAGCAGCACTGGATCGTAATCCGCGTTGGGTTATAAAGGCCGCAAACTGGCTTATTCATCTGGCAAAAAGGCATGATTTATATTTCTGGAAGACATACGGCGAGCTGTTTCTTGTTTGGGCTAAACAGTTCAGTCATACCGATGTTAGTCAAACCACACTATTTAGCTCGTTGCGGGCGATGGGATTAGACTGGCAATATTCCCCCTTGTTGTCAGAAATTGATACCGGGGTATCACTGAGAGCCACCCGCCAGGATCATGAAAACTGGTGCACGCCTGAGCTGATGCGTCTTTCTGCCACTCAATTACCTCCTCAGAAGCAACGCCTGCTGTTGGAGCAGGCCCTGGACAAAGCGCGCCAGCAACAGGCTTATGGCTGGGCCCTCCGTATTGCTTATTCATTGGCGACATTGCAGGCTGAAGCCGGGGAAAAATGGGCTGCTAAACAATTGATACAGGACGCTTTAAATGATGTTGATGACTCAGACAATGCGACGGATGTAAGAAGTGCTATTGCGTTATGTGCCCGAATAGGGGCCTGAATATTTACGTCTTACGGCTATCAACATCCCCATGATCACGAGTCCGCCCCCTGCTGAAGAAATCAGCGCCCAGCTATGAGTTGTCTCCCATAACCAGGTGGCAGTCAGTGAGCCACATGCTCCGCCAATAAACATAACGCACATAAATAATGTATTAAGACGGTTTCTGGCATCCGGACGCAAAGAATAAATCGTGTGCTGATTAGCTATCAGTACACATTGCTCACCCGCATCCAGTAGTAGAATGCCCACCACCATACCCACAATACTGTTCCATCTCCAAAAAACAGTCCAGGCTAGCAGCATGAGTATCACACCAAAAACAACCATTCGGAATGGTCCCTGACGATCGCTGAAACTTCCCGCCAGAGGCGCACACAGAATACCGATTAACCCCAAAGCAGCCAGGGTGCCGGTTATCCCTGCACCGTAATCGTAGCTATGAGCTAACCAGAAAGGGAGCACGGTCCACAGCACGCTGAAGGAGGCAAACAGCATTGCTTGTGTAAGAGTTGCACCACGCACCTGCGGCTCGCTTTTCCACAGCTGTCCTAATGAACGTAATACCGCCAGATAGTTAAACTTTGGCGTTGGCAACGACTGAGCAGGCAAAATGCGCAAGATGAAAAATATAGCCAGCAATGTCATGATCGCGCCGGACAAAAAGACACCGCGCCAGCCGAAATACTGACCAATAAGGCCTCCGATAGCCCGGCCAGCAAGGATACCTGCCAGGACACCGCTCATCACCGTACCCACGGTTTTACCTCGTGCAGAAGTTCTGGAGAGCGAGGCGGCAAGCGGCACTATCTGTTGGGCTACTGTTGCAGCCATCCCGGTAAGGAAGGAGAAGAACACCAACACTGTCGCCGTTGGCGATAACATCATGCCGATCAGTGCCAGGAAAAGCACCTGCGCTTGACGCAGGATAAGCCGCTGACGTTCAATATAATCGCCCAGTGGGATCAGAAAGAATAAGCCCACCGCATAACCTAACTGGGTGCCCATGGGGATCAAAGAAACAGCCCCCCATTCATTGGGAAAGGATCCGGCAATTAAATTCAGGACAGATTGATTAAAATAAATATTAGCTACAACAATACAGCAAATAATCGCCAGCATAAGAATCCTGGCAGAAGAAAGCTCATGATTGTCCGTTCGCATTGACCACTCCTGGCTCTAAACTCAATATCGTCTGGAGTATAAGCAGACGGAAATCCCAACTCTTTGACCGCTTTTTTCAGACGTCTGAATTCTGATGCACAAGCTCCTGAAAAAGAGATTTGTTACTAATACTGCTCATGTTATTAACTGTGCTTAACTTGAGGAGCAGCAAATGGATTTAAAACTGACTGGAAAAGTGGCTCTGGTAACCGGAGCCCGAACCGGAATTGGTTTCAGCATTTGTGAAGAACTGGCCATGAATGGTGTGCATTTAGTCATGGTGGCCAGACGAGAACCTGAGCTGATTCTGGCTGCGAAAAAAATTTCAGAGAAATACGGTGTTTCGGTGCTGCCTGTTGCCGGGGATGTGACTGATCCCAAACTACCTTCTTTAGTGGTTGAACAAGCGGAAAAGGTTTTTCAGCGTATTGATTTACTGGTTAACAATGCCGGAAGAGCCCATGCGGGCACACTGTTAACCACTTCGGAAGAAGACTGGCAGATAATGACTGAGACCAAATTATCCGCCATGCGACGTTTTTGTAAGGTAATCATCCCCGGGATGCAGAGACGAAACTGGGGGCGTATTGTCAATATCTCATCCATTGGCGGTATCTACCCTAATCCGCAACTTACCGTCTCACACGCACTGAGCGCCGCTATCAACAACCTGACCCGTAGTTTAGCACTTAGCGTGGCTCCGGATGGCATTCTGGTCAATGCGATCGGAGTGGGTGCTGTCGCGACGGATAACTGGGCGCAGAACATGCTACCGAATGTTCGCAATCGTCGTCCTGAACTGGTTGACAGAACAGACGAAGAGGTAATGGCATTACTGGGTAAAGAGAAAACGCCTGTGGGCCGCTTTGGACTTCCTGAAGATATTGCTGCAATTGCTGCGTTCCTACTTTCTGGGAGGAATCAGTTTGTTACTGGACAGACAATTGAAGCATCAGGCGGAGCAGACAGATTTATGTAATGTCTTCCATTCAACTTAAATAATGTTTGAGGATTGAATTAGTTTAACCTGATATTTGTTCTTCTTTTCAATCACTGCGAAATATGAGGCCGGACATGGGGGACTGAAACGCTAAGAGGCCCCCGCGTTAATATAATCCAAATATTATAACGCAATAGATCCCGCACCATGAAATTTATTTCACTGGAAAATTCATGGTTTTTTTTAAAAAATAGAAATAGAGGCAAACCACTATGTCAAAAAAACAAACACTATCAAATACAAACTATAGTTCGCCTGACTGGCTGACTATCCGTGAAGCAGTCGAAGTGATAAATAAAAAAGGACTGAAAATTAAAAAAAAGTGACATTTACAGGCATGCATTACATGGCAGCATTCATCTCTCTATTTACTTTCAGTCGCCAATTACATTACGAAAAATACAGATGTCGGGCTACAAAGTAAGGTTCAGACCATCTGATATGTCATCAATAAATCGTTTATGCCTTCTTGACAAAAAAGCGTTTATTGAAGGACATAATTTTATTGTTAGCACTACTGGCAAATATATCATTCCCACAGAGAGAGTTATTGACACTCTATTGATTGGATATGAATATGTTCTAGTACAAAAATTACTTGCCCAATCTCTTAAAATACCATTACCTGTAACAGGAGCTATTGATTTTAATCATGGCATAACAGTTAGCTTACAAGGAGAACCATTTCAACTATTCGATAAAATGACATGGGAAGAAAGAATAATACAAAAAATTATGCAACTCCCTAAAAACATCTCACCAGATGTACATGAAGAGATATTCTCAAAGAAGATAAATAACTACCTGAGGAAAGAGTATTTCCCGGCTCATATTTTACCTCGGGATGCCTGGTTTGTTATTCGACATGCTGAACTTGATAAAGTCATTGACATCATAACCAATAGCAGAGTGCCCCCATTATCTGCAACGCGAATATCAACACCACTATCTCGTTTTTTCTGGCTGGCCTGTAAAAACAATGAAGTCATCCGTCCATTAATTAGTAAACCGTACAAACTACTATCTATTTTCGAACAATGGGCATCTGACGAAGGCATTACCGACAGACTCAGTGGTGATACGTTAAAAACTGCACTCGTACGCGGTTCCCCCACATCAATGTCGGATTGACGCAAGTGAATTTTACCAAACCCAAATGTCCGTATTAAGGGCTCTAAAATCAGTAATACGGACATAATTAGTTTTTTTGACTCTTTTTTCCTTGTCACCTCAAGGGATATTATATTTCTGCATTACGGGTATAAATACATATCATCAATTACCAAGCATTAGAAATGTAAAAACAAAACAGTACTTAAATGCTCACAACCCCACACATACATAAAAGCCACTCCTTATTCAAGGAGGATTTAGCCGACCTGCATAGGTTCGATCGAATCCAAAATGCGCAAAATAGATTAACCTTAATTTATCCAGCCATTAAATACACACATGGGTTCGTAATTATATTCCAATTAATGCATCCAAAATTTACTCACCAATACATTACACATGCAAAAAAACGAAAACATACATTGCACAGAAAGACTTAGATTCATTTACAATGAAATAAATGAGTGATTTCATTTCGTTCAACAAATCTATAACTGAGGTACTAAGGCCATGATTATTAGATGAACCCGTCCATAACCCAGATAATTACTAAAGATTTAAAAACTCATCCTTATGATACGAGTAATCACCTTGCTCCCTAGAAGACTTACTTTTAATATTTACGGCATTTTTTCTACACCGGTGCGGTGGAACATTATACCTTTTCCGAAATGCCCTGGTTAATGATTGCTGAGAGTCAAAGCCAAATCGCATCGCGATGTTTATCAAAGGTTCATTTGTTGTGATAACAGCCTCTAAAATAAGACATAATTTTTTCTCTCTGATAAAACCCCCCAGGCTCTGCCCTGTTTCAGAAAAAAACAGTCTCTGCAAATGCCATTTTGAATATCCGGACCTGATAGCCACATCATCAATTTTTAGTGGCATCTCTATATTTTTGTTTATCCAGATAATTAAGTCATTTACAAAATCCTTTCTGTTTTTCATAACCGAAACCTTAGAATTACTCTACCAGAAATAAATTTTCATCAGGCATATAGATCAAGAGCTGACAATCCCTAAGTTCTGCATAAATCCTCAATAGAAACCATACTTTTTATTATGGTGTGATGGATATACTCGCAGACAATCCAGCCACCAATTCAACTCCCTCCGGCAATCTGTCAATATGAATCCGAACCGGGATACGCTGCGCGAGCCGCACCCAGCTAAAGGTTGGCTCGACATTAGGCAGGCCAAGCCCCCCGGTCTCGTCATTGTTATCATCTATTCCGCGTCCGATACTCTCAACATGACCCGTGATCACTGGCTTAAATCCCATCAGCGTAATGTGTGCAGTATTTCCCGTGCGGATATGTTGCAACTTAGTCTCTTCAAAATAGCCAACCACCCAAAAACTATTGGCATCAATGATGGAAACTTTAGTTTCTCCCGCTGTGGCATAGTCACCAGGGCGAAGCCGCAAATGTGTGACATAGCCCGTAACCGGAGACCGAACAATAGCATGCGATAAGTTAAGCTCTGCAAGGTCCAGCGCAGCCAGTGCACCGTGGTAATTAGCCGCAGCGACGCTGGCTGCGCTGGCTGTTTGTTGTAAATCCTCGCTGGAAATCACCCCTTTAATCTGAGAGCGTCGCCTCGCCGCATCCTGGCGCATCAGCATTTCATGACGTTTCGCCTCAACATCTGCCTGTGCGCTGTCCACTGCCAACCTCAACCAGTGCGGGTCGATGGAATAGAGCACATCGCCCCGATTAACCCACTGATTATCGCGGACGGACACATTCAGCAACGGTCCGGAGACATTCGGCGCAATCTGTACCACATCCGCACGAACCCGACCATCGCGGGTCCAGGGGGTTTGCGCATAATGTTTCCAGAGAATAAAAGCCAAAAGCGTAGCCACCGCCACAGCGCTGAACGTCAGCACGTAGCGGCCCAGTAGAGAAAGTAACGATTTCATTTAAAAAATCCCAGTTCGGTCAGCCCCTGCAACAGCAGGTAAAAAGTAATAATGAAGACGGAAAAATCGATCATCGGTCTAAAGGGCAAGCGGCGGTAACCCTTGCTGAAAGAGAAAAGATGTACGAGAAATAGTGTACAGGTCAGTGCAACGAGGGCAATTACCAGCAGACCGGGTACAAAAACGCCCTCAATATTGAAATCATTGATCATTAGCAGGCTCCATTTTCTGAACGCTTAATGCGCAGTAAAGATCAACCAGTTGATCAACATAATGCCGCGATAGTTCATCTGTTACGCTCAAGCTGCGCTCAGTCAGACTGGCGATCCGTTGAAGTAAGGTGTCAATATCTGTCGAGTGTGTAAGAAGAGTGAGCACTTCTTTTATTTCTTTGTTCGCATGCGCATCACATCGGCGTAATCGCATAACACACAGCCCTATACGCATGGCGTACAACAAATGATGTGCCCGTTCCGGTGACTGTCCACTGCGCTGCAATCGCGGCAGTATCAACGCTGCCCGATCGATCATAAGGTTGGTCCAGAGGGTTTCGTCTGTATTCAGCTTACCTTCCACGCTGCGGTTAATATCTCGCTGGCATAATTGAAGCAGCCGTTTTATCGCCGAATCAGCCTGCACAGTTTGCAGTAGGCTCATGCCGAGCACTGCAAAACCAGTAGCAGAAAATAGTGCGATAGAGGTATTCACCGCCACGGCAAAATCCCCGCTGTAGTGGGCACCCAGCTCGCACAAAATAGGCAGCGTCAGTGTGATCCCCATAGCCATAAACGTGGTAGGCGGTCTGGCCTGGAGCGATCCGGCCAGCAGATATACCGGAGCTAAAACCGTTACCAGCACGATAAAATCACTGACTTGTGGTAGTAGAACGAAGCTGTAGATCAGGCTTATCACAACGCCCCAGAAGGAGCCGATAATGTACTTAACAATATGCGGGGCAGGCGTATCGAAGCTGCCAAACAATGTGCAACAAACGCCAAGGATAGAAACCGCCGTACCACCATCAGGCCATGCCGAGAAAATCCACACCAGACAGCCGCTCATAATGATGGCGAAAGCGCCCAGTGCGGTGCGGGCAGCAGTAAGAGGATCGCGGTGGAATACATATCCTTTCACGGTATTCTTTTCCGAGTGCGCAGGCGTCTGTTTCGCGTGATGAATGGCATCCGAAAGACGATAGCACTGCTGCACAAGGACAATGGCCTCTAACAGGTAGCGCATAAAACTTACACGCAGCGCTTCTTCAAACGTCAGCTCATACACTGAATAGCGCTGTAGTAATTTTTCACTCCTTTTTTTGAGCGCTTCACCCTCGCTTTTGAATTTTCCTTCATCTTTGCAGGCCAGCCAGACCTCAACATCACCCAGCAGAATTTGCACATCTACAGGTATCGTCGCTATCAGAGCTAAACGGTCGCGTAACTCACAGTTAACAATGACTAATCGCGCAAGCCGATCATGAAGCCTTTTTCTCGCTTGCCGGACCGGTACAGAGTACGCAAAATCATAAGGGATATGATGGCTGATACCCTGCAGGAACTGTAATGCCAGTGCCATATGCAGCGGCCCGGAAACAGCGTCGGGTTTGCCTGCTAAAGTATCTGCGACACGCTGTCGCGCCGAGAGCAGCGTCTGCGACAATTTACTGTTGAACTGGCCCGTTATGCGCGCGGGCAATACATAGCGATGAATAAGTGCCGCGCAGAAGATACCGATCATGATTTCCTGTACCCGAACAATAGCGATGTTAAAAATCGCACCAGGATCGGATACCGCAGGGAAGCCAATCAGACTCGCAGTGTAACCAGCTAGGACAAAACCATAGGCGCGGGGCGTGCGTTCCAGCAAGGATAAATAGAGGCAGAAGGTGATCCACCCCGTCAGTATCACACTGAAAAATAAAGGCATATTCACAAAAGCAGGTACAATTAATACCGTTATGCCCGCTCCGACTACCGTTCCCACCAGACGATACAGACTTCTGCTCAGCGACGCTCCGACGGAGGTTTGGGAAACAATATACACGGTGATAATTGCCCAGGAAGGCCGCTCCAGGCCAATTGACAGTGCAATGTAGTATGCGAGCATCGCTGCGGCAAAACTCTTCGCGGAATAGAGCAGAGCGTTCGCATCATTCAGTAGTGAAGGAGAAGCCATACCGCGAAGACGTTGGCATATCGTGTGTAAAAAATGAAAGTAACTCGCGTTAATTTTTTTCATGCCGGAAATTATTACCGGCTTGCATATCCACTTAAATACTCTATTCTGTCAAAAAATACCTAAATGTTGCCAATCTATGTTACCCCCACTCGCCAATACGCTATTTGATCCGGATGCCACCCCCTGCCCCGCAGTCGCGCGTCATTTGGATTTTGTCGATTACGCAGCCGAAGTGCCTGTGCATACGCACCGCAAAGGGCAATTGATTATTGCCCTCTATGGGGCGGTCATTTGTCGCGCCGAAAATGATATCTGGATCGTGCCGCCTGATTGTGCCGTCTGGATCCCTGGGGGAGTGCCGCACAGCGCCAAAGCTACCTGGAATGCGCATCTCAACTATCTTTTTATCGAGCCTGGAGCTGTCGCGCTGCCGGAGCGATGCTGTACTCTGGCAATTTCCAGTCTGATTAAAGAACTTGTTGCCCGTTTAACCCGCGAGGGCGTCGAATATCCACCGGAAAGCCATCCCGCCAGACTGACCAGAGTAACACTCGATGAATTAGCCACCATGCCTCAGCAGAAACTGAGCCTCCCTGTGTCGTCGCATCCTAAAATCCGCGCCATGGCCGATGCTCTGGTCAGTCAACCTGATGACCGAAGCACATTCAAAGCATGGGCAAAAAGACTGGCGCTTAGCGAGCGTTCTCTCGCGCGTTTAATGCTGCGCGAAACCGGGTTGACGTTCGGACGCTGGCGTCAGCAACTGCAACTGATAATTGCTCTCCGGGAACTGGCTAGCGGCGTTTCGGTTCAGAATGTTGCAGCTAATCTGGGGTATGAATCGGTTAATGCGTTTATCACCATGTTCAAAAAAACCATGGGCAGTACACCCGCACACTATTTTGCCGAACGGAAAACAAGCGCACACTTAACCGATATTTAGCGACATCAGGTTTTCCAAGAAACCAGAGGTGAGTCATAGAGCTGCCATATCCGTCTCCCTGTGCGGGGGATCACACTACAGAATCTTTATCGCATGGAACCTCCAGCCAGGACTATATTGCCTCAGCCGCCTTAACGATAACAAGAATCAAAGGACGGTATTATATCTGTTGGATCGGTCTATACATGATCGGGAAGCACAATCAATTCAGCATTGTGTTAAGTAAGTAGTTGAGCATATATGTTTCGACCACACAGAATACTTCTATGGCGATGCTTCATAGCGCATTACCGCCAGAGTGGTAACGCCCCCCTGACTGAAATTCACAATGAATGTATTTAACAGCATCTTTTTATTGTCCTCATTATCACGCTAAGCCATGACACCATTGCAGCAGCGAAACGCTGAAAACTACACAGCAGCACAACTATCCTTCTCCACATCCTTATACAACTAATAACGTATTATTTATTCACTAAAAAACCGTACTAAGGATCTTCCCATCAGTAATAAGGTGCTATCGGCTTTTCCTAAGCTTACTGCTGTGTTCTTTTATTTTCTCTGGACATGCACCAGTCATTCCACAATAGGAGAATACAATGACATCACATCAGTTATTACGTTTAAAACAGGTCGAAGAAAAAACCGGTTTGAAACGCTCTCAAATTTACTTGTATATGAAAAATGGTTCGTTCCCACGTTCAATAAAAATTGGCCCAGCCAGTGTGGCCTGGCTCGAATCGGAAATTGATGAATGGATCAACCTTAAGTTAGCCGGACGTTAGATCAGTTAAAAATGTCCGTTTATTTGCTCAACTTTTCCATATAGATTGAGGAGATAACAGAATGATTCCATTAATTAATTACACCATCTTAACTGATGCATTGCACGCTCTGAAAGAAGGCAATATTCGTCACTGTGAATCCCTCGGATTTACTTTCGACGAAATGAATGCTCTTAATCAGTTATCACTCGATGAGCTGTTTACGGTCAGCCGGGCGGCAGCTCCCTTTGTTTCGGTCAGTGTCCGCCATGATGTTCTGCATCATTTACTGGCGCAGGCCCGCCAGGAATACCACCATCAACAGGAGATTAACCGTGCTATCCGCCTGGGTGGCTCTATCTCGTTGCTCAACCACTATTTTGGCCTGACATCAAATGAAGTCTGCCTTCGCCGACGGTTGCTGGGTGTAAGCGTGCCGTATGGCCGAACGCCTGAACCGGATGAAGAGACGGATGCGGCTATCTGGCTGCAATGGCAGAAGTGCCGGGTGGAAAACCTTGAATCCCCCAACGCGCTGATAGCCATGATGCTGGTAACTGAAGTCCTACTACCAAGATTCCAGGGGCTGTCACTCACCATGGTATGGAGGCGTATCACGCTTTGTCAAAAGGGAGTTGCCGCTGACAGGAGGACGTCACATGCCGGATGAGATCGACCGCGATCAGGAATTTAATGAACAGCGACTGGATGAGATGATTGAACAGAGTCGTTTCAAACCAGGGCCAGCGCCATCATTATTCCACTGTCGTTTATGTGGTAAACCCATTCCAGAAAAGCGACGGCAAGCACTGCAGGGTGTAACCACCTGTACGGAATGTCAGGAAAAACTTGAACGCCTCAACCGCTGACAGGGTAACAAAGACGTGTGGAGATATTATATCCCTGCACGTCTTTATTATTCCCGGTGAATATTAATACAGCTCTGGCGTGTTTTTCCTTCCCCATTTTTCTCGCTGCATCTTAAATGCTCCGTTTATTTTTCTCTCTTCTTTTTGTTTTGAGTTTCTCATTCATATCCCGCGCCAGATATCCGAATCTGAAAGCGCCATTACCGCATGGTTGCCCTGATGGACGTTAATTCGCCCAGGCCGGGTATTGCTCTTTAACAGAATGGTTCGGGCTGTCACGTAACCAGAATTCAGGGTGCCGCTGAATGTTCTCGCTGACCCGTTAAAACCGGAATGCAGAACAGGGATGTGATTGGTTTATTTCATTTACTGTTTTTTGAACAAAGGAAATTCCATGAGAAAACCCGTTTATCACGTATTTGTCACCCAGGAAAGTCAGCCCGATGCACAGGGTGAAAAAAACACGTACTGGACAAAGGTTGGCGTGGCCTTCGCGCATAACGGCAAGCCCGGTCTGAATATCGTGCTGATACCCGGTATTGCGGTTTCCGGCAGGCTGGTGCTGCTCGAACCGAGAGAAGAAAGTGACATTTCGCAGGATGCCGCTGCCGCTTAATCCATTTTCTCTTCTTCTCCACCGGCGGCGTACTTTTCTATAAGCCGCCTGTCTCTCTGTTACGAGGCCAGCATGCTTTCCACCACTGCCTTTCTGGCACTGGCGGTGCAGTGCGCCGCCAGTATTCCCTCGTCCACATCGCTTGATGTCGCACGGGTCGAATCTGGTTTTCATCCTTACGCCATTGCTGAAATCCTGCCAGACAGCCGGGGCGTGATTTCACATTTCCCCACGAGCCTGCCGGAGGCGATCCGCCTCACCAGACAGCTGGCGACACAGGAGCGACGCTATTCGGTCGGCCTGATGCAAATCACCAGCACCAATTTCCGCCATTACGGCGTCACGGCCAGCGACCTGCTTAACCCTTGCATCAATCTGTCGGTATTTGAGCGCATTCTCGCCGACTGTTACCGGCGCGGTGGCACCCTGAAACGCGCACTCAGTTGTTACTACTCCGGCAACTTTGAAACCGGCCAGCGACCGGAATCCGCCTTTAACCAGACCAGCTACGTGCAGCGCATCGGCTATGCCGTGCCGTCCACGCGGGAAGACCGGCAGAGCGTCCCTGACCGGAACGAGCCGACGCCGGTTCATTATCCCGCCATTGTGCTGCGCGGCGAGCCTGCCGCTGCACCAGTTCTGACTGGTCTGCACTATCCCGACGCCGTCATTCGCGGCGCGGTTCCCGTTATCCCTGATGAGGAGAAATGATCATGCGTAAACGCCGTTACACCGCTGTTGCTTCCGTCCTGCTGTCTGCCCCGGCGCTGGCGGCCGACAGTGGTTTTAACAAGGCCAGTGAGACACTGAGCAATACTTCGACCGGCCTGCTGGGACTGGCCGCCGTCACCATCACGCTGGCGACCATGTGGGTGGGCTACAAGGTGCTGTTCGACGGCAAAAGCCTGCACGACATGCGTAACGTCATCATCGGCGCGATCCTGATTGTCGGCGCATCCGGCTTCGGTGCCTACTGGGCGTCATAAGAGAGGCAACGATGGCTACGCTGAATAAAGCACTTACGCGGCCTGCCGCCATTATGGGTATTCCTCTGGTGCCGTTCGTTCTCGTCAGCGGGGCCATCGTCCTGCTGGCGGTCTATGTCAGCTATTACCTGGCGCTTCTGCTGATCCCGGCCTGGGCGGAAATGAAAAATAAAACCCGAAAGGACATTCATTATTTCAGTCTGCTCTGGCTGGCGTTTAAAACCCGTGGACGAATTTTCACCAATATCCATTTTGGCGCGAATGCCCTTCTGGCGAATCAGTACGATAATATTGATGTCTCGGAGTTTATTCAGAAAATGAAATTAAACGAGCGTATTACGCTGGATAAATATATTCCGTATTCCTCCCATATGCACCCTTACGTCATCAGAAACCGTCACCGTGATTTTGTTGCCACCTGGGAGCTGGGCGGTACCGTCTTTGAATGTGAAGACGAACATCACCTGACCCTGATGGCTACGCACCTGAATAACGTTATTCGTTCGTATGAGGGTCTGCCGGTAACATTCTATATTCACCGGCTCCGTGAAAAATACCATGATGCTTTTGAAGCCTGTTCGGGTATTCCCTTTTCCGATGAGGTAACACGTCGGTATTACGAGTCGGTAAAAGAAAAACCGTTCTGGCGGCACCGGCTGTTTTTCACCGTCTGCTACGCGCCGTTCTCTCAGATTGAGAAGAAAACCATGAAAGCGCAGTCGCACGGTAAAGACCAGGCAGCACTGGATGACGCACTCAAAATCATGCTGGAATACCGTGAAGCACTGGAATCCTCATTATCCCGTTATACGGCAACGCCGCTGGGGATATATGAAGAAAACGGGCGGGTGTATTCCTCGCAACTGGCGTTCTTCCACCGCCTGATCACCGGACAGTGGCAGAAAGTGGCCGTAACGCGCTCGCCGTTTTATGAAACATTAAGCACGCCGGACGTGTTTTTCACCACCGACACCGGTGAATGCCAGACGGTCAGCGGTTCCCGCTTCTTCCGCAGCATGGAGATTAAGGATTATTCCCCGGAAACCCATACCGGTATGCTGGACGCACTGTTGTACGCCGAAAGCGAGTATGTTCTGACGCAGTCCTTTACCTGTATGGCACGGGATGAGGCGCAGAATCATATCCGGCTGGCGGAAAAACGGCTTAACTCCACGGACGACGACGCGACTTCCCAGCGCGAAGAGCTGATTGTCCTGCGCGACCTGCTCCAGTCCGGACATGTGTCGTGCGGTAAATTCCACTTTTCCCTGCTGATCTCCTCAGACAGTGCCGGACAGGTGGTGAAGGACACCAACGTTCTGGCCCAGCCCTTCGCCGATCTGGGTATTATGACGACGCTCTCCACCCTGTCACTGCCCGCCGCATATCTGGCACAACTGCCGGGCGTCTATACGCTGCGTCCCCGACTGGTGGCCGTCAGCAGCCAGAATTTTGCCGATATGGCCTGCCTGCATAACTTCCATCCTCACAAACGCAGCGGTAATCCGTGGGGGGAAGCCATCGCCCTCCTTACATCTCCCGGCGGTGGCGGATATTACCTCAACCTGCATGACAGCCAGGCCGGGCGGGATGACACCGGAGAGAAAACGCCGGGGAATACGGCGATTATCGGGAAAACCGGCTCCGGTAAAACCCTGCTGATGACCGTCATGCAGCAACTGATGCAGAAGTACCGTAACCCGGCGACGTTTGCGCCTTCTGCCACCCTCAAACGGCTGACCACGGTGTATTTCGATAAGGACCGGGCGGCGGAGATGGCGATCCGCCAGGCGGGCGGGCGTTATTTCCGTATCCGTACCGGCGAGCCCACCGGCTTCAACCCGTTTGCGCTGGAGCCAACCCGCCGGAACATCAGTTTTATCAAACGGCTTGTACGGATGCTGTGCCGCCGCAACGGTAAGCCGCTCGATCCGCGCGATGAGGAGCGGATCAGTGCCGCCATTGACACCATCATGCTGGACTATCCGCCGGAGTACCGCCGGTTCGGGATCACCCGGCTACTGGAAGTGCTGCCGGAGCCGCCGACCACAGACGCCCGCACCAACGGGCTGCGTATTCGCCTGAAACAGTGGGCGCAGGGGGGCGAGTTCGGCTGGGTGTTTGATAACGAGGCCGATACATTCACCATCAGCGATGTCGATAACTTTGGTATCGACGGCACCGAATTTCTGGATGATGACGATATTCGCGGCCCCATCACCTTTTACCTGCTGTACCGTGTGACCAGTCTTCTGGACGGTCGCCGCCTGGTGATGTTTATGGATGAGTTCTGGCGCTGGCTGGCCGATGTCGAATTTTCCCGCTTCTCGCTCAATATGCTGAAAGTCATCCGCAAGCTGAACGGTATCTTCGTTCCGGCAACACAGTCACCGGATGAAATCGTCAAACACCCCATCGCCCCGGCGATTATTGAGCAGTGCGGTACCCAGATTTTCCTCGCTAATCCGAAAGCCAGCCATGCGGATTACGTAGAGAAAATGAAAGTGCCGGACAGCGTTTATGACACGGTCAGGAACCTGGATCCGGGCGAGCATTATATGGTCATCCTGAAAACCCCGTTGCGGGCCGGGGAAACCCGCCCGTTTGTGGCGATGGCGAAAATGGATCTGTCCGGGCTGGGTAAATTCACCCGGCTTCTCAGCGGCAGTGAGGACAACCTGAAAATATTCGATGCCATTTATCAGGACGGTATGCGACCTGATGAATGGAAAGATACGTTTCTTGACCGGGCAATCTGAAAGCCAACCGGAGGTAATATCAATGCGTTACCGGGATCACCTTCTGGCATTATTGTTATTTTTCTCAGCACAGGCGTTCAGCGCCGGAATACCGGTTTTCGACGCCGTGCAGAATACCGTATCCATTAACCAGTGGATGCAGAAACTACAGCAATGGGAAGATACGGTTACCCATTATAAAAGTGAACTTGATGCATATAAGAAACAACTGGCTACCGCAACCGGCGTACGGGATATTCAGGGTTTTCTCAGTGATGCCCGAAGCCTGAAAACCGATATTGATAATCTCCGTAAGAGCGGTATTTCACTGGATGATCTGCTGACCACGCAGAACAGTTCATATTCTTCTGAACTGCAAAACCTTTACAGTAAATACAAATCGTTCAGCGTATGCAGCCCGGAACAGGAAGGAATAAAATCTCAGTCTCTGGCCGACAGTTGCAAACAGATGATCCTCAATCAGGCAATGGCGATTGAGAATACCACTGACATTGAAAACAGGATCAACAGCACACTCAGCGATATATCAGACTTATCTGACCGTATATCGAATGCGCAGGACTCGAAAGAGTCTCAGGATCTGGCTAACGCCATCGCGGCGAAAAGCGTACAGTTAAATGCGCTGACGAATCAGTGGGAGATGTCTGTCAGACAGGCTGAACAGCGAACGACATTGCTGGAACAGCAAAGACAGAAAGCCTTTGAACAGCAGCAGCTGACGGCACCTGTTGCTGACCTTAATAATTTATAAGGAGGTTATCCGTGCTCAGATCCTTATTCACCTTATGCACACTCTCAGGCGTTATCGTGCTCTCCGGCTGCAAGGAAACCAAATCCGAAGCCTGGTATAAACAGCATCCTGACGAAACTTATGCGGTTTATACGCAATGCCTGAAGGATGGCGAGGCAAGCGATAACTGCGAATTTGCCCACCGGGCAGCACTTATGTTTGCACAGGAAGGCCAGCCCGGGGTTAAGGAGAAATTTGAGGCGATATTTCAGCAGGAAGCTGAAAAACGAAATGCTGTGACACAGTAATTTTTCCTCCAGCAAAACAGGGAATTCTCCCTGTTTTTTATTTCCTTTCTTTATATATCAGGTGAGGCACCATGTCCGGTGGTATTTTTGTTGGTATGGACAAAAACATCATGGATGGACTGAATGCCGTACTGGAAGGCCAGTCTTCCACTTACGGCACAATGATCAGCGTCATCATTGTCAGCTCTTTTACCTTATTTATACTCTATCGCGGTTATCAGACGCTGGCTGGCAAACTCCGGACCCCGGTTGAAGATGTCGTCTGGGATGTGGGGCGAATGCTGCTTATCACCACCTTTGTGTTAAACCTTGATGGCTGGCTGGATATGGCGGTAGCGGCAATCCAGGGACTCAAAGACGGTATCAGCGGCGATGATAACATCTGGGCGCTGCTCGATACCGTCTGGGAAAAGGCACAGGCGCTGGGGCAAAAGTTATTTAATATGGACACCTCAACTTACGTCAAACTGAATGGCGGCCTTGCCGAGGTGCTGGTATGGGGCGGCGCGATTGTCCTGCTGATGGCCGCCACTTTTGCCAACCTGCTCGCCGAAATCACCATCCTGTTAATGACGACCACCGCGCCGCTCTTTATTTTCTGCCTGCTGTACGGTTTTCTTAAACCGATGTTTGATAACTGGCTGAAAACGATTTTCGCGGCAATACTGACGATCATGTTTTCCGCCTTATCCATCCGTATCGCCATTAATTACCTGAATAAAATACTGGATACCGCAGCAAAAACATCCGCAGAAACCAATATGGTGACGCTGGCGGCGCAGTGCCTGCTGGCCGGGACAGCGGCGGGTGTGGTGGTCTGGTTCTCCGCAAAACTCGCCAGCGCACTCAGCGGAGCCGCCGTACAAGCGGTACTGCAGGGCGCAGCCATGAGTGGCCTGGGCGGACTGGCGAACAAATCCGCCGATCTCGCCGGACCCGGTATAAAAGGCGGTGCCCGGATGGCCGCCAGAGGTGGCATGGCCGCCGCCACGGTGGCTGGCAGGCTCATCAGCGCAGGCGCGGGTAAAACCGTGAACGCCTGGCAGAAACGCGCCTCCGCCATCGAAAGCATGAAACGCCTGAACCGGCAGCGTCACCGTTAATCCTTCCGACCGTTAATTTCCTTTCCCCGTCACGCCGTGGCCTGCGCCACCGGTGCGGCATTCCTGCATCCCTGTAATAAGGAGTTTCCATGAAATTCAGAATCTTCCTTCTGATGCTGTGCGTGCTCACGGGCTGCGCACGGCATCAGGGCGACCTTCCGCCGGTATCCGGCGAACCCGAGCCGGTAAATTCCCCCGCAATCATTCAGGAGCTGACTCACCATGTCTGATATTCAGAACATTGTTAATGTTTCCCGCTCTTTTGAATCCATCCTGCTGGAAAAGGAGGAGCGTTCCCGAAAAACCGCCTGGCGGATGGCTGCTGCCGGGCTGATGCTGGCCGCAATGGCGATTGCGGCCATTATTATTCTGCTGCCGCTGAAAACCACCGACATTGAGTTATGGTCGGTGGATAAACAGACCGGGCGTTATGAATATATGACCCGCGTGAAGGAGCGGGATATTTCTTCTGAAAAGGCACTGGCGCACTCACTGGCAGCACACTATGTCAGACTCCGCGAGGGATACAATTATTTCTTCCTTCAGCGTGATTATGACGACGTACAGTTATTTAACAGCGACAGCGTGAACCGGGACTATCTGGACTGGTTTAACGGCGACCAGGCACCGGACGTAATTTTTAACAAGGCGGAATATGTCGTTTATATCGATATTATTTCCAATGTGCATGCGCCCGCCACCGGGCCGGATAATCTGGCGACCCTGAGAATTAAACGCACGATCCGCCGCATTGCCGATAATTCCGTGAAAACGGATGTCTGGAATATCCGTCTCACTTACCGCTATGTGCCACACCAGCAACTGACCGACAGCCAGCGTGAAGTGAATCCGCTGGGCTTCATCGTCACCAGCTACCAGCGCGATAAAGAGCTGAGGGGGGAATGATGCTGAAACACATTCTGCTCCTCACGGGGTTACTGGCGTCATGCGTGGCATGGAGCGCGGCGACACCACGCGGCAGCACGTATGACAGCCGGATGCAGAACGTCACGTACAACAGCCAGAATGCCACGGTCGTCCGTACCCGCCCCGGCTACGTCACCATGCTGGCGTTTGACGATGGTGAAACCGTTATCGATGCGCAGGCGGGTTTTCCCAGAGGCTGGACCGTGACGAAAAGCGACAACCGGGTGGGCGTCAGCCCGAACCCGATTACCCAGCCGGTCACGGACGCCAGCGGCAACAACATCAGTCAGGTGTTTCTGCCGACAGAGAAAGACTGGAAAACCAACCTGTTCGTGGTGACTTCGAAGCGCGATTACAGCCTGGAACTGAACGTGCTGGACCGCGACTCACCCGCTCAGGCCTTTGTTATCCGCTACCACTATCCTGATGAGCAGCGGAATAAATCCGCTGCCGCCAGCGCCACCCGCCAGCAACGACAGCAGGAAGCACTGGACCGGCAGCGGATAGCGGCAGCATTCCGGCAACCGGCCTCGCTGCGGAACTGGCGTTACAGCAAACGAGTGGCCGCCGGTTCCGCCGCCATCGCCCCGGACTTTACCTGGGATGACGGTCGTTTTGCGTATATCGGTTTTTCCCCCACGAAAACCCTGCCTTCCGTTTTCCGGGTGGTTAATGGTCAGGAGCAGGCGGTCACGCCGCAGACAGTTCAACAGGGCAACTACACCGTGATGGTGGTTCCGGCATCGCCGCAACTGGTACTGCGTTACGGCACCTCGGTGGTGGGCGTGGAAAACGCCGGATCCGGGCGTATCCCGGTAACCCGCAGTGACACCGTTTCACCGTCCGTTACGCTGGAGGCAAAATGACTGACAGACCTTTCCCGGACGAACCGGAAAAAACCACCGCAGAGCGGGAAGCGGAAGCCCGTGAACGCGCCCGTTCGGCAATGGCGACGCAGACGCCGGAGCAAAAAACACCGCCCGGCCAGCCGGAAGTGACCCGTTTCCGTAAGGCGTCCGGTCACCGCACGCTGATCGTCAGCCTGCTGAGTCTGGCGCTGGTGATCGCCCTCGCATCCGGCGGCGATCGTCTTCTCAGCGCCCTGAAAAGGGGCGATGAGAAGGAAGCCGACACCGCACCGCCGCCCTCCACCGGGGCGACGCAGCATGAGCGTAAAAATCTGGGCATGGACAGTAACCCGTTTGGCCTGTTCGGACAGCGCAAACAGCAAGGCACAGACCCGGCCAGTCAGACCGTCACCAGCGCACCCGCCCTGCCAGCAGAACCGCCCGCCCTGAACAAAGCGGCAGCACTGGCAGACGGGCTGAACAGCGGCAGTACAACGGCTGGCGGCAATGCCCGCGCGTCCCGTAGCGAACCGCGCAACCGCGCGGGAATGTCGGAGAGCCCGCCAGTCTCCACGGCGTACACGTCCTGTCGGTCGGTACTGGTCAGAGGGGCGGATGGCCGCCTGCGCTGCCCGGATCCCGCCGCACCGGAAACCGCGCAGGATACGGTTGACAGCGACAATCCGGGCGTCGCCCGTGTCACCGGCGTCAGACGGCTGGGCCTCGATCCTGATCTCTATATCCCGGTGGATCGTTATATTCCCTGTTCGATGATGCGGCGCTTTGTGTCCGATGTCGGCGGCCATATCTCCTGCCTGATTGGGGAGGATGTCTGGAGCGCCAGCAACCATGTGAAGCTGATCCCGGCGGGAACGGTCGCCCGTGGCGTCTACCGCACCGGGGCACTGCAACACGGGCGCAGCCGGATGTTTGTGCTGTGGACGGAGCTGCGCACGCCGGAGCCCGGCAGCCTGCAAATTCCGCTCACCGATACGCAGGCCACCGGCCCGCTCGGCGAGGCGGGGATTGCGGGCTGGATCGACAGCCATTTCTGGGAGCGTTTCGGCAACGCCCTGATGCTGAGTACCGTGCAGGACGTGGCGGCAGCGGCGTCAGAGGCCGCACCGGGGAAAGACCGCAATACCGACTACACCGAAAACACCCGCGCCGCCACGGCGGAAATGGCGAAAACGACGCTGGAAAACAGCATCAGTATCCCGCCCACGATGTACCTGAACCAGGGTGATGTGATCGGCATCATGACCGGCACGGATATTGATTTTTCCTCTGTTTATCAACTGCGACTGAAAAAGAAATGGTATGAACACTGAAAACCTGTCACTGGAGTTTATGAAAAACCGGTTGTTTGGTGATTTCCTCGCGCAGGAGGGCCTGACGGAAATTGCCATTAACCGGCCGGGTGAACTGCATACGAAAATCCGGGGGAAATGGCAAAAACATGACTCCCCGGTCACGCTGCGTCAGTGCCATGCCTTTGCCAGAGCACTGGCTTCCTGGCATGAGGATAATATTGACGACACGTCGCCGATCCTTTCTGCAACATCAGGAGCCGGCGAGCGTATTCAGGTGATTATTCCCCCGGCCAGCGAACGTCATACGGTGTCCGTTACGCTGCGCAAACCATCGTTTGAGCAGAAAACGCATCAGTCATGGATTGATGCGGGATTTTACCAGCGGGTGAGCGGTCAGGAGAAAACGGAAAGTCATGATGAGGCACTGATACGGTTATACCACAGCGGGGACATTCCCCGCTTTATGGAAAAGGCGGTGGAATACGGAAAAACGATTTTTATTGTGGGGGAAACCGGCTCCGGCAAAACCACCTATATGAAAACGCTGCTGCATTATATTCCGCTGCATCTCCGGTTAATAACGATTGAGGATAACCCCGAAATCCGCTTTTATCACCACGGCAATTATGTTCATCTTTTTTACCCTGCGGATGCCGGGGATAACGCCATTGTCACACCTGGCAGACTGATACGC
The DNA here is from genome assembly GCF_030333595.1 of Citrobacter sp. CK181. Classification (NCBI taxonomy): domain Bacteria; kingdom Pseudomonadati; phylum Pseudomonadota; class Gammaproteobacteria; order Enterobacterales; family Enterobacteriaceae; genus Citrobacter; species Citrobacter sp. CK181. Next base: position 453,143 of record NZ_JAOWFN010000011.1, on the reverse strand, counting down.
GCCAGCTACCGGATGAACCCTGACCGGATATTACTGGCGGAAATTCGCGGACGGGAAGCATGGGATGCGCTGAAAATTGTCGGTTCCGGGCATGAGGGTTTAATCACCTCCCTGCATGCGGGCAGCCCGGCGGAATGTATTGACGGGATTATTGACCGCTGCTATGAAAACCCCGACTGCCGGAATATTCCTTATGATGTGCTGTTACGTAAGGTGCTTAAAAGCATTGATGTCATCGTCAGTATTGATATACACGGCGATGTTCGCCGGATGCATAATGTTTACTTTAAACCAATTCATTTAAATAGCATGAAAGAGGTATTCAGAAAATAACTCTGGCAAACAACATAACCAAAGATATGTAACCTTTCATTAATCATAACGGTGGCTGAAATGAAGAAAGTCATACTGTCTGTATTATTGTTCTGCGTTATGGCGTCATGTTCAACAACTGTAATGGCTGCTGATACCTGCGAAGTGGTGTTATGTATGTACGGTAAAGCAACCGGAAATGGCGGCGGCAGTGAATGCCATTCGGCTGAACGGGCATTCTTTAATATCGTAAAGAAGAACAGGCATGGTTTTCTGCCTGACCATACGGCTGATGCCAGAAAATCGTTTTTACTTGAATGTGATTCGGCAGCCCCTGCGGCTATCAGTCAGATCATCAGTAAATATGGCCGCGTTCGTGGTTAACACTGGCGAGACGGGCACAGAGCATGACGGTTTTCAGGTTTTTACGGCTTCTGTTTTTCGCGGATTAAGGAGCGAAGAAACAGGGGCCGTAAAAATGAGGCAGCGGACAGAATTATTTTCGCGGGTTAAGGAGCGAAAATAATTCAGGCACCGCGCCTCACCTGCAAACAGCCGCGCCCACGCGGATTTTGCAGGCCGGGGGGAGCCGGATAAATTTCGCCGCCCCGGCGAGCGAAAAGCTGTCGCCCACGACAGCGGTTTATCCGGGGGGCACAGCCCCGCACACCGTCGCCGCTAAGTCTCCGGCCCAAAGCCGGTAGCGTGGCGCGACCACCCTCTTTAAAGGCCAGCTTCCCTTTTATTCCCGCTGCGAGGAACGAGCAAAGGGAAGAAAAAGGCGAAAGCGACCGTCTTAAAGGGGGTGGTCGCGCGTAGCGGGCGACGGTGTGCCGCCGTTGACTCTGGGGGGTTTTGACGCGGCGTTCAGCCACGACATTACCCCCATGCGACAGGCAATAAGGGCGTCCAGCCCGCATATACTGGCGCACGCCGTTTCGTGCAGGGAAACATGCTTTCCTGCATATGGCCGCGCAGCGGCCACCTTCTTTGCCCCATACGCTCGCCCCGCCTTTTCGCCCGACACCGTGGGGCGAATTGATGGGGCGATGAGTTGGGGCGAGTCGCTGACGAAGGAGGCACCATGATGTTAAATAAACTTGCCGCTTCACTGTCGCCGATAGTGAACGGGATGCTGGCACTGCTCGCTTTTATGCAACAGCAACAACTGATGCTGGCGTTATTCGCGGGGCTGACGATGCCGTTTTTTGCATCAATGAAAAGCGATGAACGGCAGAAAGCTCCATTATGGAAAAGGCTGATTATCGCTTTTTCTCTGGTGTGTTTTCTCTCAGGCACAATGGCTCCGATAGTTATCGGATCCTTCCAGTGGCTGTATAAGACCAGACTCACCAGTGATAATACGGTACTGGCCTGGTCAGTACGGATTGCTTTCACTGTAACCGGTATTATTTTTCATATTCTGCTGCGCAGGGTATTAACACCTGAATTAGACAAAATAAAGAAACGTCTTGTTAAAAAGACCACCCTTGAACGGGAATTGCGCACTGATGTCCGCACCGTAAAATCCCTGCTGCCGGAAACTCTGCATTATAACCCGCTGGATTATATCGACCTGAATAAAGGCATTTTTACTGGCATGGGTAATGAAAATGACCCCATGTATCTCCCGTTAAAAGACTGGCAGAGACAACACGCGGATATTATCGGCACCACCGGAGCCGGTAAAGGGGTTGCCGCTGGCATATTGCTTTATCAAAGCATTCTGGCCGGTGAAGGTGTGTTTGTTATGGACCCAAAGAATGATGAATGGGCACCCCACCTTTACCGCAAAGCCTGCGAGGATGCAGGCAAGCCTTTTGCTTTGATTGACCTGCGGAAACAGCAATACCAGTTAAACCTGATTGAAGATATCACGCCAGATGAACTGGAAGAATTGTTTGTTGCCGGTTTCAGCCTGGCGGAAAAAGGACAGGAATCGGACTTCTATCGTATTGATGACCGAAAAGCCGCACGTATGGCCGCGCAATTTGTCAATGATAACCCATCGGCAACTCTCCGTGATGTTTATAACGGTGACTACGTTCAGGGCATTGCCGAAAAAATCAAAGCATTTTTCGGTAAGATTGAAGAGCTGGCATTATTAAATGCCATTAATTCACCGACAGGCTTTTCACTTAAACAAATGTTTGATGAAGGCGGCTGTTGTTATGTTATCGGCTCCATGAGAAACAGCAAAATTATTACAGCCCAGCGCATGTTACTGGTTCGCCTGTACCAGTTAGCAGAAGGGCGCGACCGTGTAACAGACGTACCCCGCCCCATTGCTATTTATCTTTCCGAACTTAAATATCATTTATCCAGGCCAGCACTGGAGGGATTAGGCGCAGCACGGGATAAAGGCGTGCATATTATCATGGACCACCAGTCCATTGCCGATTTAAAAGACTGCCCGGCAGATTTGAAAGGTGACGCCGTTGTCGGTGCGGTCGTTGAAAATGCTAAATTCAAACTGGTTTACCGGGTTATGGACCCGGATACAGCTGACTGGGTAGCGAGAATGTCAGGCACGATTCTGGTGGATGATGAACTCCGTAAAGCGAAAACGGATAATATGCTGACGGAAACCATCGACAGTGAGCGCACAATCCGCCAGGCCGAACGTTTCTTTATTGACAGCAATATGATCCTGAACCTGCCCGATTTTGTCAGCTTTATCTTTACGACAAAAACGCTACCTTCTGCTTCACTGATCTCGCCGATAAAGGTCAGAAAGCGTCAGCTAAAAATCTTTTCAGTTTCCCCTGATATTGCCGCAGCGGCAGCCCCGGTGAAAATCGTGCTGGATTTTGGCGAGGATGATAAACCCGCCATGCCGGATGTGATGACAACGCACCCGGCTCTTTTCTTCGACGAAAGCGAAGTAAAACCGGTAAAGCCGAAACCTGATGATGAAGAACACCTGCCCCCGCTTGATTTTTAAGGAGCGCTTATGCTGATTTCATCCTTTCACGAGCGCCAGACGCGTAACAACGAAAAAATAAAACAACTGCTGAACTTCCTGAAAGAAGAAACCTACAGTGATTTTAAAACGCTGATGCTGTTATTTGGTTTCCGGGATCATAAGTCGCTTTATTCGCTACTGGCAAAAACAGAGCGAATGGGGTTAATACAGAAGCATGTGCTTGAATCACGAACAATGAAAATTTCATTATGGGGGATCACCAGTGACGGGCTGGCGGTGGTGTTAACCCCGGATGATAAAATCTTTCCTGCGCGGTTCGAACCATCAAAAATGACCGGCTGGACGCTGGAGCACCATCTTGATAATCAGGCCGCCAGACTTATTCTGGAGAAGAAAGGCGCTTCGGGATGGATTAACGGCGACCGGGCCACCTTTATCAGCCAGTATCAGGTGAAACATCGCCCGGACGGGTTATTAACCCTGCCTGACGGAAACGTTATTGCCATTGAAACCGAGCGCCGCCTGAAAACCCGATCCCGTTACCAGTTTATTATCGCCAGCCACCTGCTGGCCCGTACACGCAAGCACTGGATTTATGTTTTTTATGTCATGCCTGACCCACAGAAAAAACGGGCACTTGAACTACTGTTTGACAGCATCAAACATGTCATCATCAACCATCAGCACATCCCGCTGGAAGAACGTCACCGCCGGGTGTTTCGCATTTATACCCTTGATGAACTGAAACGCCTGTCACTAGGCAGCTATACGTAAGCTTTTACTCAGGCCATCGAGATGGCCTCACCGGCCTGGCGGCGATACCGCCAGGTCGAAATAATTTTTATTCCACTGCGAGGCGCAGACTGTTCGGTACTCGCTGTGCTGCGTTCCGCCTCAGTCTGCGCCTTGCAGCGTTACCGGTTAAAAACCATGTAACCGCATTCCCTTGAGGTTGCCTGATCCCGGTCTCAGAGTTTATCCATCAGGTAACGATGTGCTTTAGAGGCTGCGCTGGCCGCTTTGAAAATATAACGCTTGTCGTTTTTCAACGCTTTCAGCCAGGAAGCAATGTAGCTTTCATGTTGTACCTCTCCCTCAATGCCAAGATCAGCCATCAGAAAGGCACTTCCCAGCTCCGCGACAAGTTCTTCCTCTGCATAATCCGCACTGCCAAACTTCCCTTTCATTTCACGGCTCAAACGTTTTTTGCCCCCACTCCAGTGGACAAGCTCATGCAGACCGGTAGCATAGAAGTTAGCCGCATCAGCGAATAGATGGCGCTCCGGTAACCAGACTTCATCAGTTGATGGGCTGAAAAAGGCGTTTTGTCCTTTCTCAATGATGTTTGCGCCACTCTTCCTGAACAGGTTTTCAGCCTCGGGCAACGAGTCAAAGGTTGCTTCCGGGCTGACCGTTTCAGTTGTCAGGGGCAGGCCGTCGATTTGCTGAACGTTGAACACGGTGAAAGTTTTCAGCATCGGGATTTGTTCAACTTCTCCCTCGTCGTTTTCCTTCTCCAGCGTGGTGTAGAAAATAGCTGTTGTGCCATGCTCACCCTTGCGAACCTGTCCACCTGCTACCTGTGCCTGTTTGTAGGTCATCCAGCGTGAATCGCTGAAACCCTGCTTAGATGCGCTGCACCACAGCAACATGATGTTCATGCCACTATAAGCCGCACCAGTAGCGTAATTGGAAGGCAAACCAGACATGCCATCTACACGCTGCCACGGGCAGGACCACGGTTTTACTCCGGCTTCCAGCGCTGCAATGATGTTGTCAGTAACAGTCTGGTAAATGTCGGTTCTGGTTTTAGAAAATTTCGTTTTTGAGGAGCCTGACGGGTCCAGCGGGGATACGCTGGTCGCCGCTGCGGTGTTAGGGGCGCTTGTCCGGGTGGTATGCAGGGAAATCGTCATCGTTTTTTCTCCGTCAGTGTGTGATTTTCGTCTTCGTATCGCCTGACGGTTCGCTTTCCCGACATCGTTCTGTCCTGCAAGGGCGCAGCATGCGTGCTATTTACCCTTGCGGGACGGGTTGTGTTGGGAAACGATTAACAGGAAGCCGATAGAGGAACGAAAAGCGCACAGGAAAAAAACTGCCCCTGCATAGCCGGGCGTAGCGCCCCTTACTTCGCAGTGGCGAAAAGTAGATTGGTGGTGTTGAGTCTGGGGCCTGCACTGACAGGGACTTCATGTAGGTGTTAGCATGCTTTCCTGCCGGCCGAGACGATCCTGCTAACCGGGGGCGGTTTGTTCTTGAATAGTCTCGTTCCGGCATCAATTACTGCCTGTTCCGGGCTGTCTCTGTATTGAACGCTGAGTACAGTCAGTAATCTACCACCACTCTAATCCGGCGGGACAGATTTCTTAAGCAACCCACAACGTTGTAACTGGGGCACCCGGGAGTAGCGAGAGGCCACAGCTTGCTACGCAGCGGTGACTATGGTTTTGGAGCATCGTCAGTTGTGCTTCTGGTACATATAAGAGACAGTCTTACTCGCTAGCGACTCGCGCCACCTCCACTTAAGTAATAAGTCTAAAGTTTCGTAATTATCTTATTGCCAGATTGACCAAATCCATAACATGAGTAACATTTGTAAATGTTCATACAAACGCAGTGCCTATGCAACTGAGGGCGGTAGCGTGGGTCGAGCTCTCACTTGCTAAGTGGGAAGCCAATTGGCTATCACGTTCGAGCCTGTTCTTAGAGGCAAGAGATTGAAACGTGCTATCCGGTTAGTCCATATCATAGCTGGACCAAATTCTGGATTAGGCCCAATAAACTATATCAACTAGAAAGATGTTTTTTATAGCATGAGGTTTTGTTTATGCACGTCATTTACGGAGAAACTATTAACGATGTAATAATGAAACTCCTAGAAAAAGTGCTTAATGAAGGAGTTCGTATTTCGACAAGGAATGGGGATGCTATAACTATTTATGATGTTAGTATGATCTTACGAAACCCTAGATCAAGGCATTTAAGTTTAGCGGGTCGAAAAAATAATATATTTTCCACATTTGCTGAAGCTATATGGGTTTTTGCTGGCGACAACAGAATTAAACCATATCTAAATTTTTTTTTACCAAGAGCGCCTAAATACTCAGATGATGGTGTCATTTGGCGAGCAGCTTATGGGGAAAGACTATACGCTCACGGGCAACTTGAAAATGTCGTGCAACAATTCAAAAAAGAAGGAATATTTACAAGAAGAGCAGTCATTAGCTTATACATGCCTGACAGAGATACGAATGAAAGCCTCATAAAAGTATACAACATAGAACATAGTGTCGATATTCCTTGTAATAACTTAATTCATTTCTTTATCACTCCTGACAAAAATTTAAACATTAAAATAGTTCAAAGAAGCGGCGATCTAATATTTGGAGTGAGCAATATAAATCTTTTCGAGTTTAGTTTACTTCAAGAGATAGTACTTTCAATATTACAGAGGGAAGTTGATAGCGAGATTAAACTGGGATACTTACATCAGTCAGTAACAAATCTTCATATATATGATGATAGAGTAGGACAAGCCAATGAAATATACGAAAGAAAAGAAGAACAAATGACAGATTTGATAAACGATGATGAAATATCATTCCCTCCATCGTTACAAAATATAAAATCATTATTCTGTGATATAGTTTCATTCCTTGAAAGAATAATAACAGAAAATGAACATAAAATAGACACAATAGATATGGAAACCGAAAATCTAAAAAAAATATTTATTAAACACTTTGTAGAAACTGAAAGGAATTTACTTTGGGGATATGCAGAAGCAGCTCTATCATATATTTTCCAGGAAAGATTCAACCAACCAATAGTGTTAAAAACTAAGTTAAGCAATGATTTCAATCTAAGCGTAACTTCTAATTATTTTAATAATTCTAATAAGGACCGTCTATGAAAATTGCATTCATGGGCATATCGGGTAGTGGAAAAGACTTTCTTGCCAATTATCTGATATCCAACTATGGATTTATTAGATTATCATTTAGCGATCAACTCAAAAAATTGGCCAATTATATTTATCCTTGGATGGAAAAGGATTACCCCCCTGAAAATAAAATGTTACCACTCAATATAACCTTACCTACCGGCGACTTTATCAGCCATTCACCAAGAGATATATGGCTGAGCTTAGACAGCCTAAGGAAAATTGAAGAAAAAATATTTATTAGAATGCTATCAGAAGAGTTGAAAATTTTAGAAAAAAATGGAGGGATGAATAAAAATATAATAATTACTGACATAAGATCAAATGAAGAATTCGCATGGTGTAAGAACAATCAGTTCACTATAGTACATATAGAACGGGAAAATAACAATTATAAAAAATACGAAATCGACAAGTATGTCACTGAGAATAAAACAAAATCAGAATATCATTTTGACAACAATGTGAACGGAATTGATAGTTTTAAACATTTCTTCGAAAAGGTATTATTAAGTGAACAGTAAAAACGATCAACTTTTTTGTAATGTCAGAGAAATGAAAATTAAAACCGCTAAACCTATCTTGAATGAAGCTGTTATCAGGGAATGGTTTTATCATCAACGAGAGAGGACATCCATATATTACAAGAAAGAGATACTTAACCTTCCGCCATATTGGACAGACGACAAAATATTGAGAAACTATAAATTTGTAAATACTAAAAGAACATGGGACAAAGAAACCAAATGGTTATTGAAAAATATAACAAACAACAATAAATTAACTTATGAAAATAAAATACTCAATTCATTTTTGTTTAGAGTAATAAATAAAAGCGATACATTAAATGAACTTGATGCGCCCTTTGATTTCACAAAAATGACTATTCGCGACATCAATGAAAAGATCAGAGAAAAGACAATAAATATATCATTAAAAAAACCAGGCTACGTATTTTTTAGTGCAGCCTATATTTTAGGAGGTCCGAAGTTTAACTTCGGAAAATACTTAAAAAATATAGAAGGAATACCGGAAAATGATATGGTAATTAGAATGATAAAATTTGTTTATTATAACCAAGATAAAATCGTTAATGGTGTAAAATCATCAGGAAATCAGTTCGAAGTTTTTGAACATTTAAAATCATTCTCAGGGATTGGGGATTTTCTAGCATATCAAATTTTCATAGATCTGACATACATACCCAACTTTCCGTTTACAGAATTGAACTTTGTTATTTCAGGTCCTGGTTGTGAAAGAGGAATTAATTGGATTTTTTCTAATAGAGATGGAATGAATAGCGAAGAGTGTTTATTCTGGTTCACTATAAACCAAAATAATATCGCTGAAAAGTATAGTGAAAATTGGAACATGGATGAAATATTCCATTTCCTGCCTAAAGAAGAAAGAGTTTACACTTTAATGGACATGGAAAATAGTGGTGCATGCGAGATAGATAAAAGATGCCGAACTAAATTTAACAATAAAAGGCCTAAACAAAAATATCATTATCAAAGCAATAATATAGAATTATTTTATAATTAGCAAATTACAAAGGATTTAAAAATGGTTAAAGAAATTAAGAAAAATGTTTTTGTTAGCCATCATCATAAAGACGACGCGAGTGTTGATGGAGTTTCTCGTTTAGCTGCAGCAAAAGGTTATCATTTACGCAATAGTTCTATTAGAATGAAACCTGAAAACCAGCGACGAGTTGAGGAAAAAAAACTTAGTGACCGAACGATTGCACGTTTACTTAGAATGAAAATGAGGTGGGCTAGTCAAGTTATAGTTGTTATCGGGAAAGAGACACATACTAGACCTTGGGTAAACTGGGAAATTCAAGTAGCTCATCAACTTGGAAAACCAATCATAGGTGTATATGAAAATGGGTTAAAAGGCGATGTAAAACTACCAGAGAATCTCGAAAAGTATGCAACCTCTATAGTGGCCTGGAGAAGTGATGCCATTATCAACGCACTAGAAGGTAAAACTTCCTTTGAAAAACCTGATGGTACGGATCGTGATAAAGTTCAAGGTGGAAATGTCGTATGCTAATTGATCCCAACTCACACCTTTATGTATATGCAATAACGAGAGACTTTGGTTTTGCACCTAATCCATTTCATGGAAGTTGTACCTTGGCAACATGCAAACCTGGAATTAGAAAGTCGGCTAAAGTGGGTGATTGGATACTCGGAGTTGGTGGAGCCAATTTAAAATCAGCTAAAAAAAAATGTATCCTATTAATGAAAGTTTCAGAAAAAATTAGTTTCAATGGTTATTGGGAGGATACTAGGTTCTCTCTCAAAAAGCCTGCTAGAAATGGTAGTCATGTACAAATTCTGGGCGATAATATCTACCATCAAAATGAAAACAATGAATGGATACAAGAAGATTCTCATCATAGCAATGCTGATGGTTCATTTAACATGACAAATCTTGAACGAGATACTAGCTCCAATAACGTGTTGATTTCAGATCATTTTTATTATTTCGGTAATAAAGCGATTGAAGTAGACTTAGACTCAATTGAATATCACAGAATTAGAAACTATAAAAAAATCCCTTTAAATTCGACTATACCAGCCATTGATCTTATAAAAAAAATAGAATTTGATTTTCGTAGTGATAAAAACTCAGTTATATCTGACCCATGTAATTTTTCTGATTTCTATAAACGTGTAGATCAGGGAACTGGAGAACTTTACTAATAAATACATTTATTATTTTCTGCATATTGTTTAGAGCAGGTGTGAAATGATTCTGGTAGACTGTCGTAATTTTCCCTTATCTCTCGAACTTGCTAATTTGAAGGAATATCAGGTCTAGAATGAGCAAAACGTTACAATTTTTCCGCGTGTTTCCTAAAGTATCTATTGTCCAATGCGTAGTTATCCGTTTTGTTAAAGAGAAAAATCGTCTTACCCAAGACTTCGATTGAACTAATTTTATAAATTGTTCTTGTTACTTAGAATACAACAAAATCAAATGTTTTTTCGAATACGTAAGTTTTAAAAAAAATAAAATTTTAATTTTTAAAAATGGAGATTTTTATGAAACTTGAAAAACTAATCTTAAAGAACTTTCGTGGCTATCATGGAGAACATAGCATTGACATTAACTCACTAACTGCATTAGTTGGTCGTAATGATGTTGGTAAAACAACTATCTTAGACGCACTTGGTGTCTTCTTTGAACATAAACTATGTAAATATGATGCTACCGATAAATGTGTCGATAGCGTGGAAAATGAAGACGTGTCAATTGGATGTATCTTTTCAGGAGCTGATATACCTATAGTTTTGGATGCCACATCTATAACTAACCTTAAAGAAGAATATTTATTAAATAGTAATGGAAAGCTAGAAATATATAGAGTATTTGCAAAAGGTAAGGGATCTGGCAGCGTTCAAGCTAAATGTATGGCTCCCTCAGCAAAAGGCGCGAAATCTTTACTTGCTAAAAAAAATGATGAACTTAAAGGAATTGCCGAATCTATTGGTGTTGATGGAGCTGATAAAAGGTCCAATGTTAGTTTAAGACAAGAAATTTACAGGAAAATTGGAGATTTAAAGCTTAAAGAAATCTTCGTTAAATTAAATGCTGAGGAGGGCAAGGTTATTTGTGAAAAAATATATGACAAACTCCCTCACTTTGCATTATTCCGCGCAGACAGGCCGAGTACCGATGAAGAATCAGAAGTACAGGATCCTATGAAGTCAGCGGTTCAAACAGCATTGCAGAAGATTGACATTCAACTTGAATCCATTAAAGAAAGCGTAAAAGAACATGCAGTTGAAGTGGCTGAAAACACAATTAAACATTTACATGATATATCTCCTAATCTTGCTGCCGGGTTAATCCCAAAGTTTAAAGTGGAACCTAAGTGGGAAAATATTTTCAAGCTAACATTGGAAGATGATAGAGGAATCGCTATCAATAAACGTGGTAGTGGTGTTAGACGTTTAGTCCTGATTAGTTTTTTTAAAGCGGAAGCAGAAAGATTGCAAAAAGAATTCCCAGATAAAGGAGTTATTTATGCAATTGAAGAACCTGAAACATCTCAACACCCATCTAATCAAAGACTTCTTATTGATGCATTTCAAGAATTAGCAAATGCTGATAAATGCCAAGTATTGATTACCACCCACGTCCCTGCACTTGTGGAAAAGATACCTACAGAATCTCTACGCCATATAACCCGAACACTCGATGATGGTTTAGAGGTTAAAAATGGTAATGATGATGTGCTAAAGAACATAGCGAATGATCTTGGCGTATACCCTGATAGTAGGGCATCTGTTCTTGTATGCGTTGAAGGCCCTAATGATATAAACTTTTTAAAGAATATCGGTAAAATTTATCTCGACCAAGGTGTTCCAAATGTTCCTGATATGATAAATGATCCGCGTATAGTTTTCATTCCAATGGGGGGACATACTCTTAAAGATTGGGTTAATAATAATTACTTAAAAATTCTAAATAAACCTGAGATTCACATCTATGATAGAGATGTTGCCATCCCTCCTCAGTATGAAAAAGAATGTAAGTCAGTAAATGCTAGAAATGATGGTTCCATAGCATTCATGACTGAAAAAAGGGAAATGGAAAATTATTTACATCCTGATGCTATTCAGGCGGTGTTTGGTGTAAAAATAACCATAGATGATACGACAGATGTATCAACAGAGGTATCTGCTTTAACACGTTATAATGAAAGTAAAGCGAAGAAGAAGATAAATAAATTTGCTACAGCAAAAATGAGTTATCAAATGCTCACTGCAAGTGATGCAAAAGGCGAGACATTAACTTGGTTTAATGCTATATATGCGAAATTATAACATTTTGGAGCCGCAAGCACGGCTCTTTCTTCATATTATATATGATTGCTCTGTATATCGTCATCGTCTCACAACGTTTTCCTTGCACTTCGGCTCTGCTGCTACTTATACAAATTAAAAGGCTACTATGTGTACGGGCTTTTGCACAGACCGACATATCAGATTAGGTTTAGCTCAGTACCGCAAGAGTGCCAAAGCAAGTCTAAGCTAATACATATAATGGTAATGGATTTTAAGTATTTTTTCAGCAACGTTTTACCAATCGGAAAAGTCCTCTCAAAATCATGGCGATAGCTTGGTCCACATGCGGAGTCTGTGCTAGCACAGTATTTTCTTCCTCAGTGAGTCCGTTATTAAGATCCTGGAAAGAGAAACCAGAAAATTCTTCCCGACCTCTCCAGTTACGTTTCTGCATTCCGTCAGATGCCACAATATTCAGAGACTCGGTGATATCTTTTGCACATCCACCAAAGCCCCCCATAATGAAAAGGGGTTGTTTAGCGCGAAGTGATAATATAGCCTCTTCTGCTATACCAGGCATTGCCCCCTTATACTTATCTACCTGCCCGCCAAGAATAATACGGGCATGTGTGTCTTGTAACATAGCATGTCGCATTGCTGTCAAACCTTTTTCCCAATCTTCATCAGAAGGAATAGTTGCTATGTAATGGGCTCGTTCTGCCATTGGCAACGACTCGCCATCCCGATTGAATAAAACAAGCCTTGCCATTCCTTTCAGGTCCGCACTGAGCCTTTCCAAGTCACTGGAATCTTTTTGCATATGCACCGGCCATGCCAGATAGTTCAATATACTGGAACGTTCATCCCCCTCATCCGCATCTCTTCTATGGCGTGCTACTAACTCAAATAACAGTTCAGTAAAACCGTTAGCACGTAAATCTCCTCCATAAACAATCCGGGCTCCCAAGGCTAATAAATGACGCGCAATTTCTGTCATCGCGTCATATAAATGCTGTTGACTTAACCCCAATACAGGCATATCTGGGCTATCTGATGTAGATATTGCAATAACATGCTGACTAAGCATTTCACGATAAGTCATGATGTTCCCTCTGCCAGCCATTCGGTAAAACTTCTAAGCCTGATACCGGGTTTAACTTCTTCAAATAAGCGCTCCTCTTCCGAACTTAAGGGTGGGTCGGGATATACAATTGTAGGCTGCCCGATACCGTGGAACTTTAAGCCAGCAAGTGAGATTAACTCCGGCGCACGCGGAACAAACTGCACTGCACTTTGTTCGGTATTAACCAATTGTATACGACAGCGCCACAGAAAATCTTTCAGAACCTCATCAAGCAGTCGTGCAATAATGATATTAATTCGTTCAGCCTGCTGTGGATCCATTCTCACTATGGGGACATTTCCCATATAAGGAAATCCCCTTTCATCCAATTCGCTAATACAGTTGGCAACAACTAAAGGTACACTATTACGTTTAGCTTCTATAATCTCTCGGCGACACCATTCACGCGAAGAATAAGAGTCGGTATGTATAGCAACAACTGCGCTTTGCGCCAGCTGTTTCAATAGCACCTGATGAAACCGAAGCCCGGCAGGGATATCATGGACATCAAAGAATGAACTTAACCCATGTCCACTATGTAATTGCTCACGTATCAAATGAGCAATCCGCTCTCCATCTTTATCATGTTTAGAATGGCTAAGGAATATCTGAACTTTCTTGAGATAATTAAGCAACTCATCTTCATCTTTTTCTGGTTGTTTCAGATGTTCCAGGTAATGGCGCAGCATCCTGCAAAATTCGTATGTAAGCTCACTAATCAATCGTATATGAAGGTTTGCAGTATCGTTGCTCCCATCCTGTATCCATTGGTCCCAGCGTAATGCCTGCTCTTCCAGTCCCAGATTTAATCCTTCTCCATCAATAGCAATGGGGAAAAGATGTGTACCTAGTCCAGCTATTTCCGACTGCGTGGATAGCTCCCGAAGGTAAGTCCCCCATTCAGGATCATTTGCCATACATGATTCTGCAAGTATGAGGACTGCGGTGGTCTCTGATTCTGAAAAATTGATCGGCAGCGGCTTCCCCGTTTTAGGTAGAGGCTCAGAACGAAAAATAACACTTAAACCGGTTCCTCCAGCAACATTCTGATAGAGTTCCCGACGAAAGTGTCCACGCAATATTTCGGCCAGTCCAGCACCACCGGCGAAATCCGGGTGCCAAATGATATAAACAACCAGAAATGGTTTTGCCAAATTCGTCTCAAGCATATTATGCATTCCTTAAGCGGCGTTCACGAGTGTTTCTTATCAGAGTATTACTACGACAATTGGCTTGTTCGATATATTCCCTACACGATGAAATGCTAGCTGTAAAATCAGCCCAACTTACCCACAGCGCATATCCAGAATCAATATTATCACTGAGTCGAGCGGGCACAGTCACTTGTCCATAAGAATTTGATAACAATGTTGGCAACTGGACACCAATAAGTCCATGTTGTTTATCAAGCGTCGATTTAATGTCCCAGTCAATATATTTTCTTCCCCATGATTCATTACCGACCAATACAATGGAACATGAAGTCCCTGCGATATAATAGTCACGAATACGTCGCATGACATAGTCAATATCGTCACTGTCAACTCGACGATCAAGAGAATTATCCGTTACAGCCTCATATTCATCATGAAATTTTCTTGAGAATTCATCATAGTAATATTGGTCACCATCATGGTGGTAGTTTAAAAAAACTTTTCTTTTAATTATTTTGGTATTATACATATCTGTTACCTTAACTTTATCTTGGCGTAAAAATCATCTCATCACCATAGTAAATTAGTTCTTATAGCAGGAACATCAGCGGGATTTTTCTTTGCTGCAGGTTCCATAATATTTCTTTTATCAAATGCCTGGTTAATATAAAATTCACTATTCCCTATAAAATCTGAATACTTAACCAGGGAGCAATAAACATCCATATCATCATAGTGGGGGACGAGTTTTGAAAAACTATGATTTTTTTTAATTAACCAAGGGAGATAATGTTCATAACCCCAATCAATGGTTCTAATTCCAATCCCGCAATTGCAAGAGGTATCACTACACACACCCGAGCTAAACACGCTCGAATATATTTCATCTCGAATTACCCCGATTAATCCAGCAGGATTCTCCCCCCATAAAGATGCTTGAATTTCTGAGTTAACAAAAGGTCTGCTGGCAGTTTCTGTACCTATGAGTACTACTGTTACGGTAGAGTCACCAAGATAGTCCTCCCGAATTTTCCGCATAATGTAATCTTCACTGACATTAGTGCTGATATCCCCGTCACTGACGGACTTGTCAATAAATGACGCACCAGCAAATGCTTCAATGATTCCGTTCTTCAAATCCTGTTCGTTTGCATGATGATAACTCAGAAAAGTTTTATGCATTACTCATCCCACTTAGCAATATCGATGTTAAATACAACACTAACTTCCTCACAGAAGAATTTATTAATGCATTCAAAATCAGCCATCAACTGGCTGAAATGATAATAATGAGTCTGGATTACTCCAATCGGTGTTAAATGATAAATCAAAGAAACATTTTCACCGTTAGAATCTTTATCCCTCGTCAATACAATATCGTTTGTTGAGATGTACTTATGCCAACGCCTGTAATTATTCTGATGTTTGGTAAGCAGTTGATTCAGTTTTTTTAGCATTTTATTAGATATACCATACAACTCCATATCTCTTTTCCGCTTAACATCCAGTACTCTTATTTCAACACGAATAAAGTTATAGATATCATATAAAGAGTTAAAAACCTCTTCAAATGAATCAAAATGTGGATCAATTTTGAACACACTTCTTTTAGTATCAAGGAAATTGCGAACAGATCTTTTATATAGCAAGTCAGAACTATCAAATAAAACATTTAACCCACCGAAAGTTAATTTTTCTAACTTTAATGAGTATTTTTTCTCTAAAATACCGAAAAACAAAAATATAGTAATCAATGATAATATTAGAATTGAAAGGAGCGCTTTTACAAAATCAAAATTTGATATGATATTTTTGATAAACCACCATTGTGAGGCCGGTAAAAAAGAGAAGTACCCCATCAAAATAATTACCATCAAAATAATTCCGAATAGTAACAATCCCCTAACCATAAGCGAATCCTTATGAAACAATTTCAATCAAGTTGCATTTTTATCAACAGACATTGAAAATTTTATTCATAATTATCAATGAATTATAACCCAATAACGCAACTATTTGTTTATGCTCAGTGACCACTATACCCTGATTCGGATTTCTCCGAAATCCTTAAGGATACTAGTTTCACTTCTCTCAGCCAGACTAAAAATTTAGATATATCTGGTGAACTGCATTGGGGTTTTCTCTAGACAAAGCAGTGGATATCTTCATCAACCAGCTGTCTGTTGCGATCGTAGCAGATCACTAAAACATAATGCTCAGGCAGAGTACCGATTGTATCCTCATCCACCCCAATGGGCATTGCTTCTTCTTACAAGCGCATACATTTCTTAGAGGGGGTCATAATGGTGGTCTTGACAGAAAGAGTATTCAGGTTTAGCTTATTTATTAGCCAGTTACTGGCAAAGGCGATCCCAGTCAGAGGAGCCAGATTTTAGTCTCGAGATATCTCAGTGAGTCTTGAGGCGTTTTAAAAGCAGTAGTTAAATTGAACCGGTTGTCCTGATAAGGATTGCCGGTTTTTTTGACGCCTGTCGTTTTTGGACACCCCCACAGACCTCTCCAGCCCCCTTCCCACTTGTTCTCATTTGTCTACTTTTTTTCTTTATGAGATGTGTTATGTTATAACATATCCATTATAATGTAATGCCAACCTATGAAACTTAAGCCTTCTTTGATAGCTCTCGCAGTAGCAGTAAATACTTCGCCTCTGGCCTATGCAGCAGATGAAACCATCGTCGTCACCGGCAGTGACGTCCCCGACTATTCTGCCGAATCCGACTCGGCACGTCTTTCATCCGGTTCAGCCTCACGTCTCGGTCTGACCGATAAGCAAACGCCACGCCATACTGAAACCATCAGCGCCAGAACCATTACGGCTAAGGGCAAACGCACGCTCACCGAAGTCGTTGAGACCGCCCCGGGCATGTCCGGCACCAGCTCACCTACGCTCTCAAACAGCGTTTCACTGCGCGGCTTCTCCGGCGTTTCCTGGCTGCTAAACGGCGTGGCTGTACCCGGTAGCACCATTCAAATCGCCGACCCGGTTCATTATGAAAACGTGGACATCCTGTATGGCACAGGCTCCGTTTTAAATGGTCTGAGTTCTGCCGGTGGCAGCGTCAACCTGATATCACGTAAAGCAACCTTTGGTCGACAGCCAGTAGAAGCTGACTATAGCTGGTCAAGCTATAACAGCCATCGCGCCCACATCGGCGCGGGCGGTACGCTTGTTGAGGGTATAGCTGCTGGCCGCGTGGATGTAAGCGCATCAAATACCGGCACTCAGGTTGATAAAGATCGCAGTCGCCCGAAGCGCATCAGCGCACAGCTCCTGCTGACGCCGACCGATAACACACAGGTCACTTTTGACATCGATCGTAGCTTAACGGATATGCGCAATCCCTATTTCGGGACGCCTGTCATCAACGGCAACGTTGATCGCGACTTGCGCCATGTAAACTACAACAACATTCAGGATGCGCATATCCGCAGCCAGGCAACCTCATTCCAGTCAACCCAGTCCTGGTATGCAACGCCTGATGTAACCTTTGATAACCAGTTCTATTATTACAAAGGATTCCGCGAATGGCAGAACGTTGAACGCTATTACCCGTCAAACAAAGCGGGCTATGTTACCCGTGATTCTTATGGCGATCTTGCTCATGATGACAAGCTGACGGGCAACCGTACTATGGTCACCTGGGATCACCCGATTGCATCATTCGCCAACCGCGTGACTGCGGGTGTCGATTTTTCAAAACGCGAATTCCAGTACTATTCTAACGGCTTCCCGGGCGGCGAAGATGTTCTGTTGACCAACCCCGCCTCCAATGACTTTCGCACCGGTGCGGGTGGCAAGATGCGCTCACCTGTTCGTCACATCACTCAGAACCAGTATGCCTTGCTGCTGGAAGACAATCTGAATATCACTGATGCTGTCGCCCTGTTAAGCCAGTTGCGCTATACCAACCTGGACATGCACTGGAATTACCAGCAGGACAATAAAACCATCAATCATAGCTATAGCTTTATGAGCGTTGGTATTGGGCCGAGCTGGGCCATTAACGAAAACTGGACGGTATATGCCAACTATTCCACAGGTAAAGAGCCCGGCAGCGATATCTTCTTTATCAGCCCTGAACAAACGTCCCTGCCACTTACAGAAGTTCAGCAATATGAAGCCGGTGTAAAAGGGACATTCGACCACGGTGAAATGAAGCTGGCCGTTTACGATCTCCAGAAAAAAAATCTTTATCAGCAATCGGCTGTCCAGGCCGGTGTATGGAATGCGGTTGGCAAGCAGACTTCGCGCGGCATTGAGTTCAGCGGATTGATTAAACCGCTGGATAGCGTCACGCTGGCGGGTAATGTGGCTTATACCCATGCGCGCTTTGACAATTTCAAACAAGGTACGCAGGACCTTTCCGGCAATCAGCCGCGCTATATCCCGGAGTGGACGGTTAACCTTTCTGGCCGTTATATGCCGATTAGCAAACTGGGGCTGGGCGCGCAGGTCCACTATGTTGGCAGTAGCTATAACGATGATGCCAACAAAAACAAAATGGGCGATTACACGACTGTCGACCTGAACGCCGATTATGAAGTGATTAAGGACGTTACCGTAGGCACCCGCGTGCGTAACCTGACGGATCGCTTCTACACCTGGCAGCGTACTTATACAGGGCAGGAAATGATTGCGCCAGGTCGAACTTACGAAGCCTATGTCAACATGCGCTTCTGATGAAACGCCTGGCCTCCCTCGCGTTGCTGGCAACCTTCGCCAGCTTTGCGCATCCCGTTACGTTGCAGAATTGCGGAAGATCCTGGACGTTTGAGCACGTACCACAGCGGACAATCGTCTATATGCCGACCGCAATGGAAAACATGCTCGCATTACATCTGGGAGATTCCGTGATCAGTGCTGTCGGTTATCGGCCAGATGAAGATACCGCGCCCTCCCCCTGGTATAAACCGCTAAAAGCACGTCTCGACAGTTCGCCCTGGTCGGGAGAGGCCTTGCTGAGTTCCCGACCAGATTTTATCTATTCCGGCAGCTATTACTGGTTTAACAGCCCGGAGACCGCCGGTCGTGAAAGGATGGCTGAATGGGGAATTGGAAGCTGGCTCATTGAAGGGATGTGCAATGGCCTGCAAAGTGGCCCTCCTGCGCCTGTAACCTTCGACAGCATCTACGACGAGTTGCGTAATATTGCGCGCATATATGGCGTGGAGCCGCGCGCAGAAGCGCTTATCAATGAACTGAAGCAACAGGTCGCTGCTGACAGCCGCATAAAACTGCCACGCAGAACGCTTATGTGGTGGTATTCCGGTACGGCAACACCTTATGTGGCGGGCGGTTATGGCGCTTCTGAGCTGTTAACCAAAACCATCGGCAGTAAAAACATTTTTGATAACAGTGCTGAACTGTGGCCCGCCATGAGCTGGGAGGTCATTGCCGAACGGGACCCTGACTACCTGATCCTGGGCGATCTGCAAAGGGGGGGAGATGGCGACAGCGCCCGAAGCAAAATCGATTTTCTTGAACGTAATCCCCTCACCGCAGGCATGAAGGCGGTTAAAGCAAAACGTTACATCATTTTACCTGGCTATGACATGGACGCATCTGCGCGTTCAGTTCTGGCCCTTCACCGACTAGTCACACAAATACACGCTAAGGAACAACATGACCTTTCCAGCCCGCGAATTACTGAAAAACTGGGACGAACAACAAAGCGCCTACATCGCTCACCGTGAAGAACGCTATAACGCCGCGCTGGATGTTCTGGCAATGCTATATGGCGAAGAATTCCATGTGGTGGATCTGGCCTGTGGTCCAGGCTCATTCAGCATGCGTCTTCTGAATCGCTTTCCGGCGATAAGAGTAACGGCTATTGACCTCGACCCGCTTCTGCTTACGCTGGCCAAAGAAGCCTTATCTGAATACAGTGACCGTATTCAGTTCTTCAGCGGCGATATTGCAACAGCGGATTGCTTTGCCGCTATTACCGACAAACCGCAGGCCGTTGTTTCCAGCACGGCCATCCACTGGCTGCTGCCGGAACAGCAGGTCGCGCTTTATCGCAACATCTTTAACCTGCTGGATGAACATGGCTTATTCATGAACGCCGATCATCAGCGATTTGATAGTTGCAATCCATGCCAGAAACGGATTGCCCAGCTTCATGACGAAGATACGCAGAAAAAAGCCTGGACAGCGGGAGTGCAGGACTGGGATAGCTGGTTTGCATCGGCCACCCGTCATCATGAGCTGGCTGATTTGATGGACGCGCGCACCGCTATCTTTAAAGACCGCCCGACACCGCTGCCCACCACGGTCGAATTCCAGCTCGCCGCCCTGCGCCAGGCGGGTTTTAGCGAAACGGGTACTCTCTGGCAATTCCTGGATGATTATGTGATCGCTGGCTGGAAATAATCATGCTGCGTTCTCCTGCTTTTCGCCTTTCCATGCTGTTTCCGGCCCTGATGCTGGCGTTTTGCATTGCCATTATGTATGGCCCGGTGACTTTTTCCATGAAGGACGTGGCAAATGCCATACTGGCAGGCTACTGGCATAGCGATACAGCGGGAACGCTTCATCAGCGGATCGTATGGTCTCTGCGTATGCCGCGCACCCTGCTTGCTGCACTGGCGGGCGCCGCATTAGCGCTGGCCGGAACGGTGCTCCAGTCGTTGACACGCAATCCTCTTGCCGACCCCTGGGTGTTGGGGATCTCATCCGGCGCAGGGTTTGGCGCGGTACTGGTCATTGCGCTTGGTCTCAGTGCGGGCTGGGCCGCTGTACCTGCCGGAGCGTTCTGCGGCGCGATGCTGGCTTTCGCACTGGTGCTTTTCATGGCGCGGAAATCGCTATCCGGCCAGTCCAGCCGTTTTATCCTGACCGGCGTCGCCGTGACACAGCTTCTCTCCGCCGCCACATCATTAACCACGCTCTGGAAAACGGATGCAGACACCACGCGAGGGGTGATGTTCTGGCTGCTGGGAAGCTTTGCACAGGCATCCTGGCTTCAGGTACTGCTTTGCGCACTGGTGCTGTTGCCGATATTTCTGCTCTGCTGGTGGCGGGCAATAGAGCTGGATGTGCTCACGTTCGGCAATGTGACGGCGGCGTCGCTTGGTGTGGACGTTGGCGCAATCAGGCTCGCCCTGTATTGTTTATTGACCTTATTGACTGCGGTCATTGTGGCATGTTGCGGAGCAATAGGTTTTATTGGGCTGACCGTGCCTCATATCGCCCGTATATTCATTGGTCATCGCCATCGTTCTCTGCTGCCGGCATCCATGCTGTGCGGCGCGACTTTTACCGTTCTGGCTGATACGCTTGCCCGAACGCTGTTTGCGCCCCGTGAATTACCCGTCGGCATCCTGACGGCGATGCTCGGGGTTCCGGTATTTCTGTTCCTGATTTCACGGACTTCCCGATAAAATACTGACGAAGGCGATCCCTGGCAGAAAGCCCGCTTTTTAGCGGGCTTTCTGCCATTTATCCGTGACGAGCGCCACCGCAAACGCTCAGATAAGCATTTCCGGCCTGAACAGCGCGCTCAGATTCATTGTCTTGCCCGACACAATAAACTCCCCCTTCCCTGTATAGTGAATCGTCTCAGGGTGTTCCGGTGATGTGGCCACATGCGCCTTCACGACCTCGAAAATGAAAAAATTGTAGCGTTCCACCAGCACATCATCATACAAACAGCACTCAAAATTCGCATAACATTGCTGGATCAGCGGGGCATCAACCTCATCGGCTTCCTGTGCCGTAAGATTAAATTCGGCAAACTTATCGATGTCAGCGCCAGACGTGTTGCCGATTCGCACGACCGTCTCGGCCAAATCCGTCAGCGGAACGTTGATCACGCATTCCCGGCTATGACGGATCATCTCAAAACTGTGGTTGCCGCCCGAAATCATCAGCCCGACCAGCGAGGGAGAAAATTCCAGAACGGTATGCCAGCCCAGCGTCATGATATTGGTCTTTCCGTTCCATTTGGATGACACCAACACAACCGGGCCCGGTTCTAAATACCGGCGAACCTGACTGACCGGATAATCAACTTTAGTGATAGCTAAGCTCATAAGATGACTCCTGTTAAAGTGTTCCACAAAAACAGGCCACACTGCTGCGGCAATACCTGAGCAGTCCTCGCACTACAGCATACTCTCTCTCGTCATATCGCAAAAAATTAACCATACTAATAAAATGGTTTTATGACCGTAATCAGGGTTCCGCGATTCACCTCTGGCAGGCATGACCGTCTGACCTACACTTTTAACAATAGAATTTCAGGCCAACCACAACAACTCAGTGCAGAGGACATTATGGTATCTCTACCTTTTACCCGCTCACTGCGGTTTACGACGGGCACCGAGCTGGAACTCCAGTTAATCGACAGAAACGATACCAGGCTGGTGGATAAAGCGGATATCGTGCTGGCCGATATGGCGCACACTCAGCAAATAAAGCATGAGCTAACCAAGTCAATGATTGAACTGAACAGCTCAGTACACTCTTCGGTGTTTAAACTGCATGAAGAATTATCTTTATTAGCCTGTAACGTCAGGGAAGTCGCCAGAAAACACGGCTGCGATGTTACCGGCGGCGGCCGCCATTTAGATGGCGACTGGCGAGAACAGGTGATTAGCGATTTACAACGTCATCAAAATCTGGCCGTACGCTATGGCTACATCACCAAAATGGCCTGCGTATTTGGGCAGCATATTCATATTGGCGTTCAGGATGGCGATGACGCCATTTATCTGTGTCATGCGCTTATTCCCTACCTGCCCCATTTAGTTGCACTCAGCGCCTCTTCGCCGTGGCTGGATGGCGTGGATACCTCTTTTTCAAGTTCCCGCTTTACCGGGCAGAACGCCTTTCTGAACAGTGAACTGATTGAAAACATCTATAACTGGGACGAGTTCGTCGTATTTTATAACGAGATGATCGATGTCGGGATCATTAAAAGTATCAAAGATATTTACTGGTACGTCAGGCCACAGCCTGCTCTGGGCACAATTGAAATCAGAATATGCGATATGCCGCTGACAATATTTCATGCCGCAATGCTCACAGGCTATAGCAAAATACTGGCTCAGTATCTGTTAGCCAACCGGACGAATATCGTCAAAAAACATCATGCTATTGAAAAATACAATATCTTTAACGCCCGGCGCGATGGCTTACAGGCCAGCTACGTCAACACGTTAACCAGGCAGCGTCAGTCGCTGGCGAGTCAGATATTGCAGACCGTAGAGAACCTGTCATTACGCACCCACAGTGATGAGGACAAGTACGTTCTGCAATATATTGCCCGGTATGTCAAAAAGGGCATCAATGATTCAGACAGAATACGCAGTATGATTAAACGCGCGGTGGACTTGAATACCGTCATGGAACGTATGCGAAAAATGCTGTTATCAGCGCCAAAGAATTATAAAAAATGATGCACGTCAGGGCCGAAAATGGTTATTCGGCCCTTTTATCAGGCAACTGTAGTAATACGTTCCCGATCGTTACGTTTTGCCTTCTCGCTTAAGGGGTCGGAGACATCATCTCGTCCAGAATGCTACTGACCTGTTTCCCGCTCATATTCCGATACCCGCATTCTTTTATTTTCGGAATTCGTTTAGGCAATCCCTTCGCTATTGATTCCGCCTGCTCTCAGCGTCAAGCGCACTTGCCTCGCTTATCACGTTACGCTTTCTGTGGCACTAAATGATTAACCCTCCTAACTAATTGGGTATCTATTAGCAATTTCTCTAACTGAAATGGATGATAATCATGGGATGGGACACAAGAAGCGCCGGAAACTGGGCAAAACATCACGCCGAACCGGGGCCAACGAATAACTGTGCATCGTATGTGCGCAAGGCCATAAAGGCAGGGGGCGTGACCGTAACAAACACGCAAAACGCCAAAGATTACGGCCCAATGCTGGAGTCTGCGGGGTTTAGAAAAATATCTTCAACGCAATCCCCCAGAGCTGGCGACGTGGTAGTGATTCAGCCTTACGCGGGAGGACACGCCGCCGGTCACATGGCTATTTACGACGGCCAGGATTGGTATTCAGACTTTAAACAGCGGGATTTTTGGGGCGGTCCTGGATACCGTTCGTCAAAGCCAGCGCATCAAATGTACAGGAAGGATTGATGAAAGCCCTTTATGTTGTTCTCATGATATTTGCAATTACCGCGTGCAGCTCAGGACGCGATAACGCAGAACGGCGTGTTTCAGATTTCTACACTTACTATCTAAACGTGTTTGCAAATAGTGAAGAGAAAATAAAGCCTGCGCCTGAAAAGATGGATGAATATATTTCGAAGGATACGCTAGCCCAACTAAATACTATCTCTCATATTTATGAGCAGGAGATTATCGACACCGATTACTATACATATGCGCAAGATTATTCAGCAGATTGGATCCCCTTATTGAAAGTTGGAAAAGCTAAAAACTGTTTTGGTGGTGAATACGTCGATGTTTGGTTGGGTCGACAAAACAATCAGACGTATCAAATTGGAGTCTACCTAAAAAGAGAGGGCGGCAAGTGGAAAATATACAGAGTGAAGAATGTTACCGCCGGTTATGAGCATTACATATTTGACGCGCACGCCATTGAGAAAGCGAAGCAACATGCTGCAACCACCAATTAAATAGGGAGATTATGACGGCCGCTAAATTAATCCCAATTCGCGGCCGACCTTAACAGTCATTATGCTTTTCTTTCGCCCTCCGGTGGATTCAACAACGTCAGCGCTACGGAATGTTTTATGATTCAGCCGTCGTTTAAGGATATAAGAGCCCACTCCCGCCAGCGTCAGTCGCTGGCGAGTCAGATATTGCAGACCGTAGAGAACCTGTCATTACGCACCCACAGTGATGAGGATAAGTACGTTCTGCAATATATTGCCCGGTATGTCAAAAAGGGCATCAATGATTCAGACAGAATACGCAGTATGATTAAACGCGCGGTGGACTTGAATACCGTCATGGAACGTATGCGAAAAATGCTGCTATCAACACCAAAGAATTATAAAAAATGATGCACGCCAGGGCCGAAAATGGCTATTCGGCCCTTTTATCAGGCAATTGTCGCAATACGCTCCCGACCGTTACGTTTGCCTTCTCGCTTAAGGGGCCGGAGACATCATCTCGTCCAGAATGCTACTGACCTGTTTCATCACCCTTCCCGCCTCGGTAAGCCCGTTCTTTTCCTGTTCCTTCACCCACTCAGACTGAATCTCCTGGTATCGGGTGGCGGCTTTCCATTGCGCAACGTCTTCAGAGTGCAGGACCCTGACCGTCGCACCGCTTTTTTCCAGATCGGCGACTTGTGTGGTGAAACTTTTATCCATTACGGAACCCAGGGATTGATAAGCAACGTCAGCGGCCCGTTGAATCGCCGCCCGATCGTCGCGGGAAAGGTTATCCCAGGTATTTTTATTCATCACCAGCAGGTAAACATGCCCAAGCCAGAGATCCCGCGAAACCAGCACATCAGGCGCGAATCGCTGAGCATTTAACGCATAGCCGCTATCCACATTCAACATTAATCCGTCGAGACTTCCGCTTTGTAAGGCCTTGTAGGTTTCATCTCCCCAGGGCATGGTCACAGCTTTAGCGCCGACATTTTTCAGAAACCCCTGGTGCCAGAAACTGGCGGAGCGCCACGTTCCCCCCTTAAGTCCTTCAGGATTACTCAGCGCGGTAGTGCTAAAAAAAGCCAGCGGATAGCCGGTCGCAATGAAAACATTCACCACATTTTCTTTCTTGAGTTCTGCCGAAAAATCCGGGATATCCGCATAAACGCGGCGAAAGAAAGCAACCTGCTTTTCCCCGGCAGGGCCGACGGGGAAGCTTTTAAAGATTTGCTGCAATGGTAATGCCTTAGCCGCATATTCAGGTACAACAACGGCCATATCCGCTTTGTCCCCCTTTCCCGCCAGAGCCAGAGCCGTATAACCATCACTTAGCTCACCTCCCCAGTGCGCCTCTACCTTCAGGCGACCACGCGACTCTTTTTCGATTGCGGGGAAAAATACGTCATTGATAAAACGAGTGCGCATTCCACCCAGCGGTTCATGGTCGCTGTAGATTAGGGTTTGCGCAGCCGAAGCTGCACCGGGAAACATTAGCATCGCAAACAGAACGGCGATGCATTTTCGTCCTGGTATAGTGGTGAGCATTTCTCTTATCCTTTTGAGAATCATGATGATCGCAGTCGCTGATGAAGCTTAAACAACGGGTTCAGACAGCCAGCGCTGCCCTTCGGTTTTCATCTGCTGTTCGAGCGCACTACCGCGCGTTGCGAATACACGCGTGACCGGAAATCCGCTTTTTTCCAGCAGGTATGCCAGCGCGGCGTATTCTCGCGGGTATTTTGCTACCGCGCTTTGATCAATATCGACCACGCCCAGCGGGAAGGTAAAACTCCCCATGTCATAAATGCTCTGGCGTCTGAAGAGCTTCCACACGCCATCGCGTTTTTCTGCCATATCGTAAAAGCGATTATGGGTCACCATCCCCAGATTCAGCTTCACATTCTCGCCGATGATCATGGCATTGGTTTCTACAATGGCGCGGTTGACGCTGCTATTGAAGGTCACTACCGGCGTGCCAATCAAATGCTTGGTGCGGATATCAGAGGCGCCCATACGCATTGAGCCGTCAACAAAATCGCTCGCCAGCCCTTCAAACCAGGTTATCTCAATGGTGCCATCCGGGTGAAACAGCCCGCGAAGTTGCTCCCATTCGCCCAGATCGCGATGCATCCAGCCAGTGAGAAGATCGGTAATTTGCTGACGATCCGCCAGGTGATTGTGCATAATTTTTACTCCAGCCAGTTAAGTGGATTCAGTTTCCTCGCCATTAACGTTAAAATCCAATAGATAAATCTTACAGATTATTCAGTTTAGATGAATGATGAGGCCATCGTATGGATCTGCGCCACTTACGCTATTTTCTTGCCGTTGCACAAGAAGGACACTTTGGCCGCGCCGCCGAAAAACTCAATATTGTTCCTCCCGCGCTGAGCATGCAGATCAAGGCGCTGGAAGAAGAGTTAGGCGGCCCGCTGTTTATTCGTACCAGCCGGAAAGTTGAGTTAACCGAAGCGGGAAAATTGTTGCAGACCGAAGCGCAACGCACGCTTGAGCAGGCGGAACATGCCCGTCTGACAGTACAACGGTCGATGCGCGGAGAAACGGGTCTTGTGCGCGTTGGCTTTGCTGGCAACGCGGTGTTCAGCGGCAAATTGACAGAAGATCTGCGCGCCTTTCGCCAGGCCTATCCCGATGCGGAACTGGTTGTGTGCGAAATCGCACCGTTGCTACAAGCGGATGCCATTTTGAGCGGCCAGCTCGACATTGGTTACACACCCGATCACCATAACGTACGCCAGCCAGAATTAGCGGCTGAAAAAATAGGCCTCTGGGGCCGGATGGTCGCCATCGCCGACGATCATCCGCTGGCTTGTGAAACCCATTTGACGGTAGATATGCTGGCTGAAGAGCCCCTCATTTTCTACGACACCCACCGTGCGGATGAGCCGCTTTATATGATGCTCACAGAGATTATGGGTCATGTTCCGCACGTCGCCCATTGCACCTCCAGCACGCTCAGCGTACTGGCTCTGGCCGCCGCCGGGCAAGGGCTGGCGCTGGTGCCTGAACCGCTGATGCACATCGCCATTCCCGGCCTGGTCTATCGCCCTCTCGACGCGCCGGAATTATCGGCCAATCTGATGCTGCTCAGCAGAAAGAACGACAATAACGGCGCGGTAAAGGCTTTTCTGGAGATTGCGCGGAGAAACGTCAGAACCCCGTCAGACCCGCGCTGATATTTGTCGGCATCCCGGAGCGGCGCTCCAGCGCCTCGTTGACGCGATGAATGTCAACGCCGTCGCCCTTCATAAAAGTACGCATCACCGGCGTGATCGGCAGCGGTACTTTTTTGTCAGATTCAAATTCAGTGCGATTACGCGATAACGGCTCATGCACTTCAATCCAGCGACTGCCGTCCGCTTCGACGGTGGTTTTCACCGGTTGATCGATAATCTGCACGCGAGTGCCCACCGGTACATTGTCAAACAGGTATTTGATGTCATCGTTACGCAACCGGATGCACCCCTGGCTCACGCGCAGCCCAATACCGAAGTTCGCATTTGTGCCATGAATGGCATACAGCTTACCGATATAAATTGCATACAGCCCCATCGGGTTATCCGGCCCGGCGGGGACAAACGCGGGCAGACTTTCGCCTCGTTTAGCATATTCACGTCGGGTATTCGCCGTCGGCGTCCAGCTCGGCGCCTCCTGCTTACGCTCTACCGCAGTCACCCAGTTACGTGGGGTTTCTCGCCCCGCCTCGCCAATGCCAATCGGCAGGACATCAACGGTATCGCCCCCTTTCGGATAGTAGTAAAGACGCATTTCCGCCACGTTAACCACAATGCCTTCACGCACGGTATCCGGCAAAATAAGCTGCTGCGGCACCACCAGCGTCGAACCGGACTTCGGCAAAAAGACGTCCACATCGGGATTCGCTTCGAGCATATTGCTCAGCCCTTGTCCGTACTGCGCCGCAAACGCTTCCAGCGGTTGAGTATTATTGTCCGGGACGGTTATCGTCAGCGGGTTACCGACCAGAAGACTCCCTTCTGGCGGTAGTGGATAACTTACCGCCAGCGCGCTCTGGCTTGCGAACAGCAGAATAAAAGAACAAAACAGTTTCACACGAGGCATCATTTCCCTTTCCTCAAATCGCAGCAGATGTCGGTTAATTATAGCTTTTTTATCGCCTTTCCGACGTTAACAGCGAATGAGCGCCACCGAAGGGAAACGATACGGCTTATCTTTATTTACCATTCGGCAGGACAATATTACTTGCCGCCAGTTGCCCCATGTTGCGGTACATCGCGCAGGCGGCTTCAACGATGGGCATTGCCAGCGCTGCGCCGCTGCCTTCGCCAAGACGCATTCCCATATGCAGATACGGCTCCAGCTCCAGGTGCTCCAGCGCAATCCGCGCGCCCTTCTCTGCTGAGAAATGCGACGGAATCAGATACGGTTTAATTTCCGGCGCAATCTGACACGCCGCCAGCGCCGCAGAATAGGAGAGAAAACCATCCAGCACAACCGGCAATCCACATGATGCGGCGCCCAGCATCACGCCCGCCATACCGACCAGGTCAAAACCGCCCACCTTCGCCAGCACCTCAACGCCATCACGCGGATCGGGCCGGTTCACCGCAATAGCGCGGCGCACAACCTCAACTTTATTGCCAATTCTGGAGAGCGGAAGATTCGCGCCAATCCCCACCACATCTTCGGCATCGCTACCGGTCAGTACACTCACAATCGCCGCCGCAGGGGTGGTATTCGCCATTCCCAGTTCGCCAACGCCAAACAGCGTTACGCCGCTTTGCGCCAGTTCGCGGGTGTAGCGCATCACTTCCAGCAGCAGTTCTTCGGCCTGAACGCGGCTCATCGCCGGGCCTGTCGCGATATTCCCGCACCCACGCGCCACGCGCATATTCACCACGCCGGGGATCGGGTCGGCATCAATCCCGACGTCAATCACATGGACTTTTGCCCCGGCCTGAGCAGCCAGTACGCAAACACCGGTTGTTCCCTGCGTCATGTTGGCCGCCTGAATGGCGGTGACAACTTTCGGCGAGACCGCAACCCCTTCATCCCACACGCCATGATCGGCACACATCACCAGCATCGCCTTCTTACCGACATGCGGAGTGCCGTTGAGACCGGGCATCCCCGCTAACTGTACAGCCAGCGCCTCCAGGCGCCCGAGGCTGCCCGGCGGTTTGAGCAAGCCGTCGATGTGCTGCCGGGCGTGCGCCATTGCGTCGCTGTCCGGTTTGGGAATGTCACGGAGTAAAGAGGTTAACGTCTGCATAAGGGTTCTCATCGTGTTGGCTGGCTCACAGCAGAGCCAGCAGGAAGATCAACTCGCCAAGTTCAATCGCCGCACCCAGCGTATCGCCGGTTTGCCCACCCAACGTGCGTTTTAATAATTGCCCAAGAATAAAAATTGCCGCCAGAGTGACCACCAGCGCAGCGACCCCGCGCATCCCCGGCATGAGTATCGCCGCGAGAATAGCGGTTAATCCCAGCGTAACGCAGGTTTGTCGCCCGGTAACTTTGCCGATAAACACGTTGCCCAGCCCTTCTTCACGGGCATAGCGATGACGATACATCAGCAATACGGCGACACCGCGCCCCGCCGCGCAGGCCATCGCCAGCGCCGCCAGCATCGGCGTGCCTCTCAGCGCCAGTTCGCTAATCACCAGCACTTTCGCCAGCAGGACAAAAATCAACGCCAGCCCGCCGTGGGTGCCCAGGCGGCTGTCACGCATAATTTCCAGCATCCGCTCCCGGCGGCGGGCGGAAAAAATACCGTCACAGGTATCCGCCAGACCGTCGAGGTGAAAACCGCCGGTCAGCAGCGCCAGCGTCAAAACGCAAAACAGGGCCGCCAGTGGAATGCCGCACCAGGACTGAAGCGCCACAAACACCAGGCCGCCAATCGCGCCCAGCAGCATGCCGATTAGCGGGAATGTCACAATACCGCGGGAATACTCCTCAAAATCCAGCCCCTGAGACCAACGGGTCGGAACAGGCAAACGCGAAATAAAAGCGAGCATCGCCCAGAACAACTTACTCATTTAATTTTGACTCCAATACCCGATACCACTAGCCAGACCTCATCCGCCGCCGCAGCCAGACGCTGATTGACGCGCCCGGCGATGTCGCGAAAATGTCGCGCCAGACGATTTTCCGGGACAATGCCCATGCCCACCTCATTGGTCACCAGAACCACCTGAGCCGGACAGTGCTGACAGGCGTCGATCAACGCGCAAATTTCGTCTTCAATCGCCTGCTCCATCGCCGCGTAATCCCAGTTGTCCGGGTTCGTATCGCCGCCCATCGCGAACAATAAATTGGTCACCATGGTCGTGATACACTCCAGCAGAATGGCCTCTTCGGGGGCGTTATCTGGCGTAATCAGCGCATCAAGATGCCGCCAGCATTCCGCTGTCCGCCAGTGCGGCGGTCTGCCATCCCGATGGTGCTGAATCCGCGCCGCCATCTCCTCGTCAAAAATCTGCGACGTGGCGATGTACAGCACCTGCGGCGAATCCGCGATTAACGCCTCCGCATGGCGGCTTTTCCCGCTGCGCGCGCCGCCGGTCACCAGAATCATCATACGGGCTCCTGGTGCTGTTGCATGATGGTATAAATTTTCTCAATATCGATGTGTTGTCGCATCGCATCCGCCAGCAGATCAAACTGCTGCGATTTATATTGCGCGTAATGGAAGGCGTGATCCAGCGGCGTCAGCCCCTTACGCACGCGCAGGCCATTGACCAGCGCCCGCGTGAACGCATCGCTGTCGAACAAGCCATGAAGATAGGTGCCAAAGACCAGTCCGTCGTCCGTTACCGCGCCGTCAGCGATAGCGTTTTCGCCTTTGCGTAACGTCATGGCTGGCTGGCATTGTGCATTCAGTGTCGTCTCGCCCATATGAATTTCATACCCGCGCACCGCCAGGCCAGACGCCGCCGCCAGCCATCCCGGCAGCGCAGAGGCCATCTGCCCTTCAACCTGCGTGGTGGTTTTATCCTGCGCGAAATGCGTGACGGTATTAAGCAGCCCAAGACCGGGGAGTGTGCCCAGCCCGGACTCCACCTCATCAATAATGGTGTCGCCCAGCATCTGATAGCCGCCACAGATGCCTGCCACCGGTACGCCCTGACGATGCGCCTGCAACACGCCATGCGCCATTGCGCTTTCACGCAGCCAGACCAGATCGCCAAGCGTATTTTTGCTGCCTGGTAGAATTATCAGGTCCGCGCCCGCCAGTTCCTCAGGGTGGCGCACATAGCGCACGCGAACATCCGGCTGCGCCGCCAGCGCGTTGAAATCGGTGAAATTCGAGATGTGCGGCACCTGAACAACGGCAATGTCGATATCACGCCTATCGGTACGCAGGTATTTGCCTTTTTGCAGCGCCACGCCATCCTCATCTTCAAGATCGACCTCCAGCCAGGGCATCACGCCCAGAACCGGCACGCCGGTCAGCGCTTCAATTTGTTCAATGCCGGAGTAGAGCAGCGTCACGTCGCCGCGAAACTTATTGATGATCACCCCTTTCACTCTGGCGCGTTCACTATCATGCAGCAGCGCCAGCGTACCGTAGATAGAGGCAAAAACGCCGCCGCGATCGATATCCGCCACCAGAATGACCGGGCATTGCGCCATTTCCGCCATCCCCATATTGACGATGTCGCGGTCACGCAGGTTTATTTCCGCCGGGCTACCGGCGCCCTCCAGCACCAGAACGTCATATTCTTGCGCCAGGCTATTGTAAACCGTGAGGATCTGCTCACGCAGACGCGGCTTATATTCATGGTAGCTAACCGCGTCCATATCGGTGGCGACTTTGCCCATCAACACCACCTGCGCTTTCCGATCGCTGGTCGGTTTTAGCAGGACCGGATTCATCCGCACATCCGGCGCAATCCCCGCCGCTTCCGCCTGGAAAATCTGCGCGCGTCCCATCTCTTTGCCGTCCGGCGTGATGCCGGAATTCAGCGCCATATTCTGTGACTTAAACGGCGCCGTGCGCAGGCCATCCTGATAAAAGATGCGGCACAGCCCCGCCACCAGCACGCTTTTACCTACATCTGATGCCGTTCCCTGCAACATTACTGCCTGCGTCATGACGCCTCCTTCAGCGCGTTTTCTCGCATACGCCCAAAAAATTCTTCTTCCGTTTTACACAGCGGCAACCCCAGTTGCGCATGCAGTTTGACCAGCCACGGTTGCGTCAGCCCGGCTTGTTCGATCAGTTCAGTGCGTGCAAACACCTCCCCCGGCTCACCGTATGCCAGTACCTCGCCACGGCGCAGCACGTAAACGGCATCGCTGACTTCATAAATGAGATCAATATCATGGCTGGAAATAACCACATGATTCCCCTGCGCCACAATCCGCTTGATGATCGCGATCATCTGCGTGCGCCCGGCAGGATCAAGCCCGGCAGTGGGTTCATCCAGCAGCAGGTAGCGGGCCTGCAACACCATCGCGCCCGCAATCGCCACGCGTTTTTTTTGCCCGTGGCTTAAACACTGGATCGGCTGATGACGGAAATGCTGCGCATCAACCAGGGTCAACGCATCGTCCACGCGGCGGGCTATCTCATCCTCAGCCACGCCTAGATTTCGCAGACTAAAAGCGATATCGCTGTCGATATCGGTATAAAAAATTTGTTGATCGGGGTCCTGAAAAACGGTTGCCACCTGTTGGCGCAGTGCCAGCAGCCCGCGCTTACTGTAATCCAGCGCTTTTCCCTGCCACAAAACCTCGCCTTTTTGCGGGCGCAGTAAACCGCTCAGGTTCATAAATAGCGTCGATTTTCCGCAGCCGTTCGCGCCCACCAGCCCGGTAACCGCATGGGGGGAGAAATCCAGCGTTAGCCCCTTGAGCACCTGCTCATCCTGATAGCGAAACCAGAGACCGGAGGTGGCAAGCATACGAATCCTTACAGGTGAAAATCACCCTGATACAGTTTGATATCAAGCACGGTGGTCATTTGCTGATAGCGGATAAGCACACGCGTAAACAGCAAACCCACCAGCATTGCCAGAGAACGATAGCCTTTCGGCAAACTACGATAGCCAAAACGCAGCGTTTGCGCGCGATGAATGGCCAGCGCTTCGTCTAACAGGATAAAAATAAAGCGCCATGTCAGCAGGATCTGCTCGGTCAGCAGCCGTGGCACATGCGCGCGCTTAAGCAAAATAATCAGTTGCGGAAACGGCAGATTCAACACCAGCCAGAACGTCGCCGCCAGCGCGCTTAGGCTGCGCCAGAAGGTTTCATTGGCGGTATTCAACCCTGACGAAGTCACCCCCAGCCAGTAATCGCCAACCGGAACGCTTGCCAGTAACGAGTGGGGATCGCGGCTCACGCTGAATAAGATCGTCACCACGCCCACGCTTAAAAAACCAAACGGTATCGCCATCCAGCGACACCAGCGCCAGAACGAAATCCGCAGCAGCCAGCAGCTCAGCCCGGCGATGAGCGCCAGTTCAATACCCTGCCCCAAAGGAGGCAGGGTAAAGGCCAGAATCATCATCATCAACCAGAGCAAAAACTTACGCACCGGCGTAACATGAAGCCAGCGGCTCTGGTAGCTGAGTCGATCAAGCCCGGTCATCACGGCGCTGTCTGCCTTTGCTGTAACCGAGAATATAGAAAATCACCGCCGCGCCAAGCGAACCTTGCAGCGTAAACAGCAGGCTTTCAATTTCACCGCTGGCCGGTTCATACAATGGCTGGAACCACGGTTCATAGTGCGGCGCCACCACCTGGATCTGGCTTTCCGCTTCGCCGTCAGAGCCACCGAACTCACCGCCATGATCGATAAAAAACGGCAGGATCACCAGGGCAATCACCATAGCTAACAATATCAGCGTCTTTTTCATCTTAATGTCCTTGTGCGGTAATCAACCGGCGTTTGGTCAACTGGTCGTAAATCATGACGGTCAGCAGCCCCTCCGCGATCGCAATGGGGATCTGCGTCAGGCAGAAAATCCCCATAAATTTAATCACTGAACCCATTGCCCCAGCCTGCGGGTCCGGGAATGCCACCCCAAGCTGCACCGACGTCACGAAGTACGTCACCAGATCCGCCAGCATGGCGCAAAGAAAGACGCCAACATCGCGGCGCAGCCCGGCGCGGCAGGCCATTTGCCATACCAGATACCCGACAACGGGGCCGATAACCGCCATCGACATCCCGTTCGCACCCAGCGTGGTCAGGCCGCCATGCGCCAGCAGCAGCGCCTGAAACAGCAGCACAATCGCCCCGAGGATCGCCACAACGCCTGGGCCAAATAAAATCACCGCAAGCCCTACCCCTGTCGGGTGCGAGCAACTGCCTGTAACAGAAGGAATTTTCAGCGCCGACAGCACGAAGATAAACGCCCCGCACAATGCCAGCAGCACCTTCTGGTTGTTATCTTCCTGCACGATACGGCGCAGGCGCACCAGTCCGTACCACAGGCACGGTAAAAACAGCACCCACCAGGCCAACGCCCACATCGGCGGCAGAAATCCCTCCATGATATGCATGGCGAACGCCTGCTCCGGGACAACCATCAGCAATAACGCCGCAGCTAACCCGCTGAAAGACAGCTGTTTTAGCTGTTGTTCAAGTTTCATTCTGCATACTCCCACTGTTTGTTGACCAGAATGGTCGAAAAATAGGGCAGCGGCTGCTCGTCGCTGACCTCATTCAGGTGACGCCAGCACTGCTCACCGGGCAGCGTGGCTTCTGCCATCATCAGGGCGCACTCCAGCAAACCTTCCTGTTGCAGCAATGCTTTAATGCGCGCGAAGCGACCGTAGACCTTCATCAGCACCAGACTGTCATGCTGTCTTAACGCCTGCTGAATTGTCTCTTCCGCCGCGGTGCAGGAGATCACCGCCAGCGATTGTTGTTCCATCGCCAGCGGCGTTTTCGCGCGGGCGGCAATGGCGGCAAACGAGGTGACGCCAGGAACGATTTCCAGCCATGCCGGGTTGCCGATCCGCTGGAGTAAAAAGACCCAGGTGCTGAACAGCATGGCATCGCCGAGGGTGATGAACCCCACCTGTTTACCCGCCTCCACTTCCTGAACCAGCGCTGCGGCTACCTCATTCCAGACGGCTTCTTTTTCCGCGCTGTCGGCGCTCATCGGAAAGTGGCAGCAGCGGACTTCCGTCTGCTCCCCCAGATACTCACGCACAATAGAGAGCGCCAGACTGTCGCCGCCTTTGCGCCCTGCCGGAGCGTAGAGGATATCGAGCGAGCCAAGTATTCGCGCCGCGCGCACGGTGATCAGATCGGCTGCGCCCGGCCCGGTGCTTAACGCATACAGTTTTCCACTCATGCCGCTTCCTCCATGGCCGTATTCAGCGCCTGTTGCAGATGCGCCACGAACATGGCGCGTACCGCCGGATTCTCCCCCAGACCGCTCAGCCACGGCGTCGCCGGGATGCCTGCGGCGTTGAACTGCGTTTTCCAGGAGTCCTCTTCATCGGAAGCCATATCGTTGATGGCATGATCGCCGGCGACAAGCATCAGCGGCATCAGATGCACCGCCGTTACGCCTTCCTGACGTAAGCTCCCGATGAGAATATCCACCTCCGGGTAACTCTCAACCGCTCCCACACGCGCCGGAAAACGCTGCGCCGTCATCATATGGTCCAGACACGCATAGGCCGCAAACGCGTGGTGGCTGGCGCCGTGCCCCATAAACACCACTTTCTCCGTCGCGCCAAGCGTCGGCATCTGCTGCTGTAAAGCCTGCATCAGCTGCGCGTAATCGGCATGGCTGCTCAACAGCGGCACGCCGAGCGTAAGACGGGTAAATAACGGGCGCAGAGTCTGAACTTCACGCACAATTTTTTCGTATTCGTCGCCGTTAATAATGTGCAGGGACTGAATCGCCACATCCTGATACCCCTGTTCAGCAAGCTTCTGCAATGCCTGAAGCGGCGTATCGATTTCAATGCCGTCACGCTGTTTGAGCTTGCGGATAATCATCCCGGAGGTGAACGCGCGAAACAGATCGCGATCCGGGCAGCTGGCTGCCAGATCGCGTTCGCAGGCCACAATGTTCTTCTCACAGGTGTCGTGATAGCTGGTGCCAAAACTCACCACCAGAAGCGCTTTTTTCATCTCTTACTCCTTAAGCAGCGGCCAGCCAGCGCGCCAAACGCTGCGCAAATGCGGCCTGACTTTCCAGTAACTCATCACCCGTTACAAGCGTTGCCGGGCGGGTAATCACGATGCAGGGGATACCGGCATCCAGACAGGGTTGAACTTTTTCCTGATAACCGCCCTCCGCCCCCGATGCTTTTGTCACCACGACATCGGCCTGGCACTGACGATAAAACGCCGCGTTAAATTCAGCGCTGAACGGCCCGCACAGGGCAAAAATCTCACCAACGCCAAATCCCAGGTCGGCACATTGCTGAATGACCTCAGGAACAGGTAAGACGCGGGCCAGCAGTTTTTTGTGCGGCAACCCGGCTCGCCAGGTCGCCAGATCTTTACTTCCGGTCGTTAACAGAACGCGTTCGCCAAAGCGCTGCGCCACATCGCAGGCCTCAGCAATCGTGTGGACATGGTGCAACAGCGGGTGCGTAAGCTCGCTGAGCTGTTCCGGGCGCTGGTAGCGGCTCAGCAACACCCCCGCGCGTTCACAGGCGTGCATAATGTTGCGGCTGACGACCTCGGCATACGGGTGCGACGCATCAATGACCCAACGCGTGCGGTGCGCTTTCAGCCAGGCCACCATCTCCTCTGGCTCCAGGCGCCCGCAGCGGATCTGACCTTTAATGTCGCCAGCCAGCTGCTTTCCTGTCGGCGTGGCAACCGACAGGGTGTATGCCACCTTTGCCGCATCCAGTTGCTGACACAGCATCCGGGCATCGCTGGTGCCGCCCATAACCAGCACGTCGCCGTAACTCACAGTACGTAACCTCGCGGCGTGATCATCAGACCATCCTGTACGTAAGTGGCTTTGTTGCCGACAATCACCAGGCTGGTCATATCGACAGGCTCAAAATCCATATCGCCGAGCGTGGTCAGCCATTTTTCCTGCTTTTTACGCCCGGCCGACTTCACCACGCCAACCGGCGTTTGCGCGTTTTTGCTGGCGGACAGCAGTTCAAAAGCACGCGCCAGATGACCTTCACGGCCACGGCTGCGCGGGTTATAGAAACAGATCACGAAGTCTGCTTCTCCGGCGGCGATAATCCGTTTTTCGATGACCGGCCACGGCGTCAGGAGATCGCTCAGGCTGATATGACAGAAATCGTGCATCAACGGCGCGCCCAGCAGGGAGGCCGCCGCGATACTGGCGGTCATGCCGGGGATCAGCCGCACTTCAACATCCAGCTTCTGTTTGCTGACCAGTTCCAGCACCAGCCCCGCCATGCCATAAATCCCCGCATCGCCGCTGCTGATCAGCGCCACATTGTGTCCGGCCTGCGCCAGTTCAATCGCCGCCTGACAGCGTTCGATCTCTTTGCACATTCCGGTTTTGATCACCTGCTTGTCGCCGGTAAAGGCTTTTACCAGATGGGTGTACGTTTTATAGCCAACGACAATTTCCGCCGCCTGTAAGGCTTCTACGGCTTCCATCGTCATCATTGCCTGCGAGCCAGGGCCAATTCCAATTACGCTTAACATCAGTGTGAAACTCCCAAAGTAATAGTGACGCCCTGTTCGCGCAGGGTTTCGCCAGACAGTTTTCCGTGACTTAACAGCCAGGCCGCCGGGCCGGATACGCTGCCCACACCGACGGTTTGCCGCACAAATCTGGAGGCCGGGAAGCGATGTTCATGCTCACGCAACGCGTCAGCGGTAAAGGTTTCAAAGGGAACGCGACAGCAGGAGGCAAGCTGGATTAATCCTTGCTCATCTTTTTTGAGCGAGACGCTGCCAATCGCTTTCAACGCCAGCGGATCAAATTTCTGCGCCTCCAGCTGTCGCGCCAGCAGCGCTGCCAGCAGCGGGAACGGCGTATCGCGGCGACAGCCGATTCCGGCGACCACCCGCTGCGGCACCAGTTTCCAGTGCCGAACGGGTATTTCTGGCAATTCATTGCGCAAAGTGATGCAAACCAGCGCATCAAGCTCGGGAAGTTGATGCAGGTCGGTCACGGTGATGAACCCGCGTCGATCGCAGTGACTGACATCGTCTGCCAGTTCCTCATCCCACCACAGCCCGACGCGCTGGTGGCTGACCAGCATCTGGTTGACGATTTTTACCGCCGAGCGGAAGTCGGTCATCCGGGCATTGAGCTGAAATGCCAGCGTATCAAGCGCCGCCATATCGTTAACGTCAGTCGCCGTCGTGATAACCGGATCGGCGCCGAGCATGCCCGCCAGATAGCGGGTCAGCGCATTGGCGCCCCCCGCATGACCAGAGAGCAGGCTGATCACATGCTGGCCCCGTTCATCGATCACCACCACCGCCGGGTCGCTGAATTTGTCGTTTACCAGCGGTGCCAGCACGCGTACCGCGATGCCGGTCGCACCGATAAAAATCAGCGCCGAATAGTTAGCAAACGCATCGCGGGCCGATTGTGCAAATCCGCCTTCGAAGGGCATAAACCCGTCTTCCAGCAGTTTCTCACTGGTAAAGCAGGTTAACGGCAGCATCGCCGCCAGCCGCTTCGCAAGCTGTACGCCGCCGGGCGTCAGACAAAACAGGGCTATAGATTCAGGCTTTACGGTATTCATGGCTAAAGTCCGCCGCATAGAGTTTTGAGTAGTGATACTCATCCCCCAGGAAATTCCCGACCAGAATGAGCGCCGTTTTACGGATACCCGCCTCACGTACTTTGTCACCGATATCCGCCAGCGTGCCGCGCACGGTCTGGCTTTCCGGCCAGGTCGCTTTGTAGATAACCGCCACTGGCGTGGTGGTCGGATAGCCACCTTCAATCAGCCGCTCGGCAACCCGGTGAATACGCTGCACGGAGAGATAAATCGCCATTGACGTCTGGTGGCTGGCGAAGGACTCCAGCTGTTCACGTTCCGGCACCGGAGTACGCCCTTCCAGGCGGGTAATGATGAGGCTTTGCGAAACTTCCGGGACGGTATACTCCACCCCCAGCTCCGCAGCAGCGCCGAGAAACGCGCTGACGCCCGGCACCACCTGCCAGTCGATGCCGCGCCGGGTAAGTTCTTCGCCCTGCTCACGCACGGAGCCGTACAGCGACACATCGCCCGTTTGCAGGCGTACGACCGTTTTTCCGGCCTTCACGCCCGCTTCCATCAGATCCAGAATTTGCTCCAGATGCAGTTCGGCGCTGTCGTGGCACTCAGCGCCTGGCGGGCAATAGTCCAGCAGTTCAGTATTAATCAGCGATCCGGCATAAATAACGACCTGCGCCTGTTGCAACAGGCGATAACCTTTGAGCGTGATCAGTTCACGATCGCCCGGACCTGCGCCGACAAACCATACACAGCGGGGATCAAATGTCTCAGACATGGTTCTCTTCCTTCTGACAGGCGATAACAAAAACAGGATTATTCGGTTTGAAATAGTGGCCATTGCCGAGGGGAGTGAGTGACGACACCTGCACTTGCAGGCAATCCACCTCATGGATGCCAATCTGTGTCAGATATTCCAGCGCAGTATTCAGGTTTTCCTGAAGGATAAAGGTCATCACCAGACGGCCGCCGGGATGCAATTGCCGCATAGCCCAGTCAATCAGCGTCGTCAGATGGCCGCCGCTCCCGCCCATAAACACCGCATCCGCTTTTTCAGTCATCGTCATCGGCGCTTCACCCGGCAGAATGTCGATATTGCCGCAGGCAAAATGCTGGCGGTTTTCATCCAGCAACCGCAGGGCTGCCGGGTTACGTTCAATCGCCGTAACGTGCAGCGAAGGGTGCTGTAACGCCGCCTCTATCGACACACTCCCGGTCCCGGCGCCTACGTCAATCAGATGGCTGGCACGGTGCAAATCAAGTTTTGACAGCGCGAGCGCGCGAACCGCTTCTTTGGTCATCGGCACGTTCTCGCCACGTAGAAAAAGCTCATCTTTCATCAAGGATCACCACTGCGTTCATGTCATAGTCGGCATTGACTTCACTGACGCGCAGCCAGTGAATCCGCTCGTTTTCCATTGCCAGGTTTTCGCCTATCACCATCCAGCGATGCCCCTTGTCGCGCGCCATTAACTGCGTCGCAATTTCTCGCGGCCCGCAGCGGGCATCCGTCACCATCGCGACCTTGCGATGACGCGCCAGCTCATCAAAACAGACGCTGCGACCGTGGCTGCTGGTCAGCCACATATCGTTCATATCGATACCCGATTGCGCGCACAGATATTGCACTGCGCTGATACCGGGAATAATGCGCACCCGCTCAATGCCAAAATGGGCCACCATGCGCGTCCCGATGCCGTAAAACAGCGGATCGCCGGACGCCAGCACCACGATGCGTTTGTCCTGCTGCCCGGCAATCCAGTTGAGCAATTCCGCAATATTGGCGCCCAGAACAAACTGTTCGCCGGTGAACGCAGGAAACTGCAATAAATGACGCTTTCCCCCCACCAGCACATCGGCATCCGCCACGGCCTCGCGTGCCGCTGGCGTCATCAAATGCAGCCCTGCCGGCCCCATGCCCACTACCGTTAGCATTGCATTTCCTCCACAATCTCTTCGATCGGACGATTGCTACCGAGGATCTGGTTATCAAAAGAGAACATGATGGCGTCGCAGGTAGGTGGCGTTTTCGTGAAGCGCAGCATCTGCATCACGCGCATACAGATGCGTTGCGCAAGATGGTTGTAAATATGTTGAAAACCGTATGCTTCAATGTGCTCCATTGCCGCTTCGGTGGTGTCGCAGTCGCTGACCCGAGTCAGTAACTCAAGCGGCGCGCCAAGCAGCGCCAGATGCGCCACCAGGGTTTCCATGCGGGCATCTGCGATGTGGCTGTGAGTGTGGAAAATTCCCGCGGCTATTTTAATCAACTTACCGGGATGGCCGATCAACACGATATGGCGGTATCCCAGACGTACCGCTTCTTCAATCATGTAACCGACAAAATTGCTCATGGTGACGACAACCTGCGTGTCGATACCCATCTGTTCGCGCACAAAGCGCTCGCCGTGGTTTCCCGGCACCAGCACAACGCGTTCCAGACCGGCGGCGCGTTTGATTTCCAGCTCCAGCGACAGCGAGCGTTTCCAGCTCTCCTCCGACATCGGAGTGACAATGCCGGTGGTTCCAATGATCGAAATACCGCCCAGAATACCGAGGCGCGCGTTATAGGTTTTCTGCGCCCGTTCTTCCCCCTCCGGGGCAAAAATTTCAATATCCGCTCCCCGCGCCGGGCCTATCGCTTCGCGTACTACAGACTCAATGGTATGGCGCGGAGTACGATTAATCGCCGCGCTGCCCACCGGCAGTCCAATTCCCTTACGCGTCACGGTTCCCACGCCTTCTCCGCCCTGCAACGTAATCTCGCCGCTATCGTTCAGCGTTACGCGGGCAAAAATCAGCATTCCGTGCGTGGCATCGACATCATCGCCGCCGTCCTTACGGATCGCGGCAATCGCCTGCCGCCCTTCAATGTGCGGCGACTCGACGTTCAGGCACAATGTCACCCCGGACGGCGTAACGATGGAGACCTGATGAATCAGATGCTGGCGTAACACCATCAACGCAGCGACTTTTGCCGCAGCGGTCGCGCACGATCCGGTGGTATACCCTTTTCGCAACGCTTTGCCGTTGTGCCAGACAGGCGCGTCGAAGGATTGATCGCTCATCGCGCCCCCTGCAAGTAATAGAGCATGGCGTTTACGATCGCGGCGGCGACGTTGCTTCCTCCTTTGCGCCCCAGCGCTGCGATAGCTGGCAACGCGCTTTTCGTCAGCGCATCTTTAGACTCCGCCGCCCCGACAAACCCGACCGGTACGCCTACCACGCCGCTCACGGCAACGTCATGCTCAAGCAACCGGAACAGCGCCGTCGGCGCATTGCCGAACACAAACACCTTTTCACTCTCTTCCGTCACGGCGATATCCACCGCCGCCATTGATCGGGTAATTCCCTGCGCTTTTGCTTCCGCCACGACTCGCGGATCGCTGATATAGCAACGGCATTCACCGCCAAACGTCGCCAGCAATGTTTTATTGATGCCGGAAAGCGCCATTGTGGTATCGGTATAGATAATGGATGGGCGACTCAGCGCCGCGCAGAGTCGCTCCAGCGCGTCATCGGAAAACCAGAGAATATCCAGCCAGTCAAAGTCGGCGGTGGTGTGAATCACCCGCTTGATGATCGCTTCGTGAAGCGGGCTGGCAAACTGATACTCCGGGCGTGTCTCGCGAATGATCTCGCCAATGATGTCGAAACTTTTGGCCTCAATCGCCTGGGGCTGCTGAATATATTGCATCGTCTGTTATCCTCAGGCTGCGCCAACCAGCAGGCACCGTACGGCGATAAACAGCGCCAGTGCCAGGGTCGAGGCTACCCACATCAATCGAATCGTTCGGGAAATGTCATCTACTGAAATGCCGCGCTGCGCGTCGCCTATCCAGGGTTTTTCAACACGCTCGCCAAAGTAGTCATTCGGGCCGCCAAGACGAATACCCAGCGCACCGGCAACAGAGGCTTCTGACCACGCGCAGTTAGGACTGCTGTGGTTGTAGCGATCCCGCCAGCCGATATGCAGGGCGCGATAGCCGTCGTAACGACACAACGCCGCGGCAATGCTCAGCAGCAGCCAGCTCAGACGCGCCGGGATAACGTTCGCAATATCATCCAGACGGGCGCTGACCATACCAATGGCGCGATATTTTTCGTGTTTATAGCCAACCATTGAATCGAGGGTATTTACGGCTTTGTACGCCATTGCCAGCGGCGCGCCGCCCAAAAAGAGGAAAAAAAGCGGGGCGATGATGCCGTCTACGGTGTTCTCGGCGACCGTTTCCACCACGGCACGATTAACC
Source organism: Citrobacter sp. CK181 (assembly GCF_030333595.1). Classification (NCBI taxonomy): domain Bacteria; kingdom Pseudomonadati; phylum Pseudomonadota; class Gammaproteobacteria; order Enterobacterales; family Enterobacteriaceae; genus Citrobacter; species Citrobacter sp. CK181. The sequence goes on along the minus strand of NZ_JAOWFN010000011.1, from coordinate 409,352 downwards.
TGTTCAGGCTGTAACTGTGAGGTATCCCGTCCGACAATCCATGACAGCTTCTCGCGGCTTTCAGCTAAATCGCCCGCCCGCAGCGGGCGTTCAACATCGCGGGCAGCATTCGCAAGACAGCGGCCAGCCAGCACGGTAAAAATCATCCAGATCTCTACCAGCCAGCCAAACCAGGGATGGATCGCGCTCGCCAGCGCCAGCACGCCCCAGGAAACCGCCCACGTCACGCCGACCACCACCAGCCACATCACCGCTCCGCCAATGCGCAGCGATCTGTCGCTATGGCAGTAACGCCGTACAACACGTTGAGTTGCTGAAATTAAATTGCCAATCCAGCGTACCGGATGCGGCCAGTTCTGCGGATCGCCAATAACGAAATCCAGAAGCCAGGCGATACACCACGCAAGCACGGTCATAGCGCCTCCCTTCCTGCCGCCAGCCAGTGGTTCAGCATTGCAGGGCGTTGTGCGAAATGAACGTGAAGGTAGCTTGCAAAGGTATTTCCCACCTGCCAGCCGCCAGACCATTCCTGCAATGTCTTACCATCGCGGACTTTACGGCACGCCATCACCGCCGGGTTTTCCGGGAGAAAATCAGAATAGTGGAACTCATGTCCACGCAGCACTTCGCCTGCCGCCGCCAGCAGCGTTTGCTCTCTGGCCTGCGCTTCGCAGTAGCCAAAGCGGGTCAACCGTTTCCCCATTTTGCTGTGCCCCGGAATCACATCCACCATCCGATGAATCTCTCCACTGGCGTCCTCCAGGGTACTGCCGAGGTACATCAGCCCGCCGCACTCTGCGTAAATCGCCACGCCGCGCTGATGGGCGGCGCGCATTTGCGCCAGCATTGGGGTGTTCGCCGCCAGCGCGGTAGCGTGTAGCTCGGGGTATCCGCCTCCCAGCCAGATCATCTGGCATTCCGGCAGCGTGCTGTCATGCAGTGGACTGAAACGCGTCATCGTTACGCCAGTACGTTCCAGCAGTTTGATGTTATCGGGATAGTAAAAGTTAAACGCTTCGTCATCCGCGATGGCAACGGTAAGTCCTTTTCCCGCCTGCGGGTCGGGTAACGCCGGCCACTCGCCAGCAGGCAGCGCGGTTAGCTGACTCAGGGAAAGAAGCGCATCAATGTCCAGCGTTCGTTCAAGCGTATCGGCAAAATCCTGCCACGGCTGTTGATTAACGACGGACTCACGCGCGGTAATCAGCCCCAGATGACGCTCCGGCAACGCCACGCCTTCCACTCCGGGAACATAGCCAAGCACCGGTAGCGAACAATAGCGTTCAATCGCCGTTTTCAGGAGTTGGTAGTGAGTTTCGCTATTAACGCGATTAACAATCACGCCAGCGATATTGAGGTCAGGATCAAAGTGCTGAAATCCCATTACCGTCGCGGCAATGGAGGTAGAAACGGCTTTACCGTCCACCAGCAAAATCACGGGGCAGCCCAGCTGTTTCGCCATCGCCGCCGTACTACAGTAGTTCGGGTCGGTGCCATAGCCGTCATAGAGTCCCATCACGCCTTCGATCACCGCGACGTCCGCCTGCTGCATGTGTTCACAAAACAGCGCGTTAAGCACGGGCTCCGGGAGCATAAAGCTGTCGAGGTTACGGGACGCACTGCCGCATACTGCCGTATGCCAGCCGGTATCGAGATAATCAGGGCCGACTTTGCATGGCTGAACACGCATTCCACGTCTTTTCAGCAGACTCAGCAGACCAAGCGTGACGGTGGTTTTACCACAGCCGCTTCCGGTTCCTGCGAGAATAAATGCGTGAAGCTTTGCCGCCATACCCTGATCCTGTTCAGGGTGGTAGAGGTATTGTTTAGCTACGTATTACCCCAGTCTTTCGACTGTACGCTACTGAGCAACCCACTTCCCACCGAAGTTGTTGGTAAATACCGACAGGCAGGTCTTCTGGCTTAGCGTCCTCCTCGCCCGTCCTTCCCAATCTTGCGATCAGTGGTCTTACGGGGTCGTCAGCATCACAGCAGCGGGGGCTGCGGGGGATTCTCACCCCCTTCCCTGACACAAATGTGCCAAACCTGTCGGTTGATGTTATGAGCATCACTTTCTCGCTCATAACGACAATTAAATTTTAATTACCTGTTACGCGCCATTATGCCAACGCAATGGTGTAATGACGCCTGTTTTGAATGAAACACTGCGCAAAAGAATAATGAAACCTATTCATAATGACACTGTATCTCATCACAAAAATAAAAACTGGCTCAGTTTATCCTTCAGATAACATTATTTTGTTGCGCTATGACAATTTATTGCTCTGCTATAGTTTTTTTCATTTTATAATGACTGACATACAATACGATATCAAAAATCGGCAATAGCAAAATATTGCTATTTATGCGGACTCGGCGGACGAATTATCATTTATTTGCTGACGGAAAGCCTGTGGCGTGATCTGATAGGTCTGACGGAACACTTTGCAAAAATAACTGGTTTGAGAAAAGCCTAAATTACGTGCAATGCTGGCGATACTCCAGTCACTGTGACAAAGCAGCTCTCTGGCGCTGGCCATGCGCTGTTGGTTTACCCAGGCATTAAAACCGATTCCCTGATATTTCTTGAATAACTTACTAAAGTAGTACGGGCTGAGGTAGACGTGAGAAGCGACATCCTCAAGGCGAAGATCGTCCGATAAATGCGCGTCAATGTAGCGTAACGCTTTCTTCATTTTGCTGTCGTGGGGATTGGGCCCACGTTGCGAACGAGCAGGTTCCGCTTGCGGCGGATTGTCTTTGATAACAACAAAATTAAGTTGTTTTTTAAGGCAATTTTCCACAATCAGCTTCAGCAGATCCGCAGAGGCTATCACCCGCGCGTAGTCCATTTCGGGGACGTTTCGGAACTCATTCAACAGTTCAGGATCGGCCTGCCAGCGATCATCGACATTAAGAATATCAACCAGTCCGACATCATCGCTTAAACGTACCTGACCACATAACACAAACCCCACCAGATGACCGGCAATCACCAAAGGAATGGAGAAATCGGTTAGCCCGGCATGGCAACGATAAATACAGGGCTGATCTGATTTTGACGCTTCCAGCCCCCCGCAGCGATCGCTCATACGGCAACGAATACTGTGTTGAGGATGTTGACGCATTAGCTGACAAAAAGGCGTGAAATTGAATAACTCAGAAATTTCATCACCGTGAATATTGACAACCACGACCGCCAGACTGGTGGCTTGTGCAAAATCCTGTGCGATTTTATTAATGAGTTCTGAGTTCAGGGCACTCGCAGAAATCATGATAAAACCCCTCAGTTAATTTATTGTTGCAAATAGAACATTTATTTCACATTTACCTTTCATCATCACCATACTGTATTAGTGATAAAAAAGTATAAGGGACAATAACAAAAGTCTCCCATCCGTGGGAGACGTTTTGACCAGTTCGTGAAACCAGATCACGAAATGATTTTACGTGTTTCAAAAATACATACGTCCCGTCGTGTTAACGTCCATTTTCCTCCAGCTTACAGGTATTGCACGGTAAATTTTTACCAATCAGGTAACGATAAACCGCAGCTCCGGCGCAAGCTCCGACAATCGGCGCAATAATCGGCACAATAAAATAAGGAATATCGCGCCCCCCGGTCATGGCAATGTCTCCCCAACCGGCAAACCACGCGAATAATTTTGGACCAAAATCACGCGCCGGATTCATCGCAAACCCCGTAAGCGGCCCGGTAGACGCCCCGATAACGGCAACCAAAATACCGATAAGCAAAGGCGCCAGCGGCCCTTTAGGAACCCCATTGCCATCATCGGTCAGCGCCATGATCATCCCCATCAGAATCGAGGTAATGACCACTTCGACCAGCGCCGCCTGCCATACGCTCAGCGCGGCTGCCGGGTAGGTACTGAAAATACTGGCAAGTTGCAGACTCTCCACGCTGCCGCGCACCATATGGTTCGCCGCTTCAAACTCGGTAAATAAGCTACCGTAGAGCAGATAGGCCAACAGCGCGCCGCCGAACGCTCCGGCAACCTGAGCGATAGAATAAGGCAAGACCTTTCGCCCTGGGAAACAGGCAAACAACCACAGCGCAATGGTAATCGCCGGGTTCAGGTGCGCGCCCGATATCCCGGCCGTGAGATAAACGGCAAGCGAGATCCCAAGCCCCCAAATGATGCAGATCTCCCATAGCCCCAGACTCGCACCCGCAACTTTTAATGCACTCAGGCAACCGATACCAAAGAACAAAAACAGCCCGGTGCCCAAAAACTCGGCAATACATTGTGCTTTTAGTGAATCGTTCATTGTGACACCTTCTAAGCAGAGTTCGTGTCTTTACCAGCACAACGCCGTACTGGCAGTAGAGTACAACGAGCATCACTATAAAAAGCGGCACCTGTAAATTGTTGGCAATCTGCCGTTAACCTGCCCCGAAAAATCGTGTTGCTATAGCAAAATATTGCTCTCTGTTTATTCTCCAGGGCAATAATGGAGCGTACTCTAACGAATAAAATGCCAGATTAGGAATAATAAAAAATTGCGATCACCAGATATTCGTTTTCAAACAAATATCACAATTCCATTTTTCGCGTAGCAAAACTTATTTATTTTGTCATCCTGCAAAATGTAAAAATGGAATAGCGAAAACGAAATAATCATATCAAAAACAGCACATTAAACCTTTAAATTCAGTGAGTTATAAAAAATCACAGCAATTTAGTGCTATTGAGAACCCATTATTTTTTCATTCTCTTTTTAAAGTCAGCCATTCTTTTTCCTCGCTTCTTTTTATAGTCATCAACATCGGGACAACCCAGGCGAGGTCTTTATGCAACAAGAAGCATTAGGAATGGTAGAAACCAAAGGCTTAACCGCAGCCATAGAGGCCGCAGACGCAATGGTGAAGTCAGCCAATGTGATGTTAGTCGGCTACGAAAAAATTGGCTCCGGGCTGGTAACGGTCATCGTTCGCGGTGACGTTGGCGCAGTAAAAGCGGCAACCGATGCGGGCGCCGCTGCCGCACGCAACGTGGGAGAAGTGAAAGCCGTACACGTTATTCCACGCCCTCATACCGATGTAGAAAAAATCTTACCGAAGGGAATTAGCCAATGAGCAGCAATGAACTGGTGGAACAGATCATGGCGCAGGTGATTGCCCGTGTGGCAACGCCAGAACAAACGGCCATTCCTGAAGAAACCCACCCAATACGAGAGACGGCTATGGCAGAGAAAAGTTGCAGTTTAACGGAATTTGTCGGCACCGCGATTGGCGACACCGTCGGTCTGGTGATCGCAAATGTGGACAGTGCCTTACTGGAAGCGATGAAGCTGGAAAAGCGCTACCGCTCCATCGGAATCCTTGGCGCGCGAACTGGCGCAGGCCCGCACATTATGGCCGCCGATGAAGCAGTAAAAGCGACCAATACCGAAGTGGTCAGCATTGAGCTTCCCCGCGATACCAAAGGCGGCGCAGGCCACGGCTCGCTGATTATTTTAGGCGGCAACGATGTTTCGGACGTGAAGCGCGGCATTGAAGTTGCGCTGAAAGAACTCGACCGGACGTTCGGCGACGTATACGCCAATGAAGCCGGGCATATCGAGCTGCAATACACCGCCCGCGCCAGCTATGCGCTTGAAAAAGCCTTTGGCGCGCCAATTGGCCGCGCCTGCGGCGTGATTGTCGGCGCCCCCGCCTCCGTTGGCGTGCTGATGGCGGATACCGCGCTGAAATCCGCCAATGTTGAGGTCGTGGCTTACAGCTCTCCGGCACACGGCACCAGCTTCAGTAACGAAGCCATTCTGGTGATTTCCGGGGATTCCGGCGCGGTGCGTCAGGCGGTTATTTCAGCCCGTGAAATCGGCAAAACCGTTCTGTCCACTCTCGGCGCGACGCCGAAAAACGATCGTCCGTCCTATATCTGATATCCGTGAGGCTGATTCATGAGATCGAAAAGATTTGAAGCACTGGCGAAACGCCCTGTGAATCAGGACGGCTTCGTTAAGGAATGGATCGAAGAAGGCTTCATTGCGATGGAAAGCCCGAACGACCCCAAACCGTCGATTAAAATCGTTAACGGCGCGGTCACCGAGCTGGACGGCAAAGCCGCCAGCGAATTTGACCTGATCGACCACTTTATCGCCCGTTACGGTATTAACCTGGCGCGCGCGGAAGAAGTGATGGCGATGGACTCGGTCAAACTCGCCAATATGCTGTGCGATCCAAACGTCAAACGCAGCGACATCGTTCCGCTCACCACGGCGATGACGCCAGCAAAAATCGTTGAAGTCGTCTCACACATGAACGTGGTAGAGATGATGATGGCGATGCAAAAAATGCGCGCCCGCCGTACGCCTTCTCAGCAGGCGCATGTCACCAACGTGAAAGACAACCCGGTTCAGATTGCTGCCGATGCCGCAGAAGGCGCGTGGCGTGGGTTTGATGAGCAAGAGACAACGGTTGCGGTCGCGCGCTACGCCCCGTTCAATGCTATCGCTCTGCTGGTGGGCTCCCAGGTCGGTCGTCCGGGCGTATTAACGCAGTGTTCACTGGAAGAAGCCACCGAACTGAAGCTCGGTATGCTGGGCCACACCTGCTACGCCGAAACCATTTCCGTCTATGGTACTGAACCGGTCTTTACCGATGGCGACGATACCCCCTGGTCAAAAGGCTTCCTCGCCTCTTCCTATGCCTCTCGCGGCCTGAAAATGCGCTTTACCTCGGGGTCGGGTTCCGAAGTACAGATGGGCTATGCTGAAGGCAAATCAATGCTCTATCTGGAAGCCCGCTGTATCTATATCACCAAAGCCGCAGGCGTTCAGGGTCTACAGAACGGTTCTGTCAGCTGCATCGGCGTTCCTTCCGCCGTACCGTCAGGCATTCGCGCCGTACTGGCGGAAAACCTGATCTGCTCCGCGCTGGATCTGGAATGCGCCTCCAGTAACGACCAGACCTTCACCCACTCCGATATGCGTCGTACCGCGCGTCTGCTGATGCAGTTCCTGCCGGGTACTGACTTCATCTCTTCGGGTTATTCCGCCGTACCGAACTACGACAACATGTTTGCCGGTTCAAACGAAGATGCGGAGGACTTCGACGACTACAACGTTATCCAGCGTGACCTGAAAGTGGACGGTGGTCTGCGTCCGGTTCGCGAAGAAGACGTTATCGCCATCCGTAATAAAGCCGCGCGCGCGCTGCAAGCCGTGTTTGCCGGAATGGGGCTGCCGCCGATTACCGATGAAGAGGTTGAAGCCGCAACCTACGCTCACGGCTCGAAAGATATGCCTGAACGTAACATCGTCGAAGACATCAAGTTCGCGCAAGAGATCATCAACAAAAACCGTAACGGTCTGGAAGTGGTGAAAGCCCTTGCAAAAGGTGGTTTCACCGACGTCGCGCAAGACATGCTCAACATCCAGAAAGCCAAGTTAACCGGAGACTATCTGCATACCTCCGCCATTATCGTCGGCGACGGGCAGGTGCTCTCTGCGGTGAATGACGTCAACGATTATGCCGGTCCGGCAACAGGTTATCGCCTGCAAGGCGAACGCTGGGAAGAGATTAAAAACATCCCTGGCGCACTCGATCCCAACGAACTTGGCTAAGGGGTGAAAAATGGAAATTAATGAAAAGCTGCTGCGCCAGATAATCGAAGACGTGCTGTCCGAAATGCAAACCAGCGATAAGCCCGTCTCCTTTCGCGCACCGACAGCATCAACTTCGCCGCAAACCACAGCGCCGCAAGGCGACGGTTTTCTGACGGAAATTGGCGAGGCCAGACAAGGTACGCAGCAGGATGAAGTGATCATTGCCGTGGGCCCGGCATTTGGCCTGTCGCAGACCGTGAATATCGTCGGCTTGCCGCACAAAAATATCCTGCGTGAAGTGATCGCCGGTATTGAAGAAGAAGGCATTAAAGCCCGCGTGATCCGCTGCTTTAAATCCTCTGACGTGGCGTTCGTCGCCGTTGAAGGCAACCGCCTCAGCGGCTCCGGCATTTCAATCGGCATTCAGTCAAAAGGCACTACCGTTATCCATCAGCAAGGGCTACCGCCGCTCTCCAATCTGGAGTTATTCCCTCAGGCGCCGCTGCTGACGCTGGAAACGTATCGTCAGATTGGCAAGAACGCCGCGCGCTATGCGAAGCGTGAGTCACCACAACCGGTTCCGACCTTAAATGACCAAATGGCGCGCCCGAAGTACCAGGCGAAATCCGCCATTCTGCACATTAAAGAGACGAAGTATGTCGTGACGGGCAAAAACCCGCAGGAACTGCGCGTGGCGCTTTAACAAAGGATACCTCCATGAATACCGACGCAATTGAATCGATGGTTCGGGACGTGTTGAGCCGCATGAACAGCTTGCAGGGCAACGCACCTGCTCCGGCCGCAGCAAGCGCATCAACGCATACCGCAAAAGTGACGGATTATCCGCTGGCGAATAAACATCCAGAATGGGTAAAAACCGCCACCAATAAAACGCTGGATGAATTCACGCTGGAAAACGTCCTCAGCGACAAAGTGACCGCACAGGATATGCGTATCACGCCGGATACGCTGCGCATTCAGGCGGCTATCGCCAGAGATGCCGGACGTGACCGCCTGGCGATGAACTTTGAGCGCGCAGCGGAACTGACCGCCGTACCGGACGATCGAATCCTTGAAATTTACAACGCCCTGCGTCCATACCGTTCGACGAAAGAAGAGCTGATGGCTATCGCAGACGATCTGGAAAATCGCTATCAGGCGAAGATTTGCGCAGCTTTCGTGCGTGAAGCGGCAACGTTATACGTCGAGCGTAAAAAACTCAAAGGTGACGATTAATTTTAGGGAAATACGATGCGATACATAGCTGGCATTGATATTGGCAACTCATCAACAGAAGTCGCGCTGGCGCAGCTGGATGAGGCTGGCGCGCTGACCATTACCGGCAGCGCGCTGGCGGAAACCACCGGAATTAAAGGCACATTACGAAATGTGTTTGGTATTCAGGAGGCGCTTACGCTTGCGGCAAAAAACGCAGGCATCAATGTCAGCGATATTTCGCTTATCCGCATCAACGAAGCCACACCGGTCATTGGCGATGTCGCGATGGAAACCATCACGGAAACCATCATTACCGAGTCCACAATGATCGGCCATAACCCTAAAACCCCAGGCGGGGTCGGTCTGGGTGTGGGAGTGACCATTACGCCGCAAGAGTTATTAACCCGCCCGGCGGATACGCCTTATATCCTGGTCGTGTCATCGGTGTTCGATTTCGCCGATGTCGCCACCATGATTAACGCCTCCGTACGCGCCGGATATCAACTCACCGGCGTCATTTTGCAGCAAGATGACGGCGTCCTGGTCAGCAACCGCCTGGAACAGCCTTTACCGATCGTCGATGAAGTGCTCTATATCGACCGGATTCCGCTGGGCATGCTGGCCGCAATTGAGGTTGCCGTACCAGGGAAAGTGATTGAAACGCTCTCTAACCCTTACGGTATTGCCACGGTTTTCGGCCTTAATGCCGAAGAAACCAAAAATATCGTCCCTATGGCGCGCGCGCTGATTGGCAATCGCTCCGCCGTCGTCGTGAAAACGCCATCAGGGGATGTCAAAGCACGCGCCATTCCCGCCGGGAATCTGGAACTGCTTTCTCAGGGACGCACGCTCCGTGTAGATGTTGCCGCCGGTGCTGAAGCCATCATGAAAGCGGTGGGCGAATGCCGCAAGCTGGACAACGTGACCGGCGAAGCAGGCACCAATATTGGCGGCATGCTGGAACATGTACGCCAGACCATGGCGGAACTGACCAATAAGCCCAGCAACGAGATCTTCATTCAGGATTTGCTGGCTGTCGATACTTCCGTTCCGGTGAGCGTTACCGGCGGGCTGGCAGGCGAATTTTCTCTGGAGCAGGCCGTAGGCATCGCCTCAATGGTGAAATCCGACCGTCTGCAAATGGCGATGATCGCCCGTGAAATCAAACAAAAGCTGAGTGTTGACGTTCAGGTTGGCGGTGCTGAGGCTGAAGCGGCGATTTTAGGCGCGTTGACGACTCCCGGCACCACGCGTCCGCTGGCGATTCTCGATTTGGGCGCAGGTTCGACAGATGCCTCCATCATCAATCCCAAAGGGGAGATCATTGCCACCCACCTCGCAGGGGCTGGCGATATGGTCACGATGATTATTGCCCGTGAACTGGGTCTGGATGACCGCTATCTGGCAGAAGAGATTAAAAAATATCCGCTCGCGAAGGTGGAAAGCCTTTTTCATCTGCGTCACGAAGATGGCAGCGTCCAGTTTTTCCCCACCCCGCTGCCGCCAGCCGTATTTGCCCGCGTATGTGTGGTGAAGCCTGATGAACTGGTTCCATTACCCGGCGATTTAGCGCTGGAAAAAGTACGCGCCATTCGCCGCAGCGCCAAAGAGCGGGTTTTCGTCACTAACGCGCTGCGCGCGCTGCGCCAGGTCAGCCCGACCGGCAACATTCGTGACATTCCTTTTGTCGTGCTGGTTGGCGGATCGTCTCTGGATTTCGAGATCCCGCAACTCGTCACCGATGCGCTGGCGCACTATCGCCTGGTGGCCGGTCGCGGCAACATTCGCGGCACAGAAGGCCCGAGAAATGCGGTCGCGACCGGGCTGATTCTCTCCTGGCATAAGGAGTTCGCGCATGGACAGTAACGCCAGTACCCCGGCTATCGTTATTTCGACCATCGATGACGGTATCACGGTCTGGAAAGAGGTGCTTCTCGGTATTGAAGAAGAAGGTATCCCCTTTGTTATCCAGACGCAGACTGACGGTGACGTGACCCATTGCGCCTGGCAGGCGGCTCGTCGGTCTCCGCTACTCGTCGGCATAGCCTGCGACAAAGAAAAGCTGGTTGTGCATTACAAGAATTTACCCGCATCAGCGCCGCTTTTTACGCTGATGTATCACCAGGACAGCCATGCCCGGCGAAGTGCTGGTAACAACGCGGCAAGGTTAGTCAAAGGGATCCCCTTTCGGGATCTGAATACCTAAGCAACAGGAGAATCGCAGTATGAACAACGCACTGGGACTGGTTGAAACAAAAGGGTTAGTCGGCGCTATCGAAGCCGCTGACGCCATGGTGAAGTCCGCCAACGTGCAACTGGTGGGCTATGAAAAAATCGGCTCCGGCCTGGTCACCGTTATGGTTCGCGGTGATGTTGGCGCGGTTAAAGCGGCAGTCGATGCGGGAAGCGCCGCAGCAAGCGCCGTGGGCGAGGTGAAATCTTGCCACGTTATTCCACGTCCGCACAGCGACGTTGAGGCCATTTTACCCAAGTCAGCCTAAACGGCCGCAACCAAGGAGCACAGCGTGAAGCAATCACTGGGATTACTTGAAGTTAGTGGTCTGGCATTAGCCATCAGTTGCGCGGATGTCATGGCGAAAGCCGCTTCCATCACGCTGGTGGGGCTTGAGAGAACCAACGGTTCTGGCTGGACGGTGATCAAAATCACCGGTGATGTGGCCTCCGTGCAGTCCGCCATCATCACCGGTGCCAGTTTTGCCGATCAGCAGCAGGGGCTGATCGCCCACAAAGTTATCGCCAGGCCTGGGGAGGGGATTCTTTCCCGCGCGACGGTTATTCCGCCCGCGCCCATGCCAGCCCCGGAACCTGAAACAGAACCTGAATCTGAACCTGACGTCGTGGTTGTAGAAGAGTCAGTACCGGAAGCAGAACCCGAAGCCGGAATGGTCAGTTGCAATCTCTGTCTTGACCCTGCCTGTAAGCGGCAAAAAGGCGAGCCCCGGTCACTCTGCCTGCATTCAGGTAAGTGAGGTAAAGCGTAATGGATAAACAGCTTCTGGAAACAACCGTCAGCAAAGTGCTGGATGAAATGCGTGAGCGCCCTATTCCTCTGGGTGTTTCCAACCGTCATATCCATCTTAGCGCTGAAGACTATGCCCGGCTTTTCCCTGGTCAGCCAATCAGCGAGAAAAAAGCGCTGCTCCAGCCTGGGCAATATGCGGCCGACCAGACCGTCACGCTTATTGGCCCTAAAGGTCAGCTAAAGAATGTGCGCCTGCTCGGCCCCCTTCGCCGTACCAGCCAGGTTGAGATTTCCCGCACCGATGCCAGAACATTGGGCATCGCTGCGCCGCTGCGCATGTCGGGAGACCTTAAAGGAACGCCAGGCATTCGTCTTGTCAGCCCCTTCGCCGAGCTGGATCTCGCCTCCGGCGTGATTGTCGCCCAACGCCACATTCATATGTCGCCGCTTGATGCGTTGATATTTCGCGTTGCGCATGGCGACAAAGTTTCTGTCGCTATTGAAGGCAATGCGCGCAGGCTGATTTTCGACAACGTCGCGATTCGCGTCTCTGCGGATATGCGTCTTGAAATGCACATCGACACAGATGAAGCCAATGCCGCAGGCGCCGACAGCCCGGACGCGTTTGCCACTCTGGTTACACCGCGATGAACGGCGAGATGTTGCAGCGCATTATTGAGGAGGTCATCTCCCGCTTGCAGCGTCGGGCGGAAAGCACGGCCACGCTCAGTATTTCGCAACTGCGGGAGGCCGATTCCCGCGCGCTGTTTTGTCAGTATGCGGCGCTGCATATTGTGCAGGCGGATCTGCCTTCGCTGACGTATATCGCAGAGCAGGATGCTGACGACCCTGTAGCGAAGAAAATCCATGACGCACTGGCATCAGGTATTCGTCTACAGATATCCCTGCACCATCGCCTGTTGCCGTCGCTGCCGGTGAAAAAGCTGGCGCGTCTGCCCATCAGGCTGGTCGATGAACGAGGGCAAACAATCTGCCTGCATCCGACCACTCTTTTGAGTTACGCCGACGTCGCTCTACTCGCGGGGCAATTACTGGTGCTGCGTCGTCGCTGTGTCGTCACCGCTCTGGCCCGTGAAGCCGCCAGCGCGCGGAATATTCAACTTATTAAGCAGGAGTGAACCATGCATCTGGCACGAGTCACAGGCGCGGTGGTATCCACGCAAAAATCGCCCTCTCTGGTTGGGAAAAAACTTTTGCTGGTACGTCGGGTAAGTGTCGATGGAGAGCTTCCCGACCCGCCCATTACCGGAGATGAGGTTGCCGTCGATTCCGTCGGCGCTGGCGTGGGTGAACTGGTTTTACTCAGCAGCGGCTCCAGCGCCAGACATGTTTTTTCCAGCCCGAACGAGGCCATCGATCTGGCCATTGTCGGCATCGTAGACACGCTTTCTCATTAAGGAGCGGATGATGGCGATTTATACCCGAACAGGAGATTCCGGCACTACGGCCTTATTTACCGGCCAACGGGTCAGTAAAACGCATCCACGCGTCGAAACCTACGGCACGCTGGATGAACTCAATGCAGCGCTGAGTTTATGCGTTTGCGCCACAACCTGCGCGCAACACCGCACGTTGCTCGAATCTATTCAGATGCAGATATTCTGGTTTAGCGCCGAACTCGCCAGCGAAAGCGAGCAGCCGTCGCCGGAGCAGCGCTATATCAGCGCGGAAGATATTGCCGCGCTTGAAGCGGCTATTGATACCGCGATGGGACGCGTTACGCCTTTACACAGTTTCATTTTACCTGGCCGTTGCGAAGCCGCGAGTCGCCTGCACTTTGCCCGCACGCTTGCCCGCCGGGCTGAAAGACGTCTGGTCGAGCTGTCGGCAACCGCCAGCGTCAGGCACGTCCTGATGCGCTACATCAACCGCTTATCTGATTGCTTGTATGCGCTGGCGCGCGCCGAAGATCATGACGCTCATCAGAACAACATCATTCGGGAGGTCACTGAGCGCTACCTGGCCTCAAACCCGGCCTCTGTCGTCAAGGAACGCTCTATGACCCTCTCTTTTCACGAGCTTCATCAGTTAACTCGTTCAGCGGTGGCGCGGGCGGAGGCGCTTCAGGTTCCTGTGGTCGTCAGCATTGTGGATGCCAACGGCACCGAAACCGTGACCTGGCGTATGCCGGACGCTCTGCTGGTGAGCAGTGAACTGGCACCGAAAAAAGCCTGGACCGCCGTCGCCATGAAAACAGCCACCCACGAACTGGCTTGCGCCGTTCAGCCGGGCGCTTCGCTCTACGGTCTGGAAAGCCATATGCAGGGGAAAGTCGTCACTTTTGGCGGCGGATTCGCGTTATGGCGTGATGGTCTGCTCATTGGGGGTCTTGGCATCAGCGGCGGGAGCGTTGAACAGGACATGGATATTGCACAAGCCGCCATTGCGGCAATTAACGTGAGAACACATCAATGAATACTTCTGAACTGGAAACCCTCATCCGTAATATTTTAAGCGAACAGTTGGCGCCTGCGCAGGCCGAAACGCAAGGACACGGTATTTTTCAGTCCGTCGGCGAAGCGATAGACGCGGCGCATCAGGCTTTCTTACGTTATCAGCAGTGTCCGCTCAAAACGCGCAGCGCCATTATCAGCGCCCTGCGCCAGGAGCTTACGCCGCATCTTGCCACGCTGGCGGCGGAGAGCGCAGCGGAAACGGGGATGGGAAACAAAGAAGATAAATTTCTTAAAAACAAAGCCGCGCTGGATAACACGCCAGGCATTGAGGATTTGACAACCACGGCCCTCACCGGCGATGGCGGCATGGTGCTGTTTGAATATTCACCGTTCGGCGTCATTGGTTCCGTCGCGCCCAGCACCAACCCTACCGAAACCATTATTAACAACAGCATCAGTATGCTGGCTGCGGGCAACAGCGTTTATTTCAGCCCGCATCCTGGCGCGAAAAACGTCTCACTCAAATTGATCGGCATGATCGAAGATATCGCTTTCCGCTGCTGCGGCATCCGTAATCTGGTCGTCACTGTCGCAGAACCGACTTTTGAGGCAACCCAGCAAATGATGGCGCATCCCAATATTGCGGTGCTGGCTATTACTGGCGGCCCCGGCATTGTTGCGATGGGAATGAAAAGCGGTAAAAAGGTCATTGGCGCCGGGGCGGGCAATCCGCCCTGTATCGTTGATGAGACCGCCGATATCGTCAAAGCGGCCGAAGATATCATCAACGGCGCAGCGTTCGATTACAACCTGCCCTGCATCGCAGAAAAAAGTCTGATTGTCGTGGAGAGCGTCGCTGAGCGCCTGGTTCAGCAAATGCAGGCTTTCGGCGCATTGCTGTTAAACGCTGCGGATATCGATAAATTACGCGCCGTCTGCCTCCCGGAAGGTCACGCGAATAAAAAACTGGTCGGGAAAAGCCCGGCCGCCATGCTGGAAGCCGCCGGTATTGCCGTTCCCGCAAAACCGCCGCGTTTGCTTATCGGTATCGTCAGTGCCGACGATCCGTGGGTAACCAGCGAACAGTTGATGCCAATGCTACCCGTCGTGAAGGTCGATAATTTCGACAGCGCGCTGGCACTGGCGCTGAAAGTTGAAGAAGGCCTGCACCATACCGCCATTATGCACTCGCAGAATGTCTCTCGCCTGAATCTGGCGGCGCGCACCTTACAGACCTCTATTTTTGTGAAAAACGGCCCTTCCTATGCCGGTATCGGCGTTGGCGGCGAAGGGTTTACCACCTTTACCATCGCCACCCCGACCGGCGAAGGGACAACCTCGGCACGCACATTTGCCCGTTCCCGTCGCTGCGTACTGACCAACGGCTTTTCAATTCGCTAATGAGGTCGTTATGAATACGTTTTCACTACCAACCCGATTGTACAGTGGCAGAGGAAGTCTGGATGTGCTGACGCGTTTTACAAACCGGCATATCTGGATTATCTGTGATGGATTTCTGGCGCAATCACCGCTGATCAATACGCTGCGCGACGCCCTTCCAACGGATAATCGCATCAGCATATTCAGCGACATCACCCCGGACCCTACCATCGGTACGGTAGTGCAAGGTATTGCGCAAATGCATGCCCTGCGACCGGATGTGGTCATCGGCTTTGGCGGAGGATCGGCGCTCGACGCGGCAAAAGCCATCGTCTGGTTCAGCCGTCAGTTCGGCATCGAAATTGAAACCTGTGTTGCAATTCCCACCACCAGCGGCACCGGTTCCGAAGTCACCAGCGCATGCGTCATTAGCGATCCAGAAAAGGGCATTAAATATCCGTTATTTAATAAAGCGTTGTATCCAGATATGGCTATTCTCGACCCGACGCTGGTTGTCACCGTTCCGGCAAATATTACCGCCAACACGGGGATGGACGTCCTGACGCATGCGCTTGAAGCATATGTGTCTCCGCACGCCAGCGACTTCACTGACGCGCTGGCGGAAAAAGCCGCGCAAATCGTCTTTCAGTATCTGCCCGTTGCGGTCAGGAAAGGGGATTGTCTGGCTACCCGTGGGAAGATGCACAACGCCTCAACGCTGGCGGGAATGGCGTTTAGTCAGGCTGGACTGGGGCTGAACCATGCTATTGCCCATCAGTTAGGCGGCCAGTTTCATCTACCGCACGGGCTTGCCAATGCGCTGCTGCTGACATCGGTCATCCGCTTTAACGCCCACGATCCCCGGGCGGCAAAACGATACGCAAGACTCGCGAAAGCCTGTCAACTCTGCCCCGCCAGCGCAAACGAGACGTCATGCCTCAATGCGCTGATTCATCAGATTGAGCAGCTCAAAACGCAGTGTGCAATTCCTTCATTCGCCCAGGCGCTTAAAGAGGGACGACAGGCGTATTCACAACGAATCCCTGTCATGGTTCAGGCGGCGCTGGCTGATGTGACGTTAAGAACCAACCCGCGTACCGCCGATGCCAGCGCGATCCGGGAACTTCTTGAGGCGTTGTCATGAATACCGTCAGCGCCATTGAACAGGATAGCTATGATGCGCAAACCATACGCGATCGAGTACGTGCTGCGGGCGTGGTTGGCGCCGGGGGGGCGGGTTTTCCCGCCCACGTCAAACTACAGGCGCAGGTTGAGATCTTTTTGGTTAATTCTGCTGAATGTGAACCGATGCTCAAGGTTGATCAGCAATTAATGGCGCAGCAGCCCGCGCGCCTGATTCGCGGCGTGCAGTACGCCATGAAGGCAACCGGCGCACGCGAGGGGATTATTGCGTTAAAAGAAAAATACCGCGATGCGATTGAGGCATTAACCCCCCTGCTACCTTCCAGTATCAGGCTGCATATTTTACCGGATGTCTACCCGGCCGGGGACGAAGTGCTGACCATCTGGATGGCGACAGGCCGACGCGTTCCGCCTGCGGCGTTACCGGTGAGCGTCGGCGTGGTGGTCAATAATGTTCAGACCGTACTGAATATCGCCCGTGCGGTAGAACAACAGTATCCCGTAACGCGCCGCACTCTTACCGTTAACGGCGCGGTTGCGAGGCCGCTGACCGTCACCGTTCCTGTCGGTATGTCTTTACGCGACGTTTTAGCACTTGCAGGCGGCGCCACCGTTGATGACCCCGGATTGATTAACGGCGGCCCCATGATGGGAAGCCTGGTGACATCGCTGGATTCACCGGTGACAAAGACCACCGGCGGCCTGCTGGTGTTACCAAAAAACCATCCCTTGATTCAGCGGCGAATGCAGGATGAACGCACCGTTTTGTCTGTTGCAAAAACCGTTTGCGAGCAATGCCGGTTATGTACTGATTTATGCCCCAGGCATTTGATCGGCCATGAGTTATCTCCCCATTTGCTGGTACGCGCGGTGAACTATCAACAGGCCGCGACACCGCAACTCCTGCTTAGCGCGCTGACGTGTTCAGAATGCAATGTTTGCGAAAGCGTGGCATGCCCGGTGGGGATCTCCCCCATGCGCATTAACCGCATGCTGAAACGTGAGCTACGGGCGCAAAACCTTCGTTACGAAGGCCCGCTGAATCCTGCCGATGAAATGGCGAAATATCGGCTGGTGCCGGTTAAGCGATTGATTACCAAACTGGGGCTCAGCGACTGGTATCACGACGCACCGTTAACGGACGTCGCCCCTTCAACAGACAAAACGACGCTGCTCTTGCGTCAGCATATTGGCGCCAGCGCCGTTCCCTGCGTGCAAAAAGGTGAACGCGTTGTCCGTGGGCAGTGTGTCGCCGATATGCCATCTGGCGCGTTAGGCGCTCCCGTTCACGCCAGTATTGACGGCATTGTCAGCGACATTACTGAACACGCCATCACGGTTGTAAGAGGTTAACCATGTCTCAGGCTATAGGTATTTTAGAACTCACCAGCATCGCTAAAGGAATGGAAGCAGGCGATGCCATGCTGAAAAGCGCCAGCGTCAATTTACTGGTCAGTAAAACAATCTGTCCGGGTAAATTTTTACTGATGCTGGGCGGCGATGTCGGTGCGGTACAGCAGGCCATCGAAACGGGCACATCGCTGGCCGCAGACATGCTCGTGGATAGTCTGGTGCTACCTAATATTCATGCCAGCGTGCTGCCTGCGGTCAGCGGGTTGAACAGCGTTGATCAACGTCAGGCCGTAGGGATCGTGGAAACCTGGAGCGTAGCAGCCTGTATCAGTGCCGCCGATCGCGCCGTTAAAGCCTCCAACGTGACGCTGGTGCGTGTCCATATGGCGTTCGGTATTGGCGGAAAATGTTACATGGTGGTGGCAGGCGATGTCTCCGATGTCAACAACGCCGTTACGGTAGCCAGTGAAAGCGCAGGCGAAAAAGGACTGCTGGTTTACCGCGCCGTGATCCCCCGTCCGCATGAAGCCATGTGGCGACAGATCGTGGAGGGATAATGGAAAAGCAACCGACAACGGAACGCATGATTCAGGAGTATGTTCCCGGGAAACAGGTAACGCTGGCGCATCTGATTGCTAACCCAGGCAAAGATCTCTTTAAAAAACTGGGTCTGCCGGATGCGGTGTCCGCTATTGGGATCCTGACCATTACGCCCAGCGAAGCCTCGATTATTGCCTGCGATATCGCCACCAAATCCGGCGCGGTCGAGATTGGTTTTCTTGACCGTTTCACCGGGGCCGTCGTGCTGACTGGCGATGTCTCAGCCGTCGAGTATGCGTTAAATCAGGTGACCAGAACATTGGGAGAAATGATGTGTTTTACCGCCTGCCCAATTACCCGGACATAACGCCATGAAACGCATTATGTTAATCGGCCCCAGCCAGTGCGGGAAAACCTCTCTTACACAGAGTCTGAACGGCGAAGCGCTTCATTACCAGAAAACACAGGCTATTGTCTGGTCGCCCGGTACGATCGATACGCCGGGCGAATATCTGGAGAACCGCTGTCTGTATAGCGCGCTGCTGGCAAGCGCCTGTGAAGCCGACATTATCGCGCTGGTTCTTAATGCCGATGCGCCGTGGTCGCCCTTCTCCCCCGGTTTTACCGGCCCAATGAACAGACCCGTTATCGGGATCGTCACCAAATCTGATTTGGCGGATTCGTCACGTATCTCATGCGTGGAGAACTGGCTGATTCAAGCCGGCGCGCAGAAAATTTTTGTCACCAGCGCGCTGATGAAATCCGGGATTGATGAAATGTTTGTTTTTCTGAGTGCTAAGGAACCCTTATGTCTCACAAAATAATGGCGATTAACGCCGGTAGCTCGTCGCTAAAATTCCAGTTGCTGGCAATGCCGCAGGGCGAAATGATCTGCCAGGGATTAATCGAACGTATCGGAATGGCGAACGCCAGAGTCACAATGAAAACATCCGCGCAAAAATGGCAAGAAACGGCCCCCATCGCCGATCACCGCGAAGCCGTTACCCTGCTGCTGGATAAGCTCCTCAGTCATCACATCATTAATACCTTACAGGATATTGACGGCGTGGGTCATCGCGTGGCGCACGGCGGAGAGTTCTTTAAGGATTCAGCGCGCGTGACCGATGAAACGCTCGCTCAAATTGAGCGTCTTGCCGAACTGGCCCCGTTGCATAACCCGGTTAACGCGCTCGGTATTCATATTTTTCGCCAGCTGTTACCCTCAACGCCTTCTGTGGCCGTATTCGATACCGCCTTTCATCAGACGCTGGACGAGTCGGCCTATATTTACCCCCTGCCCTGGCGTTATTACGCCGAGCTGGGTATTCGCCGCTATGGTTTTCACGGTACCAGCCATAAATATGTCAGCACGGCATTAGCTGAAAGACTGGGCGTCCCGCTCAGCGCCTTACGCGTTATTTGCTGCCATCTGGGTAATGGCAGCAGCATTTGCGCTATCAAAGGGGGGCAATCCGTCAATACATCAATGGGATTTACGCCGCAATCAGGCGTGATGATGGGAACCCGTAGCGGAGACATCGATCCCTCCATTCTGCCCTGGATTGCAGAACGTGAAGGGAAAACGCCCCAGCAGCTTAATTATTTATTAAACAATGAGTCGGGGCTGCTGGGCATTTCCGGCGTTTCGCATGATTACCGCGACGTTGAGCAGGCCGCCGATGGCGGAAATCGCCGGGCGGCGCTTGCGCTTACGCTATTTGCTGAGCGCATTCGCGCGACAATCGGCAGTTATATCATGCAAATGGGCGGTCTGGATGCGCTCATTTTTACCGGTGGAATCGGCGAAAACTCCGCCCGTGCCAGAGCGGCAGTCTGCCATAATCTGCATTTCCTGGGGCTGAGTATTGATGAGGAAAAAAACCTGCGCAACGCTACGTTTATTCAGGCAGAAAACGCAGTGGTGAAAGTGGCGGTCATTAATACCAATGAAGAGCTTATGATCGCGCAAGATGTGATGCGGATTGCGTTAAGTGACAAGGTCACATTTGGCGTTTCCGTCTGATTTTGCCCGACTGCAACTTGCGGAAAATCATGGTAATAGCGCAATCGCCGTGACACTATGCGCCGAGGATTGCTGACCAGAAAGGTGAAAACGTGGCTGTTGCGCAATGCCCCGCGTCATGCGGAGAACTTATCCAGGGCTGGATTCTGGGCAGTGAGAAACTGGTCTCCTGCCCTATCGAATGGTACAGCACCGTGGAAGTAAGCTCGGGCGCTCCCCTTGCGGATGAGCGTCCCCTTTCACGCGCAATGGTCAATCGGCTACTGGAATACTGGCGCTACCCTGCGCAGTGGAGCCAGGAGATTCGGATCGCAGTGCATTCCACCATTCCCGTCGCCAAAGGGATGGCCAGCAGTACCGCAGATATCGCGGCAACGGCGGTCGCAACCGCACACCATCTGGGGCATACGCTGGATGAACCCACGCTTGCACATCTGTGTGTTTCGCTTGAACCCACCGACAGCACCATTTTCCGTCAACTGACGCTTTTCGATCACAATGATGCTTCTACGCAAATGGCTTGTGAAGCGCAGCCACAGCTTGATCTTTTAGTCCTCGAAAGCCCAATAACGTTGCGCACGGCGGATTATCACCGCATCCCCCGACTGGAACGTCTGCATGCGGGGGCGGCGATGTTGCAGCAGGCATGGGAGAGAGTGCAGGAAGCCTGCATAACGCAAAACCCTCGTCGGATGGGGGAAGCCGCCACGCTCAGCGCTATCGCCAGCCAACAACTGTTACCAAAACCAGGCTTTGATGCCCTGCTGGCGCTGGTGGAAGCATGTGATTTATACGGTCTGAATGTGGCGCACAGCGGGAGCGTTGTCGGGCTGATGCTGGACAGGCAGCGCCATGACGTTGACCATATTAAGTGGGAACTCGCACAACGAAAACTGACGGAACACTGGCCCGATCAGCATTTGCTGAAGATGGTCGCTGGCGGGGTTGAATTGCAGTGAGGAACACGCGGCGTTCCCCACTGCCACAGGCTGTTACTCTGCTTTTGCGTCGCCGTTTTTCATTTCGCCCATCGCTTTCAGCTTTTTAGAAATGTCGCGGCGTTCTTTAGAGATTTCTGCGTTTTTGATGATGTAATCATCAACGCGGTCCTCATAGTCGCTCTTCATGCTGGCGATGATGCCCTGGATCGCTTCAACGCTCATACCTGGCTTGATGTAATCGCTCAGGTTGTCCAGCAGCAGAACACGCTTCTGGTTGTCACGGATCTTTTTCTCGACGTCCTGGATTTCACGTTGCAGTTTGTTCTTACGGCGGAACAGACGAACAAATTCCAGTACGTCCTGGAAAGAAGGCTTGTTGGTTTCCATTTTTACACCCCTGATAATGTGAGATTCGGATTCGTTTAAGCAACCGCTATACGTTAGGGTAAACATTACTTTTAGCCGTTGCAGATGACAATGGTTTTATCCTTTTTCAGTATCATACCCTTAATCGGTGCTGAATCGAAGCAGCAGCCGAATCACGAGCGTCATCTGCTTTTTATTTGCGCAATGCCCGGCAGATCAAATGGGAGAGCAGCTCCAGTTGCCGCGCCGTCTCCATACTTAGCCAAACATAGCCATGAATAGGCGTTTCAGCCACGGTATTGCCATGATGCTCGTTTATCAACTGGCGCAGCTCCGCGACAATCTCATTGAGTTTTTCCGTGTTTGCCAGTACCGGTTGCGGGTTGCCTTCGAACAGCGCATGGGCGATGGTGAGTAACGTTTGCTGCGTCATTTGCTGCGTTTCGCGCAGCGTGTGCGCATTCAGCATCACAAAATGGCTGGCACGAGATGCCCAGTGCGCATTAATTTGCAGCTCAAGCATACAGACCAGATTGCGGTTCACGGTTTGAATCGCTTCGAATATCGACTTTTGAATGCGGGTTTCTTTACTGGCTGGCGTAATCAGCCCACGCATTTTGACGACGTCGCTCAGCAGTTTCTGTAAATGCTTCTCCAGCCGGGGACGCTCTAACAAATTTGGCGACAACGCGGCCTGATAGACCCGATTGTACGCCGTCACACAATGCGCCATCTGAATACGCCAGTGTAAAAACGCGCGTTGTGGCCAGATGCCGGTAAACAGCATCGCCAGCAGCGAACCTAAAATAACATCCCCGCCGCGCCACAATGCCGTGTTCATGTCGCCTGCCGGCGCGCCTACCACCACGGCGAGCGTGATGCCGATCAACAGAGCCTGATACGGCTTTTTCCCTAACGCCAGCCAACCGCACAAGAACATTGCCGCAGCGCACCAGATCAACATCAGCGGGAGGGAAAAAAGCTCCAGACGTAACGCTACAAGACCTAATACCGATCCCAGAATCGTGCCGCCGATGCGCTCAAACGCACGGGGAACCACGTTCCCCCAAAAGGAGATCGGCCCCATAATGACGACCAGTGTGATCAGCGGCCAGGTGCCTTCCGGGATGTTGAACAGTCGAACCAGCAGGAAAGTGAGAATAAACGCCAGCGCAATGCGAATGCCGTGTACAACACGATAATGGCGATATAAACGAATTTCAAAGGGACTCAGCGATTTATCAGCCCGCACTCACGCACTCCGTCTGGAAATGACCAAAAAACGAATTGTACCCGCTTTTGCAGCGAAAATATCACTATAGCGGACAGGACTCGCACGTAAACTGCCCCGTCACGACGCCTATCCGCCGGGTACTGCGTACAATTTACACAGGGCTATTTCGACTGTACGGGTACATACATTTCAATGTCCCAGTACCCGTCTTCCGTTCCATTGTTAAGATAGACCTCAAAACACGGTTTAGCCGCTATCTGGTAGTGATTGTCCTGTAACAGGCTATTGAAAAACTGATACCAGGGCGTCGCGAAATCATGATTCTCAACGCGCGCCACCGCTGTCGCATACTGCCCGCCGGCGATCTCCGTCAGGATGACGCCTTCGCTATTTTTCGGAATAGTGAAATTATCCGGGACAGACACCACCGTATCGCAGCGGAGTTTTTCCGCCGGAACCTCATCTGGATTATCGTAGTAAACCGCGATCCATTCGAGCGGAACAACCTGATTCCCATCAACCCACATCATGAGTTGTTCAAAACCTTGCTTCACCGTTTTTTCCCACGGGCCGACCATGTGAAAACCGGCGATATTACGCTTCTCTGTCTGCCTGATTTCGTAGTCCATACTGCCTCCGATAGTTTCACTGAGACTGATAGCACACCGTCGACCTGATGGCGCTGCGCGTATCAGGTCGACGGTATTCCATAATGCATTGAAGTCAGCGCCGGATAAGGAAGCGATGTCCCCTCCGGCAAATCTTATACTGTATATAAACACAGCATAAGATTTTGCATATAAAGGTCACAAGGAAATCATGATGAGTATGTGAGCAGACTCGCACTCTTACCAGTCTGCCGTGTCAGAAAAGGGGGTTACGCCTTATGGTGGAAGTAATCGCTCAGTCGGGAAAAAACGCCGCCTTTGCCAACAGACTCCAGCGTCACCAGAGGCCAGTGCGCCACCAGTTTATCCCGATCGTATAGCTCAATTTCACCGACCCGCTGATGTGCGGCAATAGGTGCTTCAAGTTCTTTTTTATCAAGGGTATACCGGGCCTTAATATGCGGAATTTCGGTTTTCGGCAGCGCCATCCAGAAATCCTGCTCGGTGCCCAGAGCAATATTTTCTTTATCGCCGTACCAGATACGTTCCGTGCCAACCTGTTTGCCACTGCGTAAAATTTGTACCGTATCGAAATTTTGCTGCCCCCATTGCAACAACTTACGAGCCTGATCTTCGCGCCCTTTCGCACTTTCCGCACCCATCACAACGGCGATAAGACGACGCTGCCCGTCCACGGCGGAGGCAATCAGGTTAAAACCCGCGCCGGAGGTATGGCCGGTTTTCAACCCGTCGATATTCATGGTTTTATCCCACAGCAGTCCGTTACGATTCTGCTGGGTAATACCGTTCCATGTCAGGCTCTTTTCACTGTACATATGATAAAACTCAGGCTCACCGTGAATAATGGCGCGGGACAATACCGCCAGATCATAGGCTGAGCTGTGCTGGCCTGGCGCATCCAGTCCGTGTACCGTTTCAAAATGGGTATCCTGCAACTTCAGGGTTTCAACGTAGTGATTCATCATGGCGACGAACTGCGGTTGCCCTCCGGCGATGTAATCCGCCAGCGCAACGCAGGCATCGTTTCCAGAGTCAACAATCAGCCCCCGACTGAGATCCCGAACCGAAACGCGCTCCCCTTGTTTCAGAAACATTAATGAAGATCCCACAAACACCGGATTGTCTTTGGCCCAGGCATCACGTCCAACGGTTACGATATCGTCCGGGCTAATACGATGGCTGTCGATAGCGCGATCGACAACATAGCCGGTCATCAGCTTGGTCAGGCTAGCCGGGTTACGCCGCTGATGTTCATTACCTGCGGTCAGAATTTGACCCGTGGTGTAATCCATAAGTACCCATGACCCTGCCTGAATGGCCGGAGGCTGGGGAGAAAAATCTGGCACATCGGCAGCCAGAGCGGAAGAAAGATTCATCGCGAGAAGTGAAGCGGCAATAAACAAACGGCGTTTCAACACTATTTCCTCAGGAAAGTCATAATTTGCCGTTCTTTTTACGGAAGTTCTGATAAACAAACAGGGATAAATTGCAAGAAAATGTGACATAACGCACGTTTTTCTATGCAGTGCCGGGCAGCGTAACCTTAACGCTCCCAATAACGACTCAGAAGCTGATAACACCGCCAGGATTTGATACCCTGCTGCGCAGAACCGCGCAAACGCACAGTAACGGATAGAACTGAACAATGAATGACGGCAAGCAGCACCCTACCTTCCTGTTCCATGACTACGAAACCTTCGGGACTCACCCGGCGCTGGACAGACCCGCACAGTTTGCCGCCATCCGCACGGATAGCGACTTTAATATTATTGGCGAACCTGAAGTCTTTTACTGCAAGCCCGCCGATGATTACCTGCCTCAGCCAGGCGCTGTGCTCATCACCGGGATTACGCCGCAGGAAGCGCGCGACAAAGGAGAGAACGAAGCTGACTTTGCCAGACGTATTCATTCACTGTTCACCGTGCCAAAGACCTGTGTCGTCGGCTACAACAATGTCCGTTTTGATGATGAAGTCACGCGTAACATTTTGTATCGCAACTTCTACGATCCCTATGCCTGGAGCTGGCAGCACGACAACTCGCGCTGGGATTTGCTGGATGTGATGCGCGCCTGCTATGCCCTGCGCCCGGAAGGCATAAACTGGCCGGAAAATGACGACGGATTGCCCAGCTTCCGCCTTGAGCACTTGACCAAAGCCAACGGGATCGAACATGCCAACGCGCACGATGCAATGGCAGACGTGTACGCCACCATCGCTATGGCGCAACTGGTGAAGTCGCGCCAGCCGCGTCTGTTTGACTACCTTTACACGCATCGCAACAAACATAAACTGGCGGCGTTGATCGATGTGCCGCAAATGAAACCGCTAGTGCATATCTCCGGTATGTTTGGCGCCTGGCGCGGCAACACCAGTTGGGTTGCGCCGCTGGCCTGGCATCCAGAAAACCGCAACGCGGTCATTATGGTGGATCTGGCGGGCGATATGTCGCCATTACTGGAGCTGGACAGCGATACCCTGCGCGAGCGGTTATATACCGCTAAAGCCGATCTCGGCGATAACACCTCAGTTCCGGTAAAACTGGTACACATCAATAAATGCCCGGTGCTGGCTCAGGCTAATACACTCCGCCCGGAGGATGCCGATCGCCTGGGGATTAACCGTCAGCACTGTCTCGATAACCTGAAAGTGCTGCGCGATAATCCGCAGGTACGCGATAAGGTTGTGGCAATCTTCGCTGAGGCCGAGCCGTTTACGCCGTCTGAAAACGTCGATGCGCAGCTATACAATGGCTTTTTCAGCGACGCCGATCGTGCCGCCATGAAAATCGTGCTGGAAACCGAACCGCGCAATTTGCCCGCGCTGGATATTACGTTTGTCGATGAGCGGATTGAAAAACTGCTGTTCAACTATCGCGCCCGTAACTTCCCTGGGACGCTGGATGAAACCGAACAACAACGCTGGCTGGAGCATCGTCGTCAGGTGTTTACGCCAGAGTTTTTGCAACGGTATGCGGAAGAGTTACAGATGCTGTATCAGCAATATGCTGACGACAAAGAGAAACTGGCATTGCTGAAATCACTCTGGCAGTACGCAGAAGAGATTGTCTGAGGAGCCACGCGTCGCTTTTGCCGGATGGCGGCGTAAACGCCTTATCCGGCCTACAAACAGTGAGGAGTGTAGGCCTGATAAGCGAAGCGTAAACGCCTTATCCGGCCTGCATACAGTGAGGAGTGTAGGCCTGATAAGCGAAGCGCCATCAGGCGTTGGCGTTGTGCCGAAGAACGGCCGATGACCTTATCCGGCCTACAGATTTTTGCATAAAAAAACCGGAGAACATGTCTCCGGTTTTTTACCTGTGAAAGGTCATTTCATTACTGTGCGATATCTTCGTACTGCGGTACCGGATTGCGGAAGCTTTTGGTCACGCAAGCCAGATACACCAGGCCAATACCCGCCCAGATCAGACCCAGAGTCATTGAGCTTTCTTCCAGGTTGATCCACAGTGCGCCAACAGTCAGCGCGCCGCACACCGGCAGAACCAGATAGTTGAAGTGGTCTTTCAGCGTCTTGTTGCGCTTCTCACGGATCCAGAACTGGGAAATCACGGAGAGGTTCACGAAGGTAAACGCCACCAGCGCACCGAAGTTGATCAGCGCCGTCGCCGTAACCAGATCGAAATTAATCGCCAGCAGTGCGATCGCGCCAACCAGCAGCACGTTCCACGCCGGAGTACGCCATTTCGGATGAACGTAGCCGAAGAAACGCGTCGGGAACACGCCGTCACGACCCATGACGTACATCAGACGGGAAACGCCCGCGTGTGCCGCCATACCGGATGCCAGTACGGTCACGCTGGAGAAAATCAGCACGCCCCACTGGAAGGTTTTACCCGCAACGTACAGCATGATTTCAGGCTGTGATGCATCCGGGTCTTTAAAGCGCGAAATATCCGGGAAGTACAGTTGCAGGAAGTAAGACGCCGCGATAAAGATCAGGCCGCCAATCAGCGCCGTCAGGAAAATCGCGCGCGGAATAACGCGCTCCGCATCTTTGGTCTCTTCAGACAGAGAAGAGATTCCGTCAAAGCCGAGGAACGAGAAGCACAGGATTGTCGCACCGGTAATCATCGGCACAACGTGCGCGCCTTCAGACCAGAATGGACGGGAACTTACCAGCGTACCCGCACCTTCGCCGTGAGACACGCCGTAGATAATCAGGCCGACGATCACCGCTACAATCCCCATTTGCAGAATAACAATCAGGGTGTTGAAGTTAGCGACGGTCTTGATGCTGCGCAGGTTAGAGATGGTCATAAAGGCCACCAGCGCCACCACAAAGATCCACGACGGCACTGTCGGCACCAGCGCTTCAAAATAAATTTTCGCCAGCAGAATGTTGATCATCGGCATGAACAGGTAGTCCAGCAGCGATGACCAGCCCACCATAAAGCCTACGGTCGGGCTGATGGATTTCTGGGCGTAAGTGTACGCGGAGCCAGCGGACGGGAAACGACGCACCAGTTTACCGTAGCTCAACGCAGTAAAAAGAATCGCGATCAGCGCAAAGGCATATGCCGTCGCAACGTGACCGTCAGTGAGGCCTGAGACGATACCAAATGTATCGAACAGCGTCATCGGCTGCATATAGGCAAGACCCATCATTACAACCGGAATCAACGTAAGCGTCTTACGTAATTCCACGCGAGAGGTGTTTGGAGTAACGTTATGCGACATGGTCATTCCCCTTTACGGCGAATGCCGTCGCGTAAGCAAAAAATTGCCCCATTTTCTGGATTCCTCAGCGACAACAACTGTCGGTTTTTAGTAAGTATCTATCCGGTACGAAGCCCGGCCTCTTTTATTGAATGATTGGTTTGATGCAAAAAAATAACCGACGCGTATTAAAACGTCGGTTAATGTCATTTTTTGCAAGCGGCGCATTGTGCACTAAATTAAGGCGAAATGACAAGAGAATGAGAGCCCCGTCAAAAAATATTTTTTATTAACTGTTTGATTTCCCAGCATCCCCCATTGTATAGACGCCAGCAATAGCACTATTTGCTAAAATTTTATCTCGCCACCACGCGCTGGCCAGTCCGGCCGTCTGTTCGTTCCAGCCCATCCACACCGGCTCCGACGCGATCTGCGCCGCCACGTTCTTCTCAATAAGCGCACCGCTGTCCAGAAAGCGTTGCGCCAGATAGCGCGGTAAATACCCACATCCCAGGCCGCTGATTTGCAGTTCCAGTTTGGTTTTAAAATCAAAAACCGTTATGGCTTCCTGATCATCAAGCAATTGCGCGCTTGCCGAACATGCCGGATGCGTCTCATCGCCGACCACAATCGCGCGGAACCGTTTTATTGTGCGCCGACTCAACGGCTCTTCTTCCTGCACCAGTGGATGATGCGGGGCAATCGCAAAAACCTGCTCAAGCTCTCCCAGACGCGCAAAACCGAAACCACTGGCGTAGGGTGGATCGTGCATTGCGCCAACGATGATATCCGCCCGCCCCTGCGTCAGCGCCTCCCAGGAACCGCCCAGCACGCCGTTTATGAATTTCAGGCGCGTTACGCTGTGATGTTGGTAGAAGGATTCAATGAGGGGAGTAAGGAGAGAAAAAGGAAACGTATCGTCCACGCCGATGACCAGTTCGTTCTCCCAGCCTTCGTGAAGTTTGATGGCCTGCTTTTCCAGTTCGCGCACGGTATGCAGAACTTCCCGGCCTTTTTCCAGCAGCATCTGACCGGTGCGGGTAAACTTAGCCCGATGCCCGCTGCGATCCAACAGTTGGATATTCAGATCGCTTTCCAGTTTATGGACGGTATAGCTGAGCGCTGACGGCGTCTTAAACAATTTTGCCGACGCCGCCGCAAAGCTCCCCTCTTTCTCTAACGCATCGAGAATCATCAGAACGTCCAGCAGTGGTTTCATACTCGCCCCCTTGCGGTGTATGGCGGTAGTCTGCTGGCGCGTCACTCCATCGGCATCACCAGCGGGTCGGGATACTGGTATTCAAACCCGAGTTCATTACAAATCCGGCTGCCATCAATAATCTTGCCTTTATCGTTACTCTGGCTTTCCAGAAAATGCGGCGGTTCCATACCCAGCAAACGCGCCATCTGCGGATAAAACACATTACGCGCCGGATGCGAAGGCGCACATATATTATAGATGTGTCCCCCTTTAGGTGCCTGTAACAGCAGAGTAATAGCGGCAATCACATCTTCCAGGTGGACCAGATTCACACCTTGCTGACCGTCAGGCGCGGTTTTACCGGCAAAGAAACGCCCCGGATGTCGTCCTGGCCCTACCAGCCCGGACAGACGCAGAATATCGACGGAGGTGCCGGGCAGATTGTGCAGCCAGTCTTCGAGTTCCTTCAGGATGCGCCCACTCGCCGTGACGGGATTACGCGGCGTAGTCTCTTTCACAATGCCGTGCACATCGCCGTACACTGACGTGGAACTGGTAAAAATGATACGCGGAACGTGATACGCCAGCGCGCTATCGACCACCTCCTGTATTGCCTGGCGGTAAAAATCTTCCCCTGGCCCGCTACGGCGAGCGGGCAGCGTAATGACCAGAGCATCCACATCCATCAGCGCATCAAGATCGTCCGTTTCGCAAACCAGCTCAGGTTCCAGGCGCAGCGGATAGCTCTCAATGCCGCTCATGCGGGCCGCTTCCACGCCATCCTGCGTGGTTTTCGTGCCAGTAACCTGCCAGCCTCTTGCCGTCAGCGACATCGCCAGCGGCATTCCTAACCATCCTAAACCGACAATTGCGACCTTTTTCATGCGTTCTCTCCTGACTTTAACGCCATCTTATCTAAGGCTACGCCAGCCCGCCGGGACTGACAATTCATACCTTCAATATGAAATGAATTAATGATGAAAAAAAGCCCTTGCTTTCCGGCGCTAAAGTGGTTTAGGTTAAAAGGCATCAAATGAATAAGCATTCATCGAGAATTTTATGACACGCGTTCAATTTAAACACCACCATCATCACCATCATCCTGACTAGTCTTTCAGGCGATGTGTGCTGGAAGACATTCAGATCTTCCAGTGGTGCATGAACGCATGAGAAAGCCCCCGGAAGATCATTCTTCCGGGGGCTTTTTTTTGTGCGCGATTCAGACCGGTTCAGACAGGATAAAGAGGAAAAAAGAATGTTAGATAACACCCGTTTACGCATAGCTATTCAGAAATCAGGCCGTTTAAGCGATGATTCACGCGAATTACTGGCCCGCTGCGGTATTAAAATCAACCTGCACACCCAGCGTCTGATTGCGATGGCGGAGAATATGCCGATTGATATTCTGCGCGTGCGTGATGACGATATTCCCGGCCTGGTCATGGATGGCGTTGTCGATCTGGGGATCATCGGGGAAAACGTTCTGGAAGAAGAACTGTTGAGCCGCCGCGCGCAAGGCGAAGACCCGCGCTACTACACCCTGCGCCGTCTCGACTTCGGCGGCTGCCGCCTCTCGCTGGCCACCGCCGTCGATGAAGCCTGGGACGGCCCGGCTTCCCTTGACGGCAAGCGTATCGCTACCTCTTACCCGCACCTGCTTAAGCGTTATCTGGATCAGAAAGGCGTGTCGTTTAAATCCTGTCTGTTAAACGGTTCTGTTGAAGTCGCTCCGCGTGCGGGTCTGGCCGATGCCATCTGCGATCTGGTGTCTACCGGAGCGACGCTGGAAGCCAACGGTCTGCGTGAAGTCGAGGTGATTTACCGTTCTAAAGCCTGCCTGATCCAGCGTGACGGCGAAATGGCCGAAGCCAAACAACAGCTTATTGACAAACTGCTGACCCGTATTCAGGGCGTTATTCAGGCGCGTGAATCCAAATACATCATGATGCATGCGCCAAGCGAGCGTCTGGAAGAAGTCATCGCGTTACTGCCGGGCGCAGAGCGTCCAACCATTCTGCCGCTGGCAGGCGATCAGCAGCGCGTCGCCATGCACATGGTCAGCAGCGAAACCCTGTTCTGGGAAACGATGGAAAAACTGAAAGCGCTCGGCGCCAGCTCTATTCTGGTGCTGCCAATTGAAAAGATGATGGAGTGACGGCCATGAGCTTTAATACAATCATCGACTGGAATAGCTGCAATACTGAACAGCAGCGTGAATTGCTGATGCGTCCGGCTATTTCCGCCTCCGACAGCATTACCCGTACCGTCGCAGAGATCCTGGATAATGTGAAATCACGCGGTGATGATGCCCTGCGTGAATACAGCGCGAAGTTTGATAAAACGAACGTCGCAGCGCTGAAAGTGTCCGCCGAAGAGATTGCCGCGGCCAGCGCGCGTCTGAGCGACGATCTCAAACAGGCGATGGCGGTAGCGGTAAAAAACATCGAAACCTTCCACAATGCGCAAAAACTACCGGCAGTAGATGTTGAAACCCAGCCCGGCGTTCGCTGTCAGCAGGTGACGCGCCCTGTCGCATCTGTCGGCCTGTATATCCCGGGCGGCTC
Source organism: Citrobacter sp. CK181 (assembly GCF_030333595.1). Lineage (NCBI taxonomy): Bacteria > Pseudomonadati > Pseudomonadota > Gammaproteobacteria > Enterobacterales > Enterobacteriaceae > Citrobacter > Citrobacter sp. CK181. The sequence continues at coordinate 377,114 of NZ_JAOWFN010000011.1, read as the reverse complement.
TGCCCCGCTCTTCTCCACCGTATTAATGCTCGCCACGCCCGCGCGTATTGCCGGATGCAAAAAAGTGGTGCTGTGCTCACCACCGCCTATCACGGATGAAATCCTTTACGCTGCGCAGCTGTGCGGCGTGCAGGAAATCTTCAACGTCGGCGGTGCCCAGGCCATTGCCGCTCTGGCGTTCGGCAGCGAATCCGTGCCAAAAGTGGACAAAATTTTTGGCCCCGGCAACGCGTTTGTCACCGAGGCGAAACGCCAGGTCAGCCAGCGTCTCGACGGCGCGGCAATTGATATGCCTGCCGGCCCTTCTGAAGTGCTGGTGATCGCCGACAGCGGCGCCACGCCAGATTTCGTGGCGTCTGACCTGCTCTCTCAGGCGGAACACGGCCCGGATTCTCAGGTCATCCTGCTGACCCCGGATGCCGGTATTGCGCAGAACGTCGCGGAGGCCGTCGAACGCCAGTTAGCGGAGTTACCGCGTGCGGAAACGGCGCGTCAGGCATTAAGCGCCAGCCGTCTGATCGTGACGAAAGATTTAGCCCAGTGCGTCGCCATCTCGAACCAGTATGGGCCGGAACACCTGATCATTCAGACTCGCAAGGCGCGCGATCTGGTGGAGGATATTACCAGCGCGGGTTCCGTTTTTCTCGGTGACTGGTCACCGGAATCCGCAGGCGACTACGCTTCCGGCACCAATCATGTGCTACCGACCTATGGTTATACCGCCACCTGCTCCAGCCTCGGTCTGGCGGATTTCCAGAAACGCATGACCGTTCAGGAATTGTCGCAGGCAGGTTTCTCCGCACTGGCATCCACCATTGAAACGCTGGCTGCGGCAGAACGGCTGACCGCCCACAAAAATGCTGTCACCCTGCGCGTTAACGCCCTTAAGGAGCAAGCATGAGCACTGAAAATACCCGCAGCGTCACCGACTTAGCCCGGGAAAACGTTCGCAACCTGACGCCGTACCAGTCCGCTCGCCGTCTGGGCGGTAATGGCGATGTCTGGCTGAATGCCAATGAGTTCCCGACGGCGGTGGAGTTTCAGCTGACTCAGCAAACGCTCAACCGCTACCCGGAATGCCAGCCAAAAGCGGTTATTGAAAATTATGCGCAGTACGCCGGAGTGAACCCCGGGCAGGTGCTGGTCAGCCGTGGCGCAGACGAAGGTATTGAACTGCTGATTCGCGCATTCTGCGAACCGGGGAAAGATGCGATTCTCTATTGTCCGCCAACGTACGGCATGTACAGCGTCAGCGCGGAAACTATTGGCGTTGAATGCCGGACGGTTCCGACGCTGGAAAACTGGCAGCTGGATCTGCGGGGCATCGCCGATAAACTCGACGGCGTTAAAGTGGTGTTTGTATGCAGCCCCAACAACCCGACCGGGCAGCTTATCAATCCACAGGATTTACGTACTCTGCTGGAAATGACGCGCGGCAACGCCATTGTGGTGGCGGATGAAGCCTATATTGAATTCTGCCCACAGGCGACGCTGGCTGGCTGGCTCTCTGAATACCCGCATCTGGTGGTGCTGCGCACGCTCTCCAAAGCCTTTGCGCTCGCCGGTCTGCGCTGCGGATTTACGCTGGCGAATGAAGAGGTCATCAGCCTGCTGCTGAAAGTCATCGCCCCCTACCCGCTCTCTACGCCGGTCGCCAATATTGCCGCTCAGGCGTTGACGCCGCAAGGCGTCAACGCGATGCGCGAACGTGTGGCGCAGATTCTGCTGGAACGTCAGTATCTGGTTAATGCGCTGAAAGAGATTGCCTGCGTAGAACAGGTGTTCGATTCAGAAACCAACTACATTCTGGCACGTTTTACCGCGTCAAGTAGCGTGTTTAAATCTCTGTGGGATCAGGGCATTATCTTACGTGATCAGAATAAACAACCTTCTTTAAGCGGCTGTCTGCGTATCACTGTTGGAACCCGCGAAGAAAGCCAGCGCGTCATTGACGCCTTACGTGCGGAGCAAGTATGAGCCAGAAGTATCTTTTTATTGACCGTGATGGAACCCTGATTGCCGAACCACCGAGTGATTTTCAGGTGGATCGTTTTGACAAACTCGCCTTTGAACCGGACGTGGTGCCGGTTCTGCTGAAGCTGCAAAAAGCCGGCTTTAAGCTGGTGATGATCACCAACCAGGACGGGCTGGGAACGCAGAGCTTCCCGCAGGCAGACTTCGACGGCCCGCACGACCTGATGATGCAGGTTTTCACCTCCCAGGGCGTACTGTTTGATGAAGTGCTGATCTGCCCGCACCTGCCAGCAGATGAGTGCGACTGCCGTAAGCCGAAGGTAAAGCTGGTTGAACGTTATCTGGCTGAACAGGCGATGGATAGCGCCAACAGCTACGTGATTGGCGATCGCGCTACCGACATCCAGTTGGCCGAAAACATGGGTATTAACGGGTTACGTTATAACCGTGAAACCCTGAACTGGACGATGATTGGTGAGCAGCTGACAAAACGCGACCGCTATGCCCACGTTGAGCGCAATACCAAAGAAACGCAAATTGACGTCAAGGTGTGGCTGGATCGCGAAGGCGGCAGCAAGATCAATACCGGCGTGGGCTTTTTTGACCATATGCTCGATCAGATCGCCACGCATGGCGGTTTCCGTATGGAGATCGCGGTCAAGGGCGACCTCTATATTGACGATCACCATACGGTAGAAGATACCGGTCTGGCGCTGGGTGAGGCGCTAAAACTGGCGTTGGGCGATAAGCGCGGCATCAACCGCTTTGGTTTTGTGCTGCCGATGGACGAATGCCTGGCGCGTTGCGCACTGGATATCTCCGGGCGCCCGCACCTGGAATATAAAGCCGAGTTTACCTATCAGCGCGTGGGCGATCTGAGCACCGAGATGGTTGAACACTTCTTCCGCTCGCTCTCCTACACCATGGGCGTGACGCTGCACCTGAAGACCAAAGGTAAAAACGATCACCACCGTGTAGAAAGCCTGTTTAAAGCGTTTGGCCGCACGTTGCGCCAGGCCATTCGGGTAGAAGGCGACACGCTGCCTTCTTCTAAAGGAGTGCTGTGATGAACGTCGTCATCCTTGATACCGGCTGCGCCAACCTGAACTCGGTGAAATCCGCCGTGGCGCGCCACGGTTATGATCCGCAGGTCAGCCGCGACCCGGAGGTCGTCTTAAAAGCTGACAAACTCTTCCTGCCCGGCGTGGGAACCGCCCAGGCGGCGATGGATCAGTTGCGCGAGCGTGAGCTTGTCGAATTGATTAAGGCTTGTACTCAGCCCGTTCTGGGAATTTGTTTAGGCATGCAGATCCTCGGGCGCCACAGTGAAGAGACTAACGGCGTCGACCTTCTGGGCATTATTGACCAGGACGTCCCGAAGATGACCGATTTTGGCCTGCCGCTTCCGCATATGGGCTGGAACCGCGTTTACCCGCAGGCGGGTAATCGTCTTTTCCAGGGCATTGAAGATGGCGCCTGGTTCTACTTTGTTCACAGCTACGCTATGCCCGTCAATCCGTGGACCATTGCTCAATGCAACTACGGCGAACCCTTCACTGCGGCAGTGCAAAAAGACAATTTCTTCGGCGTGCAGTTCCACCCGGAACGCTCCGGCGCCGCTGGCGCGCAGTTGCTGAAAAACTTCCTGGAGATGTGATGATTATTCCGGCATTAGATTTGATCGATGGCACCGTAGTGCGTCTCCATCAGGGCGACTACGCCCGGCAGCGTGATTACGGTAACGATCCCCTTCCCCGCCTGCGGGATTATGCCGCCCAGGGCGCCGAAGTGCTGCATCTGGTCGATTTGACCGGGGCGAAAGATCCGGCCAGACGGCAGATCCCGCTGATTAAAACGCTGGTCGCGGGTGTGAACGTGCCCGTGCAGGTTGGCGGCGGCGTGCGTACTGAGGACGATGTTGCGGCGCTGCTGGACGCAGGCGTTGCCCGCGTGGTGGTCGGCTCCACGGCGGTCAAATCTCCCGAGGTGGTCAAAGGCTGGTTTGAGCGCTTTGGCGCTGACGCGCTGGTGCTGGCGCTGGATGTGCGTATTGATGATCGGGGCAACAAACAGGTTGCCGTCAGCGGCTGGCAGGAAAACTCCGGCGTTTCGCTGGAAGAGCTGGTCGAGACTTATCTGCCGGTTGGCCTGAAGCATGTACTGTGCACCGATATCTCCCGTGACGGCACGCTGGCGGGTTCCAACGTCTCGCTGTATGACGAAGTGTGCGCGAAATATCCGCAGGTCGCCTTTCAGTCTTCCGGCGGAATTGGCGGGATTGAGGACGTGGCCGCTCTGCGCGGCACGGGCGTTCGCGGCGTGATTGTCGGCCGCGCCCTACTGGAAGGTAAATTCACCGTTAAGGAGGCCATCCAATGCTGGCAAAACGTATAATCCCTTGCCTGGACGTACGCGATGGTCAGGTGGTAAAAGGCGTACAGTTCCGCAATCATGAAATCATCGGCGATATCGTCCCGCTGGCAAAACGCTATGCCGATGAAGGCGCAGACGAGCTGGTGTTCTATGATATTACCGCTTCCAGTGACGGGCGCGTGGTTGATAAGAGTTGGGTGTCGCGCGTCGCGGAAGTGATCGACATTCCATTCTGTGTCGCGGGTGGCATCAGGTCTATTGATGACGCCGCTAAAATCCTCTCTTTCGGCGCTGATAAAATTTCCATCAACTCCCCTGCGCTGGCCGACCCAACGCTGATCACCCGTCTTGCTGACCGCTTTGGTGTACAGTGCATCGTCGTGGGCATTGATACCTGGTTTGATGCCGAAACCGGCAAGTATCACGTCAACCAGTATACCGGCGATGAAAGCCGTACCCGCGTGACGCAGTGGGAAACTCTCGACTGGGTGCAGGAAGTGCAAAAACGCGGGGCCGGTGAAATCGTGCTTAACATGATGAATCAGGACGGCGTGCGTAACGGTTACGATCTGGAGCAACTGAAAAAAGTCCGTGACGTCTGTCATGTACCGCTGATTGCCTCCGGCGGCGCGGGCACGATGGAGCACTTCCTTGAAGCCTTCCGCGATACCGATGTCGACGGGGCGCTTGCTGCCTCCGTCTTCCACAAACAGATTATTAATATTGGTGAATTAAAAGCGTACCTGGAAGCACAGGGCGTGGAGATCAGGATATGTTAACAGAGCAACAGCGCCGCGAGCTCGACTGGGAAAAAACCGACGGATTAATGCCGGTTGTCGTGCAACATGCGGTATCCGGTGAAGTGTTAATGCTGGGTTACATGACCCCTGAAGCGCTGGATAAAACAATCGAAAGCGGCAACGTCACTTTCTTCTCACGAACCAAGCAGCGTTTGTGGACCAAAGGCGAAACATCCGGCCACTTCCTGAAGGTAGTCCGCATTGCGCCGGATTGTGATAACGACACACTGCTGGTGCTGGCCAATCCAATTGGACCAACCTGCCACAAAGGCACCAGCAGCTGCTTTGGGGATGCCAGCCATCAGTGGTTATTCCTGTATCAACTTGAGCAACTGTTAGCCGAGCGTAAAACTGCCGATCCGGCAAGCTCTTACACGGCGAAACTTTACGCCAGCGGCACCAAGCGTATCGCGCAGAAAGTGGGTGAAGAAGGTGTCGAGACCGCGCTGGCCGCAACGGTACATGACCGTTTTGAGCTGACCAATGAAGCCTCCGACCTGATGTACCACCTGCTGGTGCTGCTACAGGACCAGGACCTTGATTTAACGACCGTCATTGAGAATTTACGTAAGCGTCATCAATAGCTTCTGATGCGAAAAAACCGGGCAATGCCCGGTTTTTTGTAGGTCGGATAAGCGTAGAGCCATCCAGGATAACAATAAATTACTGCGCTTTCTCTCTGTAGTCGCGCAGAGCATTACGCCCCAGCACCACACCTGCACCAATCATCCCGCCCAGTAGCACCGCCAGGACCAGCACAATTGCCTTTTTCGGACTGTCACGACGAACCGGCAGCGTCGGCTTCATGACGTAACGGTAGGCGTGAATGGATGCGGTTTCGATTTTCAGATTTCCGATATCCAGCAAATTTTGCTTGGTCTGATAGTAGGCCCCAGAGAAAACCAGCGGACGCGTGGATTCATGTTCAATCATTGATTTCAGCGCATCACTACCAAGAAGGAACATACTGTCCTGGGTGACATCCTGAGTTTGCTGAATTTGTGGCTTTATCACATTCGCCTGCTCCGCATAACGCAATGCTTCCTGAATTTGCTTGATACGCAAATCTTTTTGCTCCTGCGCGACCACTTCCTGCGTTTTTAACGAGTCCTCAAGCGTAGTTGTCTGCAACTTGATGTTATCTTTCAGATCCGCGTCCAGTTCTTTCGCAACGCTCTCATCTACCTGCTGGATATACTCTGCCAGCTGGCGCTGCGCCCCTTCCGCAGACTCTCCAACGTAAGAAACAGCCAACGGCAATGATTGACCCTTAACAGAAGGAGTAATAGTTAATTCTTCAGGTTCTTCCTGATTATCCAGAGCTGCTGACAATGCGGAAAAGGCGGAGCTAAAGCGACCGATAAAGCCAGTCTGAATATCCGCAACTTTCGGAGCGTTATCGCCATACAAAACGCTCATCGCATTATTATAAGTGGCAATCTGCCCCACATCCGGCTGGGTGATAATGGCGGTAGAGGTCCATTTCTCTTTCGCTACCAGGATGTAACCAACAGCCAATAGAATTGCGACAATGACACACACAAAGATTGTCATTTTTCCGCGCCACAATTGCATCACTAAATCAATCAAATCAATCTGTTCCGGGTCATTACTGCGCCCGGTAGCATTGTTATTGTTCACTGTCATCAGTACCCTAACTAAGAAAATGCTTAAGCTGGAGACAGTGTAGTCATAAACATCGTTAATGCTATAGGATTATTGATAAAATTTACGGATTATTTCAAATACTTTGATAGCCAATCAGGGGCTATTGTAGCCCCAATAACAGAAGGTTAATCACTGCCAAAGAGATCGCGTGTATAAACTTTGTCCTGAACATCCAGCAGTTCAGACGCCATGCGATTGGAGATAATCACGTCGGACTGCTGTTTAAACGTATTCAAATCACGTTCAAGGCGGGAATTAAAGAACGACGTTTCCTTCATAACCGGTTCGTAAATAATAACTTCCACACCTTTAGCTTTGATACGCTTCATAATCCCCTGAATTGAAGACGCGCGGAAATTATCAGAACCACTCTTCATAATCAGACGATAGATGCCCACCACTTTGGGTTTTCTGGACAAGATGGCATCTGCAATAAAATCTTTACGCGTCCGGTTCGCATCCACGATCGCGGAGATAATATTGTTTGGCACTGACTGATAATTCGCCAGAAGTTGCTTCGTATCTTTCGGCAGACAATAACCGCCATAACCAAATGAAGGATTGTTGTAATGATTGCCAATACGAGGATCCAGACACACACCTTCAATAATTTGTCGGGTATTCAGTCCTAAACTTTCCGCATAGCTATCAAGCTCATTAAAGTAAGCAACACGCATCGCAAGGTAAGTATTAGCAAAAAGCTTAATCGCCTCTGCTTCCGTCGAATCGGTAAACAGGGTTGGTATGTCCTGTTTTATGGCGCCTTCCTGTAGCAAAGCAGCGAATCGCTCCGCACGCTCAGAGCGTTCACCAATCACAATCCGCGAAGGATGCAAATTATCATAAAGCGCTTTACCTTCGCGCAGGAACTCGGGGGAGAAAATGATATTCTGCGTATTAAATTTTTTACTCATCGTTGCGGTGAAGCCAACCGGCACCGTTGACTTAATCACCATCACTGCCGATGGGTTAATCTCTGTCACATCCTGAATAACCGATTCTACACTTGATGTGTTGAAATAATTTGTTTTTGGATCATAGTCGGTTGGTGTTGCAATAATGACATAATCAGCATTTTGGTAGGCGGATACCTTGTCTAAGGTTGCTTCAAAATTAATATTCCCGGACGCTAAAAATTGCTGTATTTCTTTATCAACAATCGGAGATATCCGATCATTTAGCATTTCTACACGTTTGGGAATAATGTCTAACGCGGTAACCTGGTGATGCTGTGCGATAAGCAAACCGTTTGACAGACCAACGTACCCGGTTCCAGAAATGGTGATTTTCATTTCACGCTCTCAGAATTAACTTAATTATGCATCATGATGTTTATACATCCTGATAAGATATAAAAGTTTTAACGCCTGAATGAATATTGTGTCAATGAAGGCTAAAACAATTCAGATTTTCTTTATCAGGTTAAACATTAATTATTAAGTTAATATTAAGAAGTAAAAATAAATCAATCAGATTAGGGACAAAAAAAAGCCCGGTGAATCACCGGGCTTTTGATGCGAATCAGGAATTATTCCAGCCATTCAGTATGGAAAACGCCGTCTTTATCAGTACGCTTATACGTATGCGCCCCAAAGTAGTCACGCTGCGCCTGGATCAGGTTCGCAGGAAGAACGGCTGCGCGATAGCTGTCGTAGTAGGCAACAGCGGCAGAGAACGTCGGAACCGGGATACCATTCTGCACGGCATACGCAACCACATCACGCAGCGCTTGCTGATAATCGTCCGCGATTTTCTTGAAGTACGGTGCCAGCAGCAGGTTAGCGATACCCGCATTTTCTGCATATGCGTCGGTGATTTTCTGCAAGAACTGTGCACGAATAATGCAGCCGGCACGGAAGATCTTCGCAATTTCGCCGTAGTTCAGATCCCAGTTATATTCGTCAGAAGCGGCACGCAGCTGGGAGAACCCTTGTGCGTAAGAGACGATCTTACCGAGGTAGAGCGCGCGACGGACTTTCTCGATAAATTCCGCTTTGTCACCCGCAAGCTGCGCTTTAGGTCCCGACAACACTTTAGACGCTGCGACACGCTGCTCTTTCAGAGAAGAGATATAACGTGCAAAAACGGATTCCGTGATCAGCGACAGCGGCTCGCCCAGATCCAGAGAACTCTGGCTGGTCCATTTGCCGGTGCCTTTGTTTGCCGCTTCATCCAGAATCACATCAACCAGATATTTACCCTCTTCATCCTTTTTGGTGAAGATGTCTTTGGTGATATCGATCAGGTAGCTGTTCAGCTCGCCTTTGTTCCACTCAGTGAAAGTCTCTGCCAGCTCTTCGTTAGACAGATTCAGGCCACCTTTCAGCAAAGAATAGGCTTCTGCGATTAGCTGCATGTCACCGTATTCGATACCGTTGTGAACCATTTTCACATAGTGACCGGCACCATCGGCACCAATATAGGTCACGCAGGGTTCGCCATCTTCTGCAACTGCGGCAATTTTAGTCAGAATCGGCGCAACCAGTTCGTAGGCTTCTTTCTGACCGCCAGGCATGATAGATGGGCCTTTCAGCGCCCCTTCTTCACCACCGGAAACGCCAGTACCAATGAAGTTAAAGCCTTCAGCAGAAAGTTCGCGATTACGACGGATAGTGTCCTGGAAGAACGTGTTACCACCATCAATGATGATGTCGCCTTTATCCAGATACGGCTTCAGGGAATCGATAGCAGCATCAGTGCCCGCCCCTGCCTTCACCATTAACAGGATACGACGAGGCGTTTCAAGGGATTCAACAAACTCTTTTACCGTGTAGTAAGGCACTAGTTTTTTGCCTGGGTTCTCGGCAATCACTTCTTCGGTCTTTTCACGGGAGCGGTTGAAAACGGAGACGGTATAACCACGGCTCTCGATGTTGAGCGCCAGGTTGCGCCCCATCACTGCCATACCGACGACGCCGATCTGTTGCTTGGACATTACATACTCCTGTCAGGTGTGGATACCCCGCCGTAAAATGGCGGCGAGTAAAGTGAAGAACATGTTAACTCAGGTTAGAGGCCAGAAGGTAGCAATAGATGTCCTCTTCAGAATGAACTTAATGCACATAAAATGCAGTTTCTGCTACATCAATATGCACCATCTCTATGGAGGACTACCTTCACAGTTTTGAAAAGAATAGCGATGTCATTCCACAGCGACCAGTTCTTGACATACCAGGAGTCAAAGTAGACTCGGGTATCGTAATCCACATCGTTACGTCCACTTACCTGCCACAACCCTGTCATTCCCGGTTTCGCCATTAGATAGTAATCAACATTCTCATCATAGCGTGGTAACTCTTCAGAGATAATCGGACGCGGGCCAACCAGACTCATTTGACCTTTCAGCACATTAAATAACTGAGGCAATTCATCAAGACTGGTTTTACGAATAAATCGACCGACAGGAGTGATTCGCGGATCGTTTTTCAACTTAAAGTCACGCTCCCATTCTTCCCGTGCGGCAGGATCGGAATCAAGGAGCTTTTGTAAAACCTCCTGCGAATTCATCACCATTGAGCGAAACTTATAGCAAGGGAAAAGCTTACCGTGACGCCCTACTCGCATATGACCGTAGATTGCCGGACCACCATCACGGGTAACTTTGTACCAAAGATAAATGAGCAGTGGCGAAGAAATTAAGATAATCAGTGATGAACAGACAATATCGAAAGTCCGTTTAAGGAAACGAGATGTCCGTTTTGCCAGATTATTATGAATACGCAGCAACATGACTTCATGACTAAAGATGAAAGACATATCGGTATTATAAAGTGGTAACCCGCGCAGGGACGGAATAACCGTGACAGAACGGCAGTCCTTCTTCGATAGTTCGCGCAACCAGTTAATGGTCTTATCGCTGTTTTCCATTTCAAAAGCTACAATGAAATGAATATCGCCTGTTTTCTTCATTTCCCAAAGAATATTGGGGTCCTGAAGAACCGGCAGTCCCTGTAGCGTTGCCTCTGTACACTCTTCGTCATAAAATGCGACAACATCAAAGCCAAGCATTTCCTCACTTTGCAGTGCATAATAAGCTTCCACTGCATTACTTCCGCTACCCATAATGACAGTCTTTTTCTTCCAAATCCCAAGACGATTAAGAAGTTGTTTGGTCATTGCTCGGAAAAGCGGCAGCAGAATTAATGCAAACGTCCAACAAAAGACCCATACATACCGAGAAAATTGCCATTTAGAAAAAGCGACCAGCGCCAGATCAAAAACAGCAAAGATCACAATAGTGCGGATAATCTCCTTCAATTCAAACCAAAAGGGTTTGCGATAGGAATAATGTCGCAACCGAACCCAGAACCATCCCACACATATCAAGCTCAGGATGACATGAGAAATTATACGCATCTCCAGTTGAGCATCGGGGATAAAACGATAAAGATCGTTAAAAATCCAGTATACACAACCAATAGAGAGGGCCAGTGATAAGTTAAAAAATATAAAATCCGATGCTGCGAGAAAAACCTTGCATAGCAATGGATTATATTTATTCAAAAAATTATCCGTATCCATGACAACACCTGACGTTAGCGAGGATTTATATTAAATACAGGCATTGGCTCCTGACTCTTTTGACATTCAAGGAATTTATTTGCAACATCAATAGCTTCACGAATAGTGACATCCATATCCAGATAGCGGTAGGTACCAAGACGCCCGACAAAAGTGGTATTGCTTAATTCCATCGCTTTATCCAGGTAGCGATTGAGCAGTTCTTTTTCCTTAACCATACGGATCGGATAATACGGAATATCATCTTCGGTGCAGAAGCGACTAAATTCACGATAACATGTTGTTTTTTCGTGTGACTCCCAGGGTGAGAAATGCTTATGCTCAGTGATTCGGGTATAAGGTACATTTTCTTCGCAGTAGTTGATAACAGCCGTTCCCTGGTAGTCACCTTCTGCTGAGAATTTTTCGAAATCCAGCGTGCGATAACCCAGACGCCCCTCACTAAAGTTAAAGTAACCATCCAGCGCGCCTGACCAAAATACATGCTGGTAGGCCCCACTCTCGGCAGCTGAAAACTCAGTATCTGTTCTTATTTCAATCAGTTCGTGATCAAGAATTTTTCCAACCATATCGGTATAGCCATCTCTGGGCATCCCCTGATACTGGTGGTTAAAATAATTGTCATTATAGTTAAAACGAAGCGGCAAGCGTTTCAAAATACTGGCTGGTAACTCCGTCGGCTCACAACCCCATTGTTTACGCGTATAGCCTTTAAAGAATGCTTCATACAGTTCCCGACCAATCATGCTGATGGCCTGTTCTTCAAAGTTTTTCGGTTCGACAATAGATTTGTCAGCTTTAGATTCGATGAAAGCACGGGCTTCATCCGGACGCATTGTTTTATTGAAAAACTGATTAATCGTATGCAGGTTTACTGGTAGTAAGTAAACATTGCCTTTGTAAATGGCCTTCACACGGTTGATGTAAGGCATAAACTCTGAATACTGATTAACGAAATCCCAAACTTCTTTATCATCTGTATGAAAAATATGGGGACCATAAACGTGCAACATGACGTTGGTCTGCGGATCACGTTCTGAATGACAGTTACCAGCAATATGAGAACGTTTGTCAAAAACAACAGACTCAATCCCTTCCTCTGCTAATAATCTCGCAATAACCGCACCAGAAATACCTGCGCCCACTATAGCAACTTTCATTTTTTACCCCAGAAATGTCGTTTTAATAATCCAATGCCTTTCAGTAAAATATTTTCGCCATCAATATTCACTACTGGCATATATTTAATGCGCAAGCTTTCGCGGTGATGATGAAGCCAGACATTGAAAAGACGTTCTGCCATAAAACCAAAAACACGCTTTTGGTAAGCATCGTAATTTTGGTAATCAATTTTTTTCTCAAGCGCAAAAAGTACCGGGAAAAGCCATTCAAAGTATTCATCGATCAATGACTTTTTACAAACAAACATATTATACAAACTAATTTTTGTCCCACCCATAATAGAGTTAAAATCAGATAAATATTCCGGGTGCTGTAACGCAATCTCATCACGAAGCTGAGTGTAGTCAGACTCATGGTGTGCATGAATGTAATGGCTTTTAATCGATGTGATGTAATAATTTCTCGGTCTGGCAATCAAGATATCAGCTTCTTTCAGCAACGCCATCATCTCTTCTGGTGATGCGATGCGCTTTCCCTTAACCATCAAATCACTTTTAGAAGATGCGAAATAGCGGCGGTAGTGCGCCAAGCCCACAACGTCTTCCTGAGAATTCTTCCAGATCCAGTAGGCAGCAGTGAGTTCACAGAACGATGGATTCAGATGCGTAATATTTTCCTTTGTACAGTCATCCACAAAATGATTGCATATTTTTTCAATACCATTACCCACTTTTATAGGCAAAAATCCATCATTGTCAGGGAAAGCATACGTCTTGTGACTCACAATATAAACCTTCATACAATCAATAGCCTTAAAACTTAGAATTAGCACAAATTGAAATAATATCGGAATCCCGCTAAGGGAATAAAGGATTTCAAATCAAATAAAGTATGACATCAATAAAACTAGTTAAGGAAAACCAGAACAAATATCTCTATTAACATACTACTTATCTATAGATATTTCCCAACTGCTGATCATTCTTTTGAACATGTGTTCAAGATCCGTTGAAGGTTCCCAGCCTAATGCTCGTAGTTTATCTGAGTTAAGTCTCAATTTTACAGTTGGCGCATATCCATAATTGTTCAAATCTTGAGGTATCTGGATATCAACTTTAATTCTATTATCTGCTATTTTTTCGGCAACAAGTTTAGCCATGTTAATAATGCTGCTATGGTCACAAGCAACATTATAACTTTGCCCTTTCTTACCGTTAGTCAAAAGCAATAAAATCGCATATATAGCATCGGCTGTATAACAATAGTTCCCTTCTGACTCACCTGTTGTATGCAAAATGATATCTGAGTTATTCATCGCACTCTTGGCAAATTGTGCAAATACTCGATTATCTGAGAAAGGAACCCCAGCACCAAATGTTTGGGCAAGGCGTGCACTGCAAACATTAATATTGTACTGAGTTGCATAAGCGTTACATAAAGTTTCACAAGCACGTTTACTTTCAGGGTAGCAACTTCTCGGCTTGCTTAAATCAATATAGCCTAGCTTATCCTCCGTCGCATTTTCATAACCTTCTGTCACCTGGCCATAATATTCCATCGAAGAAATGTAGACCATCTTACAATTAGGATTTACCTTGACATAATTTAAAATATTTTTAGTACTATCGAATGCAGTTAGTAGAACCCCAGTTGGATTTTCTACCATTTCTTTAGAGGCAGTAATACTAGCGGCATGTACAATAAAATCAATCTTCTTTAATATATTAATTGGTTCAAGCAAGTCTATTGTAATAAACTCCAAGCAGGAATCAGATATAAAATCTAAAAAAGTTTCTCTCGCCTTATTAAGATTTCTTACACTTGCAAGAACTTTTATATTTGTTCCTAACGTTTTATTTGCATATAGTATACTTTTGACAAGCAAGGACCCTACCAGACCAGTAGCACCTGTAATAAACACAGTAGAATTAGAAAAACTGCCACCCTTAAATATTTTATTTGCGATAAAATCCAAATCTTTTTGTAATATTGTATCTTTAATCATTTCTCATCCCCTCGTTTAAAACCATACAACTGCTCATCTTCTTCTAAAGAGAACATGGCTTTAGCCAAATAAAAATCTTCTTGTGTTGTAATTTTAATATTTTCTGAACCACATTCAACAATATGAAAGTCTGACTCAGGATAATAGTGTTTCACGATGGCACAAGAATCAACAAAAGAGTAATCATTATCCGCTATTGCTTTATGATGTGCAGATTTCAACAAATTAACATCAAAAGCTTGCGGCGCTCTGGCCATATATGATACTTCGCGCTTCAAGACTCCATTAATTTTATGATCTTCAACGGAAACCAAAGTTTCTTTAGCTTTTACGCAAGTAATAGCTATTTTATGTTGTAAAGCTACTGCTATATTTTCCTCTATGAGTTTATTTGTAATGAATGGACGAACGCCATCATGGATTAATACAATACCTTCACTCAACTCTTTTAAACCATTAAATATTGATTGCTGACCAGTCTCACCGCCCGGTACAACTTTGCGTACTTTTGTAATACGATATTGTTCGAGAAGATTATTTAAATAATCCTCCCATCCTTTAACAATTACAACAATTATATTATCTATAGCAGCACAGTTTTCAAAAACCTCTAAAGTATGAATTATAACAGGCTTGCCATAAATCTTTAAAAACTGTTTTGGCAAGTTTCTGGAATTCATTCGGGATCCAGTTCCGCCAGCAAAAATCACCACATGATTCATATTTCCCTCTAACTCTTAACTAACTTGTTTTTAATTTGATTTAATATTGAAAATATGAAAGATTCTTTCATAATTATCAACATTAAAAAATATAAGAAAAAAAACGTACTCGCACTTATAAGGAAAATAACTACTTCATTGAAGTTTATATTATTATTAAGATATATAGAAGCAACACTAGCCAAACTTAAGCTTACTAATAATTTTATATAGCTAATCTTACTAAAAAGTATTCGTGAAAACTTTCTTAGCACATAAATCTGAATTAGAAGGATGCAGAGTTCTGCTATTGCCACAGAGATAGCTGTTCCAACAGCACCTAAATGAGGCATGAGCATAATATTCAGTATCATATTAATAATTGCGGCAAATATAACAGAATAGCAAAGATATTTTTCTTGTTTTAATGGAATTAGCATTTGAATTCCTGTTAAATTAGATACTCCAACAATAAAAATTATAACAGAAAGAATTTTCAGTGGCAGTATAGAACCTTCATAAGCAGGACCGGCAAGGATTAATACGGCAGGTTTTGCAAAGATAATACAGAAAAATACAAGAGGGAGCGACATTATAAAAATAAATTTCATCGATTTTTCTATTACATCATTAAATTTATCTTGCATATTATTTTCAACATAATAGCTTAAACGTGGTAGTAATACAGCACCAAGTGCTGTAATAATACTTACCATAACGTCTTTTATACGGTAAGCAGCATTATAGTAACCAACCTCAGTATTCCCCTGCACAAAACCTAGCATAGCAACACTAACATACACATAAAAAGCAACTGCAATTGTAATTATGAAGAATGTTGCCATAGGTTGAATATGTTTTCTTATATTATAACCTGAATATCTCTTTATATATATTACTTTCTTTAAATTATATAAATTTACTATCCCAGAACCTACAGTCGCAAAAATAATTATAAAGGCATAAGTACTATAGTCTTCTTGTGATTTAATACATAAGAAAATCAGGAAAAATGCTATTAATTTAAAAACTAACGAACGGATTGTGATGTAATAATATTGTTCAACTCCCTTATATAGCCATTCAAATCCAATGATAGTGAATAGAATATTTAATCCAGAAATGAAGAATAATTTCTTTTCTACCCTTAACTCAGGTACTACATAAACAATTAAAAAATAGAGAGCATAAACAATTACCATTAAAAATATGTTTATAGTAATAATTTCATGCACTGTTTTTGAAAGCTTATCTTTATTATCTCTGACTTGAGCACACGCACGTATGCCATAATTAGCAACACCAAATGCAGCTAAAATAGAAAAATAGGATACTATTGAATATGCAAACGCTACTTTACCTGTTCCTTCTGGATTCAAAACTCGTGAAACATAGGGAAAAGTAATCAGCGGAAACAAAAAATTTGAAACCGTAAGAAGCATATTCATTGCAAAATTAAATTTAACCGTTCTTATTTTCATAATTCTACTTAAACACATTTTCCTTATACTTTGCCAAACCATAATAGCCCAAGCATAGTAAAAAAGGATTAAACTCTGGAGACATTAATTGAGGATCAGTGATCGAATGAGCGAATAGAAATATTAGTACAATACCAAAATATTTCTCTCCTCTACTTACAATATCTTTTCCAATTTTAGTATATGCGATCATTACCAGAAAATATATAATCAGTCCATACACTAAAAGTAATTGAACATATGCTGAATCAATATAGAAAAACTTGTTAGTTTTGCTAGCATCTAATATTGAAACAAACTCAACTAAATTGCCAAATAAACTCACATCATATAGTTCAAAACCCCAATGGCCTAAAGCGAGTCGTCCACTAAAAATATCATTTAATTTAGCTAACCAGCTGATAGAAGGATCATAAGTATATTGAAAGTAAATTGCGATAAAACCAAATACAATGAATGAATACTTTGTGAAAAAGCCAAAAATGCGCCCTAGAATAAATGTATTATAACTTACACTCAAGTATTTCAAAAAAATAATAACGATGCAAAATAACGTTACAAGGGCAAATACAGCCCTCGTATCAGTGAGTTCATAAAGAAAATAATTAATAATCAATATAATTATTATCTCACCTAAAAGTACTTTTCCTTTTCTTAAAAAAAACCAACACAATACTAAATGAAAATAAAAATTTGGTAAAAATGTGGGGAAACGATAACCTAATGAATACCTGTAATTACCATCTTCTCTAAAAAGATCAAGATGTGTTTCAGGATAAAGATTTAAAGCATAAGTAAAAAGAACAAATAGCATCCCCAAAAGTGTTGCAAACATAAATGTTTTAATTATCATACTAAATGGTATATGTCTACATAATAGAATAAAAAATAATATCAAAACCCCTTTTCTGAAGTAGATATATCCAACAAAAAATACGATCACTAAAGCGATGTCAATTAATGCACTTTTATTCACTCTATAACTAAACAAAAAGTAAGTAAAAAGCGAAAGAATTATTGCGCCATTAAAATATTTTATAAGTGTATCTACATCGAATAATGTAAAATATTGACTACCGCAGATATGAATAAAAAATACCCATAATAAGTATATAAAGCAAAAAAAATATGAATTTTGCGCAGCCCGATTAAACTTCATCTTATATTCTATTAAGGCTTCATTTTTACAAATATAACAGGTAATTTATTTTTTGTTAATTTTAATATATACCCCACACTAACAAGAATCCATGCTTTATTATAACTAAAAATAGGTTTTAATACTTTCAGTTTTCCAGAAAGGAAATCAATATTTTCAAAAAACCACTTATACTTACTTTCTAACTCGATTTTTTTCACCCATTCAATTTGTTCTGAAAGGGTCAAGCCAGATTTTGGGCTACTATTTCTTTCAACTGCTGATAATAAATATCTAAAAAAACGATTAACTAATAAAGTTTTACTTTTTCCAGTTAACTGTGTTCTACTTTCAATTAATGCCTTCAACATAAAAACTGAATTTTGATGAATATCAAAATAATCAGGAACATATTTCGATGTTAAAGTATTTCCATCTCTTCTTTTTTTATAAAAATAATACGGAGAATTCAGAATATAAAAACTATTTATTTTTTCAAAAACTCGAATATTTAGTTCAAAATCCTCTTTCAAAGCCATTGTTTTACATAGGATTTTATTCCTCAAAAGAAAGTCAGTATTATAAAATTTATTATTCATATAGCCGAATAACATTGTTTCTTCTAAATCAAGAAGGGCGTCAATATAATTATCGGTTACAAATCCTGAGTATTTGCTAAGAATATTTTTTGAATACTCTGATACTCCCTCATTCTCATAATCCTCTCTCATCCCAGAGATAATCACCGGTGGACTGTCTGAATCGATCGCTTCAGAAATATCAACCAGCCAATTTAAATCAAACATATCATCAGGATCTGGAAATCCTACATATTTACCAGTCGCATGGCTCAACCCTACATTACGACTTTCAGACAACCCTAAATTTACTGGATTCTGAATAATTCGCATACGTTGATCATTTATAAGCAGGGATAATTTATTTTTTGTGTCGTCAGTCGAACAGTCCTCAACAAATATTACCTCTATATTCTCGAATGGTTGAGTGACAAGCCAATTGTATATACCATCTAAATATTGAGATACATTATAACAACAGAATACAAGAGTTAACTTTGTAGCAGACATCTAATTAATCCCTAATTTACTTAAAAGCTGAGAAGTTGAATCTATATTTTCATAAGAATTGAACTGTTTATGCATTTTATATATTTTTTCACAATAAACTATGGGAACAAAACGTTTAATAGCATCATCTAATTCTTCAGATGTTTGGCACACATCAAAACCCCATGTTCGAATAGGAGTATAAAAACCTCTCATATCTTCATAGTATTTCAGGTCTGGTGTATATAAAAAGCATGGTTTTTCCAATAGCGAGAAATCCCAAATGGACGAGCTATAATCAGAAATCAGCATATCGGAAATTAAAAGTAATTCTTGCATATCAGGATAGTTTCTCACATCGATATAATTGCAATCCAAGCTACTTTTTAATTCTTGATAATGATGACTCCGTAATAGCAAAGTTGTTTTTTTATTAAACACTCGCTCAATGGTATTCATTATTTTATTAAAGTCAGGAAACTCATATATGCTACCATCATCACGCCATGTAGGTGCATAAAGGATAAGAAAATTGCCTTCTCCAACCCCCTCTATATTTTTTCTTTTAAGATTAATAAAATTTCCGTTATTTTTATTTCTAATCAAAAACTCGTTTCTTGGCATTCCTGTTTTTAATATTCTATTCTTATATACAGAGTCCATAATGAAATACTTTGTAAAATATTCAGAACTAGAAATAAAATCAGTTATCATATCATCATGTTGTATATCCAGTAACTTTTGAAAGCAGTTTTTATCCTGATTCAATGATCTTCTTTTATATGCACCGCCACCATGCCATGTTTGAACAAATCGTTGTGATTTTCTAATGAAGAAAAAACGATTAAAGCCAGTATTGCTAATACAAAACTGGCTTGTTACTACGGCATAAAAATAACGAAGTGAAAGATATTTAACTTTTTTAAATTTCGGATCTAATAAATGCTTTTCAGGTTCCTGAAAAACCCATATCAGCTCATAATCTTTATAATTATCCTTAATATAATCTGATATGTATTTGGGATTACATGAGTATTGTAACCCAGAATAGCTCATGAATATTATCTTTTTGCTATTCATGGGAAACAAATAAAAAGGAATCAATAATATTTTAAGTATATAAGTAACAACTAATTTAATTATATCTTTTATCATTTTTAATTTTTCTCAAGTATCTTTCAACAACCAATCGTGGCAGTGGTAAAATTAGACATGTTAGCCAACAGACAGACATGTATTAAAGTAATTAGTAAAAGCATTACTATTCACACTATATAATAGTATGGTTTATCTCCGAGTTTCGTATAAAGAGTTCGAATCAATTGTTAAAGGATAGATCGAATAAGACACGCTACCGCCCCTGGCTTAACAGCTACCAGCACTCTGAACAATTACCAAATTGTACAGCCACCTCGCTAACTCCATGCAACGCTTTAAAGCTGGATACTAATTGTCTTACCAAATGATGACAGAAACAAGGAAAAAAACACAAAAAATGGCTGAAGTTGACGGGGGTAACTTACTGTTATTTCTATACTTTAAAATAAAAAAGGCAGTAAAATAGCTGACTTAAGCACTCTTGCTTATTCAGAATATTTACTGCCATTGGTATTATATCGCCTAATACCTTAAGCGATCGGCTTAGCTTACTCGTTAAGCAACGCCTCAATCCCCTTCCGAAACTTCGCTCCTTCCTTCAGGTTGCGCAGCCCGTACTTCACAAACGCTTGCATATAGCCCATTTTCTTACCGCAGTCGTAGCTATCGCCTGTCATCAGCATGGCGTCAACAGACTGTTTTTTCGCCAGTTCTGCAATTGCATCCGTCAGTTGGATGCGGCCCCAGGCGCCGGGTTCTGTTCTTTCCAGTTCTGCCCAGATATCTGCCGATAACACATAGCGACCTACCGCCATCAGATCTGAGTCCAGCGTCTGCGGTTGATCCGGCTTTTCAATAAACTCAACAATACGGCTGACTTTCCCCTCATTATCCAGAGGTTCTTTGGTCTGGATAACGGAATACTCTGAAAGGTCGCCTTTCATGCGTTTTGCCAGCACCTGGCTGCGCCCCGTTTCGTTGAAACGCGCTACCATTGCCGCAAGATTATAGCGAAGCGGATCGGCCGTCGCGTCATCAATGATGATATCAGGCAGCACCACCACAAAGGGGTTGTCGCCAATCACAGGACGTGCGCATAAAATGGAATGCCCCAGACCCAACGGTTGAGCCTGACGAACGTTCATAATCGTCACGCCTGGTGGGCAAATGGACTGCACTTCCGCCAGCAACTGACGTTTCACGCGTTGCTCCAGAAGTGACTCTAATTCGTAGGAGGTGTCGAAGTGGTTCTCTACCGCATTTTTGGAAGCGTGAGTGACCAGAACGATTTCTTTGATCCCAGCAGCAACAATTTCGTCAACAATGTACTGTACCATCGGTTTGTCAACAATCGGCAGCATCTCTTTGGGGATTGCCTTGGTGGCAGGCAACATGTGCATACCCAGACCAGCTACCGGAATAACTGCTTTCAAATTAATCATTATTTCATCCACCTATAAAATGGTTGCTGAATTATAGCTCTTTAGCATGTTTTAGCCAGCATGAATTACATTATGGCGTTGGATGTGATGGTACGCCGCTTATCCGCAGATTGCAGTAGCCATAATCTTAAGTATGAGTAACTTTCGCCAGGAATGGTCGCAAAACTACCTCCCCCGCTCCGGCAACCTGAAATTGACCGCTTCCACATTCACCACCTTGTGGTTAATCCTGTCGATATCGACCGAGCTCTGCCCCTTCTCATTGACTGCATGAACATTCGCCAGCGACAGCAAGGTGTCCTGTTTCGCCATAAACTTGCCGCGTATATCTTTACGTAGATCAAAGTGCATCTTCAGCGCGGGCCCTGTCGCAGACTCCTGCATTACCTTGATATTACGCAGGAAAAGATGCTGAGGCTGGTTGTGTAGTTCAAGCGTAGCGCGCTTCATCTCCAGATTGGTGATCGCCACAAAGGAGGTCGCATTCCCTGAAGAGATCTGAATGCCGCGCAGTTTATAGTCCAGGCGAGTGTTATCAAGATGAATATCATTTAATTTGAAGTTTTGCGGAATGGATAAATATTTGCCTTTGACGACGCCATAGCCAATAAGCATCCCCGCACAATTCACCATATCGATATTATCAATCACGAAATTATCACACCCATAAATTGCTACCGTCGCATTATCAATGCCCGCTTTCTTACTGAAATCAGGCGTGATATTCCGCGCTTTTACATTACGAATGATAAAGTGTTTTCCGTTCTCCACATGAACCAGTTGTCGGCAATCCGATCCGGTAATATTGGCCACGACAAAGTTCTTTACGGTTTGTTCTTCCGGGTAGGCATTATCGTAGGTGCTGCCCGCTAGCCCGATGCCAATCCCCCAATTGATTTTCCCGTTGGTGCAGTCGATGCGTTCTATAACATGGTCAGAGATCAGAATGTTACGATCGTTAATCGCCACGTTCCATTCGATGGCATCCCCTTGCAGATCGCTGAATCGGCTGTTGGTGATGCGCGCGCCGTCCACCTGGTTGTGGAATCCCTGGCGCAGAATGGCGTAATTTGCATGGCTGACCGTAATATCATCAATGGTGAGATTACGCATCACTCGCGGCTTTTTGCCGCCAATGTAGATCTGGGTAACGGGGCCGAACCCGCTCATGGCAATCCCCCTGATGGTGCAATCTGAACCGCGCACATCCAGGGTGATGTTGTGCAGGCTGCCGCCCTGCTCCCCTGTTACCTGGCAGCCATCCTGCAACACAAACCGACCGCGACCATTGCCGCTTAAGCGCCCACGCACATGCAGCGTTTTTCCTGCCGGGATAAAGATGCCGGTATTGACGTTCTCGCAGACCAGCCCCGCAGGAACAACAACCGTCTGCGCTTCGCTAAACGCCTGTTTAAACGAGGCTATCCAGTCTCGGGGGTTATAATCCTGAATATTGACGGTTTGCCGGGGTTCAAGCGCGCGGGCAAAGGGGGAATGGAGGACAGGAAGTGCGGCAAGCGCAGAGCCTGCCGTCAGGAAGGTGCGACGGGAGAGTTTATTCTCTGGCATACAACCTCGGTTTACATCGTTTGCAGCAGGCTGGCTAACTGTTGATTAATCACCTGCTGATTAAAATCAGCCTCAACTTTTTCACGGGCGCGTTGTACCACAGGCCGTAACGACTCGGTGTCAATGCGACTGAATGCCGCCAGTTGCTCCGCCAACGCCTCAGCATCATTTTCAGGCACCAGCCAGCCCGACTTACCGGCATCCACCAGTTCAGGAATTCCGCTGTGAACGGTTGAAACCACCGGCAGCCCGACTGCCATCGCTTCCATCAGCGCCACCGGAATACCTTCCATATCGCCATCCGTACCGGTGATAGAGGGCAGCAGAAACACATCCGCGTCATCCAGCATTTTTTTCACTTCATGGCTGGGTTTAAAGCCGGGCATTTCAATCACATCATCAAGCTGGTACTGCTCAATCAATGTGCGCAGGCGTCTCTCCCACGGCCCCATGCCCAGGATGCGATAACGGAACGCCACCCCCTGCGCTTTGAGCTGTCGGCAGGCCTCAATCGCTACGTGCAGTCCTTTCTTCTCGGTTAATCGCGCCACGGAGATAATCTCCAGCGGCGTACCCGGCGCTTTTACCGGACGGTGAGTAAAGCGCGTCATATCGACGCCCATCCGCGAGACCGCAATTTTCTCGGGCGGGCACCCCATTGTTTTAAGGCGTCCCGCCCATAATTCACTGATGGGCAGCATGAGATCGCCACGCTGGAACAAACGCTGATATTCAGGCGTGTAGTGATTGAGTACATCGCGGTGCGATACATCAATACCGTGAAAAACGGTGGAGATTTTGCCTTTGATCACGCCAAGTTCCCGCAACTTCGCCGCCGTTACGCCCGCCGGGCCAAAATGGGCGATAAAAACATCCGCCTGGAACATTTTTGGCGTCAGCCCGCAGATTGCGGACAGAATCAGGTTGCGCGCTTCATCACCGTAACGTGAAACATTCAACGCCTTCCAGGTCGATGCGCGCGTACCGCCACGCAAAGACGCAATGGCGCGATAGCGCAGCTTCGCCAGCTTGCCTTCCGGCTCATCCAGCAGCCAGTGCGTTTTTTCACCCAGGCGGTAGGTGTCATACGCCGCATGCGTGTTTTCAAGGTCGCCTTTATGCAACGCGACAATTTCCACCTCAAACCCCATATCGATAAACGCGGTGATCTGGTTCAGCACGAAGGTCTCTGACGACAGTGGGAACTTCAGTAAAAAGAAGCTGACCTTCATTTCCCCTCCCCGATACGGGTTAACACTGACTGCACCATGCGAAAGCCCTGTTCACGCTCGCGGTTTACGGCGTCCGCCAGTCGCGCGTTGAGCGCGGGCAACTGCCCCAGCGTATCGGCCACCATCGCTTCCAGGCTGCCGTCCAGCAAATGACGAATGTCGATCGCCATTTCAGGCAATCCCAGCTGTTGCATAATTCCGGCAGATTTGTGCTCATAATTAATGGCAATCGCAGGGGTCGCGAAATTCATGGAAATAATGGCGGAATGCAGGCGCGTGCCCACGGTCAGTTCACAGGCGCCGAGGATTTTCCCCATTTCAAGATCGTTGAGTTCGTCCATTACCACATGGTAACGATCCGGGTCGCTGACGTGCTGGCGCAGGTTTAACGCCACCATGCGATCGTCTTTGTTATAGCTGTCGATACCGGTACAGGTTGACAGCGCAATCACCTGATAGCCTTCCTCAAGGATACGGTTCACCACGCCAGCAAACGCCTTCTCGTAAGCCTGTTGGGTGGTTCCCAGACGCTTATCGAATGGCGCCAGTTCACGCAGCGTAATCGCAACCGTCTTTTGCTTTCCGGCAAGGGCTAACCAGTGCTGAACGGCATAACCCGGTTCAAAATCGTCATTGTGATGATCAACCAGCCAGGCGGTATCGACCCCCGCTTCAACTTTCGTCGTGGTGATATCGCTACGCTTCATCAGCTCCAGACTGACTGATTCACGCAGAATCAACGCATCACAATGACCAAAGACGTAATTCGCCAGCGTGTTGAACTGCTCGTCCTGGAAGGGGCCGACGCTGTGACCAATCATATACAGCGGCTTCTTCGCCATAAAAGTACACAACGCATGTTCAAACTGCGGTACACCGTACAGATCGACGAAAAACGAGCCCCCGACCTGGATAATGGCATCATAACCGGATAACAGACGCACGAAGTCGGTAAACCCTTGCGCAATGGCAATATTGCGCAGCTTGCCAGTATCGGTGACACGGGAGAGCAGTACCTGATGCTGATAGCGGCGACGCAGCACTTTTTTCACGCGCCCCATCACGCCCGCCGCGTTATTGTGCTGCTTCATCTGCGAATAGAGCGGATCGCCCATCACCGGGCGATTCAATAACCAGGATGAGCTCACCGGATAGCGACTCATCACATCCACTTCTGCGTCAGGCTCAAGACGGTTAATGGCATCCAGCAGGCCGCGCAAAATTGCGCTGTCGCCACGGTTGCCGCAGGTGTGGTTGCCCAGGATCAGTAATTTCATATTTGCCCCTTAAAATCGTTGCCGGATGGCGGCTGTCGCCTTATCCGGCCTACAGCAAAATCAATTCATAGGCCGGATACGACGCGTAAACGTCGCCATCCGGCAAAAGTTATCCTGCGCGAAGCAGTGTTTTCATTTTTTCGCTACGGCAAAACTGGCGCTTCATCTCCACCACCAGCGGATGGCGCGAAAGCACAATCATCACGGCGAAGGCCAGCGCGCCCGCCACGATTTGCGTTGCCAGCAGTACGCTCAGCGGCAGATGTCCATTCAGCGCAATCCCCAACCCATAGCTCACCGCCAGGGTAGGTAAAGAGAGATAAAACGGTAGCCACAGGCTAAGGATGTACTGGCGGTAACTCGACCCCAGCACCGGTTTAATCATGACGAAATAGCTCAGAACGGTATTGATGATCTGCACCAGCAGGAAGCCCAGCGTCACGCCTGTCGCCCCCGCCAGATGGCCGCCAACGATAATTGCCGGAATGAACAGAAAGGTTTTGAACACATTGAATTTGAAGCTGATATCGACGCGCGCTTTCGCCATCAGCAACGAACCAATCGGGTTGCCGACAGAGCGCAACAGCCCCACCACGCACAGCAGTTGCAGCACCGGAATGATGCTGTTCCACTTCTCGCCAAAAACCAGCGGCACAAAATTATTCGATACCACCATCAGACCGAGCAACGCGGGAAAATTAATAATCCCCACGACCGACAGCAGCTTGTAGAAGTTGACGCGCAGCTTCTCCGTATCATCCTGAATTTTGGCGAACGCCGGGAACAATACGCGGGTAATAATCGGGTTAAGCTTCATTGGCGGAACTACCGCCACGTTATAAGCAAGGTTGTATCCCCCGGCGACACTCGCGCCGAGAATACGCGCCAGCACCAGCGTCGACAGGTTAGTATTGACGTAATTGATGATGCTGTCCGCCGTCAGCCATGCGCCAAAGCGCAGGTTCGACGAAACAGACGCCAGCGAAAAATGCAGGCCGGGGCGGTAGATCTTCCGGCCAAAATAGCCGAACAGCAGCGTACGGACGGCGCTGTTGACCAGATAGCCGAGGATCGCCGTCATTGCCAACGGCCAGAAATGGGCGCTGACCACGGTAAAGGTGAACCCCGCCAGCACCGAGCTGGTCTCGATCATGCCTATTTTGTTAAATTCCAGCTCCTTTTGCATCAACGCGCGAAACTGCTGCCCGTGAGGGATCACCACAAACGCCAGCGACAGGGTTTTAATCAGCGGCGCCAGATCGGGGTTATGCAGCACGTTGCCGATCGCGTCGCTAAGCAAAAACACCACAACGCACACCGCCAGCCCTAAGCCAACGTTCAGCCAGTACAGGGTGGTGAGTTCGAGGTGGCTTATCGTTTTACGCTGGATAATGGAGTTGGCAATACCGAAGTCCGACAGCGTATCGGCGAGGGCGATAATCACCAGCGACACGGTCAGCAGACCAAACTGGTGATTATCAATAATCCGCGCCAGCACGGTCATCTGAATCAGTCCCAGCCCGATGATGATAACCGTAGCGATCGCCGACCACTTCGCCCCACTGATGGTTTTTTCTCGTAAGCTCATGATCGTTCCTCAGTACGCCGCTTTATTCACAAAGCCTTTGAACACCGTCAGAAAAACAATCTTGATGTCAAACCACACGCTCCACTCACGGATGTACTCCAGATCAAACTCCACGCGCTTTTCCATTTTCTCCAGTGTGTCGGTCTCGCCGCGCCAGCCGTTGATCTGCGCCCACCCCGTAATGCCGGGTTTGACTTTATGGCGCAGCATGTAGCCTTCGATAAGCTGGCGATACTGCTCGTTATGCGCCACCGCGTGCGGGCGCGGCCCGACGATAGACATGCCGCCGGTCAGAACGTTGATAAACTGCGGCAGTTCATCAAGCGAGGTACGGCGCAGAAAATTCCCCACGCGGGTTACACGCGGGTCGTTTTGCGTCGCCTGCGTCACCACTTTGTCGTTTTCCATCACCTTCATGGAGCGGAATTTCCACACTTTGATCGGCTTACCGTCCATGCCATAACGGGTCTGGCGGAAGATAATCGGCCCTGGCGAACTGAATTTGACCGCCAGCGCAATGCAGCACAGCACCGGAGAGATCAGCAGCAGAATCAGCGACGCCAGCACGATATCTTCCGCGCGTTTCAGCAGACGATTGATCCCTGACAGCGGCGTGTCATACAGCGGCACGACCGGCACGCCGCTTACCTCTTCAATGCGCGAGTGCAGAATATTAAAGGTAAAAACATCCGGGATGAGGATGACCGAGCAGGTAGTGTCCGCCAGAGCGCGCACCAGTTTTTTTACCTGCGCCCCGTCACTCATCGACATGGCGATATAGACGTTATGAATGCGTGAGGCTTTGGCATCCTCAACCAGTTGTTGCAGATTTCCGGCCCAGTCAGAAGAGACGCCGCCCGGTTTCGGATCGTAGTAAACGCCGACCACTTCAAAACCCAACCACGGCTCCTTGCGGAAGCTGTCCAGCAGCGACTGACCGGCAGGAAGATCCCCCGCCACCGCCACCCGGCGCGTGTTGTACCCACGGTTACGCAGCCATCCGGCTCCGTAGCGAATGAACGAGCGGCAGACCACCAGACCCACGCTGGAGAGCGCATACCACGCCAGCCAGACGGTAAGACGGTTATCGAAGTCGTTATTGAAGGCAATCAGGCCCGCGCTGAAGACCAGACTCAGCGTCCAGTTTTGCAGCAGTAGCGCCAGTTCCGTCGAAATCTTCACGCCGCGCCAGGAACGGTAAAAATCAGTTATGCCGCCCAGCATCTGAAAAACCACCAGCGTGATCAGCGCCACCAACAGATGCATATACAGGAAAGGCAATCCGCTCAGCTTGCAGACAACCCATAACCCGCCAAACATGATGGTGATATCCGAAAAGCGTTGCACCATAGAGATTAACGATGCATTGGTTTTGGCTCGCTCGCGCTTTTTTAGATTTGTCATCGTTGTTCCTGTTATTAGCCCCTTACCCGTCGCCGGGTAAGGGAAGAACCGACATTACTGATTCAGCAACGTCAGCAGGGTTCGCGTTCGCGCTTCCATCAGCGGAATGTCGCCGCGTGATTCCACGTTCAGCCGCACCACCGGTTCAGTATTGGAAGAACGCAGGTTGAAGCGCCAGTCGGCAAACGACATGCTGATGCCGTCAGTTCTGTCCACCGTCAGCGCTTCACGCGCAAAGTGTGCTTCCACCCGGCTGATGGCGGCCGCAGGCTCTGCCAGTTTGCTGTTGATTTCACCGCTGGCCGGGAACGCCGCCATCCGGTCACGCACCAGTTCCCCCAGCGACTGCCCTTTCAGACATACCAGCTCCGCCACCAGCAGCCACGGGATCATCCCGCTGTCGCAGTACGCAAAATCCCGGAAGTAGTGATGGGCGCTCATTTCGCCGCCGTAGATAGCATCTTCATGGCGCATACGTTCTTTAATGAAGGCATGACCGGTTTTCGACATCACCGGCGTGCCGCCCGCCGCCGTCACCACATCAACAGTGTTCCAGGACAGACGCGGGTCGTGGATGATCTTCGCCCCCGGGTGTTTCTCCAGAAATGCCTCCGCCAGCAGGCCGACAATGTAGTAGCCCTCAATGAACTGCCCTTTCTCATCAAACAGGAAGCAGCGGTCGAAATCCCCGTCGAAGGCAATGCCCATATCTGCGCCGTGTTCAATAACGGCGTTGCAGGTGTCATCGCGACACTCCGGCAGCAGCGGATTAGGGATGCCGTTCGGGAAGTTGCCGTCCGGCGTGTTGTGGATTTTGATGAAGTCAACCGGCACGCCCTGCGCCTTAAAGCGGGCTTCAATGGCATCCACCACCGGGCCTGCCGCGCCGTTGCCGGAGTTGATGACCAGCTTCAATGGCGTGAGATTGTTGACGTTGATGTAGCCGAACAGGTGGTCGATGTAGGCGTCACGCAGATTGATCTGCTTATAGCTGCCGCGTCTGGCTTCGTTGACCGGTGGAAAATCATTGGATTCCGCCAGACGCTGCACGTCGCGCAGGCCGGTGTCGCCGCTGATGGGGCGCGCGCCCTCGCGCACCAGTTTCATACCGTTGTAGTCCATCGGGTTATGGCTGGCGGTCACTTCAATACCGCCATCAACGCCCAGATGGAAGGTCGCAAAATAGATCTCTTCCGTGCCGGAAAGGCCGATATCCAGTACGTCAACGCCCGCATCCTGCAACCCTTTCGCCAGCGCCAGTTTCAGCGACTCGCTTGTCAGGCGCACATCGCCGCCCAGCACAATGGTTTTCGGTTGCAGGAACTCGCCGTAAGCGCGGCCAATACGCCACGCGATATCCTCATTCAACTCTTCGCCCAGCCTGCCGCGAATATCGTAGGCTTTAAAACAGGTTAATTTCGTCATGTTTTTACCCTTCTTCAGGCAACAGTTGGCCCTGACTCTCGTAAGAGCCTTTTTCAATTTTTGTTTTATTGCCCGGTGACGCTACGCTTACCGGGCCTACGGACCTGTAGGCCGGATAAGCAACGCGCCATCCGGCAACTTACCAGGCTTACACCCGCCCGTAGCGATCGGCGAAGCGCACCACGTCGTCCTCTTCAAGGTACGAACCGGAGCGGACTTCAATCAGGTCGAGCGGAATTTTTCCCGGATTCTCCAGGCAGTGGGTCGCCCCCAGAGGTATGTAGACAGACTCGTTTTCACCGAGCAGTTTGATTTCGCCGTTGATGGTGACTTTTGCCGTCCCTGCAACCACCACCCAGTGCTCCGCCCGATGGTGATGCATCTGCACGGAGAGCCCCTCGCCGGGTTTAACGGTAATACGTTTCACCTGATAACGGTCGCCGGCGTCGATAGAGTCGTATTTGCCCCACGGCCGGTAGACTTCACGGTGGATATGGTGCTCATGACGCCCGTCAGCTTTAATCTGCTCCACCACTTTTTTCACATCCTGCACCGCATTGCGATCGGCAATCAGCACCGCATCTTTGGTCTGTACAACCACCAGGTCTTTCACCCCGACGGTCGTCACCAGGCCCGACTCCGCATAAACGTAGCTGTTTTCCGTTTTATGGCTAATGACGTCGCCGTGATGCACGTTTCCCTCGGCGGTGTGCGCGCTGATTTCCCACAGTGAAGACCAGGAACCCACGTCGCTCCAGCCGGCATCCATCGGCATAACCACCGCATCCGCCGTGCGCTCCATCACCGCGTAGTCCACCGACTCTTCCGGGCAGGCGAGGAACGCCTCTTCATCCACGCGGATAAAGTCGAGGTCGGGGTCAACGATGCTCATCGCGTTTTCGCAGGCGTCCAGAATATCGGGACGGTATTTTTTCAGTTCTTCCAGATAACGCCCGGCGCGGAACAGGAACATCCCGCTGTTCCAGTAGTAGTCGCCGCTCGCCACGTAGGCCTGCGCGGTTTCAAGATTGGGTTTTTCGACAAACTGCGCGACGTCAAAAGCAACCGCGTCTTGCTCGCCGGGAGAGACATCGCCGCGACGAATATAGCCGTAGCCGGTTTCCGGCAGATCCGGCACGATGCCGAACGTGACCAGCTTACCCGCTTCGGCATACGGAATGGCGTTACGCACCGCGTCACGAAACGCCCCTTCATCAGCAATGACGTGATCGGCCGCCAGTACCAGCATCAGCGGATCGCCTTCCGGGCTGTGGCGTTTCGCCGCCAACGCCGCCAGCGCAATCGCTGGCGCGGTATTGCGCCCGGCAGGTTCGAGAATAATGTTCTCCGTCAGTTTGTTTAGCTGGCGCAACTGTTCGGCGACAATAAAGCGGTGCTGCTCATTGCAGATCACCACCGGGCTTTCGCACTCCACGCCGTTCAGACGACAAATGGTCGTTTGCAGCATGGTGAGATCGCCCTTCAGGCAGAGAAACTGTTTTGGATAAAGTACACGAGAAAGCGGCCATAAACGGCTACCCGAGCCACCCGCCATCACGACCGGATAAAGTTTACGTTGACCCATGATTTATCCCCGAATATCTGTAATAAATTGACGTAACACGTTCTCTTTATCGAGCGTGCGTTCGGCATATTCGCATGCCACCGTGTTGTTCTCAGGCATGGCAAGCGCCTGGGTAATCCCCGTCACCAGCGCGTCGACCGACTCCGGTTCCACGCAAACGGCAATGCCGGGATAGTCGCGACAAAGCTGGCCGAGTTCGGTTTCCGGTTCAGCGGTAATCACCGCGTTGCCGCCCACCGCCAGAATATTGGTCAGTTTCGACGGCAAAACGGCATCCGCCGCGCCGCGCTTTTGCACCACCAGATGGCAATCGCCCATCTTCAGCAGCGCAGGTAAGGCTTCATAAGGCTGAAGCGGATAAAATTTGACGTTATCCAGGCCGCGCTCACGGGCCATTTTTTCCAGCCGCGCTTTGCCGCCGCCCTGCCCGACAATGACAAACAACCAGGGGCGATCGGTAAGACGCTCAGCGGCGTCGATCACGTTCTCAAGCCCTTGTTTTTCACCGATATTGCCGGAGTACAGAATGATTTTTTTATCACCCGGCAACCCTAACGTCTGGCGTAAGCGGGCCGCATCGCTAGCGGTCACGTCGCGAAAACGCGCCACTTCCGACCAGTTAGGGAAGAAAATCACCTTGTCTGCCGCGACCCCTTTCTCCTGCGCTTTATTCATCATTGAGCGGGAGATGGTGGAGACGTTATCGACGTTGTGCAGACCGCTGCGCTCGAACGCGGCGGCCAGTCGGGCAACCTTACCGCTCTTGCCTTGCCCGGCCAGCCCCAGACCGAGCATCGCATCCACCTCGTAGTCCTGAATATGCAGCAACGTGCGCGCGCCGGAGAGTTTCGCCAGCAAACGCATACCTGGCGTGCAAAACAGCGTCGGCACCACGCCGATAATCCGATCCGGCTTCCAGCGTCGCTGCGCCATCAGCGGGAAGAAACTGCTCAGGGCGAAACTGCCCAGGTGCAGCAAGCGTTTCAGCGTCGATGGCTGCGTCGGAACATATAACGGGCAGCGCCAGACGGTGGCCGCCCCCTCTTCCCGGCGATAACGCCAGGAGGAATACTGCTCGCCCACTTTCCACTGCGGGTAGTAAGGCGGCGCGGTGATCACCCGAACCTCATGCCCTTCACGCGCCATCCACTCCACCATCTCGCCGGTGTATTTACCGATGCCGGTTAGCTCCGGCGAGTAGTTGATGCCATACACAAGGATTCTCATACGCTTCATCCTTCAACCTGACTCTGCGTTGGCTGCATCTGCTCACCCCTGCCGCCTTGATTCAGGCTGAATGATTTCGTGTAACATCCAGGCACCCCGGACTGACGATCCGCGAGGAAGTACGCCCGACTGTTGTCGTGAACGCTGGCGCTTGCCAGAAGCCGCTCAGGCGTCTGCCAGCGATAATCTTCATGTTGTTCATCAGGCAGATGCAGATCCGCCTGATTCACCTTCAGGCGAAAACCAAGCACAACGTAATGAGTGGTAAAGTCTTCGCCGGAGAAGTTATCGTCATAGAAGTGCTGCCAGACGCCATAAAACGCGCCTGCGGACAGCGGTAAACGCAGCCCCAGTTCCGCCTGAGTGAGACGCTCAAACGCTTTTTCCAGCGTCTCATCCTTCTGCACGCGCCCGCCCGGTACGAACCAGTAACCCTGCGCAGGGCGATTGGTGCGCTTGCCCAGCAGGAATTCGCCGTGCTCATTCTCCACGATCAAATCAATGGAGATCAGCGGCGTAGAGCGCACGACGGTAGCGAAATCTTCCTGACGTAAAAACATGTTTACCCCCGGAACCGGTGCTGGTTCTCAAGGAACCACTGGTAAGTGCTGGCAAGCCCGGCCTCCAGCGACACCTCGTGATACCAGCCAAGCTGATGCAGGCGCGTTACGTCGAGCAGTTTGCGCGGCGCGCCGTCCGGTTTCGTGGCGTCAAACACCACCCGCCCTTTGTAGCCCACGACCTGAGCGATCGTTTGCGCCAGCTCCCGAATGGTGCAATCCACACCAGTACCGACGTTGATGTGCGAGAGCATCGGCTGCGTGTTCTCCTGCCACACTTCGCGATCCAGCTCCATCACATGGATGCTGGCGGCAGCCATATCATCCACATGCAGGAACTCGCGCATCGGTGTCCCGCTGCCCCATACCACTACATCCGGCGCGTTCTGTTCGGTCGCTTCATGGAAGCGACGCAGCAGCGCGGGAATGACGTGCGAATTATTCGGGTGGAAGTTGTCATGCGGCCCGTACAGGTTGGTCGGCATGACCGAGCGGTAATCGCGGTCAAACTGGCGATTCCAGGACTCGCACAGTTTGATCCCGGCAATTTTGGCGATGGCATACGGCTCGTTGGTTGGTTCAAGCGACCCTTGCAGCAGTTCGCTTTCCGCCATCGGCTGTTTTGCCAGTTTGGGGTAGATACAGGAGGAACCGAGGAACAACAGCTTGTTCACGTTGTGCAGATGCGCGGCGTGAATGATGTTGCTCTCAATCATCATGTTCTCGTAGATGAAATCGGCCGGGTACGTATTGTTGGCGACAATACCACCCACCTTCGCCGCTGCCAGATAAACCTGGTCAATGCGTTCTTCAGCGAAGAATGCCTGTACCGCCCGGCTGTCCAGCAAATTCAGCTCGTCGCGAGTGCGAAGCACCAGTTCCACATCCTCGCGCTGCGCCAGCTGTCTTACGATGGCGGAACCCACCATCCCGCGATGGCCCGCCACAAAAATACGTTGTTTCATCATCCTCAGGACTCCAGCGCGATGGCAACCTCGTAGCCATGAGATTTCAGCAAGGAATGTTTCTTCGCCGCTTCCAGGTCTTTCGCAACCATTTCAGACACCATCTCCTGGAGTGTGATCTCCGGTTTCCAGCCCAGCTTCTCGTGCGCTTTTGACGGGTCGCCCAGCAGGGTTTCCACTTCCGCAGGACGGAAGTAGCGCGGGTCAACGGCGATAATCACATCACCCGGCTTCACGCCCGGCGCGTCATGACCGGTGACAGAAACGACAATCCCTTTCTCTTCCACGCCTTCCCCTTCAAAGCGCAGTTTGATCCCCAGCTGTGCCGCCGCCATTTCGACGAACTGACGCACGGAGTACTGCACGCCGGTCGCGATCACGAAATCTTCCGGCGTCTCTTGTTGCAGCATCATCCACTGCATCTTGACGTAGTCTTTGGCATGGCCCCAGTCACGCAGGGAATCCATGTTGCCGAGGAACAAGCAGGACTCCAGCCCCTGAGCGATATTGGCAATCGCGCGGGTGATTTTGCGGGTCACGAAGGTTTCGCCACGACGCGGAGATTCATGGTTGAACAGAATGCCGTTACAGGCGTAGATGCCGTAGGATTCGCGGTAGTTAACGGTGATCCAGTAGGCGTACAGTTTGGCGACGGCATACGGAGAGCGCGGATAGAACGGCGTGGTCTCTTTTTGTGGAATTTCCTGCACCAGACCGTACAGCTCAGAGGTGGAAGCCTGATAGAAACGGGTTTTCTTTTCCAGGCCCAGGAAGCGGATTGCCTCCAGCAGACGCAGCGTACCCAGCGCATCTACGTCGGCGGTGTATTCCGGGGACTCAAACGAAACCGCAACGTGGCTCATTGCCCCCAGGTTGTAGACTTCATCCGGCTGCACTTCCTGCAAAATGCGGGTCAGGTTGGATGAATCGGTCAGATCACCGTAGTGCAGGTGGAATTTCGGGTTGCTGGCATGCGGGTCCTGATAGATATGATCCACGCGTTCGGTATTGAACGAAGACGCGCGACGCTTGATACCATGAACCTCGTAACCTTTCTCCAGCAGAAGTTCCGCCAGGTAAGAACCATCCTGCCCGGTTACGCCAGTAATGAGAGCGACTTTTGACATTTTATTTTCCTCAAATAGTCCCGTTAGGGAGTAACTTTCTCAACGCGCTCGCGCGTTACCACTGCGGGATTGCCACGGCAGATTGTGTTTGCCGGTAGCGATTTAAAAACACTGCTTCGCGCACCAACGACGGTGCCGTCGCCTATCGTTACGCCGGGAGCGACAAAGACATCCGTCGCCAGCCAGCATTTCTCGCCAATCACAATTGGCGTGGCGTTAATATCAAAATGGGCGCTGGCATAATCATGGCTGCCGGTACATAAATAGCTTTTCTGCGAAATAACAGAGTGTGCGCCAATCGTAATGTCACCCAGCGTATATAAAACGGCGTCATCGCCGACCCAAGCGTAATCACCTAACGTCAATTTCCACGGATACGTAATTTTTACAGAAGGTCGGATGACTGCGTTTTTTCCTATTTTTGCGCCAAACATCCGTAATAAAAATGCGCGCCAGCGATACATCACCTGCGGCGACCAGCTAAATAACGTCGCCTGCACCGCCCACCATAATTGCACTTTTATTGCATTGCCGCCCCGGAACCCTTTCGGCACCGAGAAGCCGCTTAAATCCTGCATCATTTTTCCTTATATTCAGGCTTTGTTATATAAGGCTTTTGCTTTGCCTGTCGTTTTCAGACGTAGTAAATAAGATAATTCCGCCCAGAATCCGGGGACGCGTAATATTTTACGCTGCACGTTTTTTGCATCCCGGCATAATTCCAGATTGTTTGAGGTTGACACGCCGCCCATAGAAAATTCAGACACCAACCCTTTGATTCGACGGAAAGGATAGCCTGATTTATAAAGACTGGCTGCCAGCGCGTAATCAGATGACACCTTATATTGCAGATCGTATGGATGTTTTTTCAGCCCTGCGGTCGGGAAGAAAATAGCCTGATGGCTGGCGGGTAAGCTGTGGTAGATATACCAGCCATGTTTGGCGCTTCGTCGGGTTTTATTTCCTTCACCAAAATCCAGCAACGCGTCGCCAATGTACATCGCGTCATCATTTTTTCGCCCCAGTTGACGGACAAAATCGGTGACATCTTCATGAAACACATCGCCGGAATTGAGGAAAAGAGTATAGCGCCCTTGCGCCATCGCAATGCCTTTGTTCATCGCGTCGTAAATGCCGCGATCCTTTTCACTTACGAAGCGTAAGTGAAACTCACCGTTGAGTTTTTCCAGAAACTGGGCGGTGCCGTCATCCGAACCGCCGTCCACGACAATCCATTCAAAGGTCAGGCTGGGATCGCGCGCCAGGTTGCGCAGCGAGCGCCAGGTGTTTACCACGCCGTCGTAATTACGAAAGGCGACAGTAACGACGCTAAGTAACATAAAACCACCTCGTCATGAATTCGTAATATTTAGCGCTTTGCGCAAAATAAAAGGACAAACGATTAAAAATGCATATTCCGGGCTAAATATCGAACCGGTAAAAAACAACGATACCGGCGTAAAGAGATAAAGCTGCACCCGAAAATTCTGATTATCGCCAAACGCATTCAGCGTCATTTTTAAGATTTTCCACATGTACCATGCGGTCAATAACACCGCGAACCATGAGAAATAAATAATCAGCAGATACAGGCCATTGTCTATTGTTTTCCCGACATCCGCACCGTTAAAAATTCCGAATGATGCGACATATTCATAAAGTGAGCCAAATCTGACTACGCCATCAATATGGGTCAACGAATAACCGACCATCACTAATGGCCCAACGATACGATAATACGATGACGAACCTTCCGTTCCTAAATCTCCAAGACGTTCAGCGATATAAGGAAACGCAAAAACCACACCGACTAAAAATACGCCCAACGAAATAATCGCCAGTGGCAATTTTTTCCTTATCGCATCCTTATTCAGATACTGAAATGCCCACTCCAGTAAGTAAAACAGGATAAAGGTCATTACCCCTGAAAATGATCCTGATAATATTATCCCTGCCAGAATCATAGCATCGGTCTTAGGGGTTTTGATACCAAACTGTTTGATGCTGAGCCAAATTGAGATTAACGCCAGAGCAAAAAACGCCGGTTCAAAATAGAGCGCAGTGGTTCGCTTACCGCCAAATTTAATAAAATTCAGCACATAGCTATTACTGTAAATAAGATATTTCGAAATTCCTTCCATTAAACTGCTGCCGCCGGTGAGAATGATCTGCGCCATCTCAACTGCCGCCAGCGCCACCACAAATGCCACCACCATATAGAAAAAACGTAATATCTTGCGGTAGTTATGCGGGGAAACGGTTTTAAAACGAATACTCCACACCATGCCGATAATGATGACGATGTAAACAAACAGCATCGTCGAGGTGACATATTTGCTGGCATCCAGCGACTGACCGAACAGGTAGTTAAACGCCGTCAGCCCTGCCCCCACACCCAGCGCAATCATCAATTTTTTAATGCTGATGCGCTCAATGAACAACAACAGCAAAACGGGTAAAAAGGTGACGATGGTGATGGGGAAGCTTTCGCCCAGTTGGGCAATTTTGACGTTGACCAGCAGGTAGATCAGCGGCAGCAGCAGGTAACTACAGATTCTGATAGAACGAGACATACTCCTCCAGCATCTGTTGTCCGCTGTATGCGGTGCGGCTACGCTCGCAAAAGGCCTCCAGCGAGGCGCCAAATACGGCCTGGGCAATGTCTGATTTGCTCATCTGCACCAGGTTCAGCACCTCGTCTTCACTGAACGTTCGCCCGCCCGATTTTGCCAGCACCTCCTGCGCCGCGTCGCTGTGCGTGGCGATCACCGGCACGCCGATAGATAACGCTTCACACAAAATCAGCGGGTAATTATCGACCCGGGAGCTGAACACCAGCGCATCCATCTGGTTAAGGGCGCTCATCAGCTTGCGTTTATCGGTTTCAAAGCCGTGATTCACCACGTTCTCACCGTCGAAGGGGGAAAACTTACCGAAGGTGTGCAGCTCAATGTTGTTGCCTGCCGCCATCATGTCGCGCACCAGCTGCTGGTTTGTTTTGCCGTCATAGCGCAGATCGTGCGCCACCACGGCAATTTTCGGTTTGCCCTGGCGCTCGCTCACCGGCGACAGTTCGGACAGAATCGCTTCGGTCGCCACATCAATGCCATTATTGATAATGCGACAACGCCCTGCCCCGTACAGGCTGTTAAACGCCTCCGCCACATGCTGGCTGGGCGAGATAAACTGACAGCCCAGCGAGAGCATCTGCTGAAACAGCTGCCGCTTGCCCACCACCAGCTGGTGCGCTCTGTCCACTTTTACCGGCGGATAATTGGTCAGCGTCGGGCATTTCTGACAGCCGCTTTTCCAGCCTTCACAGCCGTCGGTAAAGGCACAGCGTCCGGT
Organism: Citrobacter sp. CK181; assembly: GCF_030333595.1. Lineage (NCBI taxonomy): Bacteria > Pseudomonadati > Pseudomonadota > Gammaproteobacteria > Enterobacterales > Enterobacteriaceae > Citrobacter > Citrobacter sp. CK181. The sequence continues at coordinate 338,417 of NZ_JAOWFN010000011.1, read as the reverse complement.
CACGCTCCAGTGATCGTGCAGCGTCCAGACCAGCCTCACGTCCGGCTTATGGTTTTTCACCTTCTCGCAGAAAGCGACAACCTCTGCCAGATTCAGCCAGTAGCTGTGCAGCACATGAAAATGCAGCACCAGCGGGCCGGGTGTCCGGGTCACTTTGCGGTACAGGTTATCGAGATTGCCAAAGAGGTCGCGGTTAAACAGACGAAACAGCGCGATATTGGCGACCGATGTCAGACGCGGCGTCTGTTTAATCACATGCGGGTAGTTGCTGTGGCTGACGCTTTTCTTCCCGCCTTTGCCGTAGCCATAGACAAAGTGCGAGGTCAGGCCTTTTTGTAGCGCGCGCAGGTGCAGGTCTAATGCCACGCCCGCCGCGCCGCCTTCCGCCAGTCGAACATTAAATTGCAGAATATTCATTTAATTACCTTCACTCGCGCCTTCTCTCCCACTACCAGCGCGTTATCGGGAACCGTGTCGAGCACCACGCTGCCCGCCCCGATAGTCACGTTATTGCCGATGGTGATATCCCCCAGCAAAATGACGTTAGCGCCCAGCTCAACGCCGTTACCAATGACCGGGCACGCCAGGCTGTCGCCGCCCCGGTTGCCGATGGTGACGCCATGACGCACGGTGAAGTCGTCGCCCGCGACGACATGCTTATTGATCACGACGGCATAACCGTGATGGATGGTGAAGCGTCGGCCGATGGTTGCGGCAGCCTGAATTTCGTAACCAAACAGGCATTCGGTCATCAGGCGGTACAGCACCAGCACCGGCGCGGCCCACAGGTTATTCAGCACATTTTTTTTGCGCCAGACGGAACAAAAATGGGCAACGCGGTAGGCCAGCACCATGCAGCACGGGCGCAGACTCCAGCTGTTTGCGCGTAGATCCTCCAGCATCCTTAACGCCCCCGCAGTCCGTCAGCCAGGCGTTTGCCGTTACGCACAGAAAACAGCGTCAGCAACGTGCGCCAGGTCATTCGCTTATTGCGGATCTGGTACAGCGTAAACAGCTGATACTTTTTGCTGGCGCGGTCGAATTTGTCTTTATGTTTGCGGTAGAAATGGAAGTAGCCGGAGAACTTTTTCGGCGAGGAGGTGATCTGCATTTCACCGTGATTGATGTGCAGAATCTGCGTCGCCTCTTCCACTTTCCACGGTTCGCCGTACTCAACCACCATACGCAGGAAAATATCGTAGTCCTGCGCGGCTTTCAGTTCAGTATCAAACAGGCACTCTTTAAAACGCCAGGCCCAGGTAAAGACCTGATTGCCAATGATATTGCGTTTATAAAAAAGACGGCGTGAGTACGGCGATTTCGGGTACAGCGGCAGACTGGCCGGCTGCGAGTAAACCTCGCCTTCGCAGACATAGTCATTGGCGTATAAAAACGCGTGCGTTACCAGCTGATGCTTATGTTCAAGGAACACGCTCAGACGGTTCGGCGTCCATTCATCATCATCATCGATCCCGGTGATGTACTGCCCTTTCGCCTGCATAATGGCCTGATTACGCACCGCGCAGGCGCCGGAATTGATCGCATTGTGGGTGTAGCGCACGCGCGGGTCGTTTAACCCTTCAACAAACTGCTGCAACTGCTCATACGATGAGGAGCAGTCATCCACAATGATCATTTCCCAGTGGGTATAGTCCTGGCGCAGCACCGATTTAATCGCGCGAATCGCCAGTTGCTGCCGATTCCAGGTTGGCATGTAGATCGAAATCAGTGGGTTGTCTATTGTCATTCTCATTCCCCGGATAGTGTCGGATGGCGGTGTAAACACCTTATCCGGCCTACAGTCACCAGCAATCTTGTCGGCTCTGTAGGCCTGATAAGCGCAGCGTCATCAGGCGACTTATTATTTTGAATCCGACTTGTATTCGTACTCGTAGTAACCGTAATCCTGATAACCGGTCGCCCGTCGGAAGATGGAGTTGAGGATTACGCCTTTTACCGGAATGCCGTTCTGCTCAAAGCGGCTCAGGCTGGTTTCCACCTCTTTTAATGTGTTAACGGCGTAACGCGCCACCATCAGCGTGGTGCCGACATGCCGTCCGACGATCGCCGCATCGGTCACCGCCAGAATCGGCGGCGTATCGATTAAGACCAGGTCATAGCGCGCGCTGGCCCAGGCAATCAGTTCGCCAAAGCGCTCGCTCATCAGCAGTTCCGACGGGTTAGGCGGCACCTGTCCTCGCGGCACCAGATCGAAATGCGGGATGGAAGTGGGTTTAGCGCAGGAGGCGATATCTCCTTTGCCCACCAGAATGTCGGACAGACCATTCACGTTGTTGGTGCCCAGCAGCTCGTGGGTATAGCCTTTACGCATATCGCAGTCGATCAGCAGCACGCGTTTGTTGGTCTGGCTGATGACCGCCGCCAGGTTGGCGCAGACAAAGGTTTTGCCGATAGACGGGCTGACCCCGGTCAACATCAGCACATTGTTTTGCGCCTGCATCATGGCGAAATGCAGGCTGGTACGCAGGCTACGCACCGCTTCAATCGCCAGATCGGTTGGGTTCCCCACCGCCAGCAACTGGCTCTGTTTGTAGCGCTTAACGCCCTTAATCGTTTTGACGTTATCGCGCGCTTTCTGCCACTCCGACAGCGGAATGCTGGCATAGACGCTGATGCCGTGTTCTTCGAGCACCTGCGGACTTTCAATCCCACGGTTAAACAGCGAACGCAGCAGCACGCCGACGATAGAGAGCATCAGGCCAAGAATAATGCTGCCAAGAATAATCAGCGCTTTTTTCGGCTTCAGCACGCCCGGCTGGGCAATCGCCGGGTCAACAATACGCACATCCCCGACGGTACTGGCCTCGGTGATCTTCAGCTCCTGCTGCTTGTTCAGCAGTTGCATATAAACCTGCTGACCGGATTCGACGTCGCGCGTTAGACGCACAATTTCCTGCTGCGTTTTCGGCATTGCCGTCACCCGCCCGTTCAGTTTGGCTTTTTCGTCTTCCAGCGCTTTACGTTTTTCCAGCAGCGTACGGTAAGCCGGATGCGCTTTAGTAAACAGCTTGGAGATTTCCGCCTCTTTGAAGGTCAGTTCGTTAAGCTGGGCGTCGATATTCACCATCGAATCCAGCACCGCCTTGGCCTCCAGCGGTAAGTCCACGGAGTCTTTATCCTGACGGAAGGCGTTGAGTTTGTTTTCCGCGACGTCCAGGCGACTGCGCACTTCCGGCAACTGTTTCGCCAGGAACGCCAGACTTTTCGCCGCTTCCGCAGACTTCCGCTCAACGTTCTGTTCGAGATAGTTGCGGGTGATGCTGTTGAGAATATCGCGGATCTGATCCTTGTCTTCACCGGTAAAGGCCAGGCTCAATACGCCGGTATCTTTGCCGTTTTCCGTCACGGTCAGGTTGTTTTGCAGATTGTTGATCATCCCAAGCGTGGAGAATTTAGTGACGGTAAATTCACTGTCCGGGCGGGCATGGATAGCGCTCACCATCATCGTCACGCCATCTTTACTCAGCAGTTGCCCGGCCTGACCGCGCGCGCTAAAGCCGCCGTCGCTGGTCAGTTCGTAGGTTTTGTCACTCAGCACGTTAAGCGTGAAAACCTGCTCGCCCATCTCTTTTGGACGGGTGAACGTTGTCACTTTCACCGTCTCATTCTGCCGCCCCATCAGGCGCTCCCAGCCTGCGCCAAACAGCGGGAAGGTGTTTTTGGTGACGGAGATATCCAGGTCGAGATCGTCAACGGTTTTCCCCAGAACCAGACGCGACTGAATCAGCTGAATTTCCGCTTCTGATGCCGGCGGTTTATTGGCCAGCGCAGAGCCAATATCCTGCACCAGCGAGTTACCGGTATTTTGCTCGATTTGTACCAGCGCGTCGGCGCTGTAAATCGGCGTGGCGAATAGCGTGTAAATCACCGCGCACAGCGCAAATACCGCCGTAATGCCAAGCACCCACCAGCGCGCTTCAATGACGGTTCCCACCAGGCGACCGATATCGATTTCATCACTGCCCGTTACCGGAGCGGCAAGCTGTTTTACTTTTTCTGTCATTGTTATACCTGCTCTGCGTTCAATGCCTGCGCCCATTGGCGAGCAGACCTTTCAAGTAATGTGTACACCGCTTCAAACGCCTCGCGACTTTTGCGATACGGGTCGGGTATTTCACGCTCGCTGTCCCAGTGGCCGAACAACATCACTTTCCCGCGCATCTCTGGCGCCATCTCGCACAGTCTGGCGATATGGCGTTTTTCCATCGCCAGAATCAGGTCATAATCCCGGCACATACGCCCGGAGATCTGGCGGGCGCAATGACCTTCAAGAGAGAGGTTATGCGCCGCCGCCACGCTGACCGCCGACCGGTCGGCGCCCCTTCCCACCAGCGCGCCCAGCCCGGCGGACTCCACCGTTAACGACGGGTGATAACTTTTCAGCAAGCGCTCTGCCGTTGGGGAACGGCAAATGTTCCCCACGCAAACAACTAAGATTTTGTTAAACATGACGTTTACCAGTTATGAATGTCGCTGGCCGTATCCGTCATATAACGGACACCGCTGATGGTCGGCAGCAACTGATTGATCAGACGGTTCCAGCGCGCAACCGGTGCGGTCGTGACGTACACCACATCGTAAGGTTGCAGTCGGAACTCCGTCGCCATCACCAGAGAGGTGGCATCAGACATATCAAGCTGATAAATATTGGCGATCTTGCCATTGCGTCCGCCCTCGCCTTTCAGCGGTCGAATCACGAAGATGCCGCTGGCATTGGAGGTGGTCAGGTCGATACCTTCCGCCGTACCCAATGCTTCGGTGAGCGTCATACCGCTGAAGTCCATTTTGAGGGTGCTCTGTTTCTTCACTTCACCCATCACGAAGACTTTCAGATCGTCATTACGCGGTACAAACAGGATGTCTCCAGGGTAGAGCAACCGGTTCTGGCTGAGATCGCCGTTTTGCATCAGCGCCTGCAAAGAAATTCGCTGCTCCTGGCCATTGTGCGTCAGCACGACGTTGCGCCAGTCGGCGTTTTCGGTCAGGCCGCCGGCGGCGTTGATGGCATCAAGAACGGTGAGCGGCACGTTGGTGATCGCCTGCTGGCCGGATTTATTCACCTGCCCGGAGACATACGCCTTCTGCGAGCGGAAAGCGGCGATATTAACGTCCACCTGCGGGTCAGCAATGTACTTCGCTAAGCGCCCGGTAATATCACTGCGAATTTCACCCAGCGTTTTGCCCACCACAGTCACTTTGCCGATGTAGGGATAAAACATGGTGCCATCGGGTTGAACCCAGTTGCCGGTATCACTGGAGCTGCGGTACTGCCCGGCGGGCGTGGTCAGTTCCGGGTGATCCCAGACCGTCACATTCAAAACATCGCCTGGGCCGACGCGGTACTGGTAGCTTGAGATCTCCTGGTCCAGTGACATATTGGGCTGCGCCACATTTGGACGTGGTCGTAATTGCTCCACCAGACGCGGCGTCAACGGATAGACATTCACCATACGGTCGAGATCAAAGTCAGCGTCTTGCTGTTTGATCACGTCTTTACCCATCGTAGACATATTGCTGCCCGGAAGTACTGTGCAACCACTTATCAAGGTTACCGACACCAATAATGGCATCAATTTCATTTTGGATTTCATCATTGATTATTTATCACTTTGGCAGAGTAATTATCCCGTGCAATTTAAATAGCGACTTCGCCTGTACACATTTACATTGCAGTTAATTGAAAAGAAATTTAACTAGCATCAGTCCTAAAAAATTTGGATTCATCCGTAGGCTATTGACAGAATAATTCAGACTTGTCACCAGGTTATCAGACACGCTACCGCCCTTGGCTTTTTAGCTACCAATACACTGATTAATTTAGGTTTTTATAATCCTCTTTATTTCCTCTTCTTCGCGACAGAGAAACATCACAGGAAATAAGAAAGTTACTCAGTAATGGCCTGCTTGACGGCGACAGGATATTTTTGTTGCCCACCATTAATGCTGCAAGAATTGTTGCAGTTAACGTAATAGCAGGCAAGGTAACAAGCCTGTACTTCACCCTTTTTAAGATTAATATTAAGCGTGGCGAAATTATAATTTTAGGATTTTATTGATGTTGACAAATTCTATATTTAACGCCCAACCTGCGATATTTCCGAAATATATCCACATTCAAAAAACCGTACCATATGGAAACTTTATGGTTATTTTTCCGCCACGTTTTCAGCATAAAAGCCTGATATAAAAGAAAGAGAAATGACGTTATGTCATTGCATTTTGCGCCAGCTTTATCCATGATCGAATTGTGACAACTGTCATATAACGAAAGGTATTATTCTCACTATGGAATGGATTGCCGATCCATCAATCTGGGCCGGACTCGTCACGCTTATCGTCATCGAGTTAGTCCTCGGCATTGATAACCTGGTCTTTATTGCCATCCTCGCTGAAAAACTGCCGCCTGCGCAGCGCGATCGTGCACGCATTACCGGGCTGCTGTTAGCGATGATCATGCGCCTGCTGTTGCTGGCGTCTATCTCGTGGCTGGTCACGCTGACGAAGCCTCTCTTCAGCATACGCGACCTGAGCTTCAGCGCCCGGGATCTGATTATGCTGTTTGGCGGTTTCTTCCTGCTCTTTAAAGCCACGATGGAGCTCAACGAGCGGCTGGAGGGGAAAGACAGCGATAACCCCACCCAACGCAAAGGGGCGAAATTCTGGGGCGTGGTGGCGCAAATTGTAGTGCTGGACGCCATCTTCTCCCTCGACTCGGTCATTACCGCCGTGGGGATGGTCGAACACCTTGCGGTGATGATGGCGGCGGTGATTATCGCCATCAGCCTGATGCTGCTGGCCAGTAAATCCCTGACCCGGTTTGTGAACAGCCACCCAACCATCGTGATCCTCTGCCTCAGCTTCCTGCTGATGATCGGCTTCAGCCTGGTGGCGGAAGGGTTTGGCTTCCATATTCCGAAAGGTTATCTGTACGCCGCGATCGGCTTCTCGGTGATGATTGAAGCGCTGAACCAACTGGCGATCTTCAACCGTCGTCGCTTCTTATCCGCCAACCATACGTTGCGCCAGCGCACCACCGAAGCGGTGATGCGTTTGCTCAGCGGGAAAAAGGAGGATGCCGAGCTGGATGCTGATACCTCCGCTATGCTGGCGGATCATGACGACAGCCAGATTTTCAACCCGCAAGAGCGGCAGATGATTGAGCGGGTGCTGAACCTCAACCAGCGCACCGTCAGCAGTATCATGACCTCGCGCCATGATATTGAGCACATCGATCTCGACGCGCCTGAAGAGGAAATTCGCGCCCTGCTGGAAAAAAACCAGCATACGCGTCTGGTAGTGACCGGAGAGGACGAACAGGAAGAGTTGCTTGGCGTGGTGCATGTCATCGACCTGCTACAGCAATCGCTGCGCGGCGATCCGCTCGATCTGCGGGCGTTGATCCGTCAACCACTGGTGTTTCCTGAAACGCTGCCGCTGCTTCCGGCGCTGGAGCAGTTCCGTAACGCCCGTACGCATTTTGCTTTTGTCGTGGATGAGTTTGGTTCCGTTGAAGGGATCGTAACCCTGAGCGACGTCATGGAAACCATCGCCGGTAATCTGCCGAACGAAGTGGAAGAGATCGACGCCCGTCACGATATTCAGAAAAACCCGGATGGCTCCTGGACCGCCAACGGCCATATGCCGTTGGAAGATCTGGTGCAGTACGTTCCGCTGCCGCTGGATGAGAAACGCGAGTACCACACCATCGCGGGGTTGTTGATGGAATACCTGCAACGCGTGCCGAAAACCGGAGAAGAGGTTCAGGTGGGAGATTACCTGTTGAAAACCTTGCAGGTTGAGAGTCACCGCGTACAGAAAGTGCAGATTATTCCGTTACGTAGCGATGACGAGTTAGATTACGAGGTGTAAGGCAGAACGGCATGCCGGGTGGCGGCTGACGCCTTACCCGGCCTACGGTTGTGTCGTTGTAGGCCTGATAAGCGCAGCGCCATCAGGCGTAGGGTGTTGCCGGATGGCGGCGTAAACGCCTTACCCGGCCTACACATGCTGTCTGTTTTCACAGCCGGCATTCAGATTCGCTTACAGCTTATCCAGCAGCTTCTTCACGTCTTTACCGTTGCGGGTCTCTTTATTACGATCCGCCCAGTCGCTCAGACGACGTTTTGCTTCATCCTGCAAATGCTTACGCAGAATCTGGTCAACCTGGAGATTGTAATTCAGCGCCTGCCACTTACCGTATACGCGCAGCGGAACCGGCGTCTCTTTCAGGAAATCAATCAGCTTGCTTTCACCTGTCCAGCCGCCCAGCACGCGCACGTTAAACTGCGTGTCGCAGGTCTGCTCAACAAGATTCAACGCGCCATTACCGGAAACCGCCAGTATTGCAGACTGCCCTTCCATGCTGCCCAGCGTGAGCTTACCGTTATCCAGCGCCAGGTCGGTGACAAAGCGATCCAGACGGGTCGCATTATCAAAATTCTGCTGCGATTGCTGCACATCACCACCGCTACGCGTTACCGCCTGCTGCACCAGTTGCTGGAAGTTCATCCCTTCCATACGCGTGTCGCGCATTTCAACATGCGCCTGCCCTTGCCAGCTGTGACGAAACGCCTGGGCGTCAATATCCGCGCCTGAAAAATCGCCCGCCAGCGACATTTTGCCGGTCAGCGCGATGGGATAGTCAAACGCGTTCAGAATCGTGCCAATTTCCACATCTTCAAGGCGCGGCTGGAACACGGCGCGCGGATTTGCCGCTCTCGCGTCCAGCGTACCGGGCAGAGAAATCTCACCGCCGTCGAGTTTCCCCTGCAACTCGACGATATTCAGCAAACCGGCCTGATTCGTCATTTTCGCCGACACGTCGGTAAACGCCATGCCACGCCACTGCGCGTTATCCGCCCGCAGAGAGAGGGCCGCAGAAAACCCTTTTAGCCCCTGATAAGCGGGTTCATCAACGCGGGACGCGATAACCGGCCGCGGCCGCGTCGACTGCTGCCCCGTTTGCGCCACGTTTTTGGATGTGCTTGCCACGTCATTTCGCGGAAGAAGGTTATCCAGATTCAGCTTGCCAAATTGCAGATCGATCGCCCATTCCGGCTCATCGCTCAGCGTCACCTGAGCCTGTCCGGTCAGGGTGCTGTCGTTGGCGGTTAAACTGAGCTGACTGAAAGAGAGCCTTTTTTGCCCTTCCTGCCACTGCGCCTGTAATTGCCCCTGGCCCTGAATACCCTGTTTCGGTAAATCGGCTCCCTGCAACTGCCAGTTGAGCTGCTCGATACCGGCCGTTAAGTTGTGCGGATAGTCAGACGCATCGACCGTTCCGTTGAAGGAGAGCGAGAGATCGCGCTGATCGCGGTTCACCCGCCCGGAAAAATCAAACGTCCCGCGATGCTGTTCATCCTGCTCCATTTGCAGGCGAATATCGCGAACCGTAATTTGCTCGTCGTCTTCATGCTGGAACACCAGCACGCTGTCAGCAACGCGTAAGCTGCTGATATCAAAAGACCAGCCACGGTCTTCCGGGACATCCGGCAGCGTATTGTCTTTTGGCGCAACAGGCGCGTCTTCCCGGCGCGCCGCTTCCGTCTGCGGCGTCAACTGGATGACCGCGCCTTTGAGCATCACCTGTTCAACCTTCAACTGATGACTAAGAAGCGGCCACAGCGCAACGTCCAGGCGCATATTGTCGGCCCGAACCAGGGGTTCGCTGGCGCCTTCCGCCGTCAACGCCATCCGCCCAGAGAGGATGCTGAGTTGAGGCCATACGTGCCAGCGCAGAGGGCCATCCAGTTGCAGTTGATATCCGCTACGCGCAGCGACCTGCTGCACCATATACGCGCGGAAATCATTCGGATTCACCAGCATCACCAACGCCGAGAAACCGGCCACCAGCACGACCAGGAGAATCATCAGCGTCGTCAGAAATCGTCTCATGCTATCCTCAGTGGAGCAGACTCAGTCTTTGTCAATCCGGCTGGCAACAGCGCCTTGCTGATCGCGGTATTTCGCATCCTGGCGACGGTTATAAGGGCGTGCGGCAGGGCCGGAGAGCGGCTCAAAGCTCAGGGCGCCAATCAGCATTCCCGGACGCAGGGCCAGCGGTAATTTCCCGGAGTTGTAGAACTCCAGAACGATGCAACCGGACCAGCCGGGATCGATACGGTGCGCGGTAACGTGCACCATCAGCCCAAGACGCGCCAGCGAGGAACGGCCATCCAGCCACCCCACGAGATCCGGCGGCAGCGTGACGGACTCAAAGGTCACGGCCAGCGCCAGCTCGCCCGGATGAAGATAAAACGCGTCGCCTTCATCCAGCACGATTTCATCGCTCATCACGCGATCCAGCGCAGCGCTGACCTCATCCTTCGGGCCGCTTAAATCAATAAACGCAGCCGTGTGGCCACGAAATGTACGAAATTTATTGCCAAGGCGCACATCCACCGTCGCGCCATTAATACGCTCAACAGGAGGACGCGGGTTGATCGACAAGCGGCCTTCATCCAGCCAGGCTTCAATATCTCGGTCACACAAACGCATGGCACTTTCTCCTTTCGTGCATCAGGCCCTTAACGTTCAACACGTCAAGGGCGAACCAGGTTATCACTGAACGGTACACAATTCGCTGGGCTTATTCAAAGAACTGACTGATTTTCGCCTTCAGAATATCAATCGCAATGCGGTTCTTACCGCCGCGCGGTACGATAATATCGGCGTATTGCTTGGAAGGTTCAATAAATTGCAGGAACATCGGGCGTACGGTTTTCTGGTACTGCGCCATCACCGAATCCATTGAACGCCCACGCTCGTTGACGTCGCGCTTAATACGGCGCATCAGGCAGATATCCAGCGGGGTATCGACAAAAATAGAGAAGTTCATCTCTTCACGCAAACGCGCGTCCGTCAGCAGCAAAATCCCTTCGAGAATAATGACTTTTTTGGGCTCGACGCGAACGGTTTCCTGCATGCGGGTATGTTCAACATAGCTGTATACGGGCAATTCAATCGCCGAACCGCGCTTGAGCGCTTGCAGATGCTGGAACAGCAAACTGTGATCCATCGCATTAGGATGGTCGTAGTTGGTTTTTACACGCTCTTCCATCGACAGATGGCTTTGATCTTTGTAATAGCTGTCTTCGGGAATAACGCCGATATGTTCATCACCCACTTGTTCACGCAATTCGCGATAAAGGGTACTGGCAATAAGACTCTTGCCGGAAGCCGATGCGCCAGCAATACCGATAATGACGCACTGATGAGACTGAACAGTCATAAATTTAGCGACCTGATTAACCTGGATGTTAGGGAGGGCGACGCCGAAGCGCCAAACGCGGCAATTATAGGGATTTCAGCGGCACGATACCAGTCGAGATAACAGAACGCTAAATTGCCGTCCATCTCTCCCTGTCGCAAATTAAAATGATTATTTTTAAAGCAGCTGCCGGATTTATTCGTTTATGCCGGAATTAATCCCCCGGAGATGTCAAATTATGAGCCGCTGACGTATAAATCGTAAATTGTTTGTACTAGCATGATCCTGAATGAAAACTGACGCGTCCTGGCCCTCCGCGACGGCAAGGGCTATTCGGATAACGTGGTAATGAGTAAACAAACCCAACATGTTTTAGTTACCTTGCCTCACCCTCTACTGCGTCTCGTCAGTTTAGGTCTGCTCACCTTTATCTTTACACTCTTCTCGCTGGAACTGTCGCGTTTCGATACGCCGCTGGCGCCGCTGTGGTTCCCGACGTCAATCATGATGGTCGGTTTTTATCGCCACGCAGGGCGGATGTGGCCGGGGATCGCACTGGTCTGTTCCCTCGGCAGCATAAGCGCGTCACTCGTTTTTTCTCCTGCCGGTTCGCTGAATTTTGGCTGGATGGCGATCAATATTATTGAAGCGGTGGTCGGCGCAATCCTGTTACGTAAGCTACTGCCCTGGTATAACCCCTTACAAAATCTGAATGACTGGCTCCGCCTGGCGACGGGCAGCGCGGTGATTCCACCGCTACTGGGAGGCGCGCTGCTCTGGCTGCTGATGCCCGAAGGGACGCCAGTAAAAACATTTTTGATTTGGATTCTGTCCGAGTCTATCGGCGCGCTGGCGCTGGTGCCATTAGGCTTGCTGTTTAAACCGCGCTACCTGCTTCGCCATCGCGATCCCCGTTTACTGCTTGAAACGCTGCTTACGCTGACGATAACGCTGGGGCTAAGCTGGCTCTCTATGCTGTACGTCCCGTGGCCTTTCACCTGCATTATTGTTCTGCTGATGTGGAGCGCGATACGTCTGCCGCGTATGGAAGCGTTTCTGATCTTCCTCGCCACCGTCATGATGACGTCGCTGATGCTGGCATCCGACCCGGCGCTGCTGTCAACGCCCAAAACATACGCCATGATGAACGTTCCCTGGCTGCCGCTTTTAATGATCCTGCTGCCCGTCAACATCATGACAATGGTGATGTATGCGTTTCGGGCGGAACAAAAAAATATCACGGAAAGCGAATTACGCTTTCGTAACGCGATGGAATATTCCGCGATCGGCATGGCGTTAGTGGGCACCGAAGGCCAATGGCTACAGGCCAACAAGGCATTGTGTCAGTTTCTTGGTTACAGCCAGGATGAACTGCGCGCCCTCACCTTTCAACAGCTCACCTGGCCTGAGGATCTGCATAACGACCTTGAACAGCTGAATATGCTGGTGCGCGGCGATATCAACAGCTATTCCATGGAGAAACGCTATTACACCCGCGACGGCGATGTGGTCTGGGCATTACTGGCCGTTTCACTGGTTCGCCATAGCGACAACACCCCGCTCTATTTCATTGCGCAAATTGAAGATATCAACGACCTGAAACATACCGAACGGGTAAACAAGCGCTTGATGGAGCGGATTACGCTGGCGAACGAAGCGGGCGGTATCGGCATCTGGGAATGGGAACTGCGGCCTGACGTGATCAGTTGGGATAAGCGCATGTTTGAGCTGTATGAGGTTCCGCCGCATATCAAACCCACCTGGCAACTCTGGCACGACTGCCTGTTGCCGGAAGACCGCGCGCCGACGGAAAAGATCATCCGCGAGTCTCTGGCGGCACGTCTCCCCTTTAAGCTCGAATTCAGGATTGGCGTAAAAGATGGCATCCGGCATATCCGCGCCCTGGCGAACCGGGTGCTGGATAAAGACGGCGACGTGGAACGCCTGCTTGGCATCAACATGGACATGACCGAAGTCAAACAGCTTAACGAGGCGCTGTATCAGGAAAAAGAGCGCCTGCACATTACGCTGGACTCCATCGGGGAAGCGGTTGTCTGTATTGACGTCGATATGAACGTAACCTTTATGAATCCTGTCGCCGAAAAGATGAGCGGCTGGCAGCAGGAACATGCGATCGGCATCCCGCTGCTGACGGTATTGCGCATCACTTTTGGCGATAACGGCCCGCTGATGGAAAATATCTATAGCGCGGATATGTCGCGTTCCGCCATTGAGCAGGATGTGGTGCTTCACTGTCGCAACGGCGGTCGCTACGACATTCATTACAGCATTACGCCGCTCAGTACGCTGGACGGCGGGAATATCGGCTCCGTACTGGTCATTCAGGACGTCACGGAATCGCGGAAAATGCTGCGCCAGCTCAGCTACAGCGCCTCTCATGACGCCCTCACCCACCTGGCTAACCGGGTCAGTTTTGAAAGCCATCTGAAAGAAATCCTGCTTACGGTACGCGATACGCGCCAGCATCATGCGCTGGTCTTTATTGATCTTGACCGCTTTAAAGCCGTTAACGACAGCGCCGGGCATGCCGCAGGCGATGCGCTGCTTCGCGAACTGGCCGCCTTAATGCTCAGTATGCTGCGTTCCAGCGATATGCTGGCCCGCCTGGGCGGGGACGAATTTGGCCTCCTGCTGCCGGATTGCAATATCGACAGCGCGCGCTTTATTTCTACGCGGATCGTCAACGCGATTAATGAATACCGCTTTACGTGGGAAGACCGTGAACACCCCATTGGCGCCAGCGCCGGGATCACGATAATCAATAACGCCAATCGCCTGGCGGCAAACGTGATGTCCCAGGCGGATATCGCCTGCTATGCCTCTAAAAACAACGGTCGGGGATGTGTCACCGTGTACGAAGCGCAGCAGGAACAGGCGCACAGCGAGCGGGAAGTTACGTCTCAGGATGAACAATGGCGCATAATCAAAGATAACCCTCTATTGATGATCGCCCGCGGGGTCGCGTCGCCGCGCATCCCTGAAACGTGCGGTTTTTGGCTGATCTCGCTGCGGCTGTGGGCCAGCGACGGCGAAATCATGGAGGAGCAGGCATTCCGCGCAGGGCTAACCGATCCCGAACTCAGCCACGCTCTCGATCGTCGCGTGTTTCAGACATTTTTCCAGCACGCGGCATCCACCGTCGCCAGTAAGGGGGTGAGCATCGCCCTGCCGCTTTCCGCCGCCGGACTCAGCCGCGCAACATTCATTGATGAGCTGCTCGAACAACTGGAGCGCAGCCCACTTCCGCCGCGCTTATTGCATCTGGTTATCCCGGCACATGTCCTGATGCAAGAGTCCGATAAGGCCATACCCGCGATACAGATACTGCGTCAGGCGGGCTGTCGCATTGTTCTCAGCCAGGTCAACCGTGACCTGGCGCTTTTCGATTGCTTAAGCGCCCACATGGCTGACTACCTGTTGCTTGATAGCGAACTCTGCGCCAGCCTTCACGGCAATTTAATGGATGAAATGCTGGTATCGATTATTCAGAGCCATGCGCAGCGGCTGGGCGTCAGAACCATTGCCGGCCCGGTACAAATGCCGCTGATCATGGATGCGCTTTCCGGTATTGGCATCGATCTGATTTACGGCGACGTCATTGCCGATGCCCAGCCGCTGGATCTGTTACTGAACACCAGTTATTTCGCCATCAACTGACGGCTGCCAGCCATCCGTATACCAGATATGCAGCAACGCGTAGGAGCGCCAGGGTTTCCAGCGCTCCGCATAACGGCGGATTTGCGCGGGCGTCATTCCCGAAAACCGCTGTTTAATCAGATAATCATCCGGCAAAAAGATATCTTTCGCCTGCCAGCCGCGCAGCGCGAAGTAGTTGGCCGTCCAGCGCCCAATCCCAGGAAAGGTTTGCAGGTTTTTCACCCCCAGCGCAATATCCGGCGGCGCGACCGTCTCTAACGTTCCATCCAGCGTCGCACGCGCCAGATGGATCAGCGCTTCCGCGCGTTTAAGCGGCATCCCCAATGCTTTAAGCGCGAATGGGTCCGCCGCCGCCAGCGTTTGCGGCGTGGGGAAACAGACATACTCCGGCGCGTCGGCAAGCACATCGCCATAACGACGGGCGACTTTCGCCGTCAGCTTTGCCGCCATCGCCACGCTGACCAGTTGCCCGAGTATCGCCCTTACGCCCTGTTCGAAGGCATCCACCGAGCCGGGCAGACGCAATCCCGGTCGCGCAGCCCCCAGACTGCCGAGCGCGTCGGCAATCTGATCGGGGTTACAGCGCAGATCGAACAGGCGTTCAATTTTTGCCAGACATTCTTCGGCGACGGGCAACAAGCCCGCGCTCAGGGTTACGCGCAGCGTATGCGTCTGGTGCTCCGGTACAACGGCGATCAGTCCCCGATGTTCTCCCGTCGCCAGACTGCGAACGTAACGCGCGGGTTCAACCGTTTCGACGCCGCTCACCGCACGCGCGGCGAGAAAACCCAACATCCAGGACCAGTCATAAGGCGGCTGCCAGCTTAGGATATACATTGCAACTCCTGTTTTTATTCTCCTTCAGCATAAACGCTATTCAAACGCCGCGCCTTGCTTTCATATTCCAGTTGTCGGGATTACAACATTTCGTTAAAGTCACGCCCCTTCTTCACTGGCATGGGGATTATTAAGGTGTTTATTGGTTTTGACTACGGCACGGCAAACTGTTCCGTTGCCGTCATGCGCGACGGGCAACCGCATCTGCTAAAAATGGAAAATAACAGCACGCTGTTGCCCTCAATGCTTTGCGCCCCGACGCGTGAAGCCGTCAGCGAGTGGCTGTACCGCCATCACGCGGTTCCGGCGACGGATGACGAAACGCAGGCGCTGTTGCGGCGCGCAATGCGCTACAACCGTGAAGAAGATATTGAGGTCGGCGCAGGCAGCGTGCAGTTCGGGCTGGCTTCGCTAAGCCACTACATTGACGACCCGGAAGAGGTTTACTTCGTTAAATCGCCAAAATCCTTCCTCGGCGCTAACGGCCTAAAACCGCAGCAGGTTGCGCTGTTTGAGGATCTGGTTTGCGCGATGATGTTGCACATCCGTCATATGGCGCAAACGCAGTTGCCGGAAAGCATCACGCAGGCGGTGATCGGTCGACCAATTAACTTTCAGGGGCTGGGTGGCGATGAGGCCAACCGCCAAGCGCAAGGCATTCTGGAGCGCGCGGCAAAACGCGCCGGTTTTCAGGATGTCGTCTTCCAGTTTGAACCGGTTGCGGCGGGTCTGGATTATGAAGCCACGTTGCAGGAAGAGAAGCGCGTACTGGTGGTGGATATTGGCGGCGGGACGACCGACTGTTCATTGCTGCTGATGGGGCCGCAGTGGCATCAGCGCGCTGACCGCGCCTCCAGCCTGCTCGGGCACAGCGGCTGTCGCGTGGGCGGTAACGACCTGGACATCGCGCTGGCGTTTAAACACCTGATGCCGTTGCTGGGCATGGGCGGCGAAACCGAAAAAGGCATCGCATTGCCGGTTCTGCCGTGGTGGAACGCTGTCGCGATCAATGATGTTCCCGCACAGAGCGATTTCTACAGCAGCGCCAACGGTCGCCTGCTCAACGAGCTGGTTCGGGACGCCCGCGATGCGGATAAAGTCGCGCTGCTGCTTAAAGTCTGGCGTCAGCGCCTCAGCTATCGTCTGGTACGCAGCGCGGAGGAGAGCAAAATCGCCCTGTCCGGGCAGCCCGATATCCTCACCACGCTGCCGTTTATCAGCGATGAGCTAGCGACGTCTGTCAGTCAGCAGGGGCTGGAAGCAGCGCTGAGCCAGCCGCTGGCGCGTATACTGGAGCAGGTACAACTGGCGCTGGACAATGCGCAGGAAAAACCGGATGTCATCTATCTGACCGGCGGCAGCGCACGCTCACCGCTGATCAAAAGTGCGCTGGCGGAGCAGTTGCCGGGCATTCCGATTGCTGGCGGCGATGACTTCGGTTCCGTCACCGCCGGTCTTGCGCGCTGGGCGGACGTCGTATTTCGTTAACCGCCTCGCAAGCTGAGCGGCTTGCAGATTGACATTATTTTTGCTGTGGCTTATTTTCAGGAGTGAGGGTTAGGGAGGGTTTCCCCTCCCCCTGGTGTCTTAGTCAGTCTGAAAGCTACTCACTAAGAGTATCACCAGTATGATGACGCACTTCATCATAACCCTTTCCTTATTTTAGCCCCTTCCTCGGGAGGGGCTTTCCCGTTCCAGCGTCCTGCTGAAAGCTGTGGCTTACCTCCTTTTTTTGCCGTGCCGCCACTCTAACGCAAGAGTAAATATCCGTGCTTTTCATGGGTGATTGTTGCGTAACGCCTCGCAAAGGCCGACGTCATTCAGACGAATCCAGACAGTGTTTCATAATTCCTCCATTTTTCTCCCGTTATGGATGACTAAACTAGTATCATTCCGCGAAACGTTTCAGGATGAGAAACTTATAACGATGAAAGGCAGTAAAAAATCCCGCTGGGTGATAGCAATCGTGGTCGTTGTGGCGGCCATTGCCGTGTACGGGTTCTGGCATAGTCGCAGCGAAACCCAGGGGAATGCGCCGGGCGCTAACGAACATGCGCAACGTCAGGCTGGCGCAGGACGTCGCGGCATGCGTTCCGGCCCGCTGGCGCCGGTTCAGGCGGCGACCGCAACGGAACAAGCCGTACCACGCTATCTGACCGGGCTGGGCACGATCGCTGCCGCCAATACCGTCACGGTACGCAGCCGCGTGGATGGTCAACTGATGGCGCTGCACTTCCAGGAAGGACAACAGGTCAAAGCGGGCGATCTGCTGGCGGAAATCGATCCCAGCCAGTTTAAAGTCGCCTTAGCGCAAGCGCAGGGGCAGCTCGCGAAAGACAAAGCCACACTGGCGAATGCCCGTCGCGATTTAGCGCGCTATCAACAGCTGGTGAAAACCAATCTTGTCTCCCGCCAGGAGCTGGACGCGCAACAGGCGCTGGTCAGCGAAACAGAAGGCACCATTAAGGCCGATGAAGCCAGCGTCGCCAGCGCGCAGTTGCAGCTTGACTGGAGCCGCATCACCGCACCGGTAGAGGGTCGCGTGGGGTTAAAACAGGTGGATGTCGGTAATCAAATCTCCAGCGGCGATACCACAGGCATTGTCGTTATCACCCAGACGCACCCAATCGATCTGATTTTTACCTTGCCGGAAAGCGATATCGCCACCGTCGTACAGGCGCAAAAAACGGGCAAAACATTGACCGTTGAAGCCTGGGATCGCACTAACTCACAGAAATTAAGCGACGGCGTACTGCTCAGCCTGGACAACCAAATCGACGCCACGACCGGCACCATCAAAATCAAAGCCCGTTTTAACAACCAGGATGACGCGCTGTTCCCTAACCAGTTTGTTAACGCCCGCATGCTGGTCGATACGCAGCAAAACGCGGTGGTGATACCGACAGCGGCCGTACAAATGGGTAACGAAGGCCACTTTGTCTGGGTGCTAAATGATGAGAACAAAGTCAGCAAGCATCTGGTTAAACCGGGTATTCAGGACAGTCAGAACGTGGTAATCAGCGCCGGGCTGTCGGCAGGCGATCGCGTCGTGACGGACGGGATCGATCGTCTGACGGACGGGGCGAAAGTCGAAGTGGTGGAAGCGCAAGCGCCTGCGGCGAAAGAAGATAAAGCCACGAATCGGGAATACGGTAAGAAAGGAGTACGCTCCTGATGCAGGTGTTACCTCCGAGCAGCACAGGCGGCCCGTCGCGCCTGTTTATTATGCGCCCTGTCGCGACCACGCTGCTGATGGTGGCGATTTTACTCGCCGGGATTATCGGTTACCGCTTCCTGCCCGTCGCCGCATTGCCGGAGGTGGACTACCCCACCATTCAGGTGGTAACGCTCTACCCCGGCGCCAGCCCGGATGTGATGACCTCCGCTGTCACCGCGCCGCTTGAACGCCAGTTCGGGCAAATGTCCGGCCTGAAACAGATGTCGTCGCAAAGTTCCGGCGGCGCATCGGTTGTAACGTTGCAGTTCCAGCTGACTCTGCCGCTGGATGTCGCCGAGCAGGAAGTACAGGCCGCCATTAACGCGGCCACAAACCTGCTGCCTAGCGATCTGCCTAACCCGCCGGTATACAGCAAAGTTAACCCGGCAGATCCACCGATCATGACGCTGGCCGTCACCTCAACCGCCATGCCCATGACGCAGGTGGAAGATATGGTGGAAACCCGGGTGGCGCAGAAAATTTCCCAGGTTTCCGGCGTAGGGCTGGTCACGCTGTCCGGCGGCCAACGCCCGGCCGTGCGTGTGAAGCTGAATGCGCAGGCGATAGCCGCGCTGGGGCTTACCAGCGAAACGGTTCGCGCCGCCATCACCAGCGCCAACGTCAACTCGGCGAAAGGGAGCCTTGATGGCCCAACTCGCGCGGTCACGCTCTCTGCTAACGATCAGATGCAGTCTGTCGATGAGTATCGCCAGTTAATCATCGCCTGGCAGAACGGCGCGCCGGTACGTCTGGGCGATGTGGCAACGGTCGAACAAGGCGCGGAAAACAGCTGGCTCGGCGCGTGGGCCAATAAAGAACAGGCCATTGTGATGAATGTGCAGCGCCAGCCCGGCGCCAACATTATCTCCACGGCGGACAGCATTCGTCAGATGCTGCCGCAGCTTACGGAAAGCCTGCCGAAATCGGTCAATGTCACCGTGCTGTCGGATCGCACCACCAACATTCGCGCTTCCGTTACCGACACCCAGTTCGAACTGATGCTGGCGATTGCGCTGGTGGTGATGATCATCTACCTGTTCCTGCGTAATGTCCCCGCCACAATCATTCCGGGCGTCGCCGTGCCGTTATCGCTGATCGGCACTTTTGCGGTAATGGTCTTTCTCGATTTCTCGATCAATAACCTGACGCTAATGGCGCTGACCATCGCCACCGGCTTCGTCGTGGACGACGCGATTGTGGTGATTGAGAACATTTCGCGTTACATCGAGAAAGGGGAAAAACCGCTGGCGGCGGCGCTTAAAGGCGCTGGCGAAATCGGCTTTACCATTATTTCATTAACCTTCTCGCTGATTGCGGTACTGATCCCGCTGTTATTCATGGGCGATATCGTCGGGCGTTTGTTCCGTGAATTTGCGGTCACGCTGGCGGTAGCGATCCTGATCTCCGCCGTCGTGTCGCTGACCCTGACGCCCATGATGTGCGCCCGGATGCTCAGCCAGGCGTCGCTGCGCAAGCAAAACCGCTTCTCCCGCACGGCGGAAAAAATGTTTGATCGCGTCATTGAGAAATACGGTCAGTGGCTGGCAAAAGTGCTCAACCATCCGTGGCTGACGCTGAGCGTGGCGCTCGGCACCCTGCTTCTCAGCATCATGCTGTGGGTCTTTATCCCGAAAGGGTTCTTCCCGGTGCAGGATAACGGCATTATTCAGGGCACATTGCAGGCTCCGCAATCCAGCTCGTTCGCCAGCATGGCCCAGCGCCAGCGCCAGGTGTCTGATGTGATTTTAAAAGACCCGGCGGTAGAAAGCCTGACCGCCTTTGTCGGCGTTGATGGCACTAATCCGGCGCTGAACAGCGCGCGTCTGCAAATTAACCTTAAACCGCTGAATGAACGTGACGATCGGGTGCAGAAAGTCATCGCCCGCCTGCAACACGCCGTGGCGAAAGTGCCCGGTGTCGATCTCTACCTCCAGCCAACGCAGGATCTCACCATTGATACTCAGGTGAGCCGCACGCAGTACCAGTTTACGCTACAGGCCACCTCACTGGATGCGCTCAGCACCTGGGTGCCGCAGCTGATGGAAAAACTCCAGCAGCTTCCGCAGCTTTCTGACGTCAGCAGCGACTGGCAGGACAAAGGTCTGGTGGCGTATGTAAACGTTGACCGCGACAGCGCCAGCCGTCTTGGCATCAGCATGGCGGATGTCGATAACGCCCTGTATAACGCCTTTGGCCAGCGCCTGATTTCGACCATCTACACCCAGGCGAATCAATATCGCGTCGTGCTGGAACATAACACCGACACCACGCCAGGGCTGGCGGCAATGGACACCATCCGTCTGACCAGCAGCGACGGCGGGATTGTGCCGCTTAGCGCCATCGCCAAAATCGAGCAGCGTTTCGCGCCGCTTTCCATTAATCACCTGGATCAGTTCCCGGTAACGACCTTCTCGTTTAACGTGCCGGATAATTATTCGCTCGGCGATGCGGTACAGGCCATTCTGGACACGGAGAAAACGGTCAACCTGCCAGTCGATATCACCACCCAGTTCCAGGGCAGCACGCTGGCCTTCCAGGCCGCGCTCGGCAGCACCGTCTGGCTGATCGTGGCGGCAGTGGTGGCGATGTATATCGTGCTTGGCGTGCTGTACGAAAGCTTTATCCACCCAATCACGATCCTCTCCACCCTGCCGACGGCGGGCGTCGGGGCGCTGCTGGCGCTCATGATTGCCGGTAGTGAACTGGACGTGATTGCCATCATCGGGATCATTTTGTTGATCGGTATTGTGAAGAAGAACGCCATCATGATGATCGACTTTGCCCTGGCCGCCGAGCGCGAGCAGGGAATGGCGCCGCGTGATGCGATTTTCCAGGCTTGTCTGCTGCGTTTTCGCCCGATTCTGATGACCACGCTGGCGGCACTGTTAGGCGCGCTGCCATTGATGTTAAGTACCGGCACAGGCGCGGAATTACGCCGCCCGTTAGGGATTGGCATGGTAGGCGGCCTGCTGGTCAGCCAGGTCTTAACCCTGTTCACCACGCCCGTCATCTATCTGCTGTTTGACCGCCTGTCGCTGTATGTGAAAAGCCGCTTCCCCCGCCAGGAAGAGGAGGCGTAAATGAAATTTTTCGCCCTTTTCATTTACCGCCCGGTGGCGACCATTTTAATCTCCATCGCCATTACGCTCTGCGGCGTGCTGGGTTTCCGGTTATTGCCGGTCGCCCCGCTGCCACAGGTGGATTTTCCGGTCATTATGGTGAGCGCATCGCTTCCGGGCGCTTCGCCGGAAACCATGGCGTCGTCGGTCGCCACGCCGCTGGAGCGTTCGCTCGGACGCATCGCGGGGGTCAGTGAAATGACCTCCAGCAGCTCGCTGGGCAGCACGCGAATTATCCTTCAGTTTAACTTTGACCGTGATATCAACGGCGCGGCGCGTGACGTGCAGGCGGCAATTAATGCCGCACAAAGTCTGCTGCCCAGCGGGATGCCCAGCCGCCCGACCTACCGTAAAGCCAACCCGTCCGACGCGCCGATTATGATTCTGACGCTCACATCGGACACCTGGTCGCAGGGAGAGCTGTATGACTTCGCCTCAACGCAGCTGGCGCAGACAATCGCGCAAATTGACGGCGTCGGCGATGTGGATGTCGGCGGCAGTTCGCTGCCCGCCGTGCGCGTGGGGCTTAACCCGCAGGCGTTGTTTAATCAGGGCGTATCGCTGGATGACGTGCGCAGCGCCATCAGCAATGCCAACGTGCGTAAGCCACAGGGCGCGATCGACGACAAGACTCATCGCTGGCAGGTTCAGACAAATGATGAACTGAAAACGGCGACGGAATACCAGCCGTTGATTATCCACTACAACAACGGCGCCGCCGTGCGTCTGGGCGATGTCGCCACAGTAACTGACTCGGTGCAGGATGTGCGTAACGCCGGGATGACCAACGCCAAACCGGCGATTTTGCTGATGATTCGCAAGCTGCCGGAAGCCAATATCATCCAGACGGTAGACAGCATTCGCGAGAAGCTCCCGGAATTACAAACGCTGATTCCCGCCTCAATTGACCTGCAAATCGCTCAGGATCGTTCCCCGACGATTCGCGCCTCGCTGGAGGAAGTGGAGCAGACGCTGGTTATTTCCGTCGCGCTGGTCATTCTGGTGGTCTTTTTATTTCTGCGCTCCGGGCGCGCAACGTTGATTCCTGCCGTTGCGGTTCCCGTGTCGCTGATTGGCACCTTCGCCGCAATGTACCTGTGCGGTTTTAGCCTGAACAACCTGTCGCTGATGGCGCTGACTATCGCCACCGGGTTTGTCGTCGATGACGCCATTGTGGTGCTGGAAAATATCTCCCGCCATCTTGAAGCCGGCATGAAGCCCTTGCAGGCGGCGCTTCAGGGAACGCGTGAAGTTGGCTTTACGGTGCTCTCCATGAGCCTCTCCCTGGTGGCGGTATTCCTGCCGCTCTTGCTGATGGGGGGATTGCCCGGAAGATTATTACGCGAGTTTGCCGTCACCCTTTCGGTGGCGATCGGCATCTCGCTGCTCGTCTCGCTCACGCTAACCCCCATGATGTGCGGCTGGATGCTGAAGTCCAGCAAGCCTCGCGAGCAGACGCGAAGCCGCGGCTTTGGCCGTCTGCTGACTGGCCTGAAACAGGGGTACGGCACATCGTTGAAATGGGTGCTAAACCATACGCGGCTGGTGGGCGTCGTCTTGTTGGGCACCATTGCGCTGAATATCTGGCTCTATATTTCCATCCCCAAAACCTTCTTCCCCGAACAGGATACGGGCGTACTGATGGGCGGCATTCAGGCTGACCAGAGTATTTCGTTTCAGGCGATGCGCGGCAAACTTCAGGACTTTATGAAGATCATTCGCGACGATCCGGCGGTCGACAACGTGACCGGGTTCACCGGCGGTTCGCGGGTCAACAGCGGGATGATGTTTATTACGCTGAAATCACGCGGCGAACGCCATGAAACGGCGCAGCAGGTTATCGACCGGCTGCGGGTCGCGCTGGCAAAAGAGCCGGGCGCAAACCTGTTTCTGATGGCGGTGCAGGATATCCGCGTCGGCGGGCGGCAGGCTAACGCCAGCTACCAGTACGCTCTGCTGTCTGATGATTTAAGCGCGCTGCGGGAATGGGAGCCGAAAATCCGTAAAGCGCTGGCGGCGCTCCCCCAACTGGCGGACGTTAACTCCGATCAGCAAGATAACGGCGCGGAGATGAACCTGATTTACGACCGCGAAACCATGTCCCGGCTGGGGATCGACGTGCAGGCCGCCAACAGTCTGCTGAATAATGCCTTCGGTCAACGGCAAATTTCCACCATCTATCAGCCGATGAACCAGTACAAGGTTGTGATGGAGGTCGACCCACGCTATACCCAGGACATCAGCGCGCTGGAGAAGATGTTCGTCATTAGCAGCGACGGGAAGGCGATTCCGCTCTCTTATTTTGCAAAATGGCAGCCCGCCAATGCGCCGCTGTCAGTGAATCACCAGGGGTTGTCCGCCGCCTCGACTATCGCGTTTAACCTGCCTACGGGCACGTCGCTGTCCGAAGCGACGGAAGCCATCAACCGGGCGATGACACAGCTTGGCGTACCGTCAACGGTGCGCGGCAGTTTCGCAGGAACGGCACAGGTTTTCCAGGAGACGATGAATTCGCAGGTGATTCTGATCCTGGCGGCGATCGCGACGGTCTATATTGTGTTGGGGATATTGTATGAAAGTTATGTTCATCCGCTGACCATCCTCTCTACCCTCCCCTCCGCAGGCGTGGGGGCGCTACTGGCGCTGGAGCTGTTCAATGCCCCGTTCAGCCTAATCGCGCTCATCGGGATCATGCTATTAATTGGCATTGTGAAGAAAAACGCCATCATGATGGTCGATTTTGCGCTTGAGGCGCAGAGAAACGGCAACCTGACGCCGGAACAGGCGATTTTCCAGGCCTGCCTGCTGCGTTTTCGCCCAATCATGATGACCACGCTGGCGGCGCTGTTTGGCGCGCTGCCGCTGGTTATCTCCGGGGGCGATGGTTCAGAGTTACGTCAACCATTAGGGATTACGATCGTGGGTGGACTGGTGATGAGCCAGCTGCTGACGCTTTATACCACCCCGGTGGTCTATCTCTTTTTCGACCGTCTGCTGCTGCGTTTTTCACGTAATAATAGCCAACCGGAACCCATAACAGAGCCATGACAGAACTTCCTGACAGCACACGCTGGCAACTCTGGATTGTGGCATTCGGCTTTTTTATGCAATCGCTGGATACCACAATCGTCAACACCGCGCTTCCCTCTATGGCGCTCAGTCTGGGGGAAAGCCCGCTGCATATGCACATGGTCGTGGTTTCCTATGTACTGACCGTGGCGGTAATGCTGCCTGCCAGCGGCTGGCTGGCGGATAAAGTCGGCGTGCGTAATATCTTCTTTACCGCCATTGTGCTGTTTACGTTGGGATCGCTATTTTGCGCCTGGTCCAGCACGCTGAATGAACTGGTGCTGGCGCGCGTTTTACAGGGCGTGGGCGGCGCCATGATGGTGCCGGTCGGCAGACTGACGGTCATGAAGATCGTTCCGCGCGAACAATATATGGCGGCAATGACCTTCGTCACGCTGCCTGGTCAGGTCGGGCCGCTGCTCGGCCCGGCGCTGGGCGGCATTCTGGTCGAGTACGCCTCCTGGCACTGGATTTTCCTGATTAACATTCCGGTCGGCATTGTCGGGGCGATTGCGACGCTCATGCTGATGCCGAACTACACCATGCAAACCCGGCGTTTCGATCTTTCAGGGTTCCTCCTGCTGGCCGTCGGCATGGCGGTACTGACGATGGCGCTGGACGGCAGCAAAGGCACGGGGCTCTCGCCTCTCTCACTGGGCGCACTGGTGTTGTGCGGCATCCTGGCGATTGCGCTCTACCTGAAACACGCCAAAAACAATCCGCGCGCGCTGTTTAGTCTGGCGCTGTTTCGCACCCACACCTTCTCGCTGGGCCTGTCTGGTAGCTTCGCCGGGCGCGTCGGGAGCGGCATGCTGCCCTTCATGACGCCGGTCTTTTTGCAGATTGGTCTGGGGTTCTCGCCGTTTCATGCCGGGTTGATGATGATCCCGATGGTACTCGGCAGCATGGGAATGAAACGTATCGTCGTACAGGTGGTAAACCGCTTTGGCTATCGTCGCGTACTGGTCGCCACCACCCTCGGCCTGTCGCTGGTCAGCCTGCTGTTTATGAGCGTCGCGATGCTTGGCTGGTATTACGCCCTGCCCTTTGTGCTGTTCCTGCAAGGCATGGTCAACTCCACCCGTTTTTCATCCATGAACACCTTAACGCTCAAAGATCTGCCCGATGAACTCGCCAGCAGCGGCAACAGCTTGCTGTCCATGATCATGCAACTGTCGATGAGTATTGGCGTGACCATCGCCGGGCTGCTGCTGGGCATGTTTGGTCAACAACATATCGCGGCCGACAGCGGCGCGAGCCACACGGTGTTTATGTATACCTGGCTGTGCATGGCCCTGATTATCGCGCTGCCCGCACTCATCTTCGCCCGGGTGCCGAACGACACGCACAAAAACGCCGTCATTTCACGACGCAAAAGGAGCACGCAATGAAGTTCTGGCGGCCCGGTATTACCGGCAAATTGTTTCTGGCGATTTTCGCCACCTGCATTGTCTTGCTGATCAGCATGCACTGGGCCGTACGCATCAGCTTTGAGCGTGGGTTTATCGACTACATCAAACATGGCAACGAACAGCGGTTGCAGATGCTCGGCGACGCGCTGGGCGAGCAGTACTCGCTGCACGGCAACTGGCGTTTTTTACGCAATAACGATCGCTTCGTTTTCCAGATCCTGCGCTCTTTTGAGCATGACAACGACGATAACAAACCCGGCCCCGGGATGCCGCCGCATGGCTGGCGAACCCAATTTTGGGTCGTCGATCAACACGCCAATGTGCTGGTCGGCCCGCGAGCGCCAGTCCCGCGAGACGGCACCCGCCGGGCTATTCACGTAAACGGTGTGGAAGTTGGCGCGGTGATTGCTTCTCCCGTTGAGCGACTGACGCGCAATACCGATATTAATTTTGATAAGCAACAGCGCCGTACCAGTTGGCTGATCGTGGCGTTGTCGACTCTGCTGGCGGCGCTGGCGACGTTTCCGCTGGCGCGCGGGTTGCTGGCGCCCGTTAAGCGGCTGGTGGAAGGCACGCACAAACTGGCCGCAGGCGACTTCACGACGCGCGTAACGCCGACCAGCGCGGATGAACTGGGTAAACTGGCGCAGGATTTTAACCAGCTCGCCAGCACGCTGGAAAAAAATCAGCAAATGCGCCGCGATTTTATGGCGGATATCTCCCACGAACTGCGCACGCCGCTGGCGGTATTGCGCGGTGAGCTGGAGGCTATCCAGGACGGAGTCCGCCAGTTTACGCCCGAATCGGTGGCCTCGCTCCAGGCTGAAGTCGGCACGCTCACCAAGCTGGTTGACGATCTGCATCAGCTTTCTATGTCCGATGAAGGCGCGCTGGCGTACCAGAAAACATCGGTGGACCTGATTCCCCTGCTGGAGGTGGCGGGCGGCGCGTTTCGCGAGCGCTTCGCCAGCCGTGGGCTGACGTTACACTTTTCCCTTCCTGACAGCGTGATGGTATTCGGCGATCCGGATCGTCTGATGCAGTTATTCAATAATCTGCTGGAAAATAGTCTGCGCTACACCGACAGCGGCGGCAGCCTGCACATTTCCGCCGAGCAGCGCGACAACATGCTGCTGTTAACGTTCGCCGATTCCGCGCCCGGCGTTCGCGATGAGCAGTTACAAAAACTGTTTGAACGTTTCTACCGCACAGAAGGCTCCCGCAACCGCGCCAGCGGCGGGTCCGGTCTGGGACTGGCGATTTGCGACAATATCGTACAAGCGCATAATGGTCGTATCCGGGCGTCCCATTCGCCTTTTGGCGGGCTTAGCATTACAGTAGAGTTACCGCTGGAACGCGATTTACAGAGAGATGTATGACTGAGTTACCCATTGATGAAAACACGCCGCGTATTTTAATCGTGGAAGATGAACCCAAGCTGGGACAACTGCTGATCGACTATCTGCGCGCCGCAAGCTATGCCCCCACGCTAATCAGTCATGGCGATCAGGTATTGCAGTATGTGCATCAAACGCCGCCAGACCTGATCCTGCTGGACTTAATGCTGCCAGGTACGGACGGCCTGACGCTGTGCCGGGAAATTCGCCGTTTTTCTGACGTGCCCATCGTGATGGTCACGGCAAAGATTGAAGAGATCGACCGCCTGCTTGGGCTGGAGATTGGCGCCGATGATTACATCTGCAAACCTTACAGCCCCCGTGAGGTGGTCGCCCGCGTGAAAACGATTTTGCGCCGCTGCAAGCCGCAGCGTGAGCTGCAACAGCTGGACGCGCAAAGCCCGCTGATTGTTGATGAAGGCCGTTTTCAGGCATCCTGGCGCGGCAAGATGCTCGACCTGACCCCCGCAGAGTTTCGCCTGTTGAAAACGCTGTCTCACGAGCCGGGGAAAGTCTTCTCCCGCGAGCAGCTGCTTAATCATCTCTACGATGATTATCGCGTGGTGACGGACCGCACCATTGACAGCCACATCAAAAACCTGCGCCGCAAGCTGGAATCGCTGGACGCCGAACAGTCGTTCATCCGTGCGGTATACGGCGTCGGGTATCGCTGGGAAGCGGATACCTGCCGGATTGCATAAGTCACGCCTGCAATAGCCGGATGACGCTCCGCTGATCCGACCGACAAATAAGAGCGTTGTCGGCCAGAAAAGGCGCTACGCCGCCATCCGGCGTTTTTCTTTACCTGCCTCCCCCACAGCGCTACAATGCCCGCCCTTAACGTAGGGGCACTCCCCTAACCGCCTCATTCAGTGAAGCGGATCTGACCTGTCATCAGAACGAGAAAATTATGTTTAAACCGGAACTCCTTTCCCCGGCGGGAACGCTGAAAAATATGCGTTACGCTTTCGCTTATGGCGCAGATGCCGTGTATGCGGGCCAGCCGCGTTACTCCCTGCGCGTGCGCAACAACGAATTTAACCACGAGAATTTGCAGCTCGGCATTAACGAAGCCCACGCGCTTGGCAAAAAATTCTATGTGGTCGTGAACATTGCGCCGCATAACGCGAAACTGAAAACCTTTATTCGCGATCTTAAACCGGTTGTGGAAATGGGGCCGGATGCGCTGATCATGTCCGATCCCGGGCTTATCATGCTGGTACGTGAAAACTTCCCGGAAATGCCAATTCACCTTTCGGTGCAGGCCAACGCCGTAAACTGGGCAACGGTGAAGTTCTGGAACCAGATGGGGCTGACCCGCGTTATTCTTTCCCGCGAACTGTCGCTGGAAGAGATTGAAGAGATTCGTCAACAGGTGCCGGAAATGGAGATCGAAATCTTCGTACACGGCGCGCTGTGCATGGCCTACTCCGGTCGTTGCCTGCTCTCTGGCTACATCAACAAACGCGATCCGAACCAGGGAACCTGCACCAACGCCTGCCGTTGGGAATATAACGTGCAGGAAGGGAAAGAAGACGTCGTGGGCAACATCGTCCATAAATACGAACCGATTCCGGTACAGAACGTCGAGCCGACGCTGGGTATCGGCGCACCGACCGACAAAGTGTTTATGATCGAAGAAGCTCAGCGTCCGGGCGAATACATGACCGCGTTCGAAGATGAACACGGCACCTACATCATGAACTCGAAAGATCTGCGCGCCATTGCTCACGTTGAACGCCTGACCAAAATGGGCGTGCACTCACTGAAAATCGAAGGCCGTACCAAATCCTTCTACTACTGTGCGCGTACCGCTCAGGTTTATCGCAAAGCGATCGACGATGCCGCTGCGGGCAAGCCGTTTGATCCGCAACTGCTGGAAACGCTGGAAGGCCTGGCGCATCGCGGTTACACCGAAGGCTTTCTGCGCCGCCACACGCATGATGACTACCAGAATTACGAGTACGGTTACTCTGTTTCTGAACGTCAGCAGTTCGTGGGTGAGTTCACCGGCGAGCGTAAAGGCGCCCTTGCCGCCGTTGCCGTGAAGAACAAATTCTCCATCGGCGACAGCCTGGAGCTGATGACGCCGCAGGGGAACGTCAACTTCACTCTGGAACATATGGAAAACGCCAAAGGTGAAGCAATGCCGGTGGCGCCTGGCGATGGCTACACCGTCTGGATGCCGGTGCCGCAGGATATGGATCTGAATTATGCGTTGTTAATGCGTAATTTTTCCGGCGAATCCACGCGGAACCCACACGCTAAGTAGTTAATCCACGTTATTTTTTCATTATGGGAAGATTCTTAGAAATCGATCACATACCGCCTCGTTCATTACGGGTATTATCCGAGGCGCTGAAAAACATAACCCATAAATGCTAGCTGTACCAGGAACCACCTCCTTAGCCTGCGTAATCTCCCTTACGCAGGCTTATTTTTTATCTCATCGTTGCACACTGGAAAAGAGCCATTCCCTCCAGTACCCACATCTTAGTTGTTCCATTCCCGTTTCACATCCATGTGTTTTTGGCACACACGCCTTGTTCACTCAGCGCCCTTCCCCTATAAAAATAGAGGTATAATTTGACAATATAGGGTTAAAACCCTATATTTAAGACCTGCCATGTAGGGTGTGCTCTTTAACAATTTGTTTTACAGGGGATGTTTTATGACCCAGATACTCTGGACGGGTAGAGCCGTTAAGGATCTGCGAAAGCTACCTGCTGATGATCAAAAAGCTGTACGTGAGAAAGTAAACGCCATGCAGTTATACCCAGACATTAGCTCTCTGGATATCAAAAAACTCACGGATCAAGACGGGCAGTACAGATTAAGGGTGAAAAGCTATCGAGTTCTCTTCGTATTTGTAAACGGAGAGCCGCTGATCGTTGAAATTCAGCGCATATTACGCCGTAGCTCATCAACCTACTGACAGACGGCGGGGAAACCCGCCCGTTTCCCTCTGTAAACAATTTGTTAATTAACCGACAACAACTATTAGCATGTAAATGTAAAAAAGGTAATCTTATGGCCGCTATCCAATTTATTACAGACAGTCGAGGCCGCAGAGTCTCTGCTGTTGTGCCAATTGACCTCTTCGAAAAGTTAGTTAGCGACAGAGATCTTGATGAACTGTATGACACTGTACAAGACGAATCAGGCGCATCTGATAATGTTCGTTACCCCAACGAAGTGATCAGCATACTTTCTGAGCGAAATTGCACCATGCAAGCGGCATGGCGCATTTACAGAGGGATGACGCAAAAACAGGTTGCGGAAGCCCTGGGCATCAAACAGGCGACTGTCTCAGAGTTTGAGAAGTCAGAACGCCCACGTAAAGATAACATCGAAAGATTAGCAAAACTGTATAACTGCGCTCCCGAGCAACTCATCCTCGAATAGCCCAAAAAGCCCCGGTTTCCGGGGCTTTTTGGGCTGAGTCTTTATCCTTTCCTTTACGCTCCTGATTCATTTTCAGCCTGTTCTGACCTTTCCGCGCCTTTTCTGCTATACACTTTCAACAGGTTAACGACAGAGGCAAACAAAGGATGGCTACGTTTCCCGCCAGCTTACTGATTTTAAATGGCAAAGGCGCTGATAATCAGCCCCTGCGCGACGCGATAGGGCTACTTCGCGATGAGGGCGTGGAGATTCACGTCCGGGTCACCTGGGAAAAAGGCGATGCCCAGCGTTATGTTGATGAAGCCAGACAGCTTGGCGTTGAGACAGTCATTGCGGGCGGCGGCGACGGCACTATCAATGAGGTTTCCGCCGCGCTGATTCAGTGTCAGGGCGGCAACGTTCCCGCGCTTGGCATTTTGCCTCTGGGCACGGCCAATGACTTCGCCACCAGCGCTGGCATCCCGGAAGCGCTGGATAAAGCCTTAAAACTGGCGATTGCCGGTAACGCGGTTGCGATCGATATCGCTCAGGTCAACGATAAAACCTGCTTTATCAATATGGCGACAGGGGGATTCGGGACGCGCATCACCACCGAAACGCCGGAAAAACTCAAGGCCGCGCTGGGCGGCGTCTCTTACTTTATTCATGGGCTGATGCGCATGGACACCCTCAAGCCCGATCGCTGTGAGATTCGCGGCGAGAATTTTCACTGGCAGGGCGATGCGCTGGTGATTGGCATTGGTAATGGTCGTCAGGCCGGTGGCGGACAACAGCTCTGCCCTGGCGCACTCATTAATGACGGGCTGCTGCAACTGCGGATCTTCACCGGGGAGGAGCTGCTTCCGGCGCTGTTTTCCACATTGACGCAGCCGGAAGAGAACCCCAACATTGTCGATGGCGCATCCGCCTGGTTTGATATTCAGGCTCCGCATGAAATCACCTTTAACCTCGATGGCGAGCCGCTCAGTGGTCAGGAATTTCATATTGAAATACTTCCCAACGCGCTGCGTTGCCGTTTGCCGCCAGACTGCCCGTTACTGCGCTAACGAAAAAAGAAAGTAAGCGCAGAGAGGGATAATCAGACCGGCGACATCCCGGAACCTCTGCGCTCACAAACGGGTCATTTACCCTGCGGCCCTAACCGGCGGGGCCAGCGTCTCCAAGAGTTGCGGCATTGACGTGTAGCGCCCGATGGCCTCGCTAAAGCAGGGGTGCTGGCAGCCGTCAGACACCACAATGGTATCAATTCCGGCGGCCTGCGCGGCGCGAAAACCGCTCAGGCTGTCTTCAATCACCAGACACTCTGCGGCGGGCAGGCCCAGCTTTTTCAGCGCGGAGAGATACACCGCCGGGTGCGGTTTGCCGTAGCGTTCATCGTCAGCGCTGCAAATGACGTCAAAATGCCCCCGGAGATTAAGTTTAGAGAGAACAGCCTCAATAACCTGATGGGATGATGACGTAGCCAGCGCAATCCGATACCCCCTGTGGCGAAAATGATGCAATACCGCGTAGACGCCGTCCATCGCTTCGCCTTCCGTTGCAATAAGTCCGGTAATGCGTTTGCGAATGGCCGACTCCAGCACCCCGGGGTCTGTCTGCAACGGGCAGTATTCGCACCAGACGCGGGCAATCTCATCCAGTCGCTTCCCTTTGGTTAACGTTTCACACTCCTCGTCATTAACCGTCACTCCCCAGCCTGCCAGCGCGTCTTTTTGCGCCTGACGCCACAGCCCTTCGGAGTCAATGATGACGCCATCCATGTCGAAAATTACCGCTTTACTCTTCATCATTTGCCGCCTTAAAAAGACCCGGCAGCGCAGCCGGGCCCGACATCATTAAGAAATACCGACCGTTTCGCCTTCACATGCCTCCTGACGCGTGAATCCGGGTTGTTCAACACGAATGAACGGACACAGAATAAACGCCACAATATAGAGCAACGTATACGCAATCACGACGCCAATGGTGCTGAAGTGCGGTAACAACACCACGGCGATCGCCGGGGCGAGGAAGTTGGAAAGCCCAGCCGACAGGTTGTAGACCGAAATCGCGGCCCCTTTGTGTTTTGGCTCAAGCGCAGGAAAGACGGCGGCCATCGGCACAAACGCGGCAACGAAGATCCCCAGCGCGATTGCCGGAACCAGCGCCATCGCGAAGTTATGGCCAAAGTGCTGCGGAATGTAATAAAACGCGAGGCTGGAGAGCGCCATCCCGATGCAGCCAAACCAGCGGACAACCTTCATCCAGCCCATTTTCTCTGCCAGTACGCCCCAAAAGACGTTGGAGAAGATGGTTGTGAAGAAGAACGCCGCCCATACCTGTAGCCATTCAGAGGTGGTGAAGCCCAGTTCATCCACAAACATCATCGGCATGACCACCGCAAAACCGAACAGCGATAACGTATTGATAATACGCACGATGCTGGACAACATAATGCTACGGTTGGTGTAAAGCAGCGTGACCGCACGCCCCAGTTCGCTGAACTTTTCACGGGTGGTGAGGTTTTGCATATGGCGCGGCGTTTCAATTTTACGCAGCGAAACCAGCGCGATAACACCGCCGGTCAGGCAGAACGCCAGCGCCAGCCACAGGGTGCCCATTTCGCCAATATGCGGAATGGTAAAACTCGGGATATAACTGCCGAAAACGCCGATCCCAATAGAGTAGACCGCCCAGAACCAGCCCAGCGCGGCGCTGGTGCTGTCGCTACGGACGTTATGCACAATGGCGACGATAAACGCATAAAGGAACAGCGGATACGCCAGACCGCGAATACCGTAAAACAGCAGAATTAAGGCGTAGTTGGACTGACCCAGCCCAAAAACGAGGAACAATACGTGGAATACGCACCACAGCACAAAGCCGATCATCATGGTTTTTTGCGGCGTGATGATCTCCGCCACTACGCCGGATACCCAGGCCGACAGCGCCGCCGCCAGGCCATATAGCGTAAAGGCGAAGGAGGCTTCCGCCGGGGTAAAGCCCAGCGCTTTGATGTAGTGCGACAAAAATGCCAGCTCGAAACCATCACCAGTCATGAATACGGCGATGGCGATATACCCCCAGACCAGACTTAAGGGTAATCCCAGCCATTGTTTGTTAGTTAACGACATATTGACCTCGTTTTAGGGTGCAGGGAGCCACTCCGGTACATTCACCGGAGGGCTTTTGTTATAGAAATTATTGATTTCGATAGTTCAGGTCGTTTCGGTACAGTGCGTTAAACTGCTGATAACGCTGCATCAGCGCCGTGTGACGAACCGGATCGCCATACCAGGTTTTGTAGACTTCCGGTTTTTCGCAAACGGACGCCAACGGTTTACCTGCCGCAAGGCACGCCAGTCGCGCCGCGCCCAGCGCGCCGCCGGTTTCTCCGCCTTTGTGCGTCACCACGGGCATATCCAGAATATCTGCCAGCAGTTGCGCCCAGAACGGACTTCGGGCGCCGCCGCCCACCAGCGAACATTGTTCGATATTTGTACCGCTCTCCTGCAAAACACGGAGCCCGTCAGCAATGCCGAAACTGACGCCTTCCAGAACCGCATACCCCATCAGCGCGCGCTGGCTGGAGTGCGTCAGCCCCCAGAACATGCCCCGGGCGTCAGGATCGTTATGCGGCGTGCGTTCGCCGGAAAGGTACGGCAGGAACATCGGCGCGCTGGCTTTTTCTGCATCGCTTAACTGCGCGATTTCTTCCAGCAGTTCCGTTTCCGTTGTCCCCACCAGGCGGCAGAACCATTGCAGACAGCTGGCGGCGCTGAGCATTACGCTCATCTGGTGCCACAAATTCGGCAGGACGTGGCAAAAAGCATGTACTGCGGATTGCGGCGCGGGACGGTACGCGTCCGTCACCA
This sequence comes from Citrobacter sp. CK181, assembly GCF_030333595.1. Lineage (NCBI taxonomy): Bacteria > Pseudomonadati > Pseudomonadota > Gammaproteobacteria > Enterobacterales > Enterobacteriaceae > Citrobacter > Citrobacter sp. CK181. Next base: position 303,199 of record NZ_JAOWFN010000011.1, on the reverse strand, counting down.
CAAACAGCACGCCGGACGTCCCCAGTGAAATAAACGCATCGCCGGGCGATACCGCGCCAACGCCAATAGCGCTGACCGCGTTGTCTCCGCCGCCCCCGGCGACCACCACCGAAGGGTTTAACCCCCAGCGTTGCGCGACGACGGGATCGAGCGTGGCAGAAATATCGCAGCCTTCCACCAGCACCGGCATATTGGCCCGCGTCAGCCCGCATTTCTCCAACAGCGCATCCGACCAGTCGCGCTTCTCGACGTCAAGCCACAGCGTCCCTGCCGAATCGGACATGTCGGAGACTTTTTTACCCGTCATTTTGAAACGCAGATAATCCTTCGGCAGCAGCACCGTTTCGATGCGGGCAAAATTCTGCGGTTCATGGCGACGCACCCACAGCAATTTCGGCGCGGTAAACCCCGGCATCGCCAGGTTACCGGCAACCTGATGCAGCTCTGGGGCAATTTCTTCCAGCTCCGCACACTCCTGGGCGCTACGGGTGTCATTCCACAAAATCGCCGGGCGGATCGTATTCCCGGCGGCATCAAGCAGTACCGCGCCATGCATCTGACCGGAAAGACCGATCGCCTTAATCGCCTGCCAGTGATGACCACATTTCTCCCGCAGGGTGGACATCAGATACTCCGTCGCGTCCCACCAGGCTTCCGGTGATTGCTCTGACCAGTGTTGATGGGGCCGCTGAATCGTCAGCGGCGCGCTATGGGTGGCGACAATGTCATTATTTTCATCAATGACCAGCGCCTTCACTTCAGATGTGCCGAGATCGATACCCAGATACATAGCCACCTCTCAGTTAATCAGCGTGTGAACAGCGGCGATTTTCTCGCGCAGCAGCGCGGCGAAATCATCACGTTCCGTCAGGTCGCCAAACAGCGCTTTATCACTGGCATACGCCGCGATCGGATCGGCGGATTCAAACATGGCATGTACCGCTGGCGCATCCAGAATGCCGTCCTGGTATTCATAAGGCAGCGTGCCCTTGTGCCACTGCTCCATGAAGACGTAAAACAGTGCGGGCAGCATAGCGGTAGCGTTCGGCCGCGCACCGCGCTGATAGCACTCGCGCAGCGTCGGCGCAATCATCGCCGGGATTTTCGAGAATCCGTCGGCGGCAACGCGCTGGTTGGTATCCTGAATATGCGGGTTGGTAAAACGCTTAAGCACCACATCACGATAGGTCGGGAGATCGATGCCGTTATCTCCCAGGCAAGGGATCACGTCTTCCGTCACGTAGCGGTCGGCAATCTGGTAGATAAAGTCCGTCAGGGTACTTTCATGAATATACTGCTGGCCGATTAACGTACCCGCCCACGCAATGCAGCTATGTGATGAGTTGAGGATGCGGATTTTTGCCTCTTCATACGGGATAACAGACGTCACCAGCTCCACACCGACATTTTCCAGCGCAGGACGCACATCGCGGAAACGATCTTCAACCACCCACTGGATAAAGGTTTCGCCCATTACCGGCGCTTTATCATCAATGCCCGTCTGCGCTTTGATACGCGCCGGAAGATCGGCTGCCGGACGCGGCGTGATGCGGTCCACCATCGTATTCGGGCAGGTCGCATTGGCGCTAAGCCAGTCAATCACCGCCTGTTTGCCGGTCAGTTGTAAAAACTCAACCAGACCATCGTGGAACCGTTCACCGTTGTGACGCACGTTGTCGCAGTTGAGCAGCGTCAGCGGCCCTGCGTTATTGGCCATACGCGCTTCCAGAATGCGGGTAATGACGCCGTAAATCGTTTTACAGCCGCCGTTGAGATCGCTCGCCAGATCGGGGTTATTCACTTCCAGCTTGTGGCTGGTGTTCAGGTAGTAGCCCCCTTCCGTCACGGTAAAGGCAATCACTTTGGTCTGCGCTCTGGCGCCTTCGGCAATCAGCGGCTGCAAATCCGCCTGCCACGGCAGCAGTTTCTGAATCGACGTGATCTCTTCGTACTCACGTTCGCCCTCCGGGCTGACCGTTTCCAGCACATAACGACCGTTTTGCGCCGCCAGCGCCTGCACAACGTGCTCGGCGTCATTGCGAATATTACCGGCGGCAATGTGCCAGCGCGTATCGCCGGAAGCGATCAGACGATGCAGATACCACGCCTGATGGGCGCGGTGAAAAGAACCTAAGCCAATATGAAGCCATGTGTATTGATCGTTCATTGTTCTGCTCTCCAGTGAGGTTATGCCTGCACTCTAGTCGATCATTTGTATTAAATAAGAGCCGTAGATCACAAAAGAGCAATTGCTCTATAAAATTACAAATGACCACAAAAGAGCAAAGAGCTTGCCTCAATCCTGAGCACCCGCCAGAATGACCTTATCGGTTGAGGGAAATTAACGCCCCAACGCCACTCTTAAGGTAGGGAAACGTGAGCAAAGAAGATGACATCAGGCTGGATCAGAAAGTCCGGGCCGCATGGATGTACTACATTGCGGGTTTAAACCAAAGTGAGATAGCCAGCCAGCTTGGGACGTCAAGACCGGTGGTACAACGCCTTATCGCTGCGGCGAAGGAGGAAGGCATTGTTTCGATTGGTCTGCACCATCCTGTCGCGAACTGCCTTGATTACGCGCAGCTTTTGCAGGAAAAGTATCAGTTAATTAACTGCAATATTGTTCCCGCCTACAGCAGCGAAAGCACCCTCGACAGCGTAACCTTTGGCTGTTATCAACTGATGGCCCGCTACTTACAGGGCGACAAACCGACGGTAGTCGGCATTGGTTCCGGGTTGACGCTGAAAAAAACCATCAAACGCATTGATTTCGACAGTCGCAATACGCGCTGCGTGGCGTTGATCAGCGCCATGAACGAACACGGACAATGTAACTATTACGATGACGTCCCGCTATTGCTGGCGCGTAAAATTCAGGGCAAATATTACCAGTGGCCCGCGCCACGCTATGCGCAATCCTGTGATGAATACGAGATGTGGTGCACCAGCCGTCTGTTTCGCAACGTCTCTGCCGTCGCCGAAGCGTCGGAGGTCATTTTTGTCGGCATCGGCGCGCTGGGGAAACAGAGCCCTATCTTCAAAGACGGTTTTATCAATGAGGCGCAACTGGACGAACTGACCGCGCGCGGCGGCGTAGGAGAAATACTTGGCCGCTTTATTGACGCAGACGGCAACGTAGTGGATAGCCTCATCAACCGCTACATCACCAGCTACGATATACGCCAGAGCCAGTGTCCGCGTATTGCGGCGGCCTGCGGTGAAGATAAGCGCCCTGCTATCCTCGCCGCACTGAAAGGCGGCTGGATCAACGGTCTGGTCACCGATGAACATACCGCGCGCTGGTTGCTGACGCGCTAACGCGCCATGTTCTGGCTGGCGATCAATTCCGGCGGGATCTCAATACGACGTATTGTGGTGTCGCCGGAATCCACAATCTCAAACACTTTGTCCAGCATGGCTGGCACATCCTGGCGCACCATATCGATATCGTGCCCCAGCAGAGAGACAAACGGGTCCCAGTCAAAACAGCCCATTGGCGGCTGATGGCTTCCCGTCTGCCCGTTCTGCGCCAGCCAGCGCACCACCCCTTCGAGCGAAATTGTCGAATTAACAAACAGCCCCGGCAGCGGAATATCAGGCGACGGGTAGACCGATTTCAGTAGCCCTTCCACCCTTGCGGAAGAATACCCCGTAACCAGTTGCTGCGTTTCCGGCACCGTCAATCCATGCGCTTTATGCGCGTCGAGGAAGCCGCGCAAGCGTTCGGCGGTGTTATTGTCGGTGATTCGCCCCCCCACAAACGTCAGCGGAGCCAAAACGCCATACCGCTTTTGGCTGCTGGCGAGAATGCTTTCCGTCAGCGCTTTAGCCCCCGCATAGTTATCCGAAATAATCGACGGCGCCAGCGTTCCGGGCAGATCGAGGTTCAGCGTGGGCACACCCGCCTGATGACACATCTGCGCGATCTTATCCGGGTGCGTCGCCCCGGTGGCGATAACCCAGTCCACCTGCCAGGAGAGCATCGCCCTCGCCGCTTCAACCTCCAGCTCCGGTTGACGCCGCGTACAGGTAATGATGGGCAGCAGCCCCCTGTCACGCGCCATCTCTTCAAACTTTTCAGCAATGGAGCCAAAGTAGCGGTTGTCGTATTTCGGGACAATCATCCCGATGACATTCGATTTCTTACTGCGAAGCAGGCTGGCCTGTCGGTTCACCGCATATCCCTGCTCTTCAGCAATCCGGGTCACCTTCTCCGCCAGCTTTGCGCTAATGCGTCGCTTCTTCCAGTTGCCATTCAAAATTGCGCTCACCGCGCTGGCGGAAACCCCGGTTAACTCAGCCAGGTCGTAGATGGTTGTTTTCTTCGTTTTCTCAACGCGCGTCACAAAATCGCCTCTTCATTTTGAATGTCTCTTGCTGAGGAAATAAACAAGTGCTAGATCAGCTTCATCGATTGAGCAATATGCTTCACACGCCAGTCAGAACGCCCCCGTTCTTCGCGCAGAAGCAAATACACCTTAAAAATCACCTATGCATAAAGGATTATAAAATGAATCACTCTGTCCCCTCCATGAATACTTCCCTCAACGGCAAGGTTGCAGCCATTACCGGCGCAGCCTCCGGTATCGGCCTTGAATGTGCGAAAACCCTGCTTGCCGCAGGAGCAAAAGTGGTCCTGATCGACCGAGAAGGCGAGAAGCTGAAGAAAATCGTCGCGGAACTGGGCGATAACGCGTTTGCGCTGCAAATCGACTTGTTCAATACCGGGCAGGTCGACAACCTGCTAGCAGGCATTATCGAGCTGGCCGGTGGGCTGGATATTTTCCATGCTAACGCAGGCGCTTACATTGGCGGGCCGGTCGCCGAGGGCGATCCTGACGTCTGGGATCGCGTACTGAACCTCAACATCAATGCCGCATTTCGCTGCGTCCGCGCCGTATTGCCGCATATGATTGCGCAAAAATCCGGCGATATCATTTTCACCAGTTCTATCGCTGGCGTTGTACCGGTCATCTGGGAACCTATTTACACGGCCTCCAAATTTGCCGTTCAGGCCTTTGTCCATACAACCCGCCGTCAGGTGTCCGAACATGGCGTACGCGTCGGAGCCGTGCTGCCGGGGCCGGTAGTGACCGCGCTGCTGGACGACTGGCCGCAGGCGAAAATGGAAGAAGCGCTGGCAAATGGCAGCCTGATGCAGCCGATCGAAGTCGCAGAATCGGTACTGTTTATGGTCACTCGTTCGAAAAACGTCACTGTTCGCGATCTGGTTATCCTCCCCAACAGCGTTGATCTGTGAGGAAAAGCGCCATGAACAGCTTACAGAAAACCGTTATCGGCGTGGATGTTGGTTCAGGCAGCGTCCGCGCAGGTATCTTCGACCTGAGCGGCACGTTGCTCTCTCATGTCACGCAAAAAATCACGACCACTCATCGGAGCGGCAGTCGCGTGGAGCAGTCCAGCCAGGAGATCTGGCAGGCCGTTTGTCACTGCATCCGGGAAGCGCTCAGGCAGTCCGGCGCGGCGCCGGAAAGCGTGGCGGGGATCGGTTTCGACGCCACCTGCTCGCTGGTGGTTCTGGATAAAAACGGCGCGCCGCTCCCCGTGAGCGCCGAAGGCGATGCGGCGCAAAACATCATCGTCTGGATGGACCATCGCGCGACTGAACAGGCTGAACGCATTAACGCCAGCCAACATCCGGTGCTGAACTATGTCGGCGGGAAAATCTCACCGGAAATGGAAACGCCTAAGATTTTATGGCTGAAGGAAAATCGCCGCGAGGTGTACGAAAACGCATGGCAATTTTTCGACCTTGCAGACTTCCTGACCTGGCGCGCCACCGGCGACCTTGCCCGCTCCATCTGTACAGTCACCTGCAAATGGACCTGGCTTGCTCATGAAAACCGCTGGGACCCGGACTATTTCCGCACGATCGGGCTGGCAGAACTGGCTGATGACGAGTTTGCCCGCATCGGGCAGCGCATCGTGCCGCCGGGTACGCCCTGTGGCGACGGCTTAACCGCGCAGGCGGCGCAGGAGATGGGCCTGCCTGCGGGCACACCGGTCGCCGTGGGTCTGATTGACGCCCATGCGGGCGGCATCGGGACTGTCGGCGTTGAAGGCGGCGCCCTCAATAATATGGCATATGTGTTTGGCACCTCATCCTGCACCATGACTTCGACGAACGATCCCGTTTTCGTTCCCGGCGTCTGGGGGCCGTATTACAGCGCGATGGTGCCAGGGCTCTGGCTTGTTGAGGGAGGGCAAAGCGCCGCGGGCGCGGCTATCGATCAGCTATTGGCGTTTCATCCCGCCGCCGAAGACGCGCGGAAACTGGCGCAGGAGGCAGGATTACCGCTGCCGGTTTATCTTGCCGATCGGGTGTCAGAAAAAGCGCCGCAGGCGTCGGACGCCGTCACGCTGGTGGCGGGTATTCATGTTGTACCGGAGTTTTTAGGCAACCGCGCGCCGTTTGCCGACCCGCACGCACGCGCCGTTATTTGCGGATTGGGTATGGAACGCGACCTGGACAATTTACTGGCGTTGTATGTGGCGGGACTGTGCGGTATCGGTTACGGTTTACGGCAAATTATTGATGCGCAGAATGCCTGCGGCGTACGGAATAAAAATATCGTGATTAGCGGCGGCGCGGGTCAGCACCCTCTGGTGCGGCAACTATTAGCCGATACCTGCGGACTTCCGGTATTAACCACCCAGTGCAGCGAGCCCGTTCTATTAGGTTCCGCAATCCTTGGCGCCGTCGCCGGAAATATTTCCCCCTCGGTTGCCGAGGCCATGACGCAGTTTACGCATGTGGATACCTGTTATTACCCACAGACAGCGTATCAGCCATTGCATCATCGTCGTTACGAGGCCTATAAGCAGTTGCAACACATGGCGAAAATGCTCAGAGAGTGATTTTTGCGCCGTCCTGATAACCAATACCCCTCCCCGAAAACCTGGGGAGGGGTACATGACATCAGGCAATCGTCACTTTATTGTCCAGGTAGACGTCCTGCACGGCGTTAATCAGTTTCACGCCATCCGCCATTGTTTTCTTGAAGGCTTTACGCCCCAGAATCAGGCCCATGCCGCCCGCGCGTTTGTTGATAACCGCAGTACGCACAGCGTCGCTGAGATCGGTCTCACCGCCCGCCGCGCCGCCGGAGTTAATCAGCCCCGCGCGCCCCATATAGCAGTTGGCTAACTGGTAACGCACCAGATCGATAGGGTTATCGCTGGTCAGCTTGCTGTAAACACGATCGTCGGTGTAACCGAAATTCACCGCCTTATAGCCGCCGTTATTTTCCGCCATTTTTTGTTTGACGATATCTGCGCCAATCGTCGCCGCCAGGTGGTTAGCCTGCCCGGTCAGGTCGGCGGAAACGTGGTAATCCACGCCGTCTTTTTTAAATGCAGAGTTACGCAAGTATGCCCACAGGACGGTCACCATCCCCAGCTCATGCGCACGTTCAAAAGCGGCGGAAATCTCTTCAATCTGACGACGCGACTGCTCAGAACCGAAGTAAATGGTCGCGCCAACGGCCACGGCGCCCAGATTGAACGCTTGCTCAACGCTGGCATAGAGCGTTTGATCGTACTCCGTTGGATAGCTCAACGTCTCGTTGTGGTTCAGTTTGACGAGGAACGGAATGCGGTGCGCATAACGGCGTGAAACCGATGCCAGTACTCCATACGTCGAGGCCACGCAGTTACAGCCTGCTTCAATAGCCAGTTCGACGATATTCTTTGGATCAAAATAAAGCGGGTTTGCGGCAAACGACGCCCCGGCAGAATGTTCAACGCCCTGATCGACGGGCAGAATGGAGAGGTAGCCCGTTCCGGCCAGACGTCCGGTATTATACAACGTCTGCATGTTACGCAGTACGGCAGGCGGACGATTGTTATCAACCATCACGCGGTCTACGTAGTCATGTCCGGGTAAATAAAGTTGGTCAGAAGGAATGGTCATACAACGATGCTGTAAAAGGCTGTCGGCGTCTTTGCCAAGCAACTGCGCAATATCAGTCATAGCTATGCTCCCGTAAGTTCCGATTGAGTACCGGAATGTGGATTGTCCTGACCCGCGTTTTGCGGGCAGCAATAAGCCTGGTACCGACCGGCCATTTTTTCCATCTATAGCGCATTTTTCAGCGCTATCTGCTGGCACGTTTCAGGTACGAAAAAGTGTTACAGCAGTCAAATTTACGCCCCAAAGGTATTTAAAAGGTATTATTAAGTGGTACTGTCATCACGTACCTTACCTGTCATGAAGGATTTAACGATGAAAACTACAGTGAAACTGTCGTTCATGATGTTCGTGGAGTGGTTTATCTGGGGCGCCTGGTTCGTCCCCCTCTGGCTTTGGCTGAACAAAAGCGGTTTTAGCGCCGGAGAAATCGGCTGGTCTTACGCATGTACCGCGATTGCCGCCATTCTCTCGCCGATTCTCGTCGGCTCACTGACTGACCGCTTTTTCTCCGCACAAAAAGTGCTGGCGGTGCTGATGTTCGCAGGCGCAGTCCTGATGTATTTCGCCGCGCAGCAAACGACATTCGCCGGGTTCTTCCCGCTGCTGCTGGCCTACTCCTTAACCTATATGCCCACTATTGCGCTGACGAACAGCATCGCCTTCGCCAACGTGCCGGACGTCGAGCGCGATTTCCCACGCATTCGCGTGATGGGCACCATTGGCTGGATCGCATCCGGGCTGGCGTGCGGCTTCTTACCGCAAATGCTGGGCTATAACGATATCTCGCCAACCAATATTCCGCTGTTGATCACCGCAGGCAGTTCCGTCCTGCTGGGCGCTTTTGCGTTCTTCCTGCCGGATACGCCGCCAAAAAGCACCGGCAAGCTGGACATTAAAGTTATGCTGGGGCTGGATGCGCTGATCCTGCTGCGCGATAAAAACTTCCTGGTCTTTTTCTTCTGCTCGTTCCTGTTTGCGATGCCGCTGGCGTTCTACTACATCTTCGCGAATGGCTATCTGACGGAAGTCGGCATGAAAAACGCCACCGGCTGGATGACGCTGGGCCAGTTCTCCGAAATCTTCTTTATGCTGGCGTTACCCTTCTTCACGAAGCGCTTTGGCATTAAAAAGGTCTTACTGCTTGGTCTTATCACTGCGGCAATCCGCTACGGCTTTTTTGTTTACGGCGGCGCGGAAGAATATTTCACCTATGCCCTGCTGTTTCTTGGCATTTTGCTGCACGGCGTCAGTTACGACTTCTACTATGTTACGGCCTATATCTATGTCGATAAAAAAGCGCCTGTGCATATGCGTACTGCCGCTCAGGGGTTGATCACCCTCTGCTGTCAGGGGTTTGGCAGCCTGCTGGGCTACCGTCTCGGCGGCGTGATGATGGAAAAAATGTTTGCCTATAAAGAGCCGGTAAACGGCCTCACCTTCAACTGGGCGGGCATGTGGACATTCGGGGCGGTGATGATCGCCGTGATTGCCGTGTTGTTTATGATTTTCTTTCGCGAATCCGACAAAGAGATCACTGCGATTAAAGTGGACGATCGCGATATTGCGCTGACACAAGGGGAAGTTAAATGAAAGCTGAACGTATTCTCGGTGCCCTTTATGGGCAGGCGTTAGGGGATGCGATGGGAATGCCGTCGGAGCTATGGCCCAGAACGCGCGTAAAAGCGCATTTTGGCTGGATTGATCGCTTTCTGCCCGGCCCTGCGGAAAATAACGCGGCCTGCTATTTTAACCGCGCTGAATTTACTGACGATACGTCGATGGCGCTGTGTCTGGCGGATGCGCTGCTGGAGCGCGACGGGCAGATCGACCCGGACCTGATTGGCCGTAACATTCTGGACTGGGCGCTGCGCTTTGACGCCTTTAATAAGAACGTTCTTGGCCCAACGTCGAAAATTGCGCTGAACGCCATTCGTGACGGCAAGCCCGTTGCTGAACTGGAAAACAACGGCGTGACCAACGGGGCGGCCATGCGCGTTTCCCCACTGGGGTGCTTGCTTCCGCCACGCGATCTGGATGCGTTTATTGATGATGTAGCCCTGGCCTCCAGCCCGACGCATAAGTCAGACCTGGCTGTTGCTGGTGCGGTCGTTGTGGCATGGGCTATCTCACGCGCGATTGAAGGTGATTGCTGGTCTGATATTGTCGATTCGCTACCGGCTATCGCCCACTATGCGCAGCAAAAACGCATCACGACCTTTAGCGCCTCGCTCTCGGCTCGCCTGGAGATCGCACTGAAGATCGTCCGTGACGCGAACGGCATTGAATCCGCCAGCGAGCAGCTTTACCAGGTGGTTGGCACGGGCACCAGCACCATTGAATCGGTGCCCTGCGCCATCGCAATGGTCGAGCTGGCCAATACCGACCCTAACCGCTGCGCCATTCTGTGCGCCAATCTCGGCGGCGACACCGACACCATTGGGGCGATGGCAACGGCGATTTGTGGCGCGCTGCACGGCGTGGAGGCCATCGAGCCAGCGCTGAAAGACGAGCTGGACGCGGTAAACCAACTGGACTTCATGCGCTATGCCACCGCGCTGGCGCGCTATCGCCAGCAGCGGGAGGCGGTATGAACACAACGCGCCTGCGGGCGTTGCTGCCCGATTTAACCCGCCGCCAGCCGGTGACGGTCGTGGGCGCTGCGGTCATTGATGTGATTGCCGATGCTTACGCGCTGCCCTGGCGTGGCTGCGATATTGAGCTTAAACAGCAAGGCGTCAACGTCGGCGGCTGCGCGCTCAATATCGCCGTCGCTTTAAAGCGTCTGGGGATTGAGGCCAGTAATGCCCTGCCCCTCGGTCAGGGCGTATGGTCAGACATTATTCGTCATCGCATGGCGAAAGAGGGGTTACACAGCCTGATCGACAACGCAGAGGGAGACAACGGCTGGTGTCTGGCGCTGGTAGAACCGGATGGCGAACGCACGTTTATGTCGTTCAGCGGCGTTGAGAACCAATGGAATGCCGACTGGCTGGCGCAGTTGACAATTCCGCCCGACAGTTGGATCTACTTTTCCGGTTATCAACTCGCCTCGCCATGCGGCGAACTGCTGGTGAGCTGGCTGGAAGGGTTAGAGCGCGTGACGCCGTTTATCGACTTCGGGCCGCGAATCGGCGACATTCCCGACCCGCTAATGGCGCGGATTATGGCCTGCCATCCGCTGGTATCGCTGAACCGTCAGGAGGCAGACATTGCTGCCGAACGGTTTGGCTTTAGTCATGAACCTAACGCGTTTGGCGCCGCCTGGCTTGCGGCGTTTGCCTCACCGGTTATTGTCCGCCACGATAAAGACGGAGCATGGTATTTCAGCCAGCAATCATCCGGCTGCGTGCCGGCATTTGCCACAACGGTCGTCGATACCATTGGCGCGGGAGACAGCCACGCGGGAGGCATGCTGGCCGGGCTGGCATCCGGCTGGGCGCTTGCAGACGCGGTGCTGCTGGGGAACGCGGTCGCCTCCTGGGTGGTAGGCCATCGTGGCGGCGATTGCGCGCCAACGCGCGAGGCGCTACTCCTCGCACACAAAAACGTATAGATCGCTGCGACAGTAGCTGATGCTGTATTCAATGGGCCGCTGTTGCTGGTCAAGCGCCACCTGCTTGATCACCAGCACCGGCACTTTGCTGTCCATCTGAATATGTGACTGAAATTCCGCATCCGGCATGCGCGCGCTGACGCGAGAGCGTGTACGTTGCGGAAAGATATGCTGGCTGCGGAAATAGTCATACAGCGAGATCCCGATGGCGTCCGCATCATCAATCAGGTGCGCAGGCACCCAAGACTCCTCAATGGACACCGCATCCTCATCCACATAACGGATACGTTTGAGCAAGAACACATCGCTGCCTGCGGCGATCGCCAGCTGCTGCGCCACCTCATCCGGGCATTTCACTACCCGCTTGTTGACCCACAGGGTATCCGGCTTTTTACCGCGCAATACCACCTGCTGCGAAAAGCCGCGCGCCTCTTTCAGGGAATATTCGAAGATGTTGTTAATCTGCGTTCCATAGCCACGGGCGCGGGTTACGACGCCTTCTTCTTCCAGCGCCTGCATTGCCTTGCGCACCGTAATACGCGAAACGCCGGTCAACTGGCTGAGATCGCGCTCGCCGGGCAAAATGTTGCCATGCTCAAGAATCCCGCTGCGAACGGCATTTTTGACCGTCTCGGCAAACTTCCTGTACAGCGGCGTGTTATCCACCGCGGCAATTCGTTCATTCAGTTGCGCGATAAGCCGGGTATGCGCTTGTTCCATTTATCTTTTTCCAGGCCGACAAGTCTGGGATCAGTATACTACCATTACCACCACGCGTGGAAATGATGTACCGGGCCAATCCCCTCGCCTACCTCCAGCGTATCCGCCTGGGCTAACGCCGCCGAAAGCCATGTTTTTGCTTCCTGTACCGTATCGGCCCAGTTGCTATGGCGCGGGCGCAGCGCCGCCAACGCCGCCGACAGCGTACACCCGGTGCCGTGGGTATTTTTGGTCATCACCCGTGGGGCGGTAAAACGCTGCTCCCCTTCACGGGTAAAGAGCCAGTCCGGGCTTTGCGCATCATCCAGATGACCACCTTTCATCAGCACGGCGCCACAGCCCAGCGCCAGTAGCGCACGCCCTTGTTCCAGCATTTCCTGTTCCGTGCGGGCGTGCGGCGCATCCAGCAATGCCGCGGCCTCCGGCAGATTCGGCGTGATAATCGACACCTGCGGCAATAGCCGGCTACGCAACGTCTCCACCGCTGACGGAGAAAGCAGCGGATCGCCGCTTTTCGCCAGCATCACCGTATCCAGCACCACGTTTTGCACCTGGTGACGCTGCAAACGCTCTGCAACAGCTTCAACAATATCCGTTTCCGCCAGCATGCCGATTTTGGTGGTGTCGATACGCACATCGCTGAAGACAGAATCCAGCTGCGCTGCGACAAAATCGGGCTCAATGCGGTACACCGACTGCACGCCTCGGGTATTTTGCGCCACCAGCGCCGTAATGACGGAGCAACCATACGCGCCCAGCGCCGAAAAGGTCTTCAAATCGGCCTGAATCCCGGCGCCGCCGCTTGGGTCAGTGCCTGCAATGGTTAACGCGTTAATCCGTTTCATACCTGCTCCTCCGCATTAAGGTGATACAGCGCATCAAGAAAAGCCGGAATAAAGCTCCCGGGCCCCTGACTGCGTTCGGCAGCAGACTGCCCGGCCTGTTTCATCCAGCTACAGGCTGACGCCACATTGTCCAGCGTATTTCCCGGCAACGCGCAACTGGCCGCCACAACCGCAGATAAGGCGCATCCCGTCCCGACAACGCGCGTCATCAGCACATCGCCGCCGGTAACGCTGACGGTACGCTGCCCGTCGGTGACATAATCCACCTCCCCCGTTACCGCAACGACGGCCCCCGTCTGACGCGCCAGCGCCTGAGCGGCCGGTAACGCCGATACCGCCGTATCGGTGGTATCCACTCCACGCCCGCCCGCCGCTAATCCAGCCAGGGCGAGGATCTCCGAGGCATTGCCGCGTATTGCCCTGGGCTTAAGAGACAGCAGTTCCAGACAGAAACGGCGGCGATAATCGAGCGCGCCAACCGCCACGGGATCAAGCGTCCAGGGGGTTTTCGCTATATGGGCCTGCTCTGTCGCAGCGTGCATGGCCTCCGCGCGCGACCGGGTCAGCGTGCCGACGTTAATCAGTAACGCACTGGCGATAGCAGCAAACTGGCGCGCCTCTTCGGGCTCAATCACCATCGCCGGTGAGGCGCCTGATGCCAGTAATGTATTGGCGGTAAAGTTCTGTACGACGTCGTTCGTCATACAGTGGGTCAGCGGAGAAAGGATACGAAATTGTTGTAAGGTATGAGCCGCAAGCGTGCGGCTGTGCAGGTCAGGCTGCATGGTTCAGCTCCTGCCCGCGTGAAGAAGGGACACGAGCTGTGTCAGACTTCCCTACGCTGGCATTATCCAGATCAGGTAATACGGGTATGTCTCAGCCCTTCGTGAAAAGGGGCACCCCGAGTCGTTGAAACCGAAGCATTTATTATGCATGTTTCGCCAACAGGATACTGGGTGCGTCAGGGGATGTAAATCAGCGAAATGCCGATATCGCAGGCTCCAGCTCAGGTCAGATAGTTCCCAAAACCGTCATTCGTGATGTGAACTGCCTACGGCATGTGTTGCTTGCGCGCGCTTTCGTTTACACTTTTTACGAAATTATTGGCGTGATAACAAAATAGTTCTTGTCAGACTTGCTACACAGTGAGAATGATACACGACTGATTTTTATGACCCGAATACGTGGAGAGTTTATGGGTATGAAGAATAAATTTTTAATGGGCGCACTGCTGCTGGCAACCAGCGCAGTCTGGGCCGCACCCGCCGCAACGGGGATTGATCAGTACGAATTGAGCAGCTTTGTTGCCGACTTTACCCATTTCAAACCTGGCGATACCGTTCCTGAGCTGTACCGCACCGACGAGTACAATATTAAGCAATGGAAGCAACGCAATCTGCCAGCGCCCGACGCAGGAACCCACTGGACCTATATGGGCGGCGCTTATGTACTGATTAACGACACCGACGGCAAAATTATCAAAGCCTACGACGGCGAGATTTTTTATCATCGGTAAATGCTTTACTGTAAAAACAACAGACAAAACACGTCCTTTCATTCAGAAAAGGACGCGTTTTCAGAGAAATGACTTAATCATATGAAACAGCAAATATTACTTTGCTTTGCAAATTTCCAGGACGTAATGGTTCGTTGCTGACTCTGACATATTTTGCGGTAATCGGGATAGTATACTTATCCTCAATACTGGTCATTTTTACCATTGTTCTTAATATATCACCCTGCATTAAAGGCGTAGTACCTGAGCCACTGTATATCTGAAACCCCACACCTTTTGCACCCTCCGTCAGCGTATTTTTAAGTATCGTGCCGTTTTCATTCCAGTCACCATGAGAAACGTTGAAACTCACTGGATTAGTCGTAACATTATATACGCTATCACAGTTTAAAATCAGATTCGTGGTTCCTGTTTTCGTATTATTTCCAGTTATTATCTCATTTAATGTTGTTTCTGGCATCGCAATAACATATTGATTCTGTGAAAAATGGCAGGTCGTAGGTTTATGTTTTACTGTAAAAATAATGTTTTGTGAATAAGAAACATTACTGTTTAGCTTTCCCGTTATCCAACAAAGAATCCATGAGAAAAGATTATTATTACAGGTATTATCAGTAAGAATGCTGATAGCAGGACGGTTTAAGTTAATGCTATTACCTGAAACGGTTAAATCCGCAGTTCCAGACTTTATATAGTTCGCTTCAAGCGTAAACGACTTCGTATTGATCACATTATCTGTTGTAGTCTCCTGGTTACCAATCGTAATGGGAAACCCATTTCCAGTCAGCTTTAATTGCATAAAAATGGATTTCTGCGACCCAGTCCCTTTAAACTCAACGATATAATTTTGTAAAGGCGTCGCATAATACATCTTGTCGCTTGACGCATTACAGGTAAACGTATCATGTAAATTAGTTTTGACAGGAATCACCGCAGCACCTGATGTCATATCTATTTCAATAGATTGTTGTGCGGTTGTGTTATTCCCTAGTGAACATTTAGCCTGTGATAAGACAGGGAATAACAGTAATAATATTAACCAATACTTATTCATAGCAAGTCCTTTTCATCGGCAAATATAGGTCTTGTTCTCATCAATTACGCCATCAAAAGTAATAATGCAAAACAATCCTTGCTGTTTGTTTGTCGCGACTTTCAAAGAGGCAGGAACATTATCTGTACGGATAAAAAGGCGGCTTCCTTGCCCAACTAAGCCAACATTTTTCCCGGAATGATCTTCTACTTCATAACCGAAGGTTAATGGAGAACCATCTGGACGTCGCGCCAGAAAATACCAGAGCTTGCGCCTGTCGGTTTCAAACTCAGCTAACACAACCGCACCACGATAAGGCACAATCCCCTTACGATTACCGCGTAGTTCGACATCACTGTAGGTATGGGAAAGATCCAACGTTAAAAAGTTTTCACGATATGGCGTCAGACTGTCATATATGGCATACCCATTCTTGTCCGTGGTCAGATAACGGTGACCTTGCACTGCTGCCCCTTCTAACCCAGGCGCTTTAATAATGGCAAGTGTATCTGAGAGGCGGTTGGTTAAATGTATGCCATCAGACCAGGCGACAATTCCCCCCTGGATATTCCCACCAGCCTGCCGGTATTTATTAGACTGGCTATAGCTGGCGCCTACCGTCGCAACCGGCGCTCGCCACGTCAGGTTTCCACCTGCGCTTGTTTCATTATTTTGCCGCTGATGCGCAAGATTCGCGCCATAGCTAAATTGATCTCGACCACCCGCAATGCCGCTTAGGCTGGTATTATTCGACTGATAGCCTTCGTTATCAAACGTCGTTGAGTTTGAAACAAAGAGATCGCGTTTCGTTGCCGTGACGCCATCGCCCCAGGAGAATGGGATGGAAATATAAATATTAAGACGCTTATCCTCCCGATTATCCTCATCATAACTCTGACTCGCAGACAAAGTATAACTAATACGCCGCCAGTCATTAGAATAACTCAACTGATAATCCTTTCCGCTGCCATTGCGTCCCCAATAATCACGCCATAATCCACTCAGTGCCAGGTTCCCCCATCCCTCTGGTAACCCCTGGTTTATATTGACAGAAAAACTATTCTTACGACCAAAATCATTTCGGTAATAATCAGTGATGTCATACACATCATTGTTATCCCGATGATAGCTGTTTTTATTATTCGCCCAGACATGATCATTAAATGAACGGTAATCACGTGAAGAATAACGATAGGCTGCTAACGCAAACTGCGTACCTGTTTGTGAAACATATTTATTCCACGCTATCTGATAACTTTGACCATTAAAAACATCACCATTATCCTGTTTACTATGAGACTGAGTGGCATCCACAGAAACAGCACCAATATGTGTATTCCACCCTGTGCCTAATGTAAAGGCCTGGTAATGGTCAGACAGCATAGTGCCACCATATAATGTCAGTAGATTATTTAATCCATACTGATAATTGGCTTGCAAAAAATCCGTCTGCTTTGTCGCGCCTTCTATATGGCTACGCCCTGCCGCAATATCGTATTTTGATACGCCAGACTGTAGCATATTAGGTACAGATGAATAAGGCACAAGATAATGGGAAACTGAACCATCAGCTTCTTTTACACTGACATCCAAATCAGCACCACCTCCAGCAAGCTGTAGATCGGCAATCGCAAATGGGCCAGGCGGAACCTCTTTTTGATAGACAATAAAGCCATTCTGTTCAATGGTTACTAAAGCATGACTTTGTGCAATACCACGAACAATGGGTGTAAAGTTTTGTTTCGAATTGGGCAGCATTTGCATATCGCGCCAGATACGTATCCCGGTGAAACGTACAGAGTCAAACAGATCGGTTCCGGTATACATATCTCCGGCACGTAGCGTTCCTAATATTTCAGGGATGCCACGTTCCATATACAATGTATTATTTTTCCATTCTCCGCTGTCATCATTACTTTTCGTGAAGTTTGCATTCGAATGTAACTGCCAGCCAAACAGATTTAGCCCACTGTTCAGACTTACGTAGCTGCTTTCATCATTACCGCCACTTTTATAATTACTGTAATACTGGTTGGCATAATAAGACATGTATAGAGCATTAATGCCCCGATCCCAGGTTTCAGGTAACATATAACCCGGCTCGTATTCATTCACGTAGGCATGAGGCACCGTCAAATTTAGAGCAAACTGACTGATATCATAGCTAATATCCCCCCCCTGAACTGCGGCTCGTAGCGATACACAATCAACTTTCTTATCCACTTGAAGACCATCGGACTTAATACCAATCTGATGCAACTGAGCTATAGACAAGCAAGTATCATCAGGATCATCCTGGATATTTAATTCGTAACGGCCACGCCACTGATTGTTAAGATAAACATCCATATCATAAAGACCCGGCATCGGTTTATCTCCGTCGATCTGATAACGGGAAACCTTTTCACCTTTTAATCCGCCAAACATAAAGTGTGTGTCAAATGTTTCGGTTTCTCCCCATACCGGGGATATCACCAGCACAGAAAGGATCGCTAACGTAATGGAGTTTATCTTTAACATAACCAATCCTTGGGCTATCTATCCGTTTTTACTTTCTCACTCAAATAATTACCATGATCATCAATAAGTGTGACAGTATAATGATTAACGCCAACAGAAGTGCTTACTAATTTATCTGACCAGGGTGCAAGCACATAAGTTTCTTTATTAATTTTAGTTTTTCCAACAATTTCAGGGATGGTAATCCAGTTTGCTGAATTATTTTTGATGTTTATGCCGTTGTATGATTTACTAATCCGCAGACGAGAAAAGCTATTTTTATCTACAGAAGAAATTCCTTGTGGGCGGTAGATAAACTTCACACGGTTTTGCATCGCAAATTTGATTACATTTTTCCCTTCCGTTTCTGCTGAATTTGGCGGGATATCCAACACATTGAGAAAGAACAGACTTTCACGATCACCCGGCAATCTATTCTCAAGTAATTTAATCTTCAGTTGTTGGCCAGAACCCGCAATCACTCGGGCGACTGGCGGTGACAGAACAAATGGCACCTGAATTTTTTCAGGCGGCAAACTGGTGTCGCCGTCATCAATCCATGACTGCACCAACGCGCTGCGCGTACCTTCATTCATTAACTGTACAGTAATTTCTTTTTTCTGGGCTGGATAAATAATCCGTGTGCCGTAAATATAAATGCCTGCCCATGCAGGCATTACAGCACCAGCCAACAATAATGCCATTATCTTTCTCATGGTTAACTCACCTTATTATCAGAGAAATCGGCGGCGACAAAACGCCGCCGACTAAAAGGGTGTGTTAATCAGTTACTACCGTCAGCGTCAAAGAGGAGCTCACCTCACCCGCAGTTACATTATTTTGTCCAGCCAGATTAGCATAACGCGCTGAGAAGCTAAGCTCATATTTCCCATCATCACTTTTTTCCAGAGAAATACCATTATCTGCATTAACCTTATTCCCGTCATAATAGACAGAGAAACCAGCGCCATTGTTTGATGCAGTATTCCGTGTAACAGAGGTATGTGAACTATCAAACTGTGAACGGGAGAAGGTAATACGAGGTGCATTATCACCCGTACACTCAACTTTCAACGGCGTGATAGTGGAGTTAGAATATCCATCATAAACGCCGCCAGCATTCAGTATATTTAAACGGTCCACCCCCACCTGGTTCATATCAATCTTTGCAGTTGCATCACCAACAAATTTACATGTTGTGCCAACAACTTTACCCGTAATAATCAGTTCGCCATAATCTGCATCCGCCGCAAAAACCCCGGCACTCATAAAAATAGCAGACAATACGGAGGCAGCAATAATTGAACGTTTCATAGCATCTTCCTTAATAAATGAATTTCTATTTGTTAAGAGGGATTAACTCTTGAAACTAAATTCGCACACACAAAACGTTATCGCAATGTAAACGTGTTGTTTTGTTGATTTAAAACAATTTACAGAATGCAATATAATCACAACAAATAAGTTGTACTAATTATCATTTTTAGAATTTATTAATAATCGTAATTTATCATTAAATATATTCAAAATATAAATAGAAAAGCCCACATCATTCATGAAAATGATGTGGGCTTTCTCGTATTCACGTTATTTTAGTCGTAGCGGTTTAGGACTATCTGGCGAGCGGTGCTTCCTGGCAGGGTGATAACTTCCGTTACAACGCCTCTGACCGGCATTGAGGCCGTTTCTCCTGCGTTTGTCAGATAGGTGTTATTACCGCAACGCTGTTGCAACTGAGTATCCACAACGTCAGCATGACAGGTGGGGGTCGTGACGCTTCCGCTAATCGTGAGCGTCGCGGTATCAGAGGCAAAAACAGGAGAACTCATTCCATAAGCCAGAACTATAATTCCCATCAGCAAAGGATTCTTCATGTTTAGCGTTAATCCTGTCGTAAAAGAGAGCACAGCACAGTTTATCTTCATGGGAAATTATGCTCGCCGGTTCATTGTAAGACCAATCGAGATAATAAATTAATAAGATAGCTATGATCAATTCAAATGATGTATTTGGTGATTTTTTAAGAAAAGCGCCCAATTAATGAAGGGAAAATAAATAATAGCGTGATGATTATTTCATTAATACATTCACCGCATCAATATATTTATGATGCGGTGAATAGCCGTCATCCTGACGGTTCAGGCGAAATTAAACCGCGCGGAAAGCTATTTCTCCGGGAATAACCTCACCCTGCCAGTACAGTTGCGCCGCAACGCGCCCTGCCAGCTCGCGGTATATCGCGGTAAACTCACTGTCGGGACGGCTGATTACCGTCGGCGTTCCGCGATCGAGATCTTCACGCAGGCTGATATGCAACGGCATCTGCCCCAGCAGTTGAGTACGGTACTGCTCGGCCAGTTTCTGTGCGCCGCCGGTGCCAAAAATTGGCTCATGGTGACCGCAGTTGCTACAGATATGCATACTCATGTTTTCAACAATCCCAAGCACCGGTACTTCGACCTTCTCGAACATCACTATGCCTTTTTTGGCGTCAATAAGCGCGATGTCCTGCGGCGTGGTAACGACAACCGCGCCTGTAACCGGAATGTTCTGCGCCAGCGTCAATTGAATGTCACCGGTTCCCGGCGGCATATCCAGTACCAGGTAATCCAGATCCGGCCACAACGTTTCCTGCAACATCTGCATCAACGCTTTACTGGCCATCGGGCCGCGCCATACCATCGCATTGTCATCCGTCACCAGATAACCGATGGAGTTGGTCGCCAGACCGTGAGACATAATCGGCGCCATATGGGTGCCGTCCGGCGAAGTTGGGCGCTGATTCTCAGCCCCCAGCATGGTCGGGATAGACGGGCCGTAGATATCGGCATCCAGAATACCGACTTTCGCCCCTTCCGCCGCTAGCGCTAACGCCAGGTTAACAGCGGTAGACGATTTTCCCACGCCGCCTTTACCGGAACTGACGGCGATAATGTTCTTCACGCCGTTAATGCCAGGCTGATTTTTAACGCGCTTCAGCGTCGCGATGTTATGCGACAGCTTCCAGTCAATGGCTTTCGCGCCCGTAATCCGCAGTAAATCGGCGCTGCATTGCTCTTTTAACACCTCAAACGCGCTGTGCCAGACAAACGGCATGACCAGCTCAACGTGCAGCGTGTCATCCAGCCAGGCGACATGGTGCAACGCTTTCAACGTCGTCAGGTTATGCTTCAGGGTTGGGTGCTGAAAATTCGCCAGCGTCCCGGCAACCATTGCGCGCAGGGTCTCTGGTGATTTAGCCTGGGATTGTGCGTTCATCCCGACTCCTTTTTATCGTTATGAAAAGTACAATTGTAACTTTCTAGTTTACTCCTGCGGTAATAATTATTCATTTATGGTTTAATCCCCTTATTTCTTGGCGTAGTTATTCCCTTTCAGGTAACATCAGAACCCCCTTTTACTAGAGAAGAAGTAATACCTACTATGACTCAAGTCGCGAAGAAAATTCTGGTAACGTGCGCGCTGCCGTACGCCAACGGCTCCATCCACCTCGGCCATATGCTGGAGCACATCCAGGCTGATGTCTGGGTCCGTTACCAGCGAATGCGCGGCCACCAGGTCAACTTCATCTGCGCGGACGACGCACACGGCACCCCTATCATGCTGAAAGCACAGCAGTTGGGTATTACGCCAGAGCAGATGATTGGTGAAATGAGTCAGGAGCATCAGACTGATTTCGCAGGCTTTAACATCAGCTATGACAACTACCACTCAACGCACAGCGAAGAGAACCGCGAGCTGTCCGAGCTGATTTACACCCGCCTGAAAGAGAACGGTTTCATTAAGAACCGCACCATCTCTCAGCTCTACGATCCAGAAAAAGGCATGTTCCTGCCGGATCGTTTTGTAAAAGGCACCTGCCCGAAATGTAAGTCTCCAGACCAGTACGGCGATAACTGCGAAGTGTGCGGCGCGACCTATAGCCCGACCGAGCTTATCGAGCCGAAATCCGTGGTTTCCGGCGCTACGCCGGTGATGCGCGACTCTGAGCACTTCTTCTTTGACCTGCCCTCTTTCAGCGAAATGTTGCAGGCGTGGACCCGCAGCGGCGCGTTGCAGGAGCAGGTGGCGAACAAAATGCAGGAGTGGTTTGAATCCGGCCTGCAACAGTGGGATATCTCCCGTGACGCGCCATACTTCGGTTTTGAAATCCCGAATGCGCCGGGCAAATTTTTCTACGTCTGGCTGGATGCGCCGATCGGCTACATGGGTTCATTCAAGAATCTGTGCAACAAGCGCGGCGATCTGACCAGCTTTGACGACTACTGGAAGAAAGATTCTGACGCCGAGCTATACCATTTCATCGGTAAAGATATCGTCTACTTCCACAGCCTGTTCTGGCCGGCCATGCTGGAAGGCAGCGGTTTCCGCAAACCGACCAACCTGTTCGTTCACGGCTATGTAACGGTGAACGGCGCGAAGATGTCTAAATCGCGCGGCACCTTTATTAAGGCCAGCACCTGGCTGAACCATTTTGACGCCGACAGCCTGCGCTATTACTACACGGCGAAGCTCTCTTCCCGCATCGATGACATCGACCTGAATCTGGAAGACTTCGTGCAGCGCGTCAACGCGGATATCGTCAACAAAGTCGTCAACCTGGCTTCCCGTAACGCGGGCTTTATCAACAAGCGTTTCGATGGCGTACTGGCTGCTGAACTGGCCGATCCCGCGCTGTACAAAACCTTCACCGACGCAGCAGCGGTCATCGGCGAAGCGTGGGAAAGCCGCGAATTCGGTAAAGCGATCCGTGAAATTATGGCGCTGGCGGACATGGCTAACCGCTATGTTGATGAACAAGCGCCGTGGGTTGTCGCGAAACAGGAAGGCCGCGATACCGACCTGCAAGCGATCTGCTCGATGGGCATCAACCTGTTCCGCGTGCTGATGACGTACCTGAAGCCGGTTCTGCCAACGCTGAGCGAACGTGTGGAAGCGTTCCTGAACACCGAGCTGAGCTGGGATGCAATCGCACAACCGCTGCTGGGCCACAAGGTTAACGCCTTCAAAGCGCTGTATAACCGCATCGACATGAAACAGGTCGATGCGCTGGTTGAAGCCTCGAAAGAAGAGGTGAAAGCGGCGGCGGCGCCAGTTACCGGCCCGCTGGCAGACGACCCGATTCAGGAAACCATTACCTTTGACGATTTCGCTAAGGTCGATCTGCGCGTGGCGCTGATTGAAAACGCTGAGTTCGTTGAGGGTTCTGACAAACTGCTGCGTCTGACGCTGGATCTGGGCGGCGAAAAGCGCAACGTCTTCTCCGGCATCCGTTCCGCGTACCCTGACCCGCAGGCGCTGATTGGTCGCCATACGGTGATGGTCGCCAACCTGGCCCCGCGTAAAATGCGCTTCGGCATCTCTGAAGGGATGGTGATGGCCGCCGGTCCTGGCGGGAAAGATATCTTCCTGTTAAGCCCGGATGACGGTGCGAAACCAGGCCAGCAGGTAAAATAAACAAAAAAGCCGGAGACATTCTCCGGCTTTTTTATTCCAGTACGCCAGCGAACCACGCCGTAGGTCTGGTAAGCGAAGCACCATCAGGCGCAAACGCCGGATGACGGTGCAAACACCTTATCCGGCCTACCGCTTATCTTATTACGCTTTCTTCTCGTGCTGACGCGCCGCCAGCCCGCGCAGGAAATAACGCAAGAACTGATCGCCGCACTCACGGAAGTTTTTATGCTCCGGGGCGCGCATCATCGCCGTGATTTCCGGCATCGAGACGCGGAATTTTTGCTCCGTCAGAATCGCAAGGATATCGTCGGTTTTCAGCGAGAACGCGATACGCAGCTTTTTCAGCACAATATTATTGTTAACGCGGCGCTCCGGCTCCAGCGCTGGCGCGGACTCATCTTTACCACGCTTTTCGTAAATCAGCCCATTCAGGAAAGCAGAGAGGATGATATCCGGGCAACGTTGAAAGCCCTCTTCCTCTTCTTTACGCAACCAGACAGCAATCTGTTCCGCAGTGGCTTCGGCATTACCCAGCGCCAGAATGCGCACCAGATCGTTATTGTTTGCTTTCAGGATGTAGCGCACGCTACGCAGAATATCGTTACTCAGCATGGGGCCTTCGGGTGTTAATGAGGCAAAAAATCATTTTAGCAGTCTTTTACAGCCCAATCGCCTCTTTTAAACTTTTCAGGTAGCGACGGCTGACAGGAACCGTTAAACCGTTGCGCAAAATCAGCTCGGCCTGACCATTATCCTCCAGACGAATTTCCTGCAACTGCGCCATATTCACCAGATACTGACGATGGCAGCGCAATAACGGTGTGCGGCTCTCCAGCGTTCGCAGCGTCAATTCGGTAAACCCTTCCTTCCCCTCGCTGCTGGTTACGTACACGCCGCTCATCCGGCTGCTGACAAACGCCACGTCATCCATTTGCAACAGATAAATACGGCTGTGTCCGGTACAGGGAATGAATTTCAACGCTTGTTGATTTTCCGGCAACACCGAAACGTCCTGCATGTTTCGTTCCTGTCGCAGACGCGCCAACGTTTTCTCCAGCCGCTTCTCTTCAATGGGCTTAAGCAGATAGTCAAAAGCGTGCTCTTCAAACGCTTTAATGGCGTATTCGTCAAAAGCGGTCAGAAAAACAATGTACGGCCGATGTTCTGGATCGAGCATCCCGACCATTTCCAGCCCGCTGATGCGCGGCATCTGGATGTCGAGAAACAGCACGTCCGGGTGCAGCTTATGCACCGCGCCAATCGCCTCTACCGCATTCGAGCACTCACCCACAATCTCAATATCACTTTGTTCCTGTAACAGAATCCGCAGATTTTCCCGCGCTAACGGCTCATCATCCACAATCAGCACTTTAATCATGCGTTTTCCTCCAGGGGAAGTCGTAAGGTTATCCGGGTAAAGAGATCGGGTTCGCAGGCCACGTTGATGCCGTAATCATCGCCAAAGCGTTCGCGCAGCCGTTTATCCACCAGGTTCATCCCCAGGCCGCTGGCATTGGTCGTGGGCTGGTACAACCCGGCGTTATCCTCAATGTCCAGCATCAGGTGCTGCCCGTCCTGTCTGGCCGTAATGGAGACTTCACCGGTGCCGAGCAGTTGCGACGTGCCGTGCTTAATGGCGTTTTCCACAATCGGTTGCAGAGTGAACGCGGGCAGTTGCTGGTGCGAAAGTTCCTCCGGCACGTTTAAATTCACCTGCAACCGCGCCTGGAAGCGCGCCTTCTCAATTTGCAAATAGGCATTCACATGCTCAATTTCATCGGCAAGGGTCACAATCTCCGAGGGGCGCTTTAAGTTCTTGCGAAAGAAGGTCGAGAGATACTGCACCAGTTGGCTGGCCTGTTCGCTGTCGCGGCGTACCACCGCTTTAATGGTGTTAAGCGCGTTAAACAGAAAATGAGGATTCACCTGCGCATGCAAAAGTTTAATTTCCGACTGTGTGAGCAGCGCTTTCTGGCGTTCATACTGCCCGGCCAGAATCTGCGCCGACAGCAGTTGCGCAATCCCCTCGCCCAGCGTTCGGTTGATGGAGCTAAAGAGCCGGTTTTTGGCTTCATACAGTTTGATGGTGCCCATCACGCGTTGGTTTTCGCCGCGCAGCGGAATCACCAGCGTTGAGCCTAATTTGCACTGCGGATGCAACGAGCAGCGGTAAGGCACTTCGTTACCATCGGCATACACCACCTCACCGGTCTCAATCGCTTTCAGCGTGTAGCTTGATGAAATAGGTTTCCCCGGCAGGTGGTGATCGTCGCCAATGCCGGTAAACGCCAGCAGTTTATCGCGATCGGTGATCGCCACTGCGCCGATATCCAGTTCCTGATACAACACCTGGGCCACCTTCATGCTGTTCACTTCGTTAAAGCCCTGACGAAGGATACCCTCCGTGGAGGCCGCCACTTTCAGCGCGGTGGCGGAAAACGCCGAGGTGTATTTTTCAAACATCGCGCGTTTGTCGAGCAAAATGCGCATAAACAGCGCCGCCCCGACGGTGTTAGTCACCATCATGGGCGCGGCAATACTGCTTACCAGATGCAACGCATCTTCAAAAGGTCGGGCGATCAACAAAATGATCAGCATTTGCACCAGTTCAGCGACGAAGGTAATCGCCCCGGCCGTTAACGGGCTGAAAACTTTATCGGTGCGCCCGCGACGGATCAGCACGCTATGCACCAGGCCGCCTAACAACCCTTCAACAATGGTGGAGATCATGCAGCTCAGCGCCGTCATCCCGCCCATCGAATAACGGTGTAAACCGCCGGTGAGTCCAACCAGGCCGCCGACCACAGGCCCGCCCAGCAAGCCGCCCATCACGGCGCCAATCGCACGGGTATTGGCAATGGAATCTTCGATGTGCAACCCAAACCAGGTGCCCATAATGCAGAAAATAGAGAAGACGATATAACAGAGAAATTTATGCGGCAGGCGAACGGTAACCTGCATTAACGGGATGAATAAACGTGTTTTACTCATTAACCACGCAATGACCAGAAACACGCACATCTGCTGAAGCAGCAGCAACACCAGATTAAACTCGTACATACCCGCAAACCACACATCTCTTAAAAACGCGTAACATACATTGGCTGCGCTTATCTTTCTTTGAACTGTTGCAAAAAAACATGAATTCGTGAGAACGATCACTCAAAAGCGCACGTCAGGCCACAATCTCACCCGCGCACTGATTAAAAAACAGACAAAACTACCTGGTTCGTAAAAGAGCGTCTAAAGTAAAACTGGGACCTCGCGAGCAAGGGTGAAACGATGGCGCTTTACACAATAGGTGAAGTGGCTTTGCTTTGTGATATCAACCCTGTCACGTTACGTGCGTGGCAGAGGCGTTACGGATTATTAAAGCCCCAGCGAACAGACGGGGGGCACCGCCTGTTTAATGACGCCGATATCGACAGGATTCGGGAGATTAAACGCTGGATTGATAACGGCGTGCAGGTCAGTAAGGTCAAAGTGCTGCTCAGCAACGATAACATCGATGTACAAAACGGCTGGCGCGAACAGCAGGAGACGCTGCTGCACTATTTGCAAAGCAACAATCTGCATAGCCTCAGGCTATGGATTAAAGAACGTGGGCAGGATTACCCCGCCCAGACGCTCACCACGCACCTGTTTACTCCTCTGCGACGACGCTTACAGTGCCAGCAACCCACTCTCCAGGCGCTGCTCGGCATCCTTGACGGCATCTTGATCAATTACATTGCGATTTGTCTTGCCTCCGCGCGCAAAAAACAGGGGAAAGACGCGCTGGTGGTCGGCTGGAATATTCACGATACCACCCGGCTGTGGCTGGAAGGCTGGGTCGCCAGCCAGCAAGGATGGCGCGTCGATGTGCTGGCTCACTCGCTGAACCAGCTTCGCCCGGAGCTGTTTGACGGCAGGACGCTGCTTATCTGGTGCGGCGAGACGCAGACGCCCGCGCAGCAGCAGCAACTCAATGCCTGGCGCGCGCAGGGGCACGATATTTACCCGCTGGGCCTGTAGCCTTACCGGATGGCAGCACCAATGCGTGATCAGACATTCCGCGCATTTAATGATTCATTAACAAACGTGCTTTACGGTACAATCCTTTTGTTAACATAAGGAGTGCACAATGCGCGCAGCTAAAATCGGTGTGATTACCCTCTTCCTGCTGATGGCTATCGGCGGTATCGGCGGCGTGATGCTCGCTGGCTATACGTTTATTTTACGTGCCGGTTAAGGCGCAGCACCAGACGCTCGAACAGGCGATCGACAATGATCGCCGCCAGCGCGACCAGTAAAGCCCCCTGAATCACATAGGCGGTGTTAAAGCCGCTCAGCCCGATGATAATTGGCGTGCCGAGCGTGCTGGCACCCACCGTCGAGGCGATCGTCGCAGTCCCAATATTGATGATCACCGAGGTGCGAATCCCCGTCAGAATCACCGGCGCGGCCAGCGGCAGTTCGACTTTCCACAGCTGCTGTCCCCGGCTCATTCCCATCCCGCGCGCCACGCTCATGACGCTGGCGGGAATCGCCCCCAGCCCGGCGAGCGTGGCCTGCAATATCGGTAAAACCCCGTAGAGGATCAGCGCGATAATGGCTGGCTCCTGACCAAACCCCATCACCGGAACAGCTATCGCCAGCACCGCGACCGGCGGAAAGGTCTGCCCGACGGCGGCGATGGTTTCCACCAGCGGGCGAAACTCTGCCCCCCATGAGCGGGTGACCGCAATCCCCGCCCCGACGCCAACCGCCACAGCAATCAGGCTTGATACGCCCACCAGCCAGAAATGGGCCAGCGCCAGTGCCATAAAGCTTTCTTGCTGGTAAACCGGTCGTGGCAGCTGCGGAAACAGCGCGCCAAACACCGCCTGGCTGTACGGCAGCCCCGCAAGCAGCGCCAGAAAAGCGACAATAAGCCAGAGCAGCGGATCAGACAGTCGTTTCACCGGGCAGCGCCTCCGAAAGCAGATCGCGAAAATGGAGCGTCCCGCAGGGAGTGCCCTGCTGATCCACCACCGGCAATACGTCGCACCCTCGCGCCACAAAGACAGACAGCGCATCGCGCAGCGTCATCTCTTCCGCCAGCGCGTCACCACCCACTTGCTCATGACGACGCACATAATCCCCCACGCTGCGCAGCGACAGCAGCCGCACGCCCAGTTCGCTGCGCCCAAAAAACGCCTGCACAAAATCATTCGCCGGCGCGGTCAGCATTTCCAGCGGCGTGCCCTGCTGTACCACTTCGCCGCCATCCATCAGCACCAGATGCTCCGCCAGACGCAGCGCCTCGTCGATATCGTGCGTCACCAGCACGATGGTGCGGCCAAGCAGCCGGTGAATACGGGTCATCTCCTGCTGAAGCGCCCCGCGCGTTACCGGGTCCAGCGCGCCAAACGGCTCATCCATCAGCAATACCTGCGGATCGGCAGCCAGCGCGCGGGCCACCCCAACGCGCTGCTGTTGCCCGCCAGAGAGCTGGTGCGGATAACGGTGACGCAAATTCACGTCCAGCC
Organism: Citrobacter sp. CK181; assembly: GCF_030333595.1. Lineage (NCBI taxonomy): Bacteria > Pseudomonadati > Pseudomonadota > Gammaproteobacteria > Enterobacterales > Enterobacteriaceae > Citrobacter > Citrobacter sp. CK181. The sequence goes on along the minus strand of NZ_JAOWFN010000011.1, from coordinate 274,133 downwards.
CCAGCAGCGCCATCAGTTCTTCCGTGCGGTCATCAATACGCGAGCGCGACCACTTTTGCAGTTGCGGTACGGTGGCAATGTTTTGCGCCACCGTCCAGTGCGGGAAAAGGCCGATCGACTGGATGGCGTACCCCATGCGACGACGCAGTTCCAGCACCGGCAAGCTGCGGATCTCTTCCCCGGCAAAACGGATCACCCCGCTGTCATGCTCCACCAGGCGGTTAATCATCTTCAGCGTGGTGGATTTTCCCGACCCCGATGTGCCAATCAGCACTGAAAAGCTGCCTTCGCGAAAATGCAGATTGAGGTCGTTGACGGCCTTCTGCGCACCGAAGGTTTTGCTGACATGGCTAAATTCAATCATCATTCGTTACCTTCAGGAGTGCGATCCATAAATCAAACAGCGCGTCGATCAGCACGGCCAGCGCAATGACCGGGATCACCCCCAGCAGAACCAGATCAACGGCGCTGCTGAGCAGTCCCTGAAAGACCAGGGCGCCAAACCCTCCCGCCCCAATCAGGGCGGCGATGACCGCCATCCCCACCGTTTGCACCATAACCACGCGCAGGCTGCGTAAAAAAACCGGCAACGCCAGCGGCAGTTGTACATGGATAAAGCGTTGAGAAGCGCTCATCCCCATCGCCCGCGCGCTTTCCAGCACGTCTCGCGGCACCTGGTTAAGCCCGGCAACCACGCCGCGCACCAGCGGCAGTAACGCATAGAGCACCAGCGCAATCAGGGCGGGCGTTAACCCGGTTCCCGCCACGCCAAGCGTTCCCAGCCAGGGCCACGCCTTCACCAGCCCGGCAAGCGGGGCAATCAGCAGGCCAAACAGCGCAACGGAAGGGATGGTCTGGATAACATTCAGAACGGCAAAGACCGGCCCCTGCCGCGCCGTTGCAAACGAGCACCAGATGCCCAGCGGTACGCCAATCAGCAACGCGGGCAACACGGTTCCCGCCAGCAGCGTCAGGTGCTGAACCAGCGCATTATCAAAAATATCCTGCCGGTTAGCGTACTCTTTGAGTAAAGAGAGATCGTTGAATGCGCCGGTGAGCAGCAGCGCCAGCGGTAAGAGCGCAATTTGCGCATGCAGAAGCCAGCGCCAGAGCGGTTGGGTGGTGATACGGCGAATGGCATCGCTACAGGCCAGCAGGGTGAGCCCAAGACCCAGCCACAGGCCACTCCCCAGGCTGGTGCGCGCCAGCGGGCTGCCGGCCTGCGCCAGATGCGTTGCCGCTTTCCCCACGCTCCAGAGCATGGCGATCACCAGCGCCTGCGCCAGCACAAGCGTCAGCACGCTGCCCTTTTTCCCAGGGACAAAGCACAACACCAGCAATGCGCACCCGGCGCCCGCCAGCAGAGAAACCGAACCCGGCCAGATATCCCAGATCTGACGCCCCTCTCCTGACACCAGGCGATTGGGGGCGTAGTTAACGAAAGGCAGCGCGGCGGCAACCCCCGTCAGGATCACCAACAGCAGCAACACACGGTTAAGACTGACTTTTGACACCTTACTGACCTGATACAAAATGTGTTACTTCACCCAGCCTTTTTGCTTCAGGTAATCTGCCGCGACTTTTTTCGCATCCAGCCCTTCAACGGCGATACTGGCATTCAACTGTTGCAGCGTTTTTTCATCCAGGCTGGCAAAGACCGGCTGCAACCATTCCGCCATCTGCGGATATTCTTTTAGCACCGACTCACGAACCACCGGAGCAGGCGCATAGATAGGCTGAACGCCTTGCGGATCGCTCAGTGTTTGCAGCCCCAGCGCCGCAACCGGGCCGTCGGTGCCATAGGCCATTGCCGCGTTTACGCCGGACGTTTGCTGGGCGGCCGCTTTAATGGTCACCGCCGTATCGCCGCCAGCCAGCGACAACAACTGGTTCTGATTCAATTTAAAATCGTAGGCTTTTTCAAAGGCAGGCAGCGCATCGGCGCGTTCAATAAACTCGGCGGAGGCGGCCAGCTTGAACGTTCCGCCCTCTTTCAGATAGCGTCCGAGATCCGCAAGCGAAACCAGTTTATTCTTTTCCGCAACATCCTGGCGCACCGCAATCGTCCAGGTATTGTTTGCAGGCGCTGGCGTTAACCAGACCAGCTTGTTCTGCTCAGCATCCAGTTTTTTGACTTTTTCAAACCCCGCCAGTGCGTTTTTCCATGCCGGATCGTTTTCGTCTTTAAAGAAGAATGCGCCGTTTCCGGTATATTCCGGGTAAATATCCAGCTCGCCGGAGGTAATCGCGCCGCGTACTACCGGGGTTGTACCCAGTTGCACTTTATTCACCGTTTTAACGCCGTGGCTTTCCAGCACCTGTAAAATCAGGTTGCCAAGCAAGGCGCCTTCCGTATCGATTTTTGATCCGACCGTTACGGGTGATGCGGCCTGCAACGGCAGACTGACCGCCGCTAACAGCAGCAGCGCCCCCGCCCCTGTTTTTGAAATTGTCATGCTGCTTTCCTCATTCTTTTACATCCCTTTTCAGAGACTTGAGGAAAAAGCATAGTTGAAAAATAGCAGAGCGACAAAAGGCAGGAGCAATTCACAGGCCGGATAAGCGCAAGCGCCATCCGGCAATCAGGCGCACCGGTGCCGGATAGCGACGCTAACGCGTCTTATCCGGCCTACGGAGCTGACAGGCATGGCGCGTGGCTACAGCAGTTCAAACTCGCCCTGCTTCACACGGGCGGAATCGACGCCAATAAAGACGTTAAACTTGCCGGGCTCCGCGTCATACTTCATACGCTGGTTCCAGAATTTCAGCGCCTCAATATCAATCGGGAAGCTAACGGTCTGCGTTTCTCCCGGCTTCAGCGTTACCTTCTCAAAGCCTTTCAGCTGTTTTACCGGACGACTCATCGATGCCGTGACATCCTGCAAATACATCTGGATTACCGTCGCCCCCTCGCGCTTGCCGGTATTCGTCACCCGCACGCTGGCCGTTACCGTGCCATCGCGCTTCATGGTGGGCGCAGAGAGCGTCACATCGGAAACGGTAAACGTGGTGTAGCTCAGACCATAACCAAACGGATACAGTGGGCCATTCGCCTCGTCAAAGTAGCGGGAGGTGTACTTGTTCGGCTTGTCGGCGTTATACGGACGACCGGTGTTGAGATGGCTGTAGTAAACCGGGATCTGCCCGACAGAGCGCGGGAAGGACATCGGCAGTTTACCCGACGGGTTATAGTCGCCGAACAGAACGTCAGCAATGGCGTTACCGCCTTCCGTACCGGCAAACCAGGTTTCCAGAATGGCGTCAGCCTGCTGATCTTCTTTCACCAGCGCCAGCGGACGACCGTTCATCAGCACCAGCACCAACGGTTTACCCGTCGCCTTCAACGCCGCGATCAGATCGCGCTGGCTTTGCGGGATCTGAATATCGGTGCGACTGGAAGCCTCATGCGCCATACCCTGCGCTTCCCCGACAACGGCCACAACCACATCGGACTGTTTCGCGGCATTAACGGCCTCGTCAATCATCGCTTCTGGCGAACGAGGGTCTACTTTCACCGCCTCCTCATACTGATTGAGGAAATCAACAATGCCTTTGTCATTAGTGACATTCGCCCCTTTGGCGTATATCACTTTGCCTTTGTCGCCCAGCGCGTTTTTAATCCCCGTCAGCACCGTAACGGACTGGCTGGCGACGCCAGCGGCAGACCAGCTTCCCATCACATCACGCTGACTGTCAGCCAGCGGCCCCACCACCGCAATGGTGCCGGATTTATTCAACGGCAGCGTTTCCAGACGGTTCTTCAGCAGCACCAGACTTTCGCGCGCAACGTCGCGCGCGTCTTTGCGATGCAGACGGCTCTCAGCGTTCGTGTCCTGCGGATCGGACTCTTTTGCGCCCAGGTGGCTGTACGGATCGTTAAACAACCCCATGTCATATTTCACGTTCAGCACATGGCGCGCGGCATCGTCCAGTTCCGCCATCGTTACTTTGCCTGATTTGACCAGCCCCGGCAGGTATTTGCTGTAATACTCATCGCTCATACTCATGTTGATGCCGGACTTGAGCGCCACGCGCACCGCGTCTTCCGGGTCGGATGCCGTGCCGTGTTTAATCAGCTCTTTGATCGCGCCGTGATCGGAAACGGTGATGCCTTTAAAGCCCCACTCGTCGCGCAGCACCTCTTTCAACAGCCACGAATCTGACGTCGCAGGCGTGCCGTTCAGTGAGTTGAGCGCCACCATCACCGCGCCGCTGCCCGCGTCCAGCCCGGCTTTATACGGCGGCATATAGTCGTTGAACAGGCGCTGCGGGCTCATATCGACGGTGTTGTATTCCTTCCCGCCCTCAACCGCGCCATAGGCGGCGAAATGTTTCACGCTGGTCATCACCGAATAGCGATCCGCCGGGCTTTTGCCCTGCATCGCCTCGACCATCGTTTTGCCCATGATCGCCGTCAGATACGTATCTTCACCAAAGCCTTCCGACGCGCGTCCCCAGCGCGGATCGCGGGACACATCCACCATTGGCGCCCAGGTCATGTTCAGGCCATCGTCAGCCGCCTCATACGCCGAGACGCGGCCCACGATTTTTACCGCCTCCAGATTAAACGAGGAGGCCAGGCCAAGGCTGATAGGGAAAACGGTACGCTGCCCGTGCAGCACGTCATAGGCGAAAAAGAGAGGGATTTTCAGGCGGCTCAGTTCCATCACCTGATCCTGCATTTTTCGGATATCCTGGCGGGTGACGGTGTTAAAAATCGCCCCGACCTGCCCGTTTTTGATCATCTCCCGGATGGCTTCTTTCGGGTTGTCGGGGCCAACGCTTATCAAACGCAGCTGACCGATTTTCTCATCAACGGTCATTTTCGTGAGCAATTCAGTGACAAACGCATCCCGAGCTTCAGGCGTCAGCGGATGGTTGCCAGACAACGCTTCCGCCAGCGCTGGCTGCAACGCAAGGCTTACCGCAACACCTACAGAACATAGCCATTTCATCTTGATTCTCTCTTTTTCTTTAGCCCGACGTGGCAGCAAAAATATAACAAAAACCGCAGTTTGCCATAAGCCTAATCGGGAGAGGAGAAGAAAGCTAAGGTTATTCTCTGATTTTTTTAACGTCCCCTGCGCAGGGAGGAGGATCAGGAATACGCTAAGCCTGCACCGAGACAAGTTGCATGAGAAAGCGTATTGTCATACAAAGCGCTATGCTTAGTTCCGATAGTTTGTCCCACCACAAGGAGTGGAGAATGTCTTCCATTACAACGACAGATAATAAAGCCTTTCTTAATGAGCTCACCCGTCTGGTGGGTCATTCGCACCTGCTCACCGATCCTGCAAAAACCGCCCGCTACCGCAAGGGGTTCCGTTCCGGTCAGGGCGAAGCGCTGGCCGTGGTCTTCCCCGGCTCGCTGCTGGAATTGTGGCGCGTACTGAACGCCTGCGTAAACGCCGATAAAATCATTCTGATGCAGGCCGCCAATACCGGCCTAACTGAAGGTTCCACGCCGAACGGCAACGATTACGATCGCGAAATTGTCATCATCAGCACGCTACGCCTCGACAAGCTGCACGTCCTCAGTAAAGGCGAACAGGTGCTGGCATACCCAGGCACCACGCTGTACTCACTGGAAAAAGCGCTTAAACCTTTTGGTCGCGAACCGCACTCGGTTATCGGTTCCTCCTGTATCGGCGCGTCAGTTATTGGCGGCATCTGCAATAACTCCGGCGGGTCGCTGGTACAACGTGGCCCGGCGTATACCGAAATGTCGCTGTTCGCGCGCATTGATGAACAGGGCAAATTACAGCTGGTGAACCACCTGGGCATCGAACTGGGCCAGACCCCGGAACAGATCCTCAGCACACTCGATGATGAACGCATCAAAGATGAAGATGTGCGCCACGATGGCCGCCACGCCCACGATTACGATTACGTGACTCGCGTCAGGGACATTGAGGCCGATACCCCTGCCCGCTATAACGCTGACCCGGATCGCCTGTTCGAATCCTCCGGCTGCGCGGGTAAGCTGGCGGTGTTCGCCGTGCGGCTGGACACTTTCGAGGCGGAAAAAAACCAGCAGGTCTTTTACATCGGCACCAATCAGCCCGACGTGCTGACCGAGATTCGTCGTCATATCCTGGCGAAATTCGACAACCTGCCGGTTGCCGGTGAATATATGCACCGCGATATTTACGACATCGCGGAGAAATATGGCAAAGATACGTTCCTGATGATCGACAAGCTCGGCACCGACAAAATGCCGTTCTTCTTTACGCTCAAAGGCCGTACCGACGCGATGCTGGAAAAGGTAAAAATCTTCCGCCCGCATTTCACCGACCGCGCGATGCAGAAGTTCGGCCATTTATTCCCTAATCATCTGCCGCCGCGCATGAAAAGCTGGCGCGACAAATATGAACATCATCTGCTGTTAAAAATGGCGGGAGACGGAGTGGCGGAAGCGCAAAGCTGGCTGACCGAGTTTTTCAAAACCGCCGAGGGCGATTTCTTTGCCTGTACCCCGGAGGAAGGCAGCAAAGCGTTCCTGCACCGTTTTGCCGCGGCAGGCGCGGCAATCCGTTATCAGGCGGTGCATGCCGATGAGGTGGAGGATATTCTCGCACTGGATATCGCCTTACGGCGTAACGACACCGAATGGTATGAGCATCTGCCGCCGGAAATTGACAACCAGCTGGTGCATAAACTCTATTACGGTCATTTCATGTGCTATGTCTTCCATCAGGATTACATCGTGAAGAAAGGCGTCGATGCCCATGCGCTGAAAGAGCAAATGCTGGAACTGCTGCGCCAGCGCGGCGCGCAATATCCGGCAGAGCATAACGTTGGTCATTTGTACAAAGCGCCGGAGACGCTGGCGCGTTTTTATCGTGAAAATGACCCCACCAACAGCATGAATCCGGGTATTGGTAAAACAAGTAAGCTGAAATTCTGGAAAGAAGCGGCGTCCGACGAGACGCATTGATTTCTCGTATTTACAGCGATGGAGCTGTTTTAAATATCGTGCCGGATGGCGGCGCAAGCGCCTTATCCGGCCTACAAACTGTAGGCCGGATTCAGGCACATATCAACAAACTCAATCGTTTTGCGCGGTCTGCTCGCCTGCTGCGGCCATCTGCGCGGCTTTCTGCTTTTTGTAACTCAACGCGGCGGCCGGAACGGGCATCGCTTTGCCGGTTTCAATCCAGGTGCGTAAACGGCTGGCATCGGCAAAATGGGTATATTTGCCAAAGGCATCCATCACCACTAACGCCACCGGTTTGTTGTTAATCATCGTGCGCATCACCAGGCAATGACCCGCAGCGTTGGTAAACCCGGTCTTTGTCAACTGAATATTCCAGTTATCGCGGTACACCAGGTGATTCGTATTGCGAAACGGCAAGGTGTACGCCGGGTTTGCAAAGGTCGCCATATCCTCACGCGTGGTGCTTAACTGACCAATCAGCGGATACTGCTTGCTGGCAATCAGCAGTTTCGTCAGGTCACGGGCGGTCGATACGTTATGAATCGACAGTCCCGTCGGCTCCACAAAACGGGTGTGGGTCATGCCCAACGCTTTGGCTTTAGCATTCATCGCTTTAATAAAAGCGTTATAGCCACCCGGATAATGATGCGCCAGGCTTGCCGCCGCCCGGTTTTCCGAAGACATCAGCGCCAGCAGCAACATATTTTTACGGCTGATTTCACTGTTCAGACGCACGCGTGAGTAAACGCCTTTCATTTCCGGCGTCTGGCTGATATCGACTTTCAGTTTTTCATCCAGCGGCAGTCGCGCATCAAGCACCACCATCGCCGTCATTAATTTGGTGATCGACGCAATCGGACGCACAAGATCCGGGTGGTTCGAATAGATCACTTTGTTGGTGTTCAGATCAACAATCATCGCGCTTCCAGAAGCAATTTCCGGTTGAGACGCTACGGCGGCAGCCGCGGTTTTCGCCACAGCGTGTGGCGCAAAAGGGACAGCCAGCATCAGGGCAAGGCTAAATAATGAAACTCGGAATTTCAGCATGATGAGATTTCTGATAATGATTCACGCACGTAGAACGTACACCGCCTGAGCCAGGATTTTACTCAAGCTAGCTCCGGCATCATAGCGACCCGACAGCGTTGTCGCCATAAGAGAATCGTCACGAAATGCTGCATGCTGGCTTTTACACCCGTCTCTTCCCTGTTTCGGGCCGCAGGCGCGCTGCGGTTGTCCATTTATCGCCCTCCTGCGACCCGAATTCTTTTCATATTTCAGAATAACCGGTATCCATATCCCCACAGGATCACCGTCATCGCCAGCAGCACTTCCAGTACCAGCACGCCGATAGCCAGCGTCGAACTGGAAAAGCTCAGACCTTCCTCTTTACTGATGTTCAGGAATGTCGGGATGCCGAGATACAGCAGATAACCGGTATAAAACAGTGCGACAGTACCGACTAACGCACAGAGCCACACCAGCGGATAAAGCGCCACCAGACCACTTAAAAACAGCGGCGTTGCGACATACCCGGCAAAGACCATACAGTGTCCCAGGGAAGGCCGTTGCGGGTAGTTGCGCGCCATCCACCAGATGACCCGCCCCATCACGGCAACCCCGGCCAGCATCATGCCGTAAAACAGAACCGCGAACGCCAGCCCCGTAAACAGAGACAAGCGCAGCACATTGCCATCACCAAAATTCCAGCCAATTTGCGTGGTGCCGATAAAGGCGCAAATCACCGGGATCGCCGCCATCAGCAGCACATGGTGGGTATAGTGATGCGACACCGTTTCGTTTTCGCTTTTGATCACGCGCATTTCACGATCGGGATGGGAAAATAGCCCCCAGACATGGTTCATACCGCCCCCCTGCTTGTCAGCTCTGGATCTCAACACTTCAAGTATAATTCAGCTTTCGATTATTTTATGTACAGCGCATAAAAACCGATGCGCTAACGTCGCGCCTTTTCCGGCCATAAACATTGATAGGGTGTATGCTAAAGGCGGGAGGTCGTTTTCACGTATGGATATCAACAGTCTTATCACGCATTACGGTTACGCCGCGCTGATTATTGGCAGTATGGCGGAAGGCGAGACCATCACCCTGTTAGGCGGCGTGGCAGCCCATCAGGGATTGCTTAAATTCCCTCTGGTGGTGCTCTCTGTCGCACTCGGCGGCATGATTGGCGATCAGGTGCTCTATTTGTTGGGTCGTCGCTATGGCGGCAAAATTTTGCGGCGCTTTTCCCGACACCGCGCCAAAATTCATCTGGCGCAGAAAATGATCCAGCGTCGCCCGTACCTGTTTGTGATCGGTTCCCGATTTATGTACGGCTTTCGCATTATTGGGCCGCTATTGATTGGCGCCAGCCACCTGCCGCCTAAAATCTTTCTGCCGCTGAATATTCTGGGGGCGATGATCTGGGCTTTGCTGTTTACCACCCTGGGCTATATTGGCGGCGAGGTGATCGCGCCGTGGCTGCACAGTTTCGACCAGCATATAAAGCATGTGATTTGGCTGGCGCTGGTGGTTGGGCTGGTTTTTGGCGCTCGCTGGTGGTTAAAACGGCGCAATAAGCCTGATGCGCCTTAGCGCTTCAGGCTTATTTGGCCGGCATTAAAGCGCCATCCGGCACGACGCTCAAAGATGATAACCGCCGCCCAGTGCGCTGGTGAGCTGGATGGACGCATCCAGCCATTGCCCTTGCAAAATCAGGCCGTTGCAATGTTCCCGCAGCGCCGGGATCTTCGCCTGGCTGACGCGGGAGCCCGCAATAATTCCGGCATTAAACCGCGCCTGTGCCAGACCAACCACCCGCTGCGCGTCATGCTCAATCTGCCGTTGGTGCTGATTTTTTTCAGCCATCGTTTCAACCTGACTGGCGGCGTGCGCCACATCATTCACCGCATCCACCACCGCTTTGTTGTAATTCGCGACAGAGAGATTACTTTGCGCTTTCGCGATATCAAGACTGGCGTTCAGCCTGCCGCTGTCAAAGATCGGCAGCGTCAGCCCGGCGGTGACGCCCATCTGCTGTGCGGAATGGCGAAACAGATCGCTCAGGTGCAGGGCGTCCTGTTGCAGAAACGCCATCAGGTTGATATCGGGATAAAACGCTGCTTTTGCGGCGCCAACGCTGCCTAAAGAGGACTCAATGTACCAGTGCGCCGCCTGTAAATCGGGTCGGCGAGCCAGAAGTTCATAGCTCAACTGAGCGGGCAACTGGCTTTCAGTCACTGGCAGAGCAACCGTATGCAGGGTCAGCGAGGCCGATTGCGCATTGGTCAGCGCACTCAGACGCGCCTCAATAATCTTCATTTTACCGGCCACATCATTTAGCTGCTGCTGCGTTTTACTGGCATCAATATCGGTTTCCACCCCTTCGACCGAGGAGGTAATACCGTTTTGATACAGCTGGCGATCAACCGTAATGACGTTTTGCTGTTCATGTTCGATTTGCGTCAGCACCGCTTTAAGCGCCGCCTGCGTCTGCCATTCCCAGTATAAACGCGCGACGCCGCTTGCCAGCAGTTGCCGGGTTTGCGCCTGTTCCGCTTCACGCGCTTTCACTACGCCGATTCTCGCGCTGACTTCAGCCCGATTCTTGCCCCAGAGATCCAGATCCCAACCGGCGGTTAAGCCGAACGTCCCGTTGGTGTACCACGGCCCGGTGGTTCCCGCCGCCGGATCGGTGATGGCAAACGGCCCCATCAACCCTTCCGCAGACATTTTCTGGCGCTCAACATCCGCAGAGAAATCCAGCCCGGGGCCATCCTGCGCTTCAACCGCCTTCGCCTGCGCCTCGGCGAGTTGTATACGCTGTTCAGCCACCTGCATATCAGGAGAATGCTGTAATGCGTTGTCAATTAAGGCATCAAGCTGGGGATCGTGGTACGCCTTCCACCACTGGCTGTCCGGCCAACCGTTTTTTATTGCCGTCGGTAATGGTGAATCAACCTGTGAAGCAGGCGTTTGTCGCGTCAGCGACTGGCGGGTATCGTGCATCGGCGCGCAACCCGCCAGCAGCGTAAAAAGAGACAGGCACACCGTTGTGGCCAGGAGAGAATCGCGGTTCATGGAGACGTTCTGGTAAGAAAAGGTGCGCAGAGATTACGTGGTGTTGCGTCCTGTTTTTTAGTTACGCGTGGCAATACATCTTTGGAAAAGGAAAAATATAATTAGAAAATTATAATCGAAACAAATAATTATAATTAAAGTATTTCATGAAATGATATTTACCCTTTGCGTAGTTCCCTGTCGAACCGCTGACCGCTGACCGCTGCCGGATGGCGACGTACCGTCTTATCCGGCCTACACAGTCTGTAGGCCTGATAAGCGAAGCGCCATCAGGCACGCGGCCAGATAAGGCGATTTAAATATCAATGGACTGAATGGCGCGAGCAATATCGGGGGAATTATTAAGCGCTCGGATTTCCTGAAATAGCGCGGTGGCTTCCGTATATTCCTTACGCAAATACCCCAGCCACTGCTTAATACGCGCGACATGATACAGCCCGGTATCCCCCTGCTTTTCCAGCCGGGTGTATTTTTGTAGCAGTAAAACCACTTCCGGCCAGGGCATACGCGGTTCGTTATATTTCACCACGCGGCTGAGATTCGGGATGTTTAACGCTCCACGTCCCATCATCACCGCGTCGCAGCCGCTGACCGCCATACACTCTTGCGCGCTCTGCCAGTCCCAGATTTCACCATTTGCGATAACCGGAATAGTGAGTCGCTGGCGGATCTCGCCAATCGCCTGCCAGTCAATATGTTCGGCTTTATAACCCTGCTCTTTGGTGCGCCCATGCACGACAAGCTCTGTCGCCCCTGCCTGCTGGACGGCATCGGCAATTTCAAATTTTCTTTCGCCGCTGTCCCAGCCCAGACGCACCTTCACCGTGACCGGTAAATGCGCAGGCACGGCTTCGCGCATCGCTTTTGCCCCCTGATAGATAAGCTCAGGATCTTTGAGCAACATCGCCCCGCCTCCGCTGCCGTTCACCATTTTCGATGGACAGCCGCAGTTTAAATCCACGCCGTATGAGCCCAGCTCCACCGCGCGGGCGGCGTTTTCCGCCAGCCACTGCGGGTATTGCCCCAGCAGTTGAATACGCACGACGGTGCCGGACGCCGTGCGGCTGGCATTGTGCAGTTCCGGGCAGATGCGATGAAACACTTTTACCGGCAGAAGCTGATCCACCACGCGTAAAAACTCCGTGATGCACAGATCGTAATCATTAACCTCGGTCAGTAGCTCGCGCACCAGAGAGTCGAGCACGCCTTCCATCGGCGCCAGTAAAACACGCATAGCATTTCGTTACCTGCAAAAAAAGAGGCGCTATGGTAGCGCCTCTGTGGTGCGGTTTAAAGTCTCTCAGCGCGGCTCAAGGCAGTTATCTTCCTTCCAGCCATACAGCCACTCAATGCCGCGATAAAACTCCTGCTGGGATTTGCCTTTCCACAGCAGATTACGCACCTGTCGCTCCACGCCTGCGGCATGGTAGACGCGCCCCATCTCGCGGGTTGACCAGACAATTCGCGCCGTGCGGGGAATACGCACCGACTCATACAACGCAAAGGCCTGCTGCGCATCGCCATGACAACGCTCCAGCGCTTTACCCAGCGTAACGGCATCTTCCAGCGCCATGCAGGCGCCCTGCGCCATATATTGCGCAACCGGGTGCGCGGCGTCGCCCACCAGCGTGATGCGGTCGATCCCCCATTTCTCTACCGGTTCCCGGTCAGCGGTCGCCCAGCGGCGCCAGGAGGTGGGTTTGTCGAGCATTTGACGCGGACGCGGGTGAATCCCGGCAAAATAAGAGAGCACCTCTTCTTTGCTTCCGTCTTTCACGCCCCACTCCTCCTGCTGACGGCTATGGAACGTCACCACCAGATTGTACTGTTTCCCGCCGCGCAACGGATAATGCACCAGATGGCAATGCGGCCCGGCCCACAGTACCGGCGCGTTGATGCGCAAATCTTCCGGCATGTCGTCGCACTCCACCACGGCCCGGTACACCACATGCCCGGTCACGCGCGGCGTATCGCCAAGCAGACTCTGGCGCACGACCGATTTCACGCCATCGCAGCCCAGCAGAATATCTGCCGTCCAGCTATTCCCTTGCTCGTCAAACACCGTTACATCGTCCGGCGTCTGGCGGATATCGACAATATTCGTCGAGGTCCGGTACTCCACGCCCGGATGGGTCAGCGCCGCTTCCCAGACGGTGGCATGAATATCCACCCGGTGAATCACGGCATACGGGCCGCCAAAATGGTCGCGAAAGGCCTGGCCGGTTTCAATGCGCACGACCTCTTCGGCATTCACGGCGTCCATCATCGTAATATGATCGGTAAAGACCGCGCGCTGGCGAGCCACTTCGCCAACGCCGAGGCTGTCCAGCGCGGAAAACGCATTCGGCCCGAGCTGAATCCCCGCCCCAATCTCACCAATTTCATGAGCCTTTTCCAGCAGCATCACTTTAATGCCCTGGCGCGCCAGCGACAGCGCGGTCGCTGCGCCGCCAATACCGCCACCCACGATAATTGCGCTTGTCACTTTAGCCATTGTCGTTCTCCTTATCAGGCTGAAATTTTGTCTTGTTGATTTTCGGGGGCGGCGGCGATAAAGGCCGGAAGCCGGGTGCAGGCGTCATAAACCGCCTTGCAGCGCGGATAACCGCTCAGGTCGCATCCCATTCGCAGCGCATTGGCCCATTGTGGAATCAGGCAGCAATCCGCCAGCGTGGGCGTATCCCCCACGCAAAACTGCCCGGACTGCCCCTGGCGCAACAGCTGTTCCACCGCGCTAAGCCCTTGTTGCACCCAGTGGGCGTACCAGCGTTTCTTGTCTTCTTCGCCGATCTTCAGCTCGTCAGTCAGGTAGCGCAATACGCGCAGGTTGTTCACCGGGTGAATATCACAGGCAATGGCATAGACAATTTCCAGCGCCTGGCTGCGCGCCGGATCGACCTGCGGCAGCAACGGCGTCTGCGGGAAGTGGCGATCCAGCCAGTCGATGATTGCCAGCGATTGCCCGAGAGATTCACCGTCATCAGTCACCAGCGTCGGCACCAGCCCGATCGGGTTCATCCGTCGGTAGCTCAGCGCATTCTGCTGGCCGATACGAATGTTGACGCCCACCGTCTCATAATCGATGCCTTTTAATGCCAGCGCGATGCGCACGCGATAAGACGCCGAGCTATTAAAAAAACTGTACAGCTTCATCATTCACCTCAGACAATCTTCACGGCGATCGGCGTTAACCCTTCCACATTGCCGGTAATCACATCCCCTTTCACCACTGCCCCAACCCCTTCCGGCGTACCGGTGAAAATCAGGTCGCCCGGTTGCAGTTCAAAAAAGCCGGACAGGTAGCTGATGGTTTCATTGACGGACCAGATCAGATGGCGAATATCGCTGCGCTGATGATCTTCCCCGTTTACCTGTAACCAAATCGGCGCGTTGTTGACGTCTGCCACATCGGTCGCTTTATGCAGCGGCGCAATCGGCGCGGACGAATCAAACGCTTTGCCGATTTCCCACGGGCGCCCCATCTGGCGCATTTCCATCTGGCGGTCGCGGCGGGTCATATCCAGCCCGGTGGCATAGCCCCAGACATACTCATGCGCCTGCTCAAGCGGAATATCACTGCCCTGTTTGCCTATCGCCACCACCAGTTCAATTTCATAGTGATAGTTATCGGTCTGCGACGGATAGGCCAGCGCCAGCGTTTCGCCAGCCGCAACCGGTACGACCGCATCGGCCGGTTTGCAGAAGAAGAACGGCGGCTCACGATCGGGATCGAACCCCATCTCACGGGCATGGGCGGCGTAGTTACGGCCAACGCAGTAGACGCGGCGAACCGGGAATTGCTCATCGCTGCCAACAACCGGCACCGCGACTGGCGCCTGAGGTTCGAATACATATTTGCTCATCTTTTCTCTCCCAATTTAATCACGCGCTTCGCGGAACAAGCCGAGGGCTTCCTGAACCGGTTTGTCCGAAAAACTGAATAAAACGGTATCTTCCGTGGTCTGGAACGACACCCCGTGCCATGTCGGCACTACAAAGATATCTTTCGCCGTGAAGTGGAACGTCTCATTGCCAATGGTGACCTGCCCGGAACCTTCCACAACGTGATAAATGGTGCTGTCGGTCGTGCGCGCCACGCGCGACGCAAACCCTTTCGGCAACAGTTGCAAAAACGCGCCCATCGAAGGCATCGGATAGCCCCCGGTGACCGGGTTGACGTAGCGCATCTTGTAGCCATCCCACTCGTCAGGTTCCCCCATCCGGGTCAGGTCATGCAGCGCTTCACGGCTACGGTCGTAGCGGTAGTTGAAAATCGGCGAGGAATTGCCGACCTGGTGGCGTAGCGGCAGCATGTTGGCGGCGTAGCGCGGCAGGTAATCGCCTTCTTTGCGCGTCACCGGCTGCTGTTCTTCCGGGTAATCTTCCGCAAACCCGCAGCCCAGCGTATTCACCAGCGGCAGATCCAGACCGTCCAGCCATACCACCGGCTCGTCGCCAGGGTTGCCGTGATCGTGCCAGCGCCACTGCGGCGTCAGAATAAAGTCGCCCGGGTGCATCTGCGTCCGCTCGCCGTCAACGGCGGTGAACGCGCCTTGCCCTTCCACAATAAAACGCAGCGCTGACTGGTTGTGGCGATGACTCGGCGCCACCTCGCCCGGTAAAATCAATTGCAGCCCTGCGTACAGCGTCGCGGTAATTGACGACTGTCCGCGCAGCGCCGGGTTTTCCAGCACCAGTACCCGGCGGACAGCCTCTTTCGCGCCAATCAGGTTGCCGCTTTCCAGCAACAGCGGGCGGATCTCCTGATAGTTCCAGTACGCAGGCGCACAATTGGCGTTCGGCGTTTGCGGCACCAGGTGGTGCAGCGACTCCCAGAGCGGCGTCAGGTTTTGCCCGGAAATGTGCTGATAAAACTGCTGACGGTTGTGTTTAACATCCTGATTCACTTCAGACATGGAGGTTCTCCTTATTCGTTCACGACGCCTGCCCGGGGCAGCACGTCAGGTTCAGAGGCAGAGTGGCGGACAACCGCCGTCAACATGGCGAGCATCGCCGCGCTAATGGCTGCCGGGATCGCGATGACGAAAAACAGCGTATCGAAAGAGAAATTCATCGCCATCATCATGCCGCCGGAGAGCGAACCGACAATGGCGCCGCAGCGCCCGACGGCATTGGACCAGCTCACGCCGGTTGCACGGCTTTGAGTCGGGTACAGCGTCGCAGTTAAGGCATTCAACCCCACCTGCGATCCGCTGATGCCAATGCCCGTACCAAAAATCGCCAGCGCCATCAGCCACAGTCCGTTTTCACTCAGGCCAATCATCACGATGCAGACCGCGCCCAGCGCGTAGCTCACGGCCAGCACCCGGAACGGATTGTGTTTGTCCATCAGTACGCCGAGTAACAGCGCGCCGAGCGTACCGCCGACCTGGAATGCGGCAGTGACCCAGGAGGCATGCTGCAAATCGATTCCCCGGTGATTCAGGAGCGTCGGCATCCAGCTGGAGAGCAGGTAGATAATGAGCAGGCTCATGAAGAACACGACCCATAACATCAGGGTAATGGGAAGCTGACGCCCAACAAAAAGCTGGCGGATACTGCCTTTTGAAATGGCGGCGGCTTCATGAAGATAGAAATGCGTATTGTCGTAGCGTTCGCCGGTGATGGCGCTAACCGTTCTGGCAATCGCCGCCTGCGGGCGCTGACGACGCACCTGCCAGCGTGGCGACTCGGGCAGAACAAACAGCAAGGCGAAGAACAGCATTAAGGGCAATACACCGCCGAGCACCAGAATGCCGTGCCAGCCAATCAGCGGCACCAGTTGCGCGCTGACGATGCCGCCCATCGCCGAACCGAGGGTAAACCCGCAGAACATCAGCGTCACCAGCGCCCCGCGACGGCGGGCGGGAAGGTATTCCGACGTCATCGTGATGGTATTCGGCATCGCGCCGCCCAGCCCTAGCCCGGTTAAAAAGCGCAGTACCACCAGCGTTTGCAAATCCGGCGAGAAGGCGGAAAGCAGGCTCAAGGCGCCAAACAGCGCCACGCACAGTTCAATCACCCGTTTACGGCCAAAACGGTCTGACAGCGGGCCGCACAATAGCGCCCCTGCCGTCAGCCCCAGCAGACCCGCGCCGAACAGCGGGGCCAGATCGCTGGCGCTCAATTGCCAGTGCGTACGGATATCCGGCGCAATAAAGCCAATTGCGGCCGTATCAAAACCGTCGAGCATTACCACCAGAAAGCAGCAGATGATAACGCGCCACTGCATTTTGCCGACGGGGGCGGCGTCAATCAGTGCTTGTAGATCACGTCGTTGAGTCATAGTGAATGCCTCGGTGCAGGTAAGGTAGATGTCATTTTTGTTTTTTGTATGTTGCAAGTTTGTAATCATGGCGATGAAATGTACAATGGCATTTCGGGCAGAGGCATAACCTGGGGGTTATATCAAATGGCGAATTGGGCGCAAAAATTGAAGCTGCACCACCTGCAAATGCTGGTCGCGCTGGGGGAACAAGGGAATCTGACCCACGTTGCGCGAATGATGAACATCACCCAGCCCGCGCTGTCGAAGTGGCTGTCACAGCTTGAAGATGAGATCGGAATCACGCTTTTTGAACGCCACAGCAAGGGGTTACGCCCTTCAGAAGGGGGCAAGCTGTTGCTCCAGCATGCGCAGCGGCTCATCAACGATATGGAACGTTCGCAGTATGAGATCGCGCGCTTTAAGCAAGGTGGGCTGGTGGGAAGCCTGAAAATCGGCTGTTCACCGGTCGCGACAGATTGCGTGTCGCAGGCGATCCTCTGCCTGCTCAATGAGATGCCGACGCTGCACCTGAATATTGAAGAGAAAGTCATGACCCCGCTTTTACACGATCTGCTCGCCGGGTCGCTGGACGTGGTGGTAGGCCGCGTAGGCGGTCGGGCGCTCCAGCTGCCGTTAAATTATCAGGTGCTCTACACCGAACCGGTCTGCTTTGTCGCCCGCCCCCATCATCCTCTGGCCTCACACGCCACGCTTTCCTGGAACGACCTCGCCCACTGGCGCTGGATTGTCTGGCCGACCGGTACGCCAATTCGCATCAGCATTGATAACGCCCTGGTGGACAACGGCGTGATGCTGCCGGAAAACACCATCGAATCCGCCTCGATGAACGTCAGCACCAATTTGCTGCAAAGCAGCGATATGATCTCTATTCTTTCTCTACGCCTGGCGCAACGCTATGCCAGCCAGGGCCAGTTAGCTATCTTAAACCTGCCGAAAATAGAACAGAAAGGAAGCGTGGGCATGTTCTGGCGCAAGAACGAGACCCCTTCTCTCGCGTTGAGTCGTTTTCTGCATTTTCTGGCGCAGGTTTAGCGCGGGCAACGGGGCGTTGCCCGATGTTCCCGTTGTCTATTTCCACTATGCTCAGAATTCATGATGTGATCGGTAGCACGTTTTAAAGTTTAATTGTATGATGAATCTGTTTCATCAAGGGCTTTTACCATGAGTAAATCACTGAATATCATCTGGCAGTATTTACGCGCATTTGTACTGATATATGCCTGTTTGTATGCGGGTATTTTCATTGCATCGCTGCTTCCTATTACGATTCCCGGCAGCATCATCGGCATGTTGATTCTGTTTGTTTTACTGGCGCTACAAATTCTGCCAGCGAAGTGGGTAAACCCGGGATGCTATGTCCTGATCCGTTACATGGCGCTGCTGTTTGTGCCGATTGGCGTCGGCGTCATGCAGTACTTCGATTTGCTGCGCGCGCAGTTTGGCCCGGTGGTGGTCTCCTGTGCGATCAGTACGCTGGTTGTTTTCCTGGTCGTGAGCTGGAGTTCGCATATCGTACACGGTGAACGAAAAGTGTTAGGGCAGAAAGGATCGAAAAAATGATGTCGTATATCTGGTGGTCGTTACCCCTGACGCTGGCGGTCTTTTTCGCCGCCCGCAAACTGGCTGCGCGCTTTAAGATGCCGTTGCTTAACCCGTTGCTGGTTGCCATGGTGGTCATCATCCCGTTTCTGATACTGACCGGCATTCCTTACGATCACTATTTCAAAGGCAGCGAGGTGCTCAACGACCTGCTGCAACCCGCCGTCGTGGCGCTGGCGTACCCTTTATATGAACAACTGCACCAGATCCGCGCCCGCTGGAAATCCATCATCACGATCTGCTTCGTCGGCAGCGTGGTCGCCATGGTGACCGGAACCACTGTCGCCTTACTGATGGGCGCCACGCCGGAAATCGCCGCATCGGTATTACCGAAATCGGTCACAACCCCAATCGCAATGGCGGTGGGCGGCAGCATCGGCGGCATTCCCGCCATTAGCGCCGTCTGCGTTATTTTCGTCGGAATACTGGGCGCCGTATTTGGTCATACCTTGCTCAACCTCATGCGTATCCGTACCAAAGCCGCACGCGGTCTGGCAATGGGAACCGCCTCGCACGCCCTGGGCACTGCGCGCTGCGCCGAGCTGGATTACCAGGAAGGGGCGTTCAGTTCGCTGGCGCTGGTGATCTGCGGGATCATCACCTCGCTGCTGGCGCCGTTTCTCTTCCCGATTATTCTGGCGGTAGCGGGTTAAAATTTGCGATGTGTCGCGCATTTTTAATTTAAGTTTCACAAGTTGCAATCACAATGAGATTTGGATCACATATAAAGCCGTAACAGCTCCGTAAACTACGATTCCATTACATTGTTATGAGGCAACGCCATGCATCCACGTTTTCAAACTGCTTTTGGCCAACTTGCGGATAATCTGCAATCAGCGCTGGCGCCGATTCTGGCAGATGAGCATTTTCCCGCCATGCTGACTGCGGAGCAGGTCTCGACGCTTAAGCGTGAATCGGGGCTGGACGAAGACGCGCTGGCTTTCGCGCTCCTGCCGCTGGCTGCCGCCTGCGCACGCACCGACCTTTCCCACTTCAACGTTGGCGCTATCGCGCGCGGCATCAGTGGAACCTGGTATTTCGGTGGGAATATGGAGTTCCTGGGCGCGACGATGCAGCAAACCGTTCATGCCGAGCAAAGCGCGATCGGCCATGCCTGGCTGCGCGGTGAAAAAGGGCTCGCCGCCATCACGGTTAACTACACCCCTTGCGGTCATTGCCGTCAGTTTATGAACGAACTGAACAGCGGCCTGGATCTGCGTATCCACCTGCCGGGGCGCGTACCGCATACCTTACGCGACTATCTGCCTGACGCTTTCGGCCCGAAAGACCTGGAGATCAAAACGCTGCTGATGGACGAGCAGAATCACGGTTTCGCGCTGGAGGGCGACGCGCTGACTCAGGCAGCGATTACCGCCGCCAATAAATGTCATATGCCTTACAGCCACTCCCCAAGCGGCGTGGCGCTGGAATGCAAAGACGGGCGTATTTTCACCGGCAGCTATGCCGAGAACGCCGCCTTTAACCCTACGCTGCCGCCTTTGCAGGGCGCACTGAATCTGCTGAACCTGAACGGGTATGACTATCCAGATATTCAGCGCGCAATTCTGGCGGAGAAAGCCGACGCGCCGTTAATCCAGTGGGACGCCACCGCCGCCACGCTGAAAGCATTAGGCTGCAATAATATCGACCGCGTACTGCTGGGTTAAGCCCTGGAACACGCAATGTGCGTAGGCCCGATAAGCACAGCGCCATCGGGCAACATGCAAATGGCAAGAATGTCTAAAATCCCCCCAATCAGACTGCTGTTTCTTGCGCTTCGACAGCGGGTACAGTAGCCTGATTGAAATTTCATCCCTTTATCGAGTTCTCTGCATGTTAAAGCGCGTGTTTTACAGCCTGTTAGTCCTGATCGGCTTGCTGCTGTTGACTGTGCTTGGTCTCGACAGATGGATGAGCTGGAAAACCGCGCCCTATATTTACGACGAATTACAGGA
The DNA here is from genome assembly GCF_030333595.1 of Citrobacter sp. CK181. NCBI lineage: Bacteria > Pseudomonadati > Pseudomonadota > Gammaproteobacteria > Enterobacterales > Enterobacteriaceae > Citrobacter > Citrobacter sp. CK181. Next base: position 253,270 of record NZ_JAOWFN010000011.1, on the reverse strand, counting down.
TCTCCCCTACCGCCAGGTGGGAGTGGTATTAGGCACCGCAAAATACTATCGCACCGGCGTCATTAATCAGTATTACCGCTACCGCATTCAGGGCGCGTTAAACGCCTACAACAGCGGCAAGGTCAATTATCTGCTGCTCAGCGGCGATAACGCGCTGCAAAGCTATAACGAACCGATGACGATGCGTAAGGATCTGATCGCCGGGGGCGTTGATCCTGCCGACATCGTGCTCGATTATGCCGGTTTTCGCACGCTGGACTCCATTGTGCGCACGCGCAAAGTGTTTGATACCAACGACTTCATCATCATTACCCAGCGTTTCCACTGTGAACGCGCGCTGTTTATTGCGCTGCATATGGGAATTCAGGCTCAGTGCTATGCGGTGCCGTCGCCAAAAGATATGTTAACGGTACGCGTACGTGAATTTGGCGCCCGATTCGGCGCGCTGGCGGACCTCTATATTTTCAAACGGGAACCTCGCTTCTTAGGCCCGTTAGTTCCCATTCCAACAATGCATCAGGTGCCGGATGACGCCCAGGGCTACCCGGCAGTAACGCCTGAGCAATTGCTGGAACTGCAAAAGAAACAAGGAAAATAAGCGTGGAAGGGAAAACGATCTTTGTGGTCATCGCCGTCCTGATGGTGATGCTGTTTAGCTTACGGGAAGCCTACAAAGGCTGGCGCTCTGGCGCCGTGGATAAAATCGTCAGGAACGCCCGCGAACCCGTATACGCCTACCGTGCAGAAACCCCTCTCCTTTACTGGAGCTACATCGGGTTATATCTGTGCATGTCGGTTTGTACGCTCGCCGCAGGCATTTATTTTATGTTCTTTAGATAACGCGCAGAAACAAAAAAGCCCGAAACAGTTGCCTGCTTCGGGCTTTTTCATGCCGGTAATTACTTCTTACGGGCGTATTTCAGCGAGTCCAGCGCCACCGCGAAGATAATGATGCCGCCTTTAATGATGTACTGCCAGTAAGGGTTCACGCCGATATAGGTCAGACCGTAGTTGATGACGGTAAAGATAATCACACCGGTCACAACGCCGAATACCGTCCCGACGCCGCCGCTAAACGACACGCCGCCGACCACGCAGGCGGCAATCGCATCCAGCTCATACATAAAGCCGAGGTTGTTGGTCGCAGAACCGATACGCCCCGCTTCCAGCAAACCGCCGAATGCGTAGAACACACCGGACAACGCATAGATCATCAGCAGGTTCAGCCCCACGTTAACGCCGGACACTTTTGCCGCTTCCGGGTTGCCGCCGATAGCGAAAATGTTCTTACCGAAACGGGTTTTATTCCACAGGATCCAGACGAACGCCACCGCAATCAGCGCATAGAAGGTAATGTAGGAGAGCCGGAAACTGCCCAGCGCAATAAAGCCCTGCGCAAACGTCGAGAACCCGCTATCAAACCCCGAAATCGGCGACGCCCCGACGAAGTCGTAATACAGGGAGTTGATGCCATAAACGATAATCATCGTGCCCAGGGTCGTGATGAACGGCGTCACATTAAGGTACGCAATGATAATGCCGTTAAGCAGACCAATGACGGCCCCAATTGCGCAGACAATCAGGATCACCAGCGGAATCGGCATGGTGGCCATTTCCGGGAAGACCTTATTGGCGTTTTCCACGGACTGCAACAGCGTTGCGGCGACCACGGCCGCCAGGCCAACCTGACGTCCCGCAGACAGGTCAGTCCCCTGGGTGACAATCAACCCTGCCACACCCAGCGCGATGATAATACGCACGGAGGACTGCGTCAGAATGTTACTTAAGTTCAGCAGACTTAAAAATGTAGGGTCCTGGAAAATAATAATGGCCAGCAAGACTAAAAGAACAACGTAAATTCCGCCTTCTTTCAGATAAGTAAGAAAACTTTTCTTATTTAACGCACTCATGAGGAGCCCCTGATCTTAAAGGTGCAAAGACGCAAGACGCAGAATTTCGTTTTGCGTTGTTGTTTTTGTGTCAACAATCCCGGCAACAAGGCCATTGCTCATTACCAGAATACGATCTGTAATCCCTAACAATTCCGGCATTTCGGAAGAAATGATAATAATCCCCTTCTCTTTTTTCGCCAGTTCCGCAATCAGTTGATAGATTTCAAATTTTGCGCCGACATCAATACCGCGCGTTGGCTCATCCAGCATTAATATTTCTGGCTGCGTTAACAGCCACCGGCCAATAATGACCTTCTGCTGGTTGCCCCCCGAAAGAGAGCCAATTTGCGTGCGATGACCTGGCGTTTTCACGCGCATTGAGTCAATAACCCACTGGGTATCGCTCTTCATGCGGGAATTATCCAGTAAACCGACTTTATTTCTGTAATTGCGGATGTTGGAAATTAAAGAGTTAAAACCAATATCCAGATACGCGTAGATCCCGGTTGAACGACGTTCTTCCGTTACCAGCGCGAAACCGTGATTAATGGCTTCGTTCGCGTTGTGGTTATTAATCTTTTTGCCGTGCAGCGTAATCGTACCCGATGATTTTTCCCGGATACCAAAAAGCGTTTCAACAATATCGGTACGCTTTGCCCCTACCAGACCCGCAATCCCGAGAATTTCCCCTTTATGCAGATCAAAAGAGACATCGCGGATCGACGGCTGGCGCAGAGACGTCAGGTTACGCACTTCCAGAATGACCTCTCCCGGCTTGTTTTGCTTGTCCGGGAAACGCTGGTTCAGGGAACGGCCCACCATCATGGCGATGATCTTGTCCATATCCAGCCCTTCCAGCGGCTGCGTCGCAATCCACTGGCCGTCGCGCAAGACGGTGACTTCATCGCACAGCTGGAAAATCTCTTCCATTTTATGCGAGATATACACAATACCGCAGCCGCGCTCTTTCAGTTTGCGAATAATAGTGAACAGATGGTTAACCTCTTTCTCCGTTAATGAAGAGGTCGGCTCATCCATGATCACAATTTTGGCATTGTAGGAAAACGCCTTCGCAATTTCGATCATCTGCATTTGTGAAACGGATAATGTCCCGACACGCGCACGCGGATCGATATCAATATCCAGTTCATCAAATATCGCTTTGGTATCCCGGTACATTTTATCCTGATCGACAAACATACCTTTGGTTGGGTAACGCCCTAACCACATGTTATCCATAACGGAGCGCTGTAACACCAGGTTTAGCTCCTGGTGAACCATCGAAATACCATTCTCCAGAGCTTCTTTGGCAGAATGAAAATCGATCTCTTTCCCCTGAAATAAAATGCTACCGGAATCTTTTTGATAGATCCCAAAAAGGCATTTTAATAATGTTGATTTTCCTGCGCCATTCTCCCCCATTAAGGCGTGAATCGAGTGCGGGCGGACTTTTAAATTAACATTGTCAAGTGCCTTTACGCCGGGAAAAGACTTGTTGATGCCGCTCATTTCCAACAAGTATTCGCCTGACGACGGAGTAGTAGTGCTGACCATAATTATACCTTGTTGGCCTCGCAGAGTGCGTTAATAAAGGGCGCAATGTTATTGCGCCCAAAGAAAACGATATACGAATTACTTGTTGGTAAACTCAGCCAGATTGTCTTTATCAACACCTACGTACGGAACGCGAACAATTTTGTTCTCGATTTTCCAGTCGGTGCCGTCAGCCGCGCCTTTACCATCGGCCAGGTTTTTCGCCAGATCAAAGGTGGCTTTCGCCTGGTTGTTAGCATCGTTCAGCACGGTACCTGCCAGCGCGCCGGATTTCACCAGTGCCAGCGCTTCAGGTAACGCATCCACGCCGAATACCGGAACGCTGGTTTTATTGTGCGCTTTCAGCGCTTCTACCGCGCCCATCGCCATTGCGTCGTTATTCGCGATAACCACTTCAATTTTGTTGGCGTTCGGGCCGGACAGCCATGCGTCCATCTTGTCTTTCGCCATTGCGGTATCCCACATCGCGGTATCCATTTGCAGCTGCTCAGTTTTGATGCCTTTGTCGTTCAGCTCTTTGATAACATAGGTGGTACGCGCTTCAGCATCCGGGTGGCCCGGCTCGCCTTTCAGCAGTACGAACTGGATTTGGCCATCTTTGTTCAGATCCCAACCCTGGTTAGCCTGCCAGTGTTTAGCGATCAGATCGCCCTGGATGATACCGGATTCTTTGGAGTCAGTGCCGACGTAATAGGCTTTGTCATAGCTATCCAGCGCTTTGCGGGAAGGTTCTTTGTTGAAGAACACAATCGGGACATTCTGACCACGCGCTTTCTCAATTACCGTACCTGCCGCAGCCGGGTCAACCAGGTTGATCGCCAGCGCTTTTACCCCTTTTGCCAACAGCACGTCGATCTGGTCGTTTTGCTTGGACTGATCGTTCTGCGAGTCATTCATCAGCAACTGCACATCAGGCGCCGCCTGGGCGTCTCTTTCGATAGCCTTACGCACGACGGACATAAAGTTATCGTCATATTTATAAATCGTCACACCAATGCGAGTATCAGCAGCGTGCGCAGCCGCGCCAAATAACATGCTTGCCATCACAGCAGACAGAGTTAACGCCTTCTTATTCATGGTATCTCCGGTTTTATTATGCAGGGTAGTACTTGAGAAAAATGCTCGGCAGGGCAGAACGTTAATGAAGTGTTACTGAACGCCGAAGCTCACTGTTAAAAAATCTTTCTTCCGTGCCCGGTAACGCTCCAAAAATATGCTTTAATTGCTGTTTAATGCCCTGACGATGCGTTAAAAGTGATTATTCACCGTTACATAGTATTTACAGTGCTTCAAACGGTGCCATCATAGCTATCGTATTGTTAAGATACTGTGAATTTACTCACATATTGAAAGCGGTTACATCCCCTGACGTTGCTGGTTAGTGATCGGGGCCGCATTCTGTCTTAGCGCAACCGAATGACGACGCACCAGCGTTGGCATAAAACAGTGCGTCGCCGTTGAATCCAGCGTGCCGGCCGCGCCCTGCAACGCCAGTTCCGTTGCCATTTTCGCCATAGAAGCAATGGGATAACGCACCGTGGTCAGCTGCGGGTCGGTGTAACGGGCAATAGGAATATCATCAAAACCGATGATGGAAAGATGTAACGGGATGGCAATGCCATTGTCTTTTAACGCCGTGAGCGCGCCAGCGGCCATGCTGTCGTTATAGGCGAATACGGCGGTCAGTTGCAGGTTTCGCCCCAGCAGTTCCACCATCGCCGCTTCACCGCCCTGCATGTCCGGGGAACCCGTGCCAATCCAGCTTTCTGGCGGCGTAATCCCCTGCTCCTGCAACGCGCTCAACCACCCTTCTTTACGCATCGTGTCATCTTCAATGCGGTGGCTGGAAGCCAGATAACCAATCCGTTGATGACCATTATTGAGCAGCATGCGGGTCGCCATTTTTGCGCCGCTGATATTGTCCAGGCACACGCAACGGTGGGCATAACCCGGCACAATACGATTGATCAGCACCATGCCTGGGATCTGGTCCATAAACGCTCCCAGCTCCTGGTCACTTAACGCTTTCGAGTGAACAATCAATGCGTTACAGCGCTGGCGAATCAGAACCTCGATGGCATGACGCTCTTTTTCAGCCTCATGATAACTGTTGCCGATCAGCACATATTTGTTGTGTTGTTGGGCAACCACATCCACCGCTTTGACCAGTGCGCCAAAAAACGCATCTGACACGTCCATCACCACCACGCCGATGGTGTCGCTTATCTGCGTCGCCAGCGCTTGCGCATTAGCATTAGGGCGGTAACCCAGCAGCGTGACCGCCTTCATTACCGCTTCGCGCGTATCGGGACTGACCAGCGCACTGTTATTCAGCACGCGAGAAACGGTCGCTACGGAAACGCCAGCCTGACGTGCCACATCACGAATGGTTACCATATTCACTACCCTGTTTGAGATTGCCGTTGCTCACAGACACCCTGTGTTTAGCAGGTGGGTATTTTGTCAGCGCTTCGTTCAGGACTACGTGAGTAAGGTCACAGGGCTGGAAACGGTTACATGCGTTTTGTTAATGAATGTGATCCAGATCGTTATCTGGATGTTCCCGATAATGACGTCCCGGAAGCACGGAGGGTTAATTGCCGCCAGAGCCATTCCACCGGCCCTTGCCGATAGAAACGCAGCCAAATCCAGGAGAAAAGCAGGTTCGCCAGCCAGACAGGAATGACGAATATCAGCAGCGTCAGTCGGTCAAATTTCATAAATAAACCGAACTGGTAGAACAGCGTGGTGCAGATCAGCGTCTGCAACAGATAGTTGCTCAACGCCATCCGCCCTACGCAGGCAATAGCAATGACCAGTTTAAAACGGCTGAGCTGCGGCCAGAATCCCAGCATCAACGCGGTGTAGCCTATAGTCTGAAACGGCGCGCTCAATTCACGCGGCGCCTGTAGCAGAAAAGCGCACCAGCGATACGCCCAGTCCAGCCGCCACTGTACAATAATGGCCGGAAGGTTAATCAGCACGCCGACGACGACAAGCAATACGCCCGTACGCCGGTAGTGTTGCAGACTGTACTGGCCCTTCAGCCAGCCGCTGCGCATCAGCGCCGCGCCCAGCAGCATCATTCCCGCCAGTTGCCAGCCATACTGCGCCCCCAGCGCCAGCAGACTGTTCGACAGCAGATCGACCCGGTTGCTGACCGCCTCCATGCCGCCGTTAATCTTCCAGTATTTTTCATACAACAGGGCAGAGGCATCCGGCGTCCAGGCGCGGCTGGTTTCACTCGCCGAGATGGACCCTAACAGCAGCAACACGCCGATCCCCGCCAGATAGAGCAAAATACCGGTATTAAATAAACTTTTTACCGACGGCGCGTCGCGTACCAGCCGCCAGCAAATCAGGCCGACAAGGCCATACGCCAGCAGAATGTCGCCATCCCAGAACAGCAAACCGTGGATAAAGCCCAACAGGACGAGCAGCGTCAGACGCGACTGAATCCAGCGTTTGCCGCGCGGCAGCAGCATTTGCAGACCCGCGCCGAATAACAGCGCAAAAAGCGTAAGGAATTTTACCTGCGCGAACAGGTCGAGGATCGCCCACGTCCATGCGTCAGACGCGGTGATCTTGCCATACCAGGCGGGATTAAGGTAAGCCGCCTTTGGCAAGCCAAAGGCGCTGATATTAAGAAGCAGGATACCGAGGATGGCGACGCCACGAATAAAATCCAGCGTGACATTACGCTCCATACTCCCTGCCCTGATCAGTTGTGGTGACGCACGGCGCGCAGGAACTCCTGGCGCGTGTTCTGGCTGGATTTAAACAATCCGCCGAGGGAAGTCGTGGTGGTGGCGCTGGTCGCATCGCGAATGCCGCGCGCTTTCACGCAGTAATGCACAGCGTCGATTGAGACTGCGACGTTATTGGTGCCAAGCAGCGTTTGCAGCGCGGTCAGAATCTGTTGGGTCAGACGCTCCTGAACCTGCGGGCGCTGCGCAAAGAACTGCACAATACGGTTAATCTTCGACAGGCCAATCACCGAATCTTTCGGGATATAGGCCACCGTCGCTTTCCCGTCGATCGTGACGAAATGGTGTTCGCAGGTGCTGGTAAGCGTGATATCGCGCACCGTCACCATTTCATCCACTTTCATCTTGTTTTCAATCACGGTGATCTTCGGGAAATTGGCGTAATCAAGGCCGGAGAAAATCTCATCGACATACATTTTAGCGATGCGATGCGGCGTTTCCATCAGACTGTCATCGCTCAAGTCGAGATTCAGCAACTGCATAATCTCGGTCATATGCCCCGAAATAAGACGTTTGCGCGTTTCGTTATCCATCTCATGCACGGGCGGGCGCAGCGGCGTTTCCAGACCACGCGCAACCAGCGCTTCATGAACCAGGGCCGCTTCTTTACTGAGTGATGACATTTATTCTTCTCCTGCAGGTGTGGCGCCTCTGCCCTGCGTGGGGCAAAGTTTTTAGGCTGTTGGCAGCCCGTTTATTGTGCGTGAGGCGGCGCACATAATCCAGTATTCACAACGATAATTATTGAAATCGCCGCTGCCTTTCATGTCCCGGATTCCCCACGGCGGTTCCGCGCGCTAAATCTGACGGGCCATGACGCCAGGTGTTAATGTAAAGTTGTGTAGATGATGAAGCATGTTAGATAAATGCGGAAGTGAAAGTTACTCACAGCGCAATGAATAATCTGTATTATGGAGAAATTGCACGACTCATTCAGGTTCAACACAAAAGGAGCCACGCATGGATATGCTCGAAGAGCACCGTTGTTTTGAAGGCTGGCAGCAACGCTGGCGACACGACTCCACCACGCTGAATTGCGCCATGACATTCAGCATCTTTCTCCCGCCGCCCCGCAGTACAACGCCGCCTCCGGTGCTGTACTGGCTGTCAGGGTTAACCTGTAATGATGAGAACTTCACCACCAAAGCCGGTGCGCAACGTATTGCCGCCGAACTGGGCATTGTGCTGGTGATGCCGGACACCAGTCCGCGCGGCGAACAGGTTGCCGATGACGAAGGTTATGATTTAGGTAAAGGCGCGGGATTCTATCTCAACGCGACGCAGCAGCCCTGGGCCGCGCATTTCCGCATGTACGACTACCTGCGCGATGAACTCCCGGCGCTGATCCAGTCGCAGTTTAACGTGGGTGAACGTTGCGCGATCAGCGGACATTCAATGGGCGGACACGGCGCATTGATCATGGCGCTGAAGAATCCGGGGAAATACACCAGCGTTTCCGCCTTTGCGCCCATCGTGAATCCGTGCCGCGTACCGTGGGGAGAAAAAGCGTTTACGGCCTATCTGGGGGAAGAGAGATCGGCCTGGGTTGAGTGGGACAGTTGCGCGCTGATGCTCGCCAGCCAGCCGGAACACGCCATTCCAACGCTGATTGATCAAGGCGATAACGATCAGTTCCTCGCCGATCAGCTACAACCGGCGGTACTGGCCGAAGCCGCGCGCCAGAAGGACTGGCCGATGACGTTACGTATTCAACCGGGCTACGACCACAGTTATTACTTTATCGCCTCGTTTATTGAGGATCATCTGCGCTTCCATGCACAGCATCTGCTGAGCTGATCACCAGTACACGGCTTTTTCCAGCGCCGCAATATCGTTATTGTCATCGGCTTGCGGCGCAGACGATTTCCGGTTTAAATCAGCAACCTGCTGGCGAATCTGAAGTCGCCCGGCACTCTCGCTCTCGCTAAAGTTGCGCATTTCTGATTCAAACAAAATCGCATCCAGATTGTGCAGTTTATCAAGCGCGCGCAGGAGAGAAATCAGCGTATCGAGGTTCAGGCCAGCGCCTTTCTCAATACGCTTGATCGTCGCGATGCCTACCTGCGCGCGATCGGCAAGCTGCTGTTGCGTCATAGACAGGGAAATCCGCGTTTCCTTGATACGCGCGCAGAGCGACCAGACGATCTCGTCATTATTCATTGTTTGGTATTTCAATGTACTAGCACCTTTTTCTTGGCTGAATTTTTCCGAGGCATCCGTGGTAAGTCTCGCGATATTTTGCGCTCATGTCTTTGCCGGTTTCATACATGGCGGCAATAATTTCATCCAGAGAAATACAGGGCTCGCTGATGCGGCTCATCGCCATCGTCGCCGCATTAATGGCTTTTACGGCAGAGATGGCGTTTCTTTCTATACAGGGAATTTGCACCTGCCCGCCAACCGGATCGCAGGTCAACCCCAGATGGTGCTCCATCGCAATTTCCGCAGCGCTTAATACCTGCCCGACGGATGCGCCCATCAGCTCCGCCAGCCCTGCCGCCGCCATCGAACATGCGACGCCGATTTCCCCCTGGCATCCCACTTCCGATCCTAAAATCGACGCATTCTGTTTAAACAACAGCGCGACGGCACCTGCCGTAAGAAAAAAACGGGTGATGGCGCCCGCGTCCAGCGGACAAACAAACTTATCGTACCAGCTTAGTACCGCCGGAATAATGCCGCTTGCGCCATTCGTCGGCGCCGTGACAATCTGCCCGCCTGCCGCATTCTCTTCACTCACGGCAATAGCAAACACGTTAACCCAGTTCAGGGTCGTCAGAAAATCCGCTGCCGAAGGCTTCATACACAACGATTTATGCAATGCGCAGGCCCGACGCGGGATCTGATAAGGGCCGGGAAGCAACCCTTCGGTATGCAGGCCACGGTGAACGGCCTGCTTCATAACCTCCCAGACCTGCGTTAAATAGCGCTGTAATGAGGGCTGAGAATGGCTGTTCAGCTCATTTTTCATCATCAGCGCCGCAACGGAAAGCCCGTTGCGTTGGCACAGCGTCTGCAACTGCGCGGCATTGCGAAAGGCAAAGGGAGAGGCGCGTGTCTGATCTGTCGCCACGGGCGCAGACTCACCGTATTTTCGTACCTGCCCGGCGCCGGTCGAAAACCACGTCTCCTCGTATAACGTAAAGTAATCATCTTTGGCGCGAAAGGTCATCGCATAAGGATGTCCAGGATGCGCATGGTGATTTGCAATAATTTTCACCGCCACTGTCACCGTACTGTTCGCCGGGGCTGGCACGTCAAGCATACCGTCATTTTCCGCACGCCTGATGGCGGTCAGTTGCATACGTAAATCCACCTTCTCCGGCTGATTTCCCAGCAACCCCAGATAAAGCGCGGCATCAACATTGTGACATTTACGGCTTAACGATAATGCGCCAAACAATTCAATTTCAATATTCCTGAGTAACGGCAGCGTATCCTGCCGTTTTAGCTGCGAAATGAAATTGCAAGCCGCACGCATTGGCCCCACGGTTCTTGAACTGGATGGACCTATCACAATTTTGAATATATCAACGCAACTTTCCATTTTTATATATGTATTCCTAAAAAAAGCGCAGGGTGGGATGGCGATAATATACCGTAATCAACATATTAAAAATGATACTTTTCATGTTTATTCATTATCAGGTATTAAAAACAATACCATTTTATCTTTTCTTTAACATTCATATCTGTGATAGCACGACGCACAAGAAACAAACGCCGCCCATTATAATAAAGTGCAATGTAAAGGAGCAACATGATGGCAATAACTTACTTCGTCACATCAACAAACACAGAGCAACTTCAGGCGTGGTTATATAATGATCTTCTTCGTTCTCACGCAATGCAATGTCATTATTTATTAGAGCGTCGGCATCTGGCATTAATCAATAAGGATTATTTAAAACTTACGCTACCCGATGAAATGCTGACGCAGGCTATTTATCAGAAATTACGCGCTGCATCACTGCAATTGCAGTTTGATTTTTTTGTCAAACCTCAGAGCATCCCCACAAAGGGACTGATTGCATTTGATATGGACTCAACGTTTGTTGAAGAGGAAGGCGTGGATGAAATCGCTCACACGCTTGGCATCTCTGCGCAAATCGCGGAGATGACCCAACAGGCGATGGAAGGGAAAGTAGATTTCGACACCAGTTTTACCCGCCGTATTCGCATGTTAAAAGGCACGCACTGTGATGTCCTCAATGCCGTTTGCGATCGAATGACAATTTCCCCCGGCCTTGCCGCTATGTTGCCGGTACTGAAAAACAAAGGGTTTAAAACGGCCATTATTTCCGGTGGTCTGGATATTTTTACCCAACGACTGAAAGAAAAGTATCAGCTCGACTACGCATTTTCCAACACGGTTGAAATAAAAGATAACGTCCTGACGGACAATATTACCTTCCCGATCATGAATGCCGGGAAAAAGCGGCAAACGCTCTCTGCGCTGGCAACACAACTCAACCTCGCTGTACACAACATTATTGCCTGCGGCGACGGCGCAAACGATCTGCCGATGCTAACGTACGCGGGAACCGGTATCGCGTGGCGGGCAAAACCCGTTGTCAGAGAAACAATCCATCACCAGATTAATTTTCATGGATTCGAATCACTTCTGTTTTTTATTGAAGATGAATTATAACCACATTTCCGTCGCCGGAAGGGAAACTCACGATGAACATAAAAGCATTTATTTTCAGTCAGGCCGATCGGCCTGTTATGAACGCGAAAAAAGAGATTGATCATACTTATAAAAAATTTCGCACAGAGATCATCACCTCGGTATTTATCTCTTATGCCGTATTCTATCTGACCCGTAAAAACTTTTCTGCTGCGATGCCAGCCATGCTGGCGGATACGTCGCTAACCGCAGAAGATTTCGCCATCATGTCCTCCATTTTTTACATTCTTTATGGTTCCATGAAGTTTGTTGGCGGCATGCTGGTTGATAAAATTAACCCTAAAGCCATGACCGGCCCGGTGCTGATTGGCGTCGGCATCGTCAATATTCTCTTTGGCTTTTCCGATAGCGTCGCGGCGTTCTACGTATTGTACAGCCTCAATGCGATTCTCCAGGGCACCAGCTTCCCGCCAATGGCGAAAATTATGGCCTCCTGGTTCTCAAAAAACGAACGCGGGCGCTGGTGGGCAATCGTCGAAGCAGCGCATAACATTGGCGGCAGCCTTGCCCCGCTGCTCACCAGCTTCGCCATTGCCTTTAGCGGCAGCTGGAAAATGGGCTTCTATGTCCCTGGAGTCATTTCCCTTCTGATGGGGGTCGTCGCGCTGTTTACGATTCAGGATCGTCCCGGCACCCTCGGGCTACCCAATGTCGGCGAATGGCGTAACGACCCTACCGAGCTTGCACAGGTAAAAGCCAGCCCGGTCAATCTGAGCTTCTGGCAGGTGTTCGTTAAATACATTCTGACCAACCCACTGGTATGGATCATCATCGTGGGAGATATGTCCGTGTATATTGCGCGCACTATTCTCAATGACTGGCCGCAAATCTATTACTCGCAGGTACACGGCTGGAGCCTGATTAAAGCAAACTCCATTATCTCGTGGTTCGAAGCTGGCGGGCTGGCAGGGGGACTGCTGGCCGGATATTTGTCAGACTTTATGTTTAAAAGCAACCGCTGGATGACGGGGTTAATTTTCGCCTTAATGCTCTGCGTATGCATCGTGCTTATCCCACTGGTGCAGGATACCTCTTACACCATCACCGCCGTACTTTTCACCATCATGGGATTTGCACTGTACGGGCCGCATATGCTTTTTGCCGTCGGCTGCCTGGACGTTACTCACAAAGATGCTGCGGGTTCTATTACCGGTTTCCGGGGATTATTCAGTTATGTTGGCGCGGCAATGGCCGGCGTACCGGTCATTCTGGTGAAAAATAGCTGGGAATGGTCTGGCGTCTATATTTACGCCTTCATCGCTATTTTATTAACCACGCTCTCCCTGGCGCTACTTTCTCGTCTCCATCGTCTGTAAAAAACGATAATCTATTGCCATAACGTAACAACGGAGGGTATCTGCCCTCCTTTTCATCCTTCATTTCTCCATTTTTTCTTCAAAATTCCCTCACATTTACGATCCGCCATCTTATTGATTTGAAATCCCTTTCCGTGAAAAACAAATAAACACAAATGATTTCAATTATCATTTGTGTTTACAAATATTCATTCTTTTGTACAATTCGTCCCGCTTATTCACCGCAAAGAGTACTTAAAAGACAAATACATACCGTTGTCATGGCCTTTTTTTCATGGCTCGCAGTTTTACTCATTTAATGGAATGACAAAAATGACCATACCTCACGTTAAGGCTATCGCTGCCGCAGTATGCGCAGCGTGTCTCCCATCGCTCGTCTATGCTGCCGATCAGGACACCGTCGTTGTAACCGCCACGGGATTTGAGCAGAAAATCCAGAACGCCCCCGCGTCTATCTCCGTTATCACCAAACAGCAGATCGAAGACAAAGCCTATCGCGATGTCACCGATGCGCTGAAAGATGTGCCCGGAGTCGTCGTTACCGGCGGCGGCAGCAGTAGCGATATCAGCATCCGCGGGATGGCTTCGCAATACACGCTGTTCCTGGTCAACGGTAAGCGCATCAGCACGCGCGGCACGCGTCCGAACAGCGATAACTCCGGGATCGAGCAAGGCTGGCTGCCGCCGCTGGAATCGATCGAGCGTATTGAAGTTATTCGCGGGCCAATGTCATCGCTTTACGGTTCAGATGCGATGGGCGGCGTCATTAACGTGATCACCAAAAAAGTGTCCAACACGAAAGGCTGGACCGGCTCCCTGCATGGCGACGCCACCTTCCAGGAAGACAGGGACTCCGGTGATTTGTACCAGACCAACGCTTATGCGTCCGGCCCGCTGATTGACGGATTGCTGGGGGCGAAAGTGACCGGGCTGCTCTCTCGCCGTGCGGAAGACAAAATCGTCAATGGCTACAATGAGCAGCGCCTGCGCAACGGGGCTTTAACGCTTAACTTTACGCCGGATGATAAAAACGATTTTGACTTCGACATCGCGCGTGAATTGCAGGATCGCGACAGTACTCCAGGCAAGTCAATGGCAGAAGAAAGCTGCCGCAACGGTAGCTGTAAGCCAAACAGCAAAAGCGAAAACCGCTATGAGCACACCACTTATTCCTTAACCCACAGCGGTTATTACGACGACTTCAACACCACCAGCTACATTCAGCAGGAAGAGACCAACAACCCTGGTCGCCAGATGAAGTCTTACAACACCATCTTTAATAACCAGAACCAGATCTTCCTCGGCGCGCATACCCTGACATTAGGTGGACAGTATCGTTACGAGAAACTGAGCGATAACGGCAACCAGTTAAAAGCCTACGAAGACGTGAACAAGCTGACCCGCTGGAGCTGGGCGCTGTTTGCTGAAGATGAGTGGGCGATGACCGACAGCTTTACGCTGACCGGCGGTATCCGTATGGATAAAGATGAAAACTATGGCGACAACTGGACGCCACGTGGCTATGGCGTATGGCATCTTACCGATCAGTGGACCTTAAAAGGCGGCGTCTCTGCGGGCTACCGCGCACCGGATCTGCGCCAGTCCTCCCCGACCTGGGGACAGATTACCGGCGGCGGTCGTCTGAACGGTATTATTGTCGGTAACGCAGACCTGAAACCAGAAAAGAGCCTGAGCGAAGAGTTGGGTCTGCTGTGGGATAACGGAGATAACCTTAACGCTGGCGTGACGCTGTTCAATACCGACTTCAAAGATAAGATAACTGAAGTGCGCCGCTGCAACAGCAGTTCAGATCCGGCCTGTACTATTGGTGGTGAGAAATACGACTTTGTCAGCGATCGCGTCAACGTTGATAAAGCCAACATGCGCGGCGTGGAGTCCACCTTTGGCTGGAAGATCACCCGCGATCTCAACTGGACGGCGAACTACACCTATACCGAATCTGAGCAGAAAAGCGGCCAGTTCTCTGGCAAGCCGTTGAATAAAATGCCGAAGCATATGTTCAACACCACGCTGGACTGGCAGGCAACGCAGGATGTTGGCTTCTGGAGCCGTCTGAACTTCCGCGGCAAGACCTCCGAATACCTGAGCCGTACTTCAATGGCCCAGGGAACGCCGTCTTATACGCAGGTTGATGTTGGTGTGCGTTATTACGCGTACAAAAATCTGCTGTTAACTGCGGGCGTGTATAACGTTCTGGACAAACAGATCGATTACGAGACTTACGATACCATTCTCGACGGTCGTCGTTACACGGTTGGCCTGACTTATAACTTCTAAGTTCAGTACAACAAAAAGCCCCGGCATGATGAATGTCGGGGCTTTTTTATTTTACCTGCCGGATGTCCGGCCTACAAATGTTGCTCCTGTAGGCCTGATAAGCGCAGCGCCATCAGGCATCAGGTTATTTCTTCACACGCTCCGGGAAGTGCATTTCACTGTAGCGAACAAAGTGCGTTCCCTTTGTCAGCTTGTAGCCAAACCAGATAGCCAGGAACAGCGGAATCCCGATATAGGTTGCCGCTACGCCGCCCCAGTCAATGGTGTCTTTCAGGAAGGCTTCATAGTTCTGACCCAGCGTGATGGTCAGACACAGCACAAACGCAAAGATCGGCCCCAGCGGGAAGAATCCAGAACGGTACGGCAGATCTTTCACATCGTTACCCTGCAACACATAGCCACGGCGGAAACGATAATGGCTGATGGCAATCCCCAGCCAGGCGATAAAGCCCGTCATCCCGGAGGTATTCAGCAGCCACAGGTATACCGTCTGGTTGCCAAACATCGACGTCAGGAAGCAAAGCCCCGCGATTACCGTCGTCGCATACAGCGCGTTACGCGGAACGCCGCCGCGTGACAGCTGCGCGAAAATACGCGGCGCTTTACCGTCACAGGCCAGGGTATAGAGCATACGGGTAGACGCGTACATCCCGGAGTTACCCGCAGACAGCACCGCCGTCAGGATAACCGCGTTCATTACCGCCGCAGCGGAAAGCAGACCCGCATGCTGGAACACCAGAGTGAACGGGCTGACGCTGATGTCTTTCACATCGTTACGCAGCAGGCTCGGGTCGGTATACGGGATAATCAGGCTGATAATCAGGATCGCGAACACATAGAACAGCAGGATACGCCAGAATACCTGACGCACCGCGCGCGGAATGTTTTTCTCTGGATCTTCAGACTCACCCGCCGCGATACCAATCAGTTCCGTCCCCTGGAAGGAGAAGCCGACGATCATCGCTACGCCAATCATCGCCGCAAAACCCCCGGCAAACGGCGCATCGCCGGTCGTCCAGTTGCTCCAGCCCACTGGCTGCGCCCCTTTGAAGATGCCGACGATCATCATGACGCCCACGATGATAAAGATAATGACGGTCGCCACTTTGATCAGCGAGAACCAGTATTCTGCTTCGCCAAAGCCTCTGACCGAGATGTAGTTCAGCAGGAAGATCACGCCGAGGAACAGCGCACTCCAGATCCAACCCGGCGTATCCGGGAACCACCAGTTCATCACCAGCTGTGCGGCCACGAGGTCTACGGCGATGGTCACCGCCCAGTTGTACCAGTAGTTCCAGCCGAGCGCGAAGCCAAAGCCTTCTTCAACATAGTTCTGACCGTAAGTCGCAAATGAACCGGATACCGGCATATACGCCGCCAGTTCGCCGAGACTGGTCATCAGGAAGTAGACCATCAGACCGATCAGGATATAAGAAAACAGCGCGCCGCCTGGACCCGCCGCAGAAATGGTTGCACCAGATGCAACGAAAAGACCCGTACCGATGGAACCGCCAATGGCGATCATTGTCAGGTGACGCGCCTTTAATTCGCGACGTAACGCGGGCGCTTCTGTGGTTTTAGTTTCGGAAACCATGTGAAAATGCTATCCATCCAAAAAATGAGGCGCGATTGTAGCAGACGAAACGCCATCCTTCCGGCACAAATGCGCAGTTATAAGAGACCTTCATGACTGGCCGCGGATTATAAGTAAAGTGTAGATCGGATAGACGTTAAGACATTCGCCTGATGGCGCTACGCTTATCAGGCCTACAGGATCGACATTTGTAGGCCGAATAAGGCATTTACGCCGCCATCCGGCAAAAACGTTGAATTTGTAGGCCGGATAAGGCGTTTACGCCGCCATCCGGCAAAAGCGTTGAGTTTGTAGGCCGGATAAGGCGTTTACGCCGCCATCCGGCAAAGGACGCTTATTCGCAGTAGCGCAGAAAACGCTGTAAGGCATTGGAAAGGTGTTTCTGGCGATGGTGGATTCGCCACAAGGTTCGCACCAGGCGCGGCAAAGGCACCGCGATTTCACTCAACGTTCCCGCCTGAAGCTGTTCCTCAATAACCCGCCGCGACAGGCAGCTGATGCCCAGACCATGACGCACGGCGTGTTTGATCGCTTCGGAGTTACCCAACTCCATCGCCATTTCGAATTTTGGCAAGTGCGAAAGCAACAGGTAGTCAACAATCTCACGCGTACCGGAACCGCGCTCGCGCAGTATCCAGGGCGCGGCGGCAAGTTGTTCAAGCGTTACCGGCCCTTGCGCCAACGGCGAGGACGGTGCGGCAAACACCACCAGCTCATCGTCCAGCCACGGCTCAGAAATAATCTCGGTATTGTGGCACGGGCCTTCAATCAGGCCGATGTCTACCCGAAAATCGAGCACCGCCGTAATGACATCCTGGCTGTTGCCCACGCTAAGTTCCAGCGGCAGATCGGGAAAGTCTTTCCTGTAACGGGCAATTACCGCAGGCAGGATGTAATTACCGATGGTGCTACTGGCATAAACGCGGATTGCGCCGTTGTCTTCCCGAAACAGTTGCTCAATTTCGACAGCCTGCTCCAGCAGCGCCAGCGCGCGCGGGTACAGCAAGCGCCCGTGTTCATTGACTACCAGCCGTTTCCCGACGCGGTCAAATAGCTGTACGCCAAGCTGACCTTCCAGATCGGTCAATGCCGCGCTTACGGCCGACTGCGACAGCGATAGCATGACAGATGCCTGGGTCGTCGAGCCGCTTTTTAGCACCTCAGTAAAAACTTCTAGTTGTCGTAGCGTGATATGCATTGTTGTTTTCCACTGGCAGGCCGTCGCTTACCACTTATAAAGATTAATTATAAATATATAATCAATTTTATTTTTAAACCAGTTCGCCATAACATTTTACCCATATAGAGGAGAAGGTTATGACAGAACTCACCTTACAGAATCACCATCGTACAGTGTGGCATTTTATACCGGGGCTTGCCCTGAGCGCAGTTATCACAGGGGCCGCCCTGTGGGGTGGATCTATTCCAGCCGTCGCGGGAGCCGGGTTCAGCGCCCTCACCTTAGCCATCTTACTGGGAATGGTCATCGGCAATACGGTGTATCCGCAAATCTGGAAAAGCTGTGACGGCGGCGTGCTGTTCGCTAAACAACATCTATTACGCCTGGGGATCATTCTCTACGGGTTTCGCCTCACCTTCTCACAGATTGCAGACGTGGGCGTCAGCGGGATTGTGATTGATGTACTGACGCTCTCCAGCACTTTTTTACTCGCCTGTTTCCTCGGGCAGAAAGTGTTTGGTCTGGACAAGCACACCAGTTGGCTGATTGGCGCCGGAAGCAGCATTTGCGGAGCGGCGGCAGTGCTGGCAACGGAGCCCGTCGTTAAAGCGGAGGCCAGTAAAGTTACGGTGGCCGTCGCGACGGTGGTGATTTTCGGTACGCTGGCAATCTTCCTCTACCCGGCAATGTATCCGCTACTGGCGCACTGGTTCAGCCCGGAAACCTACGGCATCTATATTGGTTCGACCATGCATGAAGTAGCCCAGGTCGTTGCCGCCGGACACGCCATTAACCCGGACGCGGAAAACGCCGCGGTGATTGCCAAAATGCTGCGCGTAATGATGCTGGCGCCGTTTCTGATTCTGCTGGCCGCCCGTGTGAAACAACTTTCTCCGGCGACGGGCGCGGAGAAAAGCAAAATCACCATCCCGTGGTTTGCGGTGCTGTTCATCGTAGTGGCAATCGTTAACTCGTTCCATCTGCTGTCGCAGGCGGTGGTAAACATGTTGATTACGCTGGATACGGTTCTACTGGCGATGGCAATGGCCGCGCTGGGTCTTACAACGCACGTCAGCGCGCTGAAAAAAGCCGGGGCGAAACCGTTACTGATGGCGCTGGTGCTGTTTGTCTGGCTGATTGTTGGCGGCGGCGTGATTAACGTACTGATTCACCATCTTATCGCATAAAGCACTACATTTTGCCCCTGTTAACCCGCTATCATTGGAGAGTATTTTTTTCGAATACACGACATTATTCAAACCTGAAGAATAATGTGTATAGCGGGTTTAACAGGAGTCTTCCATGAAATATATCGGAGCGCATGTCAGCGCCGCTGGCGGGTTAGCCAACGCTGCAATTCGCGCCGCAGAAATTGACGCAACCGCATTTGCGCTGTTCACGAAAAATCAGCGTCAATGGCGCGCCGCGCCGCTCACTGCCCAAATCATTGATGACTTTAAGGCCGCCTGCGAGAAATACCACTATTCGCCTGCGCAGATCCTTCCCCACGACAGCTATCTGATCAACCTCGGGCACCCTGTCAGCGAAGCGCTGGAAAAATCGCGCGATGCGTTTATTGATGAAATGCAGCGTTGTGAGCAACTGGGGCTATCGCTGCTCAATTTCCACCCGGGTAGCCATTTACAGCAAATCCCGGAAGAGGAATGTCTGGCGCGAATTGCAGAGTCGATCAACATTGCCCTTGAGAAAACCCAAGGGGTCACGGCAGTCATTGAAAACACTGCGGGTCAGGGGAGCAATCTGGGATTCAGGTTTGAGCATCTCGCCGCCATCATCGACGGCGTGGACGATAAGTCCCGCGTGGGCGTCTGTATTGATACCTGTCACGCGTTCGCGGCCGGTTACGATCTGCGTACCACCGGCGAATGTGAAAAAACATTCGCCGACTTTGAGCGTGTTGTGGGCTTTACATACCTGCGCGGCATGCACCTGAACGACGCGAAAAGCGCCTTTGGCAGCCGCGTTGACCGTCACCACAGTTTGGGCGAAGGCAACATTGGTCATGATGCATTTCGCTGGATTATGCAGGACGATCGTTTTGACGGTATTCCGCTGATTCTGGAAACCATCAACCCGGATATCTGGGCAGAAGAGATTGCCTGGCTGAAAGCGCAGCAAACGGCAAAGGTGGTTGCGTAATGATGAACGACAGGGAAAAGCAGATCCTCAAGATCCTGCGCCGCAATCCGCTCATTCAGCAAAATGAAATCGCTGATATTTTGCAGATCAGTCGCTCACGCGTGGCGGCCCATATTATGGATCTGATGCGCAAAGGGATGATCAAAGGCAAAGGCTATATCCTCACCGAGCAGGAGTATTGCGTGGTGGTCGGGGCGATCAATATGGATATTCGCGGCGTGGCGGATATCCATTATCCGCAGGCGGCTTCCAACCCTGGCAGCATTCACTGTTCTGCTGGCGGCGTGGGGCGCAATATTGCGCATAATCTGGCGCTACTGGGTCGCGATGTGCATTTGCTCTCTGCGGTCGGTAGCGACTTTTATGGTGAAACGCTGCTGGAGCAGACTCGTCAGGCTGGTGTGAACATCTCCAGCTGTATCCGTCTGCATGGGCATAACACTTCAACCTATCTGTCCATCGCCAACCAGCAGGAAGAGACAGTGCTGGCGATTAACGACACCCACATTCTGCAACAGCTGACGCCGCAGTTGCTGAATAGCTCGCGGGATCTGATCCGTCACGCTGGCGTGGTGCTGGCGGACTGCAACCTGACGCCAGAAGCCATCGAATGGGTCTTTACCATTGCGGATGAAATCCCGGTCTTTATTGATACCGTTTCAGAGTTCAAAGCGGAAAAAATCAGGACCTGGTATTCACGCATTCATACGTTAAAACCCACGCAAAAAGAGCTGGAGATTCTGTGGGGAAAAGCGGTGCGTTCCGATGCCGACCGTGTACAGGCCGTCAATGACCTGCATCAGCAAGGCGTACAGCGAATCTTCGTTTGCCTGGAAGATGAAGCGGTCTTTTGTAGCGAGAAAAACGGCGAGCAGTTTTTACTCACCCCGCCGCCTCACACCCGCGTGGACAGCTTCGGCGCGGATGATGGCTTCATGGCCGGGTTGCTCTACAGCTTTCTGGAGGGAAGTGATTTTCGCGATAGCGCGAATTTCGCGATGGCCTGCGCGGCGTTATCGCGCGCCAGCATCAGTATTAACAACCCCACCCTCTCCGCCGATAACGCGCTTTATCTGCTGAAAACAACCCTGGCATAATGCCTGATGGCGCTACGCCTATCAGGCCTACGGGTGCGTTACTGTAGGCCGGATAAGGCGAAGCCGCCATCCGGCAAAATCGTCTACTACAACTACGCCAGCCCGATAAAGAACCCCGCGATAGTAGCACTCATCAGGTTAGAGAGCGTTGCCGCCGCCAGCGCCCGTAAACCTAGCTGAGCGATTTCTGGCGCACGCTGCGGCGCAATCGCAGAAAACGCGCCCACCACCACGCCAATCGAACCAAAGTTGGCAAAGCCACACAACGCGAAAGAGATGATCGCTATCGTCTTCACATCCAGCGTACCGGCAGCTTGCAGATACGGTGAGAAATTGAGATAAGCGACAAACTCGTTAATCGCCAGTTTTTGCCCAATCAGGCTACCGGCAAGCGTCGCATCGCTCCAGTCCACGCCCATAATCCAGGCCAGCGGCGCTAAAACCCAGCCGAAGATCCCTTCAAGGGTGGCGTGACCAAAGCCGAACCAGCCGCCAACGCCGCCGATGATGCCGTTAATCAGCGCGATAATCGCCACAAACGCCATCACCACCGTCGCCACACCGGCGGCGATTTTCAGCCCGGTCATCGCGCCGCTGGCCGCCGCTTCGATGATGCTTTTTGGCGGCGTTTCGGTAAATGACAGGTTTTCAAACGTCACCTTCGATTCTTCCGTTGCCGGGCTCAGCATACGGGCAAACAGAATGCCGCCAGGGATCGCCATTAAGGACGCCGCCAGCAGATAATCAATCGGCACCCCCATTCCGGCATAGCCAATCATCATCGAACCGGCGATTGAGGCCATGCCGCTACAAATGGCGGTAAACAGTTCATTACGATTTAGACGGTCGATAAACGGTTTTACGATCGCCGGGATCTCGTTTTGCCCGAGGAAAATGGTAGTGACCGCAACAAACGACTCGATCTTGCTGATGTTCAGCGCTTTCTGGAAAATACCACCGAGAATACGGATCAGCAGTCCCATCACGCCAATGTAGTAAAGCAAGCTGATCAGCGCAGTCACAAAGATGATGGCCGGCAACACGCGAAAGGCAAAGATAAACCCGGCGCCGTCAAACAGCACATCCATTTTTGGCCCTACTAATGAGCCAAAGATAAATGCGCTACCCGCGTCGCTGTAGGACATCACCTTGTGGACACCGAGCGCGGCCTGCTCCACCAGCCATTTCCCCGGCGGGAAATAAAGCATGATCCCACCGATGGCGATTTGCAGCACCAGCGCCGCGCCAACGGTACGCAGGCTGATACGTTTTTTATTCACTGACAGCAGAAATGCGATTGCCAGTAGTACCACCATACCCACAACACTTCTCATTATATCCATAATGATTTTCCCTTCATGCCAGGAAACCCGGCGTGAAAGCCAGGTTTGATATCGCGGGCGACCGCTCTCTGCCCGTGCGTTTTTATCAGGCGAGGCGTTGATATTCCTTCGCTATTTCACAGGCCAGTACAGCGTTGTTGAACACCAGTTGGATATTGGATTTCAGGCTATCGCCGCCGGTCAGTTCCGCCACGCGCGCCAGCAAGAATGGCGTGCTTTCTTTCCCCACGACGCCCTGCTCTTCCGCTTCTTTCACGGCCTGATCGATCGCCGCGTTGATTTTCTCTTCCGCCATCGCAAACTGTTCCGGGATCGGGTTTGCCACAACCAGACCACCGTTCAGGCCGGTTTGCCATTTCACCGCCATTGCGCGGGCGATGTCTTGCGCGCTGTCCAGGCGAATACTGACGTCAAACGGACTGGTACGGCAGAAAAATGCCGGTAATGCCTGGGTCTGATAGCCAATTAACGGCACGCCAAAAGTCTCTAAATATTCGGTGGTTAATCCCAGGTCGAGAATTGATTTCGCCCCCGCACAAACTACCGTGACATTGGTATGCGCCAGCTCCTGCAAGTCAGCAGAAATATCAAACGTATGTTCTGCGCCACGATGTACGCCACCGATACCGCCAGTTGCAAATACTTTAATTCCGGCCAGTGCGGCAATAATCATGGTGGATGCGACCGTCGTTGCGCCATTTTTTCCAGCGGCAACCACAAACGGTAAGTCACGACGACTGACTTTTGTAACGTTATGTCCTTCACGACCTAATAATTCAATTTCTTCTTTATTCAGGCCCACTTTCATTACACCGCCAATAATGGCAATGGTTGCGGGCACGGCGCCATGCTTACGAATGGTTTCTTCAACTTCAATTGCCGTTTGCGCATTTTGCGGAAAAGGCATGCCGTGGGAAATAATGGTTGATTCCAGCGCAACAATGGGTTTCTTACTCTTTAATGCGTCCTGTACTTCTGGCGAAATTTGTAATAATTCAGAGGAAAGAGTTAATTCAGACATTCTGTGTTCTCCACTAACGATGTAACATTCGCGACAGATAAATCAGGGTTATTGGTATATTCACAGGCAAGCGCCATTGATGAACAACCCTGTGCAAATCGAACCGAATCTATAAAGGGTAAGCCGTCCATCCAGCAGGCGGCGAGTCCCGCCATCATGGCGTCGCCAGCGCCGGTCACATTGACGACATTGGTTTTAATGGGGAGCGACCAGCCGTTTTCGCCGTTGATATCGCTGTAATAAACGCCGTCGCCACCCATACTGAGCACCAGACGGTTCAGGCCATGTTCATGAAACCATGCCGCAACGCTCCCGACATCTTCCCGCCCGGAGAGGGGAATGCCGCTGAGGGTTTCAGCTTCAAGCCGGTTGGGTTTCAGCGTGTGAATTTTGCCAAGTCGCTCGCGAATTTTGACACACTTCCAGGCAGAAACCGGATCAACAAACACCGGCACATCGCCTGCATTTTCCAGCACCCAGTTCAGTGCCTCTTCGCTGATATTACAATCGGCGACAATCACTTTTGCCCCACGAATAAAATCAGCATGCTGTGATAAAAATTCAGCCGAAATAAAGTCGGTAATGCTCATGTCATTTATGGCGACCAGCATTTCTCCGGTATTGTCGAGCAAGGATAAGTAACTTGACGTATTTTCTCCCGGCACAATCAGACATTTATCAACGTGCACACCGGATTGATTCGTTTGCGCCATTAATGACTGCCCATAGAAATCACTCCCGACGGCCGTCAGTAGCCATGAGTTTTTTCCCAGCAGCGCCAGATTATGCGCAATATTGCGCCCCACGCCGCCGGGGGTAAATTTTATTTTTCCCGGATTGGAGTCCGCATAATTTAAAGAAGCATGCGAATACCCGGCAACATCCATATTGGCTGAGCCAATCGTCACTATGTATTCCGTTTCACGCATAGAACGTCCTCTGGCATTAAGCTGCCATAACAATGAGTTCGTTAAGAATAACCACCGCCACAATCTAGATTATTAGAGCACATGTTCATATTAAAACATGTGTTCATGATATGCGTGTTTTTGATAAAGTAAATCCATCCGCAAGCCCTAAAGTGAATAGATATGAACAGAGTCACAATTTTTTATAGATACAGTTTGCAAGGGAGGAAAAAGTTGCGAGCCAGGACACAAAATGGGGGGATAAAAAAGGCAGAAAAATGCCGGATGGCGACGCTAATGCGTTTTATCCGGCCTACAGGATCGGTATCCGTAGGCCGGATAAGGCGCTCACGCCGCCATCCGGCACAAGGTTTTACATTATGCCGCTTTCGCGATAACTTCAGCTTCCGGGCGTTTCAGGAACGCATAGGCCAGACCGGCAACCAGCGTACCCGCAACAATCGCCAGCAGATAGCCCAGCACCGGTGTAATCGCGCCAGGAATCAGCAGCACAAACAGACCGCCGTGCGGCGCCATCAGTTTCGCGCCAACCCACATTGAGATTGCGCCTGTCAGCGCGCCGCCGACGATACAGCATGGCAGGACACGCATCGGGTCGCGCGCCGCAAACGGGATCGCGCCTTCGGTAATGAAGCACAGCCCCAGCACCAGCGCGGCTTTACCCCCTTCCTGCTGCGCCTTGTCGAACTTACGACGCGCAACCAGAGTTGCCAGCCCAAGAGCCAGCGGAGGAACCATGCCTGCCGCCATAATCGCCGCCATCGGCGCATAAGTCTGGGTACTCAGCAGACCAACACCGAACGCATACGCCGCTTTGTTAACCGGGCCGCCCATATCAGTACACATCATACCGCCGAGGATCGCGCCCAGCAGTACCGCATTCGCCGTCCCCATCGTTTGCAGCCAGTGAGTCAGCCCTTCCAGAATGCCGGCAACCGGTTTACCGATAAGGTAAATCATCGCCAGACCGACAATCAGACTGGAAATCAGTGGAATGATCAGGATCGGTTTCAGCGCTTCCATACTCTGCGGAAGTTTCAGTTTAGTGCTGATAAGTTTCGCGACATAACCGGCCAGGAAGCCCGCGATAATACCGCCGATAAAGCCAGATCCGGTGCTCACCGCCAGCATACCGCCGATAAGACCCGGCGTCAGGCCTGGACGATCCGCAATGGAAAACGCGATATATCCCGCCAGCACTGGCACCATTAACGCGAAGGCGGAACCGCCGCCAATCTGCATCAGCGCCGCAGCCAGCGTACCTTCTTCTTTAAACGCCTCAATACCAAACGCAAAGGAGAGCGCGATACACAACCCACCCGCAACCACCATTGGCAGCATGTAGGAAACGCCCGTCAGCAGATGGCGATATGCGCCAGCGCTCTCTTTTTTCCCTTCTGTCGCGGCGGCCTGCGCTTTGCCCGTAGGCGCATACGGCGTCGCTTCCGCTACGGCTTTGTCCAGTTCCTGCGCGGTTTTCTTCAGCGCCAGGCCGGTTGACGTGCGGTACATCGGTTTTCCGGCAAACTTCGCCAGATCCACTTCGATATCAGCCGCCACGATCACCAGATCCGCTTCCGCAACCTCTTCCGGCGTGATGGCATTGCCTGCGCCCACGGAGCCACGGGTTTCGACCTTTACCCACCAGCCACGTTTTTTCGCTTCGGTTTCAATCGCTTCAGCCGCCATAAAGGTATGCGCGACGCCTGTCGGACACGCCGTCACCGCCACGACGCGTTTCGGGCCGCTGGCCGCTGCCGGGGCGGCAACCGCTGTCGGCGCGCTGTATGGCGTCGCGTGTCCTTTCGCTTCATTGAGGAACAGTTCCGGGTGCGCCACGGCACGGGCAATATCGCCCAGCCAGACTTTTTTACCGTTCAGCGCGCTGTCGTTCGGCACAGCGTCAGCCAACACAATGGCTAACTCTGCGTCATTCGGATTGTCGATAATTTCCAGATTTGCTTTATGTGCCGCCGCGCCGAGCAGGGTCTTCGCCATGTAAGCGCGAGCCTGGCCGAGATTGGCGTCAATAATCAGCAGCGTTTTCATTATGCCTCTCCTGCTGTCAGTTAAACGGTTTTAAGTCGACGCGCGCCATCATTGCGGCCAACTGAGGACGATCGGTAATGCCCACATTGCTCTGGCTTACCGCAAGCGCGGCAACGGCTGTCGCCAGACGCAACGTATGTTCACTGGATTCACGCATCAGCAGGCCGTAAATCAGACCGCCAACCATAGAATCCCCTGCACCTACGGTACTTACCACATCAACGGACGGTGGCTTCGCGATCCATTCGCCGGATGCGTTCACCCACAGCGCCCCTTCCGCACCGAGAGAGATCACCACATGCGCAATACCTTGCTCACGCAGGGCGTGCGCCGCGTCGATCACATCTTTCATTTCCGGCAGCTTACGGCCTGCCCAGATTTCTAATTCACGACGGTTCGGTTTCACCAGCCACGGCGCCGCTTTCAGACCCGCCACCAACGCTTCACGACTACTATCAAAGATAATGCATGGGCACTGGCTACGCAGACGCGTCATCCAGTCGGTAAACGCTTCCGGGCTGACGCCTGTCGGCAAGCTGCCGCTGACGCAGACCATATCGAACTGACCCAGCCAGCTCAGCGAATCGTTCACAAAACGTTCCCAGTCAGCCGGAGTCACGTCAAAACCGGAGAAGTTAAAGTCGGTCACTTCACCGTCTTTTTCCGTCAGCTTAACGTTGATGCGGGTACGCCCCTGCACCACCTGAAAACGGTTGGCAATGCCCAGCTCGCTGAACAACTGCTGGAAACCGTCCTGGTTATCTTTACCCAGGAAACCGCCAACCGTGACATCAATACCTAAATCTTTCAGAACCCTGGCAACGTTGATGCCTTTACCCGCCGCATGCAGACCCGTGGTTTTCACCAGGTTCACTTCGCCGCGTTCAATCTCCGGGCAGAAACCGACCAGGTCGTATGCCGGATTAAGGGTGATAGTAGCAACACGTCTGCTCATTACGCGCCCTCCCCAAGACCAGCGGCAATGGCGTCGCCAATCGCTTTCAGCGCCTGTTCAGCATCTTCGCCCTGCGCCGTAAAGCGCAGGCGATGGCCTTTCTTCACGCCCAACGCCACCACTTTCATCAAACTGCGTCCATTTGCCGGTTTTCCGGTTCCATCAAGGTTTGCCACGGTAATTTCGCTATTAAATTGTTTAATGGTATTCACCAGCATGGTGCCCGGACGGGCGTGTAAGCCATGCTCATTGCGCACGACAAATTCGGCGCTCAGCACGTCGTCAGTCAATGCTTCATCACTGGTCAGCAGCGCCAGCACGGTGGCGGCATCCGCTTTCAGCAAACGGTCAGCTTTATTGTTCAGCAGCAGATCGCCAAGGCGCTTCAGCACGGCGACGGGCTGATCGTCATTCATCGCGACGGTCACCAGCAGCGCAGCCGCTTCGCCCTCTACGTCAAACGCCGTAGCCGCACGGCTCACAGCGATAGCGCTGCGCAGGTTGCCGTCCGCGCTGTCGTTCAGCCAGATGCCCTGGCCGAGATTCATCGGCTGTTCATTGATGGTTCTGGCGACAAACGCAGCATCCACAGCGCCTGCTTCTTTCAGGCGCGCGGCGTTCAGCGCCTGTAGCGTCACCAGATCGCTGGCCACCACATCCAGCGTCAGGGTGTCGTTATCCAGCTTCAGCTGTTCGCTCTGCTTTTCACCCATCAGCAACGCGCGCAGTTCTTCTGCCGTCGTGGCGGATTTCAGCTGTTCAGCCACAGAGTCATCGCTTAATACGTGCGTCAGCTGACGCAGCAACCCGAGATGCTCATCGGAGCTGGCGGCAATACCAATCGCCACATAGGCCACCTGCCCTTCGCCCCAGGTTACGCCCTGCGGAAACTGGAACACCTGCACGCCGGTTTTCAGCACCTGATCGCGCGTGTCGGTCGTTCCGTGCGGAATGGCGATACCGTTGCCAAGGAAAGTGGATGTCTGTTGCTCACGCGCCAGCATGCCGTCGACGTAGCCGTCTGCGACGTTGCCCGCCTGCACTAACGCAGCGGCAACCTGACGAATGGCCTCTTCTTTGTTTCCGGCCTGTTCGCCCGGATGAATGTCCTGAACCGATAACTGGAACATAGTTCTCCTCTCCTGCTGAACTTGAAACGATTCAGCTAACATGAGAAAAAAGGCGCTAATCTGACTTGTAGCCAAAAACAAAATAGCGCTGAAACGTTTCAAGAAGTCTTGCGCTTTCTGCTTCAGCACGCAAGTAAAGTCGTAAAATTGATGACAGAATTTAGAGATAAAGCACACTTTTCATTCAGGAAGGTAATAAATGCTGAAGTGAATTGCCCGTAAAACGATCTGTTTCAGCACCGTCAGCATCTTCCCTTCATAGACTGAAATGCTATTTTGATTTTTTGTGGCGATTTTGATTTGGGCACCTGTTTATTTCCTGACGAGCAGCGTAAACTCCGCGTCTCTTCACACCACTGATACAGAAACATGCATAACACCCCCGTTGCCGCCACACCAAAAACGTTTGACTTGACGTCTTCGGCATTCCTGCTCGTCGCGTTTCTGACGGGTATCGCCGGTGCGTTACAGACGCCGACGCTCAGTCTTTTTCTGACGGATGAGGTACACGCTCGTCCGGGGATGGTTGGCTTCTTTTTTACCGGCAGCGCCGTTATCGGCATTCTGGTGAGCCAGTTTCTGGCCGGGCGCTCCGACAAAAAAGGCGATCGCAAAAGCCTGATCGTTTTTTGCTGTGTGCTGGGCATGTTGGCCTGCGTACTGTTTGCCTGGAACCGCAACTATTTTATTTTGCTGTTCGTCGGCGTTTTCCTGAGTAGTTTTGGTTCGACCGCGAACCCGCAAATGTTCGCCCTTGCCCGCGAACATGCCGATCGCACCGGTCGCGAAGCCGTGATGTTCAGCTCGATATTGCGCGCCCAGGTTTCGCTGGCGTGGGTGATCGGGCCGCCGCTGGCCTATGCGCTGGCGATGGGGTTCAGC
The DNA here is from genome assembly GCF_030333595.1 of Citrobacter sp. CK181. NCBI lineage: Bacteria > Pseudomonadati > Pseudomonadota > Gammaproteobacteria > Enterobacterales > Enterobacteriaceae > Citrobacter > Citrobacter sp. CK181. Next base: position 223,413 of record NZ_JAOWFN010000011.1, on the reverse strand, counting down.
TTTACCGTGATGTACCTGAGCGCGGCGGCGGCGTTTGTCGTCTGTGGCGTAATGGTCTGGCTGTTTTTACCGTCAATGCGTAAAGATGCGCCGCTTGCTGCCGGAACCCTTGAAGCGCCGCGCCGTAATCGCCGCGATACGCTGCTGCTTTTTGTTATCTGCACATTAATGTGGGGAACCAACAGCCTCTATATCATTAATATGCCGCTGTTTATCATTAACGAACTGCATCTGCCGGAAAAACTTGCCGGCGTCATGATGGGGACTGCCGCCGGGCTGGAAATTCCCACCATGTTGATTGCAGGTTATTTTGCTAAACGGCTGGGAAAACGCCTGCTGATGCGGATCGCCATCGTGGCGGGGTTTTGTTTTTACGCGGGTATGCTGCTGGCGCACTCGCCTGTCGTTCTGCTCGGCTTGCAGTTGCTGAACGCAATTTACATCGGCATTCTCGGCGGCATCGGGATGCTCTATTTTCAGGATCTGATGCCCGGCCAGGCGGGTTCAGCAACCACGCTGTATACCAATACCATCCGCGTAGGCTGGATTATCGCCGGATCGCTGGCGGGGATTGCGGCGGAAATCTGGAATTACCACGCCGTATTCTGGTTTGCGCTGGTGATGGCCCTCGCGACGATGGTTTGTCTGGCACGCATTAAAGACGTTTAAGGCGCCGTGAGCGTTTCCAGTTCAATGAGGTAGACATTGCCTGCGCCCTTGTCTGACCGCACATATCGGCGCTGGGTTGCAGACCTGCGCAGACCTTTGGACGCAGCGGCGAACCGAAGATCTTACAGCGTTGATGTTCATCAAGCTGGACGCACGGCGTGTTTGCGGGTTTGCCGTCAGGCATACCCGGAATGGGGCTGGAGATTGAAGGCGCGGTGCAACATGCTCCGCAATCCGGGCGGCATTCCATACAGTATTCTCTATTCGTAAGCCACCGGACTGAAAGTGGGCGAACAGTATACACAAAATCATCCGGGATATGTGAATTCCACTTGCCTGAATCGCCCGGCGCGAGTAGTTTGACGCGATATTTTAGACATTCTCTACAACAGGATTTTTTCGATGCCAAGAGCGAACGAAATTAAAAAAGGTATGGTACTGAACTACAACGGCAAGCTGCTGATTGTAAAAGATATTGATATTCAGTCACCGACCGCCCGCGGTGCCGCGACGCTGTACAAAATGCGTTTTTCCGACGTCCGTACGGGTCTGAAAGTCGAAGAGCGTTTCAAAGGCGACGACATCGTTGATACCGTCACCCTGAGCCGCCGTGGCGTCGATTTCTCTTATATCGACGGCAACGAATATGTGTTCATGGATAAAGAAGACTATACCCCGTATACCTTCACCAAAGATCAGATTGAAGAAGAGCTGCTGTTTATTCCTGAAGGCGGAATGCCGGATATGCAGGTGCTGACCTGGGACGGTCAGTTGCTGGCGCTCGAACTGCCGCAGACGGTTGATCTGGAAATCGTGGAAACCGCACCGGGCATTAAAGGCGCGTCAGCCAGTGCCCGCAACAAACCCGCAACGCTGAGCACCGGTCTGGTGATTCAGGTGCCGGAATACCTGAGCGCCGGTGAAAAAATCCGTATTCACATTGAAGAACGTCGCTACATGGGCCGCGCGGACTAAGCGCCCGTTGCCGACGCACCAACAAAAAAGGACAGCCAGGGCTGTCCTTTTTTATGACCAACAGGTGTTACAGCAAATCGCGGAACTGGGTCTTTTTCAGCGCCAGTTCAACGCCACGAATTTCCGCCAGCCCTTTCAGACGACCAATAGCGGAGTAGCCGGGGTTGGTTTTCTTATGCAGATCGTCAAGCATCTGATGACCGTGATCCGGGCGCATTGGGATCGGACGCAGATCGCCTGCCAGCTTACGACGCTGTTCTTCCGTAAGGATTGCGGTAATTACCGCGACCATATCGACATCCCCTTGCAAATGCGCGCCTTCGTGGAAGGTTTTCGGGTTATCTTCACGGCAGGTTGAGCGTAAATGGGTAAAGTGAATGCGGTCGCCAAACGTCTCGATCATTTTCACCAGGTCGTTATCCGCGCGTACGCCGTACGAACCGGTACACATGGTGAACCCGTTGTTAATGCTGTCTACGGTTTCTTTCAGCCACTGCATATCTTCAATGGTAGAAACGATGCGCGGCAGGCCGAGGATGGGGCGCGGCGGATCGTCAGGATGCACCGCCAGGCGCACGCCGACTTCTTCTGCCACCGGCACAATCGCACGCAGGAATACCGCCATATTTTCGCGTAAATCCTCTTTGCTGATACCGTTATATTCCGCCAGACGCGCACGGAACTGATCCAGCGTATAACCCTCTTCAGCGCCAGGCAGCCCGGCGATAATATTCCGGGTCAGTTTTTCGATATCCGCAGCGCTCATGGCGTTGAAGTAGTCCAGCGCCTGGCGCTGCTCTTCTTCGCTGTAGTCCGCTTGCGCGCCGTCACGCTTCAGGATGTGCAGTTCGAAAGCCGCAAAGGCAATCTGATCGAAACGCAGCGCTCTGGAACCATCGGGCAACGGATATTCAAGGTCGGTACGCGTCCAGTCGAGAATCGGCATAAAGTTGTAGCACACGGTATCAATACCGCAGGCGGCCAGATTACGGATGCTTTGCTGATAATTTGCAATCCAGGTCTGGTACTGCCCGGAGCGTGTTTTAATCTCTTCATGCACCGGAATACTTTCGACAACAGACCAGGTCAGCCCTTTCTCAGCCAGAATGGCCTGGCGCTTTTTAATCTCTTCAACCGGCCACACATCACCGTTCGGAATGTGGTGCAATGCCGTCACAACCCCCGTTGCGCCAGCCTGACGCACATCATCAAGCGATACCGGATCGTTAGGCCCGTACCAACGCCAGGTTTGTTCCATTGCTTCACCTCACAAGTTGTTATACCAAATTAGTTTACCTGAGTGATGACTACCATACAGGTATCGCGTAAATGGTCAACGCAGGGCGCATGATTGATTGATCCAGCTCACAATCCCCGGATAAATGCGGCATACCAATTCAATTTGGTGTCATATAACTTTACACTGCTATTGTTAATTAATGGTTAATCAGGTGTGTTCTTAATGAAGACTATTGCCTCTGCCCCACTCCCGGAAGGCGTACTGACGCCCCGCTACGATCGACAACAACTACAAACCCGGATTGTGCACTTCGGTTTTGGCGCGTTTCACCGCGCCCATCAGGCATTATTGACCGACAGAGTGCTGAATGCGCAAGGCGGAGACTGGGGGATCTGCGAGATCAGCCTGTTCAGCGGCGATCGCCTGATGAGCCAGCTTCGCGAGCAGAATCACTTGTACACCGTGCTGGAAAAAGGCGCGAACGGCAATCAGGCGATTATCGTCGGCGCGGTCAAGGAGTGTCTGAACGCAAAGCTGGATTCGCTTGCCGCTATTATCGAAAAGTTCTGCGAGCCGCAGGTGGCGATAGTGTCACTCACTATCACCGAAAAAGGATATTGCATCGATCCGGCAACCGGTTCGCTCGACGTGTCAAACCCGCGCATTATTCACGATATGCAACACCCCACGGAGCCGCACTCGGCGCCGGGGATTCTTGTGGAGGCCCTGCATCGTCGGCGTGAGCGCGGGTTGTCGCCTTTCACGGTTCTCTCCTGCGATAACATCCCGGATAACGGCCATGTGGTTAAAAACGCCGTTCTGGGCATGGCGGAAAAACGCGCGGCGGAGCTGGCGGCGTGGATTCATCAGCACGTCAGCTTCCCGGGAACGATGGTAGACAGAATCGTGCCTGCCGCCACAGAGGAGTCGCTGGACGAAATTACCCGTGAGCTGGGCGTCGCCGATCCCTGCGCCATCAGTTGCGAACCGTTTATACAATGGGTCATTGAAGATAACTTTGTGGCAGGCCGCCCGCAGTGGGAAGTCGCTGGCGTGCAGATGGTTGATGACGTGCTGCCCTGGGAGCAAATGAAACTACGCATGCTCAACGGCAGCCATTCGTTCCTTGCGTATCTCGGCTATCTGGCCGGGTTCCAGCACATCAGCGATTGTATGCAGGACAGCGCGTTTCACGAGGCCGCTTACCGCCTGATGATGAATGAACAGGCGCCGACATTGCGCATCACCAACGTCGATTTATCCCGCTATGCCGCCAGCCTGATTGAACGCTTCGCCAATCCGGCGCTGAAGCACCGGACCTGGCAAATCGCGATGGACGGCAGCCAGAAATTACCGCAGCGGATGCTGGAAGGCATTCGCGAACATCTGGCGCGTGGGAGTGACTGGCCGCTGCTGGCGCTGGGCGTCGCAGGCTGGATGCGCTACGTCAGCGGCGTGGACGACGCTGGTGCAACGATTGATATTCGGGACCCGCTCAGTGAAAAAATTCGCCTGCTTGTTGAAAGCAGCAGTGACGCGGAGCGGGTTAGCGCGCTGCTGTCGTTGCAGGAGGTTTTCGGCACAGATCTCGTGAAAAATCCCCTGTTTGTACAAGCCATTGAGCAAGCCTGGCGGCGCATTGCGCAACATGGCGCGCATCAGACGGTCATTGATACGTTAAAAAATTAACAATTTCTGTCTTTCCAGCGGACGAAAAAATTCTTCGTCCGCTCTGCCCTTCTCTTTTTCGTTTTTTTTCGCCAGGATTAGCACGAGCCGTTACGGCATATCATTATTCTGGAGCAGACGTGACCAAAACCAACCTCATTACCGGCTTTCTCGGCAGTGGAAAAACAACCTCTATCCTTCATCTGTTAGCCAACAAAGATCCTGCGGAAAAATGGGCCGTGCTGGTCAACGAATTTGGCGAAGTGGGCATTGACGGCGCGCTGCTTGCGGACAGCGGCGCATTGCTGAAAGAGATCCCCGGTGGTTGCATGTGTTGCGTGAACGGATTACCAATGCAGGTGGGGCTAAATACCCTGCTGCGCCAGGGCAAGCCGGATCGCTTGCTGATCGAACCGACAGGACTTGGCCATCCGAAGCAGATCCTCGATTTGTTAACCGCGCCGGTTTACGAGCCGTGGATCGACCTGCGCGCTACGCTGTGCATCCTTGATCCGCGTTTACTGCTGGATGAAAAGAGCGTCGCCAACGAAAACTTCCGCGACCAGCTGGCTGCCGCCGATGTCATCGTCGCGAATAAAACCGATCGCGCTACGCCGGAAAGCGAAAGCGCCCTGCAAACCTGGTGGCAACAGTACGGCGACAATCGTCAACTGGTTCATGCCGACCACGGGCAAATCAACGGACAGCTGCTGGATTTACCGCGCCAGAATCTGGCGGAACTGCCCGCCAGCGCCGCCCACGCGCACCAGCATGCCGAAAGAAAAGGGCTCGCCGCGCTTAGCCTGCCGGCGCAACAGCGCTGGCGTCGCAGCCTGAACAGCGGCCAGGGGCATCAGGCCTGCGGCTGGATTTTTGATGCGGATACCGTGTTCGACACCATCGGCCTGCTCGAATGGGCGCGCCTCGCGCCGGTTGGACGAGTGAAAGGCGTTATGCGCATTAAGGAGGGGCTGGTGCGTATTAATCGTCAGGGTGACGATCTTCATATTGAGACCCAAAACGTCGCGCCGCCGGACAGCCGCATCGAACTCATCTCAGACCGCGAAACAGACTGGAACACATTACAGACCGCATTGTTGAAGCTTCGTTTAGCCGAGGACGCGTAAGGTTGCCTCCGTTTTACTGAATGGCGAGATGATAATGAAAACCCGGTATCCCCTCATACTGCTGATTAACGCTGCGGGTCTGGCGTTGTTTTTGTCGTGGTATATTCCAGTCAATCACGGATTCTGGTCTCCTCTCGACGCAAACATTTTCCACTTCTTTAACCAGAAGCTGGTTGAAAGCCGCGCATTTCTCTGGCTGGTGGCGATCACCAATAACCGGGCGTTTGATGGTTGCGCGCTGCTGGCGATGGGCTGCCTGATGCTGAGCTTCTGGTTAAAAGAGACCCCGGCGGGCCGTCGGCGTATCATCATCATCGGCCTGGTGATGCTTTTATCTGCGGTTGTGGTGAATCAGTTAGGTCAGGCGTTTATTCCGGTCAAACGCGCCAGCCCTACGCTGACGCTTGAAAATATTCACCGCGTCAGCGATCTCCTGCATATTCCAACCAAAGATGCGTCAAAAGACAGTTTCCCTGGCGATCACGGAATGATGCTGCTTATTTTTTCCGCATTTATGCTGCGTTATTTCGGAAAAGTCGCAGGTTTCATCGCCCTTATTATATTTGTGGTTTTTGCCTTTCCGCGCGTAATGATCGGCGCCCACTGGTTCACGGATATTGCGGTCGGTTCGCTGACAACGGTGCTGATTGGATTGCCCTGGCTGTTAATGACGTCGTTCAGCGATCGCGTGATACGGTTTTTCGATAATTATCTGCCCGGTAAAAACAAACAAAATTTAAACAAATAAATCACATCAATTAACATCGCCATCAGAGAGCGTTCTCACTCCTGATGGCGATCGTCGATTATTTCCCGCCCCGCCGTCATCTTCCTGTCATCTTCTTCCCGTTGAAAATGAACGCATTGCCTGTTATTCGCCTCATTTGCGTTTAATTTAGCCAATGCCACTAATTCACTTTCAGTATCATAATTTCTTATAAAAAATCCCGCCAAACCGCTCGCAATGGCAGCAACGATCGGGTAATCTTGAACTCGTTTTGCCTCGCTGGATAATTATTCTCTTTGCGAATAAATTTGTGCGTTCCGCCACAGATTTGACCTTAAAGAATTGTCTCATTGTGCGCAGGTAATTAGTCTCGTCACGTTTGGCATTTTTATAACGATATTTGTCGTTAAGGACTTCAAGGGAAAACAAACAACATGGTCAGGTCTCAACCGATTTTGAGATATATCCTGCGGGGAATTCCCGCGATTGCAGTGGCGGTTCTGCTTTCTGCATGTAGCACTACAAATACCGCAAAGAACGTGCATTCTGAGACGCATGCTGTGGGCAATGGAGATAACTCTTCACTGCAAGCCTCTCAGGATGAATTTGAAAATATGGTGCGTAACCTCGATGTTAAATCGCGGATTATGGATCAGTATGCTGACTGGAAAGGCGTGCGTTACCGCCTTGGCGGCAGCACCAAAAAAGGTGTCGATTGTTCCAGCTTTGTACAGCGTACATTCCGTGAACAATTTGGTTTAGAACTGCCTCGCTCAACCTATGAGCAGCAGGAAATGGGCAAATCCGTTTCGCGCAATAACCTGCGCACGGGCGATCTGGTTCTGTTCCGCGCCGGTTCGACGGGCCGTCATGTAGGCATCTACATCGGCAACAACCAGTTTGTTCATGCGTCTACCAGTAGCGGCGTTATTATTTCCAGCATGAACGAGCCTTACTGGAAAAAACGTTACAACGAAGGGCGCCGGGTTCTGAGCCGCAGTTAATTTTTCGTCTGACCGCTATCCCTTGGCAATCCTGACGAGACACATAAAAAGCACTGCTTCGGCGGTGCTTTTTTTGCGTTCTATCGCATCCCTGTAGAAAAGTATGACGATTCAGTTTAATCCAGGTTATAGTCTTTTAAATCAAGCATTTTAATCGCATTCGGTTACCTCAGGTAGAACCAGTAACTATGTTCACACGCGCCTCCTCGTCCTCGCGAAAAATCCTGCTCACCTGCATTCTCACAGGGGTCATCGTCGCGTTACTTATCAGTAGCCTGCAATTTTTAATGTCATGGCATAAACGTGAAGTCAAGTACGACACGCTGATATCCGACGTACAACATTATCTGGTGAGCTACTTCGCCGACCTTAAAGCCACGACGGATGTGTTACAGCCCCTGACGCTTAATGACTGCCAGCAAGTATCTTCCGAGCTGACCTCCCGCGCCGCTTTTAGCCTGAATGTGCGCGCCTTTTTGCTCGTCAAAGACAAAATCGCCTTCTGCTCGTCGGCGACCGGGCCGATGGACACGCCGCTTACCGACCTGGTATCCAATATCGACATCCGCAAAGAGATTGATATGGCGATACTTCCCGGCACGCCGATGATGCCGGATAAACCGGCGATGGCGATTTGGTATCGCAACCCGTTATTAAAAGAGAGCGGCGTATTTACCTCGCTGAATATCAACCTGACGCCCTACCTTATTTACACCGCCCGACAGGAAGATTTTGATGGCATCGCATTAATTATTGGCGATACCGTGCTCTCGACGTTTTCTTCGCATTTAATGACCGTGAAAGAGCTGTCGGGCACGCCTTCGCGCCAGGCAACAATAAAAGGGCTGCCGCTGAAGATACAGTTATACGCCGACAGCTGGACCTATAACGACGTGGGCTATGCCCTGCTGCTGGGCAGTATGAGTGGTATCATCGCCGCCCTGCTCTGCTACTACATCAGCTCTATCCGCCTGAAGCCGGGGCGAGAGATCCTGGTGGCTATCAAGCGCGAACAATTTTATGTGGTCTATCAACCGGTCGTTGATACCCAAACGCTCAGGGTCACGGGTCTGGAAGTGCTGTTACGCTGGCGTCACCCTACGGCAGGCGAAATCCCGCCTGACGCGTTTATTCATTACGCAGAAGCCCAGCAGCTTATTGTGCCGCTCACCCAGCATCTGTTTAAACTCGTGGCGCGCGACGCCCCCGCGTTGCAGAAGGTACTGCCTGTCGGGGCAAAGTTTGGCATCAATATCGCGCCTGACCACCTGCACAGCAACAGCTTTAAAGAGGACATCCGTCTCCTGGCGGAATCCTTACCGCCGCATCATTTTCAGATCGTACTGGAAATTACCGAACGCGATATGCTCAATCAACATGAAGCGGCTAAATTATTTGAGTGGCTGCACTGCGCTGGATTCGAAATCGCAATTGATGATTTTGGCACCGGCCATAGCGCCCTCATCTATCTGGAACGCTTTACGCTGGACTACCTGAAAATCGACCGGGGCTTTATTAATGCGATTGGTACGGAAACCGTGACCTCTCCTGTGCTGGACGCGGTGTTGATGCTCTCTAAGCGCCTGCATATGCTGACCGTCGCGGAAGGGGTGGAAACCCCGGAGCAGGCCCGATGGCTACGCGATCATGGCGTCAACTTCCTCCAGGGGTACTGGATTAGCCGCCCTTTAGCGCTTGAGGACTTCGTTCACTGGATGAATACCCGGCCCGCGCCGAAATGGTGACGGCACTCTTCTGCCCGAATGGATTCACAACAGAGGCTGCGTCACTTATTATTCAGGATTGACGCTTGCCTGACGGTGGCAGGTGATAAGAAAAGGAAACCATTTTCCGATGATTGCTCGCGTAATGCTTCTGTTTGTCGCCCTGGTCAGCTTTGGCGTACAGGCTCAGGCCATCAAAGAAAGTTACGCCTTTTCCGTGCTTGGCGAACCCAAATACGCCTTCAATTTTAATCATTTCGATTATGTCAATCCGGCGGCGCCAAAAGGGGGGCGGATAACGCTTTCCGCGACCGGGACATTCGATAATTTCAACCGCTATTCCATGCGCGGTAATCCTGGCGCACGTACCGAGCAGCTTTACGACACGCTTTTTACCACCTCTGACGACGAACCCGGCAGCTACTACCCGCTCATTGCCGACAACGCGCGATATGCGGAGGATTACTCCTGGGTGGAAGTGACCATCAACCCACGCGCCCGTTTTCATGATGGTTCGCCCATCACTGCCCGCGACGTCGCCTTCACCTTCCATAAATTTATGACTGAGGGCGTGCCGCAATTTCGTCTGGTGTACAAAGGCACGACCGTCAAAGCCATCGCTCCGCTTACCGTCCGCATTGAATTAGCCAAACCCGGTAAAGAGGATATGCTCAGCCTGTTTTCTTTACCGGTCATGCCGGAAAAATTCTGGAAGGATCATAAGCTCAGCGACCCGCTCTCTAAGCCTCCTCTTGCCAGCGGCCCGTACCGCATAACCCAGTGGAAAATGGGCCAGTACATTGTCTATTCCCGGGTAAAAAACTATTGGGCTGCTAATCTGCCGGTAAACCGGGGGCGCTGGAACTTTGATACCATCCGCTACGACTACTACCTTGATGACAACGTCGCGTTTGAAGCCTTTAAGGCCGGGGCGTTTGATCTGCGTCTGGAGAATGACGCGAAAAACTGGGCGACGCGCTACACCGGTAAAAACTTTGATAACCATTACATCGTTAAAGACGAACAGAAAAATGAATCCGCACAGGATACGCGCTGGCTGGCCTTTAATATTCAGCGTCCGGTATTTAACGATCGTCGCGTGCGTGAAGCGATAACCCTGGCATTTGATTTCGAATGGATGAACAAGGCATTGTTTTATAATGCCTGGAGCCGGGCAAATAGCTATTTCCAGAATACCGAGTATGCCGCCAGAAACTACCCCAGTGCAGACGAACTGGTCTTACTCGCGCCCATGAAAAAGGATCTGCCGCCGGAGGTCTTTACCCGGATTTATCAGCCGCCAGTCTCAAACGGCGATGGCTACGATCGGGAAAACCTGCTGAAGGCCGATAAATTACTCACAGAGGCGGGATGGGTACTGAAAGGCCAGCGACGCGTTAACAGCGCGACCGGCAAAACGCTGAGCTTTGAACTGCTGCTTCCGGCAGGCGGCAACAGCCAGTGGGTTCTTCCCTTCCAGCATAATTTGCAGCGTCTTGGCATCACGATGAACATCCGCCAGGTTGATAACTCGCAAATCACCAACCGTATGCGCAGTCGCGACTACGACATGATGCCGCGGCTGTGGCGCGCCATGCCGTGGCCCAGCTCCGATCTACAAATATCCTGGGCGTCTGAATACATTGACTCCAGCTATAACGCGCCAGGCGTGCAAAGCCCGGTCATTGATAAACTGATTACCCAAATCATTGCCGCCCAGGGCGATAAAACGAAGCTGATTCCCCTCGGGCGGGCGCTGGATCGGGTATTGACCTGGAATTACTACATGCTGCCAATGTGGTATATGGCGGAAGACAGGCTCGCCTGGTGGGATAAATTTTCCCATCCGGCCATTCGGCCGATCTACACCATTGGACTGGATACCTGGTGGTATGACGTCAACAAAGCGGCAAAACTTCCCGCCGCCAGACGACAGGGAGAATAAATGGGCGCCTACCTGATTCGACGTCTGTTACTGGTGATCCCGACGCTGTGGGCCATCATTACAATCAACTTTTTTATTGTCCAGATCGCACCGGGCGGCCCGGTTGACCAGGCGATCGCGGCCATTGAATTCGGCCAGTCTGGCGCCCTGCCCGGCGCCGGTAGCGAAGGCGTTCGCGCCAGCCACGCCCAGACCGGCGTAGGGAATATTAGCGACAGCCACTATCGCGGCGGACGTGGGTTAGATCCCGAGGTGATCGCGGAGATCACGCATCGCTACGGCTTTGATAAGCCTGTTCATGAGCGCTACTTTAAAATGCTCTGGGACTATGTTCGTTTCGATTTCGGCGACAGCCTGTTTCGCAGCGCATCCGTACTGACGTTAATCAAAGACAGTCTGCCCGTGTCCATTACGCTCGGATTGTGGAGTACGCTCATCATTTATCTGGTGTCGATCCCGCTGGGCATCCGCAAAGCGGTATATAACGGCAGCCGTTTCGATATCTGGAGCAGCGCTTTTATCATCGTTGGCTACGCTATCCCCGCCTTCCTGTTCGCCATCTTATTGATCGTTTTCTTTGCTGGCGGTAGCTATTACGACCTCTTCCCGCTGCGCGGCCTGGTATCCGCCAATTTTGATTCCCTGCCCTGGTATCAGAAAATTACCGACTACCTCTGGCATATCACGTTACCGGTACTGGCGACGGTGATCGGCGGGTTCGCCGCGCTGACCATGTTGACCAAAAACTCTTTTCTGGATGAAGTCCGCAAACAGTACGTTATCACCGCGCGCGCAAAAGGGGTGAGCGAAAAAAACATTCTGTGGAAGCACGTTTTCCGCAACGCCATGCTGCTGGTGATCGCCGGTTTTCCGGCCACCTTTATCAGCATGTTTTTCACCGGTTCGCTGCTCATTGAAGTGATGTTTTCCTTAAACGGGCTGGGGTTGCTGGGCTACGAAGCGACCGTGTCACGCGACTACCCGGTAATGTTTGGCACGTTATACATTTTCACCCTGATCGGCTTGCTGCTGAATATCCTGAGCGATATCAGCTATACGCTGGTTGATCCACGCATTGATTTTGAGGGACGCTGATGCCGCGATTAAGCCCTGCAAACCAGGCCCGCTGGGCGCGTTTTCGTCATAATCGCCGGGGCTACTGGTCACTGTGGATTTTCCTGGTGCTGTTTGGCCTGAGTCTGTGCGCCGAACTGGTCGCCAACGATAAACCGCTGCTGGTGCGCTATGAGGGAAGCTGGTACTTTCCGCTGGTCAAAAACTACAGCGAAAGCAATTTCGGCGGGCCGTTCGCAACGCAGGCGGATTATCAGGACCCCTGGCTGCAAAAGCAGCTTGAAAACCACGGATGGGTGCTGTGGGCGCCCGTGCGTTTTGGCGCCACCAGCATCAACTTTGCCACTGATAAACCCTTCCCCTCTCCGCCGTCCACACAAAACTGGCTGGGAACCGATGCGAATGGCGGCGACGTGCTGGCGCGCATCCTCTACGGCACGCGAATCTCTATCCTGTTTGGTTTGATGCTTACCCTCTGTTCCAGCGTAATGGGCGTGCTGGCAGGCGCGTTGCAGGGGTATTACGGCGGAAAAATCGACCTGTGGGGGCAACGGTTCATCGAAGTGTGGTCAGGAATGCCGACGCTGTTTCTGATTATTCTGCTCTCAAGCGTGGTGCAACCCAATTTCTGGTGGCTGCTGGCCATTACCGTCCTGTTTGGCTGGATGAGCCTGGTCGGGGTGGTTCGCGCGGAATTCCTGCGCACGCGCAATTTCGACTACATCCGCGCCGCGCAGGCGCTGGGCGTCAGCGATCGCAGCATTATCCTGCGTCACATGCTGCCCAACGCGATGGTCGCCACGCTGACCTTTTTACCGTTCATTTTGTGCAGTTCGATTACCACATTGACGTCGCTGGATTTTCTCGGATTTGGCCTGCCGCTCGGCTCCCCTTCCCTCGGCGAATTACTCCTGCAAGGTAAAAATAATTTGCAGGCGCCGTGGCTTGGGATCACCGCGTTCCTGTCCGTCGCGGTGTTATTGTCGCTGCTGATTTTTATTGGCGAAGCAGTACGCGACGCGTTTGATCCCAACAAGGCGGTATAAGATGACGCATCCTCTGTTAACTATTGAGAATTTATCGGTAGGTTTTCGCCATCAGGAGAACGTGCGCACGGTTGTTAACGACATCTCTCTACAGGTTGACGCAGGCGAAACGCTGGCGCTGGTGGGCGAATCCGGCTCCGGTAAAAGCGTCACCGCGCTGTCGATTCTGCGGTTGCTGCCCTCTCCACCTGCGGTGTATCTCGCGGGCGATATCCGTTTTCATGGCGAGTCATTGCTCCACGCCAGCGAGCAGACGCTGCGTGGCGTGCGGGGCAATAAAATCGCCATGATTTTTCAGGAACCGATGGTATCGCTAAACCCGTTGCATACGCTGGAAAAACAGCTCTACGAAGTGCTGTCCCTGCACCGGGGAATGCGCCGTGAGGCCGCCAGGGCCGAAATCCTGAGCTGCCTGGATCGCGTAGGGATTCGTCAGGCCGCGAAACGGCTGAGCGATTATCCCCATCAGCTCTCAGGCGGTGAACGCCAGCGCGTGATGATCGCAATGGCGTTGCTCACGCATCCTGAACTGTTAATCGCCGATGAACCCACGACCGCTCTGGATGTCTCCGTACAGGCGCAAATCCTGCAACTGCTGCGTGAACTGCAACGCGAACTGAATATGGGTATGCTGTTTATCACCCATAATCTCAGCATTGTGAAAAAACTGGCGGACACCGTGGCGGTGATGCAAAACGGACGATGCGTGGAGCAAAACCGTGCGGTGCCGTTGCTTAGCGCGCCTGAGCACCCCTATACGCAAAAGTTGCTGAACAGCGAACCCACCGGCTCCCCGGTTCCATTGCCCGGTGAGTCGTCGCCGCTGCTGGAAGTGAGCCAGCTTCGCGTCGCATTCCCGATTCGAAAAGGGGTTCTGAAACGCGTGGTGGATCATAACGTCGTGGTTAACGGGGTGAGTTTCGCGCTTCGACCCGGTGAAACGCTGGGGCTGGTCGGTGAATCCGGGTCAGGGAAAAGCACCACCGGCCTGGCCTTACTGCGGTTGATTCGTTCGCAGGGCAGCATCACTTTTGACGGCCAGCCGTTGCAAAATTTAACCCGCCGTCAGTTGCTGCCGGTTCGTCACCGTATTCAGGTGGTATTTCAGGACCCGAACTCATCGCTGAACCCCCGCCTCAACGTACTGCAAATTATTGAAGAAGGCTTACGCGTTCATCAACCGGCCCTTTCTGCCGGGCAGCGCGAAGAACAGGTTATCGCCGTCATGAAGGAAGTGGGTCTGGATGCTGAGACGCGCCATCGTTACCCGGCGGAATTTTCCGGCGGCCAGCGCCAGCGTATCGCTATCGCCAGGGCGCTAATACTGAAACCATCGCTGATTATTCTGGATGAACCGACATCATCGCTGGACAGAACGGTTCAGGCACAAATTCTGGCGCTGTTGAAATCTTTACAACAAAAGCATCGCCTGGCTTACATTTTCATCAGCCACGATCTGCATGTTGTGCGCGCATTATGTCATCAGGTCATTGTACTGCGACAAGGAGAAGTGGTGGAACAGGGGCAATGTGAGCGTGTCTTTACCGCTCCGCAACAGGAGTATACGCGTCAGTTGCTCGCGCTAAGCTGACGCTCAAAAAGGATTGTTGTTCGAAAAGGGTTCCGCTATCGCTACGCCGAAATTTTTCAGGCGGCAGGTCGCGGCAAATTCGTCCTGACGATTAACAAACAGGCACGGCTCGCCTTCGCACTCCAGAACGGAGCAAGGCACTTCGATGTCGCTAAGCGCCTGGCTAAGTGTATGCATCACCGGCCATGCGCTGTCACCATCGGGGCTCAGGAGTTTGAGCGCCACCAGACTGTTTTCTGTGTTCTGCCCGTTTTGCGGAATCGGTTCAACTTTTGAACCTGCAAAACCCGTTGACCACCGATAGTTCTGCGGTAAACGATGAATGATTGAGAGTTGTAATGTAGTCACTTTCTTTCCCCGGAAGCACATTCACTTCACAATTTATTTACATCCATATTAACACATCATTGACAACCCGTCCTTAAACAGATCGAAAACGCTTACATCCCTGGTCTGAGCGGCCTGTACAGCCCGCTATTAAAATATTTTTTGCCAGTGCCGGACGTATTTGCGGGCTATATGTACCCGTTTCTGCGATCTAACTCAACCTTTTTAACTACAATGATGTGACTTTTTACATAAATTGATTTTACATAAAATAAACATAAATGGAAAAAATGATGGATTTGACGTTGATGTACGTCAACAAAGGAAGCCTTCCGGCTTCCATGTTGTGTATTAGATCACCGTTTTTTCGGACGGCTGGCGTAGAGATAGAAGAGAATGGAGCAGGTTGCGCAGAAAGCAATCGACCAAATCATCGGCCAGGCGGAGGTAAAGGTTGCCAGCGACAGCAACGCCCCGACAATCGCGCCAATGCCAAACCGGAACGTACCGGCCAGCGACGAGGCGGTGCCCGCCATATGCGGAAATTCATCCAGAATAACGGCCATCGCGTTTGAAGAGACCATAGAAACGCATCCGACAAACGCCGCGACGCCAACCACCAGCGCCCAAAAGCCCACGCCAAACAGCGCGCTGAATACCATCCAGGCCGCCATCACAAACTGAATCCATAACCCGGTACGGAACATATTCAACGCCCCAACCCGGCGCACGAAGCGGCTGTTGATAATGGTCATCACAAACAAGAACACAATGTTCAGCGCAAAGTAATAGCCAAAATGCTGCGGCGACACATGGTTAATCTCGATATACACAAACGGGCCGGCGCTGAGGAACGAGAACATTCCTGCAAAGCTAAATCCGCTGGCCAGCATATAGCTTAGTACGCGTTTGTGTCGGAACAGCGAGGCAAAGTTCCCTATCGTGGTACGAATATGGAACGGCTGACGGCGTTCAACGGGAAGCGTCTCGTTAATCAACAAGAAGATCATCACCGATGCCAGAATCGCCGCCACCGCCAGAATCCAGAAGATGTAATGCCAGCTCAACCACACCAGAACCCACCCACCAATAATCGGCGCCATCAGCGGCGCGATTGTCGTCACCAGCATGACGAATGACATCATGCGGGAGAACTCTTCTTTCGGGTAGATATCGCGCATCAGGGCATTGATCACCACGCTCGCCGCAGCGGCGGCAAGACCGTGGAAGAAACGCATGATGATCAACTGGTCGATAGTCTGCGCCAGCGCACATGCCACCGCCGCCGCCGCAAACACCAGCGTCCCGCCGAGGATAACCGGCTTGCGCCCGAGACTGTCCGCCATCGGGCCGTAAATAAGCTGCCCCACGGCGAACCCCAGAATATAGGTACTGAGGGTCATCTGCGCGCTGCCCGCCGGTACGCCAAACTGAGCAGAAATCACCGGCAGCGCCGGAAGATACATATCAATCGACAGCGGCATCAGCATGGCTAACAGGCCAAGGATAAAAACAATGGCAAAGGATGAGTGCTGCCGGGTGGTCACAAATGAACTCCTGAATTTAGCGGGACGTAAAGCGCCTGGCTCACCGGGTCTATAAACCGACGCTGGCGATTTCTTCTTCGGTCAACGGGCGATACTCGCCAGGTTCGAGGTCGTCATCCAGCACAATTGCGCCGATGCGTTCGCGGTACAGTTCGACAACATGGTTCCCCACGGCGGCGAACATCCGCTTCACCTGGTGGTAGCGCCCTTCGCTAATGGTCAGACGCACCTGCGTCGGGGTGATCACCTCCAGCACGGCCGGTTTGGTGAGATCTTTCTCATTATGCAGTTGCACGCCTTTGGCAAACTGTTCGGCGGTATCCGCAGCTACCGGCGATTCCAGCGTGACCAGATAGGTTTTCTCGCAATGATGGCGCGGAGAGGTGATCCGGTGCGACCACTGGCCATCATCCGTCATCAACACCAGCCCCGTGGTGTCGATATCCAGCCGCCCGGCGGCATGCAGCTTGTACGCGACAGGTTCATCAAGGAAATAGAGTACCGTGGGATGATCCGGGTCGTCCGTTGAACAGACATAGCCCTGAGGCTTATTAAGCATAAAGTAGCGCGGGCCATTTTGCTGAACCAGCGTGTTGCCATCGTACTCGACATTATGTTCTGGCAGGAGTTTAAACGCCGCGTTTCGGATGATTTCGCCATCGACGGTAACACGGTTACTACGAATCTCACGCCCGGCAATAGCACGGCTGACGCCGAGTTGCTGAGCGATAAATTTATCAAGTCGCATGAGTTTGATTTTGCCTGTAATAATACGGAAATCGGGCATAACGCCCGAAAAATGAAGCCGTTGTCCATCCAGTATAACGGGCTCTAACCATCGCTCAAGGGAAATGATTCATGGCATACTATTCCCTGTACCGTTCATCGTAGTGAGACCATGATTTTTACACTTCGCCCTTACCAGCAAGAAGCCGTGGATGCCACGCTCAACCATTTTCGCCGCCACCGCACGCCTGCCGTGATTGTCCTGCCAACCGGCGCAGGCAAAAGTCTGGTGATTGCCGAGCTGGCGCGAGTGGCGCGTGGGCGCGTGCTGGTGCTGGCGCATGTAAAAGAGCTGGTCGCGCAAAACCATGCCAAATATTGCGCGCTGGGGCTGGAGGCCGACATTTTCGCCGCCGGTCTGAAGCGTAAAGAGAGCCACGGCAAGGTGGTGTTTGGCAGCGTGCAGTCGGTCGCCCGTAACCTTGACGCCTTCCAGGGCGAGTTTTCGCTGTTGATTGTCGATGAATGTCACCGCATCGGCGACGATGAAGAGAGTCAGTATCAGCAAATCCTGGCGCACCTGAGTAAAGTGAACCCCCACTTACGTCTGCTCGGCCTGACGGCCACTCCTTTCCGGTTAGGCAAAGGCTGGATTTATCATTTTCATTACCACGGCATGGTGCGCGGCGACGAAAAAGCGCTCTTTCGCGACTGCATTTATGAGTTACCGCTGCGCTATATGATTAAACATGGTTATCTGACGCCGCCGGAGCGTCTGGATATGCCCGTGGTGCAGTATGATTTTAGCCGCTTGCAGGCACAGAGTAACGGCCTGTTCAGCGAAGCTGACCTCAATCGCGAGCTGAAAAAGCAGCAGCGCGTGACCCCGCACATCATCAGCCAGATTGTTGAATTTGCCCAAACCCGCAAAGGGGTGATGATTTTCGCCGCCACCGTCGAACATGCCAAAGAGATTGTGGGTTTGCTGCCCGCCGATGATGCGGCGCTGATTACCGGGGACACGCCGGGCGCAGAGCGCGACGTGATGATTAACGATTTCAAAGCCCAGCGCTTTCGTTACCTGGTGAACGTCGCCGTGCTGACGACCGGGTTTGACGCGCCGCATGTCGATCTTATCGCTATCCTGCGCCCGACAGAGTCAGTCAGTCTTTACCAACAAATCGTGGGGCGCGGTCTGCGGCTTGCGCCTGGAAAAACCGACTGTCTGATCCTCGACTATGCCGGAAACCCGCACGATCTGTATGCGCCGGAAGTGGGCACGCCAAAAGGCAAAAGTGACAACGTTCCCGTGCAGGTGTTCTGCCCTGCCTGCGGGTTCGCCAATACTTTCTGGGGGAAAACCACCGCTGACGGCACGCTGATTGAGCATTTCGGCCGCCGCTGCCAGGGCTGGTTTGAAGATGATGACGGGCATCGCGAACAATGCGATTTTCGCTTCCGCTTTAAAAACTGCCCGCAGTGTAACGCGGAAAACGATATCGCCGCCCGGCGCTGCCGGGAGTGCGACACGATTCTGGTTGACCCGGACGATATGCTGAAAGCGGCGCTAAAACTCAAAGATGCGCTGGTATTGCGCTGTAGCGGGATGGCGTTACAACACGGGCATGATGAGAAAGGCGAATGGCTGAAAATCACCTACTACGATGAGGACGGCGCCGATGTGAGTGAGCGCTTCCGATTGCAGACGCCCGCTCAACGCACCGCCTTTGAACAGTTGTTTATTCGCCCGCATACCCGCACGCCGGGTATTCCGTTACGCTGGATTACTGCGGCGGATATCCTGGCGCAACAGGCGCTGCTTCGCCACCCTGATTTTGTCGTCGCCCGCATGAAAGGTCAGTACTGGCAGGTGCGCGAAAAAGTCTTCGATTATGAAGGCCGCTTCCGGCGGGCACATGAATTGCGCGGTTAATCGTACTTTTGATTGATGTGATAGCCATTTGAGTATAGAATCTCGCCCGCTTTTGCATACGCAAAGCAGATCACTTACCTGTTGCTGGGTCGCCTGTAACAGGAATTATTTAAGAGAGATTTAAATGTTTACTATCAACGCAGAAGTACGTAAAGAGCAGGGTAAGGGTGCGAGCCGCCGCCTGCGCGCCGCTAACAAGTTCCCGGCAATCATCTACGGTGGCGCTGAAGCCCCGATTGCTATCGAACTGGACCACGACCAGGTTATGAACATGCAAGCTAAAGCTGAGTTCTACAGCGAAGTTCTGACCATCGTTGTTGACGGTAAAGAAGTAAAAGTTAAAGCTCAGGCTGTACAGCGTCACGCGTTCAAGCCAAAGCTGACTCACATCGACTTCGTTCGCGCGTAATCGCCAACAAGTTGAAGAAAAACCCCGCCACGGCGGGGTTTTTTTATGGTGCGCGACAAGGCGATGAACCGTAAGCCGAATAAGGTGCCTGCACCGCTATCCGGCGTTACAACACATAACGTCAAAACCGTTAATTACCGCCGGACGTCCGACGCTGGAGCTGATCGCGCAGGTTTGGCGGCGTTCCCTTGATCGTCAGCGTATCGGTCGCCGGGTCCCAGAAAATCCGCTCACCTAACAGCATGGCGTCGAAGTTGATGGTTAACCCACCGCCGCTCCCGGCATATTTCGTCAGCTGACGCAGCGTGCTGCGGTCCGCCGGGAAACTCTCTTCCAGCTCATAGCCTTTGTCAGCGGTAAATTCTCTGAAGCTGACTTCGCTGACGCCGGATAACTCTTTCGACAGCGATTCAAGCTCAATCTCTTCACCAGACTGCAATTGCTCATTGCAGTAGCTGTACACCTGCTGACGGACATTCTGACGTTCAGCTTTGTCCAGCTGCGCTTCTGCGGTGAAATCGTCCACCGCCTGCAACAGCCCCCGGTTTTGCGCTTTCGCGTTCAGCCCTTCGCTGGCGCCCAGGAAATCCATAAAGAAATCGGCCACTTTGCGCCCTACCCGGCCTTTCAGGAAGGTCAGATAACGGGTGGATTCCGGGTTCGTTTCCCATTCGGTCAAATCGATACGCGCCACAATATCCGCATGGTTAATATCCAGATAGTGCGTCGGGTTGATATCCAGGTTCTCATTCACGCGCATGCTGCTTAAGTTGTTCAGCACCGCCACCAGCAGATACTCCACCGCCAGATAACGGTAATGGCAGAACAGGACAATACCGCCGTCCGCAAACGGGTATTTCGCCAGTTCATCGCGTAAACGGCCGGTCGCCGCACGGCTAAAGGCAAGAAAATCCTCCTCGCCCTGACGCTGCAACCGCAGCGTTTGCGCCAGTTCACTCTCTTCGCTGAACAGGCCGTACGCTTTGTTCTTGGCGCTATAGACCCGGTGCAGTTCAGCCACCATATCGACAACGGTGGTTGTCGGCTCCAGTAATGAATCGCGCAAGACCAGCTCAAGATTTTGCTCATCACGTTTGATAAGCTGGTGCAGGGCAATCTGGTTGATATCCAGACTCATGATAAACTCTCCTTTATGACCGGGCGGTATTCAATCACCTGACGGGCGGTGACGCAACAGGAGATAAAAAAGCAGAAAAAAAACTGTTGCTACGGTAATATGTTGCCCTTTCATGAACAAACTGATTGCGATTTATGCCACAACACTCCCGCTATAGTGACGAACACGTTGAACAATTACTGAGTGACCTGCTCAACGTACTGGAAAAACATAAGGCACCGACCGACCTTTCCCTGATGGTGCTGGGAAACATGGTCACCAACCTTATCAACACCAGCATCGCACCGGCTCAACGCCAGGCGATTGCGAACTCTTTTGCCCGCGCATTACAGTCTTCAATTAACGACGACAAAGCGCATTAAGGGAAACGAACGGCTATTTATGGTAACTCATCGTCAGCGCTACCGTGAAAAAGTCTCCCAGATGGTTAGCTGGGGGCACTGGTTTGCACTGTTCAACATTCTGCTGGCCATGGTGCTCGGTAGCCGTTACCTGTTTGTCGCAGACTGGCCGACAACGCTTGCAGGGCGTATTTACTCGTACCTGAGCATTGTCGGGCACTTCAGCTTTCTGGTGTTCGCCGCCTATCTGCTGATCCTGTTTCCTCTGACATTTATTGTCATGTCCCAGCGGCTGATGCGTTTTTTGTCAGCCATCCTGGCAACGGCGGGTATGACGCTGTTGCTGATCGACAGCGAAGTTTTTACCCGCTTCCACCTGCACCTGAATCCCATTGTCTGGGAACTGGTCATTAACCCCGATCAGAACGAGATGGCGCGCGACTGGCAGCTGATGTTTATTAGCGTGCCGGTCATCCTGTTAATCGAAATGCTGTTTGCGACCTGGAGCTGGCAAAAGCTGCGCAGCCTGACGCGACGTCGCCATTTCGCCAAACCGCTTGCCGCGTTCTTTTTCGTCTCATTTATCGCTTCGCATGTGGTGTATATCTGGGCAGACGCCAACTTCTATCGCCCGATCACCATGCAGCGCGCGAATTTACCGCTGTCATACCCGATGACGGCGCGCCGTTTTCTGGAAAAACACGGTCTGCTGGATGCGCAGGAGTATCAGCGCCGTCTGGTGGAACAAGGCAACCCGGAAGCCGTTTCCGTTCAGTATCCGCTGAGCGATTTGCAGTATCGCGACATGGGCACCGGCCAGAACGTACTGTTAATTACGGTCGACGCGCTGAATTACTCCCGCTATGAAAAACAGATGCCCGCGTTGGCCGCATTCGCCGAACAGAATACGTCGTTCACGCGCCACATGAGTTCAGGCAACACGTCTGACAATGGAATATTTGGTCTGTTCTATGGCGTATCGCCCAGCTATATGGACGGTATTCTGTCAACCAGAACGCCTGCCGCGCTGATCTCGGCGCTGAACCAGCAAGGCTATCAGTTAGGGCTATTCTCTTCTGACGGCTTCACCAGCCCGCTCTACCGCCAGGCGCTGCTGTCAGACTTCTCCATGCCAACCGTGCAAACGCAGTCCGACGAGCAGACGGCGAGCCAGTGGATTAACTGGTTAGGACGTTACGCCCAGGAAGATAACCGCTGGTTCTCATGGGTTTCCTTCAACGGCACAAACGTTGACGACAGCAACCAGAAAGACTTTGCGAAACGGTATACCCGCGCCGCAGAGAACGTGGATGCCCAGATTAACCGGGTGCTCAGCGCACTGCGTGACGCAGGGAAACTCAACAACACCGTGGTGATCATTACGGGCGGTCGCGGCGTACCGTTAGCGCAGGAAGAGAGCCATTTCGCCTGGTCTCGCGGCCATCTGCAAGTGCCGTTGATCATTCACTGGCCGGGCACGCCAGCACAGCGAATCAACACTCTGACCGACCATACGGATTTGATGACGACGCTGATGCAGCGACTGCTGCACGTCAGTACGCCAGCCAATGAGTACTCGCAGGGACAGGATCTGTTCAACGCCACGCGCCGCCATTACTGGGTGACCGCAGCGGACGGCAGTACGCTGGCGATTACCACGCCGGAAATGACGCTGGTACTGAACAATAACGGCACCTATCAGACGTACGATCTACACGGCGAGAAGATCAAAGACCAGAAGCCGCAGCTGAGCCTGTTGTTGCAGGTACTGACCGACGAGAAACGATTCATTGCTAACTGATTAATTATAAATCAGTTAGCAAGACATCCCCTTGCATTCGTGGTGGAAAGCGGTAGTATTGGCATCCACAAGTCGGCACGTAGCGCAGCCTGGTAGCGCACCGTCATGGGGTGTCGGGGGTCGGAGGTTCAAATCCTCTCGTGCCGACCAAAATCCCTTAGAAAAACCAACCTCTTACGGTTGGTTTTTTTATGCCTGTTTTTTGCGCGGGGAAGCTTCGGGGTAAAACTGGGGTAAAAGCGCCGTCAAAAAAACCATTTCACAGATCCTCTTAACATCGTCATCAACACCTTGCTACTGTTTATTTATACAGCTTAAGTTTTGCTGTGTATCCAACCAGTAAAAGGGGGATTTTATGTTTGTGGAACTCGTTTACGACAAACGCAATGTAGAGGGGCTAACCCTGTATCACTGGTAACAGCCTCACGGTACCAAAGTGATAAATCAGAGGCAGAAAGTAGTTATGTGGTTGATCCGCTCTCACCAGCAGAAGTAGACGCTTTGCTCTCCGCTGCTGGCAATAAGCAGTGGGAGAATCTTTTCAGGTTCGCGATACAAACCGGGCTGCGTAGTTCTGAGCTGTGTGCTCTTCGTTGGCGTGATATCGACTTCGTAGGGAAGACAGCCCACGTTCAGAACGCCAGCGTAGTTGGCGTCATCAAAGGAACAAAAACAAAAGCCGGTACGCGGAAAGTAGAGCTGACTGAAGAGGCATTGGCAGCTCTAGCCAGCCAGAAACTGTTCACTTTTATGAAGTGATGAAACGATATTCGAAGATCCAAAAAGTAACAAATCATGGGCCAGTGGTGACGCAATTAGAAAAAAAGCATGGGTTCCGACATTGCGAAAGGCAGGTATTCGATACAGAAACCCATATCAGACTAGGCATACATTCGCCACAAGCCATATCAGTCGGGGAACAAACTTGTTCTGGCTTGCGACTCAAATGGGACATAAATGACCAGAGATGCTTTTCCGTCACTACGGCTCATATCTGAAGGAATATGATGGACAAACAAGCCTGAAGAAGATAAAAATATAATCCATGTCTGAATTATTGGCCGCAATTTGTGGCCATTTCATGGAACAAGGTACAAACATGGCAAATCCAATAACCAAACTAAAAAAAATAAATGTTGTAAAATTTCGCGGACTAAAAAATATAAATATAGAATTTGGTTCGCGCCTAACTGTTATTTGTGGTAAAAACGGCACTTCTAAATCAACAATTCTTGGTATTATCGCCCAAATTTTTAGTTTTACAAAAGATCTGTCTAAGAACCCCGAGGTTGATTTAACACAATATAAGACATTAACTAATGGCACCTTCAAGTCAGCTTTCAGTGAACATTTTAGACTTTCAGAACAATTTGATACTGCCGGTTCAATGGAAGTCAGGATTAGTGTTTATGATGGCGCATCTAACAAACATCTTGAAAAGCTAACATTGGGTCTATACAGCTCCAGTGACAGGGATAAATCAAGGCCAATAGTCAGGGGTAATGACTCCATACCGGGGAAAAACCAAAGTAGAAACGTCACCCATCCAGTTATTTTTCTAAGCTTAGCCAGACTTCTCCCTATTACTCTCCGGACTGATTACTCAACAAGAGATGTTCAGTATATCAATGAAAACTCAGATGATATAAAAATAATGAGTAATCAACTCTTACTTAAGAATAATGGGTGTTCAGTAACAGCCACGAAAGGGACGATCGATTCAATGGTCGTACATGGCGATAATTATGACCACCAATCAGTTTCTGTTGGTGAGGATAATGTAGGGCAATTAATTCAAGCAATATTTTCATTTAAAAGGCTAAAAGAACTTTATGCCGATTATCATGGAGGTATTTTATTAATTGATGAAGCGGACGCAGGTCTTTTCCCTGCTGCTCAGTTAGAATTAATTAACATCCTAGCTAAAGCAGCTAAAAAATATGACTTGCAAATAATCATGACTTCTCACTCACCATTAATAATTGAAGATATTTTCAATCGTTCCAAACAAGATGCCAACGGATTTAAAACAATATACCTAACAGATACTTATGGTGATATTAAAACAAAAGATAATCTATCATGGGCTGATATCAATGCTGATTTGCATGTTGAAACTGTAAAAATAAATGATGAGATTAGCCTTCCAAAAGCCAACGTATATTTTGAAGATAAAGAAGGTTTCGATTTTTTCAAACAATTGATAATTGATAGAAGAATAAACAGAATATTGAACCCATTAGGAAATATAAATATTAGCTGTACTGCTATCCTAGATTTAATGGCTAGAAAAATCCCTGAGTTTACTATTAAAAGCCTAGTGGTCTTAGACGGTGATGTCGCTCTCGATAACAGTGATAATGCAAAAAAAGCAAAAAAAGAGAGAAGCTTATGCTTGCTTCCAAGCATTCTTCCCCCAGATCAAATGATTTTTGAATTCTTATATAACTTACCTCCAGATGATACATATTGGAACAATAAAAATAGATTTACAAAAGCAGTATTTATGAAAATAACAAAAGACATAATTACAACGCTAAAAATAGGTAACCATCCTATTGATTTACAAAATTCTATAGAGAATTATAAAAAATCAAACAAAAACCATGGCGGAGTGGTTAGAAAACTATTTAAAGATTTTGCCCATACACCTGAGTTCCTAGCACAAGTAAAGGGGCGTGTTAAAGATAATCCCTATCGATATTGGGTCGAGAAACACCCCGTGGAATCCGATAGTTTCAAGCATGAATTAATCAAAAATCTTAAAATTATTATGACAAATGGACATGGCGTTGACTCTGCTACTATCACTTCGTATCTGTCTGGCAACTGATTGATTGAAAAGGGCTTTATGTGATGGCCATAAAGCCCTTTTTTTGATATACTTTAGACCTGACATTTAGAGGTATCATATGCGTTTTAACACCCCACTTCGTTATCCTGGCGGCAAAGGCAAGCTTTCAAATTTCATGCTTCGGATTATTGAAGATAATAAGCTTTCGCCTATACATTATGCAGAGCCATATGCTGGAGGGGCTGGTTTAGCGCTGAAGCTTTTACATTTAAATGTAGCTGAAAAAATCATTCTTAATGATATTAATATCTCTGTTTATGCTTTTTGGCACAGTGTATTAAATAATGCAGATCATCTATGTGCTTTAATTGAAGAAACTGAAGTCACAATAGATGAGTGGTTCAAACAGAAAGAAATAATTAATAATCCAAAAGACCATGATATGCTAACAATTGGTTTTTCTACCTTTTTTCTTAATAGAACAAACCGTTCTGGAATATTAAAAGGCGGTGTGATTGGTGGTAAAAATCAAGAAGGGCAATGGAAACTTGATGCTCGCTATAACAAGAGTGATTTAATTTCTCGTATTCAGAAAATATCAAAAAACCGTGAAAGAATAGATTTGTATAACATGGATGCAATTGATTTCATAAAAAAGATAGTTGTTCAATTACCTAAGAAATCATTAACATATTTAGACCCGCCATATTACATAAAAGGTAAGGGATTATATATCAATCATTATGAACATAGTGACCATGTTAATGTTGCAAAAGTAGTGCAGAATGATATTAAAACACCATGGATTGTTTCTTACGATAACACTCCAGAGATCCAAGGTATGTATAAGGCATCATCATTAGTGTATGGAATAAACTACAGTGCTCAAGATCGATATAAGGGCTCAGAAGTGATGTTCTTCAGTAAACGATTGAAGGTCTTTAAAACCGATGATCCAACTAAGGTAAAAGCACCTACCATTAAAAATGCTATGAGCTAGACGATTCCCCCCGGATAGAGAAAGCGCCGTAAAAGAGCCGCAGTAAAGTCACTTTTTAATAAATCATTTATAATCAATAAGATAATAAATTTCGGATGCTGGTTCAACTCCCGCCAGCCAATCATGATTGGACAGTGCCAGGACAGCACTAACAAAAACAAGAAGTTAGTAGTCTCAGCAGGACACCGACCAAACGGTGTCGGGGGTCGGAGGTTCAAATCCTCTCGTGCCGACCAAAATCCCTTAGAAAAACCAACCTCTTACGGTTGGTTTTTTTATGTCTGCCGTTCCCTTCCAGTACTGTGCTAACACCGCATAATCAAAAGGTTTTACTACTTACCCATGCCCAAAATAGGGTAAAATTTATTCTCTCATCAACGCGATGAATCTGGACGATTTTCGCGCTAAAAACAATAATGATACGAGTATGTACTCAGGAGAATAGTATGCCTGAAGCAACGCCTTTTCAGGTGCTTATTGTGGACGATCATCCACTTATGCGACGAGGTATTCGTCAATTACTGGAACTGGATACCGCATTTAATGTCGTTGCCGAAGCTGGCGATGGGGCGAGTGCTATCGATCTGGCAAGCCGTCTCGATCTTGATCTGATCCTGCTTGACCTGAATATGAAAGGCCTGAGCGGGCTTGATACGTTGAATGCGCTGCGTCGGGATGGCGTCACCGCACAGATCATTATCCTGACGGTTTCCGACTCTGCCAGTGACGTGTACGCGCTGATTGATGCCGGAGCGGACGGCTATTTACTGAAAGACAGCGACCCGGAAGTGCTGCTGGAAGCGATTCGTGCTGGCGCCAACGGCGGCAAGGTATTCAGCGATCGCGTCAGCGAATACCTGCGCGAACGGGAACTGTTTGGCGCAGAGGAAGATCCCTTTAGCGTGCTCACTGAACGCGAACTGGACGTGCTGCACGAACTGGCTCAGGGACTGTCGAACAAACAGATTGCCTCCGTGCTGAATATTTCTGAGCAGACGGTTAAGGTGCATATTCGTAATTTACTGCGAAAGCTGAACGTGCGCTCGCGCGTCGCGGCGACCATTCTCTTTTTACAAACACGCGGAATGCAGTAACAAGATATGCCCGATGGCGCTGCGCTTATCGGGTCTACAAGTCGCGTGGCAAGTACCATCCGGCCTTGCCACACTCATTTATTCCGCCTGCGGCGAAAGCTGCGCTAATGCCTGCTTAATACTGCGTTCAATCACTGCCCGGCGGGAATCATTGGCGGGCAGCAATTTCAGCATCATCTCCCAGGCTGCGACCGCCTCGCCGAAACGCTGCTGCTCGAAGGCATTAAACGCATACATACTCAACGTCCGAATGTTGGCATGATCGCTTCTCACCAGCTGGCGCAACAGCTCCCCTCCCCGACGATTATCATCAGGATCGGAAGAACGGGTCAGCGCTTCCGCATACCCTAATGCGGCATCGCTATTTTTGGGGTCCAGTCTGTACGCATTGGCATACGCTTCCGTTGCCGTGCTGGCATTCCCCAGCACCATGCCGATACGCCCAAGCATAATCCAGCCTTCCACATTGCCAGCATCGCTTTGCAGTCGGGTACGCAAACCAAGCGCCAGGCGTGTCATCTCTTCTTCATTCAGCGGCTGCGCGTCAGGGTCCAGCGCGCGCTCCAGCAGCGCTGGCGTCTGCGCCGTAGCCTGTTGCCAGATTTTTACCTGCTGATAGTTACCGGTCTGGTAGTAACTTACCGCCCCGACAATCAGCGCGATCACAACCCCGGGAGCAAACAGCCATAATCCGGCCTGGCGTCCCTTCGGCGTCACCTCATCAGAAAAGGTTTCCTGTTTAACACGTACGCGCCGCCGCGAACGGGCGAAGATAATCCAGCCGCCAGCGCCAATAGCGGCGATCGGCAAGATCCACAACAGCACGGTAAGCGGTGTCAGCGGCGGATCGTAGGTGACGAAGTTACCGTAGCGCGCCACCATGTAATCAACGATCTCCTGCTTGCTTTTACCTTCCTGCATCAGTTCATAAACCTTCTGACGCAGGTCGGTGGCAATCATCGAGTTAGAGTCCGCGATGCTGTTGTTCTGGCATTTCGGGCAGCGCAGTTGCTCGGTGAGCTGGCGGAACTGCTGCTCCTGCGCTTCATCTTTGAACTGCATAACATCAATGGCAGCCAGCGACGAGCCGGAGATCACCAGCATCAGCACGCCCAGTAAGAATCTCATTGCGCGGCCTCCTTGCTGTACTGCTCCCAGAGCGGTTTTATTTCACTTTCCCATACCCTGGCGTTCAGATCGCCTGCATGGCGATAACGAATGATCCCTTTACCGTCGATCAGAAAGGTTTCCGGCGCGCCGTAAACGCCCAGATCCAGCCCAAGCATACCGTCGCCATCAAACAGGCTTAGCGCATAAGGATTCCCTAACTCTTTCAGCCAGGTAATCGCTTTCTGGCGATCGTCTTTATAATTCAGGCCAACCACGCGAATTCCCTGCGCAGACAGCTGATTCAGATACTGATGTTCAGCGCGGCAGGTCGGGCACCAGGTCGCCCACACGTTGAGCAGCACCGGTTTCCCCTGCGTTAGCACGTCTGCCTGATAATGCTGACCAGGATTTTCCAGCGATTCGAGACGGAAGGTCGGCACCGGTTTGCCAATCAGCGCCGATTCCAGATTCGTCGGATCGTCCCCTTCCGCATTACGCGCCAACTGCCACAGCAACGCCGCCGCAATAACCAGAAAAATGACGAAAGGTATTAACAGTACGTTGCGCTTCATACAGCCTCCGGCGCGGTTTTTTGCGGGCATGAACGCTGGCGATAGCGCGGATCAAACAGGCAGAACAACCCGCCAAGCGCCATCAACAGCCCTCCCGCCCAGATCCAGCGAATAAACGGTTTGTAATACAGGCGCACCGCCCATGCGCCATTGTCCAGCTCTTCGCCGAGAGCGGCATACAGATCGCGGGTGATCCCGCCATCGATCGCCGCTTCCGTCATCATTGAGCTGGTGCTGTTATAAAAACGTTTTTCCGCATGCAGCGTCGCTTCTGCTTTACCTTCCCGCGTCACGCCAATAATCGCCACCCCGCCGCGATAGTTCGGGCCGGTAATCTCCTTCACTTCACGGAAGGTGAATTGATAGTTGTGGATGCTGACGCTGTCTCCCGCTTTCATGCGGACATCACGTTCCACGCTGTAGTTTTGGCTAAACGCGATGCCGACAATCGTCACCGCCAGCCCAACGTGCCCGGCGACCATTCCCCAGTAGCTGAGCGTCATTTTCGTACCGCGCGAAACGCGCTGCGCGACTTCCGCTACCGCCAGCACAAATACCCAGCACGCCATCGCCAGCCCGACCACCGTCATGGCGACAATCTTGTCTTCAAACAGCCACGGCAGCAGCATCGACAGCACTAACGTGCTCACCAGCGCGATAACCAACAACCGCTGCAATTTGCGCGGTCTGTCACGTCCCCAGCGAACCAGCGGCCCGATGCCCAGCAGCAGCGCGAACGGCGCCATCAGCCAGGTGAACATGGTATTAAAGAACGGTTCGCCGATTGAAATACTGCCCAGACCGAGCTGTTTATGCACCAGCGGCAGCAATGTTCCCAGCAACACCACCAGCATGGCGGCGATAAGCAGGACGTTATTGGCTAACAGCAGTGACTCACGCGACCAGAGCGCGTTATTCACCCGCGAGCGAACCTTGTGTCCGCGCGTCGCGAACAGCAGCAGCGAACCGCCGATCACCAGTACCATAAAGGCGAGAATAAACATCCCGCGCGATGGATCGGAGGCAAAAGCATGCACCGACACCAGCACGCCAGAACGCACCAGGAAAGTACCGAGCAGGCAGAGTGAGAAGGCGCATATTGAAAGCAGGAGCGTCCAGGCTTTGAAGCTGGCGCGCTGTTCAGTCACCGCCAGGGAGTGCATCAACGCGGTGCCCACCAGCCACGGCATAAATGAGGCGTTTTCCACCGGGTCCCAGAACCACCAGCCGCCCCAGCCCAGCTCGTAATAGGCCCAGGCAGAGCCAAGCACGATACCCAGCGTTAAGAATACCCATGCGGCCAGCGTCCAGGGACGGGAAAAGCGGGCAAAAGTGCTGTCCAGACGCCCACTCATCAGCGCGGCGATCGCGAACGCAAACGCCACCGAGAAACCGACATAGCCCATATAGAGCAGCGGCGGGTGGAAGATCAGCCCCGGGTCCTGCAACAGCGGGTTCAGGTCGCGCCCTTCAATCGGAAAGTTGGGCAACGTACGGGAAAACGGGTTGGAGGTGAACAGAATAAACAACAGAAAACCGACGCTGACCATCCCCATCACCGCCAGTACGCGGGCGACGATATCCAGCGGCATCCGCTGACTGAACACGGCCACAGCAAACGTCCAGCCGCTCATCAGCAATACCCATAGCAGAAGCGACCCTTCGTGCGCTCCCCAGGTCGCGGCGACGCGATACCAGACCGGCAGTTGCGTGTTGGAGTTGCTGGCGACATAGTTAACGGTAAAATCATTCACCACGAAGGCATTGATCAGCACCAGAAACGCGCCCATCACCAGGATAAACAGCAGCCAGGAGAATGGCCTCGCCGAGGCCATCATGCGCACATCGCCGCGCCCCACGCCCCACAGCGGATAAACGGACAGCAACAGCGCCACGCCGAGTGCGAGACACAGCAGCGCGTTGCCAATTTCAGGCATCATGATGCTTTATCCTTATAAACGCTTTCCGGGCGACGATGGTTTTCCTGCATCGCTTTTTCAACTTCAGGCGGGGTATAGTTTTCATCATGTTTGGCGAGCACCTCTTTCGCCTGCACATGGTTTTTCTCGCCTAGCTCCCCCTGCACCACCACGCCCTGCCCTTCGCGGAACAGATCCGGCAGAATGCCTTCGTACGTCACATCCACCACGCCTTCGGCGTCGTAGATGCTGAAATTCACTTTCAGCGAATCCGGGTCGCGCTTCACGCTTCCGGGCATGACCATGCCGCCGACGCGCAGGCGTTGCCCCACTTCAGGCAGTTGGTGCGTTTCGCGTTTACCGTAGAGAATTTCGCCTGGCGTATAGAACAGGTCGATATTGGAACGCAGCGCATAAAGTACCAGCGTGATAGTCAGAGCCAAACCGGCCAGCACCGCGCAGGCTATCCACAAACGATTTTTACGACGGATATTCATGCGGCCTCCCGCTGCGCCTGCGCCGCACGCATCCGCGCTTCACGCGCTCTCTGCTGCGCCACGCCGCGCAAAATCACGCGGTGCTGCATGGCGGTATGCACCACCAGCGCCGCCAGCGGGATCACCGTCATCACAACCGCCAGCCAGACATAAAAGGCGTAACCGCCCATAGCAAAGAAATCACTCCAGGATGCAAATGCGCTGGTCATTGGCGGCCTCTTTTTAAAATCAGTTCACTCACCCACGGGCGACGTTTTTCCATTAACAAAATCAGGTTACGCATCCGCATCAGCGCCAGCGTGATAAACAGCAGCAGATAACCGATAATCGCCAGGCGCAACGGCGCGCGCATCGCCGGGTCAATGCTCTGCTGCATACGAGTTGATCCCTGATGTAGCGTATTCCACCACTCCACCGAGTAGTGGATGATCGGCAGATTAACGACGCCAATCAGCACCAGAATGCCCGCCGCGCGCCCCGCCAGGCGGCGATCGTCAAAGGCGTGCCACAACGCTATCGCCCCGACGTACAGGAACAGCAGTACCAGTTCAGAGGTCAATCGCGCGTCCCATACCCACCAGGTTCCCCACATCGGTTTTCCCCAGGCGGAACCGGTAACCAGCGCGATAAAGGTAAACACCGCGCCAACAGGCGCCATCGCCGCCACCGCCAGGTTAGCCATTTTCATTTGCCAGACCAGACCGATGAATGCGGCAACCGCCATCGAGGCGTAAATCCCCATCGACCAGATCGCCGCCGGGACATGCAGGTAGATGATGCGGTAGCTTTGCCCCTGCTGATAATCCGCAGGCGCGAAGCCAAACCCCCAGACCCAGCCCGCCGCCAGCACCACCACGCTGGCTATCGCCAGCCACGGGATGAACCAGCCACAGATCTGATAAAGCCGTGGGGGAATCGCCAGTTGATGAAGTGTTTTCCACATAGTTCAGTCACCAGATTCAATCAAAACGAATGAAACTTCAGTTATGCCGGATGACGGCAAAGACGCCTTATCAGACCTACAGACTTTCCTGATAAGCGTAACGTCATCCGGCATCCTACAGTTTGTCGCCAGTCAAAGACCGCGCTACTGCATGCTGATACGTAACGCTGCCGCCGTAGCAAAAGGACTTAACGTTGCGCTGCCCGCCAGCAACGCGCCCAAAATCGCCATATATCCCTCAACGGGCAAATGCATGGAGGCCGCATCCATCGCCGCAGTGGCGAAAATCAGTAACGGAATGGTCAGCGGCAGCACCAGCACGCTCAGCAATACGCCGCCGCGTTTCAGGCCCACCGTTAACCCCACGCCCGGCGCGCCAAGAAAACTCAGGGTCGGCGTGCCAAGCAGCAGAGTCAGCGCCATGATTTGCCAGCCGTACATATCCATTCCCAGCAATAACGCCACCAGCGGAGAGAGGATCAGCAGCGGCAGGCCGGTCACCACCCAGTGCGCCATCACTTTCGCCAGCACCACCGCCGGTAACGGCAGCGGCAGGAGCATCAGTTGCTCCAGACTGCCGTCCTGTAAGTCATCGCGAAACAGACGCTCCAGCGCCAGCAGCGAGGAGAGCAACGCCGCCACCCAGATAATGCCGGGAACAATGCGCGCCAGCAGCTGCGGCTCCGGGCCAATGCTCAGCGGGAAAAGCGTGATAACAATCAGAAAGAACCACAGCGGGTTAGCGATTTCCGCGCTATGACGAAACGCCACGCGCAGCTCAAGACGAAAGATTTGCCACATCATTGCGCTACCCTCTCGCCGGTCAGCGCGATGCGCCGTATTTTGTCAGTCGCGACATTCAGCGGCTGGTGCGTGGTGAGGATGACGATCCCGCCCTGCTGTGTATGTTCAGCCATGCGCTGCGTCAGACGCTCAACGCCATTGACATCAATGGCGGTAAACGGCTCGTCGAGGATCCAGAGCGTCGCGCGGGTTAGCCACAGACGCGCCAGCGCCACACGCCGTTGCTGTCCAGCGGAAAGCTGGTTGACGGGGATGTCTTCGTATCCGGCCAGCCCCGCCTGCGCCAGCGCGGCCAGACACTGCGCCGTATCGCCGTCATGGTGGAAAAAGCGCAGGTTCTCCAACGCCGAAAGCCGGGTTTTAATCCCCGGCTGATGTCCAATCCACAACAGATTTTGATGGTAGCTGTCGCGCACGCGGTGCAACGCCTGCTCTTGCCAGCACACTTCCCCTGCGTCGGGGCGCGCCAGCCCGGTGAGCAACCGCAAAAGGGTGGTTTTCCCCGCGCCGTTGCCCCCGGTAATTTGTACCCATTCCCCTGCGTTCACGCGAAACGACAGCCCACTGAACAGTATTCTGTCATCCCGCTCGCAGAGCAGTTCTCTGGCTTCAAGCATACCCACTCATTATTAAAAGCCCGGTTTCACTTCGCGCATATCCGGGAGTTTATGCGCAATCCCTTTGTGGCAGTCGATACAGGTTTGCCCCTCTTTCACTGCCTGGTCGTGCATTTTGGCGGCAACGCCTTTCTGAGCGGTGAGATCCATAAATTCGAAGTTGTGGCAGTTACGGCACTCCCGCGAATTGGTGTCTTTCATCCGTCGCCACTCGCTCTGCGCCATTGTCAGGCGGTGATCTTCAAACTTCTGCGGAGTATCGATAATGCCGAACACCTTCCCGTACAGCTCTTTACTGGCCTTGATCTTACGGATCATTTTCGGGCCCCACTCGTGCGGAACGTGACAATCAGGACAGGTGGCGCGAACGCCGCTGCGGTTGTTGTAATGCACGGTTTCCATGTATTCCTGATAGACGGTGTTGCGCATTTCGTGGCAGCTGATACAGAACTCTTCGGTGTTGGCCTTTTCCATCCCGGTGTTGAAACCGCCCCAGAAAATAATGCCGCCGACAAAACCGATTAACAGCAACGTGCCGATCGCCAGGCGGCTGGGGCGACGCCACCATTGCCAGACCCGCTTAATCACGCCAGGTTTACGGTTAGAATTTTCCATAATGACCTCTTATTTCCCGTAACCTTTCGACGGGGTAAAGGTATTACCCACGATCGGCGCAGCATCCGCCTGCGGCACATGGCACTGCAAACAGAAGTAACGACGCGGCGCGACTTCGCCTAAAACTTTGCCGTCGCTGTCCATAAAGTGCGTTGGGCTAATACGCGGCGCGCCGGTCGTACGGTAGCTTTCCACACCATGACATTGCAGGCAGCGGTTGGTATTGGTCGTTACCTGATAACCTTCAACGCTATGCGGGATCATCGGCGGCTGATTAACATAGTTCAGCGGCATACGTTCCTGCTCTTTCGGCATGCGAATCGCCCCTTCCTGCGTCCCCGAAACTTCCGGCGACTGGCTCAGATCCACTCCGTTTGCTGCCCAAACCGCACCACTCACCGCCAGGGCAAGCAGGGCCGTCCATTGACACAGCGCTTTCTTCAGGTCATGGCTTTTCATGATTTCGCTCCCGAACTCCATCGTGTTGTTATTGTAAATACGTCCTCAGAACAGACATCCACGCAGCGACCGCACGTCATGCAATCGCGGCTGGTGACCTGCACCGGGCTTTGCTCATCCAGCACCGGCGCACGCAGGACGTGCGGTTCCGGGCAAACATGAAAACAATCCATACAGCGGTTACATTTCTCGCGATCTTTCGCCGCCACCGTTAGCGCGCCTTTACTTCCCAGCACGCCATACAACGCGCCCAAAGGGCAGATATGTCCGCACCAGCCGTGTTCAACGACCAGTAAATCAAATAAAAACAGAGCGATAATCAGCAGTGCGCCGCTACCGAATCCCATCACCAGGCTACGCCCCAGCAGGGAAACCGGGTTTATCCATTCCCACAGTAGCGTTCCGGTTAGCGCCGATCCCACCAGCACGACAACCAGAAGGACGTACCGTATATGACGCGGAATCGTTGCGGACTGATTCAGGTCAAACCTTCTGCGTAGCCAGTTCGCAAAATCGGTAATTGGGTTCAGCGGACAGACCCAACTGCAAAATAATCGCTTTCCTGCCAGGGCATACAGCACCGTAATAATGGCGGCGCCGGTCAGCGCAACGGCGGCAGGTAAATGCCCGCTGGCAAGGCTTTGCAACGTTATCAGCGGGTCGGTTAAAGGAATGGTATCCAGCAACAAGCTACTGCTGTAGTTACCGTGCAGAATCCAGACGCCCGCCCACGGGCCACTGAGAAACATTCCCAGCACCAGAAACTGACTTATCCGCCGCAAAACCAGCCAGCGATGGCTGCGCCACCAGCCTTTTTTCGCTCGCGCTTCGCGCCCGGCATCGCGTTTACGATTTGCCATCTTTCCCCTCCAGCCAGCCGAAGCGGTAGTGGTGCCCCAACTCCCCTTTCGCCAGCGACAGCGGCAACACTTTTATCGCCGGTTGTTCCAGCACACAGACTTTTTCGCATTTACCGCAGCCGGTGCAGGCGTCGCTGTGAACGGTGGGAAGAAAGCGCGCATGTTTGCCGGTACGCATATTGCGATCCAGCTCCAGCGTGATCGCCTCATCGATTTTTGGGCACTCGCGATAACAAACGTCGCAGCGCAGTCCCTGGAAGTTAAGGCAGTTCTCCTGGTCCAGCAGTACCGCCAGCCCCATGCGCGCATCGTCAATGGATTCGATCTCTCGATCCAACGCCCCACTGGGGCAAACTTTGGCGCATGGAATGTCTTCACACATTTCGCAGGGAATATCGCGGGCGACAAAGTAAGGCGTACCGGCAGACAAACCCGAAGCCAGCGTCGCCAGCTTCAGGGTGTCATACGGACATGCCTGAACGCACTGCCCGCAGCGCACGCAGGCGCTGGCGAACGCGTCTTCACCCAATGCCCCCGGCGGGCGCAACCGCACGCCCGTTGCGCGAGCGGTTTGCTGCTGTAACCCCAGCGCCACGCCAACGGCAGCCAGCCCGCCTGCCGTGCGAACCATATCGCGCAAAAAGCGGCGGCGGCCATTTTGGGGTTTCGCTGACCGGGACATGGTGTGTTACACCTTCGCCAGTTTGACGGCGCACTTCTTGAAATCCGTCTCTTTAGAGAGCGGGTCCGTCGCATCCAGCGTCAGGTTGTTCACCAGCTGTGCGGCGTCGAAGAACGGCATGTACACCAGTCCCTGCGGCGGACGGTTACGCCCGCGCGTTTCGACAACCGAAATCACTTCCCCACGGCGGGAGATGACTTTGACCTTATCGCCACGGCGCAGGTCGCGCGTTTTCGCGTCCAGCGGGTGAATAAAGAGCACCGCTTCCGGGAAGGCGCGATGCAGCTCAGGCACGCGGCGCGTCATGCTGCCGGTGTGCCAGTGCTCCAGTACGCGACCGGTAGAGAGCCACAGGTCATACTCTTTATCCGGCGCTTCCGCGGCGGGTTCAAACGGCAGGGCGAAAATCACCGCTTTGCCGTCCGGCTTACCGTAAAACTTGTAGCCTTCTCCCGCTTTGACATACGGGTCATGGCCTTCGCTGTAACGCCACTGGGTCTCTTTACCGTCAACCACCGGCCAGCGCAGACCGCGCGCTTTGTGATAATCATCGAACGGCGCGAGATCGTGGCCGTGTCCGCGACCAAACCAGGCGTACTCTTCAAACAGTCCTTTTTGCAGGTAGAAACCCAGCTCACGGGATTCATCGTTCAGCTGGTCTTCCGCCAGATCGGTCAGCGGGAATTTGCTGACCGCAGGCGTGGCAAACAGAACGTCGTAGAGGGTTTTGCCGCGCAGTTCTGGTTTTTGCGCCAGCAGATCTTCCGGCCAGACCTCTTCCGTTTTGAAACGACGAGCGAACTGCACCAGCTGCCACAGGTCTGATTTCGCTTCACCCGGCGCTTTAATTTGTTGACGCCAGAACTGGGTACGACGCTCAGCGTTACCGTAGGCCCCTTCTTTCTCCACCCACATCGCCGTTGGCAGAATCAGGTCAGCGGCCAGCGCGCTGACGGTCGGGTACGGATCGGAGACGATGACGAAGTTACGCGGATCGCGCCAGCCCGGCATACGCTCTTCATTGATGTTCGGCCCGGCCTGCATGTTGTTGTTGCACATCACCCAGTAGACGTTCAGCTTGCCGTCTTTCAGCGCACGATCCTGCGCTACGGCGTGCAGACCGATTTTCGCCGGGATGGTGCCCGTTGGGATCTGCCAGTGTTTTTCGCAGATATCACGGTGTTTTTCATTAGTGACCACCATGTCCGCAGGCAGACGGTGGGAGAATGTCCCAACTTCACGCGCCGTACCACAGGCGGAAGGCTGACCGGTCAGGGAGAACGGACCACAGCCTGGCTGGGAGATCTTGCCGGTCAACAGGTGCAGGTTATACACCAGGTTGTTGGCCCATACGCCACGCGTATGCTGGTTAAAGCCCATCGTCCAGTAGGAGATCACTTTTTTCTTCGGATCGGCATACAGCTGCGCCAGCTGCTCCAGCTGATCTTTCGGCACGCCGGTCATTTCTGCGGTTTTCTCCAGCGTGTACTCCGCGACAAACGCTTTGTACTCGTCGAAGCTCATCGGCTCAGAAGCGTCGGAGCCCGGATTCTTCGCCGCTTTTTCCAGCGGATGCGTTGGACGCAGGCCATAACCGATGTCGGTCGTCCCTTTACGCAGGTTGACATATTTGCTGAAGAAATCCTGATTTATCGCATTGTTTTGAATGATGTAATTGGCGATATAGTTGAGGATCACCAGATCGCTTTGCGGCGTAAAGACAATGCCGTTATCCGCCAGCTCAAAGCTACGATGCTGGAAGGTTGAGAGAACCGCGACATTAACGTTCGGATCGGACAGACGGCGGTTGGTGATGCGCGACCACAGGATCGGGTGCATCTCCGCCATGTTAGAGCCCCATAGCACAAAGGCGTCGGCTTGTTCGATATCGTCGTAACACCCCATCGGCTCATCCATACCGAAGGTACGCATGAAGCCCACCACCGCCGACGCCATGCAGTGGCGCGCGTTCGGGTCGATATTGTTGGAACGGAAACCGGCTTTGAACAGCTTCGCGGCGGCATAACCTTCCCAGACCGTCCACTGCCCGGAACCAAACATACCAATCGCTTCCGGCCCTTTTTCTTTCAGGGAGGCCTTAAATTTCTCTTCCATCACATCGAAGGCCTGATCCCAACTGATTGGGGTAAATTCGCCTTCTTTGTTGTACTGGCCGTCTTTCATGCGCAGCATCGGCTGCGTTAAGCGGTCTTTGCCATACATGATCTTGGGCAGGAAATAGCCCTTAATGCAGTTAAGGCCACGGTTGACCGGCGCATCAGGATCGCCCTGACAGGCCACAATACGGCCCTGCTGAGTACCGACCAGCACGCCGCAACCCGTTCCGCAAAAACGGCACGGGGCTTTGTCCCATTTGATGGCTTCCTGCTGACCAACCACTGCGCGGGCGACGCCCGGCACGCTTAGCCCGGCAGCCGCCGCAGCGGCCGCAACGGCGTTAGCTTTCATAAAGCTACGACGACTGAGTTTCATGGTGTTTCCTCACCTTGCTCATCCTGCTGGTGATAAACCAGCGACACCGCCAGCACGCCCGCAACGTTGCGTACCGACTCAATTGTTTGCATCAGCGTTCCGCTGTGTTCTGCTTCCACCACCACGATCAACTGACCGCTGTCGACATCGCTCAGCGCGACTTCACAGCCCGGAAACTGGTGCAATTGCGTGCTGATGTCGGTGATGTGCTGACTTTTGGCCTGGACGACCAGGCTACAGACCTGCCAGTTACTGTGCTGCATGGTTGTACTCCGCATTGATCGCTGATGTCGGGCAAATGGCGACACACGCCCCGCATCCGCTGCATGCCTGATTGTCGAGTTGCGGCTGATAAATGCCTGACAGCGTGGGGCGAAACGTTATCGCCAGTGGTTCGCAGCTATCCTGGCAGCGATGACACTCAACGGACTGATACGCCAGACAATTCTGCCCAATCGTAAAGTTCAGATCCCAGGCCCTGGTGTGGCGCGGAAGGAAGAGTGATTCAGGACAGGCTTGCGCGCAGGCATAACAAAAGCTGCATTCACCCTGCTTAAAATTAACGCCCGGATAGCCGCCCTGCCCCCGCTGTAAAATGTCGGTTTCACATGCCTGAATGCAGGCGTCGCAACGGATGCAGTGCGTCAGGAAGTGTGATTCGTCCCCAGACCAGGGCGGACGGAGCCCGCTGTTGGCTTTGCGCCAACTGCCTGTCAGTATTCCTCGACGGGATAGATCAACCATGACATCGCCCTTCCATCACGACGCTCACACCGGAAGGTGAACGACTAAATAAACCGCACTACCACTAAGTCATTATTATGATCGGTAAGATATTTCAGGATGTGTTAGAGGTGCATACCCCGATTGGGGTAAATGCTGTCGCCGGATCAAAAGAGTGTGGGGTTAGCGTATCTGAATGTGCTTTTGTTCACATTTCAAAGGGTTATATCAATAAGTATATAACGAAAGGCTTAATTGGAGAATAATCCTATTTAACGCGTAAGAAATGGAATATATCGCTATCAAACAAGTAAACATTCAATTAACCATCTTAAAATATAAGTAAATTTAGATTAATAGCCAATATGAATGTGTTAACCTGCCGGGAATCGTTCAGAAGACAGAAGAAAGGAAACGCGGTGAACTCGAAAATGAAGACAATTGTACCTGCTGTACTGTTAGCGGCTTTCGCCAGTACCTCCGCATGGGCGGCGACCAGCGATGCCAATACGCAACCTCTGGAAAAAATCGCGCCGTATCCGAAAGCGGAAAAAGGGATGAAGCGCCAGGTTATCCAGCTTACTCCCCAGGAAGATGAGTCTACCCTGAAAGTGGAACTGCTGATCGGCCAGACGCTGGAAGTGGATTGCAACCATCACCGTCTTGGCGGCGAACTGGCGAGCAAAACGCTGGAAGGCTGGGGTTACGACTACTACGTTTTTGATAAAGTAACCTCCCCGGTTTCTACCATGATGGCCTGCCCGGATGGCAAGAAAGAGCAGAAGTTTGTGACGGCCTATCTGGGCGATGCCGGAATGGTGCGTTATAACAGCAAGCTGCCGATCGTGGTGTACACCCCGGCTAACGTGGAGGTGAAATACCGTATCTGGAAAGCGGAAGATAAAGTACAGGACGCAGTGACGCGTTAAGGAACGTTTTGCCGGATGGCGGCGTACCGCCTATCTGGCCTACATATTGCTCGTTGTAGGCCGGATAAGTGCAGCGCCATCCGGCATGCCGCAATACGTTTTTACAGCGCGATATCCGCGACAGCTTTATGCGCTGGCTGCGCTTGAGCCTGCGGCTTAAGCTGCGGTTTTGGCGCTTCGTCCACCACCTGCGGCTTGTCATATTTCAGCCCCAGAACGTCGCTGGTGTATTGCAGCTCTTGTTCCGTGGCCTCAATATTGCCGTTCAGCTTAGTCCCGTAAGACGGAACAATCGTTTTCAGCTTCGCCTGCCATTCCGGGCTGGCCACTTTCTCTTTAAACACTTTTTCCATCAGATGCAGCATGATCGGCGCAGCAGTGGATGCCCCCGGAGACGCGCCCAGCAGCGCGGCAATCGTACCGTCTTTGTCGCTGACCACTTCAGTGCCCAGACGCAGTACGCCGCCCTTGTCTTCATCACGCTTGATGATCTGCACGCGCTGGCCCGCCTGCCACAAACGCCAGTCTTCTTTCTTCGCCTGCGGATAGTACTCTTTCAGCGCTTCAAAGCGTTCATCATCGCTCAGCATCACCTGGCTAATCAGGTATTTCACCAGATCGAAGTTATCCATCCCTACGTTGACCATCGGCATAAAGTTAGAGGTCGTGGTCGAACTCAGCAGATCCCACAGCGAACCGTTTTTCAGGAACTTCGTAGAGAACGTCGCGAACGGCCCAAACAGCACGACGCGTTTGCCATCCAGAATACGGGTATCGATGTGCGGTACGGACATCGGCGGCGCGCCGACCGACGCCTGGCCGTATACCTTCGCCAGGTGGTTGTTAACCACATCCGGGTTCTCTGAAACCAGGAACTGGCCGCCAACCGGGAATCCCGCGTAATCTTTCGCTTCAGGAATACCCGTCTCCTGCAACAGCTTCAGCGCCGCGCCGCCCGCGCCGATAAAGACAAATTTCGCCTTAATCGCATGTTCTGCTTCACCGTTTTTCAGATCGGCGACGGTCACGGTCCAGGAGTTATCCGCGTTACGTTTAAATCCACGGACTTCGGTATTCAGTTGCAGCGCAAAGTTCGGTTTTTTCTGCAACGATGCCACCAGCTGACGCGTGATTTCCCCGTAGTTCACGTCAGTACCAATTTCAGTGCGGGTCGCGGCAACCTTCTGTTTCGGATCGCGACCTTCCATGACCAGCGGCGCCCACTCTTTAATTTGCGCATGATCTTCGGAGTAACGCATACCGCGGAACAGCGTGCTCTGCTGCAACGCGGTATAGCGGGCGCGCAGGAAATTGACGTTATCATCGCCCCAGACAAAGCTCATGTGCGGAACGGTATTGATAAACGAGTGTGGTTCGTGCAGAACGCCGCTCTGTACCTGATGCGCCCAGAACTGGCGGGAAACCTGGAAGGCTTCGTTAATGTCGACTGCCTTTTCGATGCTGACGGAACCGTCGGCTTTTTTCGGCGTGTAGTTCAGTTCCATCAGCGCGGAGTGGCCTGTTCCGGCGTTGTTCCAGCCGTTAGAACTCTCCTGTGCAACCCCATCCAGTCGCTCAACCATGGTCATTGACCACTCCGGTTCCAGCTCCTGCAAATAGGTTCCCAACGTGGCGCTCATGATGCCGCCGCCAATCAACAGTACATCCGTTTCCTGCTCTTCGGTCGCTTTCGCTTTTGCCGCCATCGAGACAGCATTCAGCCCCACAGCCATGGTGAAGAGCATGGCAGTCACTTTTTTCATAATGTTAATGCCTTACTTTTAGTATCGTTTTTTTGCTTTTTGCAGGTGAAAATCGAGCGGCATCAACGTTAACACTTCAGGTAAAAGATTTAAATATTGTTTATAAATTATATTAAGATTTTAAAAACGTTAGTAATACGTTGAATATTTATAAGGTTATTGACAATTAACGAGACAACAGCATTCCCGCATCGCTAATCGCCATGCTTTTGCTGCTACGGATGATGAGACGTAATCAGGCGGTTAAAGCAGAAATACCGTCGCCAGCCCCAGAAAAATAAAGAAACCGCCGGTATCGGTAATGGCGGTAATCATCACGCTTGAGCCGACCGCCGGGTCGCGCCCGAGCTTTACCATCGTCATCGGGATGATCACGCCCATAAGCGCCGCCACCAGTAAATTCAGCACCATCGCCAGCGTCATAACGCCGCCAAGGGCGATATCGTCGTAGAGCCACCAGGTCACGCCGCCCATGATGCCGCCCCAGACAAGGCCGTTGACCAGCGCCACCCCCATTTCACGCAAAATGAGAAAGGTCAGGTTGCCGGGCTGAATATTTTGCAGCGCCAGCGCGCGAACAATCATGGTAATGGTTTGATTCCCGGTATTGCCGCCAATCCCGGCGACAATCGGCATGAGAGAAGCCAGCGCCACCAGTTGCGAGATCGTGTGTTCAAAGCCGTCGATCACCCGGGAAGCGATAAACGCCGTGCACAGGTTTATCGCCAGCCATGCCCAACGGGTTTTTACCGCTTTGGCGACGGGCGCAAAAACATCTTCTTCGGCGCTCAGCCCCCCCATGCGACGCAGATCGGTGTCAGTTTCTTCGTAGACCACATCAACGATCTCATCGATGGTCAGGCGCCCCATCAGTTTGCCGGAAGGATCGATCACGGCGGCGCTGACCAGGTTGTCACGTTCAAAGGTGCGCGCCGCATTCTCAGAGATATCTTCCGGGGCAAAGGTCAGCGGATCGTCATCCATCACGTCGCTGACTTTACGCTGCACGTCACTGAGCAGAATACGCGTCAGAGACAGCTCGCCGACCAGTATTTTATTCCGGTTCGTTACAAAGAGTTTGTCGGTGTTTTCCGGCATTTTTCCCAGACGGCGTAAATAGCGCTGCACCACCTCCAGCGTCACGTCCGGGCGCACGGTGATGACCTCGAACTCCATGATCGCCCCGACGCGATTCTTCTCGTAGTGCATAACCTGACGGACGCGGGCGCGCTCCTCCGGCGGCAGCGTCGCCAGCAGTCGCCCGGTGAGGTTACGCGGCAGGTGCTGAACGAGATAAATCTGTTCGTCAATGTCGAGGTATTGCAGCGCGTCCAACAGCGCGCGGTCGGTCATTTCATCAATCAGGTCATCCCAGACGTTTTCGGACGCTTCCAGCAGCACTTTGCCGCGTTTTTCATTCTCGACCAGCCGCCATAAGGCATGACGTTCTTCGGA
Source organism: Citrobacter sp. CK181 (assembly GCF_030333595.1). Lineage (NCBI taxonomy): Bacteria > Pseudomonadati > Pseudomonadota > Gammaproteobacteria > Enterobacterales > Enterobacteriaceae > Citrobacter > Citrobacter sp. CK181. The sequence goes on along the minus strand of NZ_JAOWFN010000011.1, from coordinate 179,072 downwards.
AGGCAGCGCTTCAAGGGTATCCGCCAGGTCCGGCGGCGGCAGGTGAGCCACCAGCGCCCCTACCTCAGCAATATCGTCGGCCAGCGTACCGACATCATATTGCTCAGCCAGGGTGAGCTTGCCTGACAGGGCGGAAATAATCGCTTTATCGGTGGTGAGCAGCCAGATAAGACGCGCACGCTCTTCATCGCGCAGTCTGGCGCTGTTTTTGGTCATTGCGGACATTAATTATAAATCCATGAAATGAGATGCCATTAAGCATGGCGTGAGGTTATATAAATAACAATAAACGGCACCGCGAATGGACAAAAAATCAGCATCATGCAGGGAATGGCAGGCCCGATAAGCGTCGCGCCATCGGGCAACCAGGCCGGATGCGGCTACGCCTTATCCGGCCTACAGGATCAGGCGGTACGCGCAACCGCATCGCGGGAGGCGGCGTCGCGTTCATCACCGACCAGCTCACTCAACTGCCCGTTACGCATCTCCAGCAGGCGATCGGCGTGAATAAAGTAATGATCGTCATGACTGATCGCAAAGATGGTTTTGCCCATCTCCTGCATCAGCGGCAGCAGCACCTGATAAAATTCACGGCGGAAATGCGGGTCCTGATCGGCGGCCCATTCATCCAGCAGAATGATGTCACGCTCCTCCGCCAGCGCCAGCAGCAACGCCACGCGCTTTTTCTGCCCTTTCGACAGCTTCAGGTTCAGAATCCGGCCATCGCGTAGCTCCAGCTTGTGCGCCATTTTCAGTTGCTCAAGCCACTTTTCCACCAGTTCCGCTTTGGCCGGTTTGCCTTCCGGCCCCAGCAGTTGATCAAACAGCCAGACATCGGTAAACACAGCGGAAAAGAGTTTCCGGTAGTCCTCAGGACGCTCTGCGGAAAGCGTTTTGCCATCCAGTAAAATTTCGCCTGACTGAGGCTGGTACAGCCCCGTCAGCAGCATCGCCAGCGTCGATTTCCCGCTGCCATTGCCGCCAATCAGAAACAGCAGTTCCCCGCGCTGGATGGTCAGGTTGATCGGCCCTACTGAAAACGCATTATCCTGATAATGGAAAACGACATTGCGTAACTCCAGCGTTTTCCAGTCAGGAAAGGCGTCAGGACGAGGAAATTCCGCTTTAAACGGCGCCAGTGAAAATTTATTCAGCTTGTTGAAAGCCACCTGCGCGGTGAGCAGCGTCGGCAACGCGCCAACCGCAGAGAGCAGCGGCGTGCGCAGGAACAGCAGCGTCAGCGAATAGGTCGCCGCCACGTTGGTATCCGCCCAGCCCAGGCTGTTCGCCATCCAGAACACCAGACCAATCGCGCCCAGCATCATAATGTTTGACCAGTTAACGGCGCTCAGGTGGAACGTATCGGCGCGAATAATATGGTGGCGATACTCTTTCGCATCCGGGATATACGAATGGTTAAAGATATGTTCCGCGCGCTCACGGTTCAGGGTCAGCTCTTTGCGCCCTTCCAGCACCGTCTGAAAATCCTGATACAGCTTATCTTCCGTTTCGCGCAGCGTCGCCATGTGCCTATACACGCGCGCCACCAGCACAAACCCGCCCCAGATGGTGATTGCCATCCAGATTGCCGTCACCAGCAGCATTTTGGTGGATAACATCGCCAGATACGCAGCGGAACCCACCGTCAGGATGATCCCCTGTACCAGCTCCGGCAGGCGTACGAACGCGATCGTGATGTTGCGGATATCACTGGTTAACCCTGCCAGCAGCGAGGCGCTGCCCAGTTGTTCGATGCGCTCAACCTGCGTGTCCAGAATACGTTTGATAAATTCGCTGCGCAGGCGATAGACAAAATGGTGCCCTAACGCGGTTAAGGCCAGCTGGGAGCCCAGCGTCACCGCCATCAGTAAAAGCAGCAGCGCGAGAAATTCCGGCAGCACCATCAGCGTGGTATCCACCGTTTCGATGAGGCGCTGATTGATAAAGGCAATCAGACCAATCCCCAGCGCAGCGCTGGCGAGGCTGAGCGCCATCACGCTGATAAATGGCCAGCGATACTGCCGCCAGACAAGAAGAAGTAGTTCCATTCATACAACCCGGGCAAGGAATAACAGCCCGCAGTTTAAACATCTCAACGCCGACAGCAATAATAATTCTTATTTTTATTCTTTTTTACCCGCCTGGCGAAACGTCAGGTTGTAACGACAGTCCGCCGTCAGCGGATGAAAGCCCGCTTTAAGCGGTTGTATGCCGTGGTAAAACAGTCGCGATTCACCGCCCCAGACCACCACATCGCCGTGCTCCAGCAAAAGGCGTTTTAACGGATCGTTACGACGTAGGCCGCCAAACTGAAAAATGGCCGGAAGGCCCAAAGAAACCGACACAATCGGCGCGCGCAGATCCGGTTCGTCTTTATCCTGATGCAACGACAACTTTGAGCCGGGCGCATAGCGATTGATAAGACAGGCATCCGGCTGAAAATCAGCATAGCCCGACGCGATCGCCGCGCGATGGCACAGGCTGGTAAAGACCTCAGGCAGCAGCGGCCAACGCCGCCCGGTTAACGGATCGACGGGAGAATAGAGATATCCATGTTGATCCGTCGTCCAGCCGAGCTGACCGCAATTTGTCATCGCCACCGACATGGTATAGCCGCCGGGCGTTACCATCTGGCGAAATGGCGACTGCGCGGCGACCGCCGCGATGGCCTCAATCAGCGATGGCGCCTCGCGAAAGGCGAAACGGCGCAAGATAACCGCGCCGGACGCCAGCGGCTCTTGCCAGGGTTCAGCATCCGCAAATAAGTCCAGCATCATTTATCCTCATGTCGCGCCTCTCGTTGCAGAAGCTGCGCCTTGCGCGCCACGCCCCAACGATAACCCGATAGCGCGCCGTCGCCGCGCACCACCCGATGGCACGGGATCACAATCGCCAGTTTATTTGCCCCGCAGGCGCTGGCAACGGCACGAACCGCCTTCGGCTTGCCAATTGCGCTGGCGATCTGCTGATAGCTGACGGTTTCCCCACAGGGAATCGTGCGCAGCGCCTGCCAGACCTGCTGCTGGAACGCGGTGCCCTGAATATCTAACGGCAGTGACAGCGGCATATCGCGTGCATTAATACTGGCGATAACCTGGCGCACGCGCTGCTGGAAAGGGCGATCAGCGGGTTCATCCTGCGCGGCGGGAAACAGTTCATGCAGGCTGGCAATAAGCCCGGCATCATCATCGCCCAGCAAAATCGCGCAGATTCCCCGCTCGCTCTCCGCAACCAGGCAGCGTCCCAGCGCACAATCCGCGAGGGCATAGCGAACGGGGAGATTATCGCCGCCCTTACGAAACTGCTTCGCCGTCATGCCGAGCGTCTCATCCGCTTTGCGATAGTAACTGCCGCTGTCGGGAAAACCGGCGTTCAGGATCGCCTGCGTTACCGTCTCTCCTTTCGTCAGCGCATCGCGCAGACGGCGGGCGCGCCAGGATTGCTGCCAGGCCTTTGGCGTCATTCCCGTCGTGGCTTTGAACAACCGGTGCAGATGAAATGGGCTCATTGCCACCTGCTGCGCCAGGGCGTCCAGCGTGATGGGGGCATCCTGTTCCAGTAAACGGCAGGCGTGCGTGATTTTATCCAGCTGATGCTGTCGGGCGTTGTCTTTGTCTGGCTGGCAGCGTTTGCAGGGGCGGAATCCTGCGGCCAGCGCCTGCTCCGCACTGGCAAAGAAACGAACGTTTTGCCGCAACGCGTGTTTTGCCCGACAGGACGGTCGGCAAAAGATGCCGGTGGTCTGTACCGCAAAAACAAACTGACCATCGGCGTCAGGATCGCGATCCAGCACCGACTGCCAGCGTGCATCGTCGTTTATGCGTGAGAGATTTTTCATCATGGACTCCTTCATTAAGCATAGTGCTTAGTCTCAGTGTGTCCGTAAGTCAGCGCACGAAAACCCGAAATCTTGCTTTTTAATTTTTATCACTCACGAGGAAGCTTTTGAACTGCGGCGACATCCAGGTTTTAAACCCCTCGCCCTCTTTCATGATCATGTACACCGCCAGCCCTTCCCGGCGCACCACCTCTTTGGCCTTTTCCGTGCCGAGCACCATCAACCCGGTATCCCAGCCGTCCGCTTCCAGCGCCGTCGGGGCGATAACCGTCACGGAGACCAGATTGTGTTCTATGGGACGCCCGGTCTGCGGATCAATAACGTGAGACAGGCGCTTCCCGTCCAGTTCGTAATAGTTACGGTAGCTGCCGGAGGTACTGATGCCATGCCCGTTAATATCGACAATCGCCTGTACCGCGTTTTCTTGATCGGTCGGTTTTTGGATCGCCACACGCCAGGGCTGCCCCTGCGCATTCATGCCGCGACTGTTCAGGGCGCCGCCGACGGAGACCAGATAGCGGGCAATGCCTTCCTGTTCCATCAAGCGCGCCAGATGATCGGCCGCATACCCTTCCCCCACGGTTGAGAGATCGACGAACAGATCCGGCAGATCTTTTTGCAGATATTGCTGTCGCGCCTGATTGATGACCCGCAGATGTTGCAGCCCGGTCTTTGCTTTTGCGCTGTCAATCTGCGGCTGTGTGGGAACATGTAGCGGCTGTTGCTCCGGGCCGAACCCCCACAGATTCACCAGCGGCCCCACGGTGATATCCATCGCGCCGTCGGTTTTCGCGCCAATGCGCAGCGCCGAGGTAATGATATCGGCCATTGCTTCGCTAACCGGCCAGGGAGAAAGACTTTGCGAATGGTTGAAGCGCATCAGCGCCGAGTCATTTTTGTACGTGGACAACAGCTGATCGTCGGCATCAAGCTGCGTCTGAATTCTGTTACGTAATTCCTCAGCACGGCTGGCGTCCACATCCACCACGCTGACCCGCCAGAAGGTGCCCATCGTTTTCCCTTCCAGTACGGTTGCAGCAGGTGACGCTGTATCAGCCGGTTTTGGGGCATCATCGCACCCCACAAAAAAGATCGTCGTGGCCAGCAGCGCTGCCCGACAAAAGGTCATTTCCATACGTGATTATCCTCATGCGAACGCGCGCAAGAGTACACCAAAAATCGCTATTTGTACGCCGTAAAAAACGCATTAAAAAAGGGCCCGCAGGCCCTTTAGTTGACATTGTCCGCAATCAGAACTGGTAAACCAGGCCCAGAGCAACAATGTCGTCAGTGCTGATACCCGCGTTACGGGTAAAGGTGTTGTCATCCAGCAGGTTGATTTTGTAATCAACGTAGGTAGACATGTTTTTGTTGAAGTAGTAGGTCGCGCCAACATCAACGTATTTCAGGATATCCTGATCGCCGTAGTTGGTGGTGCCGTTGGAGATGTCCTTACCTTTAGATTGCAGGTAAGCCACGGACGGACGCAGACCGAAGTCGAATTGGTACTGTGCAACCACTTCGAAGTTTTGTGCTTTATCAGCGAAGCCATAAGAGTCGCTACGGCTGTTCTGGGAAGAACCAAAGCGGGTTGCGTTGTAAGTCTGAGAGTACTGCGCTGCCAGGTAAACGTTGTTAGCGTCGTATTTCAGACCACCGGTATAAACGGTCGCACGATCGCCGCTACCGTATACGCCAGCCGAATTCTGGTCAGCAGTACGTTTGGAAGAGGTGATTGCACCACCAACGCTGAAGCCTTCGCCGATATCATAGGTCAGAGATCCGCCGAAGCCGTCGCCGTTCTGTTTCAGCAGGCTACGACCATCCGCAACGTCGTTTTCACCGCTGGCGCTGCCGTTTTTACCCTGATACTGCAACGCAAAATTCAGACCTTCAACCAGACCGAAGAAGTCAGTATTACGGTAGGTTGCCAGGCCGTTAGCACGCTGCTGCATGAAGTTATCAGCACCGTAGGTGTCGCCGCCGAATTCCGGCAGAACGTCGGTCCAGGCCGTTACATCGTAGATTACGCCGTAGTTACGACCGTAGTCGAAGGAACCTGCATCGCCAAATTTCACACCAGCAAACGCCACACGGGTCCAGGAGTTGTTAGTGGTTTCAGCGTCGTTGCCCTGAATCTGATATTCCCACTGACCGTAGCCGGTGATCTGATCGTTAACCTGGGTTTCGCCTTTGAAGCCGAGACGCATATAGGTCTGATCGCCGTCGTTGCCATCGTCATCAGAGAAATAGTGCAGACCGTCGACTTTACCGAACAGGTCCAATTTGTTGCCGTCTTTGTTATAAACTTCAGCCGCATTTGCTGCGCCTGCTACCAGCAGAGCCGGTACCAGGAGGGACAGTACTTTAACTTTCATGTTATTAACCCTCTGTTATATGCCTTTATTTGCTTTTTTATTGCCACTGCATACTGATTAACCCTCTTAACCAGTCGGCAATTTCATTCTCCGCAAAAATGCAGAATAATCCAACACGGATATGATACTAAAATCTTTAAAATGTTTCATTTATCGCCATAGGTGTTTCAAATTATTAATGGCATGGAACTTTTTTAAAAGCAAAAAATGGGACAAATAAGCACGAATAATCAAAACATATTTATTTTTCATTATAATTCAATGCATTGCATTCATGAAAATCATAGCACTGAATGATAAAACAAAATCTTCACTCGCAACTAAAATAGTCAGCGCTATCATCATTAACTTTATTTATTACCGTCATTCATTTCTGAATGTCTGTTTACCCCTATTTCAACCGGATGCCTCGCATTCGGTTTTTTTTTACCCTTCTTTACACAAATTTTATCTTCTTGTGCTACCGGATTTAAATAATCACAACGGTTTACTACCCTCCTCGTGATAATCACCAGTCATGCCAACAAATAATTTCTTGTTATTTAGTGCTAAATTTTATTTCATTGTGTTTATATTTATACATCTGCGCCAACGCTGTACACGTTTTGCTTAGGGAAACGCCTTCGCGGCGCGGGCGGAAAAATGCAGCGTGTCTGATGAGCGAGAGTATGGAAATTCACACAGTACCCTTTATACTGCCCTTTCCTCTTTAGCGTTGTTTTAACAGGTCATAAACACGAATGAGTCAGTCTGATACAACGGTTTCTACCCGATTCTCCCTTCTGCCGGGAAGCATTACCCGTTTCTTCTTATTACTGATCATTGTGTTACTTGTAACGATGGGCGTGATGGTGCAAAGCGCGGTCAACGCCTGGCTGAAAGACAAGAGCTATCAGATTGTCGATATCACCCATGCTATTCATAAGCGCGTAGACACCTGGCGCTACGTGACCTGGCAAATCTATGACAACATTGCCGCAACGGCTAGCCCATCCACGAGCGAGGGCTTGCAGGAAACGCGTCTGAAACAAGACGTCTACTACCTTGAAAAACCGCGCCGTAAGACCGAAGCGCTTATTTTTGGCTCGCATGACAGCTCAACGCTGGAAATGACCCAGCGGATTTCCACCTATCTTGATACGCTGTGGGGCGCGGAGAACGTGCCCTGGTCGATGTATTATCTGAACGGGCAGGACAACAGCCTGATTCTCATCTCCACCCTGCCGCTCAAGGATCTCTCCTCCGGCTTTAAAGAGTCTGCGATTGGCAATATTGTCGATTCCCGTCGGGCGGAGATGCTGCAACAGGCGAATGCGCTGGATGAACGCGAAAGCTTCTCTTCGTTACGTCGTCTGGCGTGGCAAAACGGCCATTACTTTACGCTGCGCACCACTTTTAATCAGCCGGGGCATCTGGCAACGGTTGTGGCGTTCGATTTGCCGATCAACGACCTGATCCCGCCGGGAATGCCGCTGGACAGCTTCCGTCTGGAACCCGACTCCTCAACCACGACGGTACGTAATACGGAGAAAGAGTCTCCAGACAGCGTCAGCATCAGCTTCAACAGCGCCAAAATTGAGATTTCTTCCGCACTGAACTCAACCGATATGCGGCTGGTCTGGCAGGTTCCTTTCGGCACGCTATTGCTTGATACGCTGCAAAATATCCTGCTGCCGTTACTGTTGAATATCGGCTTGCTTGCGCTGGCGCTGTTTGGCTACACCACCTTCCGCCACCAGCCTGGCCGTTCAACGGAAGTGGCGACAAGCAATACCGCAAATAATGAACTGCGTATTCTGCGCGCGATTAATGAAGAGATCGTCTCCCTGCTGCCGCTGGGGCTGCTGGTGCATGACCAGGAGGCCAATCGCACCGTCATCAGCAATAAAATCGCCGACCATTTGCTGCCGCATTTAAATCTGCAAAACATCACCAGCATGGCGGAGCAGCATCAGGGCATCATTCAGGCGACGATCAATAACGAGCTGTATGAAATTCGCCTGTTCCGCAGCCAGGTCGCCCCTCGCACGCAGATCTTTATTATTCGCGATCAGGACCGGGAAGTGCTGGTGAACAAAAAGCTCAGGCAGGCGCAGCGTCTGTATGAGAAAAACCAGCAGGGCCGCGCCGCGTTTATGCAAAATATTGGCAATGCCCTGAAAGAACCCGTGCGGATACTGGCGATCAACGCCGCTGCCGCAGACACGCCGGAAAGCCAGAAGCTGGCGAACCAGGCGGATGTTCTGGTGCGTATGATAGATGAAATTCAGTTGGCGAATATTCTGGAGAATGATACCTGGAAAAGCGAGCCGACGCTGTTCTCCATTCAGGATCTGATTGACGAAGTGGTGCCGGACGTTCTGCCTGCGATTAAGCGTAAGGGTCTGCAACTGCTGATCAAAAACCACCTTAGCGCCAACGATGAACGCCGTGGCGACCGTGACGCCCTGCGCCGCATTCTGCTGTTGCTGATCCAGTACGCGGTCACGACCACGCAGATTGGGAAAATCACGCTGGAAGTCGATCAGGATGAGTCGGCTGAAGAACGCCTGACCTTCCGCATTCTGGATACCGGTGAAGGCGTGACGCTCAATGAGATCGACAATCTCCATTTCCCGTATATCAATGAAACGCAAAGCGACCGCTACGGGAAAGCGAATCCGTTAACCTTCTGGTTGTGCGATCAGCTGGCGCGTAAGCTCGGCGGGCATCTGAATATTAAAGCACGCGATGCGCTGGGGACGCGCTATACCGTACATGTTAAAATGACTCCGCATGACCAACATGTAAATGATGAAGAGCGCTTGCTGGATGACGTTTGCGTGATGGTTGACGTCACCTCTAATGATGTGCGCAATATTGTGTTGCGTCAGCTGGAAAACTGGGGAGCCACCTGCATCACGCCGGATGATCGGCAAATAAGTCAAGAATATGATCTCTTTTTAACTGATAATCCGTCTAATCTTACTGCCTCCGGCTTGCTTTTAAGCGATGATGAGTCAGGCGTGCGGAAAATGGGTCCTGGCCAACTGCGCGTCAACTTTAATATGAGCAACGCTATGCAGGAAGCTGTACTACAACTGATAGAAGAGCAACTGGCGCAGGAAGAGATTCCAGAGTCGCCCCTCGGCGGAGATGAAAACGCCGAACTTCATGCCAGCGGTTATTACGCGCTCTTTGTAGACACAGTACCGGATGATGTTAAGAGGTTGTATACTGAGGCAGCGACCAGTGACTTCGCTGCGCTGGCGCAGACAGCCCACCGCCTGAAAGGCGTGTTTGCTATGCTTAATCTGGTACCCGGCAAGCAGTTATGTGAAACGCTGGAACATCTTATTCGTGAGAAAGATGCTCCAGGTATAGAAAAATACATCAGCGACATTGACAGCTACGTCAAGAGCTTGCTGTAGCAAGGTAGCCCAATACATGAACAATATGAACGTAATTATTGCCGATGACCATCCGATTGTACTGTTCGGTATTCGCAAATCACTTGAACAAATCGAGTGGGTGAATGTTGTCGGCGAGTTTGAAGATTCCACAGCACTGATCAACAACCTGCCTAAATTAGATGCGCATGTGTTGATTACCGACCTCTCCATGCCGGGAGATAAATACGGTGACGGGATTACCCTCATCAAATACATTAAACGTCATTTCCCGAGCCTGTCGATCATCGTTCTGACGATGAACAACAACCCGGCAATTCTGAGCGCGGTGCTGGATCTCGACATTGAGGGGATTGTGCTGAAACAAGGCGCGCCGACTGACTTGCCTAAAGCGCTGGCCGCGCTGCAAAAGGGCAAGAAGTTTACCCCGGAAAGCGTCTCCCGCCTGCTGGAGAAAATCAGCGCGGGCGGTTATGGCGACAAACGTCTGTCTCCGAAAGAGAGTGAAGTCCTGCGTCTGTTCGCAGAAGGTTTCCTGGTGACGGAAATCGCCAAGAAACTGAACCGCAGCATTAAGACCATCAGTAGCCAGAAAAAATCGGCGATGATGAAGCTGGGCGTCGAAAACGATATCGCGCTGCTGAATTACCTCTCTTCCGTCACGCTGAGCCCGGCGGACAAAGACTGATCAAACGTCAGGTGCCTGATGGCGTTGCGCTTATCAGGCCGACGTTGATGATTGCAGTAGGCCGGAGAAGGCGAAACCGCCATCCGGCCTTTTTTATGCCCGCGTCTTTCTCACTCGCTCCGCATACACCGCCAGCGTCTGCTTAAGCACATCTAACGTCACCGGCTTGGACAGGCAGCTATCCATACCAGACTCCAGACAACGCTGTTTCTCTTCCGCCAGCGCGTTAGCCGTGACGCCGACCACCGGCAACGTCAACCCCAGCTGGCGAATGCGCTGCGTCAGACGGTAGCCGTCCATATTCGGCATGTTGACGTCGCTCAGCACGATATCAATATGGTTTTTACTCAGCACGTTCAACGCATCGACGCCGTCATTTGCGGTCTTGCATTGATACCCCAGCGATCCCAACTGATCGGCCAGCAAACGACGGTTGATCGGATGATCGTCCACCACGAGGATCATCATGTCGTCATTCGTCGCGTCGGTTTTATCCGGCGCAGGCAGCGCCGTTGCAAGCGCGTCGTTATCAAGCTCAATACTGTAAATCCGCGCCAGCAGCGCAGGCAATTCATGCGGCGACGCCACGCTGTGTACCCACTCGCCCGGCGCTCTTTCCTGCGGAATACCAATATGGCGGCGGCTGAAAACAACCGCCGCACGCCCCTGCCATGCCAGCTCCAGCACATCGTCCGTAATCAGAATATCCTCCGGCGCCGGTTTTTGCCCTTCGTAACGAAGCACATCGACACCGCTTCGCGCCAGGCTGGACTCAATAAAATGACACAGCGACGCGTTGCGTACCGCCAGCCAGCAACGCGTTTGAGCCAGCCCTTCGACGCCTTTTTTCTGCGGGTACTGCGCGCCATAAAGTGGAATGCGTAACGTAAACTGGCTGCCCATCCCGGGCTCTGAATCGACGGAGATATCCCCATCCATCATGCTGATCAGTTTTTCACAAATCGCCAGCCCCAGGCCGGTTCCCTGGAAATTACGCTGCACGCCGGTTCCCACCTGGAAGAAAGGATCGAACAAACGCACAACCTCTTTCGCCGGAATCCCCACGCCGGTATCGCGTACCTGAATACTGAGATAATCGCCATCACACTGCACATGCAGCACAATACAACCGGTATCGGTAAATTTGATGGCGTTACTCAGCAGGTTAGAAATCACCTGTTGCAGACGCATCGGGTCGCCGTTCAGCGCAACCGGTACATCCGGTTCAATAAAGCAGTACAGGCCAAGCTGTTTTCTCACCACCAGCGGTAAATAGTTGGCCGTAATATGGTTCATCACCTCACGCGGCGAGAACTCACGCGGTTCAATCTTCAACTGCTCGGATTCGATTTTTGAGAAGTCGAGAATATCGCTGATGATTTTCAGCAGCAGGCTGGAGGAGTTGTTCATCGCCGTAACCAGCCTGTCGACCCCCTTCGGCAGCGCTTTGGTTTGCAGCAGATCGAGGTTACCGATAATCCCGTACAGCGGCGTGCGCAGTTCGTGGCTCACGGTCGCAAGGAACATTGATTTGGACTGGCTCGCCTGCTCCGCCGCCTGCGCCATCTCCTGCAACGACTCTTCCATTTTGACGCGCGCGCTCACATCCACCAGCACGCAAATCGCCACGTTTTCATTGCGATAGCGCGAATGGACAAAGCTGATTTGCAGATTGGTATTGTTGCTGGTCAACACATCGACGAAGTTAACCTGCTGACCACAGATAATTTGCGTCAGCCTTTGCCGGTCCTCATGGGTGAGCATATTGAGGTAGGTATGCGCCAGTTCATTACTGAGAATATTGACCCCGTCAATGGTACGCAGGATGCAAATCCCCACCGGCGCGGAAGCGACGATTTTCCGGTTAAACTGCTCATGCTCTTCCAGCCGCTGAGCATCGCTTTCCGCCGGAATAAAGATACGCCGTTCATACATGCGCGCCAGCGTGAACAAGGCGGCGCCCACCAGCACATTCAGCAGAATGGCATTCAGAATCAGCATTCGAATATGCTCCAGCACCAGATCGACCGGTACGGAGTAGACAATGCTGAGCGACGATGGCGGCAGGCTTTTCTTCAGAACCAGCTCACGGAACCCTGGCGTGTAGCCAAACCAGGAGCGCTCCTGCATCCAGCGTGGTTCCGGCCTGATGTTGCTTTCCGGCCCGGTCAGCGAAATCAGCGGATGACCATTTTCATCGAGGATCGTCACCCCCATAGGCAAACTTCCCGGCGTGAAAAAGTTCTCCATCCGAATGGACTGCTCGACGCCCAGCAGCGCCTGCAAGCGGTTGGCCAGATAAACCGGCGTCAGGGCATAAAAATAGCCGATGCCGGGGCGCGGCCCCTGGCTAATCCAGAAAAGGTTATTCCCGCTCTCTTCCTGCGGGGCATTGCGGTACTTAACAATGCGCTCATGCAGCGTTTTCAGCGCATTATCACGTTCGACCGGCATATCGCGCAGGCCGAAATTCGCCATACAGAGATTGTCGCTGCCAATCAGGAAAACACGATTCAGATCGTAGGCCGCAGAAAAATTGTCGCGCCAGTAGCGCATAAACCAGGCCAGCGACTCCAGCGACCCGCGCCAGGCATTCCCCATCGCCGCACAGTCGGAGTCGGCAAACAGCGGCTCAAAATTGGGCACCACGGTTTTATCGTCGCGCGCCCGGCTGGACATCACGCCGTTTTCCGCCGTTAAGCGATTCTCGGCAATGTATTTGAGTTCTTTCATTACGTCAGACGTGCGCTGAATATAGCGCTGCGCCTGGTCGGAACTGAGATTGAATTCCTGACGGATTTCAGACTCTCTCTGATGCAGCGCATTGACGATGTAAAACACCGAAGCAAAAGCGATCAGCAGCCAGATCAGTAACGCCAACGCTCTGAACAGGTAGCGCGAAACTTTCAGGGTTGTACGAAAGGAAGCAAGGTATTTCAAAGGGGCGAAGCTCCGCCTCAGGCGATAAATAGAGTGTGGTTAAGGTAGCGGTAAATGCCCGGCGTCGCAATGCCCTCTCTTTGCGGGAATATGATATACCGCTGAGAAACCTGCGCCTCAACCCCCGATAATCGGCGTTTGCCTGATAAAGACCACACGGATGTCAGCATGCGCTACCTGAGACGGCTTTACCCGCGACGCTTACGCAATCAAATGATACTGATGGCTATCCTGATGGTCATCGTGCCGACGCTCTCTATTGGTTATATCGTAGAAACCGAAGGCCGATCAGCGGTCTTATCTGAAAAAGAGAAAAAATTATCGGCTGTCGTGCATCTGCTCGATGAAGCGCTGGGCGACAGCTTCAACCAGCATGAAAATCTGCCGCGCGATGAGCGTATCCGCGCGCTGAATGCGCAGTTATCACCGGTCACTGAGCGTATCACCCGCGCGTTCCCGGGAATTGGCGCGGGCTATTACAATAAGGCGCTGGACGCCATTATCACCTACGCCCCTTCGGCACTGTATCAAAACAACGTCGGGGTCACTATCGCTCCCGACCATCCTGGCCGGGAGGTCATGAGTACCAACGCCCCGGTGGTATTTTCAGGCCGGCAGGTGCGCGGCGATATCCTCAACTCAATGATTCCGATAGCGCGGCATGGCGAGGTCATTGGTTATATCTGGGCGAATGAGTTGACCGAAGATATTCGCCGACAGGCCTGGAAAATGGATGTTCGTATTATTGCCGTTCTGGCGGCGGGGCTTATCAGCAGCCTGTTACTGATCATTCTCTTCTCACGCCGCCTGAGCGCCAATATCGATATCATCACTGAAGGCTTGCCTACTCTTGCGCAGAAAACACCGGCCCAGTTACCCGATCTCCCCGGTGAACTGGGGCAAATCAGCCGCAGCGTCAACGCTCTGGCGCAGACACTGCGGGAAACCAAGACGCTGAACGATCTGATTATTGAGAACGCCGCCGATGGGGTTATCGCAATCGACAGACAAGGTAATGTCACCACGATGAATCCTGCCGCAGAGACCATCACGGGTTATACGCTGCATGAACTGGCCGGGCGCCCCTACTCAACGCTGTTCTCCGATCCTTATTTCTCCAGCCCTGTGCTTGACACTCTGGAGAACGGCACTGAACATCTGGCTCAGGAAGTCAGCTTCCCCGCGCGTGACCGGACAATTGAACTCAGCGTCACCACCAGTCGCATTCATAACGCTGACGGTGAGTTGATTGGCGCGCTGGTGATGTTTTCCGATTTAACCGCCCGTAAAGAGGCGCAGCGCCGTCTGGCGCAAACGGAGAGACTCGCCACGCTGGGTGAACTGATGGCAGGCGTGGCGCATGAAGTGCGCAACCCGCTCACCGCCATCCGGGGTTATGTGCAGATTATTCGCCAGCAAATCAATCTACCTGTACATCAGGAATATCTGTCCGTCGTACTGAAAGAAATTGATTCTATTAATAAAGTCATCCAGCAACTGCTGGACTTCTCCCGACCGCGACAAAGTCAGTGGCAGCAGGTATCCATTAATACGCTGATCGAGGAGGCGTTGATCCTGGTGCAGACTTCCGGGGTGCAGGCGCGAATCAACTTCAATACGGAATTCAACGCCGCATTGCCCACGATCGTCGCCGATCGCGAACTGCTCAAACAGGTGCTCCTGAACATGCTTATCAACGCGGTGCAGGCGATAGGCGCGCGCGGCGAAATTCGTATCCGAACCTGGCGCTACACGACCACGCATCTGGCGATCGCCATTGAAGATAATGGCTGCGGTATTGACGTCGCTTTGCAGAAAAAAATCTTTGATCCGTTCTTCACCACCAAAGCGTCAGGAACCGGCCTCGGGCTGGCGTTAAGTCAGCGCATCATCAATGCGCATCAGGGCGACATATACGTTACCAGTATGCCCGGATGCGGCGCGACCTTTACCCTTATTTTACCGATTAACCCGCAGGAAACCTCGTCAGAATGAAAACTCGCTACCGTATTCTCATCGTTGATGACGAAGATAATGTTCGCCGTATGCTCGCCACCGCGTTTTCGCTGCAAGGGCATGAAACCCAGTGCGCCAGTAACGGTCAGACAGCACTGCAACATTTTGCCGACGCGCCGCCCGACGTGGTGCTGATGGACATCCGCATGCCGGAGATGAACGGCATTGAAGCGCTGAAAGTGATGCGCGCACAGCATCCACGGGTCCCCATTATTCTGATGACAGCCTACGCTGAAGTGGAAACCGCCGTAGAAGCACTGCGCAGCGGCGCATTTGATTATGTGATTAAACCGTTCGACCTCGATGAACTGAACTTATTGATTCAGCGGGCCTTGCAGCTCCAGGCCATGAAACAGGAGATCCGCAGCCTGCATCAGGCGCTGAGCACCAGCTGGCAATGGGGACATATCCTGACCAACAGTCCGGGGATGATGGATATCTGCAAAGATACCGCGAAAATCGCGCTTTCCCAGGCCAACGTGCTCATTAGCGGCGAAAGCGGCACTGGAAAAGAGTTGATCGCCCGCGCCATTCACTATAACTCACGCCGGGCAAACGGCCCCTTCATCAAGATTAACTGTGCGGCGCTGCCGGAATCACTGCTGGAAAGCGAACTGTTCGGCCACGAAAAAGGGGCGTTTACCGGCGCACAAACGCGACGCCAGGGACTGTTTGAGCGCGCTCATCAGGGAACGCTGCTGCTGGACGAAATAGGCGAAATGCCGCTGGTGTTACAGGCTAAGCTGCTGCGAATCCTCCAGGAGAGGGAGTTTGAACGCATTGGCGGGCATCAAACCATTCAGGTTGATATCCGCATTGTCGCCGCCACCAACCGGAATTTGCAGGAAATGGTGAAAGAAGGCACCTTCCGTGAAGATCTGTTTTATCGGCTAAATGTGATTCATCTGACGCTTCCTCCTTTGCGTGAGCGGCGGGAAGATATCCCCCTGTTGGCCAACCACTTTTTGCAGAAATTCAGCTCAGAAAACCAGCGGGATATTATTGAAATTGACCCTTCCGCTATGTCACTTCTCACCGCCTGGCCGTGGCCCGGTAATATCCGCGAATTATCCAATGTGATTGAGCGCGCGGTGGTGATGAACACCGGGGCGGTGATTTTTGCCGAAGACCTCCCTACCCAGTTCCGCCAGTCGGTGAGTCACGCCAGCGGAATAAAGCCAGCCCAACCCGGTGAACGGAACCTGAAAGAAGAGATTAAACGCGAAGAACGCCGAATCATTATGGAAGTTCTGGAGCAGCAGGAGGGAAACCGCACGCGCACCGCGTTAATGCTGGGCATCAGCCGACGCGCGTTGATGTACAAATTGCAGGAGTACGGCATCGATCCGGCAGGCCTCTGATACCAGAAGTTGCTATGCAGAATTTTGCACAGTGCGCAAAATTCTGCATAGCACCTCACGCCCTCTCATCCCCCTTCCGTGAAAATTAATTTTTATATTCATCAGGTTAAGCCTTCTCTTTTCGGTTTATCAATCCTGGCATCCCGCTTGCTATTTCCTTTGCGTACCCAAAATGGAGTATGCAAAAGGGAAACATAATGAAAACAAAACTGATTACCTTACAGAACGCCTCAGGCTTCTTTCGTGACGGCATGACCATCATGGTTGGCGGTTTTATGGGGGTAGGCACCCCGCCCCGCCTTGTTGAAGCCTTACTTGAATCCGGTGTCAGGGACCTGACGCTGATCGCCAACGATACCGCATTTGTCGATACCGGCATCGGCCCGCTTATCGTAAATGGCCGGGTGCGCAAGGTCATCGCCTCCCATATCGGCACCAACCCGGAAACGGGTCGGCGAATGATTGCCAAAGAGATGGAGGTTCAACTGGTTCCGCAAGGCACCCTGATTGAACAAATCCGCTGCGGCGGCGCCGGGCTGGGCGGTTTTCTGACCCCGACTGGCGTCGGCACCGTGGTTGAAGAGGGAAAGCAAACGCTTCAGCTCGATGGCAGAACCTGGCTGCTGGAGCGTCCACTACGTGCAGATCTGGCGCTTATTCGCGCTCACTGCGCCGACCCGCTTGGCAACCTGACCTACCAGCTCAGTGCCCGTAATTTTAACCCCCTCATTGCTCTCGCCGCAGACATCACCCTGGTTGAGCCTGACGAAATGGTTGAAACAGGCGATCTACTGCCTGACCAGATTGTCACCCCTGGCGCCGTTATCGACCACATCGTTATTCCACAGGAGAGCAAATAATGGATGCTAAACAACGTATTGCGCGCCGCGTGGCGCAAGAGCTGCATGATGGCGACGTGGTTAACCTGGGAATTGGTTTGCCGACGATGGTTGCAAACTACCTGCCGGATGACATTCACATCACCCTGCAATCTGAGAACGGCTTTCTGGGACTGGGGCCGGTCACGACGGCCCACCCGGATCTGGTGAACGCTGGCGGTCAACCCTGCGGCATTTTGCCCGGCGCGGCAATGTTCGACAGCGCCATGTCGTTCGCATTGATTCGCGGGGGCCATGTTGACGCCTGCGTACTCGGCGGGCTACAGGTGGATGAGCAGGCAAACCTCGCCAACTGGGTGGTTCCCGGCAAAATGGTCCCCGGCATGGGGGGCGCAATGGATCTGGTCACCGGCGCGCGCAAAGTGATCATTGCAATGGAACATTGCGCGAAAGACGGCTCGGCGAAAATTCTGCGCCAGTGCACCATGCCGCTCACCGCCCAGCACGCGGTGCATATGCTGGTTACCGAACTGGCTGTATTTCGCTTTATCGACGGCAAGATGTGGCTGACAGAAATCGCTGAAGGGTGTGATTTGGAAACCCTGCGGGCAAAAACTGAAGCGCACTTTGAGGTTGCGGCCGATCTGGTCATTCAGAGAGGTGACGCATGATTGGGCGTATTTCACGCTTTATGACGCGGGTCGTCAGCCGCTGGCTTCCTGATCCGCTGATCTTCGCAATGCTGTTAACCCTGCTGACGTTCGGGATCGCTCTCTGGCTGACGCCGCAAACGCCGGTCAGTATGGTGAGGTTCTGGGGCGACGGCTTCTGGAACCTGCTGGCTTTCGGTATGCAAATGGCGCTGATTATCGTGACGGGCCACGCCCTGGCCAGTTCCGGCCCGGTTAAAAGCCTGCTGCGTACCGCCGCTTCAGCCGCTAAGACGCCCGCCCAGGGCGTCATGCTGGTGACCTTCTTTGGCTCGGTCGCCTGCGTGATCAACTGGGGCTTTGGTCTGGTGGTCGGCGCAATGTTTGCCCGTGAAGTGGCCCGTCGCGTGCCGGGTTCCGATTATCCGCTGCTTATCGCCTGCGCCTATATCGGTTTTCTCACCTGGGGCGGCGGCTTCTCTGGCTCTATGCCCCTGCTGGCCGCAACGCCGGGCAACCCGGTAGAACACGTCGCGGGGTTGATTCCGGTTAGCGATACCCTGTTCACCGGGTTCAATATTTTCATCACGCTCGGCCTCATCGTGGTGATGCCGTTTATTACCCGAATGATGACGCCAAAACCCTCCGACGTGGTCAGCATCGATCCGAAGTTGCTGCTGGAAGAGGCTGATTTTCAGAAGAAACTGCCGGCTGACGCACCACCGTCGGAAAAACTGGAAGAGAGCCGCATTCTCGCGCTGATCATTGGCGCATTAGGGATTGCCTATCTGGGGCTCTACTTCGCCGAGAAGGGATTCAACATCACCATCAATACCGTCAATCTGATGTTTATGATCGCCGGTCTGCTGCTGCACAAAACGCCAATGGCCTACATGCGCGCCATCAGCGCCGCAGCGCGCAGTACCGCCGGTATTCTGGTGCAGTTCCCCTTCTACGCCGGGATCCAACTGATGATGGAACACTCCGGCCTCGGTGGCCTTATCACTGAATTCTTCATCAACGTCGCCAACAAAGACACCTTCCCGGTGATGACCTTTTTCAGCTCTGCGCTGATTAACTTTGCCGTGCCATCAGGCGGCGGCCACTGGGTTATCCAGGGACCATTCGTCATGCCTGCGGCTCAGGCGCTGGGGGCAGACCTCGGCAAGTCAGTCATGGCAATCGCCTACGGTGAGCAGTGGATGAATATGGCGCAGCCATTCTGGGCGCTGCCCGCCCTGGCAATCGCCGGACTCGGGGTACGCGACATCATGGGCTACTGCATCACCGCCCTGCTCTTCTCCGGGATCATTTTTGTCATCGGTTTGACCTTTTTCTGACGGCAACCACGCACTTTTAAGGAACAGAAGATGAAAAACTGTGTCATCGTCAGCGCGGCGCGTACCGCAATCGGCAGTTTTAACGGCGCACTGGCAACCACCAGCGCCATCGACCTTGGCGCCACCGTGATTAAAGCGGCGCTTGAACGCGCGCAGCTCGACCCGCAACGGGTGGATGAAGTGATTATGGGCAATGTGCTACAGGCTGGTCTTGGGCAAAACCCGGCGCGTCAGGCACTGCTCAAAAGCGGCCTCGCAGAGACGGTCTGCGGCTTTACCGTTAACAAAGTATGCGGCTCCGGCCTCAAAAGCGTGGCGCTTGCCGCGCAGGCGATTCAGGCCGGACAGGCACAGGCAATTGTCGCAGGCGGTATGGAAAATATGAGCCAGGCGCCGTATCTGCTGGATGCCAAAGCCCGCTGGGGCTATCGCCTTGGCGACGGACAGCTCTCCGATGTGATCCTGCGCGACGGTCTGATCTGCGCCACTCACGGCTACCATATGGGGATCACGGCAGAAAACGTCGCCCGGGAATACGGCATCAGCCGGGAGATGCAGGATGAGCTGGCGCTGCTCTCACAGCGCAAAGCCGTTGCCGCTATTGATTCCGGCGCATTCCAGGCCGAAATTGTGCCGGTTAGCGTCACATCCCGTAAGAAAACCGTGGTGTTTGAGCGCGACGAGTTTCCGAAAGCCGATTCAACGGCGGAAGGTCTTGCAGCATTACGCCCGGCCTTCGACAAGGCGGGTACGGTAACGGCAGGAAACGCCTCTGGGATCAATGACGGCGCGGCAGCGCTGGTAGTGATGGAAGAATCCGCAGCGCTGGCGGCGGGCCTGACCCCACTGGCTCGTATCAAAGCCTACGCCAGCGGCGGCGTCGCCCCGGCGTTAATGGGGATGGGGCCGGTTCCCGCCACGCAGAAGGCGCTGCAACTGAGCGGTTTAACGCTTTCGGATATCGATCTGATCGAAGCCAACGAGGCGTTTGCCGCACAGTTCCTTGCCGTGGGTAAGACGCTCGGTTTTGATCCGCAGAAGGTGAACGTCAACGGTGGGGCTATCGCCCTGGGACACCCCATCGGCGCCAGCGGCGCGCGTATTCTGGTGACGCTGCTGCACGCCCTCTCTGCGCACGATAAAACGCTCGGGCTGGCCACGCTCTGCATCGGCGGCGGTCAGGGTATTGCGATGATAGTGGAAAGGATGAATTAAGGACTTGCGCCTTTGCCGGGTGGCGGCCTGATAAGGCGTTTACGCCGCCATCCGGCAAAAAAAAGGAGGCGCAATGGCCTCCTTTCACACACAATTCACAACGCCGAATTACTCGTCAGCGTCATCCGCTGCGTCGTCATCGATTTCCGCTTCCGGGGCGATATCCTCGTCCCCTTCCGCTACGCTGCCGTCGATGGAGTCGAGTTCCTCATCATCCACCGGCTCAGCAACACGTTGCAGACCCACCACGTTTTCATCTTCCGCCGTGCGGATGAGGATTACGCCCTGGGTGTTACGGCCAACGACGCTGATTTCCGATACGCGGGTACGAACCAGCGTACCGGCATCGGTGATCATCATGATCTGGTCGGCATCATCCACCTGTACCGCGCCAACAACGGAACCGTTGCGCTCGGTGACTTTAATGGAGATAACGCCCTGCGTGCCACGAGACTTGGTTGGGTATTCGCCTTCCGCCGTACGTTTACCGTAACCATTCTGCGTCACGGTCAGGATAGCACCTTCACCACGCGGAATAATCAGGGAAACGACGCTGTCTTCGCCCGCCAGTTTGATGCCACGTACGCCGGTCGCGGTACGACCCATCGCACGAACGGCATCTTCTTTGAAGCGCACCACTTTACCGGCAGCGGAGAACAGCATGACTTCGTCGGAACCGGAGGTCAGATCCACGCCGATCAGCTCGTCGCCTTCGTTCAGGTTCACCGCGATGATACCGGCGGAACGCGGACGGCTGAACTCGGTCAGCGCCGTTTTCTTCACCGTACCGCTGGCGGTTGCCATAAAGACGTTAACGCCCTCTTCGTACTCGCGTACCGGCAGAATGGCGGTGATACGTTCATCGGCTTCCAGCGGCAGCAGGTTGACGATCGGACGGCCACGCGCGCCACGGCTCGCTTCCGGCAGCTGATAGACCTTCATCCAGTACAGACGGCCACGGCTGGAGAAGCAGAGAATCGTGTCGTGGGTGTTAGCCACCAGCAGACGGTCGATAAAGTCTTCTTCTTTTATACGCGCGGCAGATTTACCTTTCCCGCCACGACGTTGCGCTTCGTAATCGGTCAGCGGCTGATATTTGACGTAACCCTGGTGAGACAGCGTTACAACCACATCTTCCTGGCTGATCAGATCTTCGATATTAATATCGGCGCTGTTAGCGGTGATTTCAGTGCGACGCTCATCGCCAAACTGATCGCGGATCAGTTCCATCTCTTCGCGAATCACTTCCATCAGACGATCGGCGCTGCCCAGAATGTGCAGCAGTTCTGCGATCTGTTCCAGCAGCTCTTTGTACTCGTCGAGCAGTTTTTCATGCTCCAGGCCGGTCAGTTTCTGCAAGCGCAGATCCAGAATCGCCTGTGCCTGTTGTTCAGTAAGGTAATACTGACCATCACGCACGCCAAACTCCGGCTCCAGCCACTCAGGACGGGCAGCATCATCACCGGCGCGTTCCAGCATAGACGCCACGTTACCCAGATCCCATGAACGGGAGATTAACGCCGCTTTTGCCTCTGCCGGCGTTGGCGCACGGCGGATCATCTCGATGATCGGATCGATGTTCGCCAGCGCAATCGCCAGTGCTTCAAGGATATGCGCGCGATCGCGGGCTTTACGCAGTTCGAAAATAGTACGGCGTGTCACCACTTCGCGACGGTGACGCACGAACGCGGAAATGATCTCTTTCAGGTTCATGATCTTCGGCTGGCCGTGGTGCAGCGCAACCATGTTGATACCGAAAGAAACCTGCAACTGGGTCTGGGAATAAAGGTTGTTAAGCACCACTTCCCCGACGGCATCGCGTTTCACTTCAATCACGATGCGCATCCCGTCTTTATCAGACTCGTCGCGCAGCGCGCTGATGCCTTCAACGCGTTTGTCTTTCACCAGTTCAGCGATTTTCTCGATCAGGCGCGCTTTGTTCACCTGGTACGGAATTTCATGAACGATGATGGTTTCGCGGCCGGTTTTCGCGTCAGCTTCCACTTCCGCGCGAGCGCGAATGTACACTTTTCCGCGACCGGTACGATAGGCTTCTTCAATACCGCGACGACCGTTGATGATCGCGGCGGTCGGGAAGTCCGGGCCAGGAATGTATTCCATCAGCCCTTCAATGCTGATGTCTTCATCATCGATATACGCCAGGCAACCGTTGATCACTTCCTTCAGGTTGTGCGGCGGGATGTTGGTGGCCATACCTACCGCGATACCGGACGAGCCGTTTACCAGCAGGTTAGGAATTTTGGTCGGCATGACGTCAGGAATTTTTTCCGTGCCGTCATAGTTGTCAACGAAATCCACCGTCTCTTTTTCGAGATCGGCCATCAGTTCATGGGCAATCTTCGCCAGACGGATTTCCGTATAACGCATTGCCGCGGCAGAGTCGCCGTCGATAGAACCAAAGTTGCCCTGACCATCCACCAGCATGTAACGCAGCGAGAAAGGCTGCGCCATACGGACGATAGTGTCGTACACCGCGGAATCACCATGAGGATGGTATTTACCGATTACGTCACCAACAACACGGGCAGATTTTTTATAGGCTTTATTCCAGTCATTGCCCAATACGTTCATGGCGTATAGTACGCGACGGTGTACCGGCTTCAGGCCATCTCGGACATCCGGCAGCGCACGGCCAACAATGACCGACATCGCATAATCCAGATAAGAGCTCTTCAACTCTTCCTCAATGTTGACCGGTGTAATTTCTCTCGCAAGGTCGCTCATCTAACCGCTATCCCTCTACTGTATCCCGGATTCAAAGGTCGCAAATTATAACACAATCGCAATGAGACAGGTAAATGGAATGGTCTTCTACGGAGGCTTTATTCATCCCGTCGTGCTGATATACTCAGGCGACTTGCCAAATAAGGAGTAAAAGCGCCAATGAATGCCGAAAAACCCCCGGTGACGCATAACGTTGATCACGAAGAAATCGCCAAATTTGAAGCTGTCGCGTCACGCTGGTGGGATCTTGAGGGTGAATTTAAGCCTCTGCACCGCATTAACCCGCTGCGCCTGGGCTACATTGCCGAGCGTTCCGGCGGCCTGTTCGGCAAAAAGGTGCTCGACGTTGGCTGCGGCGGCGGCATTCTGGCTGAGAGCATGGCGCGTGAAGGTGCGACGGTAACGGGCCTGGATATGGGCTTTGAGCCTTTGCAGGTCGCGAAACTGCACGCGCTGGAAAGCGGTATTCAGGTTGATTACGTGCAGGAGACGGTTGAAGAGCACGCGGCGAAACATGCGCACCAGTACAACGTCGTGACCTGTATGGAGATGCTAGAGCACGTACCGGACCCGCAATCGGTCGTCAGGGCCTGTGCGCAATTAGTTAAACCGGGCGGTGAAGTCTTTTTCTCGACCCTTAATCGCAACGGCAAGTCGTGGCTGATGGCGGTGGTAGGAGCAGAGTATATTTTACGCATGGTGCCGAAAGGCACGCACGATGTGAAAAAATTTATTAAGCCTGCGGAGTTGCTGAACTGGGTCGATCAGACCGTGTTGAAAGAGCGTCACATGACCGGGCTGCACTACAATCCGATTACCAACACCTTCAAGCTCGGGCCGGGCGTTGATGTTAACTATATGGTTCACACTACCGCACAAGTTGACTAACTGCGTCTGTAGGCCGGATAAGGCGTTTACGCCGCCATCCGGCAATTTTGCCCGGGGCGCTACGCTTGCCGGGCCTACGCATCGCCTACCAATCCTGAGTAGGATCGCCAAGGCAATTTTTGCGCCAGATCATAGGAACTTTTCCTGCCTTAGATGAAGAAATCAGCACTCGATCAAATTTTCATTTTTTTTTATGAATTATTGACATGCCCTCCAGGCCTTATAAGACGCGCACTTAGCGATTATCACCCTTTTGCAACCTCAATTTAACCTCAAAATCAACTCTTGTACTGAAAAGAATCCCTACTAGAATACTCACCATATAGCGTTTCATTTATCAGTTACCCCCTATATATAGTATTTATCCACAGACTTAGTCACAACGTGGCATTGTGGATAAACGGGGGATATTTTTTCTTTCACGGACAGGTAAAACCCACATGAATCAGAGTCTGCTGGTGACAAAGCGTGATGGTCGTACTGAACGCATCAATCTCGACAAAATCCATCGAGTTCTGGATTGGGCGGCAGAAGGACTGAATAACGTATCCATCTCCCAGGTTGAACTGCGTTCTCATATCCAGTTCTACGACGGCATCAAGACGTCCGATATCCATGAGACCATCATTAAGGCCGCTGCCGACCTGATCTCCCGCGATGCGCCGGATTATCAGTACCTGGCCGCGCGCCTGGCGATTTTCCACCTGCGTAAAAAGGCTTACGGCGAGTTCGAACCGCCAGCGCTTTACGATCATGTAGTGAAAATGGTTGAGCTGGGTAAATACGACAATCATCTGCTGGAAGACTACACGGAAGAAGAGTTCAAGCAGATGGATTCGTTCATCGTACACGACCGTGATATGACCTTCTCCTACGCTGCCGTTAAGCAGCTGGAAGGTAAATATCTGGTACAGAACCGTGTAACCGGCGAGATTTATGAAAGCGCGCAGTTCCTTTATATTCTGGTTGCCGCTTGCCTGTTCTCTAACTATCCGCGTGAAACCCGTCTCGACTACGTGAAACGTTTCTACGATGCGGTTTCTACATTCAAAATTTCTCTGCCGACGCCAATCATGTCCGGCGTGCGCACCCCGACTCGTCAGTTCAGCTCCTGCGTGCTGATCGAGTGCGGCGACAGCCTGGACTCCATTAACGCCACCTCCAGCGCGATCGTGAAATATGTTTCTCAGCGTGCCGGTATCGGCATCAACGCCGGTCGTATTCGCGCGCTGGGCAGCCCGATTCGCGGCGGCGAAGCGTTCCACACCGGCTGTATTCCGTTCTACAAACACTTCCAGACGGCGGTGAAATCCTGCTCTCAGGGCGGCGTGCGCGGCGGTGCGGCGACGCTGTTCTACCCGATGTGGCATCTGGAAGTGGAAAGCCTGCTGGTACTGAAGAACAACCGCGGCGTGGAAGGCAACCGCGTGCGTCACATGGACTACGGCGTACAGATCAACAAGCTGATGTACACCCGCCTGCTGAAAGGTGAAGACATCACCCTGTTCAGCCCGTCCGACGTTCCGGGTCTGTACGACGCTTTCTTCGCCGATCAGGACGAGTTCGAGCGTCTGTACACCAAATACGAAAAAGACGACAGCATTCGTAAGCAGCGCGTGAAAGCCGTGGATCTGTTCTCGCTGATGATGCAGGAACGCGCATCAACTGGCCGTATCTACATTCAGAACGTGGATCACTGCAACACCCACAGCCCGTTTGATGCGCAGGTTGCGCCGGTACGCCAGTCCAACCTGTGCCTGGAAATCGCCCTGCCGACCAAACCGCTGATGGACGTTAACGACGAAAACGGTGAAATCGCGCTGTGTACGCTTTCCGCCTTCAACCTGGGCGCAATTAACAGCCTGGAAGAACTGGAAGAGCTGGCGGTGCTGGCGGTACGCGCGCTGGATGCGCTGCTGGATTACCAGGATTACCCTATTCCGGCGGCTAAACGCGGCGCAATGGGTCGCCGTACGCTGGGTATCGGCGTGATTAACTACGCTTACTATCTGGCGAAACACGGCGTGCGTTACTCTGACGGCAGCGCGAACAACCTGACGCACAAAACGTTTGAAGCCATTCAGTACTATCTGCTGAAGGCCTCTAACGAGCTGGCGAAAGAGCAAGGCGCATGCCCGTGGTTTAATGAAACCACTTATGCTCAGGGCATTCTGCCGATCGACACCTACAAAAAAGATCTGGATGCGATCGCCAACGAAGCGCTGCACTACAACTGGGAAGCGCTTCGTGAGTCCATCAAAACGCACGGTCTGCGTAACTCCACGCTTTCCGCCCTGATGCCGTCTGAGACCTCTTCGCAGATCTCCAACGCCACTAACGGTATTGAACCGCCGCGCGGCCATGTCAGCATCAAAGCGTCGAAAGATGGCGTACTGCGCCAGGTGGTGCCGGATTACGAAGGGCTGAAAGACCGCTATGAGCTGCTGTGGGAAATGCCGAGCAACGACGGCTACCTGCAACTGGTCGGTATCATGCAGAAATTCATCGACCAGGCGATTTCAGCCAACACCAACTACGATCCGACGCGCTTCCCGTCTGGTAAAGTACCGATGCAGCAATTGCTGAAAGATCTGCTCACCGCCTATAAATTTGGCGTGAAAACCCTGTACTATCACAACACCCGTGACGGTGCGGAAGATGCGCAGGACGATCTGGTGCCGTCTATTCAGGACGATGGCTGCGAAAGCGGCGCATGTAAGATCTAAGTTATTTTTGCCGGGTAGCGCTACGCTTACCCGGCCTACGGTTTTGTAGGCCCGGCAAACGAAGTGCCGCCGGGCGATACAATCTCAACAGGACTCACTTCAATGGCATACACCACTTTTTCACAGACGAAAAACGACCAACTCAAAGAGCCGATGTTCTTTGGCCAGCCGGTCAACGTGGCACGCTACGACCAGCAAAAATATGACATCTTCGAAAAACTGATCGAAAAACAGCTCTCCTTCTTCTGGCGCCCGGAAGAAGTTGACGTTTCACGCGATCGTATCGATTTCCAGTCATTGCCGGAACACGAAAAACATATTTTCATCAGCAACCTGAAGTACCAGACGCTGCTGGACTCCATTCAGGGACGTAGCCCGAACGTGGCATTACTGCCGCTGATCTCCATCCCGGAGCTGGAAACCTGGGTAGAAACCTGGGCGTTTTCTGAGACGATCCACTCGCGCTCGTATACCCATATCATCCGCAACATCGTTAACGATCCGGCGGTGGTATTTGACGACATCGTCACCAACGAACAAATTCAGAAGCGCGCGGAAGGCATTTCTCACTACTACGATGAGCTGATTGAAATGACCAGCTACTGGCATCTGCTGGGGGAAGGTACGCACAACGTGAACGGCAAAACCGTCACCGTGAACCTGCGTGCGCTGAAAAAACAGCTCTACCTGTGCCTGATGAGCGTTAACGCGCTGGAAGCGATTCGTTTCTACGTCAGCTTCGCCTGCTCCTTCGCTTTCGCGGAACGTAAGCTGATGGAAGGTAACGCCAAAATCATCCGCCTGATTGCCCGCGACGAAGCGCTGCACCTGACCGGCACGCAGCATATGCTGAACCTGCTGCGTAGCGGCATAGACGATCCAGAAATGGCGGAAATTGCCGAAGAGAGCAAGCAGGCGTGCTATGACCTGTTTGTACAGGCCGCACAGCAAGAAAAAGAGTGGGCGGATTACCTGTTCCGCGACGGTTCCATGATCGGCCTGAACAAAGATATTCTGTGCCAGTACGTCGAGTACATCACCAATATCCGTATGCAGGCGGTCGGCCTGGAGCTGCCGTTCCAGACGCGCTCCAACCCGATCCCGTGGATCAACACCTGGCTGGTTTCCGATAACGTCCAGGTGGCGCCGCAGGAAGTGGAAGTCAGTTCTTACCTGGTCGGCCAGATTGACTCGGAAGTTGATACCGACGATCTGAGTAACTTCCAGCTCTGATGGGACGCGTGACGCTACGTCTTTCCGGCACCGAAGTGCTGTGTCAGGAAGAACACCCTTCTCTGCTGGTGGCGCTTGAGGCGCATCAGGTTGAAGTGGAGTATCAGTGTCGTGCGGGCTATTGCGGCTCCTGCCGCTGCCGTCTGGTCGCAGGCCAGGTTGACTGGCTGACCGAACCGCTGGCTTTTATCAGCGAAGGGGAAATTTTGCCCTGCTGTTGCAGGGCAAAAGGCGATATTGAGATCGAGATGTAGCCTTGTCGGGTGGTGCTACGCTTACCCGACCAGTTCACAGGCCGGGTAAGGCGAAGCCGCCACCCGGCTTTTTAGTGCTTATCCTTCAAAAACACCACCGCTTTATCCGGGAAATCGGTGAACAATCCATCCACACCCGCCTTGTTATACAGGATGTCATAAAGCTGATTAACATCCGTGGCGTAGTCAGGAAGCTGATCGGCGCGTACGGTGTAAGGGTGTACCACCATCTTGTTCTGCTGCGCCTCTTTCACCATGCCGGTCAGCGTGATATGCCCGACCTTCGATTTTTCATCAATCAGCATATGGTAGTCCGGGCCGATCCCGTCAGCATAGCTGGCGATTTCTTTCATCGCGCCAGGCTTGAACATCCAGTCGTAGTTATAGTTAACCCAACTGCCGTCCGGCTGTTTTTGCTGAGTTTCATTCCAGTCGGTATACGCAATCAACTGCACCAGATTGAGATCCATCCCCCTCTTCGGTTCCAGCTCATTCTTAATGCGCTTCAGCTCCGCGGCATCGAAACACTGCAAATAAACGTTATCTTTTTTACCGGTATAACCATACTTTTTCAGCACATCCAGCGTCTTAGCCGCAATATCCTTCCCTTCCTGATGATGGAACCACGGCGCTTTGATTTCTGGATAAATACCGATATTTTTTCCGGTCGAATGATTCAGCCCCTGAACAAACTCAATCTCTTCCTCAAAGGTATGCACGCGGAAATCTGATTTTCCCATCGGGAAACGGCCAGGGTAAGTCTGTACTTTCTTGCCGTTCTCAATATCAAAACCTTCGGTGAACTTCAGGGATTTAATTTCGTCCAGTGTGAAATCAATGGCGTAGTAACGCCCGTCCTTGCGGGCGCGATTCGGAAAACGTTCGGCAACGTCGGTAACCCGGTCAAGGTAGTGGTCATGCAGGACGACCAGATGGTCGTCCTTCGTCATCACCAAATCCTGCTCCAGATAATCGGCGCCCTGCGCATACGCCATCGCTTTCGCTGGCAGTGTGTGCTCCGGCAGATAGCCGCTGGCGCCACGGTGCGCAATCACGATTTTATCCGCAGCGATTGCCGCGCTGCTCACGACCATACCCGCCAGCATCAATGCCACGCTGAGATTTTTCAGTGTCGTCTTCATTCACTTAAGCTCCGTTGCGTTTCAACATCAGCTCTTCATGGTGGCGTTTTTCACCAATCATCACGATAATCAGCAGGATAACCGCCAGAACGCTGCCGCCGATCATCACCATGAAGCCGCCGTCCCAGCCGAAGAAGTCAACGGTATAGCCAACAATGGCGCTCGCCGCGACGGAACCTCCGAGATAACCAAACAGGCCGGTGAAGCCCGCCGCCGTACCTGCCGCTTTTTTCGGCGCCAGTTCCAGCGCGTGCAGACCAATCAGCATGACCGGGCCATAAATCAGGAAGCCGATAACGATCATACAGGCCATATCCACGGTCGGATTTCCCGGAGGGTTCAGCCAGTAAACAACTGTGGCAATGGTCACCAGCGTCATAAAGAACACGCCCGTTGCGCCACGGTTGCCACGGAACACTTTATCCGACATCCAGCCGCACAGCAGCGTACCCGGGATACCGGCATATTCGTACAAGAAATACGCCCAGGACGATTTATCCAGCGCAAAGTGTTTCACTTCTCTCAGGTAGGTCGGCGACCAGTCGAGGATGCCGTAACGCAGCAGGTAAACGAACACGTTAGCAATCGCGATGTACCACAACAGTTTGTTCGGCAGCACGTACTGCATAAAGATCTGTTTTGCAGTCAGCTCTTCTTCCGCTTTTTCGTTGTAATCATCCGGGTAGTCGTTTTTGTACTCTTCAATCGGCGGCAGACCGCAGGACTGCGGCGTATCGCGCATCAGCGCGAAAGCGAAAATCGCCACCAGGATCGCACCGAACGCCGGCATGTAGAGCGCGGCTTTCCAGTCATTAAACCAGGCCATCCCCAGCAGGAACAGCAGCGGAGGAATACCGCCGCCAACGTTATGCGCGCAGTTCCAGACGGAGACGATACCGCCACGTTCTTTCTGTGACCACCAGTGCACCATTGTACGACCGCACGGCGGCCACCCCATTCCCTGGAACCAGCCGCAAAGGAACAGCAGCACGAACATCACGGCAATGCTGGACGTGGCCCACGGCACAAAGCCCATAAACAACATCACGGCCGCCGCCAGAATCAACCCTGCGGGCAGGAAAACGCGCGGATTCGAGCGGTCGGAGACCGACCCCATGATAAATTTCGAAAAACCATAGGCGATGGAGATCCCGGACAGCGCAAAACCCAGATCGCCGCGCGAGAATCCCTGCTCTACCAGGTAAGGCATCGCCAGCGCAAAGTTCTTACGCACCAGATAGTAAGCGGCATAACCAAAGAAAATCCCCAGGAAAATCTGCCAGCGCAGCCGACGATATGTCGGATCAATCTCCGCTGCTGGCAAGCGCGTTTTATGTTGCGCAGGTTTAAAAATACTTAACATATGTAGCCTCCGTGGCCGTGTCTTATTAGAGGTAAACACCGCAGTTCGTTTAACTAACCAACCTCGCTGCTCCCAGTGTGGGCGCGATGTTAAGTAAAGATACCTGTCGTTAATGTGAATTACAGCACAGATTGTTACAGATTTATGACAAATGTTCAGAAAAGCGCACGAAATCACGTTTCATTTTCGAATCATGAGCGATTATGCGCGAAATCAAACAAACCATGCTTTTTATGTGGCTAAATGATAAAAAACGAACTGTGAGGGATAACCATGAAAACTCGCGACTCGCAAACAAGTGACGTGATTATCATTGGTGGGGGAGCCACAGGCGCAGGGATCGCCCGGGACTGTGCGCTACGCGGATTGCGCGTTATCTTAGTTGAGCGCCACGATATCGCGACCGGCGCAACCGGCCGTAACCACGGCCTGCTGCATAGCGGCGCCCGCTATGCCGTTACCGACGCGGAGTCTGCCCGCGAATGCATCAGCGAAAACCAGATTCTGAAACGGATCGCCCGCCACTGCATTGAGCCAACGGACGGTCTGTTCATTACCTTGCCGGAAGACGAATTATCCTTCCAGGCCACCTTTATTCGCGCCTGCGAAGAGGCGGGTATTCGCGCCGAAGCGATTGATCCGCAACAGGCGCGGCTGATCGAACCAGCCGTCAATCCGCAGCTGATTGGCGCGGTGAAAGTGCCTGACGGCACTGTCGATCCCTTCCGGCTGACCGCCGCGAATATGCTGGATGCCAGAGAACATGGCGCAATCATTTTAACGGCGCATGAAGTCACCGGACTTATTCGCGAAGGCGCGACCATTTGCGGCGTGAACGTGCGTAACCATCTCACAGGGGAAAGCCAATCGCTGCATGCGCCAGTCGTGGTGAATGCCGCAGGCATCTGGGGTCAGCGCATTGCGGAATACGCCGATCTGAGCATCCGCATGTTCCCGGCAAAAGGGTCGCTGCTGATTATGGATCATCGCATTAACCAGCATGTGATTAACCGCTGCCGCAAGCCGTCCGACGCCGATATTCTGGTGCCCGGCGATACCATCTCGCTCATCGGCACTACGTCGACCCACATTGATTACAACGAGATCGACAGCAACCGCGTCACTGCGGAAGAGGTTGATATTCTGCTGCGTGAAGGGGAAAAACTGGCGCCGGTGATGGCGAAAACGCGCATTTTGCGCGCCTACTCGGGCGTGCGTCCGCTGGTCGCCAGCGATGACGATCCGAGCGGTCGTAATGTCAGCCGCGGCATTGTGCTGTTTGACCATGCTGCACGCGACGGGCTGGACGGGTTTATCACCATTACGGGCGGTAAGCTGATGACCTACCGCCTGATGGCGGAATGGGCAACCGACGCGGTATGCCGAAAACTGGGCAACACTCGCCCCTGCGTCACCGCGCAAACCGCCCTTCCCGGCTCGCAGGAACCCACGGAAAACACGCTTAAACGCGTGATTTCGCTGCCCGCCCCGCTACGCGGTTCCGCCGTCTATCGTCACGGCGATCGTACTCCGGCCTGGCTCAGCGAAGGTCGCCAGCACCGCAGCCTGGTCTGTGAATGCGAAGCGGTCACCGCAGGCGAAGTGCAGTACGCCGTCGAAAATTTAACCGTCAACAGCCTGCTGGATCTGCGCCGCCGTACCCGCGTAGGCATGGGCACATGTCAGGGAGAACTGTGCGCCTGCCGCGCCGCCGGGCTGCTGCAACGTTTTAATGTCACTACCGCCGCTCAGTCCATCACTCAGCTTTCTGCGTTCCTTAATGAACGCTGGAAAGGCGTACAGCCTGTCGCCTGGGGAGACGCGCTGCGCGAAAGCGAGTTCACGCGCTGGGTTTATCAGGGATTGTGCGGTCTGGAGAAGGAGCACCAGGATGAAATTTGATACGGTCATTATGGGTGGCGGTCTCGCCGGATTACTGTGTGGCCTGGAACTGCAAAAACACGGTTTGCGCTGTGCGATCGTCACTCGCGGCCAAAGCGCGCTGCACTTCTCCTCCGGCTCGCTGGATCTACTCAGCACCCTGCCGGACGGTCAGCCCGTCACAAATATCACTGAAGGTCTGAATGCGTTACGCGAACAAGCGCCGACGCACCCTTACACCACAATTGGCGCGTCAACCGTTCTGGAACTGGCGCAGCAGGCGCAAGCGTTGCTGGAAGCGTCTGGCGCGCATTTACAGGGCGATGTACAACAGTCGCACCAGCGCGTCACGCCGTTGGGAACACTGCGCGCCACCTGGTTAAGCTCGCCGGAAGTGCCCGTCTGGCCGCTGGCCGCACAACGCATTTGCGTCGTCGGCATCAGCGGTTTACTGGACTTTCAGGCGCACCTCGCGGCGGCGTCGCTGCGTCAGCACCATCTCACGGTAGAGACGGCAGAGATCGACCTGCCTGAACTGGACGTATTACGCGATAACCCGACGGAGTTTCGTGCGGTGAATATTGCGCGTTTGCTCGATAACGAAGAAAAATGGCCGTTGCTCCACGACGCGCTCTTACCGATAGCAAAAACCTGCGACATGATCATCATGCCCGCCTGTTTCGGCCTGGCGGATGACAGCCTCTGGCGCTGGCTCAATGAACGCCTGCCCTGCTCACTGAATTTGCTGCCGACGCTGCCGCCTTCCGTGCCGGGCATTCGCCTGCATAATCGCTTGCAGCGCCAGTTTGTTCGTCAGGGCGGGATCTGGATGCCGGGCGACGAGGTGAAAAAAGTGACCTGCCGTAACGGCGTCGTGAGCGAAGTCTGGACCCGCAACCATGCCGACATTCCTCTACGCCCGCGCTTTGCGGTACTCGCCAGCGGCAGCTTCTTCAGCAGCGGCCTGGTCGCCGAACGCGACGGCATTCGCGAACCCATTATGGGACTGGACGTTCAGCAAACGGCCACCCGCGCCGAATGGTATCAGCGTGATTTCTTTGATGCGCAACCCTGGCAGCAGTTTGGCGTCACGACCGATGATGCGCTGCGCCCCTCACTGGCGGGGCAGACCGTAGAAAATCTGTTTGCCATCGGCTCGGTGCTCGGCGGATTCGATCCGATAGCCCAGGGATGCGGAGGCGGCGTATGCGCAGTCAGCGCCTTACACGCCGCACGTCACATTGCAGAACGTGCAGGAGGTCAGCAATGAGCGATACGAGTTTCGAGAGTTGTATCAAATGCACGGTGTGCACCACCGCCTGCCCGGTCAGCCGGGTGAATCCTGGCTACCCAGGCCCCAAACAGGCAGGGCCGGACGGCGAGCGCCTGCGCCTGAAAGACGGCGCGCTGTACGACGATGCGCTGAAATACTGCATTAACTGCAAACGCTGCGAAGTGGCCTGCCCGTCAGACGTTAAAATTGGCGATATCATCCAGCGTGCGCGCGCCAGATATGACACTTCGCGCCCGTCGCTGCGCAACTTTATCTTAAGCCACACCGATTTAATGGGCAGCGTCTCTACGCCGTTCGCCCCGGTCGTCAATACCGCGACGTCGCTGAAACCGGTTCGTCAGTTGCTCGATTATGCGTTGAAGATCGACCATCGCCGTACGCTGCCGAAATACTCCTTCGGCACCTTCCGCCGCTGGTATCGCAGCGTTGCGGCACAGCAGGCGCAGTACAAAGATCAGGTCGCCTTCTTCCACGGCTGCTTCGTCAATTACAACCATCCGCAGCTCGGTAAGGATTTAATTAACGTCCTGAACGCAATGGGCACCGGCGTGCAGTTGTTAAGTAAAGAGAAGTGTTGCGGCGTGCCGCTGATCGCCAACGGTTTTACCGATAAAGCGCGCAAGCAGGCGGTGAGCAATGTGGCGTCGCTCAGAGAAGCGATTGGCGTAAAAGGCATTCCGGTTATCGCAACCTCATCAACCTGCACCTTTGCCCTGCGTGATGAATACCCGGAAGTGCTGGACGTGGATAACAGCGGACTGCGTGAGCATATCGAACTCGCGACCCGCTGGCTGTGGCGTAAGATCGATGCAGGCCAGACGCTGCCGCTGAAAAAATTACCGCTGAAGGTGGTTTACCATACGCCGTGTCATATGGAGAAGATGGGCTGGACGCTCTATACGCTGGAGTTGCTGCGCCAGATCCCGGGTCTGGAACTGACCGTGCTGGACTCCCAGTGCTGTGGGATTGCCGGAACCTACGGTTTTAAAAAGGAAAACTACCCCACCTCGCAATCCATCGGCGCCCCGCTGTTCCGCCAGATTGAAGAGAGCGGCGCGGATATTGTGGTGACCGACTGTGAAACCTGTAAGTGGCAAATTGAGATGTCGACAAGCAAACGCTGCGAACATCCGATTACCCTGCTTGCCCAGGCATTAGGTTAAGCGCGTTAACGTCTTATCGGGCCTGCAAACACGGCAGGCCCGATAAGCACAGCGCCATCAGGCTACAGGGTTAACGACTCCACCACCTCAATCCAGCCATGTTCACTGGCAATATCCTGACCGTTTAACCACCGACGCACCATATTCAGCGCCATCATGGCGCAAACTTCCTGCCGCACCGCCAGACTGTAGCGGCTGGCGCTGAAATGCACGCGCAGGGCAAATGTCCCATCCGGCGTCGCCAGCGCGAAATTAAGGTGATCGTTTTCCAGCCCGGATACCGCCAGCGCCAGTCCGGCGTAGTGGTTGCTCCGTCGCTCTGTCGTCCAGTGCGCGGTCTGAGCCAGCGTCTCTTCCTGGGAAGGCACCACTTCGCTGGCAAGAATCGGCGCATTCGCACGGGAAAGCTGCAAAGCCAGCAGCCCGCTGGTGAACTGTTCGCTGAGCGTCAGGCTGAGCTGGCGCGTCTGCAAACAACGGGCGATTTGCGCAGGCAGTCCTTCCGTCCCTTCAAAAATCAGGTTCTGCCCTGCCACCCGCTTCACCTCCGGCCATAGCGCCAGCATCGCGTCCCGCTGCGCATCCGGGCCGGTGAGTTTCAGTTCAATAATCGGCATTGAAGAGCGATATCCCATCGTCACGCCCGCCGGTAGCGGCAGCGAATCGAGGCTCTGCGCCAGATCGCTTTCCGAACGTCCAAACGTGGTGAGTCGCAGACAAACCGGTGGTTCAGGAAGCGCAAAACGCGCACGCAGACGCGGCATAATTTCATGCTCGACCATCACCTTAAATTCAGACGGGACGCCAGGGGTAAAGAACATCAGGCAGCGATTTAGCTTCACCGCAAACCCACAGGCGGTGCCAACCGGGTTATTAATAAACTCGGCGCTGGCGGGCAGTTCTGCCTGCTTGCGGTTACTCGGCGCCATAACCCGTCCGCGCTCATGGAAAAAACGCTCCATCTCAGCCAGCCACGCGTCATGAAGCACCAGACCTTCACCTTTCGCCGTGGCGGCGGCCAGCGCGCTTAAATCATCGCTGGTCGGCCCCAGGCCGCCATTCACAATCAGCACGTCAGCATGTTCGCTACGTTCGCGTAAAATGGCGACCAGCGCATCCAGATTATCTCCCACCGTATTTCGGCGTGATAACGGCAACCCCTGATTAAAGAAAAAATCGGCCAGCCAGGCGGCATTCGTGTCGACGATTTGCCCGTGCAACACTTCATCCCCGGTGGATAACATCTCCACGTTTAACATCGTGTTCTCCTGCTTCTATGATGAAAACACTATAACGCAAAGCCCGCTGGGGCGGAGTAAGAAACTCAGAGGAAACAAACCGGGAAAGAAAGCGATAGCATACAGGAAACGGCGCGACGGATGCCGCGCCCGAAAATCAGAAGCTGGCGTTAACGCCGACGTACGGGCCATCGGCAATCGCGTTGTCACGGTTGCCGTCTTTACCCGCCAGGTTCAGATAGCGATAGCCCGCTTCAATGCTCAGCGGACGCATAATGGTAAAGCGCGCTCCGGCATTGGCTTCTTCATAGCTGTCGATGCCGCTGGACAGTGAATCTGGAGAGTAGTAATACTCGCCAAACAGACGGAAGCTGTCGCCGATTTTCCACTGTAACCCGCCGCCTACCGCCGCCGCATAGCCTTCATCGCCGTCGTTCGGATTGGTATAAACGCCTTTCCCGCCGACCGTTGCCAGCAGCGGTCCAAGCGGAATATTCAGGCCGAGCCCCACGCCGGCAGCGTCGCCGTCGTCGTCGTTATGCATCCAGTTGCCGCTTAACGCCAGCCCGGTGGATTCAGTACCGAAACCTACGCCAACGTTGGTGTAATCTTTACCCGCCTGGCCGCTAATGCTCATCGCATTCGCCGATGCAGAAGCGAACAACAGTCCGGCAACGCCTAATAAAATGCTTTTTTTCATTTTTACCCTTTCCAGCAAAGAAATAAACAAAAGACCCCAAAACCGCAGGATTGTACTGCCAGGCGCAACAGAATCAATGAGCTAAAAAAGCGATCTAATAACATATTGTAACTAAACACTACCTTTCAGGTTTATTAAACGTTACAAGAAGAGGCGGTTAGCGCAGCAGTCATTGCCCGAGATCAATATTTCATTCACAAATATTTTCTACATTAGTTTCCGAAATTAAACGGAAATTAAACATTTTTTCTAACGATCGTCGGGAGATAAAGATGAGCAAAAAAGGACTCACCACCGCAGCAGGCGTGCCTGTCGCCCATAATAACAACGTTGCAACCGCAGGCCCGCGCGGCCCCATGCTGCTACAGGACATCTGGTTCCTGGAAAAACTGGCCCACTTCGATCGTGAAGTGATCCCTGAGCGCCGTATGCATGCCAAAGGCTCAGGCGCGTACGGCACCTTCACCGTCACGCACGATATTTCACGTTACACTCACGCAAAAATCTTTTCGGAGCCCGGTAAAAAAACGGATCTGTTCCTGCGTTTTTCCACCGTGGCGGGAGAGCGTGGCGCGGCGGATGCCGAGCGCGATATTCGCGGGTTTGCGATCAAGTTTTACACTGAAGAGGGCAACTGGGATCTGGTGGGTAACAACACGCCCGTTTTCTATCTGCGCGATCCGCTGAAATTCCCGGATCTGAACCATGTCGTGAAGCGCGACCCACGCACCAACCTGCGCAATCCGACCTACAAATGGGACTTTTTCTCTCATCTGCCGGAATCGCTGCACCAGTTGACTATCGACTTTAGCGACCGGGGTTTGCCTTTATCTTACCGTACGATGCACGGTTTCGGTAGCCACACATTCAGCTTTATCAACAGCGACAACGAACGTTTCTGGGTGAAATTCCACCTGAAATCGCAGCAGGGCATCGCCAACCTGATGGATGACGAAGCGAAACGCCTGGTGGCGGACGATCGCGAAAGCTCTCAGCGCGACCTGTACAACGCCATTGAACAGGGCAACTTCCCCCGCTGGAAATTCTACGTGCAGATCATGCCGGAAGCCGAAGCCTCACAGGTGCCGTACAACCCGTTTGATCTGACCAAAGTATGGCCACACGGCGATTACCCGCTGATTGAAGTCGGCGTGCTGGAACTGAACCGCAACCCGGAAAACTATTTCTCCGAAGTGGAACAGGTGGCGATGAATCCGGCGAACGTCGTGCCGGGGATTAGCTTCTCCCCTGACCGTATGTTGCAGGGGCGTCTCTTCTCCTATGGCGATGCGCACCGCTATCGTCTGGGCGTTAACCATCAGCAGATCCCGGTCAACGCCCCGCGCTGCCCGTTCCATAACTACCATCGTGACGGCGCGATGCGGGTGGACGGCAACAGCGGCAACGGCCCAACCTATGAGCCAAACAGCTTTGGCGTCTTCCAGGAACAGCCTGATTTCAGCGAACCGCCGCTCTCTGTCGAAGGCGCTGCCGCGCACTGGGATCATCGGGAAGATACGGACTACTTCAGCCAGCCGCGTAAGCTGTATGAGTTGCTGAGTGATGAAGAACATCAGCGTATGTTCGTGCGCATCGCCGGCGACATGAAAGATGTGCCGGAATTTATTCAGCAGCGTCAGATTGGCTTGTTTAGCGAAGTTCATCCTGACTATGGCGCGGGCGTCGCCGCTGCCCTGCGGGCGTTAAAAGAAGCGAAATAACCGTTTCCACGGGAGCTGCGGCTCCCGTGTTGTTTACATTACGGACGGTTAGCGCGCACCCACTCCTGCAATGCCCGGCGCGAAACTTTGATCCCGCCGTTTTTCAGCGCTGATGGCAACGTCAACCAGCGTACCGGTTGCTGAAAACGCGCCAGCTTGTCTTTCACCCATTCCGCGAGATCGACATCTCCGGCCTGCGCGTCATATTCCACCACCGCCACCGGACGATGGCCGAACTCCCTGTCCTCTACCGGCACCACGAACGCCTGTAGAACATATGGATGCGCCGAGATAACGCGTTCCACCTCTTCCGGCTGAATGCCTTCCCCGCCGCTGAAGAACAGATTATCCAGCCGACCGGCAATCGTCAGCTTACCGTCGTTCAGTTCGCCGCGATCGCGGGTGGCGAACCAGCCTTCGCCGTTCACCAGCGGGATCAGCTTACCGTCGCGCCAGTAGCCTTCCGCCATGCTGGCAGCGCGCAGCCAGACTTCGCCATTCACGATTCGGACTTCCCGCCCCGGTAACGCCGCGCCGACATCGCCCAGGCCGTCGGCCTCTTTCGCGCACACCGTCGAGGCAAATTCCGTCAGGCCATAACCGCACCAGCAGCGAATACCCTGCGCGCGAGCCTGCTCCGTCAGTTCAACCGGGATAGCCGCGCCGCCCAGCAGTACCGCTTTCAACGTTACCGATGCCGGATTCTCCAGCAGCCGCCACAGCTGAGTGGGAACCAGAGACGCATGCGTACACCCTTGCAGCATCGCTTCCAGCGGCTGCTTCTCACGCACGGTCATTCGGGCGCCCGCAAACAACCAGCGCCACATAATGCCCTGGCCGGAAACGTGAAACAGCGGCAGCGATAATAGCCAGTCATCCCCATCGGCAAACGGCATCAGGGACAGCACCCCCTCCGCGCTGGCCAGATGCGCCTGGCAGGTATGCACTGCGGCCTTGGGTAATCCGGTTGAGCCAGAGGTCAGCGTCATTGAACTCAGCCGCGTCGGCTGCCAGTCTGCGGCGTGTTCGCCTGACTCTTGCTGCATTTGCAGCGGTTGTAACGCCGGGAAGGTATTCTCCCCCTCCAGCAGCAAAGCAAACCGGAGCGTTAAGTCCGGCAGCAGCGCGTCGAGCAGCGGTTGCGGAAGCTGCGGGTTAACCGGCAGGACTCTTGCCCCGCATTGCAGTAAAGCCAGCCAGGCCAGCAGCGTTTGCGGGTGATTCCAGGCGCGCAGCATCACGCCGCAGCCTTCAGAGACACCCTGAGCGGCAAAACCGCTCGCCAGCGCGTCAATACGGGTACAGAGTGTGTGCCAGCTTAGTACTTCATCATTAAGGCGTAAGGCGGGCGCATCTCCCCGCACCTGCCGCCAGTGACGCCACGGCCAGTCATTAAAAGATGACGGCTGGAGGCCCGATACGCTTGCGCTATCGGGCATTTCCCGGAGGCTCATAGCAGCCGTTCCAGCGCATCGTCGCTAACACACGGCAAAGCGCTGCCCGGCCAGCGGCGCACCTGCTGGGTTTGCATCAGGCTTAGCGTATCCAGACCCGGAATGGTCTGCGGCGTCAGCCACGCGGCAATACGCGCCAGTTGCGTTAAGCCGAGGCTCGACTCGATGGAAGAGCTGATCACCGCCGTCAGTCCCAGCGTATGCGCGGCCTGTACCTGCTCGCGAACCTTTTCCAGGCTTCCGGTGAGCGTCGGTTTGATGACCACCGCGCTGACGCCCGCTTCCGCCGCAAAGACAAAATCGTCTTCACGCAGACTTTCATCCCAGGCAATCGCAATCCCGGTTTCACGCGCAAAAGCGCGGGAGTCGTCGCGGGTTTTACACGGTTCTTCGAGGAAGGCGATGCGGGCACGGTAGTCCGGGTTGACGTATTTCGCGAACTGCTGCGCTTTCAGCGGCGTCCAGGCGCGATTGGCATCCAGACGCAGATGCAGATCGGGAACCGCCTCCAGCAGCAGGTTGACCACCATTCCGTCGCGTACCGCTTCGTACAGACCGACTTTGATCTTGGCGACTTTCTCGCCAGGCATATCAGCCAGTTGTAGCACCAGATCGTCTGGATCGCCCGTACACAGCGGCGCGGCGCGGTAATCCGCCGCCTCTGGCAACGTCCCCGCCGCCTCCGCCAGCGCGCAGCTAACGCCAAACGCCACGGAGGGCACTTCAGGCAACGTTGACTGGCCTTGCAGCCAGCCGTTAACCCAGTCCAGCAGCGCGGCCTGCGCCTCCTCCAGGGTTTCCTGGCTGAAACCCGGAAGCGGGGAGATCTCCCCCCACCCTTCGCGCTCGCCGTCGCACAGACGGACATACAGCCCGTCGCGAGTTTTTAACCGCCTGTCGCGCAGAAC
Organism: Citrobacter sp. CK181; assembly: GCF_030333595.1. Lineage (NCBI taxonomy): Bacteria > Pseudomonadati > Pseudomonadota > Gammaproteobacteria > Enterobacterales > Enterobacteriaceae > Citrobacter > Citrobacter sp. CK181. The sequence goes on along the minus strand of NZ_JAOWFN010000011.1, from coordinate 137,708 downwards.
CACCCCCGCGTCCATGGGGATCTGCCAGCGGTACACCTGCGCGCTACGCATTACGGATTCCGTTTGAATTTGCTGAAATCAGGCTGACGTTTCTGGTTGAAAGCGTTACGGCCTTCCTGACCTTCTTCCGTCATGTAGAACAGCATCGTGGCGTTGCCCGCCAGCTCCTGTAGACCCGCCTGACCGTCGCAGTCGGCGTTCAGCGCGGCTTTCAGGCAGCGCAGCGCCATCGGGCTGTTCTGCAACATTTCGCGGCACCAGCGCACGGTCTCTTTTTCGAGGGAGTCCAGCGGTACGACGGTGTTGACCAGCCCCATATCCAGCGCCTGTTTAGCGTCGTACTGACGGCACAGGAACCAGATTTCACGCGCTTTTTTCTGCCCGACGATACGCGCCATATAGGAAGCGCCCCAGCCGCCGTCGAAGGAGCCGACTTTCGGGCCCGTCTGGCCGAAGATAGCGTTTTCCGCCGCGATGGTCAGGTCACACATCATGTGCAGTACGTGACCGCCGCCGATAGAGTACCCTGCGACCATCGCCACGACCGGTTTCGGGCAGGTACGGATCTGGCGCTGGAAATCCAGTACGTTCAGGTGATGCACGCCGGAATCATCCTGGTATCCGCCGTAGTCGCCGCGTACCTTCTGGTCGCCGCCCGCACAGAAGGCTTTCTCGCCTTCGCCGGTCAGAATAATAACGCCCACGTTGTCGTCATACCGGGCATCCGCCAGCGCCTGGATCATCTCTTTGACGGTCAAAGGACGGAATGCGTTGCGCACCTGTGGACGGTTAATGGTGATTTTTGCAATACCATCGGTGGATTTTTCATAACGAATGTCCGTGTAACCTTCGGAGCAGTCGTGCCATTCAACCGGTGCGTAAAGCATTGTTTCATCAGGATAGATCATAGTGTGTCCTTTAGTCAGAGACGCAGAATCTGAGCCAGACTGTCCACCACGCCTGCGGGATTTTCCCGATGCGCGTTGTGTCCGGCGTTACGAATCATATGGCAAGGTACAGACAACTCCGCCGCCAGCGCGCGGAATTTGCTGTCGCGTTCACCACATAAATAATAAAACGGAAATGTGCGCGCATTTAGCCGCGCGCGTAAATCAGGCTGTACGGCAAGCGAGGTTGCCTCCAGCATCGCCGCCAGCGTTTCGCCATTGTTCTGGCTGCGCAGCGCGACTAACGCCTCTCTTTGCGAAGCATCCAGCGAAGCGAAAACCGGCTGCTGATACCAGTCAGTAAACACGTCACGCAGCGGTTCACGGCGAAAGCGCGCCGCCCAACGACCGTCAGACCGTCGGCGCGCGTCACGCTCAGCCTCGCGTTGCAGTCCCGGGTGGCCGCCTTCAACCACCAGCCCGCAAAGACCCGGCAGAGTCTGGCACGCCGCCATCATCGCCACTCTGCCGCCAAGCGAGTAGCCGACCAGCCAGTATTTAAGTATGTTGTAACTAAATAATGTGTTACGCAATAAGTCGCACACATCAGCAAAGCCGCTGACACGAATATCGGCAGAATCGCCGTGACCAGGCAAGTCGATATACAGGCGCGAAAAGTCGGGAAACTGCTCACCGATCTGCTGCCATTCCCGGCAATCACCGGAAAATCCATGCAGAAAAACCAGCCAGGGAGACCCCGGCTGACCACCGTTCGCCTGCGCGCGCAGGATCATAGATGGCTCACCTGCGCCAGCAGCTGTTGCAGGGTTTGCGCCCCGTCGGTATCGTTCACGACCAGCTCAATCACCGTGGTTGTCGGCGTTCGCCAGGCGCCAGCCAGCGCCGCATCCAGCTCATCCCAGCTTTGCGGGCGGTGATATTTGAGGTTAAACATAGCCGCTGCGTGTTCAAAGTGGACGTTTTGCGGCATCAGGTAAAACCGCTCGCGCTCGCTCTGCGGCGTCGGCAACAAAGAGAAAATTTGTCCGCCGTTGTTATTCACCACAATCAGCACAAACGGCGCGGACACCTGGCGCAATAGCGCCAGTGCGTTGAGATCGTAGAGCGCAGACAGATCGCCGACGATAGCCAGCGTCGATTTCGCGCTGGCGCGCTGAACGCCCGCCGCCGTCGAGATCAAACCATCAATACCGCTGGCTCCCCGGTTGCTGTACACCGGGTAGCCCGCCGGTAGCTGCGACAGCGCGTCAATCAGGCGCACCACCAGGCTGTTGCCGACAAACAGTTGCCCTTGTTCCGGCAGATAGTCGCGAATGCGGTGCGCCAGTTGCGCTTCGCCGAACATATCGCGACGCGCGACAACCGCCTGCCACGCCTGCTCTGCCAGGCGCGGGATATCGACGCACCAGGGATGGCGTTTCTCCGCCGGATGCAGCTCCAGCCAGTCGGCGATTTTCGCCACCAGCCTGCGTCCGCGATGATGCGCCGGGTCCAGACGACCTTCGATATTATCAATAATCCAGTACTCTTCCGGCTCGCAGGCGGCCTGCCATTGCAGCAGGCGCTTTCCGGTCAGGCTGCTGCCGAGTTGCACCACAATTTGCGCCTGCTGAAGCTCAGTGACGGCCTTCGCATTGCCCAGCCAGAGATCGGCGCACGGCAGCGGCTGCCCGGTTTGCGACAGCACGTCGCCAATCAGCGGCCAGCCCAGCGTCTGCGCCCAAAGCGCGACTTTCTTGCCCTCTTCCGCGCTCATGCGCCCGGCCACCACTACGCCGCGTTTTTGCCGCCAGAAGAACCAGTCGCGCTGTTTGTCGCTTTCCAGCCGACGCGCTTCGCGCAGCCAGGGTTTGTCATCCTGCCACCAGTCGCCAAGGCTCTGCTGCCAGGCAAGCCCCGTGTCGTCCATATCGCCATACAGCGGTTCCGCAAATGGACAGTTGATGTGTACCGCGCCGGCATGCAGCGTCGCCAGGACGTTATCAAGGGTGGAGACCAGCCAGCGCGCGGAAATATCCTGCGTCGGGCGCGGCAAAGAGAGCGTCTGAGAAGGATGAGAAGCAAACATCCCGGCCTGACGAATCGCCTGATTCGCGCCGCAGTCAATCAGTTCCGGCGGACGGTCCGCAGTCAATAAAATCAGTTTTTCACCGGTAAGCCCCGCTTCAATCAGCGCCGGATAGAGATTTGCCACCGCCGTACCGGAAGTAACAATAACGGCAACGGGCTGCTTACTGACTTTCGCCAGCCCTAACGCCAGATGACCAAGACCACGCTCATCAAAGTGCGTGTGATGAATAAAGGCTGAATTTTCCGCTGCCGCCAGGGTTAAAGGCGTGGAGCGGGAGCCAGGGGCAATGCAAACATGCCTGACGCCGTGGCGAGTGAGTGCTTCCAGAATGACCGCCGCCCAGCGTCGGTTAAATGCGCTTACTGACATGAGATTGTCCGGTATCAATATTGCGACTCAGTATAAGGATCAGAAAAAATGGATTATTGATATGAGTCGGGAATATACACAAAATCATTCAGCAGACCGCCTGAAGGATGAGGTGTATGTGCGACTCATTAGCTTTCCATCTGTAATAACGTGCGTAGCCCGGCTGCTTTGTTGTCGATCTCTTGCCATTCCTGTTCCGGGTCAGACCCGCGCACAATGCCTGCCCCGGCATACAGACGAACAACGTTCGCCGCGACTTTCGCCGAGCGCAGCGTCACGCAAAATTCGCTCTGCTGTAAAGACAGATAACCCGCCGACCCGGCATACCACTCACGTTCAAACGGTTCATGTTGCTGAATAAACGCGCGCGCCCGTTCACGCGGAATCCCCGCGACGGCGGCCGTGGGCTGTAGCTGTAGCAAACAGAGCGTGTCGTCAGCCTGATTGAGCGCCGTCCAGATACAGCGGCGCAGATGCTGTACTTTGCGTAATCTGAGCACCTGCGGCGGCAAAACATCGAGCGAGTGGGTGCAGCTTTGCAGGCGCTGACAAATATCTTCCACCACCAGCATGTTTTCACGCTGGTTTTTATCATCCTTCATCAACCATTCGCCCAGTTGCCAGGCCTGATGGTCGTCGGGATGATTCGCCACCGTGCCGGCCAGCGCCTCGGTGCGCAATGCCGTTTCACGTCGCCGCCAAAGGCGTTCCGGCGACGAGCCAAGAAAGGCGCTTCCGGCGGAGAACGCCATAAAAAAATGGTAGCAGTTAAGGTTTAAACGGCGACTGGATACCATCACGGCGGCGGCATTCACCGGATGGGAAAACTGCAAATCCGTCGCCCGCGCCAGCACCACTTTGTCGAGATCGTCTTCAGCGATAGTCTGCGTGGCAAGCTGAATCAGGCTGGTCCAGCCCGCTTTATCCGGCCAGTGCTGCTCGCCCGTCAGGTGCAGGCGCAGCGCCGGGATCGGCTTTACGCCCCTTAATGAAGAGAGAAACGCGATCGCCCGCCCGGCGTCTTCACGCAGTGAAACCGGGCTGTAGAGATACAGCCGCAGCGTTGCCATAGCGCCAGCGCGTCGCCATTCAAGACGCGGCAGCAGCAAATGCCCCTGCTGCGGTTCAAACGCATTCAGTCCCCAGATACGCAAATCGGATTGTGATTCATGCTGGCGGAGAAAGTGTTGCGCCTGTTCGAGAGAGGGGAACGTTTCAACGGCGCCGAGCACCGCGGCTTCTTCATCGCCGTTACGCTGTTGCCAGTAAAATTGCGGCCAGATGGCCTGACTGGCCAGCCAGCTTAATGCGTCAAACGCATCATTCAGAGGGAAAGGCACATCAACAATACGCATTCCTGGCGCCGCCGGTATCTCCTGCGATAACTGGCGCCGCAGATTTTCCAGCGCAGTAGTGATTGAATGCACGCGGACCTCTCCCTGTTAAAAACCTCACATTATACGGGGTACAGCGGAGAAAAAGCAGTACCCCCGTTTAGGGAGGAAATGCGATCCCGGTTACATTACCGCCGCGCCAGCAGTAGTCCCAGCACCAGGCCGACCGCCGCGCCTGCGCCAATCCCTTGCCAGGGTTTTTCATGCACGTAATCATCCGCTTTATAAACCGCCTGTTTTGCGCGGTAATAGTAGCTGTCAGACGCATGGCTGACGCGATTTTTTACCTCTTCAAGCGCCCGTTCTGCGCGTGCTTTTAACTCAACATATTTTTGATCGGCAGGATCGCCGGAGGAACGCAGCACCTCTTCCAGCGTTTCGCTCAGAAGTTCCAGGTCGTCATCAATACGTGAACCATAAGAATGAAAAGACATTATATTCTCCCTTTCGATTAACGTTCCCACTAACTATAGACAAAACCGGAACATCACACCTGGCTAACCTCGCGCGCCATACCCATGTGCGGGATACCGTCTTCGTCATAAACGTCCGTCACCGGAACAAAACCGAATCGCGCATAGAAGGATTGCAGATGCGCCTGTGCGCCGAGATAAAGCGCCTTCTCCGGCCAGTGTTGCTCGCAGGATGCCAGGGTCTGCGCCATAAGCTGTTGCCCCAGTTTTTCGCCGCGCAGCGCTTCGCTGACGATCACGCGCCCAATCACCACCGGCTCCAGTTCGTCGTCGCTTTTCAGAATCCTCGCATACGCTACCAGCTCATCGTTATGCCAGCCCAGGATATGACGGTTCTCCCCCACCAGGTCATCGCCGTCCACATCCAGATACGGACACTGTTGTTCAACCACAAATACCGCGCAGCGCAATTTCAGTAACGCATAGAGTTGCGGGACGGATAATTCAGAATGATGCAGGTCTTGCCAGTGAATCATGGTGCGCTCCTTTTACGTATTCGCTTTATACTAGCCAGAATATTTTTTAAACGTGTAATGAAATAATGGAATTAATTTTTTTAGGTACTTCTGCCGGCGTTCCTACCCGCACGCGTAATGTCACGGCAATATTACTGAATTTACAGCACCCGACGCAGGCGGGGCTATGGTTATTCGACTGCGGTGAAGGCACCCAGCACCAGATGCTCAACACCGCGTTCAACCCAGGTAAGCTCGATCGCATTTTCATCAGCCATCTGCATGGCGATCACCTTTTCGGTTTGCCCGGTCTGCTGTGCAGCCGTTCGATGGCGGGAAACGCACAGCCGCTGACGATTTACGGCCCCAAAGGCATTCGCGAGTTCACCGAAACCGCATTGCGCCTTAGCGGCTCCTGGACTGATTATCCGCTGGAGATTGTTGAAATTACCGCCGGCGAAATTCTGGACGACGGCCTGCGCAAAGTGACCGCCTTTGCGCTTGAGCATCCACTCGAATGCTATGGCTATCGGATTGAAGAGCATGACAAGCCCGGCGCGCTGGATGCCAGTGCGCTAAAAGCGGCAGGCGTGAAGCCCGGCCCGCTGTTTCAGGATCTGAAAGCGGGTAAAACCGTCACCCTGAACGATGGTCTCGTCATTAACGGCGCCGATTTTCTCGCGCCAGCTACGCCCGGGAAATCGGTGGCGATATTTGGCGACACCGCGCCATGCGCGTCGGCCATCACGCTGGCAAAAGGCGTGGACGTAATGGTACACGAAGCAACGCTGGATACCTCAATGGAAGAAAAAGCCAACAGCCGTGGGCACAGCTCCACCAGGCAGGCCGCGCAGCTGGCGCACGATGCCGACGTGGGCCAGCTCATCATTACTCACGTCAGCTCGCGTTACGACGACAGAGGCTGCCAACGCCTGCTGGCAGAATGTCAGGCGATCTTCCCCGCAACTGCGCTGGCTCACGATTTCGCCGTTTTCACGGTTTAACGCTCCATTTTTCTTCCTCAGTGCCGATAACAGAGAAAAGGCTGGCTTTCATATTGAGGATGCGATGGATAATTTCCAGAAAGATATTGATGACAGGGCTAACTTAACCCTGTCTAACCGCTTTGAACTGCTGTTATTCCGTCTCGGCACATCGCTGCATGAGCAGAAGTCGGAGCTATTTGGCATCAACGTATTCAAACTGCGCGAAATTGTGCCAATGCCCACATTTACGCGCCCTGCCGGAATGAAAGCCCCGCTTTTAGGTATGGTCAACATCCGCGATCAGGTGATCCCGGTCATCGACCTGCCCGCCGTGGCCGGGTGTAAACCGGAGAACGGGCTTAACATCCTGCTGATCACCGAATATGCGCGCAGCGTACAGGCATTTGCGGTGGAGTCCGTCGAGAATATTATGCGTCTGGACTGGCAGCAGGTGCATACCGCCGAGAAAGCGGTTAACGGCCGCTATATCACCAGCATTGCCTGTCTGGATGAAGACAAAGAGACCAATAACCTGGCGCTGGTACTCGACGTAGAGCAAATTCTCTATGATATCGTGCCGTCAAATCACGACTTGCGCGCCACCAATTTGAAAACCAGCAAGTTCAACATCACGCCGGGTGCGGTGGCGATTGTGGCGGAAGATTCTAAAGTTGCCCGCGCCATGCTGGAGAAAGGGCTGAATGCGATGGAGATCCCGCATCAGATGCACGTTACCGGTCAGGATGCCTGGGAGAAAATCCAGCAACTGGCGAAAGAAGCGGAGGCGGAAGGCAAACCAATTAGCGAGAAAATCGCTCTGGTGCTGACCGACCTCGAAATGCCGGAGATGGACGGTTTCACCCTGACGCGTAAGATCAAAACCGACGAGCGCCTGAAGAAAATTCCGGTGGTGATCCACTCTTCCCTTTCCGGCAGCGCCAACGAAGATCATGTGCGTAAAGTCAAAGCGGATGGTTATGTCGCGAAGTTTGAAGTCAACGAACTGTCGTCGGTGATTCAGGAAGTAATGGAACGCGCCGCGCAAAACGTCAGCGGGCCGCTGGTCAGCCGTCAGTTGCTGAGTTAACGTCCTGACGTTCAGGGCATAAAAAAACCCGCCACGGCGGGTTTTTTCGTTTCTGCTTTCGCTTACATCAGCGGCGTAGCTAACTGCACGATGCTAATCAGCGGTTGCGGGTAGATACCCAGCACCAGAACCAGCAGCGCGGAGATCAGAACCACAATACCGCCCGCGCTGTACTGCCAGTTAGACGGCGCATCGCGGTTAAGCTGCTGCGGCGCGCTCAGATAGAGGCTTACCGCAACACGCAGGTAGTAGTAGAGACCAATCGCGGAACCAACCACCACCGCGGCAACCAGCCACCACAGGCTGGCCTGCACACCGACCGCCAGGACGTAGAACTTGCCGATAAAGCCCAGCGTCATCGGGATACCCGCCAGAGAGAGCATCATCACGGTCATCACCGCCGCGAGGATCGGACGATGCCAGAACAGACCACGGTAGGAGAACAGTGAATCGGCATCCGGGCCACGGAACGGGCTGGACATCAGGCTGACCACGCCGAACGCGCCGAGGCTGCTGAACAGATAACCGGCCAGATAGACGCCAACGGCTTCCATCGACATCTCGCCGCTTTGCAGGGCGATCAACGCCACCAGCAGATAACCAAGGTGAGAGATAGAGGAGTAACCGAGCAGACGCTTAATGTTGGTCTGGCTCAGCGCCATCAGGTTACCGAAGATGATGGAGGCGAAGGCAATCACGCCCAGCACGATACGTACCGCTTCGCTGTCGCCAACCGGCGCGTACAGGAACAGACGCATCACCACGCCGAAGATAGCGATTTTGCTCGCTGTCGCCAGGAAGGTGGAAACCGGCGCAGGCGCGCCCTGGTATACGTCTGGCGTCCACAGGTGGAACGGCACCAGCGAGAGTTTAAAGCCGAGACCAACAATCATCAGACCGAAGCCCGCCAGCAGCAGCGGTTCATGCAGCATGCCATCGCCGAGGCTCTTTCCTAGCGCGACAAACGACAGGTTGCCAGACTGCGCGTACACCAGCGCCATACCGAACAGCAGGAAGGAAGACGCTGCGGCAGACAGAATGGTGTATTTGATACTGGCTTCCAGCGAGCGTTTCTGACGGAAGGCGTAACCAATCAGGCCAAACAGCGGCAGAGAGATCAGCTCAATACCGAGGAACAGCGCCGCCAGGTGGTTGGCGTTCGCCAGCAGAATACCGCCCAATGCGGCAATCAGCACCAGCAGGTAGAACTCTTCCTGGTTGTCGTTATAGCCTTCAAGCCACGGATAGGCAAAGGTACAGGTGGCAAGACTCGCCAGCAGAACCAGCCCGGTGTAAAGCATGGCGAAACCGTCAACGCGCATCAGCGGGGTGACGTCCATCGCGCCCGCCTGGCCGACAAACCAGAGCGAAACCAGCGCGGCGTTAAGCCCAATGACCGACAGCGTGGCATTGAGGAAGTGATTGCGTCGCCACGCAATGGAGAGCATCACAACCACCACCGTCAAGCCGACGATCAGCAGCGGTAGCAGCGCAATCAGGTGTTGTGGAGTTATTGTCATGGCGATTTACGGCCTTGTAGTAGTAACGGAATTAACAAACCACTGCTGGATGTTGCTCATCGCAGAATGCGAGGTATCCAGAATCGGCTGCGGATAGAAGCCAAGCAGTACCAGAAGCACGACCAGCAACAGGATGATAAACAGCTCTCGCAGCGACATCCCTGGCATGTCCTGGCTGGCAATCTGGCTCTTCGCTTTACCGAAGTAAGCGCGATGCAGCATCGCCAGCGAGTAAACGGAAGCAAACACCAGACCAAAGGTTGAGATCACGGTAATGACCGGAACCACTTGGTAGCTACCGAACAGAATCATAAATTCGCCAACGAAGTTACCGGTGCCCGGCATACCGAGCGTCGCCACCGCGAAGAACATCGACAGCGCAGGCAACCATTTAATTTTGCTCCACAGACCGCCCATCATACGCATATCACGCGTATGCAGACGTTCGTACAGCTGACCACACAGGATGAACAGACCCGCTGCCGACAGACCGTGCGCAATCATCTGGATTACAGCGCCCTGGTACGCCAGCTGGCTACCGGTGTAGATAGCAATCAGTACGAAGCCCATGTGCGAAACGGAAGTGTACGCAATCAGACGTTTAATGTCGTACTGGGTGAAGGCCATCCACGCGCCGTAGAAGATGCCAATCACACCCAGCCACATCGCAATCGGCGCAAACTCAGCGGAGGCGTTCGGGAACAGCGGCAGCGAGAAGCGCAGCAGACCGTAAGCCGCCGTTTTCAGCAAAATACCGGCGAGGTCAACGGAACCTGCGGTCGGCGCCTGGGAGTGCGCGTCCGGCAGCCAGCCGTGCAGCGGAACCACCGGCATTTTCACCGCAAACGCGATGAAGAAGCCCAGCATCAGCAGGTATTCCACCCCGTGCGACATCGGCGTTTTCAGCAGGTCTTCGTAGTTGAAGGTCCAGACGCCGGTCGCATTGTGGTGTACAAACACCAGCGCCAGGATGGCAATCAGCATCACCAGACCGCTCGCCTGGGTATAGATGAAGAACTTGGTAGCCGCCGTGATACGCGTTTTACCGTCAGAGGCTTTGTGCCCCCACAGCGCGATCAGGAAGTACATCGGCACCAGCATCATTTCCCAGAAGAAGAAGAACAGGAACATATCGATGGCAAGGAACACGCCGATAACGCCGCCCAGAATCCACATCAGGTTCAGGTGGAAGAAGCCCTGATATTTTTCGATTTCATTCCAGGAGCAGAGTACCGCCAGAACGCCCAGCAGACCGGTCAGCACCACCATCAGCAGCGACAAACCGTCGATAGCCAGATGGATAGAGATGCCGAAGCGCGGGATCCACGGCAGAATGAACTCAGACTGCCACTGCGGAATGCCAGCGGCTTGCGTCAGTGAATAGCCGCCCTGCAACCACAGTTGCAGGCCAAGCGCCAGCGTCAGTCCCATGGTGATCAGCGCAATCCAGCGCGGCACCTTCACGCCGAAGCGTTCGGTCTGCCAGCACAGAAAGCCACCGATAAAGGGAATTAATATTAGCCAGGGTAGTAACATGGCGATCTTTATTCCTTGTTAAAGTCCCATCAGGACCTGATTTTCAACGAATTCTCACAACAGAAAATTCACTTCGGATTGCGGCCTTTTTTGCCCGGTGGCGCTAACGCTTACCGGGCCTACAGATTCCCGTAGGTCGGATAAGCGCCAGCGCCATCCGACATCAACCCCACAATCCTCAAATTCAACGCAGTACCATCAACAGCGCCAGCACAACGACCGCACCGATGCTCATGGATGCCACATACCAGCGCAGATATCCGTTCTCGCTGAGCAGCAGGCCTTTACCTGCAAAGCGGGAAAGGATAGCCGGAACGTTCATCAGCGCATTGAGCGGGTCGCGTTTCAGCAGCCAGGCGACGCCGAGGAACGGCTTCACGAACACTTTGTCGTACAGCCAGTCGAAGCCCCAGGCGTTATACCACCAGGTGCCCAGCAGACGGCCCGGCGCACTGTTGGCGACAGAAGTCACCAGAGTACGTTTACCCAGCCACAGCCATGCGGCAATCAGGATGCCGACAATCGCAACCACGCCGGAGGCAATTTCCAGGGTCATCACGCGGCTATGCTCAAGCTCGGTCGTCTGCGGCAGCACACCCTGCAACGGCGGCACAATCAGCGCGCCAACAAAGGTGGACAGTACCATCAGCACAATCAGCGGCAGGTGATGCGTAATCCCCTTCCCTGCATGAGCGTGAATTTGTTCTTTACCGTGGAACACGATGAAAATCATACGGAAGGTGTACAAGGAGGTCATGAACGCACCGACCAGACCTGCAACCATCAGATTGATATGACCATTCGCCATCGCGCCAGCCAGAATCTCATCCTTACTGAAGAAGCCGGCGGTAATCAGCGGCAGAGCCGACAGCGCCGCGCCACCCACCAGGAAGCAGAGATACACCAGCGGAATGGATTTACGCAGACCGCCCATCTTGAAGATGTTCTGTTCGTGGTGACAGGCCAGAATCACCGAGCCGGACGCCAGGAACAGCAGCGCTTTAAAGAAGGCGTGCGTCATCAGGTGGAAAATCGCCGCATCCCACGCCTGGACGCCCAGCGCCAGGAACATGTAGCCAATCTGGCTCATGGTGGAGTAAGCGAGAACACGTTTGATGTCGGTCTGCACCAGCGCGGCGAAACCGGCCAGCACCAGCGTAATCGCCCCAACGATCCCCACCAGATGCAGCACTTCCGGCGTCATCAGGAACAGGCCGTGGGTACGGGCAATCAGGTAAACACCGGCGGTAACCATCGTCGCGGCGTGGATCAGCGCGGAGACAGGCGTCGGGCCCGCCATCGCGTCTGCAAGCCAGGTCTGCAACGGCAGCTGCGCAGATTTACCTACCGCGCCGCCCAGCAGCATCAGCGTCGCCCACATCAGCATGTTGTTGCCGTCGGCGAAGTGCGCTGGCGCCAGTTCCACCATTTCGCGGAAGTTCAGGGTGCCCAGTTCGTTGTACAGAATGAACAGCGCAAACGCGAGGAACACGTCGCCCACACGGGTCACAACAAACGCTTTCATTGCCGCAGCGCCATTCTTCGGATCGGTGTAGTAGAAACCGATCAGCAGATAGGAGCACAGACCCACGCCTTCCCAGCCGAGGTACATCAGCAGCAGGTTATCGGACAGCACCAGAATAACCATGCTGGCGATAAACAGGTTGGTGTAGGCGAAGAAGCGGGAGTATCCCTCTTCACCGCGCATATACCAGGAGGCGAACATGTGGATCAGGAAACCCACGCCGGTCACTACCGAGAGCATGGTCAGCGACAGGCCGTCCAGCACCAGGTTGAAACCGATGTTGAAATCACCCACCGACATCCACGTCCACAGCGGCTGGCTGAACGCCTGCTTGCCGTTAGCGAAGAAGTCAACGCCGACAAACGCCGTCACCAGCGCCGCCAGGCCAATGGAGCCGACACCCACAGTCGCGGAGAGGTTTTCCGACCAGCGACCGCGAGAGAACGCCAGTAATACAAAGCCAATCAATGGCAGAATAATGGTTAAGGCAAGCATGTTCATCCACGCATCTCACTTACTGAATCGATGTTCAGGTTCTGGCGACGGCGATGAAGTTGCAGTAACAGCGCCAGGCCAATACTCGCCTCCGCAGCCGCAAGGCTGATGGCGAGAATGTACATCACCTGACCATCCGTCTGGCCCCAGTAGCTCCCGGCGACCACGAAGGCCAGCGCGGAGGCGTTAATCATGATTTCCAGCCCAATCAGCATAAACAGCAGATTGCGGCGGATAACCAGACCGGTTAAGCCCAGCACGAATAAAATCGCCGCGAGGATCAGTCCATGTTGTAAGGGGATCATGCGTGCTCCTCCGTTTTTCTTTTCGCGCTGTCACCAGGACGGTTGCTCAGCACTTCGCCCACACGCTCTTCGCGACCGACGTGGAAGGCGACAACCAGACCGGCCAGCAGCAGCATAGAGGCCAGTTCGACCGCCAGAACGTAAGGCCCAAACAGCGAGATACCGACCGCTTTGGCGCTAATTGGCGTACCGTCGATACCCTGGTCGTTGACGCCCAGAATGGCGTACACGATCACCACCAGCATGATGGCCGACAAAATCGCCGGGCCAATCCACACCTGCGGTTTCAGCCACTGGCGTTCCTGTTCGATTTCCGAACCGCCGAGGTTGAGCATCATGACCACGAACACGAACAGCACCATGATGGCGCCCGCATAAACGATAATTTCCAGCGCACCGGCAAAGTAAGCGCCCAGCGAGAAAAACACCCCGGAAATCGCCAGCAGCGAAATAATCAGATACAGCAGCGCGTGTACCGGATTGGTATGGGTGATGACTCGCAAGGTTGCGAGAATGGCGATCAGGCCACAGATATAAAAAGCGAACTCCATTGCCCCTCTCCTTACGGTAACAGGCTCTTGACGTCGATAGGCTTGGCTTCGTTCTCTGCTTCGCCCTTATCTTTGCCGTCGATTGCCATACCTGCCATCCGGTAGAAGTTATATTCCGGGTATTTGCCCGGACCGGAGATCAGCAGATCCTCTTTCTCATAAACCAGGTCCTGGCGCTTGTACTCACCCATTTCAAAATCGGGGGTGAGCTGAATGGCCGTCGTCGGACAGGCTTCTTCGCACAGGCCGCAGAAAATGCAGCGTGAGAAGTTGATACGGAAAAACTCAGGATACCAGCGACCATCTTTCATCTCTGCTTTTTGCAGCGAGATACAGCCTACCGGGCAGGCTACCGCACACAGGTTACAGGCAACGCAACGCTCCTCGCCGTCCGGGTCGCGCGTCAGCACGATACGGCCACGGTAACGAGGCGGTAGATAGACCGGCTCTTCCGGGTACATCTGCGTTTCGCGTTTCGCGAACGCATGCAGGCCGATCATCCAGATACTGCGTACCTGGGTGCCGAAGCCTACTAACAATTCTTTTAAGGTCATGGTCTTTGTGCCCCTTATTGCGCCTGCCAGAGAATGACAGCCGCCGTTACCAGCAAGTTGATGAGCGTCAACGGCAGGCAGACTTTCCAGCCGAAGGACATTACCTGGTCATAACGAGGACGCGGTAACGACGCACGAATCAAAATGAACATCATCATAAAGAACGCGGTTTTCAGCGCGAACCAGATGAATGGCGGTAAGAACGGGCCATGCCAGCCACCGAAGAACAGCGTCACCATCAGCGCGGAGATAGTAACGATACCGATGTATTCCCCCACGAAGAACAGACCGAATTTCATACCGGAGTATTCAATGTGATAACCATCGGCCAGTTCCTGCTCGGCTTCCGGCTGGTCAAACGGATGACGGTGACACACCGCCACGCCCGCGATGGCAAAGGTGACAAAACCAAAGAACTGCGGAATAACGTTCCAGATATCAGCCTGGTTGTTGACGATGTCGGTCATATTAAATGAACCGGCCTGCGCCACCACGCCCATCAGGGAAAGCCCGAGGAACACTTCGTAGCTGAGCGTCTGTGCTGATGCACGCATCGCCCCCAGCAGCGAGTATTTGTTGTTGCTCGACCAACCGGCGAACAGCACCGCATACACCGCCAGGCCCGCCATCATCAGGAAGAACAGAATCCCGATGTTCAGGTCAGCGACAACCCAGGTCGGGCTAACCGGAACGATAGCGAATGCCAGCAGCAGCGAGGTAAAAGCGATCATCGGCGCCAGGGTAAAGATGACGCGATCCGAGAATTTCGGGATCCAGTCCTCTTTAAAGAACATTTTGATCATGTCCGCGACCAGCTGGAGCGAACCGCCCCAGCCAACGCGGTTTGGCCCATAACGGTTCTGGAACAGACCCAGCAGACGACGTTCGCCAAAGCTCATGAATGCCCCGCAGGTGACCACCACCAGCAGGATCACCACCGCTTTGAGAATGCTCAGCAGGATCTCGATCAGATCCGGTGTAATCCAACTCATTGTTGCGCCTCCTGCAGATTCTCAAGACGACCGCCCGCCAGAACCGGCGCGATGCCAGGCATACCCATCGGCAATCCGACCTGCCCTGCCGTTAA
Source organism: Citrobacter sp. CK181 (assembly GCF_030333595.1). Lineage (NCBI taxonomy): Bacteria > Pseudomonadati > Pseudomonadota > Gammaproteobacteria > Enterobacterales > Enterobacteriaceae > Citrobacter > Citrobacter sp. CK181. The sequence continues at coordinate 122,392 of NZ_JAOWFN010000011.1, read as the reverse complement.
GCCTTCAGCGATTTCAACCGGCAGCGTTACCGTATTGCCGTCGTAGCTGAAGGAAACGCGCGTTCCCGCATTCACGCCCAACTTCGCGGCATCAGCCGGGTTGAGTTTGATGTACGGTTGCGGCATACGGCTCTGGAAGACCGGAGAGCGCTGCGACATTTCGTCACTGCCAAACAGGTGATAGTACGGCGCGATACGCCACTGACCATCCTGCGCCTGGAAGCTGGCCGGTACGGTAGTGAAGTAATCAAGACCGTTTTCAGATGCTTCAATCAAACGCACGCCCGGATCGCCATGACGCAGTTTGCCGCCCACTTCATCCTGGAACTTGTTCCACGCCTGTGGGGAGTTCCAGCCTGGCGCCCAGGCAAACGGAATCTGCGAACGCGGCGCGCCCGGCTGGTTGTTCCCTTCCATTGAGAAGGCGAACATGGTGTCTTTATCCTGCGGCTGACGCGGCTCGTGAACGCTGATGTTAGCGCGCATCGCGGTACGACCGCTGTAACGGTGCGGCTCACGCGCCAGTTTCTGCCCGCGAATGCGGAAGGTCGCGTCCGGCGCGGCATCTTTAATGCCCGCCAGTTGCGGCATTGCGGCGATCGCGGCGTCAATAACGTGGTCCAGTTGCGTCCAGTCCACCTCGCGGTTCTGCACGGTGCTGTGCAGCGAGTGCAGCCAGCGCCAGCTTTCCAGCATCACGGTGTTGCTGTCGTAATAGGCCGGGTCATAAACCTGGAAGAAACGCTGCGCGCGGCCTTCGTTGTTGATGACCGTACCGTCGCTTTCCGCAAAACTTGCGGCGGAGAGCACCAGATGCGCATTCTCCATAATCGCCGTGCGCTGATGGTCAACCACCATCACCAGCGGCGCTTTTGCCAGCGCGGCATTTACGCGAACGGCGCTTGCATGACGGTGCAGATCGTTTTCCAGCACCACGACAGCGTCGGCACGACCGGTTTCCAGTTCGGTTAACGCGTCATCCAGCGAACCGCCGCCCATCATGCCCAGCCCCATGCTGTTGACCGAGCGAGCAATCATGGTGATGCCGACATCCGAACCACGGCCTTTCAGCGCTTTCGCCACGTTAGCGGCCGCCTGAATCACTTCCGCGCTACCGGCGTTGGTGCCGGAGATAATCAGTGGTTTCTTCGCACCTGCCAGCGCCTGAACGATGACGTCGATTTTGTTCTGCAAATCGCTGCTGATGCCGTCGACCACCGGTGCGCTGTCGTCCAGCGCATGAGCGATGGCAAAGCCTAAACGCGCCTGATCTTCCACCGGCGCACGGTAAGTCCATGCCGCGATGTCGTCCAGACGGGTGTTGTCAACGTTGGTCACAAACAGCGGATGCTTAGCGCGCTGGCCGATGTTGAGGATGGCCGCAATCTGCCAGTCGGCCACTTTCTGGGCCGCCGCCATTTCACGCGCTTTGCCTTTCACCGCCTGGCGAACCGCCAGCGCAACGCGCGCGCCGGTCTGGGTAATATCTTCGCCCAGCACCAGTACCGCATCGTAAGATTCGATGTCACGCAGCGCCGGAGTATGAATGCCGCCTTCGCGCAGCACTTTCAGCGCCAGTTGCAGACGTTCCTGCTCGCCCTGAGCGATACCGGTATAGAAGTTATCCGCACCCACCAGTTCACGCAGCGCGAAGTTGCTCTCAACGCTGGCGCGCGGAGAACCGATGCCGATCACTTTCTTCGACTGACGCAGAATATCCGCCGCGCCCTGCATCGCCTGTTCGGCGTTGAGGGTGATCAGGTCATCGCCACGACGCTGAATCGGCTGACGAGGCCTGTCTTTCAGGTTCACATAGCCATAACCAAAACGACCACGGTCGCAGAGGAAGTAGTGGTTAACGGTCCCGTTGTAACGGTTCTCGATACGACGCAGTTCGCCGTAGCGCTCGCCCGGGCTGGTGTTACAACCGATGGAGCACTGCTGGCAGATGCTTGGCGCAAACTGCATGTCCCACTTACGGTTATAACGCTCGGAGTGCGTTTTGTCGGTGAATACGCCGGTCGGGCAGATTTCTACCAGGTTGCCGGAGAATTCGCTTTCAAGCGTACCGTCTTCAGGACGACCGAAGTAGACGTTGTCATGCGCGCCATATACGCCCAGATCCGCGCCGTCTGCGTAGTCTTTGTAGTAACGCACGCAGCGGTAGCAGGCGATACAGCGGTTCATTTCGTGAGAGATGAACGGCCCCAAATCCTGGTTGCGGTGAGTACGCTTAGTGAAACGGTAACGACGGAAGTTGTGGCCCGTCATCACGGTCATATCCTGAAGGTGGCAGTTACCGCCCTCTTCACAGACCGGACAATCGTGCGGGTGGTTGGTCATTAACCATTCCACCACGCTTTCGCGGAACTGTTTCGCTTCTTCGTCATCAATAGAAATAAAGGTGCCGTCGGTGGCAGGCGTCATACAAGACATCACCAGGCGACCACGCGTATCTTCCGCGTTTTGATATTGCTTCACCGCACACTGGCGGCAAGCACCGACGCTACCCAGCGCCGGGTGCCAGCAAAAGTACGGAATATCAAGGCCGAGGGACAGACATGCCTGTAGCAGGTTGTCTGCGCCGTTGACCTCATATTCTTTGCCGTCTACATGAATCGTAGCCATAGTCAGCATGCTTCCAGTTGGCTTAGTCAGGGACTAAGCGTTAATCGAATGACTTATCGCGATGCAGGGGTAAGCCTGCAATTACCAGCGCTCTTTCAGCAGGTTCGGCTGTATACCACCAATCACATGGGTATTGCTGAACGGCTGCTTGATGCCAGCTTCGAATTCTTCGCGGAAATATTTAATGGCGCTCTGCAACGGTTCGACCGCGCCTGGCGCATGCGCACAGAAGGTTTTACCCGGCCCGAGGAAACGACACAGTTGCTCAAGTGTCTCGATATCCCCAGGCTGGCCTTCGCCGCGTTCCAGCGCACGCAGAATTTTTACACTCCACGGCAGACCGTCGCGGCACGGCGTACACCAGCCGCACGATTCACGCGCAAAAAACTCTTCCAGGTTACGCACCAGCGACACCATGCCAATTTCGTGGTCAACGGCCATCGCCAGCGCCGTACCCAGACGGCTGCCCGCTTTACCGATGCTTTCAAATTCCATCGGCAGGTCGAGGTGCGCTTCGGTCAGGAAGTCGGTTCCCGCGCCGCCTGGCTGCCAGGCTTTGAATTTCAGGCCATCGCGCATGCCACCGGCGTAATCTTCGAGGATCTCACGCGCGGTAGTGCCGAACGGCAGTTCCCACAGTCCCGGATTTTTCACGCGACCGGAGAAGCCCATCAGCTTGGTGCCCGCATCTTTGCTCTTCGAAATGTTCTGATACCACTCCACGCCGTTCGCGAGGATCGCCGGGACGTTACACAGCGTTTCCACGTTGTTGACGCAGGTCGGCTTGCCCCATACGCCGGAGCTTGCCGGGAACGGCGGCTTAGAGCGCGGGTTGGCGCGACGACCTTCGAGGGAGTTAATCAGCGCGGTTTCTTCACCGCAGATGTAACGCCCTGCCCCGGTGTGGACAAACAGTTCGAAGTCGAAACCGGTGCCCATGATGTTTTTGCCGAGCAGACCGGCTTCGGTCGCTTCCGCGATTGCGCGGCGCAGATGCACAGCCGCTTCGATGTATTCGCCACGCAGGAAGATGTAGCCACGGTACGCTTTCAGGGCAAAGGCGGAGATCAACATACCTTCCACCAGCAGGTGCGGCAGTTGCTCCATCAGCAGACGGTCTTTATAGGTGCCCGGCTCCATTTCATCGGCGTTACACAGCAGGTAACGGATGTTCATGGATTCATCTTTCGGCATCAGGCTCCACTTCAGACCGGTGGAAAAGCCCGCGCCGCCGCGCCCTTTCAGGCCAGCGTCTTTCACCTGATTGACGATCTCGTCAGGAGACAGCCCGGTCAGCGCTTTACGCGCGCCTTCGTAGCCGTTTTTACTACGGTATTCGTCCAGCCATACCGGCTGCTTGTCATCGCGCAGACGCCAGGTCAGCGGATGCGTTTCGGGAGTACGGATAACGTTTTTCATTTATACCGCTCCAGTAGTTCGGGAATGGCTTCCGGGGTCAGATGGCTGTGAGTATCCTCATCAATCATCATGTTCGGCCCTTTGTCGCAGTTCCCCAGGCAACAGGTCGGCAGCAGCGTAAAGCGACCGTCAAAGGTCGTCTGCCCCGGCTTGATATTGAGTTTTTTCTCCAGCGCGGCCTGGATCCCCTGATAACCGGTGATATGGCACACCACGCTGTCACAGTAACGGATCACATGGCGACCGACCGGCTGGCGGAAGATCTGGCTGTAGAATGTGGCGACGCCTTCGACATCGCTCGCCGGAATACCCAGCACGTCGGCGATCGCGTAGATCGCGCCATCCGGCACCCAGCCACGCTGCTTCTGTACGATTTTCAGCGCTTCAATGGACGCCGCACGCGGGTCTTCGTAGTGGTGCTTCTCGTGCTCAATGGCTTCACGCTCTGCCGCACTCAGCTCAAAAGCCTCGGTTTGTGGTTGTTGATTCTCGTGCATAATTAGCGGTCCACATCTGACATAACAAAATCGATACTACCTAAATGAACGATCAGGTCAGACACCAGGCTGCCGCGTACCGCCACCGGAATCTGCTGCAAATGCGCATAGCTCGGGGTACGGATACGAGTACGGTAACTCATGGTGCTGCCATCGCTGGTCAGGTAGTAACTGTTAATACCCTTGGTCGCCTCTACCATCTGGAAGGATTCATTCGCAGGCATGACCGGGCCCCACGACACTTGCAGGAAGTGGGTGATCAGGGTTTCGATATGTTGCAGCGTGCGCTCTTTCGGCGGCGGCGTCGTCAGCGGGTGATCCGCTTTGAACGGGCCTTCCGGCATGTTATTGAGGCACTGCTCAAGGATGCGCAAACTCTGACGCAGCTCTTCGACTTTCAGCATCACGCGGGTATAGCAGTCGGACACGCCGCCGCCAACCGGGATTTCAAAGTCAAAGTTTTCGTAGCCAGAGTACGGACGTGATTTACGCACGTCGAAATCAATACCGGTCGCACGCAGCGCGGCGCCTGTACAGCCCCAGTCCAGCGCTTCTTTCTTGCCGTAAGCGGCAACGCCCTGGGAACGCCCTTTCAGGATGGTGTTGCGCAGCGCCGCTTTCTCGTAGGAGTCCAGACGCTTCGGCATCCAGTCCAGGAAATCACGCAGCAGGCGATCCCAGCCGCGCGGCAGGTCGTGCGCGACGCCACCGATACGGAACCAGGCCGGGTGCATACGGAAACCGGTGATTGCTTCCACCACATCGTAAATTTTCTGACGGTCGGTAAAGGCGAAGAAGACCGGGGTCATCGCGCCGACGTCCTGAATAAACGTCGAGATGTACAGCAGGTGGCTGTTAATGCGGAACAGTTCGGAGAGCATAACGCGAATCACGTTTACGCGATCCGGTACGGTGATACCCGCCAGTTTTTCTACCGCCAGTACGTACGGCATTTCGTTGACGCAGCCGCCGAGGTATTCGATACGGTCGGTATACGGAATGTAGCTGTGCCAGGACTGGCGTTCGCCCATTTTCTCAGCGCCACGGTGGTGGTAGCCGATGTCAGGCACGCAGTCGACAATTTCTTCGCCGTCAAGCTGAAGTACGATACGGAATGCGCCGTGTGAGGACGGGTGGTTCGGACCGAGGTTGAGGAACATAAAGTCCTCGTTTTCAGTGCCGCGTTGCATCCCCCAGTCTTCCGGTTTGAAGGTCAGCGCTTCCATCTCCAGATCCTGCTTGGCTTTGGTCAGCTCAAACGGATCGAATTCGGTGGCGCGCGCCGGGTAGTCTTTACGCAGCGGATGCCCTTCCCAGGTCGGCGGCATCAGCAGACGCGTCAGGTGCGGGTGGCCGTCAAACGTGATGCCAAACATCTCCCAGGTTTCACGCTCGTACCAGTTGGCGTTCGGGAAGAGTTTGGTAAACGTCGGCACATGCAGGTCGTTTTCAGACAATGCCACCTTGAGCATGATGTCGCGATTGCGGTCTATTGAGATCAGGTGGTAGAAAACGGAAAAATCCGCAGCGGGTAACCCGTCGCGGTGCGTGCGCAGACGCTCGTCCATGCCGTGTAAGTCAAACAGCATGACGTAAGGTTTCGGCAGTTTCTTTAAGAAATCGCCAACTTCCAGTAATTGTTCACGCTTGACCCAAACAACGGGTACCCCGGTGCGGGTCGCCTGAACGGTAAAGGCATCCGGCCCAAAACGGTTGCGCAGTTCGCCAATGACCGGGTCATCCAGATGATCCCGGGTTTGCCATACAGCGTCTTGCGCGGTTAAGTCGGTCATATTGTTCACCATTGCAAATGGTCCGTGGTAGTCGGCAGTGCCTCGCGTTATTTATGTAGTGATAAGCGAAGTGAAGTCTGCTGCCGACAGGCGCAAATTAAATCTCGTCTGGTGTACGTAGATTCGTTACTGCAATGCGTTCGCCGCGTTTACGTTCGCGCTCTGACTGCATATTGGCGCGATAAACGCCCTGATCGCCAACCACCCAGGAGAGCGGACGACGTTCTTTGCCAATTGATTCCTGCAACAACATCAGCGCCTGCATGTACGCTTCGGGGCGCGGCGGGCAGCCCGGGATATACACATCTACCGGGATAAATTTATCAACGCCCTGCACAACCGAATAAATATCGTACATACCGCCAGAGTTAGCGCATGCCCCCATGGAAATCACCCACTTCGGCTCCAGCATCTGGTCATACAAACGCTGAATAACAGGCGCCATCTTGGTAAAGCATGTTCCCGCTACCACCATCAGGTCGGCCTGACGCGGCGAAGCACGCAGTACTTCCGCGCCGAAGCGCGCCACGTCATGCACGGCGGTAAAAGAGGTCACCATCTCGACATAGCAGCAGGAAAGGCCGAAGTTATACGGCCAAATTGAATTCTTACGACCCCAGTTAACCATGTCATGCAGCGCGTGTTCGAGCTTGCCCATGTACACGCTTTTGTTGATTTCTTGCTCCAGGGGGTCGGTTACGATCTCCTGTTTTTGCAGGGGGTAACGGTCATTCTCACCGTTGGGATCTATGCGGGTGAGCGTATAATCCATCTTAATGCCTCGCGGTTAGCGTTGACGATTAGCGATACTGTTCGTTTCCGGGTTCATACGCTCGCGGCGTGAACGCGCGGGCGTCCAGTCCAGCGCGCCAATACGCACCAGATAAACCAGACCAGCCAGTAACACAAAAATAAAAATTGCAGCTTCCACAAAGCCTACCCAACCGCTTTCACGGATAGAGGTCGACCATGCGAACAGATACAGCGCTTCAACGTCGAAGATAACGAAGAACATGGCTACCAGGTAAAACTTGGCAGACAGGCGTAAGCGGGCGGAGCCGACCGAGTCGATACCTGATTCAAACGGGGTGTTTTTCGACCTCGCGCGTGCGCGACCGCCTAAAAACCAACCGCCGACGAGCATCAGGCAGCACAGGCCAATGGCAATAATAAGAAAGATAGCGAATGCCCAGTGATGAGCGATGATTTCAGTGGATGTTGACATACTCATTGCTTACTCATCAAAAGTAGCGCCAAATTCTCTGCTCTTTTCGGCAGATGAACGCCACATCGATTCATGGGGAGGAATAAAAAAAACCTTACAATCACTGTAGAAAATGATTAAACAGCTAATTGATGTGGTTTTTTACTCCTTTCTATAACCTTTTGTCAACTTTAACAAAAGTTCCCTCACATTAATTTACATCGACACAACACCATTAACATTTAATGCCATTTTGACTGATTTCGATCGCATCACCAGCCCGAATTTAATGTTGTTGAATCGTGTCCGTTGTGAAGTAAATGAGATAATACACTCCTATTTTGACAGGATTTTACGCAGATGCCTCCCCCTAAATGGGAGTATTTTCTTGATCTGTGACACGCTTTTGTTAATCCGCCATAAAAAACAGCAACAATTTCTCTAGTTTTTTAACATGGAAACAAAACCAGACCGTCAGTGCCTATTTTTCATCCAAATTAACAGGTTAATGACTACTTACTGATTTTTTAGGCTTTTTCCCGCATTTACGTCCGAAACGCCGGTAAATTGTATAAAAAAAGAACCGCTGGATGTTTTTTCAGCATCAGCGGCCCTTTTTTACACTTACATTTTATAACGTTTTTTTTGTGACTGGCTACTCAAAGTCACCTTCAACCATCAGCGAATCGTCTCCTCCTTCGGGAGTAAACTGACTGTATTGCCAGGGGTTTTGGTAACTGTCCATCGCCTGATAGATAACCTGCGCCAGTTCGTTCTGGCCTGATGGATCGCGACACAGTAAGTATTCCGTATCTGGCAACGGCGGTAATCCATCCGCAGCGCCGAGCACGCGTAAATCCGGGCTCATCATCTCGACCGGTCGCGCGGTGATCCCCAGTCCGGCTTTTACGGCCGCACGTACCGCCGCTAACGTTGAGGCCACATAGGCAAGGCGCCAGGGAATATTCGCCGCATTCAACGTCGCTAATACGATATCGCGGAACGGGCTGGGATCGTCTAACAACACCAGCGGGATCGGTTCTCCCTTCTGTAGCACATATTCCGCCGCGCAGTACCAGTGTGTCGGCGATGTGCGCAGGTTCAGGAACTCGAAAGATCCCGGACGGTGCGTAGTGACAATCAAATCCACTTCCTGCGATTTCAGCATATCCACCATAAAGGCGTTACGTTTCACCCTCACATCCAGAGCAAGCTTCGGGTAAACCGAACTGATCCGATTGAGCAGGAAAGGCAATATCGTATCGGCGGATTCATCAGAAGCGCCAATTGTTAATACGCCCTGAAGATTGCTAAACATCAATGATGAGCACGCCTCATCATTAAAGCGCAGGATTTTTCTGGCGTAACCCAGAAGCTGAATACCGTGTTCAGTCAACAGCTTGTTACGACCATGACGGGCGAACAACTCCTTGCCCACAAGCTGCTCAAGACGCTGCATTTGCTGGCTCACCGCAGACTGAGTACGACACACCGCCGCCGCCGCAGCGGCGAACGTGTTCAGATCGGCAACAGCAACAAACGTTCTCAGCAGATCGAGGTCGAGGTTAATTATCGGACGATTTGCATTTATCATAATTTTTCACTTACTGGCGGGTCATACCATGCTGACCTGGTTAATGCTGTGTGTTCATAAACAAACAATTCCATTTGTAATGTGCTTCCCTCGCCGTTTCACTTGCGTAACCAAGTGAAAGTAAAAATGTATTTGGTGCTGCTAACAACCTCTTCTCCTTTCTTTTCGAATAATCCCAGAGGTCATTACCAGGGATATATCGAGGAGAAGACGCATACCTTTTTAGGTAACAACGGAATTCTGCTAAGGATAAACGTGTAATTTTGTAAATGTAAAAGAAGTTAACGGACATTTACCGACACAAAAAAAGCCTACTGAGCAACAAGTTAGTTATAGATGCTCGTCATAAAAATTAGCAGACAACGCAGACTGCGCACCATTTCCTGGGGCTTATCTTAACCCAAAACCACTATATTTATAAGCCTTAATACGAATAATCTGAAGCGTGATTATGTTATCTTAACTAAGAAAATTATGTATTATTAATCTCACCAGCAGGTGCTTTTTAAATATTAAATAATAATTAATTAAGATCGCCACTACTCATTAATTCTACTTAACAATAGATTTACACCCTAACGTTTACAGATCATGGCGATAACAGTAGTTTCGTAAAAGCATTCAGTATTTTCCTGATAATTGAGTTATGCTGACGCCGCTAACACTTTCCTCCCTGAGTTTAGACTATTTTTTAACAAAACATACAACCACACAAAAGCCCGATACTAAAAACAAAAAACCAATAAAATAAATAAAAGCAGTAATAAAAACTGCAAGAATGGCATTAAAGCAGGACTTAACAGCACAATCCCACACTAAGCCTGAGCAAAATCTTCTACTGCTGACCCTTCAAAACTCACCGCTGTGGGAGTACATTGTTCCGTGCTGACTTCCACGGCAGGGAGTGGCGATAACAGCTAAAAAGGTCAAGATTCATGTCCCCCATTGAAAAATCCAGCAAACTAGAAAATGTCTGTTATGACATCCGCGGCCCTGTTCTGAAAGAAGCGAAACGCCTGGAAGAAGAAGGCAATAAAGTTCTGAAACTGAACATCGGCAACCCCGCCCCTTTTGGGTTTGAAGCGCCTGATGAGATCCTGGTCGATGTCATCCGCAATTTACCAACGGCGCAGGGGTATTGCGATTCAAAGGGTCTGTATTCCGCACGCAAAGCGATCATGCAGCATTACCAGGCGCGCGGCATGCGCGACGTCACCGTAGAAGATATCTATATTGGTAACGGCGTATCCGAATTGATCGTGCAGGCAATGCAGGCGTTGCTGAACAGCGGGGACGAAATGCTGGTTCCCGCGCCGGATTACCCGCTGTGGACAGCGGCAGTCTCGCTCTCCAGCGGCAAAGCGGTACACTATCTTTGCGATGAATCTTCTGACTGGTTCCCGGATCTCGACGACATCCGCGCCAAAATCACGCCGCGTACCCGTGGCATTGTGATAATCAACCCGAATAACCCAACCGGCGCGGTTTACTCCAAAGAGTTGCTGATGGAGATCGTTGAGATTGCCCGTCAACATAATCTGATCATTTTCGCCGATGAGATTTACGACAAGATCCTCTACGACGACGCTGAGCATCATTCTATCGCCGCGCTGGCGCCGGATCTGCTGACCATTACGTTCAACGGGCTGTCCAAAACCTATCGCGTCGCCGGATTCCGCCAGGGCTGGATGGTGCTGAATGGGCCGAAAAAACACGCCAAAGGCTACATTGAAGGGCTGGAGATGCTGGCGTCAATGCGTCTGTGCGCCAACGTTCCGGCGCAGCACGCGATCCAGACGGCGCTGGGCGGCTACCAGAGTATTAGCGAATTCATCATGCCGGGCGGGCGTTTGTATGAACAACGTAACCGCGCGTGGGAGCTGATTAACGATATTCCGGGCGTTTCCTGCGTGAAACCGCGCGGCGCATTGTATATGTTCCCGAAAATAGATGCGAAACGCTTTAACATCCACGATGACCAGAAGATGGTGCTCGACTTCCTGTTGCAGGAAAAAGTGCTGCTGGTGCAGGGAACCGCGTTCAACTGGCCCTGGCCGGATCACTTCCGCATTGTAACGCTGCCTCGTATTGACGACATTGAAATGTCGCTGAGTAAATTCGGGCGCTTCCTGTCAGGGTATCATCAGCTGTAACCGTAAACTGGCCGTCGGATGCAACGTGAGAAAGACGAGTATTTGCATCCGATGGCCTTCTCTGCGCACAATGACCCTCAGGTTGTCATCATGAAAAGGTCACTATGAAGCAGAGCCATTTTTTTGCCCACCTCTCCCGCCTGAAACTGATTAACCGCTGGCCATTGATGCGCAACGTGCGCACCGAAAACGTCTCCGAACACAGTTTGCAGGTGGCGATGGTCGCCCACGCGCTTGCCGCTATCAAAAATCGCAAATTCGGCGGCCAGGTCAATGCCGAACGTATTGCGCTACTGGCGATGTACCACGATGCCTCTGAAGTGTTGACCGGCGATCTCCCGACTCCGGTGAAATACTTCAATTCGCAAATCGCGCAGGAATACAAAGCGATTGAGAAAATTGCCCAACAAAAACTGGTGGATATGGTTCCTGACGAACTGCGCGATATTTTTGCACCGCTGATCGACGAACATGCTTACAGCGAAGAAGAGAAATCGGTTGTGAAGCAAGCCGACGCGCTTTGCGCCTATCTGAAGTGTCTGGAAGAGTTATCAGCGGGCAATAATGAATTCCTGCTGGCAAAAACGCGACTGGAAAAAACCCTGGCGTCGCGCCGCAGCGAAGAGATGGACTATTTTATGGCGGTGTTTGTGCCCAGTTTTCACCTCTCGCTGGATGAAATCAGTCAGGATTCGCCGCTATAAATCGTTTTGCCGGATGGCGACGTAAACGTCTTATCCGGCCTACTGCTACATTTGTAGGCCGGATAAGCGAATAGCGCCATCCGGCAAAAAATCAAAACGGAAACAGCACCGGGATCATCACCACGCATACCGCCATAACGATTATCGTAAACGGCACCCCGATCTTAACAAAGTCGCTAAAACTGTAGTTCCCCGGCCCCAGAACCAGCGTGTTTACCGGCGAGGAGACCGGCGTCATGAACGCCGCCGACGCCGCCATTGCCACCACCATCGCGAAAGGATACGGTGACACCCCCATCGACTTCGCTGCCGCAAGGGCTATCGGCGCCATCAGCACGGCGGTCGCGGTATTGGAAATAAACAGCCCGATGGTGGCGCACAGCACAAACAGACATGCCAGCATCATATAAGGGCCATAGCCGCCGCCGACATCCATCAATCCTTTAACGACCAGATCAACGCCGCCGGTCTTTTGCAACGCCAGCGCAAAAGGCATCATCCCGACAATCAGGATAATGCTCGGCCAGTGAATCGCTTTGTAGGAGCTTTCTGCATCAATACAGCGGAATTTCCCCATCAGCAGGCAAGCAATGATTGCTGCGATCGGGTTAGGGATCTCATCGGTCAACATCAGCGCAACCATCAGCACCAGACAGAAGATCGCATGCGGCGCCTGGCTGTGCGCCGGGGAGGCATCGCTCACTTCCACAGGCATATTCAGCACCACGAAGTCACGGCCCTGCTTCGCCAGTTGACCAATCAGCTTCCAGTTTCCCACCACCAGAATAATGTCGCCCATTAACAGCGCTTCATCAGCAAGCGACCCTTCGATTGCCACGCCGTCACGCTTCAGACCGACGACATTCAGGCCATAGCGCGTACGAAAACCGATCTCGCGCACCGATTTGCCAATCAGTTCCGATTCGGGAATCAGGGAGATTTCCGCCATCCCCACGTCCAGCGCCTGATCGGAAAAATACTCGCCGCGTAAAACCATCGGCTCCAGCAGTTGCTCGCTGCAAAATTCCCGGAGATCCACCTCTGCGGCAGACATATCGATCAGTAACACATCGCGGGCGCGAAATTCCGACACCCCATTGACGTTAACAATAACGCGCCGAAAGCGCCGCCAGCGTTCAACGCCGATAACGTTCGCGCCATAGCGTTCACGCAGCTTGAGGTCATCCAGACGCTGGCCGACCATCGGCGAACCTGGACGAATGGCAAGCCGACGAGCGCGACCGGTCAGACGGTACTCTTTGATTAAATCGCGAAAGGCGCGACGCTTCCAGCCATCACGCTGCTGCGACGCATCATCCCCTTTCAACATAAAGCGCATCACCAGCATGTAGATAATGCCGAGGAACAGCACCACCAGCCCAATCGGCGTGACGCTAAAGAAGCTAAAACCGTGCAGCCCTTCGCGCAGCAGTTCACTGTTCACCACCAGGTTGGGCGGCGTCGCCACCAGCGTCATCATGCCGCTGATAAGACCGGCAAAACTGAGCGGCATCATCAGGCGTGAAGGCGAGGTCTGCATACGCATAGAAACGCTTAACACCACCGGGATGAAAATCGCGACCACGCCGGTTGAACTCATAAACGCGCCAAGCCCGGCGACGGTGATCATCAACAACACCAGCATTTTGACTTCGCTGCTACCGGCCATTTTCACCAGCCAGGCGCCCATGACCGTCGCGACGCCGGTACGCACCAGACCGTCGCCGATAATGAACAAGGCGGCAATCAGAACAACGTTAGGATCGCTGAAGCCGGAAAAGGCCTCTGAGATGCTCAATGTTCCACTCAGAACAAAGGCGACAATGACCAGCAAAGCAATCGCGTCCATGCGCACTTTGCCCGTCGCAAACAAGATAACGGCAATCGCCAGTAAGGAGAGAACCCATATCAATTCACCGTTCACAACATATCCTTGTTAAATGAGAGGGATGGACTGATTCTGCCATAAAAAAGCCCCAACAATGCGGGGCTAAATCATGTTCAGGTATTTCTAAGAACGACCACGTTTCCGTTGGGCTGTTTGGTCACGGAAATGTGCTCAAGGCTGCTCAGGGCAAAATCGACGTCCGCAATGCGGGGCGTGTCCTCAGGCGCATTGACCGCAATGACATGACACCCGGCGGCCAGCCCGGAGAGAATCCCGGCAGGCGCGTCTTCCACCACCGCGCATTCCTGCGGCGAGAGGCCGAGCAGTTGGGCGCCCAGCAGATAGGCATCCGGTTCCGGTTTGCCGCGCTTCACGCGCTCAGCGGTAACAAACACCTCTGGCGCAGGAAGGCCGGCAGCCTGATGGCGCGCCCGCGCAACCGGCATCGAGCCTGAAGTAACGATAGCCCAGGGGATACCGGCTTTATTGAGATGGTTCAGCAATTCGACCGCGCCCGGCAACGCCACAATCCCTGCCGTATCCGTCGCTTCTATCTGTTCCAGACGGGTAAACTCTGCGGCGATCTCCTCTTCCGGCTTTCCCGCCATGAAGTGTCGCAGAGAAGTAATAGCCTGCTTGCCATGAATAAAGCTCAGCACTTCATCATGCGTGAGGCCAAAACGATCGGCCCAGTTGCACCATGTCCGCTCTACAACGGGTAAGGAGTCAACCAACGTTCCATCCAGATCAAACAGAAAGCCTTTGCACTGCACGCTCACCCCCTCAGGCATTGATAATCTGATTAATTTCGTTCGAGCTCAGGTGATACTGGCGCGGGCAGGAGTGCCAGACATTCAGCATACGCTGGTATTTTTCCCACATCGGCGTCTGGGCATTAAAGCCATGCGTACCGGCATCAAAGTGGGTATAGCGCCCTTCCACGTTCACCATAAAGCGAACGTAGCCCAGATAACGCGCTTCGGTTGCGGCATCAAACCCGAGGAACGTCACACGACGCTCGTCAATGGTTTGCGCGTCTTTCAGGTTAGTCCAGGACACATGTAAGGCGTGATACATCTCCATGATATCGATAATCGTGCGGCAGGTTTCTTCCTTCAGTTCGCCAAACTCACGATCCAGCTCACGCATCTGCAAGCCGTAGCCGCGTTCAATGATCGTTTGCAGACGGCGATAACGCTCGGCGTTGGTCGGGTCGAGCATGGTCATCATTTTGTACTGGTTAGACAAAATCAGACGTTGAGCGTTGGTCATTTCCATTTTGGGACTCCTGTATCACTCTACTGCGGTCAAAAAAAGAAGGCATTGGTATGCCTTCTTTTATATGCGTAATCAGGGGTCAATTACAAATCATCAAGGAAAGTTTTATCCAGTTGTTTGAAGGCGCGCTTAAGCGTGTCAGCTAATGCCTGGTAATCCGGCTTGCCTTCTACTGGCGACAACGCCTGCCCGGCTTCCTGCAATTTTCCCCGAACCTCATAGAACCAGTTCAGGATGGAAGGCGGGAGTGGCGTAACGGAGCGTTTTCCCAGCCACCACATGCCTTGCATCGGTAAACTGAGCGCAAACAGGGCTGTGGCAACCGCCGGGCCTAACTGACCGCCCAGCGCGATTTGCCAGCACAGCGTAAACACCGCGATCGGCGGCATAAAGCGAATGGCGTAACGCGTCATACGAATCACGCGGTTCTCAACAAAGACCGGCGCAAGGCGCTTTTCCATCGGCCACGTCTTTGCGTAGTGCTGCCCCCGGCGAAACAAACTAAAAAAATTCACGGAGCGATTATCCGGTGTCGACATGGCTTTACCTCAACTTCACATATAAAAATTCAAAAATTTGTGCAAAACAACAACTGCAAGGGACATCGTTCAAAACATTTTGTCATTGATACCCACTATCAGGTATCCTGTGTCGGCCTCTAAGGCCAGTAGTCCAAAATCATTGAGTCGTCAAATTTACATATAGTATGCCATTGGCTGAAAAATACGCAAAATGGCATAGACTCAAAGGTATTTCTTCCATCATGCCGAAAAAGATTATTGCGCATGATGTTAATCATAAACGTCAGCGTCATCATGCGTTACGCTCTATGGCTCACTGACGTTTTTTTAGCCACGTATCATAAATAGGTACTTCCATGTCGAGTAAGTTAGTACTGGTTCTGAACTGCGGTAGCTCCTCACTGAAATTTGCAATCATCGATGCAGCGAACGGTGAAGAATACCTTTCTGGTTTAGCCGAATGTTTCCATCTTCCTGAAGCACGTATCAAATGGAAAATGGACGGCAATAAACAAGAAGCGGCTTTAGGTGCAGGCGCCGCTCACAGTGAAGCGCTGAACTTTATTGTTAATACTATTCTGGCACAAAAACCAGAACTGTCTGCGCAGTTGACCGCAATTGGTCACCGTATCGTACACGGCGGCGAGAAGTATACCAGCTCCGTGGTCATTGATGACTCCGTTATCCAGGGCATCAAAGACGCTGCGCCGTTCGCTCCGCTGCACAACCCGGCTCACCTGATCGGGATTACTGAAGCGCTGAAATCCTTCCCGGAACTGAAAGAAAAGAACGTTGCAGTGTTCGACACCGCGTTCCATCAGACTATGCCGGAAGAGTCTTACCTGTATGCCCTGCCGTACAGCCTGTACAAAGAACACGGCGTACGTCGTTACGGTTTCCACGGCACCAGCCACTACTATGTGACTCAGGAAGCCGCAAAAATGCTGAACAAGCCGGTTGAAGAACTGAACATCATCACCTGCCATCTGGGCAACGGTGGTTCCGTTTCTGCAATCCGCAACGGCCAGTGCGTTGACACCTCTATGGGTCTGACCCCGCTGGAAGGTCTGGTGATGGGCACCCGTACCGGTGACATCGACCCGGCAATCATCTTCTTCCTGCATGACAACCTGGGCATGAACATCGATCAGATCAACAAAATGCTGACCAAAGAATCAGGTCTGTTGGGTCTGACCGAAGTCACCAGCGACTGCCGTTATGTTGAAGACAACTACACCGCTAAAGAAGATGCAAAACGTGCGATGGACGTATACTGCCACCGTCTGGCGAAATACATCGGCTCTTACACCGCGCTGATGGAAGGTCGTCTGGACGCAGTGGTCTTCACTGGCGGTATCGGTGAAAACGCGGCGATGGTGCGTGAGCTGTCTCTGGGCAAACTGGGCGTGCTGGGCTTTGAAGTCGATCACGAACGTAACCTGGCTGCCCGTTTCGGCAAATCTGGTTTCATCAACAAAGAAGGTACCCGTCCTGCGGTGGTTATCCCAACCAACGAAGAACTGGTTATCGCGCAAGACGCGAGCCGTCTGACTGCCTGATTTTACACCGCCAGCCTAGCTGGCGGTGCTGTTTTGTAACCCGCCTGAAACCGGCGGTAACGAAAGAGGATAAACCGTGTCCCGTATTATTATGCTGATCCCTACCGGAACCAGCGTCGGCCTGACCAGCGTCAGCCTTGGCGTCATCCGTGCTATGGAACGCAAAGGCGTTCGTCTGAGCGTCTTTAAGCCAATCGCCCAACCGCGCGCGGGTGGCAATGCGCCAGACCAGACTACCGCTATCGTTCGTGCAAACTCGTCTGTTCCGGCGGCTGAACCGCTGAAGATGAGCCACGTTGAATCTCTGCTGTCCAGCAATCAGAAAGATGTGCTGATGGAAGAGATCATCGCGAACTATCACGCGAACACCAAAGATGCGGAAGTGGTGCTGGTTGAAGGCCTGGTTCCGACGCGTAAACACCAGTTCGCTCAGTCTCTGAACTACGAAATCGCGAAAACGCTGAATGCGGAAATCGTCTTCGTGATGTCTCAGGGCACCGACACCCCGGAACAGCTGAATGAGCGTATCGAACTGACTCGCAGCAGCTTCGGCGGCGCGAAAAACACCAACATCACCGGCGTTATTGTTAACAAACTGAACGCACCGGTTGATGAGCAGGGCCGTACCCGCCCGGATCTGTCTGAGATTTTCGACGACTCTTCCAAAGCGAAAGTGGTGAAAGTCGATCCGGCTAAACTCCAGGAATCCAGCCCGCTGCCGGTTCTGGGCGCGGTGCCGTGGAGCTTCGATCTGATTGCAACCCGTGCAATCGACATGGCGCGTCACCTGAACGCTACCGTTGTGAACGAAGGTGATATCAACACCCGTCGCGTGAAGTCTGTCACGTTCTGCGCGCGCAGCATTCCGCACATGCTGGAGCACTTCCGTGCGGGTTCTCTGCTGGTGACTTCTGCTGACCGTCCTGACGTACTGGTTGCGGCTTGCCTGGCGGCAATGAACGGCGTGGAAATCGGCGCTCTGCTGCTGACCGGCGGCTACGAAATGGACGCGCGCATCTCTAAACTGTGCGAACGTGCTTTCGCAACCGGCCTGCCGGTATTCATGGTGAATACCAACACCTGGCAGACCTCTCTGAGCCTACAGAGCTTCAACCTGGAAGTTCCGGTTGATGACCATGAGCGTATCGAAAAAGTTCAGGAATACGTTGCTAACTACATCAACGCTGACTGGATTGAATCCCTGACCGCGACCTCTGAGCGCAGCCGTCGTCTGTCTCCGCCTGCATTCCGCTACCAGCTGACCGAGCTGGCGCGTAAAGCCGGTAAACGCGTCGTTCTGCCGGAAGGCGACGAACCGCGTACCGTTAAAGCGGCAGCCATCTGTGCTGAACGTGGCATCGCGACTTGCGTCCTGCTGGGTAACCCGGAAGAGATCACCCGCGTTGCCGCCTCTCAGGGCGTAGAACTGGGCGCAGGCATTGAAATCGTCGACCCGGAAGTGGTTCGCGAAAGCTATGTCGCTCGTCTGGTTGAGCTGCGTAAGAGCAAAGGCATGACCGAAACCGTCGCCCGCGAGCAGCTGGAAGACAACGTGGTTCTCGGTACGCTGATGCTGGAACAGGATGAAGTTGACGGTCTGGTTTCCGGTGCGGTTCACACCACGGCAAACACCATTCGTCCGCCGCTACAGCTGATCAAAACAGCACCAGGCAGCTCTCTGGTCTCTTCCGTGTTCTTCATGCTGCTGCCGGAACAGGTTTACGTTTACGGCGACTGTGCGATCAACCCGGACCCGACGGCAGAACAGCTGGCTGAAATCGCCATCCAGTCTGCGGAGTCCGCAATTGCCTTCGGCATCGAACCGCGCGTTGCGATGCTCTCCTACTCCACCGGCACCTCTGGCGCAGGCAGCGACGTAGAGAAAGTGCGTGAAGCGACCCGTCTGGCGCAGGAAAAACGTCCTGACCTGATGATCGACGGCCCGCTGCAATACGACGCCGCAGTCATGGCTGATGTTGCGAAATCCAAAGCGCCGAACTCTCCGGTTGCAGGTCGCGCGACCGTGTTCATCTTCCCGGATCTGAACACCGGTAACACCACCTACAAAGCGGTACAGCGTTCTGCCGACCTGATCTCCATCGGGCCGATGCTACAGGGTATGCGCAAGCCGGTGAACGACCTGTCCCGTGGCGCGCTGGTAGATGATATCGTCTACACCATCGCCCTGACCGCGATTCAGTCTTCACAGCAACAGCAGTAATCTGCTTTGTGTGCCGGATAGCGACGCTAAGGCGTCCTTATCCGGCCAGCACTTCATATCTAAGGTCTGGAAATAGCGATTATTTCCAGATTTTTTATGCCCGCCGAACCGGCATGAACGAAATCCGATTTTCCCGCTTAGCTGCGCTGTATCAATGAATAACTATTCCTCTGTTCGCATAATTATCTCTTTGCCTTGCAACAGGGATAGTGTGTTATGTCCGCAGTAACAGAATCGCAATCGCGGCCTGCCAAAAAATGGGCGATGCCCGATACGCTGGTGATTATTTTTTTCGTCGCCATTCTGACCAGTCTTGCCACCTGGGTTGTTCCCGTCGGAATGTTCGACAGCCAGGAGGTGCAGTATCAGGTTGACGGGCAGACGAAAACCCGCAAAGTGGTCGATCCCCACTCTTTTCGTATTCTCACCAACGAAGCC
The DNA here is from genome assembly GCF_030333595.1 of Citrobacter sp. CK181. Taxonomy (NCBI): domain Bacteria; kingdom Pseudomonadati; phylum Pseudomonadota; class Gammaproteobacteria; order Enterobacterales; family Enterobacteriaceae; genus Citrobacter; species Citrobacter sp. CK181. Next base: position 102,495 of record NZ_JAOWFN010000011.1, on the reverse strand, counting down.
GGTGAAGCGCAGTATCACCGCGTCCAGCTCTTTACAACCGGCGATGAAAGACCCGGCTTAATGAATTTCCCGTTCGAAGGATTAACCTCCGGTTCTAAATTCGGCACGGCTGTCGGCATCATCATGTTTATGCTGGTGATCGGCGGCGCGTTCGGCATCGTCATGCGTACAGGCACCATTGATAACGGTATTCTGGCGCTGATACGCCATACGCGCGGCAATGAGGTGTTGTTTATCCCGGTGCTGTTCATCCTCTTCTCACTGGGCGGCGCGGTTTTTGGCATGGGGGAAGAGGCCGTCGCCTTTGCGATTATTATCGCGCCGCTGATGGTACGCCTGGGCTATGACAGCATTACCACCGTACTGGTCACCTATATCGCCACCCAGATTGGTTTTGCCAGTTCATGGATGAACCCGTTTTGCGTCGTGGTCGCGCAGGGGATTGCGGGCATACCGGTCCTTTCCGGCTCTGGCTTGCGCATTGTTGTGTGGTTCGTTTCCACGCTGATTGGTCTTCTTTTTACCCTGACCTATGCCGCGCGGGTGAAAAAGAACCCCCATCTGTCGCGCGTCCATGAATCCGATCGCTATTTTCGTGAGAAGCAGGACGAAATCGCCCAACGTCCTTTCACCGCTGGCGACTGGCTGGTGCTGATTGTGCTGACCGGAGTGATGATTTGGGTTATCTGGGGAGTGATTGTTCACGCGTGGTTTATTCCTGAGATTGCTAGCCAGTTCTTCACGATGGGCGTGGTCATCGGTATCATTGGAGTTATTTTCCGCCTCAACGGTATGACGGTGAACATCATGGCCTCCTCGTTCACCGAAGGCGCCAGAATGATGATTGCCCCGGCCCTGCTGGTCGGCTTCGCCAAAGGTATTTTATTGCTCGTGGGCAACGGCGAGGCGGGCGACGCCAGCGTGTTAAATACCCTGTTGAACAGTATTGCTCACGCCATTAGCGGTCTGAACAACGCTGTCGCCGCATGGTTTATGCTGCTGTTTCAGGCCGTATTCAATTTCTTTGTCACCTCCGGTTCCGGTCAGGCGGCGTTAACGATGCCGCTTCTGGCTCCGTTAGGCGATCTGGTAGGCGTAAACCGTCAGGTTACGGTACTGGCCTTCCAGTTTGGCGATGGCTTCAGTCACATCATCTATCCAACGTCCGCATCGTTAATGGCGACATTAGGCGTGTGCCGGGTCGATTTTCGCAACTGGCTGAAGGTTGGCGCGACGCTGCTGGGGTTGCTGTTTATCATGTCCAGCGTGGTGGTTATCGGCGCGCAGTTGATGGGATACCATTGATCAAAAATGCCGGATGGCGACGCTGGCGCGTCTTATCCGGCCTACGAGTCAGGTTATTGTAGGCCGGATAAGCGGTAGCGCCATCCGGCAACAATACATCGTTATTACAGCAGCGTTTTCGCCGCTTCCACAATGGCCTCTGCGGTCAAACCATACTCCTTCTGCAAGAAATCCTGCGTCCCGACCTGACCATAACGCTCTTTAACGCCAACGCGGCACATGGGCACCGGGCACGTTTCAACCAGCACTTCAGCCACGGCCGACCCAAGTCCATTATGAATGCTGTGGTTTTCACAGGTGACGATTCGCCCGGTTTTCTCCGCGTAATTTTTCACCAGCATGCGGTCGATGGGCTTGAGGGTAAACATATCGATAACCGCCGCGTTCACGCCATCCTGCTCCAGCTGGCGCGCCGCCTCCAGCGCCTCGGCAACCATAATGCCGTTGGCAATTAGCGTGATATCACTGCCTTCACGCAGAACATTCCCTTTACCGATGGTGAACGTCGATCCCGGCGCATAAATGCTCGGGGCCTGTTTGCGGATGGTTCGAACCCAGTAAAAACCCTCAAGATCGATAAGCTGGCGCAAAATATCCTTAAACATGACGGCATCGGTCACTTCCAGCACGACCGAGTGCGCCAGCCCGCGCACAATACCCATATCTTCAAAAGACATATGGGTGCCGCCGTTATGGCAGGCAGTCACGCCGGCATCCGACGCGATCACCTTGACGTTGTTGCGCTGGTAATCGAGCGACATAAACAGCTGATCAAAACAGCGACGGCTGGCAAAGGCGGTGAAGGTATGGACAAACGGTTTGCGTCCGGTGAGCGATAGCCCTGCCGCAGTGCCGATCACATTGGCTTCCATAATGCCGCAGTTGATCACATGCTGAGGATAATCCCTCGCAACGCCGTCCATCGCCATAGAACTCATGAGATCCGCTTCAAGTGCGATAATCTGGCTTCCGGCCTCTATCTGCTCCGCCACAAATCCGGCGTACACTTTACGCATTTCCATGCTCTCTTTTTGTCCCGCGGGTGCAACCTTAATCATGCGCGGCCTCCAGTTGGCGAATCGTCTCGTTAAGCGCCTTTTTCATCTCATCGGTCAGACGCAGGTGGTGGGAGTTGCTTAATTGCTCCAGGTAGGGCACGCCCTGTCCTTTAATACTGTCGAGGATCACCACGCGCGGACGGGCATCCGCCGCCGGAACCGGCTGAACGACCTCCAGCAGCCGGGCAATGTCATCGCCTTTCACGGTGACAACATCAAAACCGAAAGCGCGGAATTTCCCTTCCAGATCGAACGGGCAAATAATCTCATCCAGTTCGCCGTCCAGTTGCTGCTTGTTCCAGTCGATAAACACCGTCAGGTTGTTCAGCCGATGATGGGCGATAAACTGAAACGCTTCCCAGCACTGCCCTTCATTCAGTTCGCCGTCGCCGACGATACAAAATACCCGATTCGGGCGCCCGGCAAGTTTGTGCGACAGCGCCATCCCCCCGGCAATCGAGATCCCCTGCCCCAGTGAACCGGTCGTCGCATCCACGCCGCGCGTTTTTAACCTGTCTGGATGGCTCGGCAGACGGGTGCCGTTCTGGTTAAGCGTGTTCAGTTCTTCTGTCGGAAAGTAGCCTTTAATCGCCAGCGTGCTGTAGAGCGCCGGGCCAGCATGACCTTTAGACAGCACAAAGTAATCGCGCTCCGGCCAGTCGGGGTCGGCCGGGTCAATCTTCATCACCGCGCCGTACAGCACCGCCAGCGTCTCCACTACCGACATGCTGCCACCGTAGTGGCCAAAGCCAAGCTGCGTCAATGATTTAAGAGTGGCAACGCGAATATCGCGCGCCAGTTGAGTAACTTCATTCACATTCATAATTTGGCTCCGGTATTCTCCTGCGTGTTACCCCCCGCAGATTTGTTTTTCGCAAACACGTTGTACGCCACCAGCAGCACGAACAACGCCACAACAAGCCCTGTGATGGCAAGCGGCGACAGGTAGCGCGCCAGATTGCCCAGCACAATTCCCACTGCGCCGAAATCAGCGTCTGAGAAGGTCGTATTCGCAAAGCCGATCGCCCCCAGCACGGGCAGCAGCAGAACGGGCAGGAAAGTAATCAACAGACCGTTGGCAAATGCGCCGATCATCGCGCCGCGACGCCCGCCAGTGGCATTACCAAATACGCCAGCCGTCGCACCGGTAAAGAAGTGCGGCACCACGCCCGGCAGGATCAGCACCAGCTTCATCTGTCCGAGCAGGAACAGACCGATCAGGCCGCCGAGGAAGCTAAACAGGAAGCCAATCAGCACCGCGTTAGGCGCATACGGATAGACGACCGGGCAGTCCAGCGCCGGGCGGGCGTTCGGCACCAGTTTTTCTGAGAATCCGGTAAAGGCCGGTACGATTTCCGCCAGAATCAGACGTACGCCCTGTAGGATGATGAACACGCCCGCCGCAAAGGTGATCGCCATAATGATGGCGTAGACCAGGTAGTTCTGACCGCCGCTGAAGGTGCTCTCGACATATTCACGCCCCGCGCTCACCGCCATGATCAGATAGATAATCATCATGGTCAGAGAGATAGAGATCGAACTGTCGCGCAGGAAGCTTAAGTTTTTAGGCAGGTTCATCTCTTCGGTAGAGCGGGAACCTTTACCGCAAAGGCTGCCGATCCAGCCGGACAGCACATAACCCAGCGTGCCGAAGTGACCAAACGCGATATCATCAGTGCCGGTGATACGCTTCATATAGCGCTGCGCCAGCGCCGGGAAAAAGGCCATCACCAGCCCCAGAATCAGCGATCCGGTAAAGACGAGACCAACGCCGTCAAAACCGGCAACCGTCAGGATTACGCCGATCATACAGGCCATATAAAACGTATGGTGTCCTGTCAGAAAGATGTATTTCAGGCGGGTAAAACGGGCGACCACAATATTCGCCACCATGCCAAAGGCCATGATCAGCGCCGTAGACGCCCCGTATTTTTCCAGCGCAATGGAAACAATCGCTTCGTTATTTGGAATAATCCCCTGGATATTAAACGCATGTTCAAACATTCCGCCGAGTGGATTTAAAGACCCGACCAGTACCGTTGCGCCGCCGCCCAGTACAATAAAACCTAAAATAGTTTTAATCGTGCCTTTCACCACGTCGGAAAACGCTTTTTTCTGCGCGACAAGGCCAATTAAGGCAATTAACCCCACCAGCACCGAGGGCACTTTTAAGATATCAACAACAAAATTCAGCGTTTCAAGGATAAACATATCCGCCTCGCTTGCAATAAGGTTATTGTTTGGCGAACCAGGCGCGCAGCTGCGCTTCAAGTTCATTAATATCGATAATGTTATTAATCACCACCAGCTGGCTTTCCGGCACGCTGGCGCTGGCGGCAATATCTTTCGCCATGACAAACAGATCCGCAGCGCCAGGCGTCGCCGAGGAGAGGTCGGAATGCTCAACATCGGCATCAATTTCAAGCTTCCTGAGCACTTTTTTAATATTCATTTCGACCATAAAACTACTGCCCAGGCCAGAACCGCAAATAGCCATAATTTTCATTATCATCACCTTCTTTTAAGTAGAGTACGCCCGCATCACGCAGGCGCGTAATGTGTCAGGTAATTCGGAATGCGTAATTAAATTAGAAACGTGCGATTATTGTTTTTATTTCCTCCAACGACTTCGCCTGATGTAATTTATCCATATCGTCATCGCTGGAAAATAACTCTGCCAGCGCCGAAATCATTTCAATATGGCTGTGTTTGTCGGGTGCCGCGAGCATCACGATGATATCCACCGGATCGAACTCGCCCGCCCCAAATGAGACACCCTGCTCCAGCTTTAACAACGACAAGCCTAATCCCTTTGCTCCCTCTTCCGGTCGCGCATGCGGCATCGCCAGACCCGGCGCCAGAACGTAATACGCGCCCAGCTTATGATGCTGCTCAACAATCGCCGTCACATATTCAGGTGTGATAACGCCAGCATCCAGCAGCGGTCTGGCACATATTTCCAGCGCCTGCGGCCAGTTTTCCACCCTCGCCTGCCGCATGATGGTTGCATCAGTTAGCCAGTGATTGAGCACATATCCTCCTCGCGTGATTGCCAGATATGAGCAAACTTTATTCAAGCGCTGAAACCTTATCTGTGATCATATTCACAAAGATAGCGCTATCAAAAGTTATCAGTCAGATATGTGATAGCGCTATCAAAATACAATCAACGCGTGAAATCACAGCCTTAAACCGGATTTAAGGCGTATACTGCTATTCCCGTGAAGCGATGAATGACAATAAAAAAACATCTCAATACGTTGTAATTGCGCAGGAATCTGTATGTCTATAACTCGAAAACGGCGTAGTACTGGTAAGGTGACCATCGCCGATGTTGCTCAGCTTGCCGGTGTCGGCACCATGACCGTGTCCCGTGCGTTACGCACGCCTGAGCAAGTTTCCGATAAACTCCGGGAAAAAATCGAAGCCGCAGTGAATGAACTCGGTTACATGCCTAATCTTGCCGCAAGCGCGCTGGCTTCCGCCTCGTCACGGACCATCGCGATGGTCGTCCCGAACCTCACGGAAGCCGGTTGTTCAGAAATGTTTGCCGGACTTCAGCAAGTTTTACAGCCTGCGGGATACCAGATTATGCTGGCGGAGTCCCTTCACCATCTCGAACAGGAAGAGAAACTGCTGGAGACGCTGCTGGCCTCCAACATTGCCGCCGCCATTTTACTCAGCGTCGAGCACAGCGACACGGTGCGTCACTGGTTAAAAAACGCGTCGATTCCGGTGATGGAAATTGGCGCCATTCGTACCGATCCGATTGATATGAATATCGGTATTGATAACGTCGCGGCAATGTACGAACTGACCGAAATGCTCATTCAGCGCGGTTATCAGAATATTGGCCTGCTTTGCGCCAATCAGGAGCAGTGGATCTTTCAACAGCATTTGCAGGGCTGGTACAAGGCGATGTTGCGCCACCATATGTCGCCCAATCGCGTGATTAACGCCGCCCTGCCGCCAAACTTTTCCACCGGCGCCTCGCAGCTTCCCGAATTTATTCTGGCGTGGCCCGAGCTGGACGCGCTGGTGTGCGTATCCGATGAGCTGGCTTGCGGTGCGTTATATGAGTGTCAGCGCAGACGGATCAAAGTCCCTGACGATCTGGCGGTGGTAGGATTCGGCGACAGCGATGTGAGCCGGGTTTGTCAGCCGCCGTTAACGACAATGGCCGTACCGCATCGTAAGATAGGCCTTGAAGCCGGACGCGCGCTGCTGGAACGTCTGAAGGATGGCAACTGGAGCGATCGGAAACAGATCGCCTCCAGTTTATGCCTGCGGGATAGCTGTTAGAGACCTTATTCCGTCTCTTCTTGCTTCTCTTGCTTCTCTTGCTTTGCCGATTCATTGTTGGCATTGCGGGTCATCCACAACGCCAGCGCTTTCAATGAGTCCGGGGTGAACTCATCACAACGCGCCGTAATTTCTTCCGGCGTCAGCCAGCAGACTTCGCTGATCTCTTCTTCCTGAAGCGCGAATGGCCCATGAGAAACGCAGCTAAATAATCCGCCCCAGACACGGCAATTATCATCTTCAAAATAGAACTGACCGTGCTCAGCAAACGGCACGCCTGCGATACCCAGTTCTTCTTCCGCTTCACGTCGTGCAGACTCCAGCAGTTGCTCATCGGCCTGCACCACCCCACCTGCGGTGGCATCTAACATGCCGGGCAAAAAGTCTTTTGTCTCAGTACGGCGTTGAACCAGAATTTTGCCCATACCATCATGCACGACGATATACGTTGCACGATGACGTAAGCGCTGCGCTCGCATTTGCTCCCGGCTGGATTGCGCAATGACTTCGTTCTCTTCATTCACAATATCCACCCATTCAGTACTTGCCAAACGACGCTGTTCCACCATCAGGAAACCTTCTTTTTCTGGCGCTCTTACGGCGCATTTACAATTGTGGGGTAAATTACGGATTAATCGCGACCTGCGCAATGATACTTTGATCATTGAGTGCGATTACGCTCAAAACATTATCATCCAGAATGCCGTAGCTTGCTGCAAACCCACCTTTCGGGATGCTGACTGAGCCTGGATTAAAGTGATACAGCTCGCCGCGTTTTTCAGCGACCGGCAGATGAGTATGCCCATAAGCAAGAACGTCGCCCGCATTTAACGCGGGTACATTATCCGCCCCGAACAGGTGTCCGTGGGTCAGGAAGATGCGCCGGTTTTCCAGCAGCACTTGCTGCCACGGCGCGGTTATCGGGAAATGGAGCAGCATCTGATCCACTTCGCTGTCACAGTTTCCCCGTACCGCAATAATACGCGCCGCCTGCTCGTTCAGGCGTTCTGCCACCTGCGCCGGTGCGTAGCCTTCCGGCAGCGCGTTACGCGGCCCGTGATAAAGCACATCACCCAGTATCACCAGCCATTGCGCGCCACTTTGCGCAAACCGTTCAAGTACGCGCTCTGTCGCAGGTAACGAACCATGAATGTCCGATGCAAACATCAGTTTCATCACTCACTCCTCGTCATAAAAAACCGCTCTATGATACTGGATTATACGCGGATTATCAGCCTGAACGCTTTGCGGAAAGCGCAATAAAACGTTGAACGGAGGCGCGCTGCCACTGGAATGCTGCATATTCCGCCAGTGCCTCAGGAATCTCGTCGCCGTTCAGTACGAGGCGGTTAAGCATGAGCGCCAAATCGGTATCCGCAATACACCATTCGCCAAATAAATTCGGCTTACCGTGAGCGAGCAAACCACTGGCCGTCGCCACCAGTTTTGCCGCGCTCTCTTTCCCCGCTTCGCTTAACGGGCCTTTCCTGGCCGCCGCAAAGACCACATCCGTCGAGCGTTCCTCGCGAATGGGCATTAAATCACTGCGTAACCACGCCTGAATCTGGCGCGCGCGGGCGCGTTTTTGCAGATCGTGCGGGTAGATGCGCTCCCACTGCGGCGGCGCAAAGCGATCTTCCAGATACTCGGTAATCGCCGACGACTCGCTAAGCTCGAAGCCATCGATTTCCAGCACCGGGACGCGGCGCGTTAACGCGTAGCCCTGCCATGAGGGCTGCAAATGCTCGCCGCTGCTCAGGTCAACGGTTTTGAGGGTAAAAGGCAGTCCTTTCTCCTGCAAGGCAACATAAACGGATAAGACGTAAGGAGAGAAAAAGTTAGCGTCTGACCAAAGCGTAATCTCGGGTTTGCTCATAATGTCCTCTTCGTTCTTTGGGCTTTCTCTCAAAATATAGAGTCTTTCGCATACTGTCACCTGATGAAAACTCATACTGAGCCCGGCAACAGAACGCGCAAGACTGCGGCCTTAGCAGAAGCCTGAGAGTCAGAGCGAATAACGCGGTCGGGTTCTCGTGTATCATGCAAAGGTTCAACCATGGAGGACGCCTGCAATGTCACAACCTGACGCTATTATTCGTATAAAAAACCTTCGTCTGCGCACGTTTATCGGTATCAAAGAGGAAGAGATCCTCAACCGCCAGGATATCGTTATTAACGTTGCCATTCACTATCCGGCGGAAAAAGCCCGCGTAAGCGAGGACATCAACGACGCGCTGAATTACCGCACCATCACAAAAAACATTATTCAGCATGTGGAGAGCAACCGATTCTCGCTGTTAGAAAAATTAACTCAGGATGTGCTCGACATCGCACGCGAACATCACTGGGTCACTTATGCTGAAGTAGAGATCGACAAACTTCATGCGCTGCGTTATGCCGATTCCGTCTCCATGACGCTCAGCTGGCGACGTTAAGCGCTATCCGGGAGGAAACATGCAGATTCTGATTACCGGCGGTACTGGCCTGATAGGACGTCACCTGATTCCCCGTCTGCTGGCGCTGGGGCATCAGGTGACGGTCGTCACACGGAGTCCCGATAAGGCGCGTCAGCTTCTCGACTCCCGGGTTGCGCTGTGGAAAGGGCTGGAGGACAGGCAGAACCTCAACGACATAGACGCCGTGGTCAACCTTGCTGGCGAGCCTATCGCCGACAAACGCTGGACTGCGCAGCAAAAAGAGCGTTTGTGTCAAAGCCGCTGGTCCATCACGCAAAAGCTGGCGGATTTGATCAACGCCAGCGAGACGCCCCCGGCCGCGTTAATTTCCGGGTCTGCCGCAGGCTATTACGGCGATCTGGGCGAAGTTGTCGTAACGGAAGAAGAGCCGCCGCATAACGAATTTACCCATAAGTTATGCGCGCGTTGGGAGCAGATTGCCTGTAGCGCGCAAAGTGATAAAACGCGCGTTTGTCTGCTACGCACCGGCGTCGTCCTGGCGCCGGAAGGCGGCATTCTGGCCAAAATGATCCCGCCGTTTCGCCTGGGGCTGGGAGGGCCAATTGGCAATGGGCGTCAGTATCTGGCCTGGATCCATATCGATGATATGGTAAACGGTATTCTCTGGCTGCTGGATAACGACCTGCGCGGCCCGTTCAATATGGTTTCGCCTTATCCGGTTCGTAATGAACAGTTCGCCCATGCGCTGGGTCATGCGCTGAACCGCCCCGCAATCCTGCGCGTTCCCGCGACCGTCATCCGCCTGTTAATGGGGGAATCATCGGTACTGGTGCTGGGCGGACAGCGCGCATTGCCAAAAAGACTGGAGGCGGCGGGGTTTTCATTTCGCTGGTACGATTTAGAAGAAGCGCTGGCCGATGTGATCCGTTAAACCATTCACCTGGTCACTGTAGCCATTCCAGTGGTAAGGTAGTATGCCTGACTTCTGGAATGGCGATTTTATGGCGATAATAACCACCTCCCGATTGACCCTCTCCCTTTTTCAACCTACTGACTGGTCCTTTTTTCTCGCACTGCGTGAAAACCCTGAAATCATGCGTTATATGGCTGATATCACGCCGGAAAAAGATACTCGCCTGCTGTTCGCCCGTCGCCTCGTCTCAAAGCATACCTTCGTCATCCGCCTGCATAACAGCGATAAGCCTTTGGGCGACATTGGCTTACAAATTAGCCACCATTATCCGCAGGAAGCCGATATCGGCTATACGGTGCTCCCGGAAGCGCAAGGGAGAGGGATCGCCACAGAAGCCTTATATGCCGTCTGCGATTACGCCTTTACGCATACCAGCGTGAAAGCGATAAACGCCTATGCGCTGGCAGAGAATCACGCGTCTGTGCGCGTGCTGGAAAAGCGTGGTTTTACGCGGACTCAGGTGCTGGAAAACGCCTATGAGGTGAACGGCATCCGGTATGACGAATGGGTATACCGTCTGGAAAGCGAAATGGGGCGATAATCGCCGGATGGCGGCGATGCCTTATCCGGCCTACGTGTCGGCCCGGTAAGCACAGCGCCACCGGGCAAAATTGTTTCTCTGAGCGACGGATAAACCGCTACTTCAGCGAACCTTTCAGGAACTGTTGCAAACGCGGGCTTTGCGGGTTGCCGAATACCTGCTCTGGATCGCCTTCTTCTTCGATTTTCCCCTGATGCAGGAAAATCACATGGGTGGAAACATGGCGGGCAAACCCCATTTCATGCGTCACCACCACCATCGTTTTCCCCTCTTCCGCTAACTGCTGCATGATACGCAAGACTTCGCCTACCAGTTCGGGGTCAAGCGCCGATGTCGGCTCATCAAACAGCAGCACCTCAGGTTCCATCGCCAACGCGCGGGCAATTGAGACGCGCTGCTGCTGACCACCGGAGAGGTGTACCGGGTATTTTCCCTGCGCACGTTCATCAATACCGACTTTCGCCAGGTATTTCACCGCACGCTCGCGCGCTTCATGTTTGCTTAATCCCAGCACCTGAATCGGCGCTTCCATAACGTTCTCCAGCACCGTCATGTGGCTCCAGAGATTGAAGTGCTGAAATACCATCGTCAGGCGCGTACGCAGCAGCCGCAGTTGGTTTTTATCGGCGACCTTGAGCTGGCCGTCTTTATCACGCACCAGGGAAATATTCTGGCCGCTCACCACAATCGACCCTTCGCTCGGTTTTTCGAGGAAGTTAATACAGCGCAGAAAGGTACTCTTACCGGAGCCAGACGATCCGATAATACTGATCACATCTCCGGCGTTAGCCTGTAGCGATACCCCTTTCAGCACCTCATGTTCGCCGTAGCGCTTGTGCAAATCGATAACGTTTAATTTATTCTCAGACATCGTATTCTCAGTGCGTTGAAGAAGGTTTCACGTGCTGGAGCCAGCGCTTTTCCGCTTTACGGAACAGGCTAATCAGGACATACGAAATAATCAAATACAGCACAGCGGCAATGCCGAATGCGGTAAACGGTTGATAGGTTGCCGAGTTAATATCACGGGCGATTTTCAGCAAATCCGGCACCGTCGCGGTAAACGCCAGCGCGGTTGAGTGCAGCATCAGGATCACTTCGTTACTGTATGCTGGCAGCGCGATACGCAGCGCGGAAGGTAAAATAATACAGCGATACATTTTGAACGATGAGAAGCCATACGCCCGCGCCGCTTCAATTTCCCCGTGCGGTACTGAACGGATGGCGCCAGCGAAAATCTCCGTGGTATAGGCGCAGGTATTCAGCGTCAACGCCAGAACGGTACAGTTAAGACCGCTACGGAAAAACGCGTTGAGGAGATCGGTTCCTTTCACGATCTCCAGCGTGTACATCCCGGAATAGAACACCAGCAGTTGCACATACAGCGGCGTACCGCGAAAAACATAGGTAAACAACCAGATGGGGAACTGGATAAATTTGTTGCTGGAAACGCGGCCAATCGCCAAAAACAGCGCCAGAATGCCGCCCATCACTACCGAGGAGATCAGCAACCACAGCGTAATGGCCACGCCGGTAAAGCGATAGCCATCGCTCCAGAGCAGGGATTTCCAGTACTCCTGAATAATCTCGATCACAGGTCAGCCCTCTTCACACCCACGGAGTAGCGGCGCTCGAGGAACAGCAGCACACCATTGGAAACCGTTGTAAATACCAGATAAATCAGCCCGCACACTACGGCGAAATAGAATGGCTCCCAGGTACTCTTGCCGGCCAGCTGCGTGGCTTTGACCACATCTTCCAGCCCGAGCAGCGAAACCAGCGCCGTCGCTTTGAGGATAACCTGCCAGTTATTACCAATCCCCGGTAAGGCGTAGCGCATCATCGCCGGGAACATAATCCGCCGGAATATTTGCGAACCGGTGAAACCGAATGCCGTCGCCGCTTCAATATGCCCTTTTGGCACCGCCATAAACGCGCCACGGAAGGTTTCCGTAAAGTACGCGCCATAGATAAAGCCCAGGGTGATAATACCGGCGACCATCGGATCAATATCAATCTGCCCTATTCCCATCGCGTCGGTCACCGCATTGAGCGCGATTTGCAACCCGTAGAAAATCAGCAGCATTAAAACCAGATCCGGCACCCCGCGAATCAGGGTGGTATAGCCTTCGAAAATAAGTCCCGTCACCCGGTTTTGCGAAAGTTTCGCGCCCGCGCCGACAAGACCGATCAGCACGGCCAGCACAACTGAGCTGAGGGCCAGCTCAAGCGTGACAAGCGCGCCCTGAAAAATAACACCTGAAAACCCGTACAACATGCTGCCTGTCCTGTCGTGTGTGGTGAGTAAGACGCCTCTTTTGATCTCAGTCGAACCGTTAAATGCCGGATGGCGGCTTTGCCTTATCCGACCTACAAAATCTCTGTAGGCCTGATAAGCGCAGCGCCATCAGGCATAAAATCAGCGCGTCAAAAATCTGCGGGCGTTATCTGCACCAGCGGCGATTAACCGCCGTAAACATCAAAATCAAAGTACTTTTTCGCCAGCTTCTCGTAAGTACCATCAGCACGCATTTCCGCAAATGCTTTGTTCAGGGCTTCGCGCAGTTCGTTATCCTCTTTGCGCAGCCCCATACCCGTACCCACACCGAACAGTTTCTCGTCTTTCACCGACGGGCCGCCGAATTTGTAATCTTTGCCTACAGGCTGCTTCAGGAAGCCTTCGCTGGCTGCGACTTCATCCTGGAAAGCGGCATCGATACGCCCTGCCGTCAGGTCGGAATAGATATTGTCCTGACCCTGGTAAGAGACGATTTCAATGCCTTTCGGCGCCCAGTGCTCATTACCAAACGTTTCCTGCGTGGTGCCCTGCAATACGCCAACACGCTTGCCTTTCAGGGACTCAACGGTCGGCTGAATATCAGAATCTTTAGCGACGACCAGGCGAGAGTCTGCTGCATAGAATTTGTCGGTAAACGCGATTTCCTGCTGACGCTTTTCGGTGATGGAAAGCGAGGACATGATGGCATCGATTTTCTTCGCTTTTAACGACGGGATCAGCGCATCCAGCGGGTTTTCCACGAAGGTACATTGTGTATTAATGCGTTTGCACAGCTCTTTGGCCAGATCGATATCAAAACCGACCAATTCACCCTGTGCATTTTTCGATTCAAAAGGGGCATAAGTCGGATCGGTACCGATACGAACTTTTTGCGGAATGGCTGCAAATGCTGCGGTAGCACTGGAGAAAGCCAGGACCAGAGAAAGAGACAACACCAGTTTTTTCATAACTATCCTCAACAGACTGTCTTTTATAGGGGATCTTTACAGGACCAGGTGCAGTTATCGTGCCATTAATCGGGCCGACAAGGCAAAGCATTCTACCCTGTCAGCCGGTTTATTTTGCATGAAAAGCGCTTAAGTATGCATTCATGCTCATTTTGACAGCGACAAACGCACCATGATGGTGCAAATCTCTCATCACGCACCGTGATGGTTAACCAAAACGGTGCGCAACACTCCCCGCAGCAACCGGTCAGTCGCCGTAGACGTTAAAGTCAAAGTACTTTTTCGCCATCTTGTCGTAGGTGCCGTCAGCACGCAGATCGCTCAGCGCTTTATCAAACGCCGCTTTCAGCTCGGTATCGTCTTTACGCAAGCCAACCCCGGTGCCGTCGCCAAAGTACTTTTTATCTTTCACGGAAGGACCGGCAAACGCATAGTCCTTGCCCGCAGGCTGTTTGAGGAACCCTTCGCTGGCCGCAACTTCATCCTGCAATGCAGCATCAAGACGGCCCGCCGTCAGGTCGGAATAGATGAGATCCTGGTTCGCGTAGGCCACAACATCCACGCCTTTGCTGCGCCAGTTATCATTCGCATAGGCTTCCTGAGTGGAGCCTTGCAGTACGCCAACGTGCTTGCCCTTCAGCGAGTCAATCGTCGGCTGGACAGATGAGCCTTTCGCGGCAATCAGGCGCGAGTCGGCGGCATACAGTTTGTCGGAGAAGGCAATCTCCTGCTGGCGTTTCTCGGTAATGGAGAGCGATGAAATGATGGCATCGATTTTCTTCGCTTTCAGGGAAGGAATCAGCGCATCAAAATCGCTACCGACCCAGGTGCATTTGATCTGCATACGCTTGCACATCTCATTGCCCAGATCGATATCAAAACCGACAAAATCCCCTTTGGCATCTTTCGATGAGAAAGGCGCATATGTCGCGTCTGTACCAATACGAACCGTCTGCGGTAGCGCTGCGTAGCTGGCCGCCGTTGCGGAAAGTCCTACCAGCAAAGACAAAGCGAGAACTGTCTTCTTCATACATAACCCTCAAGTGGCGTAATTTTATTATGTTTTGCATTGTGTTGTGTGTTTGCAGACTTTTTCATGCAGGTCTTATGCCATTTTCACGTCGGCGTCCCTATTTGACGTTAAATATGTTAATAAAACGTTGCAATATTGTCCTGATGTTGAAGATAGCAGGTATGACGGTTGAACCGCAGCGTTTCGGTCGCTTTTAGCGAATTAAATGTTGAGGATATGATCGCGGTTACAAAATTGCCCTGAAACAGGGCAATTTGTGCAAAAACGCACTGTGAACGGGCAGCGTTATGCGCCCTGCCAACGGGTGAAAAGATCGTGCGGCAACGTGATATCAAACTGATCCAGAACACGATTAACCGTCTGATTAATCACATCATCCAGCGTTTGCGGGCAATGATAAAACGCGGGAACCGGTGGCATAATAACGGCGCCAATTTCAGCCGCCTGAGTCATGAGGCGCAGGTGTCCTAAATGCAGCGGCGTTTCCCGCACGCACAACACCAGCGGGCGGCGCTCTTTCAGGACAACATCCGCCGCACGGGTGAGAAGTCCGTCAGTATAGCTGTGTACAATACCGGAGAGCGTTTTGATCGAGCACGGTAAAATCACCATCCCCGCCGTCTGAAAGGAGCCAGAAGAGATACTGGCGGCAATATCGCGCGCATCATGGGTGACATCGGCCAGAGCCTGCACCTCCCGCAAGGAAAATTCGGTTTCCAGCGCAAGCGTCTGACGCGCTGCCGGACTCATCACCAGGTGGGTCTCCACATCCGCCACGTCACGCAGAACCTGCAACAAGCGCACGCCATAAATCGCGCCGCTGGCGCCGCTAATCCCTACAATGAGTCGTTTCATGATTTTTGCCCTTTCTTGCGTCTGGGCTGACTTTGCAGGATTTTACGGGACGTTGCAAGCAAGGGCGCGGATTGCGCGCCCTTGCCGGGAGGAGAGATTAACCTTCGTTATGCATTTCCAGGTTTTCCACTTCGTTCTGACGCTGCATCGCTTTGACGTCATCATTACGCAGGGAATCCAGATAGTCGAGATACTGCTGGTCAACGTCTTTCGTGACATACACGCCGTTAAAGACCGAACATTCAAACTGCTGAATATCCGGGTTCTCAGCGCGAACAGCTTCAATCAGATCGTCCAGATCCTGGAAGATAAGCCCATCAGCGCCGATGATCTGGCGAATTTCATCCACTTCACGACCGTGAGCAATCAGCTCATTTGCCGTTGGCATATCGATACCGTAAACGTTCGGGAAGCGAATTTCCGGTGCCGCAGAAGCCAGATAGACCTTCTTCGCGCCGGCTTCACGGGCCATCTCAATAATCTGTTCAGAGGTGGTGCCGCGCACGATGGAGTCATCCACCAGCAGGACGTTCTTATCGCGGAATTCAGCGCGGTTGGCGTTCAGCTTGCGACGCACGGACTTACGGCGCAACTGCTGGCCCGGCATGATAAACGTCCGGCCAACGTAGCGGTTTTTCACAAAGCCCTGGCGGTACGGTTTACCCAGAATGCGGGCGATTTCCAGCGCGATATCGCAGGAGGTTTCTGGAATCGGGATCACCACGTCGATATCCAGATCTTCCCATTCACGGGCAATTTTTTCGCCCAGCTTCGTCCCCATATTCACGCGGGCGCTGTAGACGGAAATTTTGTCGATGAACGAGTCCGGACGCGCAAAGTAGACGTATTCGAACAGGCACGGATTGCTGACCGGGTTATCCGCGCACTGGCGGGTAAACAACTGGCCTTTTTCGGTGATGTACACCGCTTCGCCCGGCGCCACATCGCGCAGGAATTCGAAGCCCAGCGTATCAAGCGCCACGCTTTCGGACGCAACCATATATTCAGTGCGGCCATCGCCAATGTCGCGCTTGCCCAGCACCAGCGGGCGGATGCCGTTCGGATCGCGGAAAGCCACCATACCGTGCCCGATAATCATCGCCACGCAGGCATACGCGCCGCGAATCTGCCGATTGGTCGCGGCAATGGCGGCAAAGATGTTATCGGCTTCCAGCGGGTAATGACGGAAGTTATCCAGCTCGCTGGCAAAAATATTGAGCAGGATTTCAGAATCTGACGTGGTGTTGATGTGACGACGTTTTTCTTCAAACAGCTTTTTACGCAGCTCATGCGCGTTGGTCAGGTTGCCGTTATGAGCAAGCGTGATGCCATACGGCGAGTTGACGTAAAAAGGTTGAGCTTCGGAAGCGCTGGAGCTGCCAGCCGTTGGGTAACGCACATGCCCGATGCCCATATTGCCCTGCATACGCTGCATATGGCGAGCTTCAAAAACATCGCTCACCAGCCCGTTTGCCTTACGCAAGCGGAAGCAGTTGTTGGCATCAATGGTGATGATGCCAGCGGCATCCTGACCACGATGCTGGAGCACCGTTAACGCGTCATAAATCGACTGGTTTACCGGCATAACACCGGCGATACCGACAATACCGCACATACGTCTTTTCCTCGTTAAGCCACATCTCAGAACCGTTACGTTCTGGGCAAGAAACTTGACGAGCTTTGCAGATAGTCAAAGAACCATCTGATGATGAAACTGAACTGCGGGATAAGCTGCGACTTGCTCCAGTCTTCGCTTTTCGACAGGCCGGTAAACGTATCGAGAAAGAACAGAATGGCGGCGACGATTAACGCTCCTCGCAGCGCGCCAAAACAGATCCCCAACACCCTGTCAGTACCCGACAGGCCGGTTTTCTCCACCAGCTGACCTATCACAAAGTTCACGATAGCGCCGACGATAAGCGTCGCGATAAACAGTATCGCGATAGCAATCCCATTTCGAACCAGTTCGTCTTCAAAGCCCGTAAACCAGACAGACAGGTAAGTGTAGTAATGGCTGGCGACAAAGAAAGCACAACCCCATGTCACCAACGATAACGCTTCACGAACAAAGCCACGGATCAGGCTAACCAGACAGGAAAAACCAATCACCGCGATAATGGCGTAATCAATCCAGACCATATGTGTCCCACGATTTTACGCCCTGTCGTCCTGTTCGGGGCGCATTCTAACAGAAAAAGAAAACGTTTGCGTAGGGATTTCCTTCCCGTGCGTAAATAAAAATGGCGCTGAAAAAACATTCAACGCCATCAAACTTTTTGCCTCTTCGGGCATTGCCGGATGGCGGTGCAAGCACCTTATCCGGCCTACAAAACAGTACACCGTAGGCCTGGCTGAACTCCGCGCGGATGGCGGGCAAGCACCTTATCCGGCCTGGAAAACAGTACATCGTAGGCCTGATAAGACGCGCAGCGTCGCCATCAGGCAGCGGTGGCTTAGTTCGGGCTGTAACCCATCACCACACCACTCAAACCGGAGATCTGCTGTAACTCGCCAAGAGAATTTTTCAGCTTGTCTCTTGAGGCGTCAGGCCCGACGAGGATACGGGTTATTTTACCCTGTACCGGCGTTGACGGAGAAGTATATACCCGGAAGCCCGCGCCACGAAGTTTACCCACTATCTCATTGACCTTATCGGCATTTTTCAACGCCCCCAACTGCACAACGTACGCTTTACCCGTTGGCGCGGGTTTTTCTTCAGCAGCAGGTTTCGGCTCAGGCGCCGGTGTCGGCGTTGCCGCTACCGGTTGCTGCGGCTTCGGCTGTGGCTTCGGTTTTTCAACCGGTTTCGGCTTCGGCGACTCAACAGGTGCGGGGACAGGATCGAAACTGGCGTTGTTTTCCGCAGCAAAACGGGAAGGATCCAGAGACGGCGCTGCCGCATCTCCGGCACGCACCTCCTCAGCAGCACCTTCAGGCGGCTGGGTCGGCAACGCCTGTGTTGCGGCTGGCATCATATCAGGCTCATCGCGATCGCCAGGCTTTGGCACCAGCGGGATCGCCGCAAACTCATCCTGATAGTGTTTTTTCTGCCCGTCGAGCAGCCCGGGAAGCACAATCACCCCGAGAGCGACCAGCACGATTGTGCCAACTAAACGATTCTGAAACTTACTCGCCACCGCTTCTCCCCGCGTCCATCACTTCCATGACATGTGCAACCGTGTGAAATGATCCACACACCAGCACGGTATCTTTTGATTTCGCCTCTGCCAGCGCTGCATGCCACGCCAGCGCGACACTGTCATAGACAGTGCCTTTGCCCAGATGTTCCAGCAATTGCTCCGCCGTCGCGCCGCGCGGCCCTTCCAGCGGCGCGCAATACCAGTCGTCGACCACGCTTTTCAGCCAGGCTAACGTCCCTGCGATATCTTTATCATGTAGCATACCGATAACGGCAAGTATACGCCCGTTTTTCGGCAACATTTTCAGGCGTTCTGTCAGATATTCCGCAGCATGGGGATTATGTGCGACATCCAGAATCACCCGTGGCGATTCGCTCACTATCTGGAAACGACCGGGCAAAATCGCCCGGGCAATGCCGTCACGAATCGCCTGCTCGCTGATGTTCAGCCCGCTGGCGCGCAGTGCCGCCAGCGCGGTGGCGGCGTTAGGCTGAGGCACCTGCGGCAGCGGAAGATTCGCCAGCGTACCTTCGCCGTCCGTAAACGACCAGCCGTCGCCCGTCACATCATAATGCCAGTCCACGCCGCGACGCTGTAACTGCGCCCCGGTTTCCTGCGCCACATCGGCGATGGTATACGGCATTTCCGGTTCGCCGACGATAGCCGGTTTTTCCGCCCGGAAGATCCCCGCCTTCTCACGCCCGATACTTTCGCGGTCCGGCCCCAGCCAGTCGGTATGATCCAACGCAATGCTGGTCACTACCGCAACATCCGCATCAACAATATTGGTCGCGTCCAGACGTCCGCCCAGCCCGACTTCCAGAATCACCACGTCAAGCTGAGCCTGCTTAAACAGCCACAGCGCCGACAGCGTGCCGTATTCAAAGTAGGTCAGAGAAATGTCTTCGCGCGCGGCCTCAATCTCGGCGAACGAGGCGGTATGAGCAGACTCCGGCAACTCGTTCCCCTGCACGCGAACGCGTTCGGTATAGCGCACCAGATGCGGAGAACTGTAGACGCCCACTTTATAGCCCGCCGCCGTCAGCACAGACTCCAGCGTACGGCAGGTCGTTCCTTTACCGTTAGTACCCGCCACCGTAAAGACAAACGGCGCGGGTTTCAGCACGCCCAGACGCGCCGCAACCCGGCTTACGCGTTCCAGGCCCAAATCGATAGTTTTACTGTGCAGGTTTTCCAGATAAGAAAGCCACGCTGCCAGGGGCGACGCGGCTTGGGGAATGCGTTTATTGTCCATGATGCCTGTAAATTTATTACGTTGAGAAAAGCAAAAGGGCAGAGCCAGTGGCCCTACCCTTATCAGCTATCAGGCCTCGGGTTCCTGATCGGGTACCGGCGGCACCACCTCGCCTTCGCGCGGCGCATCCGGGTTCGGCGCCGGAAGATTCATCAGCTTCGCCAGAACGCTTGCCAGTTTCAGGCGCATTTCCGGGCGGCGGACGATCATATCGATAGCGCCTTTTTCAATCAGAAACTCACTGCGCTGGAATCCCGGCGGCAGTTTCTCACGTACGGTTTGTTCAATAACACGCGGGCCCGCAAAACCGATTAACGCTTTCGGTTCTGCAATGTTGAGATCGCCGAGCATCGCAAAACTTGCGGAAACGCCGCCCATTGTCGGATCGGTCAACACGGAGATATACGGCAGACCACGCTCCTGCATTTTCGCCAGCGCAGCGGAGGTTTTCGCCATCTGCATCAGCGACATCAGCGCTTCCTGCATACGCGCGCCGCCGGAAGCGGAGAAGCAGATCAGCGGGCAGTTATCTTCCAGCGCCTGCTCAACGGCACGGACAAAACGCGCGCCGACCACAGACCCCATAGAACCGCCCATAAAGGAGAACTCAAACGCCGCCGCGACAATCGGCATATCGTGGAGCGTACCTTTCATCACCACCAGCGCGTCTTTCTCGCCGGTTTCCTTCTGCGCGGAAGCCAGACGATCTTTATACTTCTTGGAGTCGCGGAACTTCAGTACATCTTTCGGCTCAAGTTCGCTGCCCAGTTCCACAAGGCTTCCTTCATCTAACAGGCTATGCAGGCGATTGCGCGCCGACATGCGCATATGATGGTCACACTTCGGACAGACCTCAAGATTACGTTCCAGCTCAGCACGGTATAAAACCTGACCGCAGCTATCACACTTGGTCCACACCCCTTCAGGAATGCTTGCCTTGCGGGTGGGAGTAATGTTGCTTTTAATTCGTTCAATCCAGCTCATTAGTGACCTTTCTGCCTGAACCTTAGTCGTCAGCTTTGTTATCAGGAGCGCATAATGCCATTTTTGCCCCCAACAGACTATGAATGTTGCACATTAAAACATAACAGCCCGAAACTTTGGATAAAAAAGTGGTCGAACCGCTGAGTTACTTTCTATTTTGCGGCACGCGACGCAGCGCGCTTATGGCGAATGATTTCAACCACGCCTGGCAATATCGACACCACAATAATCCCTACGATCAGTAACTTAAGGTTATCCTGAATCATAGGAATCGTACCGAAGAAATACCCCGCATATGTGAAGAGCAGTACCCATAAAAGCGCGCCAATGACGTTATACGCGGCAAAATGGCGATAAGACATATGTCCCATACCCGCAACAAACGGCGCAAAGGTTCTGACAATCGGGACAAAACGGGCCAGAATAATGGTTTTCCCGCCATGCTTTTCATAAAACTGGTGCGTCTTATCAAGGTAACTGCGACGGAAAATTTTTGAATTCGGGTTACTGAATAACCGTTCGCCAAACAATCTGCCGATCGTGTAGTTCACCGCGTCGCCGACAATCGCGGCGATCAGCATTAACATCACCATAATATGTACGTTGAGATCGTTGGTTTCCAGCGACGCCAACGCCCCCGCCACAAACAGCAACGAATCCCCCGGCAGAAACGGCGTCACCACCAGTCCGGTTTCACAAAACAGGATCAGGAACAGAATGGCATATACCCAGACGCCGTATTCCGCGACCAGCTCCGCCAGGTGCACGTCAATGTGCAGGATAAAATCAATCAGAAAATAAATCAGGTCCATATTGATGCCTTATACGACTCAAATTAGTCCGCCAGAAACAGCGGGCCCAGTGGCGTTTTGGGAAGGTCAAACCGTTCCGGGTAATCAACCGCAACCAGATACAACCCTTCCGCTTTCGCCGTTGCTGCTGAAAGCCGCCTGTCCTTCGCCGCCAGCAACTCTGCTATCCAGCTCTCCGGCTGGTTGTGGGCGCCTACTTCCATCAGGCTACCGACAATATTCCTGACCATATGATGTACAAAGGCATTGGCTTTGATATCGACCACCACATACGCACCGTGACGCGTCACGTTAATGTGCATCACGTTTCGCCACGGCGTACGCGACTGGCACTGTACCGCGCGAAACGAGGTAAAATCATTTTCACCAATCAGACACTGCGCCGCCCGGTGCATACGTTCCGCGTCCAGCGGCTCATAAAAGTGCGTAACCCCATGACCTAAAATCGCCGGGCGCAACCGATGATTGTAGATGATGTAGCGATAACGGCGAGCCGTTGCGCTAAACCGGGCGTGAAAATCCTCAGGTACAGCTTTAACCCAACGAACCGCGATGTCACCAGGTAAATTCGCATTTACACCCAGCGTCCATGCCGCGTCTTTACGCAACGCGGTGGTTTCAAAATGCACCACCTGCCCCGTTCCGTGTACGCCAGCGTCTGTCCGCCCGGCGCAAAACACGTTAACAGGTTCGTTGGCAACCTGAGAAAGCGCTTTTTCCAGCTTTTCCTGAACGCTACGCACTTCGTTCTGGCGTTGCCAGCCATAATATTTGCTGCCGTCGTACTCAATGCCCAGCGCAATTTTATAAACTGGCGGTTGTTCCACTGCTGACATCAGTACAGGTACTCCTGTACCAGTTTTTCCGCGGTTTTGACCGCCATCAGCGCGCCGCCAAAGCGAACGTTATCGGCCACCGACCAGAACTGAACCTGCTCCGGCATGCCATAGTCGTTACGCACACAGCCGACAGAAAGCTGCGGATTGCCTGACGCATCGCCCACCTGAGTCGGGAAGTCAGTCTCTTCAGACAGCACAATATCTTCGCCGCGAGAAAAGGCATCGCGCGCCTCTTCCGCCGCCAGCGGGCGCAGCGCTTCAAAACTGACCATTTGCGCATGGCCATAAAATACCGGCGACTGAATGCAACTGGCGGAAATCATCAGCCCGTCGTCCTGCAAAATCTTACGCACTTCGTCAACGATACGGCGCTCTTCGCGCACGCTGCCTTCACTGTCCGGCAGGAGCGGCAGCATGTTAAACGCCAGTTGGCGACCAAAGAAATCATCTTCGTCGATAGGGATACCGTTGAGCAGTTTCGCGCTCTGACCGGCCAGCGCATCCACCGCTTTTTTCCCGTGCGCCGAAGCGGAAAGCAGGCTGGTGACGCTAATGCGCGACAGACCGCCTTCATCAATCAACGGCTTCAGCGAGGCCAGCAACTGGCTGGTCAGGCTGTTGGCTACGGCGATCACATTGCGGTTGCGGTAATCGGCCAGCACAGACGGGTTCACTTCCGGCACCACTAATGGCACATCCGGTTCCAGGGCAAACAGGCCGCTGCTGTCGATCACCAGACAGCCCGCATTGGTGGCTTCCTCAACCCATGCGGCAGAGGCTTCAGCGCCAGCGACAAAAAACGCCAGTTGCGCCTGCGTCCAGTCAAAATCAGCAACATCCTGCACAATGACCGACTTGCCGCTATAGCGCAGATGTTCGCCCGCACTTTCATTACGCGCCAGCGCATAAATCTCACCGACCGGGAACTGACGTTCAGCCAGCGTTTCGAGCAGGGCTTCGCCTACGGCGCCTGTTGCGCCCAGGATGGCAATGTTCCAGCCTTCAGACATGGTGGTTTACTCCAGAAATAGCAAAGCTCCCCGCGCTATGCAGGGAGCGACAAAAAGAATGTTAATGGGCCGGATGATGAACGGCGTTGAAACCGAGCTTATGCAGCAGCGTGGCGGCACTGGCATCGTCGCACATCACGTACAAGGAAGACCATTCACGGCGCTCAAGGTAATTCTTACGCAGCTTATCAAACTCGCCCGGAATTCCGGCGACTTTACGCAGTGGCGCATCATCGCGGCGCACATCATACACCAAATGCGCCAGCCTTTTCAGCGTCGGCTGATCCAGCGGGCCATGCAGCGTAATACGCCCAAACTCCGGCGCGGGTAGCAGCGTATCCAGCGCCACTTTTTGCGCCCGTCCGATAAACGTACTATAGGCTTCAAAGACCTGCGTGGTGCCGCGCGCCTTTCCTTCCAGGGTATAACCGGCAATGTGCGATGTGCCGATATCAATTTTTTCCAGCAGCGCCACGTTGAGATCGGGCTCCCCTTCCCAGACATCAAGCACCACGCTCAGCGACTGCCCGGCATTCAGGCGCGCCAGCAGCGCGGTGTTATCCACCACCGGGCCGCGACAGGCGTTAATCAGAATCGTCCCCGGCTTCAGTCGCCCGATCAGCGCCTCATCCGCCAGGTGCAGCGTCTTGTAAGGCCCCTCTTTATACAACGGCGTGTGGAACGTCAGAATATCCGCTTCCTGGACCAGCTCATCCAGCGAGCGGAAATCACCTTCATCGCCCCGGTCCGCACGCGGCGGATCGCACAGCAAAGTGCGAATGCCCAACGCTTCCAGCCTCGCCTGCAAGCGAGCGCCAACATTACCTACGCCGACAATCCCCACGGTACGGTCGCTTAAAGCAAAGCCGTCACGCTCCGCCAGCATCAGTAAAGCGGAAAAGACATATTCAACAACAGCGATGGCATTGCAGCCAGGCGCCGCTGAAAACCCCACGCCAGCCTGCTTAAGCCATGCCTCATCCACATGATCGGTCCCGGCGGTTGCGGTACCGACAAATTTGATGGATTTCCCCCCAAGCAGCGCTTCATTCACTTTGGTGACTGAACGCACCATTAACGCATCCGCATCATCAAGTTCTGCAACGGGAATGGGGCGACCGGGAACCGCTTTGACCTCGCCCAGACGGCTAAATAATTCGCGGGCATAAGGCATATTTTCATCAACGAGGATTTTCACGTCTGCGTACCTGTTTGAGAACGAGAGTTAACCGGGCAAGTGTGCCATAATCTGGCCGCCAGGCATACTTTGCTAAGATTTATGGTTTAAGGATAAGTGATGATGCAACCCATTTCCGGTACTCCCGCACGCCCTCCCGGTGAAGGTCAGACTGCGCCTTCCGTTGCCGGAGAACAGCCGCTATCCACCCAGCAGCGCACGGTGCTGGAACGCCTGATTACGCGTCTGATTTCGCTGACGCAACAGCAAAGTGCGGAAGTCTGGGCCGGAATGAAACACGATCTGGGCGTAAAAAGCGACACGCCGTTACTGTCGCGTCACTTCCCCGCCGCAGAACAAAATCTCACGCAACGCCTGAGCGTCGCTCAGCAGAACCACGCGAATCGTCAGGTGCTCTCGCAGTTGACGGAATTATTGAGCCAGGGGAACAACCGTCAGGCCGTCAGCGATTTTATTCGCCAACAGTACGGTCAGACGGCGCTCAGCCAGTTAACGCCCGAGCAGTTAAAGAATGTGCTGACGCTACTGCAACAGGGGCAACTTTCCATTCCTCAGCCTCAACAACGTCCGCCAACCGACAGACCGTTATTGCCTGCCGAGCATAATACGCTCAACCAACTGGTGACGAAGCTGGCCGCCGCGACGGGCGAATCGGGCAAACTTATCTGGCAGTCCATGCTGGAACTTTCCGGTGTGAAAAGCGGCGAGCTGATCCCTGCAAAACAGTTCACGCACCTGGTCACCTGGCTGCAAGCGCGCCAGACCCTCAGCAACCAGAGCGCGCCTACCCTACAGACGCTACAGGCGGCGCTAAAACTGCCGCTGGAGCCGAATGAATTCACGGCGTTAAGAGATTACGCCCAGCAGACATATCAGGCGTTGCCGCATACAATTCTGACAACCGCTCAGGTTCAGGATCTGCTGAACCAGGTCTTTCTACGCCGCGTTGCGCGCGAAAGAGAGTTAACCGAGCCGCATCACATTCAGCCGATATTCAGCCCGTTCGCCCCGATGATTGAAACCATCAAATCCGTAACGGCGCGACCGGGGCTGATCTTTATCGCACTGGCGGTTGCCTTCATTCTGTTCTGGCTGGTGTCTTAACCCCGGCGAAACGACAGCAGCGTCACCACAATCCCCACGACGGCAGAAATCGCCCCGGCGAGGAATACGGAAGAGTAGCCGCATGAGGTGGCTAACAGCCCGGCCAGCGGGCCGGTAATGCCGTAGGAGATGTCCTGAAACGCGGCATAGCCGCCAAGTGCCGTACCGCGTACCTGAGAAGGTACGCGCTTCACCACTTCAACGCCCAGCGCCGGGAAGATGAGCGAGCACCCAGCCCCGGTTAACGCCGCACCCAATAGCGCAATCCAGGTCACTGGTGCCAGCCAAAGCAGCACCAGCCCTGCCGTTTCGACCAACAGGGACGCAACCGCCACCTTCACACCGCCAAAGCGATCCGGCATCCAGCCAAACAACACGCGCATCAGCACGAAAGCGCCGCCAAACGCGGTCAACGTAAAACCGGCCATCGCCCAGCCTTTACTGGCGAAATAGAGTGAAATGAAGGTGCCGATAACGGCGAAGCCAACCCCCTGTAGCGCCAGCCCCAGGCCCGGCTTCCAGATGAGGCCGACGACGCTCCACAGCGACGGACGTTCGCCCGCGTGCGCAGGTACTTTACGCACGGTGCCATTAAATGCCCAGGCCAGCAGCGGCAGCGCCATTGTTGTTCCTGCCAGCGCCGCAAAACCGTAATGGCTGTGAATCAGTAAACCAAGCGGCGCACCGGCAGCCAGCGCGCCGTAAATCGCCATGCCGTTCCACGACATCACTTTACCGGAGCGCGAAGGCCCTACCAGCCCCATCCCCCAGGTCAGAGTTCCGGTCAGTAGCTGGCTTTCGCCAAAACCCAGGATCAGTCGCCCGACGATCAGCAACGCGAATTTTACAGGTACAGAAACAGGTAACAACGCCGCCAACAGCCACGCGCCCCCCGCCAGCGCGCAGGCCAACATCCCCTGTAGCGCGGAACGTTTAGCACCATATTGATCGGCCAGTCGCCCGGCGTAACCACGGGTCAATACCGTTGCAAGGAATTGAATGCCCACCGCGATGCCGACCATCGTGTTGCCATAGCCCAGCTCATGATGAACAAAAAGAGGGATTACAGGTAACGGTAAACCGACCGTCATATAGGTCAGAAAAACCGCAAAAGCGATACGAAAAAGCGAAAAATTCGCAGAAGGTGTTTTTTCTTTTTGGGATACAGCTGTCATGCGTTACTCCAGAATGCAGAGTAAGGCGAGGAAATGCCACGCCCCCTCCACCTGACCATCAGGATTAAGGTGCGTTGGATAACGTTAAACGCTTACGCATTATCATGGGGATAATGTTGAGCGTGAAGTCTGCCTGTGGGAGACCGGGCTTGTCAACTTAGAAATCACAGCATTATTTGTCATTTCTGTCGAATTGAACACGGTTAAAACATACTGTCATTTTCTTTCAGGGAAAAAAGTAATGAAAGCGTTTCCTCTTATTACGCTTATCCTGTTGCTTTGCGGCTGCGCCACACCTCATCGCGATAGTACGCAGGATATTAACCAATTCTATCTCTCATGGATGAAAACATTCACAGAGGATCAGGATACCCCTCATGATAAGTCGGCATTAATGCAACGCTATGTCGCGAAAGAACTTATCAATCGCCTGACGCTAATTGATAACCTTTATGAGCAGGAAATCGTGGCGTCAGACTACTTTATGTACGTGCAGGACTACGCGCCGGAATGGATCGCTAAATTCCACGCAGGAACAGCCAGTGCTTTTTTGGGAGGTGAAAAAGTGGATGTATGGCTTGGCGATTCCGATACCCGCCTTATCCATTTAATGGTGTACACTCGCCGGGAAAATGGTCAATGGAAAATTTATCGGGTACGCGATCTTACCCACCAGTTTGAACACCCGATCTACGATGCAGGCGCTATTGCCCGCGCCAGGGCGTGGTCGGCAAAAATCGCGCAGGAATACGAAAACAAGCAATAAAAAGGGAGCCATTATCGGCTCCCCTGTAGGCCTGATAAGCGAAGCGCCATCAGGCAAACGTTGATGTCGGATAGCGGCGTAAACGCCTTATCCGCCCAACGTCTTCAGATTTACGCTTTCAGCTTACGCATAACCAGCGTCGCGTTGGTGCCGCCAAAGCCGAAGCTGTTGGACATAACGGTCGTCAGCTCGCGATCGGTGGCTTCGGTTACGATGTTCAAACCTGCCGCTTGCTCGTCCATCTCTTCAATGTTGATGCTCGGCGCGATAAAGCCGTGTTCCAGCATCAGCAGCGAATAGATAGCTTCCTGCACGCCAGCCGCACCCAGAGAGTGACCGGTCATCGCTTTGGTCGCGGAGATAGCCGGGCTCTTATCGCCAAAGACTTCACGAATTGCGCCCAGCTCTTTCACGTCGCCTACCGGCGTAGACGTACCGTGGGAGTTCAGGTAGTCAATCGGAGTGTCAACGCCGTGCATCGCCATCTGCATGCAGCGCACTGCGCCTTCGCCTGACGGTGCAACCATGTCAGCGCCATCGGACGTTGCGCCATAACCGACGATTTCTGCATAGATGTGCGCGCCGCGCGCCAGAGCGTGTTCCAGTTCTTCAACCACAACCATACCGCCGCCGCCCGCGATAACGAAACCATCACGGTTCGCATCATAGGTACGGGAAGCTTTAGACGGATCGTCGTTGTATTTGGTGGACAGAGCACCCATCGCGTCGAATTCACACGCCATTTCCCAGCACAGCTCTTCACCGCCGCCGGCAAAGACGATGTCCTGTTTGCCCAGTTGAATCTGTTCAACCGCGTTGCCGATGCAGTGTGCAGAGGTCGCGCAAGCAGAGCTGATGGAGTAGTTCACGCCGTGGATTTTAAACGGCGTAGCGAGGCAGGCAGAAACGCCGGAGGCCATCGCTTTGGTCACTACATACGGGCCAACGGCTTTCAGACCACGCGGGCTACGCATGGCATCTGCGCCAAAGACCTGGAATTTCGGGGAGCCGCCGCCGGAACCTGCAATCAGGCCAACGCGCGGGTTATTCTGGTAAGTTTCTACAGAGAGACCCGCATCAGCAATCGCCTGCTCCATAGAAAGGTAAGCATAGATGGATGCGTCGCTCATAAAGCGCACTACTTTGCGGTCAATGAGGCCAGTGGTATCCAGTTTGACGTTACCCCAAACATGGCTACGCATGCCGGAGTCCTTCAGCTCCTGAGAGAAAGTGATCCCTGAACGTCCTTCACGCAGAGATGCCAGGACTTCCTGCTGGTTATTACCGATGCTGGAAACGATGCCCAGGCCAGTAATCACTGCACGTTTCATTCAATACCTCTGTAAGTCGCACTATTTTAAGATTCGACTCGCACAATAGCGTACACTTGTACGCCGAACAAGTCCGATCAGCCAATTAATATGGAAATTTGCGCCTCCGGGCGCACATCGCTAAGATCGTGACACTGCCTGTCAGACGAGTAACTTACGTGAAACAATACGCTATACAACCTGCCAACCTTGAATTCAACGCTGAGGGTACACCTGTTTCCCGAGATTTCGATGACGTCTACTTTTCCAATGATAATGGGCTGGAAGAGACGCGTTATGTTTTTCTCGGCGGCAATCAGCTTGAGGAGCGTTTTCCGCTACACCCTCGCCCATTATTCGTGGTGGCGGAGAGCGGTTTCGGCACTGGCCTTAACTTCCTGACGCTCTGGCAGGCGTTCTCGCAGTTTCGCGACGCTCACCCTGAGGCTACGCTACAAAGATTACATTTTATCAGTTTTGAAAAATTTCCCCTGACGCAGGCCGACCTCGCGTTAGCCCATCAACACTGGTCAGAGCTTGCTCCCTGGGCACAGCAGCTACACGCGCAGTGGCCGCTGCCGCTGGCCGGGTGCCATCGTCTGATTCTTGATGACGGTCGTGTGACGCTGGATCTCTGGTTCGGCGATATTAATGAGCTGACGGGGAAACTGGATGAATCCCTGAACCAGAAAGTGGACGCCTGGTTTCTGGATGGTTTTGCCCCCGCGAAAAACCCTGACATGTGGACGCAGAATCTGTTTTCCACCATGGCGCGACTGGCTCGCCCCGGCGGAACGCTGGCGACGTTTACCTCTGCGGGATTCGTGCGCCGGGGGTTGCAGGAGGCAGGGTTCACGATGCAAAAACGCAAAGGTTTTGGCCGCAAGCGTGAAATGCTTTGCGGCGTCATGGCACACGCGCTGACGTCCCCCTCCCCGACGCCGTGGTTCACCCGCAGCGGCAGCGCCAAACGAGACGTCGCAATCATCGGCGGTGGCATCGCCAGCGCGCTGCTGTCGCTGGCGCTTCTGCGCCGCGGCTGGCAGGTAACGCTCTATTGTTCAGATGAGCAGCCCGCGCAAGGCGCATCCGGCAATCGCCAGGGGGCGCTTTATCCCCTGCTCAGCAAACACGATGCGGCGATTAACCTCTTTTTCCCGAGCGCGTTTACGTTCGCGCGGCGTCTGTATGACGCGCTGCCGGTGACTTTCGACCATGACTGGTGCGGCGTCACGCAACTGGGCTGGGACGAAAAGAGCCAGCACAAAATCGATCAGATGCTGTCGCTGGCGTTGCCCGATGCGCTCGCAGTGGCTGTAGATCCAGACCAGGCGCAGCAGGAAACAGGCGTGGCGACACACTGTCGCGGAATAACGTATCCGGCTGGCGGCTGGCTGTGCCCAGCACAGTTAACCGCTGCGCTGCTGGCGCTAGCGGCCACACAAGGGCTGCGGAGGCATTACACACACACGCTCACCGCCCTTTCGCGCCAGGCCACAGGCTGGCAGTTGCAATTTGCAGAGGGTAAGGCAGTTGAACATGAGGTGGTCGTGCTGGCAAACGGGCATCAGATTAACCACGTTGACCAGACGCTTCCGTTACCGGTCTATTCGGTGGCTGGTCAGGTGAGCCATATCCCGACGACGCCAGCGCTTTCCGCATTACGCCAGGTGCTGTGCTACGACGGATACCTCACGCCGCAAAACCCTGCCACTCATCAGCACTGCATTGGCGCCAGTTACCATCGCGGCAGTGAGGAAACTGCCTATCGTGAAGACGATCAGCAGCAGAATCGCCAGCGCTTGATCGACTGCTTCCCGGATGCCGCATGGGCAAAAGAGGTTGATGTCAGCGAAAAAGCGGCGCGCTGTGGCGTACGCTGCGCCACGCGCGATCATCTGCCGATGGTCGGAAATGTGCCGGACTATGATGCAACGCTCGCACAATACGCCGCCCTTGCCAGACAGAAAGACGCCGCCGAACGCGCGCCGGTTTATCCTGATTTGTTTATGCTGGGAGCGCTCGGATCGCGCGGGTTGTGTTCAGCCCCGCTCTGCGCGGAAATTCTCGCGGCGCAAATGAGCGAAGAGCCCATTCCGATGGATGCTGACACGCTGGCGGCGTTAAACCCGAATCGCCTGTGGGTACGGAAGTTATTGAAGGGAAAAGCGGTGAAATAAGTCCATCCGTTGGATGAACGTTAACGCCACCCGGCAAGGTGAAAATGCCGGATGGCGACGCATCCGGCCTACGCGTCAATGGCCTTCTGGAACAGGTTATCCCACATCTCTTTCACTAACGCCTGGTCACGCGGCGACAACTCGCCTGCGCCAATCGCTTTTTCCAGGCTGCTGGTGACGTTGGCATACACCGCTTCTGCGGAATGGTCATCACCGCCTTCCAGTTCTGCAACTGCTAACGTCAGGTGGCCACGCAGATATCCGCTGGCAAACAGCTCGTCATCGCTTGCGTGCTCTACCATATCGTCGATTAATGCCAGAATGCGTGATTCAAACTCCGCGATCATCTTCTTTCCTCATTGTAAACGTGGCGTCGGCCTCAGTTGAGCGCTTCCGGCCACGGGAACTGTTCCGCCGTAATGTCAGGCGTGTGATAATAATTCTGTAACGCTTTAATAAACCGGGCCGGGCGTTCAGGAATGCCTTTTTCCAGGTACTCCATCACCTGAGCATGAACACGGCGCTGAAATACCACGCGATCCGGTTCGAAGTCCCCTTCCAGATTGTCGCAACTGACGTTAAACGGATAACCCGCCGCCACGCAAAACAACCAGTCAAAGGCCTGCGGTTTCACTTCCACGTCTTCAAACTGGCTTTGGGTTTGCGCATCACGCCCATCCGGGCAATACCAGTAACCAAAATCCACCAGCTCGCGACGCGCCTTTCCGGCAATACACCAGTGCGAAATCTCATGCAGCGCGCTGGCGTAAAAGCCGTGCGCAAAAACAATCCGGTGGTACGGCACGTCCGCATCAGCAGGAAGATAGACTGGTTCGTCATCGCCTTTAATCAGACGGGTATTAAAATCGTCGGCAAAGCAGCCGTTAAAAATATCAATTAGCTGTTGGTAATGATGCGTACTGTTCATTAGTTCATCCCCAGCAAGTGGAGAATCTCCTGTCCGTGGTTATCATAAAGTAGTTTGGCGCTCATCACCGCAGAGACGATGACAATCATCGGGCGAATGAGCTTCTGTCCTTTGCTTAACACCAGTCGCGAGCCCATACGAGCGCCCAGAAACTGGCCAATCAGCATCACGAAACCTGTCGCCCAAATGACTTTACCGCCAATGGCAAACAGCAACAGGCCGCCAATATTCGAGGTGGCATTCAACACTTTGGCATGGGCGGTGGATTTCGCCAGGTTGTACCCGCACAGCGTCACAAACGCCAGCGCGTAAAACGATCCGGCAGCCGGGCCGAAGAAGCCATCGTAGAATCCGACACAGCCCCCGGCGACAAGCGCGAAAGGCAGGCCATAAAGCCGACGCTGACGATCCTCTTCGCCGAGTTTCGGCATCAACAAGAAGTAAAGGCCAATACAAATAACCAGCACCGGTAAAATCTGCCGCAAAATGCTCGCCTGGACATATTGCACCAGTAACGCGCCGCTCATTGAGCCAATGAACGTCATCAGAATATTGAGTTTCTGATCGGCAAGATTAACCACTTTGCGACGAATGAAATAGATTGACGCGGAGAGGGAGCCGCCGCAGGCCTGCAATTTATTGGTCGCCAGCGCCTGTGCTGGCGACATGCCTGCCGCCATTAATGCAGGGATCGTTAATAAGCCGCCTCCCCCCGCCAGCGAATCAATAAATCCAGCCAGCATTGCCACGAAAAAAAGAACAATCAATAACAGCGGGGACACCATAAACAGATTTAAAAAATTGTCCATTAGAGTACATGCTCATCCAGTAGCGCCTGGCAGGAAGGCGGCAACGGTGGCGGTGTCTTCTTCTCAGGCTTTGTTGTTCCAGGTTCAGGAGGTTCAAACCAACTTTGTAGTTCTGCGCCGCATCCATCGCCAGGCGGAGGCAAAGGCTGATCTTCGCACTCCAGGCTGTCGGCAGGGCAACGTAATCGTACATGCATATGCGCACGATGCTGGAACCAGGGTCGCACTTTACGCAACCAGTCACGATCGGTTCCGGCATCCAGGCATAGCTGCTGTTTAATGGCAGGATTAACAAAAATACGCGTGACGTCGTTATCTTCCGCCGCCAGTTTGATCAGGCTGGAAATTTCCGGCTTCCACAGCGAAGGCACCACATGTTTTCCGTCGCGGGAGACCAGGTCAATTGCCTGAGGTCGCAGTAGCTGCGCCTGCGTCCAGCGTGTTTTCGGCAGTTGCAGAAAAATATCAACATCGAGCCCGGTCTGGTGGCTGGCATGTCCGCCGTTGAACCGCCCGCCCGCAGGCATCCCCATATCGCCGATCAACACCGTTCCAAACCCAAGGTTGCTGACCTGAGTGCTCAGTCGTTGAATAAACATCACGAGATCGGGATGACCAAAATAGCGGCGCTGATCGGTACGCATCACCTGATAGTGTTCGGACTGCACGGGAAGCGTGTCTGCCCCAACAATGCAGCCATTCGAAAAGCCGCCGATGGATTGCGCACTTCCGGGAACAGGATGCGTAATTTTCTGCCAGGGCGTCGCCGCCAGGCTGGCGCTGCTGACCAGAAGAGCCAGCAACGCGAGTGCCGTTTTTTTCATTGATTACCAGCGTGGAATATCAGTCTTTACATCCGCATTTTGCGCGCGCTGGCGCAGAAGGTGATCCATCAGCACGATCGCCAGCATGGCCTCAGCGATCGGCACGGCGCGGATCCCAACGCACGGATCGTGACGCCCTTTGGTGATCATCTCGACTTCTTCACCAAAGCGGTTAATCGTACGTCCCGGCACCGTAATACTGGAAGTGGGTTTCAGCGCCATATGTGCAACAATTTGTTGCCCGCTGCTGATACCGCCGAGAATACCGCCCGCATGGTTGCTCAGGAAGCCCTCTTTGGTAATTTCATCGCGATTCTGGCTGCCTCGCAACGCGACCACATCAAACCCATCGCCAATCTCCACGCCTTTTACCGCGTTGATGCTCATCAGCGCATGAGCGATGTCCGCATCCAGACGGTCAAAGACCGGTTCGCCAAGCCCTGCCGGAACGCCGTTTGCCACGACGGTCACTTTTGCCCCAATCGAATCGCCCTCTTTCTTCAGGGCGCGCATCAGTTCATCCAGCGCGTCGATTTTATCTGGATCAGGACAGAAAAACGGGTTTTGTTCAACCTGCTGCCAGTCTTTGATTTCAAGCGGAATATCGCCCATCTGGGTCAGACACCCCTGAATGACGATGCCGTGTTTCTCCGCCAGATATTTTTTAGCAATCGCGCCAGCCGCGACGCGCATCGCCGTTTCACGGGCGGAAGAACGACCACCGCCACGGTAATCGCGCAGACCGTATTTCTGCTCGTAGGTATAGTCGGCATGGCCCGGGCGGAAAACGTCCTTAATGGCGCTGTAATCCTGTGAACGCTGATCGGTATTTTCAATCAACAGGCCAATGCTGGTGCCCGTCGTCACGCCTTCAAAGACGCCGGAGAGAATTTTCACCTGGTCCGGTTCACGACGCTGGGTCGTGTAACGCGAGGTTCCCGGACGGCGTCTGTCGAGATCGTGTTGCAGGTCGGCTTCCGTTAGCGGAATGCCCGGCGGAACGCCATCAACGATACAACCGAGCGCCAGCCCGTGTGATTCACCAAAAGTCGTTACGCGAAAGAGTTGTCCAAGTGTATTTCCTGCCATCACGGCTCCGTTATCGTTGTTGTGTTGTTGACCGTTGATTAATCTTTATAGATGCTGAAATGCTCGCGAGCCGCAATGAGCTGCGCTTTCGTCAGCATAAAGACGCCGTCGCCGCCGTTATCGAACTCCAGCCAGGTAAACGGTACATCGGGATATTGTTCTATCAGATGTACCATGCTGTTTCCGACTTCACAAATCAGAATACCGTCATCGGACAAGTAGTCCGGCGCGTTGCCCAGAATACGGCGGGTCAGTTTTAAACCGTCAGTGCCGGACGCCAGGCCCAGTTCAGGTTCATGACGATATTCATTCGGCAGATCGGACATATCTTCCGCATCAACGTACGGCGGGTTCGTCACAATCAGGTCATACTGCACTTTCGGCAGATCGCGGAACAGATCGGAGCGAATCGGCGTGACATGGTTGAGCAGACCGTGCTCTTCAATGTTGTGTTCGGTTACGGCTAACGCGTCGCTGGAGATATCAACGGCATCCACTTCCGCCTCCGGGAAAGCATAAGCACAGGCGATAGCGATACATCCGCTGCCGGTACACATATCCAGAATGTGGTGCGGCTGCTCGCTGATAAGCCCCGCGAAGCGGTTGTTGATCAGCTCGCCAATCGGCGAACGTGGCACTAATACGCGTTCATCAACATAGAATTCATGGCCGCAGAACCAGGCTTTATTGGTCAGGTAGGCCACAGGAATACGCTCGTTGACACGACGAATGACCCGTTCAACAATGCGGTGACGTTCGCTGGACGTCAGGCGCGCGGTGCGCATGTCTTCTGGAATATCCAGCGGCAGATAAAGTGACGGCAGTACCAGCTGTACGGCCTCATCCCACGGGTTGTCCGTGCCGTGACCATACCAGATATTCGCCGCGCTAAACCGGCTTACCGCCCAGCGCAACATGTCCTGAATGGTATGCAGCTCACTCACTGCTTCATCGACGAAAATTTTATCCACGTATTCCTCCAGGGCATGCTCGCATTAAATTCGGCGGCTAGTTTGCCACGAAGACGGCGATAAATCAGCACTCACGCGGCGCCAGAGCGTGAAAATTGCGTTTTGGCTGAACGAATGTCCCCTGAGTCGGGTAAACTAACGCAAAATAAAAGATGAGACGTTCGAATGAAAAAGAAAACATCGCTCAGCGAGGAGGACCAGGCGTTGTTCCGGCAGTTAATGACCGGCACCCGCCAGATTAAGCAGGACACCATTGTCCACCGACCGCAACGTAAAAAAATCACAGAAGTCCCGGTCAAGCGTCTGATACAGGAGCAGGCTGATGCCAGCCACTATTTCTCCGATGAATTTCAACCGTTATTGAATACGGACGGCCCGGTGAAATATGTACGTGCCGACGTCAGCCATTTCGAGCTGAAGAAAATGCGTCGGGGCGACTATTCGCCGGAATTGTTCCTGGATTTGCACGGTCTGACGCAACAGCAAGCCAAGCAAGAGCTGGGGGCGCTGATTGCCGCCTGTCGCCGCGAGCATGTCTTTTGCGCCTGTGTGATGCACGGCCACGGAAAGCATATTCTTAAGCAACAAACGCCGTTATGGCTGGCGCAACATCCGCACGTTATGGCCTTCCATCAGGCGCCAAAAGAGTACGGCGGGGACGCTGCGCTATTGGTATTGATTGAAGTAGAAGAGTGGTTGCCGCCGGAGCTTCCCTGACAATGCCGATTGCCGGATGGCGGCGCAAGCGCCTTATCCGGCCTACGGGATCAGTGCAGGCTGTAGGCCTGATAAGCGAAGCGCCATCAGGCACAGTATCCAACCGACGATAATAACGTTAAATCGCTTTTGCCATTTTCAGATTACACGGGCTCATCTGCCAGTTGAAAATCCCTTTGCCGCTTTCATCAAGCGTTACGCTGGCAATCGCAGATGTGGTGAACATTGGCGGCGTCTCGCCAGGACAGAGTTCAGACACCAGATATCCCACCAAAGGCAGGTGAGAGATCACTAACACCGATGCGACGCCTTCATTCGCCAGCGTCTGCAACCAGGCGCTGACCATACCGACATCGCCGCAAGGAGTAAGCTCCGGCAAAACGTCCACATTGCCAGGCAGGTTCATACACTCCCCTACCACATCCAACGTTTGTTCGGCTCGTAGAAACGGGCTCACCAGAACACGTTCGATATCCACTTTTTGACCTTTCAGCCAGTTCGCCATAAGGCGGGATTCGTCACAACCACACGAGGTTAAGGGACGAACCGAATCACTGGCGGCATCGAGGGCCGCGTCGCCGTGACGCATGATAAAAACTTGCATATTGCACCGCTTTTGTTAACCAGAATCACCCACATTCTTAGCAAAAACCCTGACGGGTATGATAAAAATGCGGTGGCCGGCATTGTGCCTTATCCATTCACCGAATGAAACGCTGTTTTTTACCTCAATGGCGTAAGTATAGTCAATCTTTGTTTACAAATTGACCACCACACAGTCATTCGGTGCGGTCTCGTCCTGATATGACCTTATTCCTTCAGGTCTGTTTCCCCACTGTTCCAGAAACGTTCACCGCGTTCAGCCATCCGCAATAAGCGCTCGCACGGGGTAAACCGGTCGCCATACTGCGTAGCCAGTCGTTGCAGAACCGCAACCACTTCACCCGCGCCGAGAGTGTCCATATAACGGAACGGGCCGCCAAGAAACGGCGGAAAACCAATACCAAATACCGCGCCGATGTCGCCATCACGCGCGCTGCGGATCACCTTCTCATCAAAGCAGCGCGCCGCTTCATTGAGCATTAACATCACGCACCGCTCAGCCATTTGCTGCGCAGAAAGTCGGCTCTGCCCTTGCGTACCAATAAGCCTATAAATTGCAGGGTCGACCTGTTTTTTGCTTTTACGCCCTTTCACGCCATAAAGATAGAAACCGCGACCATTTTTTCTGCCTTTGCGATCGTCATTCAAAATTGAGGCAACAACGTTTGCAGGCGCGCTAAAACGTTCGCCGTAAGCGGCTTCCAGTACAGGTATAATTTTAGTGCCTGTATCGATGCCAACCTCATCCAAAAGTTGGATTGGCCCGACCGGAAAACCAAACTTGACCAGCGCGGCGTCGATCGCTTCAACGCGTTCGCCTTCGGTCAGCAACCGTATTGCTTCGTTGATATACGGGGCAAGAATACGATTAACGTAGAACCCGGCTTTATCGCTGACCACAATCGGCGTTTTGCCCTGTTTTTTCGCCAACTTAACGGTCGTGGCGATCGTCTGCGCGGAGGTTGTCGCATGAGGAATGACCTCCACCAACGGCATTTTTTCTACCGGGCTAAAGAAGTGCAAACCAATCACCTGCTCAGGCCTGGCCGCGTTAGCCGCGATGTCGCCGATGGGTAAAGATGAGGTGTTGGAGGCAAAAATGGTGTGAGGAGCGCAGTTTTGCTCGACTTCCGCCACCATCTGCTGTTTTAACGCCAGATCTTCAAACACCGCTTCAATAACCAGATCCCGATGCGAGAAGCCGCGGTAATCCGTTGAGCCGGAGATTAGCGCCAGCTGTTTGTCGCGTTCGCCCGCTTTGATATGACGGCGGCGAACTTTGGTTTCAAGCTGATCCCAGCTGTACTTCAGCGCGTGGTTGATGCCTTTGGCATTAATATCTTTGATGCGAACCGGCAAGCCGCCTTTACAGGCCGTCACGTAAGCAATACCGCCGCCCATCAGACCTCCGCCCAGCACACCTACGCTGGCTAACGGGCCAGGCTGCGCGTCGCTCCCCGGATCTTTTTTCACTTCGGTGCTGGCAAAAAAGATATTCCGCAACGCCTGCGACTGCGGCGTCATCACCAGTTCGCCAAACGCCCGCGCTTCCGCGTCGTATCCGCTACTGCTTCCCTGCGCCAGCCCGGTTTCAATCACCTCAAGGATTCGCTCTGTCGCCGGGTAATTACCCTGCGTTTTCTGCCCGGTTTTTTTACTGACCATGCGAAACAGCAGCGTGCGCCCAAGCGGCCCGGCCAGAATACGTTCACGCACCGGCAAATTCCGCTGAGCGGAACGCCCTTTAATCGCCAGTTCCACGGCGGCCTCAAGCAAAATGGCGTGCGGCACGACTTCATCCACCAGACCAACCCTGAGCGCTTGTTTTGGCCGTAATTGCTTACCGGTGAGGATCATGTCCAGCGCCGTACTCACCCCAACCAGGCGCGGTAATCGCTGCGTACCGCCAGACCCTGGCAGCAGCCCCAGTTGCACTTCCGGCAGGCCCAGCACGGTTTTCGCATCATCAGTACAAATGCGCCGATGGCAAGCCAGCGCCATCTCTAACCCGCCGCCAAGACACGCGCCGTGAATGGCGGCGACAACCGGAACAGACAACGCCTGAATTTCAGCCATTATCTGCTGGCCCTGACGCGCCAGCGTTTCAGCTTCCTGCGCGCTTTTGCAGTTGCCGATCATGTTGATATCCGCCCCCGCGATAAAGTTATCCGGCTTCGCAGAAATAAAAACCACACCGCGCAGCACCTTGTTTTCCCGAATCTGTTTCAGGATGGCGCGAACCTGCGTCGCGAACTCCGCCTTCAGGGTATTCATTTTCTCACCGGGGACATCAATAGAGACGACCGCGACGTTATCCAGACGCACGTTAAGCGTGAAAGCCGATGTCATGTCCATTATTCCGCCTCCAGAACCATTGCCGCCCCTAAACCCCCCGCAGCACACGCGGTCACCAGGCCAAAACCGCCTCCCCGACGGCGTAGCTCATGCAGGGTTTGCGTGATCATCCGCGCCCCCGTTGCGGCAAACGGATGTCCATAGGCAATCGACCCGCCGAGGACGTTAAACTTACTGTCATCCACTTCTCCGGTCGCATGCGCCCTGCCCAGCACGTCGCGGGCAAAACGCTCACTGCCAAGCAGTTGAATGTTAGCCAGCGTCTGAGCGGCAAAGGCTTCATGCATATCAATTAACGAGAGATCGGCCAGCGTTAATCCGGCCCGCTCCAGCGCCAGCGGCGTCGACCAGGCCGGGCCCAGCAGCATGTCCTGCCAGACGTCAATTGCGGTAAACGCATAGCTACGCAGATAGCCCAACGGCGCCAGGCCAAGTTCTTTAGCGCGAGACTCCGTCATCAGGATGACGGCTGCCGCGCCATCCGTCAGCGGTGTACTGTTCGCCGCCGTGACCGTCCCGTGTTGTCGATCAAACGCGGGGCGCAGCTTCGCATAATCAGCCAGAGTAGAGTTGCCACGAATATTATTGTCTTCAGAGAAAGGCTCTTTATACGGCGGCGCATATGTCGTCATCACCTCATCCGCCAGTTTACCTTCGGCCCAGGCCTGCGCGGCTCGTTGATGGGAACGATGCGCCAGCGCATCCTGCTGCTCACGCGTAATGCCATAGGTTTTCGCCATTTGCTCGGCCGTATCGCCCATCCGCAGCCCGGTGGAATATTCAGCGACCGCGGGCGGAACAGGCATCAGGTCTCGCAGACGCAGGCGGGAAAAGAGTTTGAGTTTTTGCCCGGTCGTGCGGGCTTTATTGACGTCCACCAGTATACGCGCCAGCTTTTTGCTGACGCCAATGGGTAACACGGAAGAGGAGTCCGCGCCGCCAGCAATCCCCGCGCGAATCGTCCCTGCCATCAGGCTTTCCGCAACATTCGCTACCGCCTGAAAACTGGTTGCGCACGCCCGGCTTACGCTGTAGGCATCGGTGTGAACATTCATCCCCGTACCCAGCACAATTTCCCGGGCGATGTTGGGAGCTTCAGGCATTTGCACCACCTGGCCAAAAACCAGTTGCTCAATAACCTCGGCAGGTATTTCACTGCGCGCCAGCAATTCCCCAACCACCATTTTTCCCAGCTCAACAGCAGGAATGCCATGAAAAGCGGTGGCCTGACGAGCAAACGGCGTACGTAATCCGCTTACAATGGCGATACGATCGCCCTGGCGGGTAACCAGTGGTAAAGCCTGACTCATAACATTCCCCTGTAAAAAAATAAAATAAGTGGTCTGACCTGATCACAGTCTTAACCAATTTTTTACATTTCGCCAAGCGGAGACGCCAGAAAGTGAGAGCTAAGACACAGAGGATAGTAACAGAGGGTTACGAAAATGCCCCTGCCAGAATTTGACAGGGGCATTCAAAGAAGGGGATTAACGCAGACCCAGCTGGAAGATCAGCGTTTCAGCTTCGCAGGCGAAGACAAAGTCGATGTCCAGACGCACGCCTTCAGCTTCTTCGGTAAAGGTGGATGTAATCTGGCAAGGTTCAGACTCCACGCCACGCGCTTTTTCTGTCAGAGCCGCCAGCGTCTCTTCGGCCTGCGCGCGGTTTTCAAACACACGGCTGTAAGACGCGGTGCAATCGGAGTTGTCCATAATGGTGCCAACATCCATACAGCAGCAAACCGGGGTTTCATCAGCACTGCATTTACTCATTGTAGATTTCCTCTGTATTTGCACTCAAGGTGCCAGATAAATATTGAGGATATTTTACGCTCGTGGAAAAAGGCTCTCCAGTCGTTAATGACGCAAAATGGGATAAGTGACCGAAATCACACTTAAAAATGATCTAAAACAAAAATCGCCCAATCGAGTGAGTGCGCCAGGCCTCAAATTTGCCAGCTGGATCGCGTTTCTACGATCACAATTGAAAAATATTATAAACATACTTGCAACATTCCAGCTGGTCAGACCTATACTCACGCCACTGGTCTGATTTCTCTGTCGTACCTCAGACCCTACACTTCGCGCTCCTGTTACGGCATGTAACATAGTTTGTATAAAAATAAATCGATGAGGTTATGGTCATGAGCCAGAAAACCCTGTTTACAAAGTCTGCTCTCGCAGTCGCAGTGGCAATCGTCTCCACACAGGCCTGGTCTGCAGGCTTTCAGTTAAACGAATTTTCTTCCTCTGGCCTTGGCCGGGCTTATTCGGGTGAAGGCGCTATCGCAGATGATGCCGGTAACGTTAGCCGCAACCCGGCGTTAATTATGATGTTCGATCGCCCCACCTTCTCTGCGGGTGCGGTGTATATCGATCCAGATGTCAATGTGACCGGCCGCTCTAACTTAACCGGGCAAAATGCCAACGCGAATAATATTGCGCCAACAGCGTGGGTT
Organism: Citrobacter sp. CK181; assembly: GCF_030333595.1. Classification (NCBI taxonomy): domain Bacteria; kingdom Pseudomonadati; phylum Pseudomonadota; class Gammaproteobacteria; order Enterobacterales; family Enterobacteriaceae; genus Citrobacter; species Citrobacter sp. CK181. Next base: position 60,238 of record NZ_JAOWFN010000011.1, on the reverse strand, counting down.
CCTAACCTGCACTTCGTTGCGCCGATCAACGATCAGTTCGGTTGGGGGGCGTCCATTACCTCCAACTACGGCCTCGCCACCGAATTCAATAAAGATTATTCAGCCGGTATCTATGGCGGTAAAACAGACCTGCAAACGGTGAACCTGAACCTCAGCGGCGCCTATCGCCTGAATAATAGCTGGAGCTTCGGGGTTGGTTTTGATGCGGTTTACGCGAAAGCTAAAATTGAGCGCTATGCGGGTTCCCTCGGTCCGGTGCTTTCACAACAGCTGGTTGGACAAGGCGTCCCCTCTCAGTGGACGGATGGCATTAACTCCCCTGACTCCCAGATCGCCCACCTGAAGGGTGATGAGTGGGGATTCGGCTGGAACGCAGGCATCCTGTATGAACTCGACAAGGATAACCGTTGGGGTCTGACCTACCGCTCTGAAGTGAAAATCGACTTCGAAGGCGATTACAAAAGCTCCATTAACCCAAATCTGAACAATATTTTCGCCAGCATGGGGCTTTCAAGCCTGCCATACGGCACTGGCGGCGCAACACAGAATGGTTCCTTAACCCTGAACCTGCCTGAAATGTGGGAAATCTCCGGTTATAACCGCGTCGCGCCGCAATGGGCTATCCACTATAGCCTGACTTATACCAGCTGGAGCCAGTTCCAGGAGTTAAAAGCCAAAGGCGACGACGGCCAGACGCTCTTCTATAAAGATGAAAGCTTTAAGGATGCGTACCGTATCGCGTTGGGTACGACCTACTACTACGATAAGAACTGGACTTTCCGTACCGGTATCGCGTATGACGATAGCCCGGTTCCGGCAAACAAACGTTCCATTTCTATTCCCGATCAGGACCGTCTGTGGCTGAGCGCGGGTGCAACTTACGCCTTCAATGAAGATGCTTCTATTGACGTTGGCGCATCCTATATGCACGGTCAGAACGTGAAATTCACCGAAGGGGAAGGCCCGGCAGCTTACTCCTTCAAGTCTGACGGTAAAGCCTGGCTGTTCGGTACGAACTTTAACTACGCGTTCTGATTTTCATCAGACGTAAAAAAAGGTGAGTCTTTTGACTCACCTTTTTTATTGGCCTCGTGTGGTTATTCAGAATCAATCTCTTTAAGATCGTCCTGAATCGCCTGGGCATTCGGGTTTTCCTGCGGTTTAAGCTTCCCGCCGTTAGCGATGAAGTCATGACGCTGGAAGTATGCTTCACGCACCAGAATATACGGGTCGGAAGACTGACGCAGCAGACCATCGGAATCCAGCAGTTGCGCGCGGGTTTCAATTCCTTCAATGGTCCATTTACCGATCGACATCGGCCAGGTGAGCCAGGAGAGAACCGGATAAAGGGTATCGGCCATATCACCGCCATCTTCACGCAGCGTGAAGCTGCCATAGAACGGAAGTTGCACGTAGGGGCCATACCCCACGCCGTAATGGCCTAACGTACTGCCGAAACGGTGCGGTTCAACACGCTGTAGTTTTGGATTCGCCATCCCCGCAACATCAATAAAGCCCCCCATCCCCAAAATACTATTCAGGAAGAAGCGGGTGAAGTGCACCATGCCCTGATAGGGATCGCCCTGCAGGAAATAGTTCACCATAATCGCAGGCTCTTCGAGGTTGCTGGTAAAATTACTCAAACCATTTCTGGCAGGCTGCGGAACATAATCACGCCAGGCGACAGCGACCGGTCGAACGACATACGGGTCCAACACGTTAAAGTTGAAGTTGTACATAGTGCGGTTAAATCCTTCGAGCGGATCTGAACGCCCCTGCTGTTCTGTACCGGAGCTTGCACATCCCACCAGCAGTGTGCTCCCCAGCGCAAGCGCCGACAGGCGAAGCTTCATAAATGTCTCCCTGTTGATTATGGCTATCGCTGATTGCCATCCATGACGGAACGAGACCGTATCCGCCTGTTTAGGTGTGAGCGATTGTAACAGCACGTCAAATGATGTCTATATACTGATTCTTGTTGATTTGATCATAGCCTGTAACTCTGGCTCATGGCGGGTTTCATTCTAACCGGGCGGGTAAAAACGCGCGTCGCCTTTTTTGCGATTTCAGAGTTTGCCCTGCCTTCAGTCGGATAAAAGCCACTACGCTTTAGACAAATGTGTTCATCACGAGGTCTCACAATGGATAAATTCAGCGAAGAGAAAATTGATCAACACAGTGACGAACTCGAAGTCGAAAGCGAAGAAAAACAACGCGGGAAAAAGATAGAGGTCGACGAGGATCGCCTCCCCTCACGCGCGATGGCGATTCACGAACATATCCGCCAGGACGGCGAAAAAGAGCTGGAGCGTGACGCTATGGCGCTGCTGTGGTCAGCCATTGCCGCAGGGCTCTCAATGGGCGCCTCGCTACTGGCGAAAGGTATTTTTCACGTACAGCTGGACGGCGTCCCCGGCAGTTTTTTACTTGAGAATCTGGGTTATACCTTTGGTTTTATCATCGTCATCATGGCGCGCCAGCAGTTGTTTACTGAAAATACCGTCACCGCCGTTCTGCCGGTGATGCAAAACCCGACGATGGGCAACGCGGGTCTGCTGATGCGGCTCTGGAGCGTGGTGTTACTGGGCAACGTAGTCGGTACTGGCATCGCCGCATGGGCTTTTGAATATATGCCTATATTTGACGAAGAAACGCGTGATGCGTTTGTCAAAATCGGCATGGATGTGATGAAAAACAGCCCTGGCGAGATGTTTGCCAATGCCATTATTTCCGGCTGGATCATTGCCACAATGGTATGGATGTTTCCTGCTGCCGGCGCCGCAAAAATCGTGGTGATCATTCTGATGACCTGGCTTATCGCCCTCGCTGACACGACTCATATCGTCGTGGGTTCGGTTGAAATCCTCTATCTGGTGTTTAACGGCACGCTGCACTGGAGCGACTTTTTCTGGCCCTTTGCTTTGCCCACGCTGGCGGGGAATATCTGCGGCGGTACATTCATCTTCGCGCTTATGAGCCATGCGCAGATCCGTAATGATATGAGCGCCAGACGCAAAGAAGAGGCCAGGCTGCGTGCCGGAAAGAAAGCAGAAAAGCAGAAAAAACAGTCCTGAATGGCGACAGTTTGAGCAGTCAGGCGGCGATATACTTACTGTGCAGGGTAAAAAACGCTATACTCGTGCCGCCTCGTCTCCTTAGTTAAATGGATATAACGAGCCCCTCCTAAGGGCTAGTTGCAGGTTCGATTCCTGCAGGGGACACCATACATATCTCTCCTGACATCTGCCGGGTTCAGTAAAACCACCACAATCAGCCATCGTCTTGTGATTTTGCATTTCTACATTGCCACGCGGCAGACAGGATGATGCGTGATTCAGTCCTGCCGCCCCACAACGTTCTATTATTCACCAGACGGTATAAGCTGAACGCTTATTTTTATTCCTCTTGTATGACAAAGGATTCCGCTACACTCGCAGAAAAATAGTGTGTTGCTTTTTTATTCAGAATGACGTCATCCAGCTGCTGCTGTATTTGTCTGTCATCGACAGTCGCTCTGTCGTGCTGACGCAGATGTTCAGCCAATGACGACACCATGAATGTTTCAATAAATTCATTGGATTTCTCAGGAACCACAAACAGTCCCCAGGCGTAACCGCCATCCCTTAACCGGATATTTTTTAACTTTTTCATCAAACTGATAAATTGGCCATTCTTTTCAGCATCGACATGATAATAAACAGACACCAGCATCGGGCCGGTATGGCCGGTAATATCATTAAGACCGTCCTCAGCAAGGCTAAAGTGGTCTGAATGCTGCAAGTTAATATTGTCATGGTCAATTTTTACCTTTAATACGCATAACCAGACAACGACAATACCGATTGCGGCAGAAAGTAATGCTGTGGTTACTGACGTATGCGAGGCAATTTGTCCCCAGACCAGAGAACCGAATGCCATTGACCCGGAAAATACGGTCAGATACAAGGCCAGCCCTCTTGCGCGAACCCAGTCCGGGAGCGCTGTCTGGGCTGATATCATGAGCGTTGACAAGGTAATAATCCAGCTAAAACCAGCCACAATACTGGCGAAAATGGCGGCATATTGGGATGCTGCTCCGGCGAATATCAGTAATACGGCAGCAGTACCGAATGTTCCTGAAGTAATAAGAGCGCCGGCACTGAGTCGCTTACGCAGCGCGGGCAAACTGAATGCTCCACAGACAGCGCCGATCCCGATACTGGTTGTTAACACGCCATATAATGTTGCATCTCCCTGAAGTGAGAGTCTCACCACCAACGGGAGCATTGCCCAATACGCGCTGGCAAAAACAAAGAAGCTGGCAGCCTTTATTATTGTTCTCATTAATTCCGGGCTGTAACGGGCATAACGCAAACCTGAAACCATTGCGGCAACAACAGATTCAGCCGGAAGACTCCCGTTCGTTTTTTCTTCTCCTTTCCACCACCATACCGCAGCAATAATCGCAATAAAACTCAACGCATTCAGAAGAAAAGGAAGATAAAGACCGACCTGTGAAATCAAAATACCGGCCAGCGCGGGCCCGATCGCCCGGCTGATGTTAATCCCCATACTGTTTAACGCAATCCCGGATTTTAATTCATGAGGTTCAACAATAGCAGGTACAATGGCCTGCCATGCCGGGCCTAAAAACGCGGCGCCGGACCCGAGAATAAACGTGATGAATAATAACCATCCGATACTGACAACATTAAAATAGACGATAATTGCGAGCAGAGATGCGGCACACAGCATAATAATATTAACAAGAATAAGTAACTTTCTCTTGTCGAAAATATCCGCAATGGCCCCCGCCGGTAACGCCAGCAAGAATACGGGCAGCGTGGTCATTGCCTGAATAGCGGCAATCATGACAGGGTCCGGGCTTAAATTGGTCATCAACCAACCGGCGCCAACATCATTCATCCAGGTCCCGATATTAGAAAAGAGTGTGGCTATCCATAACATGAAAAAAACACGGTTACGTAAAGGTGACCATGCTGATGAATGTTGTTCTGCCATATAAATATGCCCTCCAGCTTAAGATGACCGGTAATCATTTACTTGTCACAGGTATCAACGATATCGTAATCAAAATGCAAAACAGGAAAAGAAGATTTATGGGGAATATTTAGATACAGTCCCTTATCTCATGACATTACCTTTTATAAAAATAAATAACAAGAATTAAAATCCGCGTTCAGACAATACCATCCCCGGTAGAAATGTGCCTGATAATCCTTAAATAAAGTGTCATCACTGAAAAATAGAGACTATTCATGGACATCACTCTCATTATAGAACACAACCACATAATCCCGTGGGTGAAAATCAACATTAACAACACATGTCGGACAGTGAATTTCAAAAAATGAGACAATAAATTCATATCGCGATATTGTGAGAAGCCAACAAATGAACCTCTAACAACTGCCAGAGAAAACATTCAGTACAAACAACACGTTAAACAACACTCCAATGCCGACACACCCAAACTGACTTATTCCACCTTATCGCAACAGATTCATTTTTAATAAATTATCGGCTTCTGGCGCAACTTGACAAATTACCTCTCAAGGACAATAGTTGTTACATCTTCGAAAATTTCGACATCCATCGAAACTATTTATCATATACAGGAACGCAATGATGAATAATAAAATAAAGCGCATCAGTCAGGCTGTTACGTTAGCCCTTGCCATATCTGGCGTTAGTTATGCCGCAACCTCATCACAGGCCGCAAATTCAAAACAAACCGAGATACAAGCCTCAGAACCTTTTTCCGCGCATGTCCTCATTAGCGGGCTTGATGCCCCGTGGGATATGGTGTGGGGGCCGGATGATTATTTATGGGTAACCGAACGTAAAGCCGCTTCTATCGATCGTATCAACCCGAAAACCGGTGAGAAAAAAGTCGCCATTACGCTGAGCGGGGTTCATACCGGGCCGCAGCATGAAGGCGTTCTGGGCCTGGCGTTGTCACCGAACTTCATGAAACCGGGTGGCGATAATTATGTTTATACGGCCTATACCTATATGAACGGCGACAAGGAACACGCCAAAATCGTTCGCCTGGAATATGACGAAAAAACCCAGAAGCTGGGTAATGAAAAAGAGATCCTGGCTGGATTCCCGGCAGGCAATGACCATAACGGTGGACGCCTGCGCTTTGGCCCGGACGGGAAGTTGTATTATACCATCGGTGAACAAGGGCATAACCAGGGCGCGAATTTCTGTAAACCTATCGAAGCTCAGCGTATTCCCACTGAGGATGAACTGAAGAATAAAGACTATGCCGCCTATGCCGGTAAAGTGCTGCGTCTGAATACCGATGGCTCTATTCCAGATGATAACCCCGTTATTAAAGGGATCAAAAGCCACCTGTTTACTTACGGACACCGTAACCCTCAGGGACTGGTATTTATTGGCGATACCCTTTACGCATCCGAACAAGGGCCATCCTCCGATGATGAGCTGAATATCCTCGAACCCGGCGGCAACTATGGCTGGCCACACGTTGCCGGTTTCCAGGACGATCAGGCTTACGTTTATGCCAACTACTCTGAAGCGGCGAATTGCCCGTCTCTGACCTGGGACCCTAACCATATTCCGGCAGGCGTTCCTGTCCAGAAAGAAACAGAGTGGAAAGCCGCAGATTTTAAAGCGCCGATTAAAACGTTCTTTACGGTCAAAGAAGGCTTTACCTATAACGACGCCAGCTGCGGCCCGGATTCTTCATATATCTGCTGGCCGACAATTGCGCCATCCAGCGTGGCATACTACCCGGAAAACGGCGTAATTAAAGGCTGGCGAAACTCGGTGATTATCAGCTCCATGAAAAATGGCGCGCTGTACCGTGTTCTGCTGAATGCCGATAAGAAAGATGTCCAGGGTGACGTCGCGAAATATTTCCACACGGCAAACCGTTACCGCATGGTGCTGGTCAGCCCGGACACCCGTAAAATCTACGTGGCGACGGATAACTTTGGTAATGTGATGGATGAATCCAACCATCCAACGCATAATCTGAGTAACCCGGGTTCTATTATCGTCTTTGAATACACGGGCAAATAATTCAATAACAGGCGAATACGAATAAGGTATTCGCCTGCTTTTTTATCCTGCGACCACCTGGTTTCTGCCCGCCTGTTTCGCCTGGTACATCAATTCATCAGCCCGTTTCAGCGCCTGAGAGACAGAGTCAACGCCCGACGGCCACACCGTCACGCCAAGAGAAATGGTGATATGCCCTACCGTCTCTATCTTTGCGGCGGCGACCTCTTTTCTCAGCCGCTCCGCAATATCCGCCGCAGCCTCTACCGACGTCTCCGGGAAAAACATCATAAACTCCTCTCCTCCCATACGGCAGGCAGTATCATTTTTACGACAGCTTCGCTTCAGCAGCTGCGCCAGCGCTTTTAACGTAACATCGCCAATGTCATGACCAAACGTGTCGTTGACGGCTTTGAAGCGATCGATATCCAGAGAAATCACCGCAAACTGCCGCTGCTGATGTTCGTATTCAGCCAGCAGTTTCTCTGCCGCCCGTCGGTTGACCAGGCCGGTAAGCGGGTCAGTGCTGGCCTGATCGTTCAGCCATTTCATTTTCTCCCGGATTAATTCCATTCCCTGAAGCAACGCGCGCCTGAGTCGGGAGGCTTCGATATACCATGATCGAACGTTTCGTACTTTTTCTGCGGACTCATCGCTGTCCATCGAAATGGCGTGATCCGCCAGTTGACGCAATGGTCTGACGATTTCATTCCCCAGCCACCAGAGAATAAACAACCCCACAATACCCAGCGGTACAACGCCGCGTATCATTTGCCACATGAGCCCATCAAGCGCAGTAAGGGTTTTATCTTTTGGTTTTTGCGCCACAACGCCCCAGCCCGAGGTATTTATACTGGCATACCCCGCCAGCATTTCCACGCCACGGGAGTTCGTCACCTCCATCGCGCCGCTCAGCCCTTGCTCCACGGCTTTCACTGCGGCATTGCCTTCCTCTTTTTCCCCTCTGCGGGCCGGATCGGGGTGATATAAGAGCTGGTCATTTTTATCAACGACATAAATATAGCTGTCATCATTGCGGAAATGATTAGAAATGAGCGCAGAAAGAACGTTGCTTCTTTGCAGATAAATCGCGCCGCCAATAAAACCGAGGTATTTCCCCTGCGCATTCCTGACGGGATGTGAAATATACACCACCAGATTACCGGACAGAGAATTGTAGGCGCTGCTGACCGTCGGCTGCATTTCTTTGAGAGCCTCGACGCCGCCTGGCGTGGTCAGCATTTTCCCCTTCAGGTTCAGGGATTCAGGCAGCACGCCAATAATTTTGCCTTTTTCATCCACCAGCGTAACGGAATCAAAACCAAAATCTCGCCGCTGCATCCTCATCATTTCTCCAGCGATGATGCTCTCATCATCGAAATGCTGACCGATGACGCTCGCACTGTATTCCAGACGCTCCATGAAAACCGCCAGATACAAATCAATAGTGGAAGCAATCCTCTCCGCATATGCCTGGTTTTCACTGAGTTCATTCTCAATGAGTACCTGCTTCTGGACACGCCAGGCTGAATAGAAACTATTGAAAAGAGTAAGGAGGGTCATCAGAAACGCAAAAGCAATAATAAGCAGACGCAAATTCAGCATCTGTAACAGTTTTTTCTTCATGATTGTGCATCCTGCAAGGGTGAACGGTAAGCCTCTAGCCATACCGGTAACGTATTCGCCGACAATGGTCGGGAAAAAAGAAATCCCTGAAGTACGGAACAGCCCATTTTTCTCAGTTGCTGATGCTGATGGGTATTTTCCACACCTTCCGCCACAACCGTCAGGTCGAGGTTATGCCCAATACTGACAACCGCTTCGACCAGCGCATTGACGCGACGATCGCGGGCGAACCGGTCAATGAAGCTTTTATCAATTTTGACCTCCGTCACCGGCAGATACGCCAGGCTGGCCAGACTGGAAAAGCCGGTGCCGAAATCATCCATTGAGACCCCCGCGCCCATCGCACGAATCTCCCTGACCCGCGCAAGCATCTCGTCCGTCAGTTCCATCATGGCGCTTTCCGTAATTTCAATGGTCAGGATATTGCCGGGCAGCTGATATTCATTCAGCAGGTCGGCGATATAACGGGGTAAATCAGGCTTACGGAAGTTATGAGCAGACAGGTTTACAGATACCGCCGACACATTCGTGCCCTTTTTCCGCCATTCAAAAAGCTGTCGGCAAACTTCACGCAGCGCCCAAAGGCCGATATGCTCTATCTCTCCCGTCTCTTCAGCCAGAGGAATAAACGTCCCTGGAGAGATGTCGCCGGCGTGCGGATCGTGCCATCGGGTCAGCGCTTCAAAACCGTATACCTGCCCGTCCGCAGCCCTGATCTGAGGCTGATATTCCAGCCGCAAATGCCCCTCCGTAATCGCATTTCGCAGCGCCATGCCCAGTTTCAGACGTTGCATGACGGCCTGATTCAGTTCCGGGTTAAAAAACTGATAGCTTCCACCGCTTTCACGTACCCGCTCCATCGCGCTCTCGGCGTGGGCCAGCAGCGTTTCCCTGTCGCCGCCAATGGAATGGCTGATCCCAATACAGGCTTTAAGCTCGAAGGTCTGCCCGGCGGCGCTCATTTCAGCGCCAACGATATGCTGCATAAGCTCAGCCAGGTGTGAGGCCTCATCAACACGACAGGCGCTCGCCACCACGACAAACTGCGCGCCACCCACCCGGCTGATAAAGTGATGCGGCCCGAACCGTTCCTGCAAGCGGTTAGCCAGCGTGATAATCACCTGGTCGCCAGCGGAATACCCCAGTGACTCATTCACCTTACGAAAGCGGTTAATATCGAGGAAAAACACGGCGAGTTCAGGTTCGTTACCCGACAGCAGTTTATCCAGATGGTGATAGAGATACTGACGATTGGGCAGCCCCGTAAGGGCATCGAACCGAACCAGCCGGTCGATTTGCTGGCGACCTTCCTCCCGCTCAATCGCCAGAGCGCAAAGATGAACGCTGGCATCGGCAATGCGAACCAGAAACGTATCCGGCTCATTCTGTGTCCTGAAATAAAAAGCAAACGTCCCTGCCACGGAACCATCTCGACGTTTTACAGGGTATGTCCAGCATGCCCGAAAACCATGAGGCAACATCTGATGTTTATAGGGAGCCCATAGAGGATCGGTGCTGATATCCTGGACCATGACGGGCTCGCCACGCGCAGCACAAGTACCGCAGCTTGCCACGCCTTCACCGACGGCCACGCCATCCCAGTATTCACCATATTCTTTTGGAAAACCGGGAGCTGCCCACGGGCGCATCCGGTTATCGACGATCCGGCATACCGAGACCAGTACGCCTGGCGCAATATTTCCAATTCGCTGGCAGATGTAATCACCCGTTTCCTGGAAAGTCATCCGGCTGGTCAGCGCGGCCAGTACATCCCGTTCCAGATTACGAATATTACGTTCTTCCGTAATATCAACGAAGGTTACGACAAGGTTACGGGTCTGGCGGTGGTCACGCTCATTGAGGACAGGGTTTACCGAAACCCGGCTCCAGACTTCCCTGCCGTTTCTGGTCGCGGTGAGGAGTTCTTCCTGAAACCAGCGACTTCCCCGCAGATGTTCTTCCACACGCTTTAGCGCGTCATCGCTGTTTCCTGAAGACAGCAGGAAATCAGGGAATACCTGGTTCATGGCTTCATCTGCGCCATATCCAAACATGCTGGTGAACGCACGGTTGGTCTGGACAATACGACGTTGTTCATCCAGAACAACCACGGCTCTGTCCGTATTATTGACGGCAAGCAACAACAGACGGTTTTGCTCGCGCCTGGCCACCTCTTTGCTGACGTCTCTGGCGGCGGCCATGTAGTGGATGCGGCCATCCACGTCTATTTTGGAGAGCGAAAAGCTGGTCCAGACCTGCGTGCCGTCTTTTCGTTCCAGTTGAAGTTCACGATTCATCCCGACAACCCGGGAATTTCCCCCGTCGCGGTGATGGTGGACATAATCCCCATGAACATGCTTCAGAGGCCCGGGAATTAATATATTCATATCCCGGCCAAGCACTTCATCCCTGGAATAGCCCCACAATTTCTCTGCGGCTTCGTTAAAGAACAGAACCCGGTTACGCTCGTCGACGAGGACAACCGCCATGAACGTCTGCTCAAGAGCAGGAAACAGAATATTGTCAGCCGCAGCTTTCATTTTCAGATAACTCCTCAACAGATAATGCCTGACTGACGGAAAGTCGCATTATCCTGAACAATTGTCCCTGCAAACCACAGCCTCAGGCAGGCCGATACATAGTGATGACGTCACCTGCCGCGTTTCGCTATTCAAACCCTGTAGGAAAAGTCTACTGAAGCAAACGGATTACTTCCACTCAGCGGTATAAAATATGTCACGCTTATCATGCCTGCTATTCCTTTTCTGTCCGGTTCCTTTTCTTACGCAGTACGAAGCCATGTTTGCCGTTTTCATTACCTGAACGACAGCGCACATCAACAATAAAAACCTGACATAACCTAAATTTATATCACCATTTAAAAACCCCCGCATTTTTGTGCAGGGGTTTCTTTTCAACAAAAATCAGAGGGAAATATACTTCTTCAATACTCTGACCAACTGGGTCACAAACCCGTATTCATTATCATACCAGGCGACCGTCTTGACCAGTTGCACGCCATCAAATTCGGTCACTTCCGTTTGGGTCGCATCAAAAACGGAACCAAAATGGATGCCAATAATATCAGACGATACAATTGGCTCATCCGTATAGCCAAATGACTCATTATCAACTGTTGCATTTCTCAGCGCGTTATTGACCTCTTCAACGGTGACGGTCTTATTCAGGACGGTCACTAACTCCGTCACTGAACCCGTTTTTACCGGAATGCGTTGGGCATGGCCTTTCAGTTTCCCGTTAAGTTCAGGAATAACAAGACCAATCGCTTTGGCCGCCCCTGTCGTATGCGGGATAATATTTTCCGCCGCAGCACGAGAAGCCCTGAAGTCTTTACCTCGGGGACCATCCACCAGAGCCTGGGTGCCGGTATAAGCATGTACCGTCGTCATCGTGCCGACGTTAATACCAAAGGCGTCATTCAGGGCTTTTGCCACCGGCGCCAGACAGTTTGTCGTACAGGACGCAACGGAAATAATGTTATCAGCAGAAGTGAGCGTTTCATCATTCACATGATAAACGATGGTCTTCATATCGCCTGCAGGCGCGGAGATAAGCACTTTTTTCGCTCCGGCTTCAATATGGGCATTCGCTTTTTCTGCTGAAGTATAAAAACCGGTACATTCCACAACAACATCAATACCCAGGCTACCCCAGGGGATATCACCCGCATTTTTCTCAGCAAATACTTTGATGACTTTACCATTGACGATAATTGAACCGTCAGCATGGGAAACCGTGCCGTTAAAGGGACCATAGTTTGAATCATATTTCAGCAAATAAGCCAAAACATCCGGCGAGGTGAGATCGTTTATAGCGACAATTTCCACATTCAGTTCAGTTTCCAGAATCCGGCGTAATACCAGTCTACCGATACGACCGAAACCATTGATGCCAATTCTTTTCATATTCAATCCTCAAAATAAAAGCGCTCATAAGACACTACCAACATACACAACAAGGTTGCCGATGCTGCATAATTTTATTGCTGGTTATCATCAAAAAAACTGCATAATAAAGTTCGATATAAGCATTATGATTATGATACGTTGATACATAATCAATAACCGAAAATGGCAGATGTATTATCATGTACAAAAGTGTGCTCGACGTTCTACTTGAATGGCTCCACAACAATACAGACAAACCATTACGAATTACTGACATAGCCGCGAGATCAGGATATTCTCCCTGGCACCTCCAGAGAATATTCAAATCACATACCGGCGTAACCCTTGGTCAGTATGTGACAGAGTTAAAATTAAATAAGGCTTTTGAACTTTTATCGACAACCAGGACACCGATAATGGATGTGTCCTTTATCGTAGGTTTTTCCAGTCAGCAAGCCTTTTCAAGACGATTCCATCAATACTTTGGGAAAACGCCAGGACAAGTCAGACGCGATATGACAGAAAAAAGAGAACGCGTTTAATTTCAACCGAACATCAGGCAAGCATAATTTTAAAGAGCAACGAACATCTTATCCCTTCTGGAATACCAGGGATTACATCACTTTGATGATCATATGATAGTTATCAGCGTCGGCTTGATACGGCCATTTTATGTCACTGCCTGAGCCCATCAATACTCAAATAACATATTCACTATCCTGATTTAGTTGACAACATCAGCCCCTACATCACTCATGCTTTTTTAATCGGGTCGACGATGCCGGCAATTCTTTCGGCCAGAAATGGCAATAAGATCCGGGTCACTGCGCTGCGCTGGCGATGTTTTGGATACAGCGCGCTGATCGTCAGCGGAGGCGGCGAGTAATCAGACAATATCTGCACTAAAGCGCCTTGTTGCAGCGAGTCTTCAACGATAAAAAGCGGCAAAAGCGCAATACCGGCCCCCGCTTCTGCGGCCTCGCGGATCACGTCCCCGTTATTACTGCTCAGATTGCCTCTGACGGCATACGTATTCGGTGAATTTTCCTCCGTCAATTTCCAGCCGAATTGCCCCTCCCGACCATACAAAAGGCAGCTATGCTGCGCCAGTTCAGAAGGCGCCAGAGGCGTACCGTGCAAACGGAGATAATCCGGGCTGGCGCAAATCACCATCGGTAATTTACCCAGACAGCGAGCAATTAAGGTAGAGTCCATCAGGTTCCCGATGCGCAAAACCATATCGTAGCCTTCGCCCACCACATCAACATATCTGTCATTCATATCAATATGAACGGTAAGTTCTGGATGCGCCGCCTGAAATTCAACAATCAGGGGGGCAAGTCGCCTGATGCCGTATGTCATCGGCAGGCTAATCCTGAATGACCCGGCCAGTTTTTGCTGCCGGGCGGAGATAACCTGCTCGGCTTCATGAACCTCTTCCAGAATGCGCCGGGCATGATGAAAAAAAGCCTGGCCGGTATCCGTAACGGACAACTTTCGGGTATTTCGCACCAGTAATCGGGCTGAAACTTTTTTCTCCAGCGCGGCCATTCTTCTGCTGACAAATTGTTTGGATAGACTCAGGTGTTCGGCTGCTGCTGTAAAACTTCCCATATTTACGATGGTTACAAAAATTCGAATATCTTCTAAATGCATTACTGTCACCAGATACGGGACGTATGATTGTCCTGTTATGAATACAGTCCCTATAATAGTTTACCGGTGGTGAAATCGTAAACCCCATGAGTCATGACAAGGAACAATATTTAATAAATAATAAGTTTCCAAAAGTTTTCTTAAACATGTTGTATAAAATTCTTAAACAAGACATGAGAAAAATATGATTGTCACATTTTAAAAGACAGTGAGTAATGTTTTTGAACATTGATGTTAGCCATAAAACTTCTAAACTGAGTCTGTCATCACATTCTGACCGACAGATCAAAATGATGGTAAAGATATTCCCCTGTCATTAATCAGATGACGGATGGATAACAAATAAAAAGGAAGAGTACGCGGATAAGGAACGAACATTGCTGACAGCACGTATACCGTAACATGAAATAAGTGCAACGGGAAAATGTTGAACGTCAGGAAGGAATAACACGGCATTATTCTCTTCGGGAATGCGCATTTCTAATCATGTTGTGCTTACACTATATTAGTTCAGGAGAAAGTGATATGTCTCATTACCTTGATGTCCTCACCCCGCAGAACAGTCAACTGATTTTTATCGACCAGCAACCCCAGATGGCCTTCGGGGTACAATCTATTGACCGTCAGGTACTGAAAAACAACGTTGTTGGCCTGGCCAAAGCGGCAAAACTGTTTAATATCCCCACCACCATCACGACCGTAGAAACCGAAAGTTTTTCCGGTAACACCTATCCCGAACTCCTGGCCGTTTTCCCGGAAAACAACATCCTGGAACGTACTTCAATGAACTCATGGGACGATCAGAACGTGCGTGATGCGCTGGCGGCGAATGGTCGTAAGAAAGTGATTGTTTCCGGTCTGTGGACGGAAGTCTGTAACACCACGTTTGCCCTGTGTGCAGTCAAAGACGCGGATTATCAAATCTATATGGTGGTTGATGCTTCCGGCGGCACCTCCGTTGATGCACACAAATACGCTATCGATCGTATGGTTCAGGCAGGCATCGTGCCGGTAACCTGGCAGCAGGTCATTCTTGAGTGGCAGCGCGACTGGGCCCGTAAAGAGACCTACAACGGCATTATGGATATCGTGCGTGAACACTCCGGCGCCTACGGCATGGGCGTCGATTATGCCTATACTATGGTTCATAAAGCGCCTGAGCGCGTACAACACGGCGAACGTATCGGCCCAAACCCGGCTAAATAACACCTCCAACTGATTTACGGCAGGCGTAATGCAACACGCATTGCGCCTGTCCTGATGAGGTCCGCATGAAAATGTATATCCTTTCTCTGGGTGCCGGACTTCTTGTCGGCATTATTTACAGTTTGCTGAATGTCCGCTCCCCCGCCCCACCGCTGATAGCCCTCCTTGGCTTGCTGGGAATGCTGGTCGGCGAACAAGTTATTCCGGTAGGCAAACAACTTCTGTCCGGCACAGCCTTTTCTTCGGCCTGTACCAAAACGCATGCCATCAGCCATATCTTCGGGCAGCTCCCCGGCCGCCAGGCAGCTGAAGACAGTCATTCCTCAGAGGAGAAACGCTCATGACACAACATGTTGTCGCAGACGTTATTCTGCATCATGGTCTGTTTACCACTCTCGATAAAAGCAACCCAACCGCCAGCGCCGTCGCAGTCAAAGACGGGAAGTTTCTCGCGGTTGGCGGCGACGCTGAAATTATGGCCTTCGCGGGTCCGGCAACCAAAGTCGTCGACCTGAAAGGCAAACGGGTATTACCCGGGCTGATTGATAACCATACGCACGTAGTACGCGGCGGGCTTAATTACAATATGGAGCTTCGCTGGGATGGCGTACGTTCGCTGGCTGACGCGATGGATATGTTGCGTCGGCAGGTAGCCATCACCCCGGCACCGCAGTGGGTTCGCGTGGTTGGCGGTTTTACTGAACATCAGTTTGTGGAAAAGCGTCTGCCAACTATCGAAGAGATCAACGCCATTGCGCCGGACACCCCGGTGTTTCTGCTGCATCTCTATGACCGCGCGCTCCTGAACGCCGCGGCTTTGCGTGCCGTCGGGTATACAAAAGAGACGCCGGAACCCCCCGGAGGCGAGATAACCCGCGATGCGAAAGGCAATCCTACCGGATTATTACTGGCACGCCCCAACGCAGGCATCCTTTATGCCACGCTGGCCAAAGGCCCCAAACTGCCGTTTGACTACCAGGTTAACTCCACCCGCCATTTCATGCGTGAGCTGAATCGTCTGGGCGTAACCGGTGTCATCGACGCCGGTGGCGGATTCCAGAATTACCCCGATGACTACGCCGTTATTCAGAAACTTGCAGATGAAAATCTGATGACCGTGCGCCTGGCCTATAACCTCTTCACGCAGAAACCCCAGGAAGAGAAAGAGGATTTCCTCAACTGGACCCGCTCCGTCACCTACAAACAGGGTAACGACTACTTCCGCCATAACGGCGCCGGTGAAATGCTAGTATTTTCAGCGGCGGATTTCGAAGACTTCCGCCAGCCGCGACCGGATATGCCGCCGGAAATGGAAGGCGAGCTGGAAGAAGTTGTTCGCATTCTGGCGGAAAACCGCTGGCCCTGGCGTCTGCATGCCACCTATGACGAGACCATTTCTCGCGCCCTCGATGTTTTTGAGAAGGTCAATCAGGATATCCCGCTTGAAGGGATTAACTGGTTCTTCGACCACGCCGAAACAATTTCTGAGCGTTCAATCGATCGTATCGCGGCGTTAGGCGGCGGTATTGCGGTTCAGCACCGTATGGCATATCAGGGTGAATATTTCGTTGAGCGTTACGGTGCCGGCGCTGCGGAAGCCACGCCGCCCATTGCCCGTATGCTGGAAAAAGGGGTGAAAGTATCCGCCGGTACGGATGCCACCCGCGTAGCATCCTATAACCCGTGGGTTTCTCTCGCCTGGATGATCACCGGGAAAACCGTGGGAGGCATGCAGCTTTATCCGCGTCGTAACTGCCTGGATCGGGAAACAGCGCTCCGAATGTGGACGGAGAACGTCACCTGGTTCTCCAATGAAGAAGGTAAAAAAGGCCGTATTCAGGCCGGTCAGTTCGCTGACCTCATTGTGCCGGACAAAGACTTTTTTGCCTGCGCCGAGGATGAGATCTCCTTCCTGTCTTCAGAATTAACGATGGTGGGCGGAAAAATCGTCTGGGGGGCGGGGTCTTTCGAATCCCTGGATGACAATCCTGTCCCACCCGCGATGCCGGACTGGTCGCCGACGCGCACCTTCAAAGGCTACGCCGCATGGGGAGAGCCAGAAGGCGCGGGGAAAAACTCGCTTGCCGTACGACAAATGGCGATGGCCTCCTGCGGTTGCTCTCACGGCTGCGGCCTGCACGGGCACGATCATGCTGGCGCATGGACATCCAGCCTGCCGGTATCGGATCTGAAAGGGTTCTTTGGCGCGCTTGGCTGCTCCTGCTGGGCTGTCTGACCGTGGAACCTGACATGACATTTTCACAACGTCTGACGCATGCCGTTCGCCCCCTTATCGGGGCGGCGGTATGCCGTTGGCTGGCTTATCTCGGGCTATGCGCGGCCTACTTGCAGGGCGGGATCAATAAGCTGCTGGATTTTCAGGGCGCTATCGGCGAGATGAACCATTTCGGCCTGTCTCCTGCGCCGTTGTTTGCCGCGCTGGTTATTGCGCTGGAACTGGGCGCGTCAATCATGATCCTGACGGGTTGCCTGCGCTGGCTTGCTTCGCTGGCACTGGCGGGGTTCACCCTTGTCGCGACGTTCCTGGCGCTGCGCTTTTGGGAACTTCCGGCAGGCATGGAGAGATTCAGCACCGCCAACGCATTTTTTGAGCATCTGGGTCTTGTTGGCGGCTTTCTGCTCGTGGCCTGGCTGGACGTGCAGAAAAAGACGGCTGACGAATAAAAAAACATTCAGCAATGGCGGTAATCCGTGGTGGATCATTCGTGACAGTCGTGAACTGGATATCGCCCGCCACCAGGGTAAATATGTGGTTGAGATCGCGCTACAACTTAAGTCCTGATATATACATGCGCATATTACTCCGGGTAATATGCGCATGATATATCGATAAATTTCGCATTATTATCAGAAATTAACACAGTAATACTTTATCGCTCTGAATAATATACTGCATTAAATGAAAACTGGACAATGGCATTGACCAGTAATTCCCCTGTTGTAAAACAACACCGCGCAGTGATAAATAGTGGTACTGCTGATCATTTTCAATACCATCCGCGATAATCGTATAGTTTTTATTTACTGCCGAACGAATAATATCATCAACACTCGCGACAGGTTCTTTGGAGTCCGAAATTAATCTGGTAACTGACTTTTCAATTCTGACAGCATCAACCGGAAGATATAAATTACGGTCAGCATTTAAACGTTCTAAAAATAAGGAGCTCATTTTAATTTTAATGCCTTCGACACGTAACCTCCTGAGAACTGAATCAAACTCAAGCGTTGTATCACGATAAACAACCTCAGGAAATTCCAGCGTCAGTTTTACATCGCTGGGCAAACGTTTTTGAAACTCAACAAACGAATCAATAAGTTCTGGCATAGCGATCATCGATTCACTAAGTCGGAAATTAATGTAGAATGTTCTCGGCAGTCTGAGGCGTAAAGAGAGTATATCTTTTTCCACCTGTCGTAAAATGAAGTTAACTAATGGAGATATCATCCCGGTTTTATTTGCCAGAGCGATAATCTCTTCATTAATAACGGATGTATCGTTCCCCTTCTTCCATCGCATGACCACTTCTGCGCCATATAACGCCCCGGAAGCACAATTCATGACGGGTTCGTAATAAGGAACGAACTGCTGTTTGCGCAGCCCCCGGCGAAGTTGTATATACCGGGACATCGCGATTCGTTGTAGCGTATAGTTAAACAGAAAAGCGGCAGGAACGGCAATCGCTGCGGATAAAAAGAGAATAAAAATAAAGTTAAGAACAGAAGCAATGCCCGTATGTTCCGGGTATTCCATTACCTGATAATCAAACATATTAGATTGTTGCCAGGCGGAGTTTTGAAAATCAATACTATTTGTACTGATTAACTTATCATCGGAGAGAATATTTCCATTCACGTTAACAAGTAAACGACTGTCTGCAAGCAGCGACTTAAACCAGTAGGTACTGATCGTCACCACTATTGCGTTATTTCCTCTCACAGTAACGTAGGCTAATACAGGCTCCCCGCGAAATGCCGGCGTTTCATCAACTAAAAATAGCCGATTACCGTTCTCCCCTGCGGTTAAATTGCTGAGTTCAGGTTTCGCCATCCCGGATGAGCAATATACCTGCGAATCCTGCAACAGGAAAATGCCCCCAATATGCGGATAACGGTGTATCTGTTTCGTCAGCATACGCACCGTTTCATCTGAGCAGCGTTCTGTTAAATGGGCGGTCAACGAATCTGATATCTGTTTCGCTTCAAACAGTAGCGAATCTACGCGCTGGATTAATGCTCTTTTGTCATTATCTACCCGGCTGGACGCACCCAGCCAAAAAGTCACCATGCCGGTTATAGTGATGGTTAAGAATACGATCACAAAAACTAGCTTGTTTCCCACCAATCCCCCAGCATGTTGTTTCATTGAGTTCTGTAAAAGTCCTTTTAAATATAAGCAAGACTCATTGTCATCCTGGCTTACGTAGATTAAACCTCTATTAAAACCTCACTCCGCCTTTTTGTAAAGGTTTCAGGCGTGATGACAGAGAGTTTAACCGGTTTTCGCATTTGATTGTTTTTATACTCAACATACTCATGCCACAATCTCAGCCAGGCCAGATACTCAACGAAAAACTTTGTTGTTTTATTGATGCTCAGCTTTCGCAAGGCGTTCATTTTTTGATTACTGATCGTCTTTTCGCTGACCTTGAACTGTTCTGCAATTCGTCGTTGACTGATCCCCTGACAAACTTTTTTTATGACGCGTAACTCACTTACGGTTAATACTTCTCGCTTCCGTCTGACAGCGGGATGAGATTTCGTTTTTGATAGCAGCGTTTCGATTTTGAATTTTCTGTTTTTCTCGGTGAGATAAATACGCCGACAATGTGAAAAAATCAAAATCGGTTCATGGAAAAAAGGCATCTTTGCCTCTTCAGTATCAAGCATATAGAGACAATCGCGCCCCGTATCAAACACAATCAAATTACGGGTGGTATTCAATGCCATTCTTTCTACTAATGCGCTAACCCCAAGATGGAAAAAACTATTTTCTGAGATTACAATCATTCATCCCTCACTCTATTCTTCCTGAAGAAAATTGTTTTTTAATGTTATAAAGATGAGAACTCACGACAGAAAAAGGGGGCACGACGCCCCCTTTCTGCTATTTAAAGTTATATTTAATCCCTATCATTGCTGAGGTGTCATTGTATCCTTTATCGCCCAGCTGGACGCCGACATTCCCCCAGACATTGAGTTGTGGATTAATTTGCCCCTCAACGCCCGTTTTTATTTCACCCAGATTACGCGCGCCTTCCTGCCGGATGCTGACACCATCCATTTTTGTGCCGAAATCGCGCGTATTGTGGAGCCAGTTCACTTCCACGAACGGCTGGAACTCGCGCGCTTTGCCTTCATCAATCGCGCTGTGGCCTTTCAGGAAAGTACGGACGCCCAGTCGGGTCTGAACGTTGCCGTCCCCTTCACCGCTGATACGTGTGCCATTCGATTCACGATGATCGTCAGCTTCGACGCCCATCCAAATGGCCTGCGCCTGCGGCTGGATAAACCATTCATTTTTAGAGCCCTTACTTCCTGCAAATTCACCCAGCTTGTGGGTGTACCCCAGCTCCAGCGACCCGGTGATCCCTTTGGATTTGTACGATTCGCTCTGAATATCCTGGCCTTTGACGCTGTTATTAAACCAGCTGTACTGTGCCCATGAATCCAGATAAGCGCCCTGATGCGTTTCATCATTGGCATACCACGTTGCATACACCCCGGCGCTGTAGCCGTTCACGGAACCGTCAGAGCGATACCCTGTCGATGAGGAGCGCGTGTTGCTGCTGTTGTGTCCATATCCGGCCATGACGCCAAGGTGCCAGCGATCCAGTCCGTCGCCGCTCCAGCGGGCAACATCACCCCCTACCTGCATCACATAGCGGTTACTCTGAGTTTTAAGCTGACCGGAGCTGTCCCGCCAGGCATTATGCCCGCCCGCCTGACGCATCCACATGCTGGTGACTTTCTTCTCGCCCGTCAGCGCGTCAATGTACTGCGTTTCGCCAAGACGATCGTGAAGCCGCGTAACAAACAGCGTATTGGCTGCCGCCAGGTTAGCTGTCCAGGAGCCCGGTTCAGGACGGATATCGGGTTCAGGTTTCGGGCCCGGCCCCGGATTTGGATCTGTCTTATGGCTGGTTAAATACCAGTTACCGTTGTTGTCGCCCTGACCACGGGCCAGTGAATAATCATACGCCCCGGCCACAATCCTGCCGTCCTGCGTAAACTCACCGTCGGACTGACCATCAACATGAATCACTTCAATGCCATTGATCGTCTGCGCGCCAGAACCGCCAGCATTCGTCACGCTGACGCCGGTTGTGCCAGAGGTGTTTCCTTTAACAATCAGTTTATCCGTGACGGAATTATCATCATTCAACGCGGTATTCAGATGAAGATGACCGCCATCTCCCTGATAGTTCCCGTTTACCACAAGCTGATTACCGGCATCTTTACCTTTGCTTCCGGTCCAGATATCGCCGCTGTTCGTCAGATTGCCGCCTACGGTAAAGCTGACAGGTGAAGAAACCGCTCTGCGAGCCGCGCTGACGTCATCGCCAATCAATAGCGTGCCCTGGTTAGCCATATTTCCGGCTACGCCGCCAAACCCGGATAAGCGCCCGTCTTTCCCGATATTGACCTGATGACTGGCCAGCGTGAACGCGTTATCCGCGCTGCCCAGAGTCAGACCACCGGCATTGATATCCGTCGCGCCGGTCCACTGGGCGCTGTCGCTAAGCGTGACGTTGCCACTGCCATTCTTCACCACGCTCCCGCTACCTGTAACACCGTTCTCCAGCGACCAGTTTTCGTGAGTGTTCAGCACAAACTTACCGGCATTCTGAATCGCGGAGGTGCCTAACTGCTGCGCGGAAGAGGCCGTCAGCGTGGAGTCGTTGTCGATGTCGAAGGTCCCGGCAAAATGGCTATTGTTGCCAGCAAGCACCACATCACTGGCATCCAGTGCGACTTTCCCGGCATCGCTGATGCTGTTGTACAGCACGCCCGTGGCGTTGCTCAGATTAAGCAGCCCGGCGGCAACAATATCTCCGGTTCCCAGCCCCAGCGTATTATCCAGCACCGCCGTCGCGCCCTGAGCAATCGTGGTCGTCGCCTTCAGCCCCGTATTCGCCCCGGAGACATTCAGGGTTCCGCCTGCAACGGTGAGCTCCCCGTCGCCCGTCAGTACGCCAGACGCTTCACCACCGTTTGTCAACGTCAGATGACCGCCGTTCAAATCGGTCAGAGAGCCGCTTTCAGCCGTGAGCTTGCCGATGGTTTGTGAATGACCGCGCATATCAAACCCGGTATCGCCAGCCAGTTTCAGCTCGCGGGTATTTCCCAGCACGTTATCGTTCAGCATCGCCAGATTACCGCTGCGCACATCGGTGACGCCGCTGTAATCATTGTCCATATTCGACAGCGTCACCGTCTGGCCTTTCTGGCTGTCAAACGCCAGATCGCCGCTACCGGTCACTCTGGCGCTCAGGTCAGCCGCGTTGCCACTTTTCCCGTTCGCATCAAGGATAAGCGCATCGGCGTCTTTACCCAGCAAATCGACCTGGGTCAGGCCATAGCTGACATAAAGTCCGTCATCGCTGTCACCGCCGGTCAGACGATAGTCATACGTTCCTTTCGCCACCACCACGCCATTCTGGGCGATATCGGCAGTGATGCTATCGCTGATCACATTACCGTCTTTATCTTTCAGCACCAGGTTACCGGCGCCCCCCTGAACGGCGGTGTCAGAGGTCGCCAGTTTAATCAATGCCTGCGCGTCATCCTGTTCCAGTATTGGACGATGCGTATCAGCCTGAGGACGATCGTTACTGACCGTTCCGCTGTCAACCTGAACCGTACCGCGACCAGAGAGATCCATCGCGCCAGCGTGAATCGTTCCTAAAGCCGTTGGGTTACCCGGCGTTACGCCGTCAAACTGTACGGTCCCCCCTTTGAAATCCAGACCGCCGATATTCTGCTCGCCGCTGCCGACATGGGTAATGCTGCCATTTCCAGCTTGCAGCGTAGCGTTGCTAAGCGCCTGAGTATTCAGACCGTCAAGTTCAAAACGGCTGTTAGTAAGCGCCAGCGTACCGGCAAAACCATCTGCGGCATTATTAGCATCAAAGTTGAAGTGGTTATTCGCCGTATCAACGGCAACAACTCCCGTCCCGGCAAGATGGCTTTTAAAAGTCACATCCGCCGTATTCTTAATACTAAGCTGGCTGGAACCGTCAATGGTGTATCCGGTTCCCGCGCCATCAAGTTCGTCGTCACCCAGCCCCAGTGCAACGTTGTCGAGGGTAAAAACAGAATTATTCGCCAGCGCAATATGCTCCATGCCGTTAATGGCATCAGCACGGGTTAAAGTGTATGACGAATTCTCAAGCTGTAATGTGTCGTCGCCGCTGCCGCCATTTAATGATGTGAACAATGAACCGCTTTCATTCTCGCTGATATTCTTCAGAATGAAGTTATCTTTGCCGCTGCCACTGGTAATGTCAGTCGCAGTGCTTCCTGATTCAAGGATCACCGTATTGTCGCCATTAAGCAGATTCACCTGACCGACAATATTTGCCCCACTGGCATTGGTGAAGGTAATCCCGTTACCACTGTTCATTTCCAGCGCAGTGTGGCTGGCATCCAGCGCCAGGATATCGCCTTTATTGATAAAGCTCTCAAGTACGCCGTTATTCAAATCGACCACCGCCGCCTTGTCAGACACCGAGGTCAGTTTGCCGGATTGCTCTACATTCTTCGTCGTCCCCTGGACAACCAGCGCTGATTTCCCGTCACTGTCCAAGACGTTAACGCTGGCGCCGGTTTTCAGGTCGGTGGATGCTCGGGTAATAATCCCGTTCCCCTGGGCACCGTTCACATTGATCACCAGATCTCTGGAGTCAGACATATCCAGCGTCTGATCGGTGTCAGAGCCATCAGCCACGTTCTCAAACAGTATCCCTGTACCGCTGCCATTAATATTGATCGTGCCGGAGTTGGTTTGCGCCATCGATGCGCCGGTGTGAACACCCACGCCATTACCGACATTAATCGTGGTATTTTTCAACTGAATACCGCTAATCGCGGCTTTGTTTTCAATTGCGTTGCCGCTACCAGCGCTATCCATTGTGATAGTCGCACCATCAACCGTCAGGCCTTTCGCGCCAGTATCCAGTAAGATCCCGTGAGCGGTGCCCGCCGCCCGGGTTTCACCGTTACCATTCAGCGCCAGCGTGGCGTTGTTCCCAACCAGATAGGCAGCCTGGCCATCCGTTGCGGTCACCACGCCACTGTTGGTCACCTCTGAGTTAGCGCCCTGAATATTAACCGCCACGCCATTCACAGTGACATCAGAATGGTTTTCCAGGATCCCGCCATCCACCAGTATCCCGGTACTGTTGTCAGCCGTGAAATCAATCGAGCCTTCATGGATCAGACGGCCGCCATTTCTGGCGATGTAGCCAAATGCGCCGTCTGCCGTGTTTGCTGTCTCCAGCACCGCATAACTGGTTAATACGGAGTCACCTTTTTGCGCATCATTAACGGAGCCATCAAGGTTGTAATAGTTACCATCAACAATGCCGGCAGTGGTATCTTTCCCGGCCACCCTGACAATAACCGCATCCGAGGTAATTTCGCCCGTCGCGCCTCCTTCAATTCGGATGCCCGTCGCTCCTGTCCCCGTGACGCTAAGAGCAAGTTTACCGGAATCAAAATGGCTACCAGCACCGGTTGTCCGAATAATCGTTGCGCCATCACCAGAAGCGTTTAGCTGCGCTGAGCTATCGGCAGAACCATAGAAGCTGGCGCCTCCGTCAACGCGGTACAGCGTGGCATTCTGGGTTGACGCGTCCTGAACGCTGGAGGCCGCGTTTTTGATAGTGGAACCCGCGCCAAAAATATAATAGCCCGTCTGATTAACGCCATCTTTGAAATTGACAGTACCATTCTCGGTAACATCAATTTCACCTTTATCACGCGCATGAACCCCAATAGCGCCATCACCACTTAAATTTACGGTGCCAGACAATATTGCCAGCGCCTTTTCACCCTGGACGTAAATACCATAGTTGGCATAGTGGGTTACTGGGTCCAGTCCACCATTAATATTAATCGTGCCCGAACTGGTTATCTGACCATTTTCCAGCACCTGTATCCCGGTACTGTTCAGGCCGTTCAGATTAATGATGCCATCATGAACGACTTTAGCGGCCTGGGTTCCTGCGCGTGCAATAATACCAATATTCGAAGAAACGGACTCCCCGGTTACAGCACCATTGATATTAATGCTCCCTTTTTGATCGAGAGTTGCATTCCCGCCAACATCAATCGCTGTCGCATTCTGGACTTTACTGCCAATAATAATCTGTGAAGTATCGGAACCGTTATAAGTACCATTACCGTACAGATGAACCCCAATTGACTGCTGCTTGATCGCGATATCCGTGTTTGCATCATCAGGTGCACGCTGCGCCAGGCGACCAATATACAATGTGCCCCGGTTATTAAAGGTGGTGTTTTGTTGGGTAACGACGCCGATATTGGCACCATTACCTAATATACTGTTCGCCTCATTACTCGCTGCAATATTAATAGCACCATCATTATTAAGCGTGGCATTACCGCTCATCAACACGCCGGTATTACCATAATAGTTACCTCTGGCCGCAACATTTATCACGCCGCTGCTGTTGTTATTAATTACAGAGGAACCATTAGCCAGAATGGCAGTATGCGCACCTTGCGCTACGCCCGCCGCCCCACTTGAGAAAAAATCCGCCATTTCGGGATTCGTGCCCGCATCAATAACGCCGTTGTTATCAACAAAAGACGTATTTCTCGCAGCAATGATATAAGCGCCGCGATAAGTATTACCTGCGGTACCAAGGGTGCCGTTGTTTGTCAGTCTGGCGCCATTTTCCAGGTTAACAACCGTGGCATCCGATCCCACTAATTGAATGTTGGCATCCTTATCGATAACCACATTGGTGCCGCTGCCCACGCCATGAATATAGGATACCGCATCCCTGTTAACAAAGGCTCTGATGGCATCATCAGCCGCAATACTCCCCGTATCAGCGAAGATCCCGTGCAGTGAGGTATCCCTGGCTTTATTCAGTTCATCAGCATATTGCGCCTCCGTTAGCTGAATTTGCCCATCCTGGAGCGCCTGAATCAACGCATCGTTATACGCCTTGAACTCATCAATGTTGGTAATATTCTGCTTACCAATAACGCTGTCA
Source organism: Citrobacter sp. CK181 (assembly GCF_030333595.1). Classification (NCBI taxonomy): domain Bacteria; kingdom Pseudomonadati; phylum Pseudomonadota; class Gammaproteobacteria; order Enterobacterales; family Enterobacteriaceae; genus Citrobacter; species Citrobacter sp. CK181. The sequence continues at coordinate 33,540 of NZ_JAOWFN010000011.1, read as the reverse complement.
AACTCACCAACAAAATCAGCCGCCGTCATCCATGCCAGTGCATTGCTGGCGTCTTTTATATTGTTATCACTATTCCCCAGTTGAACGACTGTTTTAGACTGGTAGTTAAGGCTGCCGCCATTAGTGACATGATAAGCAGACGATAAGTTTTGCGTATTTACCGAACTTTTCATGATAACGTTGAACTGGTTATCCGCAGCACCGACCCAATTCCCCGTTTTCTGACCGACATCGACATCAAGAGAAGCGCCCGCCCCAACCTGATACAAATTACGATCGACATACTGACCATCTTTTCCGACGGGTTGAGAAACGACAACCCGGAAATCTTTGGCCGCTTCGGTCTGCATATCATTGTTATCATAAACTTTCATCGTTACCGTGCTACCGGTAACGGGATCGGTGTAATTTATAGATTTGGTCTGCGAGCCCATACGGAAGATATCTTTATCCACCCATTGCCCGGAATCGCCGGTAATTAACCCATCCTCTCTGGCCTGACCAAGCGTTGTCCAGGTATATCCTGTTTCTCCTCGCTGTATTCCAGAAAAACCGCCTGTCAAATGCGTGGAACCAGAAATAATCTCTTCAAACGGATCCTGAGGAGAGAAATCATAAACCTGTAAATCGGCGGCGAATGTGCCAGTCGTTAAAATACACGAAATCGAAACAGCCAGCGCACTCATTAATGGGTATTTTAAAAGACTGCCAAAACTGGTGTTCCCGGCCGTGCTTTTACAATAACCACGCGCTAATTCAGATGCCACGACAAATATATTCAGCCTGGAGTTCCAGATGACTTTAAACACTTTATTCATAATTTTACCATTATTCAAAACGCCGCATTGATACGTGGCAAAACATTAAAAAGACACCATTCGCCCCAACGCATCGACTAGCAAATATCGATTTCTTGCCAGACAAGAAATCCAAATCGTTAAACAACCAATACTTCTCAGAACGTGGCGAGTTTATCACAAGCAACAAACATTGATCGATTACAACGATCGTATAGTTAATTTTGATAGGTGTTAACTATTAAAATTCAAATGATGATCGTTCATAGCGATCAATGCAGGAAAATAAAAATCATAGAAAAAACCGATATTTCCTTTTTAACCACATGATTTATATAGGTATAATTAATTACCTGACTTATATTTTTTATGTTTATTATTGTTTTTTTAAGGTGGAAAAGATTTATTTGATGGGGTAATCTGAACATCGATTATTTAATGTCTTAATTTGTTATCTAATTGATATAAAACATGTTTTTATTTAGTTAAGATTATTCTTAAAATCGCTGTTTTTTGATTTAAAATATCCTTTGTTAACTCATTTAATTAAATGCTTCCATCAATGAGAATATTTAAAGCAATTGTTATCACATTCAGAAGCGTCAGACTCTGACAGGCTTACCGGCCAGAAGCGGCTTTTCAGGGAAAACGAACATGTGCACACACATAGAAAACCATTTAAAAACAATAAATTAACAACAAAACCACCCCCATCAAAAAATATTTACGCATCTTAATTAATAATTTCTGGCTGATATTAATCCCCCGGTGGTACATTAGTTGTCCAAGCATTCATGCCCCTCGTGGTTTTGTCCTGACTAAGCTTTACACTCTTTACAGGAACCATTGTCGTACATGATGGCCTAACTATCGTGAGTGTACCGCTGCGGACAATGAATCTTCTGCGATACATATTGTTCGTATCAACAGAGGGTATTTATGTTCCCACAATGCAAATTTTCTCGTGCGTTACTGCACCCGCGCTACTGGCTTACCTGGTTTGGTCTTACTGTACTCTGGTTACTGGTGCTGCTTCCCTACCCCGTTTTACGCTTCCTGGGTACGCGAACCGGCAGACTTGCCCGTCCCTTTCTGAAACGTCGCGAATCCATCGCCCGTAAGAATCTTGAGCTTTGCTTCCCCAATCTGATGCCGGAAGAAAGGGAAAAGATGATAGTGGAGAACTTCCACTCCCTCGGTATGGCACTTATTGAAACGGGTATGGCGTGGTTCTGGCCTGATAAGCGGGTACGTAAATGGTTTGATGTGGACGGTCTGGATAACCTCACACAGGCGCAAGCGCAAAAACGCGGTGTGATGGTCGTAGGCGTCCACTTTATGTCGCTGGAATTAGGCGGTCGGGTCATGGGGCTGTGCCAGCCGATGATGGCGACATACCGCCCGCACAATAACTCGCTGATGGAGTGGGTTCAGACGCGGGGTCGCATGCGTTCAAATAAAGCGATGATTGGGCGCAACAATCTACGCGGTATCGTCGGCGCGCTGAAAAAAGGTGAAGCCGTATGGTTCGCCCCGGATCAGGATTACGGCCGTAAAGGCAGTTCATTTGCTCCCTTCTTCGCGGTCAAAGACGTCGCAACGACTAACGGCACCTATGTGTTATCCCGCCTTTCCGGCGCAGCGATGCTGACCGTCACCATGATCAGAAAAGGTGATAACTCAGGTTATCGTCTGTACATCACGCCAGAAATGGAAGGCTACCCGGAAGAAGAGAACCAGGCGGCAGCCTATATGAACAAGATTATTGAGAAAGAGATTATGCGCGCACCTGAGCAATATCTCTGGATCCATCGTCGTTTCAAAACGCGCCCTTTAGGGGAAGCATCGTTGTATGTTTAAAAAAGGCCGCAAGGCCTTTTTTATTGCCCGGCGCTATCTTTCCTTCCAATATCCCTGTTAACCATCTGGTTTTTATGTGACTTTTTCTGAACAGCAATAGCGTCGCTGAATAGCAATTTATTACCGTCAGAAATTAAACTGTCGCCGAATCACGACAGTTGTAAGTTACTAAAAGTAAATAAAAAAATGCCTCTTGTCTCGCCTCATTTTTAGGCGTACATTAGCGCCGTCTGGAGCAATAACGCACAGAATTCTGAGGTGATGCCACAAGAAAGACGGAGAACATTCTCAATCTCATTCTGGCGGGCACCAGCTCTCTATACACAGGTAAATTTAAGTTCATTTAGGCGTGCTTAAAGCGACGCGGAGAGATGAAACGTGAAATATTTCTTTATGGGCATTTCATTTATGGTCATCGTTTGGGCCGGTACTTTTGCCCTGATGATCTAAATTGAAAAGATGCAGCAAAAAACAGGAGCCAGATGGCTCCTGTTTGCTTTTCTACTCGGTACCTTCTGTTACCGATTTCGCCCCCGCAGGCAGCAGGCCGTCTGCGCGGAACATGGTCTTAATACCTCTGATCGCCTGACGTATACGATCCCGGTTTTCTATCAGCGCGAAACGCACATGGGTGTCGCCGTAGTCGCCGAAACCGATCCCCGGCGACACGCACACTTTGGCGTCGTTGAGCAGCTTTTTCGCAAATTCCAGCGACCCCATTGCCGCGTACTGCTCCGGTATTTTTGCCCAGACATACATCGAGGCTTTTGGCATTTCGACCATCCATCCGGCTTCATGCAAGCCTTTCACCAGTACGTCGCGGCGACGTTTATACTGCTCAGCGATATCACGCACGCACTGTTGATCGCCTTCCAGCGCGGCAATCGCCGCCACCTGTAACGGCGTGAAGGTTCCGTAATCGTGGTAGCTCTTAATCCGCGACAGCGCACTGACTAACGTCTGGTTGCCCACCATAAAGCCAATGCGCCAGCCCGCCATGTTGTAACTTTTCGACAGGGTGAAAAACTCCACCGCCACGTCGCGCGCACCCGGCACCTGCATAATTGACGGCGCTTTCCAGCCGTCATATACGATATCGGCATAGGCCAGATCGTGGACCACCAGCACGTCGTAGCGTTTGGCCAGCGCAACCACTTTTTCGAAGAATTCTAACTCAACGCACTGTGCCGTCGGGTTGGAGGGGAAACCAAGAATCATCATCTTCGGTTTCGGGTAGCTTTCACGGATCGCACGTTCCAGCTCGTTGAAGAAATCCACGCCTTCCACCAGCGGAACCGAACGTACCTGCGCGCCAGCGATGACGGCGCCATAAATATGGATGGGATAACTGGGGTTCGGCACCAGCACGGTATCGCCATGATCAAGGGTTGCCAGCATCAGGTGCGCTAACCCTTCTTTCGAACCAATAGTGACGATCGCTTCCGTTTCTGGATCGATATCCACATCGTAACGTTCCTGATACCAGCGGGAGATCGCCCGGCGTAAACGCGGGATCCCGCGTGAGGTCGAGTAACCATGCGTATCCGGGCGTTGAGCCACCGTACAGAGTTTCTCGACGATATGAGGAGGCGTTGCCCCATCCGGGTTCCCCATGCTGAAGTCAATAATATCTTCGCCGCGCCGACGCGCAGCCATCTTCAGCTCAGCGGTAATGTTAAAAACGTAGGGAGGGAGACGATCAATACGCGTAAAGCGACGTTCAGGGCGGGTATCAGCCATAGTATCCTCAGATTCACGTTAGCGCCCGGACCGTCCGAGCGACGCTGCCACGACCGTGGCATGCTTAGAAAATAGCCTGAAAAAAATCCTCCTGTCGAGAGGCAAACGAAAATATTTTTCATCGGCTTAAAAGGGGAATACTAAAAAGAAAACGGGAATACTCAGCAAAATACCGCCCATAACAACCATCAATTAATTAACATTTTGATATCAATAAAATTACCTTAAGGCGTTCCTCATCCTGGTGAGGTCTTGTCATTTCTCTAACAAAAGATCAATCCCCTTTTAATATTATGGTTTTTCCTCATTAACAGCGCCGCATCAGCGGGCTGGTCATATGGGTGCGGGTTACCTATCATAGTGGTTTAACCCAGTCACAAGAGTCACCCGTGCACGAAATATTCAACATGCTGCTGGCGGTATTTGACCGGGCAGCGCTAATGCTGTTCTGTCTGTTTTTCCTCATCCGTATCCGCCTGTTTCGCGAACTGTTGCATAAGTCAGCGCACTCCCCGAAAGAGCTGCTCGCCGTTACCGCGATTTTCTCGATGTTCGCCCTGTTCAGCACCTGGTCCGGCGTACCGGTCGAAGGCTCGCTGGTGAATGTTCGCATCATCGCCGTGATGTCCGGGGGCATTTTGTTTGGCCCGTGGGTCGGGATCATTACGGGTGTGATCGCCGGTATTCACCGCTACCTTATCGATATTGGCGGGGTCACTGCCGTACCGTGTTTTATCACCAGTATTCTGGCGGGATGTATCGCGGGCTGGATAAACCGGAAAATCCCAAAAGCACAGCACTGGCGCGTGGGTATTTTGGGCGGGATGCTTTGTGAAACCTTGACCATGATTCTGGTCATTGTCTGGGCGCCGACCATCGCGCTGGGCGTAGATATCGTGTCCAAAATCGGTATCCCGATGATCCTCGGCAGCGTATGTATCGGTTTTATCGTGCTGCTGGTTCAAAGCGTGGAGGGCGAGAAAGAGGCCAGCGCCGCGCGGCAGGCCAAGCTGGCGCTGGATATCGCCAACAAAACGTTGCCGCTCTTTCGCCAGGTCAACAGCGAATCACTCCGCCAGGTGTGCGAAATCATCCGTCATGATATCCATGCCGACGCGGTAGCAATCACTAATACCGAACACGTTCTGGCCTATGTCGGCGTGGGGGAAACCAACTACCGCAATAACGATGATTTTGTCAGCCCGACCACGCAACAGGCCATCAATTACGGGAAAATCATCATTAAAAACAATGATGAAGCGCACCGCACGCCGGAAATACACTCAATGCTGGTCATCCCATTATGGGAAAAGGGCGTAGTGACCGGGACGCTAAAAATCTACTACTGCCACGCGCATCAGATCACCTCTTCCCTGCAAGAGATGGCGATCGGCCTGTCGCAGATTATCTCCACCCAACTGGAAGTGTCCCGCGCGGAGCAACTGCGGGAAATGGCAAATAAGGCAGAGCTGCGAGCGCTGCAAAGTAAAATTAATCCCCATTTCCTGTTTAATGCGCTGAACGCCATTTCGTCATCCATTCGGCTCAACCCGGACACCGCACGCCAGCTCATTTTTAATCTGTCACGCTATCTTCGCTATAACATTGAATTAAAAGATGATGAGCAAATTGATATCAAAAAGGAGCTGTATCAAATCAAGGACTACATCGCCATTGAGCAGGCTCGTTTTGGCGACAAGCTGACCGTCATTTATGATATTGATGAAGAGGTGAACTGCTACATTCCCAGCCTGCTTATTCAGCCGCTGGTAGAGAATGCAATCGTCCACGGCATTCAGCCCTGTAAAGGAAAAGGCGTAGTGACCATCAGCGTCGCCGAATGCGGCAATCGTGTGCGAATCACCGTCAGGGATACCGGCCACGGTATTGATCCTAAAGTAATTGAGCGGGTGGAGGCGAATGAAATGCCGGGAAATAAAATCGGCCTGCTGAATGTCCATCATCGCGTTAAGCTGTTATACGGTGAAGGGCTGCACATCCGCCGTCTGGAGCCGGGCACCGAAATCGCCTTTTATGTACCCAATCAGCGCTCCCCTGCCGCCGCACCGGCAACGTTATTGCTTTAACCCGGAGATGAGTAGTGAAAGTCATCATCGTTGAAGATGAATTCCTGGCCCAGCAAGAATTAAGCTGGCTGATAAAAGAGCATAGCCAGATGGAGATTGTCGGTACGTTTGACGACGGTCTGGACGTGCTCAAATTTCTACAGCATAACCGCGTTGACGCCATTTTTCTGGACATCAATATTCCCTCGCTGGATGGCGTACTGCTGGCGCAAAACATCAGCCAGTTTGCCCATAAGCCGTTTATTGTGTTTATTACCGCATGGAAAGAGCACGCGGTAGAGGCGTTTGAACTGGAAGCATTTGACTACATTCTGAAGCCGTACCAGGAATCACGCATCGTGGGGATGCTGCAAAAACTGGAGGCAGCCTGGCAACAGCAGCAGGTCGTCGCCGTTCCCGGCAGCCCTGTCGCCCGTGAAAACGACACCATCAATCTGATCAAAGACGAACGCATTATCGTCACGCCGATCAACGATATCTATTACGCGGAAGCGCATGAAAAGATGACGTTTGTCTACACGCGGCGGGAATCGTATGTCATGCCGATGAATATCACCGAGTTTTGCAGCAAACTGCCAGCGTCGCATTTCTTTCGCTGCCACCGCTCGTTTTGTGTGAATTTGAACAAGATCCGCGAAATCGAACCCTGGTTTAACAACACGTACATCCTGCGGCTCAAAGATCTGGAATTTGAAATCCCGGTCAGTCGGAGTAAAGTGAAAGAGTTCAGGCAGTTAATGCATTTATGACGCAGGATTAGGTGATGAAAGAACCAGGCTTGCCCGCAGACCAACAGTTTTTTGCCGATCTGTTCAGCGGCCTGGTGTTAAACCCGCAGCGACTGGGACGCGTCTGGTTTGCCACGCAACATACCGCTCTCCCCACAGGCAGCCTGTGTATTGATTTACCGCGTCTCGACATCGTATTGCGCGGAGAATACGGCAACCTGCTCGAAAAAAAACAGCACGCCCTGACGGAGGGGGAGATGCTGTTCATCCCCGCCAGGGCGGCAAACCTGCCCGGTAGCGATAAACCGGTGATGCTGTTAAGTCTGGTGTTTGCCCCGGCCTGGTTAGGATTATCGTTTTACGATAACCGTACCGCTTCCCTGTTACGCCCGGTGCGACGCATTGAGTTAGCGCACCAGCAGCGCGGCGAAGGGGAAGCCATGCTCACGGCTCTGACCCACCTGAGCCGCTCGCCTCAGGCGCAGGATATTATTCAGCCTCTGGTTCTCAGCCTGCTGCATCTGTGCCGTAGCGTGGTCAATACTCGCCCGGACTCACGCCGCCCGCGCTCGGAATTTCTCTATCACAGTATGTGCAACTGGGTGCAGGACAACTACGCCCGGCCGCTGACGCGGGAAAGCGTGGCGCAGTTTTTCAATATCACGCCGAATCACTTATCAAAACTGTTCACCCAGCACGGCACCATGAGTTTTGTCGAGTATGTTCGCTGGGTGCGAATGGCGAAGGCGCGCATCATTTTGCAGAAGTACCATCTGTCGATTAGCGAGGTGGCGGAACGTTGCGGATATCACGACAGCGACTATTTTTGCCGCCTGTTTCGTCGGCAGTTTGGCCTGACGCCGGGAGAGTACAGCGCGCGTTTTCAGGGGTAACCGCCGGATGGCGGCGTAAACGCCTTATCCGGCCTACATGTAAAACGAATAACCGGGCGTAACCATCGGATAGCGGCGTAAATGCCTTATCCGGCCTACATGTAAAACGGATAACCGGACATAACCGCCGGATGACGGCGTACACGTAAAACGAATAATTGGGCGTACACGTAGGCCCGGTAAGCGAAGCGCCACCGGGCATTCACTCAGACACACAGACTCAAAACGTCAGTTCCGCCTCCAGCAGCGCCAGAAGACTTTCGGCATCCTGAGCGGCGAACAGCGACTGACGGAAGTTTTTATTCACCAGCTTACGCGCCAGCTGCGAAAAGACTTTCACATGGTTAATCCCTTCATCAGCGCCCAGCGTCAACATAATCACCAGCTCAACCTCGCCCATCTCCGACTGCCAGTCAACAGGGCGCGCCAGCCGCGCAATGCTGATGCTGGAATGGCGTATCCACTGTGATTTGGTATGCGGGATCGCCACGCCAAAACCAACGGCAGTCGTGACAATCTCCTCGCGTTGCCAGACATCCTCTTCCAGCTCAAACGGATGCTCAGTACGCCCGTTTACGCCGAGATTGCCGCAAAGAAACTGGATCACCTGCTCTTTGTTGCTCAATGATTCGCCCACAAAGATATTTTCCAGCGCCAGCAGCGGACGCACGTCTTTTTGCGGCGCAAACTGATTCAACAGCGTTTCAATCTCCTCTGCGCTACGACACTCACAGGCCTGCGCCGCAAGCGCCCGGCACGCCTGGCTGTCCATCTGTCGCAGCTGGCTTTTCACGCCAGGGATTCGCGGGCTGCTCATGCTTAATTCATCCAGTTCCAACCCCAGCAGCAGCGGTAAATACCGGCTTTCACCGCCCAGTTCGCCGCAAATCCCCACCCATTTTCCGTGCTGATGCGCCGTGCGGACGATCTGCTGCAACATGCGCAGGAATGACGGCGTAATCGGGTTATACAGCGGCGAGACGCGCGGATTATTACGATCGACGGCATACAGATACTGGGTCATATCGTTCGAGCCGATGCTAAAGAAATCCACCTCATCGCAGAAGTGATCGATGATGTAACAGACCGACGGAACTTCCACCATAATCCCCAGCGGGATCGTTGCAGCATGGCGCAGCCCGTCTCTTTTGAGTTCCACGATCGCTTTTTGCAGCTCGCTTGTAACCCACAGGATCTGATCGAGACTGTGCACCATCGGGATCATCAGTTGCGCCTGACCAAAGGTTGCCGCACGCAAAATAGCGCGAAGCTGCGTGCGAAACAGCCCGGCAAACTCAGGATAAATACGCACGGCGCGATAGCCGAGGAAAGGATTCTCTTCCTGCGGGATATTGAGATAGCGAATATTTTTATCGCCGCCAATGTCCATCGTGCGAAAAATAACCGGCTTCTCTCCCGCCGCAAGCAGTACCTGCTGGTAGGCCTCAAACTGTTCCTGTTCGTCAGGGGCGCTGTCGCGATCCATGAACAACATTTCGGTGCGGAACAGACCGATGCCTTCCGCGCCATTGGCAAACGCGCCCGGCGCTTCCAGCGCCGTACCAATATTGGCGGCGATATCAAGACGCTGATTATCCCGGGAAAAAGCAGGCAAAGACGCTTCTCTCGCCTGTTGCTGTTGACGCTTATCCGCCAGTTGCTGCGCAATGGCGTAATAGCCGCAGACGGCGGCGTTCGGGTTAATCGCCAGCACGCCGCACTGGGCATCCAGCACCGCAGGTTGCCCGGCGTAGCGACTGAGCGCGTCCAGGGGCAGCCCGCTGAGCACCGGAATCGCGGATGCGCGCGCCAGAATCAGCGTGTGCGACGTTCTGCCGGTTTTCTCCAGAATCATGCCGGACAGGTGCTGCAAATCGAGGCTCAGGAACTGGCTTGGCGTCAGATCTTCCGCCACCAGAATGGTCGGCTGTTCAAGAATCAACGTATTACGCGGGCGTCGTTCCGGCCAGGTGATATGCAGCAACTGTTCGCTAATATCACGAATATCGCTTACCCGCTCGCGTAAGTAGTCGCTTGCGGAGGACGACAGCTTGTCGCACACCTGCTCCATATTGGCGATAATCGCCGCGCCCAGCCCCTTGTGCTGCTCGTCCATCAGGCGACGAATGTTTCCCGCAAACTCGTCATCCTGGATCAGCGACAGATGGGCGCTAAGGATCGTTTTACTTTCACCGTCACGTTCGCGAAGCTGTTGATTAAGCTGCTCCGCCAGCGTCGCCAGGCTATGTTCAAGCCGGGTGCTGTCTTCCGCGCTGGCCGGAATTGCGCGATACGCCTCCAGATTATCGTTTTGCCACAACGTGAGCGCGCCAGCGCCGACGCCGTTAGCCAATACCGCGCCATACAGTAAATCGGGATTCAGTCGAACCAGCGAGCGCGGCAGCGGATGCGCCGCCAGTTCCGCAGAGGTCGGCTGAACGCTGTCACTGTCGATAAACCGGTGCTGGAGATAGGTCTCCAGAGAACGCCTGGCCTGCTCTTCATCACTGCCGTTAATGTTCAGACTGCAACTGTCGTTAAACAGCGTTCCGGTGCCGATCAGCGCCAGCGAGCTTTTCGCGTCCGCGCGCGCATTCTGGCGATGGTTAATAAACGTCACCTCGCTTTGCCACTGGCTACACTGCTCTTTCAGTTCCCACGCCGGACGCGCATGCAGGCCATTTGGCAACGGGCAAAGAAATTGAATCGTTAACATAACAACTCCTGATTAACGCAAGACGCTCATCTGAAATCCGTAAGATGAACGACGGTCTCACGCGTAAGACGGGTAATAAGTGCCGATAAAAGTTGCTGCGTGTGGATAATGTCGCGGCAATCCGCAATGGACGCGGCGCAATGCCCGTGACGCGTGGCGGGCCCAATAACCACCGTCGGGGTTCCCGTCCCGGTCAAATGCACCGCTCCGCCATCCGTCCCTCCATTACTGAACATATCCAGTTGCAGCGGCAGACCGGAGTCGCTGGCGACGCTTTCAACCCAGGCGGTCAGTTTGGGCAGCGCGATAAGCGACTTATCGGCAAGCACCAGCATCGGCCCTTTACCGATCTGCCGATGATTCGCCGCGCCATAATCAAAGTTTTTCGCCCAGCAGGCGGTGTCCAGCACGATAGCGATATCGGGAGCAACCGCGCGAGCGGCCGTTTGCCCGCCGCGTAACCCGACCTCTTCGCTGGAGCTGGCTACCAGCCAGACCTCGGCGGGCAGCGCTGCGTCATGCCATTCACGCAGCAGCATGATCAACAAGTAGCACCCCAGTCGGTCATCAAACGCTTTCCCCATTACCCGCTGGTGTGGCAGCACCTGAAACACAGAATCAAAAGTGACGCGATCGCCTGGTCGAACGCCCGCCTGGATCACCTCATCATATGAGCGTGCGCCAATATCGACCCGCAAGGCGCCAACCTCATTTCCATTACGCTCGCCATCCAGCAAACCGGGAATTTTACTGTCTTCCCGCGTGGTAATACGCACGGGCTGGAGCTGACGAGCCGCCATACGCACGTTGCCGACCGGCAACACATCGATCGCCCCTTCCGACGAGATACTGCGCACAATAAACCCCACCTCATCCATGTGCGCGCAGATCATCACTTTCGGCCCATCGGACTCATTAAGACGGATCAGCACCGATCCCAGCCCGTCAAAGCGCACCTCTTTGTGCAGACGATCCGCTTCCTCCAGTAAGATCTGGCGCACTTCCTGCTCTGAGGAGGCAATGGCATCCGCCTCGCTCAGGGCTTTTAACAGCGATAAATCCATTATGCTTCTCCCGTGAGCAATACTGTTTTCGGCATCGTGTAGAGCACTTCCGCGCCGTCTTCCGTGACCAGTACGACATCTTCAATACGCACGCCGCCCTGCCCCGGCAGATAAATGCCCGGCTCTACGGTCAGCAACATACCTGCGGCAAGTCGGGTGGTATCCGTGGGTGAAAAGCGCGGCGCTTCATGCACCTCAATGCCGATAGCGTGCCCGGTGTTGTGGCCAAAATAATCGCCATAGCCAGCCGCCCCAATCACCCGACGAGCCGCAGCATCCACCGCCTGGCAGCACACGCCCGGACGAATGGCGGCAATCGCCGCCTGCTGCGCCTCAAGAACCGTCTGGTAAACGGCGAACAGCGGATGAGATGCGACGGGCGCATCCTGCCCGCTCACGAGGAATGTTCGCGTCATATCCGAACAATACCCCTGATATTGCGCCCCAAAATCCAGGGTAATAAATTCACCCGCCGCGACGATTTTTTCGCTGGCTTTACCGTGGGGTAACGCCCCACGCCAGCCGCTGGCGACGATGGTGTCAAAAGAGGCTTTTTCCGCCCCCTGCTGGCGCATAAACCACTCCAGCTCCGCGGCAATTTCTCGTTCGCGAAGGCCGGGGCGAATAAAACGGCGGATATGCTCCGCGCTGCAATCGGCAATCCGGCAGGCCTCGCGTATCAACGCTATTTCCTGTGCCGTTTTGATCTGTCGCAGCGCGTCCGGCGACGCGCTCACCAGCTTCGCCCGCAGCCTTTCCTGCCAGCGTTGCGCGCAATCCCAACTCACCTGCGCGCCTTCAAAACCAATGACCTGCAATTGCTCGTCGTCGATTATCTGGTTCACAATGGAAGTCAGCGTCTGCGACCCGGCCAACAGATGCAGTTGATCGCCATGCGCACGCGCTTCAACGTCAGCGTAATAGCGGCCATCCACCAGCAGATGCGCGCTTTTATGCGTGATAAAAACAAACCCGGCGCTGCTGGAAATCCCCAAATGCGGTTGCTTGTTCTGCCGGGATGAAATCAATACCGCATCCAGGCGTTGTTCCACCAGCCACTGGCGAAGCGATGAACGTAACGTCATGATGTCATTCCTTTTTTCAGAGGCTTTCAATCAGCAGTTTGCCTCTGCGATACATCATGTGACGCAGGAAAACGACCATCAGCGCCGTGATCACCGCCCCTAACACGATCCCCGCCATATAGACGCCAAGATTGCTCACCAGCGGCCATGCCCAAATCGCAGACTCAGGGAACCACTGCACGGCGCCCAGCCAGACGGCGGTTGTCGAGCCGACAATCGCGCCCACCATATACGAAGGGATTGCCGTGATCGGGCTTTCCAGCGCGAAAGGAATCGCCCCCTCGCTGATCCCCATAAACGCCAGGAACATCGCGGTTTTGCCTTGCGGATACAGTTGCGCGTTAAACAGGCGTTTACCGGTTAAACGACGATCGAGAATCGTTGCCAGCCCCAGACCAATCGGCGGGATCACAATCGCGATAGAACGCGCGGTGACGGGTAAAACGTGATCGGTAGTGAAACTAAAAGCGACAAATCCTGCGGCCTTGTTAATCGGGCCGCCGAGGTCGATTGCCGTTGCCGCCGAGATCCCCATCGCATACATCAGCGTTCCTTTTTCACCCGCCGCCGTCAGTAGCGTGCGGATACCGCCGTTGATCCATCCGCCAAACGGCGTGATCACGTAGTACATCGCCAGCATCACAAAAATGGCGGACAAAATGGGCAGCAAAAAGGTGGTTTTGAAGGCCAGTAAGAAATCAGGCAACTGGATTTTTTGATTCATCCACTTCACCAGATAGCCCGCGACAATCGAGATAATCAGCGCCCCGATGAACGTTGACGGTACGGGCGCGGTCGTTACCCATTGCAGGCTGGCCGGGTCAAAATTCAGTATCTGGGTTGGCTGGGTGGACATTAAGCCGCCGATGAATCCTGCGGGAAAGGCCAGCTTACCGCCGATAGAGTTAGCGACAAACGCCGCGAACATTGGAATCGCAAAGCCAAACAACACGCCGCCAAAGGATTGCGATAGCCAGGCGAATTTCAGTAATGAGAGGTTAAAACCGTCGAATTTTCCGCTATTCAGCGCATCCATAATGCCGGTATCTGCGGGAATTTTCAGCCAGCTATAGGCAATCAGCTGGCTGAAAGCGAGAATCACCCCACCCATGATTAACGTGGGCACCATGCGCGAAATACCCGACATGACGTGCTGCGGAAGTTCGCCCCAGAAGCTGTTACGGGAGGCCGGAGGGGTTTTTATTGCCGCTGCCGCACCGGATGCGCCAGGCACAACGGTTGCACTGCGTTTTTTAATGGCCATATGTGTATCCCTGTCGAAAATTATTGTTGCTCTGCCGCAATCATCTCTTCGATTTCTTTAATGATACCGGCGGCGTTTTTTATCGCGTCCTGGAGCGTAATTTCATACACATCGCGCGACTCAAACCGTTCATTGTCTTCGGGGGTAACGGCAACGGAATGGATGATTAGCGTCGCCTCAGCGATATCCTGCGCCGTCAGGCGATTCTGGATGCCATCCGCCCCCTGGGTTTCAATTTTCACCTCGTATCCCGCTTCAACCGCCGCCTCTTCCAGCGCCTGAGCCGCCATAAATGTGTGGGCCAGCCCCATCGGGCATGCGCAAACAGCAATGAGTTTTTTCGCCATAACAGACTCCTCCAGATAGTTAACGAGGGAAATTATGGCGGTGAGAGCCTGTGCATTGTTATCAGACAAACAATGCTTTTACTGGACAAATAATCCCGTTAAACAGAAATGTGACGGGCGTCGGAAAGGTCGGCGACGGGCACAAAAAAACCGCGTCAATGACGCGGTTTAAGGCCGGATAATGCAGGCATGACAGTCTTGCCTGATGGCGCTAACGCATATCAGGCCTGCCGATCTTCAATTACAGAATTTGCCCTAACGTCTGGCGCAGATGCGCGCCGGAGCCGAGCAGACCGGGATTATCATGCACAATCAGGTAAACCGGAATATCCTGAACGTAGGCTTTGAAACGGCCTTTGTCTTCAAACCCGCCACGAAAGCCAGAGGCTTTAAAGAACTCCAGGAAGCGCGGCACGATGCCGCCCGCAATGTAGACGCCGCCAAACGTGCCCAGCGTCAACGCCAGATTACCGCCAAAACGGCCCATAATGACGCAAAACAGCGACAGCGCACGACGAGAGTCAATGCAGGTATCCGCCAGCGCGCGTTCGGTAATATCTTTCGGTTGCAGATTTTCCGGCAGACGGCCATCAGATTTGACGATAGCGCGATACAGATTCACCAGCCCTGGCCCCGACAACACGCGCTCGGCGGAGACGTGACCAATTTCCGCACGCAGTTCTTCGAGAATAATGCCTTCCTCTTCGCTGTTCGGCGCGAAGTCAACGTGACCGCCCTCGCCCGGCAGGCTGATCCAGCGTTTATCGACATGAACCAGGTGCGCCACCCCTAATCCGGTTCCGGCGCCGTAAACGGCAATCGGTTTGCCGGCAACCGGTTCCGCGCCGCCGAACTGGATCAGATGCTCTTTGCGCAGCATCGGGATCGCCATCGACACGGCGGTAAAATCGTTGATGATTTCCAGATGGCTAAAGCCAAGATTCTTTTTCATCTCCGCAATAGAAAATGCCCAGGTGTGGTTGGTCATCGCCACCCAGTCACCGGTGATCGGGCAGGCGATAGCGATACAGCCGTCTTCCACCCTGGCGCTATGCTCGTCCAGATACACGCGCACCACGGCTTCGAGGCTCGGATAGTCCAGCCCGGAATAGGTTTTCGCCTGCGAAATCTCCCCGCTGGTCATATCGCACAGAGCAAGACGCGCGTTGGTGCCGCCTACATCACCTACTAAAGCATATTTTGTCATTCTTCTACTGCTCCGCTAAAGTCAGAATAAATCTTTGCCACACTGTAAATTCATGGGGGCATAACAACAACGGTCGAAAGGCGAGCTCCCCAAAAATATCGATCTGCATCACATAATTACTTTATCGTTTCAGCACCATTTGCAGCGATGCCGTCGGGCAGGCTGTGCAAACTAAGCATATGACTCAGTATTAAGGAATAGATCATGCTCCATCCGCGAGCCAGAACGATGCTGTTATTATCGCTTCCCGCACTCATTATTGGCATTGCCTCCAGTCTGGTATTGATCGCCGTGATGAAAGTCGCCTCCGTTTTACAGCGCCTGCTGTGGGAGCAAATCCCCATCGGCTTAGGCATTGCCCATAATTCCCCCGTCTGGATTATCGGCATGCTCACGTTTACCGGGATCATGGTCGGGCTTGTCATCCGCTACAGCCCTGGGCATGCAGGCCCGGACCCGGCGACCGAACCGCTGATCGGCGCGCCGATGAGCCCTGTCGCGCTTCCGGGCCTGCTGATCGCGCTTATTCTCGGCCTGGCTGGCGGAGTAAGCCTGGGGCCGGAGCATCCCATTATGGCGGTGAATATCGCGCTGGCCGTCGCTATCGGTGCGCGCCTTTTCCCACGCATAGGGGCGCTGGACTGGACGATCCTGGCTTCCGCAGGCACTATCGGCGCGCTGTTCGGCACCCCTGTCGCCGCCGCGCTGATTTTCTCGCAAACCCTGAACAGCTCTGACGATACGCCCTTGTGGGATCGTCTGTTCGCTCCGCTGATGGCGGCAGCCGCGGGATCGTTAACCACCAGCCTGTTCTTCCATCCGCACTTCTCCTTGCCGATTGCGCACTACACGCAAATGCGGCTGAGCGATATTTTCAGCGGCGCGGTGGTGGCAGCCATTGCGATTGCGGCGGGTATGGTGGCGGTATGGTGTTTACCACGTCTGCATACGTTGGTGCATCGTCTGAAAAATCCGGTACTTATCCTCGGTATCGGCGGTTTTATGCTGGGGATTCTGGGCGTATTGGGCGGGCCGCTGACCCTCTTTAAAGGGCTGGACGAGATGCAGCAGCTGGCGTTCAGCCAGACGCTGGGCGCCACGGACTACTTTATGCTGGCGATCGTTAAGCTGGGCGCGCTGGTTATCGCCGCCGCCTGCGGTTTCCGGGGCGGGCGTATCTTCCCGGCGGTCTTTGTCGGCGTGGCGCTGGGTCTGATGCTGCACGCGCATGTTGAAGCGGTTCCGGCGGCAATTACCGTCTCATGCGCGATTCTGGGGCTGATGCTGGTCGTAACCCGTGACGGCTGGCTGAGTCTGTTTATGGCCGCAGTCGTCGTACCGGACACCACCCTGCTTCCGCTGTTGTGCATCGTTATGCTTCCCGCCTGGCTCCTGCTGGCAGGCAAGCCAATGATGGCCGTCAACCGCCACGACAGATAACCGGCCATCGCGTTTACTCCCCGTTGCGCGATTCCAGCGCGCGGGTGACGGTACGCAGCAATTCCGGCAAATCGGCTTTCGGCAGCACGACCTCAATCAGCGAAAGCCGCTGCGGGGATTTCAGGCGCGCCAGCACTTCCTCCAGCTGGATAGCCTGCGTTACCCGCCAGCACTCCGCCTGACAGTTCGCACTGAGCGCCTGCGGAACCTGCGTCCAGTTCCATCCGGCAATGTCGTTATAACGCTGGTTCGCCCCATGAATGGCGCGCTCCACAGTATAGCCATCGTTATTGAGCAGCAGAATGACCGGCGACTGTCCATCCCGCATCATCGACCCCAGTTCCTGAATCGTCAGCTGCGCCGCGCCGTCTCCGGTAATCAGAATCACTCGCCGTTCCGGGCAGGCGGTTTGCGCGCCAAAGGCGGCGGGCAAAGCATAGCCGATTGATCCCCAAAGCGGTTGCACCAGCACATCCGCGCCAGCAGGCAGTGAAAGATCCGCCGCGCCAAACGCGGCGGTTCCCTGATCGGCAAGGATAATATCGTCCGGCAGCAGGTACGCCTGTACCGTATGCCAGAAGTTTTCTTGCGTCAGCGCCCCCTTCTCAATATGGCCGCCGGGCGCATGCGCCGGGGTCGGAGGAGGCGAAAATGAAAGTTCCAGACATAACTCGCGCAACGTAGTGACCGCCTGCTCCATCGACAGACCGCTGAACCAGCTATTCCCGACGCGCGAAGCATGCGGCTGGATTTCAATCGTGCGTTCCTGCGGCAGTTTCTGTGTGAAGCCCGCCGTCAGCGTATCGACAAACCGGGTGCCAACGCAGATAACGGTATCCGCCTCTTCAATCGCCTGACGCACCGATTCACTGCTGGCTCCGGCGCTGTATGTACCGACAAAATTCGGGTGCTGCTCATCAAACAGCCCTTTGCCCATGAGCAGCGTCGCGTGCGCTATTGGCGTTTCCGCCATCCAGCGTTGTAAAACTGGCTGCAAGCCGAAACGCAGGGCGAGAAAGTCTGCCAGCAGCGCCACGCGCGGGCTGTTCATCAGCCGCTGGCGCGCGCGATAGCGAAACGCCGCCACCGTGTCATTTTCCCCTTCGGCACGGTCAGGTGTGAGAACGTTTACAGGAGGGACAGCAGATCGTTTTGCCACATCCGCCGGTAACATCAGATAGCCGGGTCTGCGCATCGTCAGCATTTCGCGTAATACGCGGTCGATTTCATAACAGGCGTTCTGTTCATTCAACACGGCGCTGGCGGCCGTTACAGCCTGGCTTATACGGTAAAAATGCTGAAAGTCGCCATCGCCGAGGGTGTGATGCATCAGTTCGCCCCGCCGCTGTGCGCCGCTGCATGGCGCGCCGACAATATGCAGCACGGGAACGTACTCTGCGTAGCTTCCCGCCAGGCCATTAAGCGCGCTTAACTCCCCTACGCCGAAAGTGGTCAACAACGCCCCTGCCCCGGCTAATCGGGCGTAGCCATCAGCCGCATAGGCGGCATTCAGCTCATTCGCGCACCCTACCCAGCATACGTCACGATGCGCAATCACATGGTCAAGAAACTGCAAATTATAATCGCCCGGCACACCAAAAAGATGCCCGATACCGCAGCCTGCCAGTCTGTCCAGCAGGTAATCCGCAACGGAGTATGGGGTTTGCATGACAGCTATCCTTCTGACGGTAACCTCATGTTGAGTATTAAAGAACTGTGATAGCTGTCCAGAAAAGCCGCTGCAAAAGGGGTGGAAAGCAGGATTTACAGTTTTTCACGGTGTAATCTCATTGAATAACAATCCGTGTAAACGTATACACTGAAAACTCACGTCATTCAGAGGGCAACAACATGGTTTATCGGGCCGATGAAAATCGCTACCAGACAATGGAGTATCGCCGCTGCGGTCAGAGCGGTTTAAAGCTCCCCGCCATTTCACTTGGGCTATGGCACAATTTCGGTGATACCACTCAGGTAGAGAACAGCCGGGCGCTGCTACAGCGTGCTTTTGATCTGGGAATTACCCATTTTGATCTCGCGAATAATTACGGCCCGCCGCCAGGCTCAGCAGAGCGCCATTTTGGCCGTATCCTACAGGAAGATTTTTTACCGTGGCGCGATGAACTGATCATTTCCACTAAAGCAGGTTATACCATGTGGGATGGCCCTTACGGTGACTGGGGTTCGCGCAAGTATTTGATAGCCAGCCTCGATCAAAGCCTGAAACGTCTGGGGCAGGAATATGTCGATATCTTCTATCACCACCGCCCTGACCCGGAAACGCCGCTCAAAGAGACGATGAAAGCGCTGGATCATATTGTTCGTCAGGGAAAAGCGCTGTACGTCGGGATTTCCAACTATCCGGCGGATCTGGCCAGACAGGCCATTGAGATCCTGGACGACCTGGGCACGCCGTGCCTGATTCACCAGCCCAAATACTCGATGTTCGAGCGCTGGGTCGAAGACGGCTTGCTGGCATTATTGCAGGAGAAAGGCGTTGGCAGTATCGCCTTTTCACCGCTGGCGGGCGGGCAATTAACCGATCGTTATCTCAACGGCATTCCGGCTGATTCCCGGGCCGCCAGCGGAAGCCGCTTCCTTAACCCGGATCAGATTACCCCGGAGAAACTGGAAAAAGTGCGCCAGTTAAATGTGCTGGCCGGACGTCGGGGGCAAAAACTGTCCCAGATGGCGCTGGCCTGGGTGCTGCGCGACGACAAAGTGACGTCAGTGCTGATTGGCGCCAGCAAGACCGCGCAAATTGAAGATGCCGTGGGGATGCTGGCGAATCGTCATTTTTCTCCCGCCGAATGCGCAGAAATCAACGCAATCCTGAACGGCAGCCAATAATCACTTTTTAGCAAAAAGTGCTCTCACTCATGATTTAAGAGTTAAGGCGATGAAACGGGGCTTTACCGCCCCGTAATATTGCGTTAACAGGCCGATTACGGCTCGATCGTGAAGGAGAAAAAGAATGTTCAGGTCACTGATTCTGGCGGCAGCCTTATTGGCTTTTACACCGCTTGCCGCGAACGCTGGCGAAATCACCCTGTTGCCATCGATAAAATTACAAATTGGCGATCGCGATAATTACGGTAACTACTGGGACGGCAGATACTGGCGCGACCGGGATTACTGGCACCACCATTATGAATGGCGTAAAAATCGCTGGTGGCGACACGATAATGGCTATCATCGCGGCTGGGATAAGCGCAAAGCCTATGAACGCGGCTACCGCGAAGGCTGGCGCGATCGCGACCACCACCCTGGCCGGGGTCACGGACACCGTCATTAAAAAAAGGAGCCTGCGGGCTCCTTTTTTTATGCTTACATCTTTATGGTCAAATCCTGCGCTTTTTATTCTCCACCATTTGCCCTTGAGCAAAAATCTTCTGACCGTATCTTATCCTCAAGAGAATTCACGTCAGGATTAACTTATGAATGCTAATTTTAAGAATGAAATTCAGACATTCGGCCGATCGTTATTATTGCCGATTGCCGTGCTGGCGCCTGTTGGGATGGTCATGGGAATTAGCTCTGCGTTAGGCCAGAGCTATATGATTGATAAACTTCCCTTTCTGGGTAATGAAATTTTTAAAGCTGTATTATCTTCTCTCGGATTAATCAGTAGCGTCGTATTTAATAATATTCCTCTGTTGTTTGCGATGGGCGTGGCTTACGGCATGTCCAAAAAAGAAAAAGGAATTGCGGTATTTGCTTCCGTCGTCGCCTATTTAACGCTGCTTATCGCTATGCATGTGCATCTACAATTAGCCGGGACGCTAGCCAAAGAAAACCTGGCGCTTGTGGGACAGGGAATGGTATTAGGCATTCAGACCCTGAAAATCGAAGCGCTTGGCGGTATTATCGCCGGGTTGTTGGCAGCTAAAACTACCGACCGGTTCTACCGGTTACAACTACCGTTAGCCTTCGCCTTTTTTAGCGGTAAAAAATCCGTCGCGATTTTAGCTATCGCATTTTCTATTCCCGTTGGGCTGATCATTCCTTTTATCTGGGATCTTTTTACCGCAGGCATGCGCGCCATCTCAACAATTATGATGGCCCCCAACATTGGCGCCGGGATTTATATGACGCTCAACCGCCTGCTCATCCCATTCGGTCTGCACCATGTGCTCAGTTCCACTGTGCGATTCACCGCAGCGGGCGGCACGTACCTCATTGACGGTCAAACCTACGTCGGTATTTTACCGGCCATCAATAAAATCCTTTTTGAGCTTGGCCCGTCCCACCCGGCGTGGAAAGAGTATATGCCGACGCTCACCAGCTATCTTGCCTCATCCCAAATGCTGACGACGCTGTTCCGCGTCCCGGCAATTGGCCTGGCGATGTATCACATGGCTTATTTCAAGAACAAGAAATTCGCTAAAGGGATGATTCTGACTGTCGTATTAACCGCCATGCTGGGAAATATTACCGAGCCGCTGGAGTTTTCATTCCTGTTTATCGCACCGAAGCTATTTATTATCTATGCGGTACTTTGCGGATTGCTGACTATTCCGCTGCAAATACTGGAAGTATCCATCGGCTACATTCGCGGCACGATCTTCGATTTCGGTATTTTTGGCCTGATGTATGAACATACCCACTGGGTCAATCTGATTCTTCTTGGGGCCATTAACTTTGTCGTCTTCTATTTTGTCTTCCGCTTCGCTATAGGAAAATTTGATATTAAAACGCCAGGACGCGAGAGCGAAATTGCAGACAGCACCTTATTAAACAATAAAGAGTACGACAAAGTCGCCGAACTGGTTATCCAGGGACTGGGCGGGACAGAGAATATTAAGCGCGTCGAGAACTGCGTGTCGCGTCTGCGCATCGATTTAAAAGATCAGAAAAAGGTGGATATGGCCGTACTGAAAGAATCCGGCTCGCTGGGAACGTTTATTCCCTCCAGCAATCATGTCCATGTCGTGTTTGGCCCGCATGTAGAATTTGTCCGCAACGCGGTAGACGACCGCCTTGTCGGTACGAAATAAGATCAAGGAGACAGTAATGCGCGCACTGTATGATTCAAAAAGCAAAACGATCGACGATCGTGGTATGAAAGCCCTGCTTAGCCAGCAGGCGCGAGTCCAGTCATGGCTGGATGTGGAAGCTGCTCTGGCGCAAGCGCAAGCCGAGCACGGGATAATCCCCGCCAGCGCCGCGACCAATATCGCCGCCAGTTGCCATATCGACAAAATCGATCTGGCGGAAATGGAGCGTCTGCTGCGCGAAATCGGCCACGGTTTTGTCCCGGTGATCAAAGTGCTGGTCAAAGCCTGCGACAGCGAAAGCGGGAAATATGTTCACTACGGCGTAACCACCCAAAATATCCAACAAACCGCCCAGCTATATCTGGCAAAGCAATTTGACGCGCTGATGCAAGGATTCGTAAGCGATATTTTACGCAATCTGGCGAGGATGGCGTCTGACCACCAGTCCACGATTATGGCCGGACGTACCCACGGGAAACATGCGTTGCCGATCACCTGGGGCTACAAAGCCGCCGTGTGGATTGATGAGTTATTAAGCGCTCAGCAGCGAATGCAGGAAGCAGAAAAGCGTGTCTTTACCGTGATGATGGGCGGCGCGGTGGGCGCATTTCACGCCACCGGCGAAACGGGGCGACTGGTGCAGGCAAGCGTAGCGCAAAAACTGGGGATGCACTCAATGCCCATTCCCTCCCGCCACTCCCGCGTCTATCGTACGGAATACATCAGCAACCTGTGCCTGCTTGCCACAACGCTGCATAAAATTGCAGAAGAGGTGTATCAGACTTCAGGCGAAGAGTTTGCCGAGGTTTCCGAAGCGTTCACGAAAGGAACCGTTGGTAGCAGTACGATGCCGCAAAAGGTCAATCCTAAACTGGCGAAGGGGATTATCGCCAACGCGCAGAAATTGTATTCCGTTATGACGTCCTGCCTGTACGTCAGCCCTCGTCCTTTCGAGGCTGACAGCTCGGCCTATTTTATCTTCGATGCCAACATTCAGGAGAGCATGGAGTTAATGGCGGAAATTGTGATGCGCGCGGAAGAGTTGACCCGCACGCTGGTTATCAACACTGACCGTATGCGACAGAACGTCCAGTTAACTCATGGCCTCATTAACAGTGAAAAAATCATGATGCAACTGGTGGAAAGGCTGGGCAAAGATGCCGCTCATGAGCGTGTGTACCATCTTGCAATGCGCAGCACCCACGAGGGGATTCCTTATGCCAATGTTCTGCGTGAAGATCCGCTCATTCGCCAGCATTTTAGCGATGCGGAAATTGATTCGCTACTTGACCCTGCTCACTATATCGGCCTGTGCGCGAAAATCGCCCAGGAAACGGCTGTACGCGTATGGGAGAAAAATAACCGCTGACGCCCTGTTCTTTCAGGCAAGCGGCGCATCATCACGCCGGACGGGGCAAGGCGCCAGCTAGATAAAAACATCGCCATAATGCGCGTTGAGGAACGCTTTTAATGCCTCCGGGCTCAACCCCTGTACCTGCTGAACAAAAGTATCAGCAGGTATTTTTTTGCGCGTAGAGGCCAGTCCGTGTTCGCGTAACAGTCGGAAGTCCTCTTGCGTCAGCCAGAAATTCACTTTGACATAGTTCAGCCCGGCATACCTGAGGTGACTTGATATTTTATTGGTAAAGGTGATCAGCAAATCGAAATCCAGATGCTGTAGCTGAGCGATCTCATTGATATTGATGCATGCCGGAATATCAATATGAAAGCGGGAGAAAAGCACCTCTTTAAAATACCCTACCTTACTTTCCGATGAGTTAGTCACAATGATGACCCGCTTTTTCGGATCGCTCACCACCCGGTTTTTGAGTTCGTATTTTTTGATGATCAGCACCAGCGTCGCCAGGTGAATGGCTGAAAAAGACGTTTGCCAGTTATCTTCGATCTCTTTCACTGCGTGCTGAACATACGCCCACCATTCCGGGTAACGCCGCCGGACATCATGCAGTTTTTTATCATCAAACCAGAGATGGAATTTATTCTGGATGATAGCCGCGTAAATGAAGTTATAAATCTCCGTGAACCAGGCGTCTTTATTGTGGATAGTGATGCCAGGATACCCTTCTAAATCGCAGCAGGTACGTTTGACGTATAAGACAAGCCGGGCGTCGTATAACGTGAAAGGACGATGGGTAAACGTCAGCGAGGCAATCAACAGATTCAGGCATGCATTTTCATGCGCATCGGGTAACACATCATACGAAAACGTCGTCAAAAATTGAGCTGCGGTACTCTCTTTGATCCAATGCCCTCGCCTGATACGGTGTAATGCGAGGCTCAGATACACTAATAAGTATTTTCTGCCGTTATATCCCAGGGTAATCACGGGGCTGATGACGTTCTCATAATATGCTGCCGCCTGTTTAATCTCCGGGGAACACTCGCGGAGAAATTGTTCAGCGATGGAGCGGTTGATCGGTTCATTAGCCTGATGAGCAATCAACAGGTGATCTGCCCCGATCTCAACGGTTTTCAGAATGGACATACACACCGCGACCCGCAGTTGAAATTCATCACCTGTAAGCCGGGAGCCTTTACGTGGAATACTCTGTAATACCAGATCGTGGCCCTGTATCAACTGCATCATCACAGGGTTATCATTTTTTACCGTGCCCGCGCTGACATAGAATTTTTTGTAGTACTCATTTTTATTCACGACATCATGCAGACAGAGCGCCACGAAGAGATCTTTCACTCGCTCCTCCGCCGTAGTGATATAGCGGTTAAACTGCACGCGCTGCAAAAATTGCCGGTATTCGCTGTAGCCAATTCGGATGGTAATAAATTGATTGTCCTGGTAGAGATGCACGTTTTCCGGCAAGAGTTCATTCAACTCTTTCATTGTTCGTTTTAGCGTTGAGAGCGTTTTGCCAAAGCGACGAACCGCCTCCTCGACAGGGAGCGAATTGTTATCCTGCAAATATTTTAAGAAAGAGAGATCAAAATAATTCATGAACGCTTGCCTGTTAATCATGCAAGATTCAGGATAGCGGAAAACATGAGATAAAACCGTGACCTGCTACGAGTCACGGTCTTCAAATCACAACCCCAGCGCGGTTCCTACCAGCAACCAGATATTCAGCGCCACCACCAGCACCACAATCATCCAGCCGATGTACTTGACCCATTGGGTATTCACCAGATCGCCCATCAATGTGCGATCGCTGGTAAAAATCAATAACGGCACCAGCGCCAGCGCAATGCCGAAACTCAGCAGGACCTGGCTCATCACCAGGATTCGGGTTGGATCGAGCCCCATAAGAATAACGATAAACGACGGCATCATCGTGACGGTGCGGCGTACCCACAGCGGAATATGAAAGCGAACAAATCCCTGCATCACAACCTGCCCCGCCAGCGTACCGACCACGGTGGAAGAGAGCCCCGCCGCAACCAGGCTCAGGCCGAACACCGTCGCCGCAGCATGGCTAAGCAGCGGTTCCAGCGTCAGATACGCCTGATCAAGATCGGCAATACCGGTATGCCCGCTAAAATGGAACGCGGCGGCAGCGGTCGCCATCATCGCCAGGTTCACGAACCCTGCAATCGTCATCGCTATCGCCACATCCCATTTGGTGGCGGCATAGCGCTGCTGCCGGGAGCCGCCGTGCAGATGCTGCGTTAAAGAAGAGTGCAGATAGATAACGTGGGGCATGATGGTCGCGCCCAGCACCCCGGCAGCCAGAAATACCGCCTCAGAGTTCGGCAGGCTGGGGATGATCATCCCTTTGCTCAGCTGCGCCAGGCTTGGCTGCGAAAAAATCAGTTCCACAATATAGGCTGCGGCCACAAACAGCAGTAATCCGCCAATCACTTTTTCCAGCGGTTTTTGCCCACGACGCTGCAACATCAGAATCAGGAATGTGGCGATACCTGTCAGCACCGCCCCCTGCAACAGGGAGATGCCGAGAATGAGTTTAAAGCCGATCGCCGCCCCGATAAATTCCGCTAAGTCGGTGGCCATCGCGATGATTTCCGCCTGAACCCAATAGAACCAGACGACAGGGCGCGGGTAATGATCGCGAATTTGCTCCGCCAGGTTTTTGCTTGTCGCAATCCCCAGTTTGGCCGACAGAACCTGGATGAGCATCGCCATCAGGTTCGCCCAGACAACCACCCACAGCAATTTATAGCCAAAGCTGGCCCCGGCCTGGATATTGGTCGCAAAGTTACCGGGATCGATGTATCCGATCGCGGCGATGAACGCCGGGCCCATCAATGCGAGCCTTAACTTGCGCGCCGCTCGTCCACTACTGCTTTCAACGCGATCGTTTGTCATCTTTTGCCTCAGAAACATAGCCTTTGCTATGTTTTATGCTATGTTTATTGAGAATGATTATCAAGTGCATTTTAATGGGTAACGTTGATATCTCTGATAGCGCCAGGCTATGGGCCAGCAAGGGAGGGTCGAAAAACAAAACCAGGTTGTTTGTTAATTGTATGAGATTAGCACAATGACATAACTTTTCACTTCCATACTAAACATAACAGAAACGTATTCCAGATCACTAATTTTGAATCTCATCACAGCTCCTTATTATAGTGTGTGTTTGATCTCGTTTTCTTTATTGTTGTTGCATAGAATGTGCACGGAAATTAAACCTGCCTCATATTTGGAGCAAATATGGACCGCGTCCTTCATTTTGTCCTGGCCCTCGCTGTTGTTGCGGTACTCGCACTGCTGGTAAGCCATGACCGTAAAAAAATTCGCATTCGTTACGTCATTCAGCTGCTTGTTATCGAAGTTTTACTGGCCTGGTTCTTCCTGAACTCAAACGTTGGCCTGGGCTTCGTGAAAGGTTTCTCCGAGATGTTTGAAAAACTGCTCGGTTTTGCCAACGAAGGGACCAACTTCGTTTTCGGCAGCATGAACGATCAGGGCCTGGCCTTCTTCTTCCTGAAAGTCCTTTGCCCCATCGTCTTTATTTCCGCGCTGATCGGTATTCTTCAGCACATCCGCGTTCTGCCGGTTGTGATTCGCGCGATTGGTTTCCTCTTATCCAAAGTCAACGGGATGGGTAAACTGGAATCATTTAACGCCGTCAGCTCCCTGATTCTGGGCCAGTCTGAGAACTTTATCGCGTATAAAGATATCCTCGGCAAAATGTCCCGCAATCGTATGTACACGATGGCGGCAACGGCAATGTCTACCGTATCCATGTCTATCGTGGGCGCGTACATGACCATGCTGGAGCCGAAATATGTCGTTGCGGCGCTGGTTCTGAACATGTTCAGCACCTTTATCGTTCTGTCAGTGATCAACCCGTATCGCGTCGAAGCCAGCGAAGAAAATATTCAGATGTCTAACCTGCACGAAGGTCAGAGCTTCTTCGAAATGCTGGGCGAATACATTCTGGCGGGCTTTAAGGTCGCGATTATCGTTGCGGCGATGCTGATTGGCTTTATCGCCCTGATCGCGGCGCTGAACGCCCTGTTCGCGGCCGTTCTGGGCATCTCCTTCCAGGGCATTCTGGGTTACATCTTCTACCCGGTGGCCTGGGTCATGGGGGTTCCGGCGAATGAAGCGCTTCAGGTAGGCAGTATCATGGCGACCAAACTGGTATCTAACGAATTCGTCGCCATGATGGATCTACAGAAAATCGCCTCTACGCTCTCTCCGCGCGCGGAAGGCATCATCTCTGTATTCCTGGTCTCCTTCGCTAACTTCTCTTCCATCGGGATTATCGCCGGCGCGATTAAAGGTCTGAACGAAGAGCAAGGCAACGTGGTTTCACGTTTTGGTCTGAAACTGGTGTACGGCTCAACGCTGGTGAGCGTACTGTCTGCGTCTATCGCAGCGCTGGTTCTGTAATTACGGTATCGCCAGGCGGCGGCGCAAACGCCTTCATCTGGCCTTACGACGCGCAACCGGGGACATGTTCCCCGGTTTTTTTATAGCTGTGGCGCTTCCAGCGGGCGCGGTCGCCCAATCAGATAACCTTGCAGATAGTTCACGCCCAGGCTTAAGAGTAATTCCCGCTGCTCCGGCGTCTCGACAAATTCGGCAACCACGCATAAGGATTTCGCTTTCGCGAGATCGGTAATTGATTTCACGATCATCGCATCCAGAGAGTCCGTCATAATATCTTTTATGAAGCAACCATCAATCTTGATGATGTCTGCCCGCAGGCGTTTAAGACGTTCATAGTTCGCGTATCCCGTACCAAAATCATCAATGGCTATCCTGAAACCGAAATTCCGCAGTTGCGCAATATTCTGCGTGCTGATTTCAGAATTGGAAAACGCCTGCTCTTCGGTGATTTCGATGATCACGCTTTCTGGCGTAATACCATAACGCCTGAACAGGCCGATAATGCGTGATGCGCTCTCTTTATTCAGTAACGTCAACGGCATTAAATTGACCGAGAAACGGGCGCCCGGCGCTGTCGTCGGGTGGGTAGCTATCCATCGCAGCAGGGCCTCCACAACCTGTAAATCAAAGCGGGCGCTGAGGTTAAATTGGGCAATCAGTGGAATAAACTGATCCGGCGTCATGATGCCGTCATCACTTTTCAGTCGCGCCAGAACCTCCGCATACCCCTTCCCCTGCGCGTTGAGAATCGGTTGCGCGTACAAAACCAGATCGCCGTTCTCCAGCGCTTTGCGAACCTTTTGCAGCAGTAATACCCGTTCCGTCGTCTGATCGGAGACCACCTCAAGACTTTGGGTCAGCGCCATAACCCGGTGGTTCGCGCAGGATTGCTCCGACAGCCAGCTAAGTTGCCCCAGCAGGGGTTGTAGCGTCTCCTGTCTGCCGTCGTAAGCGCCCCACGCGGCGCCGTATTCCATGTCCAGCCCGGTATTGTTCCAGTAAATTTTGCGGCTATTGAGGAGATTAACCATATGTTGCAGGCGGGCTTCCGTCTCAGGGCCGCGAAGCACTAACAACAATTCGCTGCCTGGCACCTGAAATGCGCTCTCGTTTTCTTGCAGGAACGGTTGCAGCATTCGACACACCGAGCGTTTGCAATGAACGCGCATCAGCATGCCGTAATGTCGACTCAAAAATTCCAGGTTTTCCATCCGCAGGCAGCAAACCGTTTGTCCTGTTCCCTGCAACAAAAATTGCTCCAGCGCGCGAATGTTAGGAAGACGCGTCAACGGGTCGGTTAATGCCTGATCATGCCACTGTCGGTTCAACCATTCGCTGCGTTGATAAATACACACCATATACAGCAAACAAATGCTAAAGGAGATGAGAACAGAGAGGATAAAGGCCAGTGAATATTCGGAGCCGACGCCCTGCAAGAAATTCCGGTTATACACCAGCAGGCACAGCGCAGAGATGGCCCAGCTGAGGTTCAGCAGCGGATAACTCAGCTTGCCCACGCCGAGCGTAAAAACAATAAAAAAGACGGGCACCAGATAACCGGCAATATAGTCGGCATCAAAAGGCGCGCACATCAGAACGATCAGCGCCACAACGACGGAGATCCAGGTCAGGGTAAACAGACGCTTCTCTTTGACCAGATACGGCGCAATGTCCCTGCGCCAGAAAATGCGGCAATAGCGCGGGTTGATTATCATCCGCAGAGGATAATAAAAGAGCATCGTGAAAATCAGGACCGCTGAAATCAGGCTCAGAATATCCACGATAGTATAAATAATGGTTGCCGTACCAAAGAATGTTGATATCGCAACAGGGTAGTCCAGACAATGCCCCGCGAGATACATGCTGGCTTTGATGCCCGCCGGCGCGACAAACCCGAGCCAGAAGATACGCAACCAGATATTCCTGTCAGGCAATCCATGACGCCAGCGCGCCCCCACTTGCCAGCGGACAATCCCGCAAATGCCCAATACGGAAAAGGTCTGACAAAATAACAGCACCGCTGCCTGCATTAACGGGAGATGAAGGTTCCAGTGATTGGTCGCCATCATCGCTAAAATGATAGGGACAATACCGCGTCGGCCAAATAAGAACAGCACGGAAAACATGACGCATAGCGGCAGCCAGGCCAGGAAAATAGAGCTGTCATCGACAACGGCGAGCGGAGAAATAGAGCGGGAGAACTGTATACCGACAATGGATAGCGTCAAAGAAAAGATAAATATTCTTATATTTTTTAGTAAGTTATGCTTATCCTGCATAGATTCCCTGTTCTCATCAGTCACGCTATAAGGCACACAAATAATAAGTTTATTCGTGACGCGAAGCAAACCTGCACAGGCCTGATATCAGGCGCTCTTACACGTTCTTTCATTTGATACAAAGGTATTGACGCTTACTGAAACTGTATTACAAAAATGGCGGGAACGCAGATACAAAAAACCCCCGCTTTTCAGCGAGGGTTCAAATTTTGGTGGAGCTAAGCGGGATCGAACCGCTGACCTCTTGCATGCCATGCAAGCGCTCTCCCAGCTGAGCTATAGCCCCACGATGCTTTTACGTACCAGATTTGTTGGGATTCAAATTTGGTGGAGCTAAGCGGGATCGAACCGCTGACCTCTTGCATGCCATGCAAGCGCTCTCCCAGCTGAGCTATAGCCCCGTCACGTAAAGCTTGTCGAGTTGACGGGCGGCATCATATGAATTCCCTTCGCATGTGTCAACGGCAAAATGCCACCGGCAAATTCAATCGCTGAAAAAGCAGGCAAATGAAGAACATTGCGTAACAACTCGCATTTAGTAGTTAAACGCGTCACGGTTTCAACTAAAATGATGCTATAAAGTGAACCGCTAATTAACCATACGACTATTCAGGGAATCGTTATGTTCAAGGAACGGATGACGCCAGAAGAACTCGCTAATCTGACCGGTTACAGCCGACAAACCATCAATAAATGGGTACGCAAGGAAGGCTGGACGACGTCGCCCAAACCAGGCGTACAGGGAGGAAAAGCCCGGCTGGTACACGTTAATGAGCAGGTTCGCGAATATATCCGCAGCGCCGAGCGTTCTGCGGAGGGAGCATCGGAATCCTTTTCGTTAACCAGCGATACCTCTCTTGAATCGCTGCTGGTCACGCTGGCCAAAGAGATGACGCCATCTGAACAGAAACACTTTACGTCTTTGCTTTTGCGTGAAGGGATTACCGGTTTGTTACAACGCTTAGGGATTCGCGATAGCAAATAATATGAAAAAATTACGCAGCAAAATGACGACCGAAGAGCTGGCGGAGTGCCTTGGCGTCGCCAGACAAACCGTTAATCGGTGGATCAGAGAACAAGGATGGGAAACTGAAAAGTTTCCGGGCGTAAAAGGCGGTCGGGCAAGGCTCATTCACATTGATGCTCGCGTACAGGAATTTATTCTTAACATCCCTGCCTTCCGCAACCATTCTGCGTTTTATCAGGCGGAGGAGCCGCTTGCCGAATACAGCCACGTTGTGCGCAGCCACGCCTATCGCCAGATTATTGATGCCGTGGAAAACATGTCGTCCAAAGAGCAGGAAAAGCTGGCGCAGTTTCTGTCGCGAGAAGGCATACGCGGTTTTCTCGCCCGTTTGGGCCTTGATGAATCGTAGACCCAATAAGCGCAGCGCCATCGGGCAACAGGCCGGATGGCGGCGCAACCCCCATCCGGCCTACGGTTAATACACCTTACTGCTGATTTTCACGTTCCGCGATAAAAGCCAGCGCTTTATTGATGCGCTCAATGCTGCGGGATTTACCAATCGCATGCACCGTGACGTCCAGCGCCGGAGACTGGCCTGCGCCAGTGACGGCAACGCGCAGCGGCATACCGACTTTCCCCATCCCCACTTCCAGCTCATCGGCTGTCGCCTGAATTGCATGGTGTACGTTTTCTGCGCTCCACTCTGTGATGGCCGCCAGCTTATCACGCACCACTTCCATCGGCTGACGCGCGACCGGGCGCAGGTGTTTTTTCGCCGCATCCGCGTCGAACTCAGCAAAGTCCTCATAGAAATAGCGGCAGCTTTGCGCCATCTCTTTCAGTGTTTTGCAGCGTTCGCCCAGCAGTTTCACCAGTTCAGCCAGTTGCGGGCCGTTACGGGTATCGATATTCTCCTGCTCAATGTGCCATTGCAGGTGCGTTGCCACATATTCCGGCGCCAGAGAATTGATGTAGTGATGGTTCAGCCACAGCAGTTTGTCAGTGTTGAACGCACTGGCGGATTTGCTCACGGCATTCAACGAGAACAGCTTGATCATCTCTTCACGGGTGAAGATCTCCTGATCGCCGCTGGACCAGCCCAGACGCACCAGGTAGTTCAGCAGCGCTTCCGGCAGGTAGCCGTCGTCACGATACTGCATCACGCTGACCGCGCCATGACGCTTGGACAGTTTTTTTCCGTCGTCGCCGTTGATCATGGAAACGTGTGCGTACACCGGAACCGGCGCGTTCAGCGCTTTCAGGATGTTAATCTGGCGCGGCGTGTTGTTGATATGGTCTTCGCCACGAATCACATGGGTGATTTCCATATCCCAGTCATCCACAACCACGCAGAAGTTATAGGTCGGGGAACCGTCGGTACGACGAATGATCAGATCGTCCAGCTCCTGGTTGCTGAATTCGATCGGCCCACGGATCTGGTCGTCAAAAATAACGGAGCCGTCCTGCGGGTTGGCAAAACGCACAACGCAAGGCTCATCGTCAGAATGATGTTCGTGACCATGACGGCAGCGGCCGTCGTAACGCGGCTTCTCGCCTTTCGCCATTTGTTCTTCGCGCAGCGCTTCCAGACGCTCTTTGGAGCAGTAGCATTTATATGCCGTACCCGCTTCCAGCATCTCATCAATCACCGCGTTGTAACGATCAAAACGTTTGGTCTGGAAATACGGGCCTTCATCCCATTCCAGGCTCAGCCAGTTCATACCATCCATAATGGCTTCAATAGCTTCCGGCGTGGAGCGTTCGAGATCGGTGTCTTCAATACGCAGCACAAACTCACCGCCGTGGTTACGTGCAAAAAGCCAGGAGTAAAGAGCAGTACGCGCGCCGCCGACGTGCAGATAGCCTGTCGGGCTTGGCGCGAAGCGAGTTTTGATTTTCATGAAATGGCCTTACGTTTATTAAAGATGCCGACAACCGGCAAATCCGGGAAAGATTATCAGGCTGGTATTCTATCACCGTGGTCTGATTCCTCAATGTTGTTCGGGTTGGAACATCACGCTTTGCGATTTTCGTATACAAATCATGCTGAACGGAGTAATTCGCGATCGTTTTGTTTAAATTTACGACGAACGGACAATTTCTTTAGAAAATGCGTTGACTCATTTTCAACTCTCCCTATAATGCGACTCCACACAGCGGGGGTGATTAGCTCAGCTGGGAGAGCACCTCCCTTACAAGGAGGGGGTCGGCGGTTCGATCCCGTCATCACCCACCA